>NC_018010.1:2067500-3267500 GCF_000265405.1 Belliella baltica DSM 15883 | reverse complement strand
CTACTTCCCCAGGAGAATTAGTAGTCAATGGCATGAGTCCTAGCAGAAGAGATAGTAAATTTGCCAATTCCGGAATAGTCGTGGCAGTTGAGTTAGAAGACTTGCCACAATATGAAAAATATGGCCCTTTGGCAGCGATGATGTTCCAAGCAGAAATTGAAAAATCTGCATGGAAAGCAGGAGGAGAAACACAAACTGCTCCTGCACAAAGAATGATTGATTTTGTAAATCGAAAAGAAAGTACATCCCTTTTGGAAACTTCATATCAACCAGGTTTAAACTCAGTCAATATGCACGACGTATTGCCAGATTTTATCGCTTCGAGATTAGCTGATGGATTCAAAGCATTTGGAAATAAAATGAAAGGCTATTTTACCAATGAATCTCAGTTGATAGGTGTTGAAAGTAGGACTTCTTCGCCTGTAAGGATTCCAAAAGATAAGGAAAGTTTTGAACATCCCATAATCAAAAGATTGTATCCTTGTGCTGAAGGTGCGGGATATGCAGGAGGAATTGTTTCCGCAGCTATGGATGGTGAAAGATGTGCTGAAAAGTTGATTGAAGCTTATATTAAAAAATAAATGTATAAAATACACTTAATAAATTTTACTTGCTTATATTTAAGACTTCAAGCTAGTGATTATTATTGATGCAATAAAAATTTAAGAAATATGAAGATCATTGCCATAGGTAGAAATTATGTGGAGCATATTGAAGAGCTCAACAACGAAAGACCTTTCGCTCCTGTTGTATTTATGAAGCCTGATACTGCGGTTTTGAAAAACAATATGCCGTTTTTTCATCCAGATTTTTCAGAAAACATCCATCACGAAGTAGAATTAGTCCTTAAAATCAATAAGGAAGGTAAATATATCAAAAAGGAATTTGCTCATAGATATTTTGATGAAATTGGAATTGGAATAGATTTTACCGCTAGAGATCTTCAAGATCAATGTAAAGCTCAAGGACTTCCATGGGAAATCGCCAAAGGATTTAATGGGTCGGCACCAGTAGGAGAGTTTTTATCCGTTTCTGAATTTAAAGACTTCAACGATATCAATTTTCATCTTTTGATTAATGGTGCAAAAAGGCAAAAGGGAAACACATCGATGATGCTCTTTGATTTTGGGGTGATTATAGAGTATGTTTCTCAATTTTTCACTTTGAAAAAAGGGGATTTAATATTTACAGGAACGCCCGCAGGAGTAGGTAAAGTCAATATTGGAGATAGATTAGAGGCATTCATAGAAGATCAAAAATTATTGGATTTTGAAATTAAATAAGTCAATAATTTTATTTATTTACTTCTTGAGTCTGAATTTATCTGCTCAAGATTATCTCTTTCCAGTCAAACCCGGACAGCGAAATTACTTATCAGGAAATTTTTCTGAAATCAGGCCTAATCACTTTCACAGCGGGATAGATGTCAAAATTGGTGGCGTAGATGGCGAACCGATCAGAGTGATAGCAGATGGCTATGTCTATCGTGCTAAGGTTTCCTCTTACGGCTATGGCAATGTGCTTTATATCAAACATTATAATGGACAGTCTTCAGTTTATGCCCATTTGCAAAAATTCTCAGATAAAATTTCTGAACGCATGCGTCAGGAAATGTATACCGAGCGCAAGAATGATTTGGAAGTCTATTTTGATGAAACTTCGCTTCGAGTTACTAGAGGAGAGATCATTGGAAATGGTGGAAATACAGGCGGATCGGGTGGACCACATTTGCACTTTGAGATTAGAGATAGTTTAGATAGAGCGATTGATCCATTTGCTTTTGGTTTTGACAAGGAAATAGTAGATAATACGCCACCAATACTCTATAAAGTAGCCTTGCGTCCTCTAGATTATGAATCTCGTGTGGATGGAAAATTCGAAAGACAGGAATTCACACCTATTCTTGAGGGTGGGAGATATGTCCTTCCAAGAGATATAAAAATATCAGGAAGAGTAGGTTTGGAAGTGTATGCGGTAGACAAGCAAGATGGTGTCGGGAATATTTTCGGAGTTCCGGTTTATGAACTTTTGGAAAATGGTAAGCCTATTTTCCGGATCAATGTGGATCATATTGATTTCAATCAAGGAAGGTTTTTGCTGACGCATTCATACCTTAATCGATTTGTACGCTTGTACCCATACCCAAACAATCCATTAGAATTATATGATGTGGACTCTTTAACTCAAGGGAAAATTTCAGCTTTGGAAGGAGAGAAAAAATCTTTTCAAGTTAATTTGAAAGATTTTTTTGGGAACACGAGAGTTTTAACTTTAGATGTCGAAGGCGAAAGCATAGATTTTCAAGCTACCACACTTCAATCTGATAATTCACCGACCATTATTAAGTACGAAAGAGAGGTAATTGCGATCAATACAAAACTTTCGAAAGAAGGGAGCTTAGCTAAAGTATTTGTTGGTGATAGAATTATGGAAATCCCTCCAGCCTATGAAGAAAAAGGAAGGAGGGTTTACCTTTGGGACATGACTTATGGAGTTCCTGACTCTTTGGATGTTTGCACAGAGATGATACATCCCAAAGTGATTACTAGAATTCCCTATGGAGAAAAGCTTTATTTCACTAATGGAAATGTTAGCTTAGATTTTGAAGAGAATACACTTTTGGATGATTTGTTTTTAAGAATGAATCTCAATCAAACTGACAACTCACTGGTTTTAAGTATCAATCCTTCAGGAGACTACCTTCAACAGAATCTTGCTGTCAAAATTCACCAAACAAAATATCGAGGAAATAAGAATAAATCACATATTTATTCTGTTGCGGCTAATGGAAGGAAAAGTTTTGTAGGGAGCATTTGGGAAGGTGATGACATACAATTTAAAACAAGAAATTTTGGTACTTTTGTAATCGATACTGATGAAGTGCCTCCAAAAATTCTCCCAATTCGCATTAATTCAAACGAAATAAGGTTTAGAATATCAGATAATAAGTCTGGGATTAAAGATTTTGAAGCGTTTGTAGACGGAGAATGGGTTTTGATGCGATATGAACACAAGCAGGCTTTAATCTGGTCTGAAAAAAATGATAAACAACCTTTCAGAGGAGAGGTTTTATTAAAAGTTCATGATATGGCAGGGAATGAATCCACCTGGTCAGGGACGATAAAATAAACTTAACCTTTAAAACAAAAACAAGATGTCATTAGAAGTAGGAAAATTAGCGCCACAGTTTGAATCAAAAGATCAAAATGGAAATGTGATCAAGCTTTCAGATTTCAAAGGAAAGAAAGTAGTCCTTTATTTTTATCCAAAAGACAATACTCCCGGCTGTACTGCCCAAGCATGCAACCTGAGAGATAATTACGAAGCATTGCAAAAAGCGGGTTATGTTGTTTTAGGAGTTAGCTCTGACTCTCAAAAATCACATCAAAAATTTATCGAAAAACAGGAGTTACCATTTACATTGATAGCAGATGAAGACAAGTCTGTACATGAAGCTTTTGGTACTTGGGTAGAAAAATCTATGTATGGTCGAAAATACATGGGGACAGCTAGAACAACGTTTATTATTGATGAAGAAGGGAAAATTGAGGAGATCATCGATAAAGTAAAAACCAAAGAACATACGAATCAAATTCTTAAATAACAATATTCCAAACCAATGGAGAAACAACCTTTAGCACAACTCACAAAAATTTCAAGCCAAGTCAGACGTGACATCCTTCGCATGGTTCATGCAGTGCAGTCTGGCCATCCTGGAGCCTCTTTAGGCTGTACGGAATTCTTCGTCGCACTTTATTTCAACCAAATGAAGCACGATAGTAATTTTAATATGAATGGAAATAATGAAGATCTATTCTTTTTGTCAAATGGTCACATTTCACCTGTATGGTATTCCGTATTGGCAAGAAGTGGCTATTTTTCAGCGGAAGAATTGAAAACTTTCAGAAAATTGAACAGCCGTCTTCAAGGACATCCAGCTACAGAAGAGAATCTTCCTGGAATTAGAATCGCTTCTGGTTCCTTAGGTCAAGGACTTTCTGCCGCAATCGGCGCTGCTCAAGTCAAAAAAATTGATAAGGATGATCGCTTAGTTTATGTATTGATGGGTGATGGGGAGCAGCAAGAAGGTCAAGTTTGGGAGGCCTGCATGTACGCAGCACATCATAAAGTAGACAACTTGATCGCGACGATTGATTTCAATAGACAACAGATCGACGGCCCTACCAAAGAAGTAATGGATTTGAAAGACTTGAGGGCAAAATGGGAAGCCTTTGGCTGGGAAGTGATCGAAACCTTGAAAGGTAACGACATGGAAGCAGTCCTTGAAGGATTGGAAAAAGCTAAGTCATTAACTGGAAAAGGAAAGCCTGTCTTAATTCTATTGCATACTGAAATGGGTTACGGGGTTGATTTTATGGTGGGAACTCACAAATGGCATGGAATTGCCCCAAGTGATGAGCAACTTGAAAATGCCCTAGGCCAATTAGAAGAAACTTTAGGAGATTATTAATTAACTAGAAAATGGATAAGACATTAGATTTAAAATATACATATACAGAGAAAAAAGATACACGATCAGGTTTTGGCGATGGTTTGCTTGAAGCAGGTAGAAGAAACCCAAACGTGGTAGGTCTTTGTGCAGATTTGATTGGTTCTTTGAAAATGGGAGCTTTTCAAAAAGAATTTCCAGAAAGGTTTTTTCAAGTAGGTATAGCTGAAGCAAACATGATTGGTTTGGCTGCAGGGATGACAATTGGCGGTAAAATTCCCTTTACAGGAACTTTTGCTAATTTCTCTACAGGTAGAGTTTATGATCAGATCAGACAATCAGTAGCTTATTCTGATAAGAATGTAAAAATCTGTGCTTCTCACGCAGGTTTGACTTTGGGAGAAGATGGTGCTACGCATCAGATCTTAGAAGATGTGGGAATGATGAAAATGCTTCCCCATATGACTGTGATCAATCCTTGTGATTATAATCAAACCAAAGCAGCCACGATAGCGATCGCTGAATTCGAAGGTCCAGTTTACCTAAGATTCGGACGTCCTAGTTGGCCGATATTCACACCTGCTGATCAGAAGTTTGAAATCGGAAAAGCTTGGCACATGATTGAGGGAACAGATGTGACGATTTTTGCTACAGGTCACTTAGTTTGGGAAGCGGTTGTTGCAGAGGCAATGTTAAGAGAAGAAGGTATTTCTGCAGAAGTGATCAATATCCATACGATTAAGCCATTGGATGAAGAAGCGATTTTAGCTTCTGTTAGGAAGACAGGTTGCGCAGTATCTGCTGAAGAGCATCAACTCAATGGTGGACTTGGTGATAGCATCGCACAAACATTGATCAGAAACAATCCAGCTCCGTTGGAATATGTGGGAGTTAATGATTCCTTCGGTGAATCGGGAACACCTACAGAATTGCTAGAGAAATATGGCTTGAATGCTGAAAATATTGTAAAAGCAGCTAAAAAAGCAATAGCAAGGAAGTAAGGTTTAAATTTTAGATTGTAGATTTAAGATCTTAGATCTAAAATCTACAATTTCTTTAAAACAAGCCACAGTTTAGAGATAAGCTGTGGTTTTTTATTTTTAGATGATAATGGGTATGTATTTTAAAGTGTAGAAACCCAAAAAGCAATATTAACAAAGCCATCTATTTTAAACCTTAATCATTCCTTTTAAATAAACCAAGGCTTTTCTTTTGCTTCAATTTTATTTAAATTTAAATTTAAAGCTTTAAGACTTATGAAATTACTTTTGCCTTTTTTATTTATATTAGTTTTTGCAGGAGGGCTTCCAGAGGG
Organism: Belliella baltica DSM 15883; assembly: GCF_000265405.1. NCBI lineage: Bacteria > Pseudomonadati > Bacteroidota > Cytophagia > Cytophagales > Cyclobacteriaceae > Belliella > Belliella baltica. The sequence continues at coordinate 3,261,735 of NC_018010.1, read as the reverse complement.
ATGCGAAGTGAAACAGATTACTCAAGATGATACAGGTATCAATCCTGATGTTGGAGTTAATCAAACAGGTGATAGCGATAATCAGGGGATTGGTGCTAGAGCAGTCGCTTCTTCAAATGAAGCCATGGTTGGCGTGTATTTTATGCCATCTTGGAATGTATCTGCAGATCCAAGTAAAGATGTTGATAGTTTTTGGCCTTGTCTCTATAAACCTGAAGATTGTGCATTTTTGAAAAATACAGGAATGTGGGGGCCAAAAGGAAGAGTTTATAACAAGTCTAACCCTTATGAAGGTCCTTTTTTAAACAGAAAGCCACATAGCAGTTTAGGAGGGTTTTATAAAAGAGATGATCCAAAAGTTGCTCGAAAGCAATTGGAGTATATGAAAAGTTATGGGATTGATTTTTTTGCTTACAATTGGTTTTTTGGAAGACACTATTATTATCATTTAGATTTTGCACCTCAAGCAAAAACTTATTATCCCAAAGGATGGAAAGTTGATAATTCAAATTATAAAAGAGTAGCCGTACCAGGCATAGAGCAATGGGAAGATCAGTTGACCGTCTTGCTCAGAGAGAATGAAAAGCTACCTGAAGCAAAGCAAATGAAATGGGCTTTGAACTGGTGCGACGATGACCATGAAAAATGGATGCTTTGGTTGGATGTAGGTTCTCCGGCAAGTATTGCTGCCAAAAGAAACTTTCCAGGAGAAAAACCAGATAAAACACTTTATCTCCAAGTTCATGATAAAATCACCATGCTATGGATAGATAAATATTTCAAAAGGAAGGATTATTTGAAAGATCCAAGTGGTAGACCTATAGTGTATATTTATTTTCCACACGATACAGAAGCAAGGGCTGCTTTTTATGGGATTAGTATGAAGGAACTGCTAGATAGGTCAAAGGCTTTGGCTAGAAAGGCAGGATTTCCAGGGATTAAGTTTATAGCTTCTACCTCTGGCGCAATGACACAGGCAGAAATGCCCTATGCGATGCATACAAATTGGGTTGCCAATAACCCTAGGGAAGCTTGGAGAGGAGGAAGGTATACTGATAAAATGCTTTTTCAAGATTATGCTAAAAGGCTTAAAAATCTAGGTTTCGAGGGTATGACTGCCTATATCTATCATACTTATGAAAATCAAGCAAATTGGAGTTATGCTGATATGCGGAAAAATTATAGAAGTCACTGGAAAAGGTGGTCAGAGCAATTTGAAAATGATCCTGAATTCGAATACCAACCACCAGTAGCCATGGGTTGGGATATGAGACCGATGGGAGGCACTTGGCCACAACAAACAGGTTTTCCAAGTGAACCCGGAAAAGACAAAGTTCACAGCAATAAATCTACTTTCAAAGCTAAACTCGAAGAGGCAAGATTAACAGCAGAAAAACACAAATCTACCAATGGAAATACCGTAATGATTTGTTGCTGGAATGAATACTTAGAAGGAAATTATATCGAACCAACTGAAGGTCATAAATTTGATTATTTGGAGGCTATAAGGGAGGTTTTTTCTAAAAAGTGATTTTGAGATTTCTCCCGATGGTCGAAATGACTGCTACTAAGTCATCTCGATCGAAGAGAGAGATCTCGTCTTGATATAATTAAGTTTGCCAGAAATACGACCTGTTTTTGCAATGTCAGTACTAGATTTCTGCCGGTGGTCGAAATGATAGAAATCTATCGTTTTCTTGAATTCCATCGTTCATCGACCATTATTTTTTCCATCAATGGTTTTTTGCTACTGAAGCTATTCCTTATTTTTAAAGTAGACTTATCACAAATCAAGAAAATGAAAAATTTATATTTAACAATACTGCTGTTCCTTGCGGCTCAATTTACCTTTGCTCAAGGAACTCGCTTATTGCGAGAACCTGCTATCAGCAAGGATTATATTGTTTTTGTATATGCCAATGATCTTTGGCGGGTGAGTAAATCAGGTGGAGATGCGTTCAGATTGACAAGTAATGAAGGAGCTGAAAATCGCCCACATTTCTCTCCGGATGGCAAGTATATCGCTTTTACTGCTCAGTATGATGGAAATCCGGATATTTATGTAATCCCTATTGAAGGTGGTGAACCAAAGCGTCTGACTTGGCACCCTGGAGCAGATATGGCTGCAGGATGGACTCCTGACGGCAATCACATCTTGTTTACTTCTTCCAGAGAAAACGTTCCAACCAGAGAATCTAAATTCTACAAAATTCCATTAGAGGGCGGGATGGAAGAAGCGCTTCCTATTCCAAGGGCAGTCAATGGAAGACTCTCCAATGATGCTCGACATATCGCATATCAGCAGATTGCTTTTTGGGATCCTGAGTGGAGAAATTATCGAGGTGGTCAAGCCAAGCCAATTTGGATTGTAGATATGAAGGATTATTCTTTGAAGATGACTCCACAAACAGACATGGAAAGGCACACACAGCCTATTTGGCATGGAAAACGAGTCTTTTTCCTGTCAGAAAGAGATTATGCAAATAATATCTGGTCTTTTGACCCTAGTTCAGATGACTTGAAACAAGAGACCTTCCACGTTGATTTTGATATCAAAAATTTAGATTCCAATGGAGAAGAATTAGTTTATGAACAAGGAGGTTATCTTCATATTCTAACCCCTTCTAATGGTCAAACACAGCAGTTAGAAATTAATGTTAAAGGTGACTTTCATTGGGCTAGAGAAAGGTGGGAATCAGTAAGTGCAGGAAGGTTGACCAATCCAACTATTTCTCCAACAGGTCAGAGAGCCCTATTTGAGTATAGAGGAGAAGTGATTACAGTTCCCAAAGAAAATGGCGATGCAAGAAATATCACGCAGACTTCTGGGGTTGCAGATCGTTCTCCTGTATGGTCACCTGATGGACAGCAATTGGCTTGGTTTTCCGATGAATCAGGAGAATATCAATTGATGATTGGAGATCAAGAAGGTTTGACTGCACCAAAGAAAATTCAGCTTCCTACTAAGACTTTTTACTTCAAACCAGAATGGTCCCCTGATGGAAAATTCATTGCTTATACAGACACGGATTACAACCTATGGTTTGTCAATGTCAGTACTGGAACGGCAAAAGTTGCTGATACCGAAAGGTATGCGCATCCAAATAGATCACTTAATCCAATCTGGTCACCTGATAGTAAATGGGTCGCTTATGCGAGATTGCTCGATAGTCAGTTTAAAGCAATATTTGTTTACAATATTGAAACAGGCAAAAAAATCCAAGTCACAGACGGAATGGCTGATGCGATTTCACCTGTTTGGGATGCAAAAGGAGAATATTTATACTTCTTAGCGAGTACTAATTTTGGCCTGAATACAGGCTGGTTGGATATGAGTTCTTATGATCGACCAACCACAAGAGGCTTATATGCTGCCGTTTTGAGTAAAAATGGAGTATCTCCATTTCTTCCAGAGAGTGACGAAGAGAAAGCAAAAGCTACAGAAGCAAAATCAGAAGATAAGAAGGCGGAAACCAAAACTGTTGTAATTGACGAGGAAGGATTATGGGAAAGAATTGTAGCTGTTGACATACCTATTAGGGACTATTCAGGATTAATTATGGGGCCTGAAAATCATGTTTTCTATCTTGAAAGTGTACCAAACGAAAGAGGTCAAACACTTCATAGATATAATTTTAAAGATAAAAAATCGGAAGTGTTTATGACCGGTGTGAGTGCAGGGGTAGTGTCTATGGATAGAAAATCCATTCTTTATCAAGCAAATGGTAACTGGGGGATAGTAGATACCAATGGAGGTCCGAAGAAAGCTGGTGATGGCTCGCTTAAAGCACTTGCATCATTGAGAGTGAAAGTCACACCAAAACAAGAGTGGAATCAGATTTACACCGAGGCATGGAGATATCAGCGAGATTTTCTTTACGTAGATAATGTACATGGGGCGCCTTGGGATGATATTTATAATTGGTACAAACCTTGGGTTGACCATGTAAGACATAGGTCTGACATGAATTATATTGTGGATATTTTGGGTGGTGAAGTTGCTGTTGGGCACAGTTATACTTCTGGTGGTGATTTTCCAAATGTAACTTCCACACCAATTGGCCTTTTGGGAGCTGATTATGAATTGACGCAAGGAAAAGTAAGAATCAAAAAAATCTATACTGGAGAGAGTTGGAACCCAAACTTGACTGCACCTTTGGCACAACCTGGTATTCAAGTTAAAGAGGGAGATTATATTCTTGAGGTAAATGGAAAAGTTATAAATCCGGAAGTTAACTTCTACAGTTATTTTGAAGGCTTGGCCAATAAGCAAGTGAAATTGAAAGTAAATTCAAACCCATCTCAGAATGGAGCAAAGATGATTACGGTTGTTCCTATTGCCAATGAAAATGGGTTAAGAAATATTGACTGGGTAGAAGGTAACAGAAGAAAAGTAAATGAACTTTCTGATGGGAAGTTGGCCTATGTCTATGTTCCAAATACAGGTCAACCAGGATATACATCATTCAATCGTTACTATTTTGCTCAGCAGGATAAAAAAGGAGCTGTGATCGATGAAAGAAATAATGGTGGAGGTTCAGCCGCTGACTACATTGTAGATATCATGGCTCGGGATCTTCATGGTTATTTCAATAGCCGTGCTAATGACAGAAAGCCATTTACTACACCAATGGCGGGTATTTGGGGCCCAAAAGTTATGCTGATCAATGAAAGAGCTGGATCAGGTGGTGATTTGCTTCCTTATCTTTTCAACAAAATGGAGATTGGGCCTATGATTGGTACGCAGACTTGGGGAGGTTTAGTAGGAACCTGGGATACGCCTCCTTTTATAGATGGAGGTAGAATGGTAGCACCTAGAGGAGGATTCTTCGATGTTAATGGTGAATGGGCTGTAGAGGGAGTAGGTGTCAAACCCGATATTCATGTTGAGCAAACTCCTAAAGATGTGATTGAAGGTCGTGATCCTCAATTGGAAAGAGCAGTCCAAGAAGCTTTAAAACTTTTGGAAACTGAAGGAGTGGAGCTCAAACCAGAACCAAAAGCGCCAATCAGATATTTTAGACCAGAGAAAAAGAATTAATTTTGCCCTTGGCTAACGGTCCATCGACCGCTGATGAATGTAATGAATTGATTACAATTTCTCTAAGATTCGAAAGTAGGATTATCTATAATGATTAAATAAAATGTCCCCAAAATGCAGAAAAGCTTTTTGGGGGCATTTTATTAACCAGCTTCTCACAAGACCCTAAGTCAATTCTTATAATGAGTTCATCCACTGATAACTATTCGACCAATAACCAATAACTTATTTCACCAAAACAATATTTTTGAAATTTAATTTAGGAAGAAAACTTCTGAGAATATATTTACTTTCTTGGTAAGGTTTGATTTTTGGAATTTGTTCTAAAAGTGTTTCTGGACCACCGAGTTCGTCCTCTTTGTTAATAAAACTGTAACCGATAAACATCCCTTTTTCAAAAAGTAATGCGGTTTCTTCTGAGGTATTTCGACCTTTTTCTTTAATAATAAGAGTACCATCTTCTCCTGATAACTTATTCAAAAAGTCAAAAACCCGAAGGTTATACTGCTCAGCCTTTTCCTGACCACTGCAGGCACCTTTACACTGTTTGGTAGCATAGTCATAACAGCCATCATTGGATTTTTGAATTCCGCAGAGTTTTGGACAAAGCTCATATTTCTCGACCGCTTCAAGCATAAATTTCCATGCATCGCCATGACTCTCAAACTGCCTTACACAAAGTTGACTTGGCTTTACTTTGGAAACCTGAAATCTTATAAAACCTGAATTATCTTCATACTGCACGATTCCCCAAGTGGTGCTGACGAACTTTTGGGACTTATTGTATTTTGGCCAAAGTCTCTTGATTTCGTGTAATTCAATCAAATAAGCTAAAAACTCACTTCCTGTTAATTCCCAACTTACATCATGAATTTCATTTTTGAGATTGAGTTTGGCCTTGCTTTTTGAATCACCCGAAAAATGTCCTTTAAATCTACTTTTGATATTCAATGCCTTGCCAACATAGATTACCTGACCATGGGCATCATGAAAAAAATAGACTCCAGTTGCTTCTGGTAATTCGGTAAATTTATCCTTCGCAATATTAGGTGGTAGGAAGGCCTCTCCATTGTTTTTCTTAAGCATTCCTTGTACGGAAGCTGGATCCTTTTGGTAGATTTTTCCGAAAAGGATGGCTGTAGCTTCTGCATCACCAAACGCTCGATGCCTTGCTGAAATAGGAATATCCAAGTGTTCACAAATTCTCCCCAAACTGTATGATTTATAACCTGGAAAAACCTTTCTGCTGAGTTTGACTGTGCAGAGTTTTGGAGCTTTGTAATTGATATTTGCTTTTTCTAATGCTTTTTGGATAAAAGTATAATCGAAATTTACGTTATGGGCGATAAAAACTCGATTTTCCAAGATTCTAAAAATCTCTTCAGCAACTTCAAAGAAGGTGGGCGCATCAGCAACCATATTACTGTCAATGCCGGTCAAACCGGTGATAAATCCAGGAATAAATCGCTCAGGATTGATAAGCGTTTGGTAACTGTCGATGATTTTGTTTCCATCATGAATGACAATGGCTACCTCTGTGATTCCACCACCATCCCCTGGATTTCCACCGGTAGTTTCAATATCAACGATTGCAAATTCCTGTTTCACTTAAAAATCTCTGATTTATATACGCTGTAAATATAAGTTCCTTCATCTTATTAATCAGGAAATAGGATTATGGTTTCAATAAATCTTAAGAGATTGAAGAAAGTTGTCTTAGATTGTTCTAAACACTATTCTTTTGTTGGATTGATTAGCTTATTCCTAAGACGACAATACCAATCATTATCGCAATTCCAAAACTGAGTAAGGTGCCGATGAGAATATATTCTGTTAGTTTTCTGTCTTTGGATTCTTTGAGATCACCAAATCTGAAAACAGATTTTGCAGCTAATAAAAACCCTATAGCTTCCCATCTCCCCAATATCACAAATGTAAAAACAAAGAGTCTTTCTAGAATCCCGATGTATTTACCTGCGTTGTCCAAAGATTGATTTTCGCCTTCATTGATTGATTTGGACCATTTTGTTAGGAGCACTTGAATGAGTATTCCTGTTACAGAAGTTAAGAATAACAATGCAGTAATATAAATCCAGAGTGAGGTACTCTCTAACCACAAGCTTATTTCCAAATTTTTATTCGTCCAAATTAACCAAACTATAAAAATGCTGATCAGATGCAAACCCTGATCGATAACAAACCAACTTGTCTTGTTGTTCTTTTTCTGAAAATACAGTTTAGCCATATCGATAAGCCCATGAATGAGCATCACGCTTAAGGCTAAAAACCAATATTGAAGATTCCAAAGCACCAAGAGGATCAGTAATCCATGAATTAAAAAGTGTAGATATAATTTGAAGGATTTCGCCTTCTTTTTCTCCTTTTCTTTGACCCATGATCTGGGTTGCAGGACAAAATCACCAATCAAATGAGCGAGTATAAGTTTGATAAGAATGATCATTGGATTAGTTTTTGAAGTTTTTCACGAAACACTTTCTCAATTTTCAGGACTTCATCAATATTAGATCTGTTCCATCTCCCGCTTACCGAATTTTGCTTGATGTCCAATATTTCACCGATTTCTTCCTGTGTGATATTCGGATTTTTCAATACGATCTCTACCAATTCAGCAGAAGAAACTGACCAACTGTCCATAAATTTACCTGCAAGTCTGAGGTACATGTTTATTTCCTTGTCAAAATCCTCCCACGGACTTTGGATGGCAATGTTTGTTTTCTCTTTTTTAAGTTTCTCGAATTTTTCACCCGCATAGATAAATGCGGGTCCGTTGCTTTCTGAGACCCTTTTTCCTGCAAAAGTCTTCTCGCCAATTCCAATGGACATTCTTACATCGAGCGTGCTGAGTTGTTTATTTGCTTCTTTTGGCTCAATTTTTTTGATTAGTGCTTTTATTTCCAAAGCTTTTTGAATCGCTTCTTTTGGATTACTTATTTCTAATTGGAAAAAATCTCCCCAAACCAACTCCCATTGCTCGGGAGTATCTCCCCATTTGGAAAAGAGGGATTTGAGTGGCTGTAACCATTTTTCTTGATCTAATAGCTTTCTAGAAGCTATGATATCACCTTTAATTATTGCTACCATATTTTAAATATCGTCGAAATAAACGATAATTCAAAATATCGTCGATTTATGCGATAATTTAAACTATCCTGTGAATCAACGATAATGCTAAATATCTCTGAAATCAACGATAAAATTCAATATGAAAGCTAAAAGAAAAAAAGCCAATAATGCTTCAAAAAGCAATATTGGCCAAATTCAATAGGTAAGAGATAATTATTTTTAGCAATTCAATTAATAAAGAACTCTAAAACGGATCGTTCCAGGGATTTCTTTCATATCATCGATAACATCAGGCGAATAGGCTTTATCAATATCTGTGATTACGTAACCAATTTTCTCGTTGGTTTTGAGATATTGACCTACAATATTGATTTCATGTTTAGCGAGGCAATTGTTGATTTTTGCAAGTACACCAGGTTCATTTTGGTGGATATGAATCAGTCTATGCGCATCTTTCAAGAAAGGCAATTGAATATTTGGGAAATTTACAGAGTTGTATGTATTACCTGTATTGATGTATTCCATGATTTTACCGGGAACAAATCGGGCAATATTCTGCTGCGCCTCCAAAGTAGAACCACCTATATGTGGAGTCAGAATTGTATTTTTCAGACCTATCAATTCAGAAACCAAAGGCTCCGAATTGTTTTTTGGTTCCTCAGGAAATACATCGATCGCCGCTCCAGCAATATGTCCGGACTCTAATGCATCTTTAAGTGCTACAATATCTACAACATGACCTCTACTTAGGTTGAGTAAATAGGAGCCAGGTTTCATCTTCGCAATCTTTGTTTTATCAAGTATGTTTTTGTTGTCTTTTCTACCATCAACATGTAGAGAAATCACATCACAAGTTCCAAGCAATTCATCCAATGAATCTACCTTTGTAGCATTTCCAAGCGCAAGTTTTTCGATGACATCATAATAGTAAACATCCAAACCCATATTTTCTGCTAGTACAGAAAGTTGAGCGCCTATATTTCCATAACCGATGATTCCGAGTTTTTTTCCTCTGATTTCAAAACTTCCAGTTGCAGATTTATCCCATATTCCCTGATGCATTCCATGGCTTTTGTCATGAAATCCGCGCATCAAAAATATAATTTCAGCGATGGCCATTTCCACCACAGAGCGAGTATTGCTAAAAGGAGCATTGAATACAGCGATTCCTTTTTCTGTACAGGTTTCCAAATCAATCTGATTTGTACCGATACAAAAAGCTCCAATAGAAATCAATCTATTTGCATTTTCTAAGACTTTTTTGGTAACGTTTGTTTTTGAGCGAATCCCTAGAACACTGACATTCTTGATTTTTTCAGCTAGTTCATCTTCAGAAAGGGCGGAAGCAATAACTTCCACATTATAGCCTTCTTGCTTCATCAGTTCCACTCCAATAGGATGAACATTTTCTAGAAGCAAGACATTAATTCGGCTTTTTGGGTAAGAGAATTTCTTATTCATTTTATTCACATAAAGAATTTCATCAAGGCTAGGAGCGATGTGGTCCGCTTTTGAAGTTACTTTTGGTCTGTTTATGTTTTCAGTGAATGCATAAAATTTATTGGCCATTCCTGAAGCTTTGATTTCATAGTCTGTGTAGCCATCGCCTATTACATAAATTTCACCATCTAAGTTAAGATTTTTGATGGTTTCTGGTTTTCCTCCATTCTTAGAAAGAATATTTTCTCTATCGAAATCTACTATTTTTCCAGATTCATCATATACAAATTCATTTGCAAAGACATTTTCAGATTTGATACCAAACTCACTTACTATGGGTGTAATAAAATCCTTGAACCCATTGGAAATGATGATGATATTCTCAGCATTTTCATTTAAAAATTCTTTGTTACGCTGAAAGGACATTGAAACCTTATTTTTTAAGTTTTCAATTAACTCAGATATTTGAGGTTTGCTTGCTTCAAGTATGGCTAGCCTTTGTTCCAAGCTTTCGCGAAAGTTGAGCGTGCCTTCCATGCCTTTATCCGTGATATCTTTAATGGCTTTGAGTTTCTCATTCTTATTAGGATCATTTGCAAGGCTGATTTCACCTAAAACGTCTAAGGCCTCTACCTGAGTAAATGTACTGTCAAAGTCAATGATGAATTTTGTGTTATTGGGCATTATTATAACAAAGTTTGAATGAATTGATGTCCAAAATTAGGATATTATTAAAAAATAAACACTTTTATTACCAAAAATACTTTTTAAAATTTTCATTCAATTCTTCGAAATCGATTGTTTAGATCATCAAAGCAACATTTGGCATTTTCAATTTTAAATTAATTTTTCTTCTGTCAATTCATTGATCATCAATTGAAGTTCTAAGTCTTCATCATATTCAGCATTGAAGATGAATTTTGTTCCATCAATCAAACTTTTGTAAATAAAAATATCTGTTTTGGGAGTTGGTAATTTGATCAAATCATTCAAGTGAATCCACTCCAAAGTGCCTTCTTCACTTTCTTTGATAACCTTTTTTTCTATTTCTGCCAAATACACATAACTGATCCAATTATAATCAACAGAATTATAATCAACAGGGGAAGTTTCCGTTAAAATTCCTCGAAATTCCATATTGTTGACTTTGATACCTGACTCTTCCCAAGTTTCTCTAATAGCTGCATTTAGTGGCGTTTCAAATGGATCTAATTTTCCCCCTAAAGGAGTGTAAAGGCCTTTATTAGGATCTTTGGTTCTCTTAAGTAATAAGAAATGATCACCATTTTTCAAGACACAGATTGTGGCTACTTTTTTTATTCCTGGTTTGACTTTTGACATAAGGATGGGTGTTTAAGTACATGTCAGAAAGATAAAAAAATAGCCTCTGATTCATTAGAGTCAGAGGCTAAAATATTACTTGATAGATTTGATAAGCCTTTCATTCAGGCCTACGTAATCAGGATTTTTTGCCTCTCTAGCCATTTCCATTGATTTATTTGCACTTTCAATGGCTTCCTTTTTCTTTCCTAAAGCAAGTTCTATTTTCGCTTTAAGATGCATGGTCCAATATTTTGGATCAGAGTCAACTGATTTATTGATCCAATCCAAGGCAGTGGGTAAATCTTTATTTGTGGTGAAATAATAATTTGCTGCTTGGTAATACAAGCCAGGATTGCTTGGTTCTTGATCAATTACCAAAGCTTTGATTTGACCCATGACGATTTGATCAACTTCGGTTTCAATTCTGAATTTGACTCTTACTTGTTCCCATTTGATGGCTACAAAAGCTCCCGTGTCAGTCATATCTACAAAATTGATTTCCATAGTTTCATATTTTTGACCTGTTTTTCCAGGTTTAACTTTGAATCTTAGTAAATCATCCTCCTGATTGTAACCTACAGCACCCCAAAGTTTAGTGTTCTCTGATAAAATTATCGTCCATTCATTTTTTCCTGGGATGGAGTAGAGCGCATAAGAACCAGCTGGGACTTTATTTCCTTCGATCATTACTTCAGTAGAAAAAGTAATGATTGTTGCTGCATTAGCACCTGTTCTCCATACATCTCCATACGGTACTAATTCTCCAAAAATCTTTCGCCCTTTTGCACTTGGACGGCTGTATTCAATTTTGACATCTGTGAGACCTATTTTTTGTGCTATGCTCGATGCAGGGCTCGCTTGTGGCATTTCTATTTGCTGTGCAATGGAAAAGCTTGCTGAAGCTATCAACAAACTAATGAGCAATAAATAAGATTTGAAGTTCATTTTAATAGTGTTTTTTGGTAAAATTCATCTAAAATTCATATTTGTGTAGTTACATTGAAATTATATTATATAAAAGAGAAAAAAATCAATTATATGACTGTGCTCTCTTTTTATAAATTCCAATATCAGTACCTAAAATTGATCAATCTTTGGTAATCCTACAAACGATCGATTAGTTAAAATTTTATTTTGTTAATATTTTACATTAGAAATAAATTTAATGGCAATTGCAATTATTTCACCAGGGAGAAATCCTAGTGCTTGGATTAAAAATATGAAAGAAATTGACAAGGAAATAGATATTCAAGTATTTCCAGATATTGTCAATAAAGATAAAATTACCGCTGTGATGCTTTGGCAGCACCCTAAGGGGATTTTACATGAATTTCCCAATTTGAAGCTAATTTGTTCTATGGGGGCTGGTGTGGATCATATCTTATCTGATGAAACAATTGATTCTAGTCTTCCTATCACTAGGATAGTAGATGAAAAGTTGACTTTTTCTATGACCAATTATTGCATTATGGGAATTTTGAATTTCCATAGACGCACATCTCGATTTTATCAACTTCAGAAATCGAAAGTCTGGGATATGAGTAGTCCAGAGCTTGAAGTAAATGTAGGCGTTTTGGGTGTAGGAGAGTTGGGTGGCGACGTGGTTGAGAAACTTCAATTTATGAATTTCAATGTTTTTGGTTATGGGAATTCTCCAAAGGAGAACTTGACTTATCCATATTTTTATGGAGATCAACTCGATAGTTTCCTACAAAAAGTGAATGTTTTGGTTTGTCTTTTACCCTTAACATTAAAAACTGAGAATTTTCTAAATATTGATTTCTTTAGAAAATGTACAATGGGTACTTACTTGATTAATGTAGCTAGGGGAAGTCACTTGGTAGAAGAGGATCTTTTGACTGCTATTGAAGAAGGTTTCATTTCAGGAGCAATGTTAGATGTATTTAGAAAAGAACCACTTCCGCAAGATCACCCTTTTTGGGAGAATGAGAAAATTACTCTTACACCACATATTGCAAGTGTCACTAATCCTAAAGCTGCTGCCCCCCAAATTTTGGAGAATTATAAAAGAATGCTAAATAATCAACCCTTAGTCAATCTTATAGATAGGAAGAAAGGCTATTAAAATCCCCAGAAAACTATGAAAGATAATTTCAAGATTGTTTGCCCTACAGATTTTTCCGAGTGTTCATTGAATGCAATCGAATATGCTGCCAAACTTGGAGAGAAATACCAAGCTGATCTATATTTGGTTCATATCCCAGACAAAGAAGACTATCAGAAGCTTTCTTCAAACGATTTTCATTCAGGAGATCAATACAGTTTTATCAAAAAGAAGCTGAACAACCTTGTTTCTGCTGTTAAAGATGAAAGTTTGAGCAAAGGATTGAAATCTTGCCAAGCTGAATTCAAAGAAGGTAAAATAGTATCCTCCATTTTGGAGTTCGCGGAAAATCTAAAAGCTGACTTGATTGTGATGGGAACTGAAGGAGTGAATGATTTTAAGACCAATTTTATTGGTACAAGATCTTCTAATTTAGTTGACAAATCAGAAATCGATGTTATGCTTATTCCCAGGAAGGTTTATTTTAAAACTCCTAGAAAGTTTGTCTATGCAACAGATTATGTAGAGGAAGACAAAATAGCGATTCAAAAGATTGTGGAATTGGCTGGATTTTTTGATGCAGAAATTGATTTAGTACATGTGAGTTCAAAATCAAAAACAATAGACAAGCCTCTGCATCAAACGATGGTTCAAGAGATTGAGCCTTTCATAAAGTATGAAAAAAAGAACTTTGTCTTAAAATCTTACAGAGATGAACCTGGACTAGGACTAGAAAATTACCTAATTACTGCTAAGGGAGATATGCTAGTTACCTTAAGTAAAAAAAAGAGCTGGTTTGACCAACTCTTTGCAAATAACCTGTCTAGGAAAATGTCTTATTTTATCAACAAACCACTTTATGTGATCAAGAATCTCTAGGAGTTTTAGTTTTGAATCCGGAACCGATAAAATCTACAAACTCACTCCAAGTAGATTTGTCTGTAAAGATTTTCTTGAATACATTAAAATAGCCGTCCAAGCTTAGTTTAGAGGCAGCATTTTCTTGCTTAGGCATTGAAAATGTTGCTTTATTTTTTTCAGAAGTGTCAGCACTTTTAGCTTTTGTTTGTTGACTTGATTTATACCCTACCAAATCATCTGCGATTTCAAAGCTTTTTTTTGCTCGAGACATGTATCCCATTTTTTCTTCAACCAACCCTCGATTGTTGTAAGATACGGCATCTTCAGGATCCATTTCAATGGCTTTTGTATAATCATCTATAGCTCCTTGAAAATCTCCAATTCTATCCCTAAAATATGCCCGGCTTGAATATCTATAGGGATTTGAAGGTTCCAGATTCAGTGCTCGATCGAATTCTGTAGCGGCTTCCTCGTTGCGTTTTAAGAGATGTAAAACAACAGCACGATCACTGATAAAACTTGGATTGAACGGTTCTAATTGAGTGAGGTAATCAAAATCCTCTAGCGATAATTCAAAATTACCAAGTCGAGAATGAACCCTAGCTCTAAAAAAGTAAAGCTCAGCATTTTTCTTATCCTCTTTGATACAAGCATTAATTTCTTTTAATGCAAGATCAAATTTTCCCTCCTTAAAGTATCCAACACTTAAATCAAAATTTCCCACTTGTATTTCTTTTTGTCTATTAGCAATACAAAAGTAAGGCCTATAAAGTTTAGAATAAATTAAGTTTTGACTTAAAAATGGACTTTTTAAAAAGTTAAATCTTTCTATCTTTGAATTGAAAATTTCAATTATGCCAAGTAAACCAGAAGACGTAATTAAAGACCTCAAGGCAGGCAAATATGCACCCATCTATTTTTTGCAAGGAGAAGAACCACATTTTATTGATGTCATCAGCGATTATATTGAAAAGCATGCTATTGCCGAGCATGAAAAAGGTTTCAACCAAACCATCATGTACGGAAAGGATGCACCAATGACTGCGATTTTGGGTAATGCTAGAAGATTTCCCATGATGGCAGATCGACAAGTGGTGATTGTCAAAGAAGCTCAAAATATCTGGGGAATAGGTCGTGAGGAAATCGACACATTATTGATTAACTATATTCAAAATCCCTTGCCAAGTACTATTTTGGTATTTGCATTCAAGTACAAATCACTAGATGGAAGAAAAGCGCTAGCAAAGGAGCTTGATAAAAAAGCTGTCTTAGTCAAGTCTGATAAAGTCCCAGAATATAAACTTGCAGCGTGGATTGAAGGCTATATACAAACTCAAGGTCATAAAATTGATAATAGAACAGCTGTTTTACTAGCAGAAAGCATTGGGAATAATCTTGAAGTGATGACCAATGAAATTGGGAAAATGTTGATTAATTTCACAGAATCTACCCAAATCACAGCTGAGCATATTCATAAATTTATTGGTATCAATAAAGATTACAACAATTTCGAATTAACCAAAGCCATTGGAGTTAGAGATGTGTTGAAAGCAAATAAAATCATTCATTACTTTTTGCAAAATCCCAAAGCAAACCCTCTGATTCCAACGATCATAGTCATCTATAATTATTTTAGTCGATTAGCGTTGTATCATGACCTCAAAGGAGCTTCCGATGCTGAATTGGCCAAGAAATTAGGTGTAAATCCATACTTCGTAAAAGAATACCACATAGCAGCTAAAAATTATAATTTGGGCAAGGTTATTGAAGCGTTTGCGTTCATCAAAGAGGCAGATCTTCGCTCAAAAGGCGTGGATTTAAATAAAGTAGATGAATCATTGATTCTCAAGGAAATGATATTCAAAATCATGCATTAATTAGCATTTTGACAAATATGAAGAAAATTCTTTTATTGATTTGGATGGGCTTATCCATTCAGTTATCCTTTGCCCAATCAGGTATTTACCAAAGAGGTTCACAAAAAATATTAGATGATAATTTTGAACTTTATGATAAGCAACTTTTTAGTGCTGCCAAATATGAATTTGAAGAACTCAAGAATAATGATTTTTCAAAAAATGATCAAGTTTTTGTTGATTTTCATCATGCCATATCAGCTTTGAAAATAGACAATCCTGCAGCCTCGGATTTGGTTTATAATTTTATCAGGAAGCATCCGGATCATCCAAAAGTAAATGAAGCAGCCCACATTTTGGGCAATTTCTTTTTTGAAAGAAGAAATTACAGAGAAGCTATTCCTGCCTTCAAACAAGTGGATACCAACAAGATTTGGCCAGAACAGCGCGCTGAAGTACTTTTTAAAATGGGTTATGCACAGTTTCAATTGGAAGACTTTTCTAATGCCTTGATCAATTTTAATTTGGTCAAAAGAGAGCGCACAGCCTACACACCAGATGCGAATTATTATGCAGGTTTTATTTACATGGAGAACAAGCGCTATGATCAAGCAATCGTAGATTTTAAAGAAGCTGATAAGTCAAATTTCTATGCCAACAAAGTTCCATATATGCTTTCAGGAGTTTATTACCGACAGGGACTTTATGATGATTTAATTACTTATGCTGAACCAGTTTTAGCAAACCGTCGAAATTTAGATAGAAAAGAAGAAATTCATTTATATCTAGCAGAAGCTTATTTTGAAAAAAGAGATTTTCAAAAAGCAGGAATGCAGTACGATGAATTTATCAATACTAGAAAAGGCACTCTAGAAAGACCTCAAATCTATAAAGCTGGAATAGCTCAATATGAAACAGAAAATTATCAGAGAGCAACTGATTATTTTAAGGTTTCAGCGGTGGAAAATGATAAAATAGGTCAAGTATCTAGTTATTATTTGGGTCATTCTTACATCAAATTGAATAATCCACAGTTTGCTTCGACAAGCTTCAATGCTGCTTATAAAAGTGACGCAGATCCCGGAATTAAAGAAGAAGCTTTGATCAATTACGCCAAAGTCAATTTAGAAAGAGGTAGCTTTCAAGATGCAGTGACAGGATTAGATTCTTATTTGGAAAACTATCCACGAGGTCAATACGCAAATAAGGCGGAAGATTTATTAGCTGATGCACTGATTAATACAAGCAATTATCTCAGAGCAATAGAGCAAATTGAGAAAATGCCAAGGAAGTCAGATCGTATCAATGCAGCCTATCAAAAAGTGTCTTTTTATCAAGGAATCGTATATTATCGAGATAAAAGAAATGAGCTAGCCACTACATATTTTGATAAAGCAATCAATACACCAATTGACAAAGACTTAGTAATTCAAGCGTATTTTTGGAAAGGTGAAAATTTCGCTGCTAGAGAAAATTTAGATGAAGCCATCAAGTCTTATGAAAGATTACAAGCATTAAGACCAAGAGCAAATGATCCTTATTTGATCAAATCACATTATGGTTTGGGTTATGCTTATTTCAACTCACAGCAATACGTCAAAGCAGAGGGGCAATTCAAAGCTTATGTTGACAAAATGCAAAGGGCAGAGGACAAGGAAAACTATGATGATGCGATAATTCGTCTAGGAGATACTTATTATGTTCAAAAGAAATTTTCAGATGCGCTCAATGTTTTCCAACGTGCAGTAAGAGAAGGTAATGCTTATACAGACTATGCACACTTTAGATCAGGTGTGATTCAAAATTTCCAAAGCAACAATCCACAAGCAATTGATCAGTTAAATCGTGTCATTGATAATTTTTCTTCAAGTCTTTATTTAGAAGATGCGATCTTTCAAAAAGCACAGATCAATATGGAAATGACGCAATACAATGAAGCTAAAAATGGTTTTACGAGATTGATATCTACACGACCAAACAGCCAATTTATTCCTTTTGCACTTGAAGGAAGAGCTATTGCCAGTTATTCACTTAAACAATATGAAGAAACGATTAATGATTATAAGAAAATCCTAGAGAATCACCCAAATTCTTCTAATGCAGAAGCTGCCTTGATCGGACTTCAAGAAGCTTTAGCTTTGCAAAATAGAACCAGTGAATTTTCCAATTATCTTGCGAGGTACAGAAACGCAAATCCAGACAATAAAAGTTTGCAAAATGTAGAGTTTGAAGCAGCTAAAAATCTATTCTTCTCTAATGCTCATCAGCAAGCCATTAAAGCTTTTCAAGATTATTTAAAAAATTACCCACAATCAGCAAATAAGGTAGAAGTCTTGTATTTTATTGGAGATTCATACGCTAAACTTGGAAACCAAGCTGAAGCTCTTAATAATTTTTATCAAATAGATGCCTTGAATGATTCTCCGCAGAGATTGAGAGCTGTTCAAAGAATAGCTGCGATAGAAGTAGAAAATAAAAATTATCTTAAGGCTTTGCCTTATTTAAGAGAAGCTGCTAAAGGAGCAAGAAACAAACTAGAAGAATACGAAGCTTTCAAAGGCTTGATGGAATCACATTATTATACCAATAAATTTGATTCTGCAATCTTCTATGCCGATAGGGTGATCAACCTTGGCAATGTGATGGCAGATGCCATACCAGCTTCTTTGCTGCTCAAAGCTAAAGCGAATTTTCAAACAGGAAAAGTGAATCAAGCAGAAGATGTTTTGATTTCATTGATTAATGAATACAAGACTGTTCATGGAGCAGAAGGTTTATTCTTATTGGCTGAGAGTTATAATAAAAAAGGAAATTATACTCAATCCAATGATGCCATTTTCGATTTCTCAGGACCATTTTCTCCTCATGCATATTGGTATGGAAAATGTTTCATCTTACTTTCTGACAATTATCTAGCTTTAGGTGAGGAGTTTCAGGCTAAGGCTACTCTGGAGTCTGTAGTAGAGCAAGCTCAGGATGAAGAAATCAAAAAAATAGCACAAAATAAATTAGCTAAAATTAAGTAATGAATTCCAGATTTATATTGAGACAATGATAAATAAAAAATTGATTTTCAGATACTTAAGTATTCTTACTTGTTTTGGACTTGGAGTGGAGGCTTTTGGACAACAAAGAGGAGAGGTACAAAATCAGGAATTTGTAATAAGAAAAGACCGGGTTCTCACTGTACCTACACAGCCAAGAAATTTTGAAAGAATACCAGTTCTTCCTACTCCCAAAAGCACTGCCAATTTTAATTATTTGGTGAAACCATTTTTTTTATCCTTGCCTCCATTAGAGATTGCACCTGAAGCTTCTCAAAAACAGTTTACTAGAAATAGAGAGGAGTTATATCCTGGGTTTGTGCGATTGGGCTTTGGAAATTATACATCTCCACTAATAGAAGCTCGATATAATTTATGGGAGGATGGAGATTATAATATCGGTGCAAAAGTGAAGCATGAAGGATTTTATACTGGTCCTGTTGGAGCTGATAACTCTGCGGAAACACATACCTCAGTTGGCCTCGATGGTACACTTTTCAAAGATTATTTTGAGCTTTATGGTCATGTGGATTATAGTAGAGACATGTATAATTTTTATGGCTATGACCCTGAAAATATTCTTTTGGAGGATTTCGTAACTTCTCAGAATATTTTTAACACATTCAAAATGAAAGCAGGAATCTCTAATTTAGAAAAGATGTCTGATCTCAATTATGACGCAAATCTAAATGTGAGATTATTTGGCGACAGTTTTATGGCTGTAGAAAATGAAATTGCATTGAAAGGGAAAGTTGATTTTTGGTTTAATGAAAAGCTGAGAGCAGCAGTCGATGCAAACCTGTCCTTAACCACCCCAGCTGATGAATTTTACCGAGACATAAATAGGAATTATTTCAAACTGAATCCATTTGTAGAATACAGAAAGGAAGGACTAGGAGTAAAAGCGGGAGCAAACATCATCTTTGAAAATGATATCACCACCAATAAGAAGTCTGATTTTCATGTTTATCCAGATATTCAAGCGAGCTACATGTTGGATGATGCATTTGGCATTTATGCGGGTTTTGAAGGAGATGTATTGAGAAAAACCTATTATGATTTTGTGATGGAGAATCAGCTTTTGGGTCCGAGTGACCAGTTGTTGAATACAATTCAGAATTTCATAGCTAGTGTTGGAATTAAAGGTACTGTCAATGGCGAATTTACTTATGAAGCAGGAGTGAATGTTGGGAAGTTTGCCAATATGTATTTTTTCAATAACTCCTTGACGGATAGCTTGAAATTCAATTTAATCTACGATACAGATACGAGATTAATCAACTATACCGCAAAAGCTGCTTGGGAATATCAGGATTGGTACAAACTCAATGCCTCTATAAATTATTATCAATATACTTTAAATGATCTAGCAGCTGCGTTTCACAGACCAGAGTGGGAATTGAACCTAGGCAATATTTTTAAGCCAACAGAAAAGCTTCTAATTCATGCAAACCTGAATGCGATGGGAGGTATTATAGCCTTTAACCAAGGACTTGATACATCAGAGGTATTACCGACTATTTTAGATTTGCATTTGAAAGTAGATTATAAAATCACAGATCAATTTTCTGTATTCGCAGTAGGAAATAACCTTTTGAATCAAAAGAATCAAAGGTTCTTGAACTATCCAGTAAGAGGAATTCAGGGGATTGGTGGATTAACTTTCAAATTTTAAAGAAAATCAACCGTCTAGCTCATGTACAATTTGCGAATTGCTTCAATTGTCTTAGTTTCGTAGGCTGATTCAGAATAAAAATATGGCAGACAGGAAAAATAGCAAAAACAACGACTTCAAAGAAGACCAAGAATATGGTTTTCCTTTTGTAGAAGTGGTTCCTTTAGCATTCAATTCGGAGTCATTGACAGAAGAGTTTCCAAAAGAAGAAATAGAAGAATCTGAGACATCAGCAATAGCAGCTGAAGAACAAACTATTGATACTACGGAAGATATTAAGTCAGAAGTAGCCCCTGAAATCGAGCCTGTTGTTATTGAAACTCTAAAAACAGAAAGTGTTGAAATAAAGCCGATTGAAATCAAAAAGGCTGAGCGAACTTTTCAAACTGCAAACAAGAAAAAATCAAGTGGTCCGCTAATTTTGATTTTGACACTGTTGATTCTAGTAGTTTTAGGCGCCATGGCTTACTTCTTGTATTATCTGCCAGAAGTAGAAAATGGACAGCAAACTGCAAATGTAGAGGTGCAAGAAGAAACAACGAATTTGCAATCTGAATCAGCAATTGAAACCAATGAACTGCCCATTGATGCTGATGAAACTGAAACAGAAATTGAAGAAGAAGTAATACAAGAAGCTTCAGAACCCGTTGTTGATCAATCTTCACCTGAATTGACTTTGATTCAAAGCAGAGACACAAATCCACGGTATTTCATTGTCGTGGCAAGTGTGATTTCTGAGAGATTAGCGAGAAGTGAAGCAGAGAAATTCATGGGGATGGATAAAAATACTTGGATCATTTTCCCTTATGGGGATATCAGAAACTACCGGATCGCCGTTGGTAAGTTTGACAATATTGAATCGGCCACTGAAGCTTGGGAAGAAGCAAAAGGTGAATTTGGAGACGCTATTTGGATTTTGAAATATTAATATGATTCTACTACAAACCCTTTCTACTGATAATACAATGGCGGTAGACAGCCTAGCAATTATGGATGCTGGAAATGGAGACATTGGTCTTCTAGATTTATTGATCAAAGGTGGATACATGATGATTCCGCTATATGCTTTATTTGTGTTAGCCATATTTATTTTTGTAGAGCGGATTATTACGCTTCGTAAAGCAGAAAAATCACCGAAGCACTTGATGGATCAAATCAAAATATTGGTTCAAGGTGGTCAAGTAGATAAAGCAAGGATCTTATGCCAAGGAGAAACCACTCCTGTTGCTAATATGATTGCAAAAGGATTAGAGAGAATTGGAAGTCCTCTGAAGAATATAGAAGTAGCCATAGAGAACGTAGGTAAAATCGAGATTTATAAACTTGAAAAAAACCTTAATCTACTTGCAACCGTTTCTGGTGCTGCGCCAATGATTGGATTCTTGGGAACTGTTGCTGGCATGATTCGTGCATTCATTGGAGTAGCTCAGGAAGAAGGAATGGTTTCACCAAAACTCCTTTCAACTGGGATCTATGAAGCCATGATTACTACTGCCGCAGGATTGGTTGTAGGTATTATCGCTTATTTGGGATACAATTACCTCGTATCTCAAGTATCGAAATTGGTACACAATATGGAATATACTTCGATTGAGTTTATGGATATTTTACAAGAGAAATAAAGATGGCATTACAATCCAAACATAAAGTCGAGTCTTCATTTAGTATGTCATCAATGACAGATATTATATTTCTATTGTTGATTTTCTTCATGTTGACTTCTTCTTTTATTACCCCTTCTGGATTACCTGTAAACTTACCTTCGAGTGAGGCATCTGACATTGTGATGCAAGAAGTGACAGTCACCATAACCAAAGATCTAAGGTTTTCTGTAAACGATAGAATTGTTGACAGAGAAGCTGTAAAAGGAGAATTGACAACTTTATTACAAGATAAAAAAGGTCAGGTCGTTCTTCACATAGATAAAGAAGTTCCCGTAGAATACTTAGTAGAAATCGGAGGTATTGCAGCAGGCTTGGAGGCAAATGTTTCCATAGCTACTAAACCATACAAATAAAAATGCAAATTTGGCAAACAAATAATGAAGAAGCAGAGAACAAGCGAAAAGCTTGGATCATAACCATCGTTGTAAACGTCTTGGTTTTGCTTTTTATTTATTTTATGGTTGTTTGGAAGCAACCTATTCCACCTTTGCCACAATATGGTCTGGAATTGAATTTAGGTTTTTCTGACTTTGGAAGCGGGAACACACAAACGTTGTCCGCGCCAAATGATATTCAATCAGAAGTAACTACTCCAGCGGCTCCAGGAGAGGTTTCAACAAATCCTACCGAAGCTGCTACACCAGCTTCAACTCCCGCAGCTCAAGCAAGACCTTCTTCCACACCAACGAAATCTAGTATTGAGGCGGTTTCCAAAACGCCAAGTACCATCAAAGGAGCTGAAAAGACTACGCCAATTGTCAAAGAAGTGATATCTGAGAAAAAAGCGACTACGCCAGTTACGGAGCCCGCGAAAGCAGAAGCAGAAAAAACTACTCAGAAAGCTGTAGAACAACCTAAAATAGATCAAAGAGCTTTGATGGGAGCTGGAGGAACATCTGGAACAGGATCTCAGGCAGCAACAGGAAGTGCCCAAGGTTCTTCAACACAAAAAGGTGATGAAGGAAAGCCAACTGGTACTATCGATGGAAGAGCTATGATGGGCTCGGGTACAGGACAGGGAGTAGCAGGTCCAGGGGCAGGATATAATTTGGATTTAGCAGGATGGGATTTTGTTTCAAGACCTAATATTAGAGATAATGTTTCTACTCGAAATGGCAGAATAGTTTTTAAAATCACCGTGGATGATTCAGGAAAGATTGTGCAAGCAATTCCATTGGAATATAATGTATCCAATGAGGTACTAGCTTACTACAGAACTGTAGTCAATCAAGTTTCCTTCAAACGTCAAAGTGGAAATCCTACAGCAGATTATTCTTCAGGAAAAATAACTTTTATCATCAAAGTAGATTAATTTACAGGATGAATTATGATCAAACATTGGACTATATGTTCAATGCACTCCCCATGTTTCAAAGAGTTGGTGCCGCTGCTTTTAAAAAGAACTTGAGCAATACTATTGCACTTTGTAAACAGTTAGGCAATCCAGAAACACAATTTAAAAGTATTCATGTAGCAGGAACAAACGGCAAAGGAAGCACTTCCCATGCACTTTGTTCTGTTTTGATGGAAGCCGGCTATAAAGTTGGGCTTTACACTTCTCCACATCTCAAATCATTTACAGAAAGAATCAAAATCAATGGTGAAGAAATTCCTCAGCAAGAGGTTGTTGATTTTGTTTTAAAGCAAAAGGGTTTCTTAGATGAACTTAAACCTAGTTTCTTTGAAATGACTGTGGGTCTTGCTTTTTGGTATTTTGCTAAAGAGAAAGTTGATATCGCTGTTATAGAAGTAGGAATGGGTGGGAGATTTGATAGTACAAATGTGATAGCGCCAGAGCTTTCGGTGATTACCAATATTGGTTACGATCACATGCAGTTTCTTGGTGACACACTCCCAAAGATCGCAGGAGAGAAGGCTGGAATCATCAAGGAAAATATCCCCGTAGTAATCAGTCAAAGGCAAGAAGAAACTTCAGAAGTATTTGATATTAAAGCAAAAGAAAAGAATGCTCCTATTTTTTATGCAGAAGACTATTTTGAAGTTGTCAAAAAAGAAAATGCTATCGCTGGAGTTTTTCAAATTACTACAGATTCAGCTCAATTTTCTATTGAACTTGATTTGAAAGGGAATTATCAGCAGAAGAATTTACCTGGAATTCTACAATCTATTGAAGTTCTCCAAAATTTAGGGTACAAAATCACTCAAAATCATATTGAAAAGGGTCTCGGTCAAGTCATCAAAAATACGGGACTAAAAGGAAGATGGCAGCAATTGGGTAGTTATCCAACGATAATATGTGACACTGGGCACAATGAAGATGGAATAAAGTATATCGTTGAGCAGATTCAGGAATATGCTTATAATAGACTCTTTATGGTTATCGGAATGGTCAATGATAAGGATGTATCTAAAGTTTTGTCAATACTTCCAAGAGATGCCTATTACTTTTTTGTACAAGCCAATATCCCAAGAGCAATGACAGCTAATGATCTGTTTTCCAAAGGGAAAGAAGCGGGATTAACAGGAGAAGTGATTGAGGATGTGAATTTAGCGATAGCCGCAGCTAAGAAAAAGGCAGGAGAAGATGATCTAATATTTATCGGAGGGAGTACCTTTGTGGTCGCCGAAATTAATGAATTATAAAAATGGGTAGGAATAAACTGCAGAGATTTAAGGAAAACGAAGAAAATAGAAATGTTGTCCAGGAAGGCAAGGACATTTTTAAAAATATAAAGGGAAATTGGAATCAACTTCAGTTTGAAAATGAAAAGCCGTTAGTTGTAGAGTTGGCATGTGGGAGAGGGGAGTTTACTGTCGGTTTGGCTAGAGAATATCCTGAACAAAACTTTATTGGAGTAGATATCAAAGGATCAAGAATTTGGAAAGGAAGTAAAATTGCCACAGCTGAAGGATTGGAAAATGTGGCTTTCTTGAGAACTCAGATTCAATTATTGGATGATTTTTTTTCACATGGAGAGATTTCTGAATTGTGGATTACTTTTCCTGACCCATTTCCAAGAGACGGGGATGAAAAAAGAAGGCTTACCAGTCCGAGATATTTGGATATGTACAAACCAATGATCAAACCTGGAGGAATTGTCAATTTCAAGACGGATAATACTGGACTCTTTGATTATACTTTAGAAATTATTTCTGCTCGTGAAGATTGTGATATCTTGGCTTCCACACATGACTTTTATCAATCTGAATTCAAAGATGACCATCATGGTATCAAGACTCGATATGAAGGTATTTTCAGTGAAAAAGGTGAAAAAATCAAATATCTAAAATTTAGATTTCTTGATTAATCAATCAAATATGTTAAAATCAAAAGGCATCGAATAAACTCCACTGCCTTTTGATTTTAATAAATTTTCTTACAAGACATCAGATAAATCAACTGTTTGAAGATAGAAGCAATTCATCACTTTTCCATACAATTCATCTGAATCAACTGGCTTGGTCATATAATCATCCATTCCAATGCTTTTGACTTTGTTTTTCGTTTTATCAGTTGCATCTGCTGTTACGGCTATGATTGGGATGTTTTCATAATGCTTACCACAAACTCCATTTCTGATAGCTTCTGTAGCTTCATAGCCATCCATCTCAGGCATTTGAAGATCCATTAAGATCAAATCAAACTGCTTTGCATTCAACTTATCTAAAGCCTCTAAACCATGATTGGCAATATCAAATGTAGTATTTTTCCATTTCCTAAGGATAGATTTCATTACCATTTGATTTACAGGATTGTCTTCTACAATTAGAATGTTTTTCCCTTTGAGATCATACACTCCTTTTTCTTGTGGATTTGATTGTGCATGAGTAGAACTTTGTTCAGGAACTTTCAAAGAAAGTGTTACATCAACAGTAGTTCCTTCTCCATGTTCACTTTGGATTTTTACTTTTCCATTATGCAATTCCACTAAGGCTTTCACAATACATAAACCTAAACCAAAACCACCAAATTTTCTTTTATCATCAATTTGTTCTTGAATGAAAGATTCGAAAATTCGATCTAATTTCTCTTTTCTTATTCCAACTCCAGTATCTGAAATTCTGATTTTGAGATCAAGGACATTGTCTGGCAACATCTCTGTTTTTATACTCAATTTGACATCTCCCGTATTCGTGAATTTGATTGCATTATTTAATAAATTCAGAATAATTTGTCTCAACCTAGATCGATCTCCAAATGCAAATTTTGGCAGTTGGTTGATCTCTTCATAGACAAAGTTTAGTTTTTTATCTTTTGCTTGATTTTCTGTTAAGGTTCTAAGTTCTTTATGTGTATCCGCATCACTGCACGTAAGGATGAACAGCTGCAATAATCAATTGGTCAAATAGTCTTTCTCCAAAATATCTTCGGTTAAGCTTATAGACGAATTCATTGAGGTAGTTCTGTAAATATTTATATGTGATCATGTGATGTATTCCCAATAGATTTCTTTTCAGGTTACTGATTCCTTTATGTACCCATTTCAGGGTTTCATTGACACTTACTTTGTCTGAAACAACCATATAATGTGTGTCAACAATATCTACAATATCAACATAGGCTGTGTTTTTATCGGTAAACAGGACGACATCTCCAGCTATATTCTTCTTAATGAATTTGTTGACATGATCTGAATCTACTTTTCCTAGTACTTCCATTTTATAAAATCCACATGCTCTGTCTTTCTTTCCTGTTCTGGGATTTTCAAGTGGGGTAGATTCGGCAGCCACTGCTACTTTTGCCTGTCTTTGGCTCCCTTTTCCTCGTTTGAGGTTTTGCTTTACCTGTTTTTTGGTTGCAACTTCTACAAAGCATTCATCAAACTCAATCATGTCATTTAAGATATACAGCGAATCCCTTTTACCCATCATGGCACGAATCTTATGCATCAGTCTGAAAGCAGTATCATATCTTGACAAGCTAACCTGCCTTTGGAATTCAAGACACGAAAAGCCTTTCTTAGTAGCTGACATGAAGATAAAAGCCAACATCCAGGTATGAAGAGATATCTTGCTGCTCTCCATTACAGTTCCACTTTTTAAGGAGCTCCTCCTTCTGCATTGACTACATTCAAAGAATTTTCCACCACTGAACCAGTAATGCTTAGTATTGGATTTACAGGTTTTACAGCATATTCCTGCCTTTTCTCTGCTCTCTTTGATATAAACTTCACAGCTTTCTTCATCTGGAAAGTATTGTAGAAATTGAAGTATTGTCATAATGTTTCCTATTTTTATACAAGGAACAACAACGAATCTCAACCTACAACTAATTGACACGTATTGTCAAATTTTGTCACGTGCATTCAAGCGGATACACATAAAGTTCTTTTACCATTTTGATTAAATCAAACTGTCTTTCTTCAAGTTTGAGCTCTTTTTTCTCAATTTTAGAATAATCCAAAATATCATCGATAGCTGACAAAAGGCCTAGAGAAGAATATTGAATTACTTCCAAATCACTTTTGGTTTTTTCGTCTGTAGTTGACTCTTGAATAGATTTTGAAGACCAATTACAGCATTCAACGGAGTTCTCAATTCGTAACTGATGTTAGATAAGAAGAATGATTTAATCTCGTTTGATTCCTGCGATTGCGCCAACGCGATACCCTGCATTTTTTCCTTTTCAGACTTTAATATTCGAATTCTGTTTGCCATAGATAGGGATAGGAAAATGATTTCAAGTCCCGTCCCTAGCTTTGAAGAATTTTCAGTAAGAAATGAATTTGGTATTACACTAAAATTATTCAGTAAAAAGAAAATGAATCCTAAAAAAAACGAAAGGATACCTAATGTGAAGAAAATATCCTGAGCTGCATTTTTAAAATGTGAAGTGGTTGCTGTGGTTACAATAAGGAAAAGTAAAAATATCCCCAAAATATTTACTAATGGATAATATAAATGCTGTCCAACATGAACAAAGCAAATCGATGCTAAGAGCGCAAGTACTGCAATGTGAAGACCATTGTAAATTTTATGAAGTAGAGGACTGAAAGTTTCAACTTTCATATAAACCTGTGTGTATCTCCCAAAAGCAAGAGTTGAAAACGCTGCTGCAATCAACACGGCGTTATTAGAAAACCATCCTCCATTTGGCGTAAAGTATTGAAAGAAATATCCATCTAAGGATAAATGTAAAAATGCAATAGAAAATACATAGGCGAAATAAAGGATAAAACTTCTTTCTCTAATGCCAAAATAGAAGAATAGATATATGGCTCCAGCCAACAATAAAATACCATAAAAAACACCGTAAATCAATTGATCTCGGTAGGAAGTAATCATCAAGGATGTTGCGCTGTGAATGTCTAACGGCAAATTGATGACTTCACCGTCACTTTAATACTGCACATAAAAATCCTGTGTAGTATTTGCCTCCAATTCAATTGGAAAAATAATTTTTCTATGATTTGTTGGTCTTTCTTCAAAAGGAATCAGATCACCACTTACTTGAGAAAAAATATTCCCATTTGCAGTGACTTGATGTAATTCTACAATATCAGTGATTGGTCTTCCTGTCTCAAAATAGAGGCTAAGTGGTTTTTCCGATGAATTGGTTAAAGAAAACTTTAGCCAATAATTATCTTTTGAAAAACCAAGATTAGTATTTGCACCATCAACGGAGTCGAAAGTTAGCTCTTTTTCAATATTGATAAACTCGCTTATGCTGTATGTCGTAGAACCAACATTTGTGATTTTTGCATTTTCAAATACTGAGATTGGCTCGATGAAATTTTCTTCTGAAATTTTCTTTTGAGCGTTTGCTTGGATTACATTCCCAACCATAAAAAGGATTATGATCAGGCAGTAATTCTTTAATTTACTTCCCATTCCTGTTAGATTTGTGGTAATCAAGTAGGCTAATTACGGAAATAAAAAGCGAATTGGATTTATCCAAGAAAATTAATTTCTCTGTAAGTAGGGTTTGGATATTGATAAAAGCCCTCTCCAGCCTTCTCGCCTAGTTTTCCTGCTTTAATATATTTTTCTAAAAGTTGTGCAAAAGCTTGAGAAGCTCTGTCTGGCATCTTGTGCGTGACATGCCAAGCCGTATCTAATCCAATGCTGTCCAAGATTCCAAAGGGTCCCATAGGCATGTGAAAATTCACCATCCAAGACCTATCAATATCTTCTATACTTGCAACTTCTCCGGTTAGCAATTTTCCTGCAGCACCAATAAATGCCATCAACATAGAATTGAAAATATAACCGGGGTTTTCTTTTTTAACAAGTACTGGAACTTGCTTTAGTGCTCTTCCAAAATCCTCTAAAATTGGAATAATCTCAGCATCCGTAGTGGGGTGGGGCATGATATCCACCACTTTGCTGTAGAAAACATCATGAAAATGAAAAGCGCAAAATTTATCTGGTCTTCTAGAAATATCAGCAAACATTGAAGGCAATAAAAATGAAGTGTTTGTTGTGAAAATCGTCTTCTCGGGTGCTAATTCACCAAATTGCTTCCAAACTTTCTCTTTTATGTCAATTTCTTCGATAACGCTTTCATTGATGAGATCTGCATCTTCAACTGCTACTTTTGGGTCAAGTGTAAAAAGGATTTTACTTAATGCTTGAATTCCTTCTTCAGCTTTTATTTCGGAGAATTTTTCGAGTTGGTTAAGTATCTTCTTCATTACTTTCAGAGAAGAATCTAGAGCTTCTTGCTTGATATCATAAACAGTCACTTGGTAGCCTGAAAGTGCCGCTTGTAGTGCAACTCTACTACCTAAAGTTCCTGCTCCGAGAATACATACTTTTTCAATTTTCATAGCTTATATTTTTCCTGATTCTATACTCTTCCTAGCTTTTATTCCACAGACTTTCACAACATGAATTAATTCTGCAAACCTTGGATCAGGAGCAAATCCTTGCTTGTGTCTTTGGTAGATTTGTTGAGCGATGACGCCCACCTTGAAAACTCCAAAAACATAATAGAAAAGTATGTTTGACATATCTAAACCAGATTTTTTTTCATAATAATCGATGACTTCTGATCTAGTCATATTTCCATCGAGATGGCTGAGGTTAAAAATTTTGAGGATTTCTGAATCTTCTTTTTCTGACCAATAAGCCAAACAAGTTCCTAAATCCATCAAAGGATCTCCAACTGTGGCCATTTCCCAATCTAAAACAGCCTTGATTTCAGGCATAGATTCGTCTTCTAAAACAAGGTTGTCATACTTGAAATCATTGTGCAAAAAGCTTATAGCTTTGCTTTTTGGAAGATTACTTTTGAGCCAATCAAGAACAAATTCCAAAGCTGGAATTTCATCTGTCTTAGCTTTCAGATATCTTTCCGACCAACCACTGACTTGTCTTTCTACATAACCATCTGGTTTGCCAAGATTTAATAAACCTGAATCTTTCAATTCCAGTTGATGCAATTCTAGCAAAGCATCGATTGAGTTTTTGGATAAGTTTTTAAAAAAGACTGAATCTAGATTTACCCCTTTGGGGATTTGATTTCTTAAAATCAATCCATCTATTTTTTCCATAAGAAAAAATGGTGATCCAATTACCGCTTCATCCTCACAAGATAGAATTGGTTTCGGTACTTTATGATATCCTGCTTTTCGTAATGCTTCTAGAACTTTAAACTCCCGAATCATATCATGGGCTTTGCTGATTTTTTTTCCTAGCGGTGGTCTCCTGACTTCCGCACTGGGACACCCTGATTAAAAACCGAATATTTCTTGTACTAATTTCTGTTCATCTGTAAGGATTATAGTTTTTCTGATAATTTCGTTATTAGGGGTAATTAGACTTAGCTCATGGATATTTTGTATTATTTCGATTACTTTTTCTGGACTTAGCCCTGATTTTTTGGCCTTGAGTATTCTGTCAAGCTCTTTATATATTTTATATGCTGTAAAATTTAGGCATATATGGGCTTCTATCCTCTGTCTTTTGTGATGGAATATTGGCCTGATTTTCAATTCGTTCTTAGCTACTCGGAATGCTTTCTCAATCTGCCATAAATGACGATAATTTTCAAGGACTTCCTCCTTTGTCATTCTAGAATTTGTTAAATACCCCTTAAGACCATCCCAATTCGCATCCTTGTCCACCTTTTCCTGATCAAGCTCCAATGCCACTTCTCCTGCCATTTTAAGGAACTTATTGTAGCCTTTGTTATTGATACTTGACTTGGTCAGCTTCCCAGATTTTAACTGCTTTTCAAGCCTTTTTACTCCCTTTTCCCTATTATATCTATCCTTTTTGGCCCGGTCTTCAGAATAGGTGACTATCAGCGTCAATCCATCTTTCTTGATTACCTTACTCTTATCTTTTTCGAAGTCAAGACTGAGGATTTTCTTTTTGACGGACTCTTTTTCATTTTTAATCCTTGCGCCCAAAATAAATTCATAACCCTTTTCAATAAGGTCCTGAACATTTTTGTTGGATAGAAGACCTGCATCTGCTACTACGGTTAGTTTTTCAAAATTGTACTTGCTACGAAAGCCCTCCAAGATGGGAAGGAATGTGTCTCCCTCATATTTGTTTCCCTCAAAAATATCATAAGCTAAAGGATAGGCGTCTTTGCTCACCAACAGGCCGAGAACAATTTGAGGGTGCTTGTGCTTGCCATCTTTTGAAAAGCCTGGCTTTCTGATTTCATCTTCTTTTTCAATTTCAAAATATATTGTGGTGACGTCATAGAAAACAGCTTGAATAGAACCTTCCAAAACTCTCAGGGTATGATTGAAGCTGATTTTTTGGACAATATCCTTATATCTGGAATGAAGCTTATCCATAAACCTGTAAATACTGTCCTCGGAGTAGGATTTTTGTTCGTAACGGTACAAATATTCAGTTGTCTTAAGCTTGCTTTTCGGGTACACCAGACGGTATAATACCAGATCTTTGAAAAGTTCTTCATTGATTTGGTTGAAACCAATATCATCAAATATCCTCCCCAAAACATACTGGATGCCAACTAGCTTATGTGAACTGATTGAAGAAAGGGCATCAGCATATAGCTTCTTATGGTCGGTAAAATCAATTTCCTGGAGACCCATCATCCTTTGGGCATACCTTTTTCCTTCAGCAATCAGACGCTCAATTTCTAGAGGATCCATACTTGACCCAATGGTTTTGACAACCCTATATTTTCCCTGACTTTTGTCTATAACCTGTACACTGACAAGTCCGCTTTTATTTGGCTTTTTCCGGACAAACATGCACTAATTTAAGAAAACCAAGCTCTGGGACACCTATAATCAAAAAATAAAATTATCAAAATACTGATTTATAGATAGTTAAAAAATGTCAGTTATTTTACCGCGGAAGTCAGGAAAAAGACTGAATCTAGATTTACCCCTTTGGGGATTTGATTTCTTAAAATCAATCCATCTATTTTTTCCATAAGAAAAAATGGTGATCCAATTACCGCTTCATCCTCACAAGATAGAATTGGTTTCGGTACTTTATGATATCCTGCTTTTCGTAATGCTTCTAGAACTTTAAACTCCCGAATCATATCATGGGCTTTGCTGATTTTTTTTCCTAGCGGTGGTCTTCTGAGGACAAACTCTTTATCTTCAGCTTTGATCAAATAGGTGAGGTTTGAATATCCACCTTTGAACTGGTAAATACTGATGTTATTGGCATTGAGAGCAAGTTTGTCCTCTAAAAATGGAGCAATTTTTATTTTTAGGTCTTCTAATGTCATGTTTTTCCTGTGGTAATATTGAACTTTCACTAAATCTTAGTTAACCTTTGATTTTAGCTAATTTGACTTTAATTCAAAAAACTTAAACTTGGTAAGATTTGATGATTTTTCTCGCCAACACTGACTTATGTACTTCATCAGGACCATCATAAATCCGCGCTCCACGTTCATGTCGATACCAAAATGATAACATCGTATCGTCTGTGATTCCCAAAGCACCATGAACTTGAATGGCTCTATCAATCACGTTCATCAACACCTGTGAAACATAAAATTTGATCGTAGAAATATCTTCTTTGGCAGCTTTTGCTCCTTGATGCTGAATTTTGAAAGCTGTGTCCAAGACCATTAATCTTGAGGCTTTGATCTCTGCATAACTTTCTGCAATCCAATTTTGAATTGTCTGTTGGGAGGCGAGAGGTCTTCCGGGATCTAATTCGCGCTCAATCGCTCTTCGGCACATCATTTCCATGGCTCTTTCACAGATTCCGATCCAACGCATGCAGTGATGAATTCTTCCTGGTCCTAACCTCTCTTGAGCTAAGGCAAATCCAGCACCTTCTTTTCCAATCAAATTGCTCACAGGTACTTTACAATTTGTAAACTTCACTTCGCCATGCGAAATGTAATCTTCGCCAGCATCACCCATGATAGGGATGTTTCTTACTAATTGATAACCAGGATTATCCAGTGGAACCAAGATCATACTTGCTCTTTGATATGGGTTTTCATTTTCAGGATCAGTGACAGCCATCACGATCGTGAATGCTGCGCCATCCGCTGAGGAAGTGAACCACTTGTGACCATTGATGATGTAGTAATCTCCTTCTTTAACAGCTGTTGTGGATAAATGAACAGGATTACTACCTGCATGCTGAGGTTCAGTCATGGCGAAGCAACTTCTAATCTGTCCTTCCTGCAAGGGTTTTATATATTTGTTTTTGAGTTCTTCGCTTGCGAATTGATGCATTAGCTCCATATTCCCAATATCAGGTGCTTGGCAATTGAAAATGTAATGTCCTAATGGACTTTTTCCAAGAAGTTCAGAAATAAAGGCAAATTCAAACAAATCTAAACCCAATCCACCTTCAGAAACTGATAAGTGTGGAGCAAACAAGCCTTCTTTTTTTGCTATGTTTCTTAATTCATTTAGTTTAGGCAAATGGGTTTTGAATGATCCGTAGATCACATCCATCTCGATTGGGAAGACATGTTCTTTTAAAAAATACTCGTATCGTTGAAGTAGCTGGGTCATTTTTGTTGAAGCTTCAAAAACTGAAGTTTGCATGTTGGTATATTTTGGGTTTATTGTTCAATTAAATAGTAAAGCCGCCATCAGCAGTTAGTACAGCTCCAGTTGTATAGGATGCGCTGTTGCTGGCTAAAAATAGTGCCATGATCCCAATTTCCTCTGGTTCACCAACACGTTTGATGGGAAGCATTTTCATCATGCTGTTCATGATTTTTTCATTGCTCCAGAGTGCTTCGGAAAATTTGGTTTTGATCAACCCCGGGCAGATCACATTGACACGGATTTTATAATCTCCCCATTCTTTGGCAAAAACTTTTGACATAGAAATCAAAGCTGCTTTGCTTACAGAATATATTCCCAAACCAACCTCTGGAGATAATCCACCAACAGAGCTGATGTTAATCACTGAAGCATTCGAAGAATTTCTTAGATAAGGAAGACATAACTTCATTAATTCAAAAGGAGCTTTCAAGTTGACATTCATGATTTTATCGAAAGCGTCAGAACTTGTTTCATGAACAGGTCCGAATACAGGGTTGGCAGCTGCGTTATTGACGAGAATATCGATCGTACCGTATTTTTCAACTGTTTTTTCTACCAGATTCTGGAGATCTTCAAGTTTCCCGACATTGCAGGCGATACCTGTTACTTCGTATCCTTTATTTCTAAGGATCTTAGCTAACTGATCCAAATCATCTTGTTTTCTACTTGAGATGACTACTTTAGCTCCAGCAGCGGCAAAAACTTCCGCAATACTGTAACCAATTCCTTTACTTGCTCCTGTAATCAAAGCAATTTTGCTATCCAATGAAAAGACGTTTGATAAGTCCATGATGCTGCTAATTAAAGATTTTGATGATTTTCCATTTCTAAAAACTAAGTCTCTTCAAGTTAATTAAAACCATTTTATAATCTAAGCATATTCTAAAAAATGTTATGCATACCGAGTATTTTTTGTAAATTAGTCTGTAAGAATTTTGAAAAAAGTAAAAAGATATAATTGATGAAACAAGTAGTATTTCACTCCACTGGCCTTCCAGAAGAAGTTTTAAAATTAGAAGAAGCAGATCGACCTAAAGCTGGTCCTAAGGAAGTTTTGATCAAAGTGACAGCAAGAAATATCAATCCCTCCGACATCATGTTTGTGAGAGGAATGTATGGGATTACGCCAAAACTACCAAGTTCAGCAGGTTTTGAAGCCGCCGGAATTGTAGAAGAGGAAGACGAAGCTGGAACATTTAAAAAAGGTACAAAAGTTATTTTTACAGCCATTGGAACTTGGAAAGAATATGTAACTGTGCCAGCACATTTATTGATTCCGGTTCCAAATGGGATGTCTGATGAAGTAGCCTGTCAAGCTTTCGTCAATCCCTTGACAGCTTATGGGATGATCGAAACGAGTGGATTGAAAGCTGGAGATTGGTTATTAATAACTGCCGGAGCATCTGCTTTTGGCAAATTGGCAATTCAGATGGCTAGCCAAAAAGGTATCAAAGTAGCTTGTACAGTGAGGAGAGATGATCAAAAAGTCTTGTTACAAGAATTAGGAGCTGATGTAGTGATCAATACCGAGAATGAAAAATTACCAAAGGTTATCGCCGAACATACAGGTGAAGGAGTGCAAGTTGTCTTCGATGCAGTAGGAGGGGTACTTGGCGCAAGAGCATTGTCTTGCCTGAGAACAAATGGGAAAATGATTGTTTTCGGCTTGTTAAGCCTTGAAAATATCCCATTGAATTCTGGTTTGTTGATTTTTAAGAATTTGAAAGTTGAAGGATTTTGGTTGTCAACCTGGATGGAAAGTTTGACTGCTGAATCTAGACAGATGGCCTTCAAAACGATTTTTACACATTTACTTTCAGAAAAGGTAAAAGTGGATATTGAAGCAACCTATCCTTTGGAGGAATTTCAGGAAGCACTAAAGGCCTATGAAAAGGCAGGAAGGAATGGGAAGATCATTTTGGTTAGTTAGGAGTTGATTGGGTATTAGTTATTGAGACAATTAAGTTATAAGTTAATTAGAATGATACAACAAAAAAAACCGACCTAATTGGTCGGTTTTTTTTGATTAAGAGTTCATTTATTAGTGGTTGTATTTTAGTTACTTAGTCATAGCTTTTTCTCGCTGAACTTCCATCATATCTGTTGGTGGGGGAGTATTGTCGCCCAGGAGGTGCTGAACAAAATAATCGCCCATTCTCCAGAAGAAATACTCTGTCATATCTCCAAAACCATGTCTTTGACCTGGAAGGATAATAAAATCAAATCTTTTGTTTGCTTTGATCAAAGCATTAGCCATTCTAATAGTATTTGCAGGATGAACGTTATTATCTACGTCACCAGTTACCAAAAGTAGTTTGCCTTTTAGATTTTTCGCTATATCAGGGTTCTTTTCGATTTTGTAAACAAATGAAGTGTCACCTTTTGGAGAAATCAATTCCTGAACTCCATGATGTTTTTCTGACCACCATCTATTGTAGATGTTGTTTTCATGATTTCCTGCAGATGAAACTGCCACTTTGAAGAAATCAGGATAAACGAGCATCGCAGCTGTAGACATAAATCCACCTCCAGAATGTCCATGAATACCAACTCTATTTCTATCAATGAAAGGATGTCGGTCAGCCAATTGCTCAACAGCAGCTTTTTTGTCAGCTAAACCATAATCTCTCAGGTTACCATAACCATAATTATGGTACCATTTTGATCTACCAGGGTGGCCTCCTCTGTTCCCAAGAGTGACAACAACAAAACCAAATTGTGCTAATCTATCTGTTCTGTCAAAACCTCTTCCAAAAGACTTATTCACCGCTTCTGTTTGTGGTCCTGGGTAGACATACTCGATAATAGGATAGACTTTCGTAGAGTCAAAGTCAAATGGCTTGTACATCACACCATAAAGATCTGTGATACCATCATCAGCTTTAAACTTGAATGTTTCAGGGAATTTGTATCCTGCTGCAAATAAATTTGACAAATCAGCTTCTTCCAAATCCATGATTTTTTTACCTGTATTGTCATGAAGTGATGACATAGGAACAGTGTTCACTCTGCTAAAATTGTTTACAAAGTAGGTTCCTTTATCATTTGGTGATGAACTGTGGTTATAATCACCTGGGTTAAGAAGTGTGATTGCACCACCATTTAAGCTCACTTTATACATGTGCTCGTAATATGGGTCTTCGCCCTTTTCTCTACCATTAGCGATAAAATAAAGGAATCTTCCTTTTTCATCAATCGTACCAATTCTGTCTGTGTGGAATGGTCCAGATGTTAATTGACGTATAAGGCTACCATCTTTTCCATAAAGGTAAAAATGTCTCCATCCATCTCTTTCTGACCAATGTACAATCTCAGAGCCATTGTTGATAATCTCAGGCTTGATGATGTCAATGTAAGTGTTGCTTCTTTCCTCAATAACAACTTCCTTTTTACCTTCTGCAATATTCCATCTTACAATATCTATTTTCTTCAAATCTCTAGAAGTGATGGAGAAATAGAAATTGTTCACATCACCTAACCATACGATAGGAGTAAAGTCATCATCTCTATTTACAACAGGTCTTGAAGCTGTCCAAAGTCCAATTGATTGATCCTTGAAAGTGGCTACATCCAATTTGGACATTTCCTTGGATTCAAATGAATAATGCAATAAGTCAGTGATCGGTTGTTCCTTCTCGCCTGGCATGGCATACTTATAAGTTTCAAGAGTAGGTCTTGGGTCCTTTACATTTTGGATTACCCAAAGATCTTTTACCTCACGAACATCCGAGCGAGTTAAAATAAATTGCTTAGAATCCTCTGACCAAATTACTCCAGCTCTTTTTCTATTGTCTTTATTTTTCTCCTCTTCCACATTGTCACCACCACGACCACCGCCATAGCTGTAATCTTTTTCTCCGTCTTCAGTGATTTGATTTTCAACAATAGTGCTGTCTTTGTCGTCTTTTACAGCTTTCAGGAAATTTTCCTTATCCATCCAAAATAGATTGTCATGCTTAGCAAAGACAATTTTGGAAGAATCTGGAGCAATATTCGCCCAAGATAGACGCTTTGCATCCTCTTCAGGATCGTCAACTTCAATCAATTGATTGTTTTGTAAGTTATATCGGAAAACAAAAGTCTTTTTCTCTAAAGAGTCTTTAGCGCTCTTGTTTTTTTCTTTGATCTCTGCCCAGTCTTTTTTGACTACGTCTTTTGTACTTCTGATTTTGAACTGGATGGTGTTCTCATCTTCAAGAAACTTCAAGCTAGTGATAGGCAAATGCTGACCATCAAATGGATCTTTCACAATTTTAGTGATTTCAGCTGCTAACTTGTCCTTATCAAAGAATGATTTTTTTGTTCTTGCAGCTGGATCGACGATGTACCATTCCTTACCATTTGTAGTTTCGTAAGTGTACCAAAATCGATCTGATTTCTTTAACCAATGCGGATCAACACTGGTGGAAAAAATCATTTTTCTGACTTTTTCGGGTGAAAATCGAGAAGCTAATTCATAGTTCCCCTTTGTTGGAGTGTCTTGTGCTTGGACAAATCCGAAGGAGATGAACAAGACAAGGATTGCGTATATTTTCTTCATAAATCTTGATTTATTGATTCGTAAAAATATCAAATCATTCAACTAGGTTAGAACCACTGATGTAAAAAATGCTTCGTAAATAGTGATATTTAGGCCTTTCTAGGCTGTTTTAGATTCGAGGAGGCAATTGATCTAATTTCATTCTCAGAATCATTGGGTTTTAAAAATGAATGCTTTGCTAAAACAGACCTTTCCCACACATTAATAAGTTGATTTCTTAGATTATCAGTATAAGGTACTATTTGAAAATCTTGATTTTCCATAAATGAAATTTGTTAAAAGAGACTTCCCTGAACCACATTTGGACGGGAAGCTTGGATGCTTCCTTTTAGCATATCTTGCATCAAACGAATAAATCCTGGCTTCCAATTATCAATGTGGATCTTGATTTCTTTGTTTTCATAATTCACAGGTCCACTCAGTCTTTCATAGCCGATAAGCATACTCCAAATGGTATAAAAAGTAATTTCTGGCTGTAATTCAGGTCTGATACTGCCATCTTTGATACCCAAGGAAACCATCTGAATTCCGAATTTCCCACAATCATGATGAATGTCAAGTAGTTTTTGAAAATGTTCGCTTTCTAATATTAATGGATCAATAGATTTTCTTAATTCAAGATTGTTGTACAAATTTAACATACCCATAAAATTCAAGATGGCTTGATAATACATTCTGTTTTCCTGACTGTAGTCCAAGTATTTTTGGACCAAATCAACAAGCATTTGAAGTCCATTTTTATTTTTTGTTCTGAACACATCTCGAAATACATCCTTCAATCCTTCAAAAGCTTTTCGGGTAACAGCCATGTAGAGATCTTCTTTATTTTTGAAGTAAAAATAGGTCAGTCCTTTGGAAATTTTAGCCCCCTTAGCAACTTCGTCCATCTTTGTGGCATGATAGCCTTTTTCGTTAAAAAGTTTGATTGCAGACTCTAATATCGCTTTTTCTCTCTGTGTTCTCTCTTGTGCTCCCATGATATTCTTTTTATTGAATTATATTCAAATATATTAAACATAATTCAAAAATTTAATCTAAAAACTAATCGTGATTCTTAAACAGATGGAAATGAGGAGTAAAAAATTTGAAAGATTTTTAATGTAAAAATCAAGATTATGTCCAAAAATAAAACAAGCAAAAAGGAAGACCCTAATTGCCTGTTTTGTTTTTTATATCAATGAAAGAAATCATTGAATTCTATTTATCAATTTACTTCGATGATGTAGTAGTTTTTCTTTCCTTTTTGGATCAGTAGGTACTTATTCTGCAAAAGATTAGCTTCAACAGCAGCATTCGGATCCATGATTTTCTCTTTATTGATGCTTACACCTCCACCTTGGATCATTTTTCTACCTTCACCTTTGGAAGGGAAAATCGCATTGCCAGCTTTTTCGGCCAACAAATCCAAAACATTTCCTGTAGCATCATATTCAGCTTTTGAAATTTGAACTTGAGGTACACCATCGAAAACCTGCAAGAATGTTCTTTCATCCAAAGATGCTAAATCTTCAGTAGATGATTTACCAAATAGGATGGAAGAGGCCTTCAATGCCATTTCATAATCCTGCTCGCTGTGAACCATAATTGTCACTTGCTTGGCTATTTCCTTTTGCAAAGCTCTCAAATGTGGCGCTTCCTGATGCTCTTTTTCCAAATGCTCTACCGTATTTTGATCCAGCGTCGTGAAAATTCTAATGTACTTGGATGCATCTTCATCTGATACATTCAGCCAAAATTGGTAGAAAGCATAAGGAGATGTTTTCTCAGGGTCAAGCCATACAGAACCTCCTTCAGTTTTACCGAATTTCGTTCCATCAGCTTTGGTAATCAAAGGGACAGTCAAAGCATAAGCTGAGCCACCACCCATTCTTCGGATCATCTCTGTTCCAGTGACGATATTTCCCCACTGATCGGAACCACCTAGTTGGATGCTTACATTGTTATTTTTCCAAAGATGGTAAAAGTCATATCCTTGGATCAACTGATAAGTAAACTCTGTAAATGATAATCCATTTCCATCTTCAAGTCTCCTTTTCACAGAATCCTTCGCCATCATGTAATTAACCGTGATGTGCTTTCCAACCTCTCTGATAAAATCTAAGAAAGAGAATTCAGCCATCCAATCATGGTTGTTTACTAGTTCAGCTTTGTTTTCAGAACCTTGATTGAAATCCAAAAATTTACCCAATTGGGTTTTGATAGAAGCGATATTGTGATCGAGTGTGGCTTTGTCCAAAAGATTCCTTTCGGCAGATTTGAAGCTAGGATCACCAATCATTCCTGTAGCGCCACCGACAAGTGCAAAAGGTTTGTGACCAGCTTTTTGGAAGTGTAAAAGTGTCATCACACCCACCAAATGCCCGATATGCAAAGAATCCGCAGTAGGATCGAAACCCAGATATGCAGAAGCCATTCCTTTATTCAGGTGTTCTTCGATTTCTGGTGTCATGTCCTGAAGCATTCCTCTCCAGCGCAATTCTTCGATAAAGTTGTTCATTGTAATCGTTTTGTTTTTTTGAATTTGCAAATATAGAAGATTGTTTCGGAAGCCCGAAGAGGGGAGCACGCAGATTCCGCGGATTTCGCAGATTTAAGAATGATTTTAGATTTTAGAGCGTAGATTTTAGATTTATGAGAAATGTAATTGATACTTTGAAGTCATATCGACTTAAAGGAGATATCTCACTTTGTTCGATATGACCAATGATGAATTTTTCAATTTTAAAATCTTATAATTCTCAGATCCAAAAAAAAATTGAAAGACGCCATTCCTCAAGCGTCTTCCAAACTTTTAAACCTAATCAACTAATTCCCTAATCACTTGATCACCTAAAACCTACCAGGCAATTCCATAATCTTCCCCATGATTGCTGGAGCCGCCCCAGAAGGTACCGTGTTTCCAGTCAAACCAAATGGCATTGAGTGGCCCGGAAGTTCGGTTTTGGAAATCCATTTTGTAACCTCTTTTTTTCAAATTGTTGCGTACCCAAGATGGGACTTCGGTGTTGAGGGTGATGGAACCGGGTTTGCTTTCATGGGCGCCGAAAGATGATTGCATCTGATAACTGTGGATATTTGCAGCTTCAGCAGCTTCCTGAACAGTCATGTCAAATTCAACGATATTCAAGAACATTTGCAGCAAATCTTGATCCTGAGTATCTCCGCCTTGAACCGCAAAGGAAAGAAATGGTTTTCCGTCTTTCAGTGCCATGCTTGGTGTCAGCGTTACGCGAGGTCTTTTATTGGGTTCAAGGACATTGAAGGGGTTCAATTTTTCATCCAAAACAAAGCTTTGCATCCTTTGGCTTAAGCCAACTCCAGTATTTCCTGCAATCACAGCAGGAATCCAACCACCTGAAGGTGTGATGGAAACCACCCAACCTTCCTCATCCGCGGCTTGGATAGTGGTGGTACCTTTTAGGAAATGCTCCAAAAATGGATCATCTAAACCTTGGATGGGTAGCTCAGGTCTGTCATAAGCCAAAACATCATTTCTGGTTTTGAGCAAATTCATAAAAGGATTGCTTTCACCTTGGAATGGATACGGATCACCCGGGCCGATTTTGGGATCATTATTTTCTGTGATCAATTTTGCTCTTTCTTTGGCGTAAGCTTTTGAAAGCAAGCCATTCATTGGGCTCTTAGGTCCAAAATCTGGATCTCCATAATAAAAGTCCCTATCAGAAAATGCCAAGCTCATGGCCTGATAAACTGTGTTGATGTAATTAGCAGAATTATATCCCATTGACTTCAAGTCAAAGTTTTCTAATATGTTCAATGATTGTAGCAATGCCGGACCTTGGGTCCATTCCTGCAATTTATAAACATCGATTCCCTTGTAGTTTACAGATAATGGTTCTTCAATTTTTACTTTCCAATTGGCCAAATCCTGTTCAGTGAATAAACCACCTTGTTCTCTGGTACCTCGTACGATCTCTTTTGCAATATCACCTTTATAGAATCTCTCGTAAGCTGCATAAATAGCTTCTTTTCTACTTTTCCCAGCAGCTAAGGCTTCTTTTTCAGTTTCTACTAATTTTGATAAGGTTTGATACAAATCTTCCTGAACAAACACTTCTCCAGGGTATGGGGCTTCTCTTTCTTCTCCTAGATGGGGTAAAAATACTTTCTTGGAATAAGGCCAATCTTTGATTCTATTTTTTTGCGCTTCGATGCTATTGGCTGCTTGTGCTTCGATTGGATAGCCTTTGGCCATTTCCATAGCAGGAGCCAAAACTTCCGCCAATGACATCGTTCCGTATTCTGCCAACATGGTCATTAATCCTCCTGGTGTGCCAGGCGTGGTTGCTGCAAGTGGCCCGAATTCAGGTGGATAGTTCATGTCTTTTTCTTTGAAAAATTCTGGAGTAGCGTCTGTTGGAGCATACCCCATGGCATTGATGGCAATGACTTTTCCTGTGTTTGGATTGTAGATGAGCGCTTGTGTTTCTCCGCCCCAACTCAGCACATCCCACATGGTACAGACAGCACCGAGCATAGCACAAGCTGCATCAACGGCATTTCCGCCTTTGGCAAAGGTGGTTGCACCTGCAGTTGCTCCAAGTGGTTTTCCAGTGATTGCCATCCAATGTTTACCGTGTAATTGTGGTTTCTGGGTTTGAGAAAAGGAATTTGAAAAAATACAAAAGCAGAATAGAAGTGTAAATATCTGTTTCATACAAGCTTATTTATAGGGTTTTGGGAGTGATAATTGCTAATGTGAGAGTATTGTGATACATTTAGTCTCAATATATACATTGATCACCAAATAGCAGAACAATTCTACATGTATTCATTTT
This sequence comes from Belliella baltica DSM 15883, assembly GCF_000265405.1. Lineage (NCBI taxonomy): Bacteria > Pseudomonadati > Bacteroidota > Cytophagia > Cytophagales > Cyclobacteriaceae > Belliella > Belliella baltica. The sequence continues at coordinate 3,218,416 of NC_018010.1, read as the reverse complement.
TTCTTTATTTAATGAGTGGATTATATGTTTTAGCTGGAGTGATGCATTTTCTAAAACCAAAGATGTATCTCCGCATCATCCCGCCTTATATACCCAATCCAAAATTAATGAATTTGTTGGCTGGTGCCTTTGAGATTCTTTTTGGTTTAGGTTTGTTGTTTGCACAAACAAGGACTTATGCAGCTTTTGGGATAATCATTTTATTGATAGCGGTATTTCCTGCAAATCTTTATATGTATCAAAAAGGAGCGAAAGGCATTCCAAAATGGGCATTACTGCTCCGACTTCCATTGCAATTTGGATTGATTGCATGGGCTTATTTATATACTTAAAATCATCACAATTTTGAATTTCAATAGTTTTAATTTTGAAGCGTCTTTACAAGAAGGTCTAGATGCTATGGGTTTCGAAAAACCTACCCCAGTACAAGAGATGGCAATTCCCATTATTTTGGAGGGAAGAGATATCATTGCATGTGCCCAAACTGGAACTGGGAAAACAGCAGCTTTTATTTTGCCTGTTTTGAATAAAATAGCTAAGTCAGGCGAAAATAAGCTGAATACCTTGGTTTTGGCACCAACTCGTGAATTGGCCATTCAAATTGATCAACAGATCCAAGGCTTCGCTTATTTTTTAGGGATTAGTTCGATCCCTATCTATGGTGGCGGTGACGGATTGGTATGGGAGCAGCAAAAACGTGCTCTTGAGCAAGGAGCGGAGATTGTTGTCGCTACGCCAGGAAGGTTGATTGCATTATTAGCAGGTGGAAAAATCAATTTGGACAGCTTACAGCATTTGATCCTAGATGAAGCTGATAGAATGCTCGATATGGGGTTCTCAGATGATTTGCTGACAATCGTGAATTACTTACCAAAGAACAGACAGACGATTCTTTTCTCGGCTACCATGCCTCCAAAAATCAGACAATTTTCCAAGAAGCTTTTGAATAATCCTGAAGAGATAAGTTTGTCATTAGGTAAGACAGCAGAAGGAGTGACTCAGACTGCATACTTGGCTTATGATACGCAAAAAGAAGATCTTGTCAAGCATATCCTGAGACAGAAAGATTATGAAGCTGTGATCATTTTTGCATCTACAAAAGATAAGGTGAAGAGTCTGTTTAAAGTCTTGAAAAAGGATTTTGAAGTAGAGGCTTTTCATTCTGATTTAGAGCAGGTTGAAAGAGAACAGATCATGTCAAGGTTCAAGAATAGAAACTTGAGAATCTTGGTAGGAACGGATATCATTTCTCGAGGGATTGATGTGGTAGGAATCGAATTGGTGATCAACTTTGACACGCCAAATGATCCAGAAGATTATGTGCACAGAGTGGGTAGAACTGCCCGAGCAGATAGCAAAGGAGAAGCGATTACTTTTATCAATGAGAAGGATAAATTCAAATTCAATAACATTGAAAAGTTGATTGGAATGGAAATAGAAAAAGTCCCTTTACCAGAAGGCTTTGAGTCTGGCCCGAGCTACTCGGCTTCAAGTAGCTCAAATTCTAGAGGAGATTTCAAAAAGGAAAAAAAATCTAGCTCTTCAGGATATAAAAAATCAAATCAACCTAAAACTGAACAAAAGCCTAATCGAAGACCAAGGGAAAATACTGCTCAGTCCCATGTTGTAAGAGATCCCGAAAACCCAGATACTCCGAGTGGATTCAAGCCAAGACAAAATCCAAAGGTTGAAAAAAGTCCAGAATTTCAGGAAAAACCAACCACGTCTAAATACGGTACTAGAAAGAATGTAATTGATTAATAATATTTTAGATTTTCAAAGTATTTGGTCTTTAAAATATGGATTTAAATACAACACTACTAGTTATTTACATTATGTAATAAGTAAAAAGCTTGAACGAAGATTCAAGCTTTTTTATTTAAAAAATGAAGAAAGATTATTTTTTTAAACTCGCCTGCATCGTATCTTAATGTCAGGAAATCATCCTGACCCACTATGAGCTCTATCGACATCAAACCCATACAAAAAGTAGCGTATTCTTTTCTTCTTTTTATTCTGATCATTGTCATCATGAAAGAAGGTTCTGTGATTTTGCTTCCGCTAGTTTGGGGAGCTTTTTTTGCATTTGCACTCTATCCCATTTCAAATTGGCTGGAAGAAAAACGTGTTCCAAGGTCATTTTCGATAGCAATAACCTTGATCTCCATTACAGCCACCGCAGTCGCTTTATTGTACATCTTGACAGATCAGGTGGTAGGTTTGATTAAAGATATACCCGAGATTAGGGCTTCTTTTGAGACCAAAATAAATTCTTACCTGAAAGAAATTGAAAGAGCGATTGGCTTGGGTTCAGATATTCCTCTTGAATTTTCTTTTTTGAGTCAAAAAAAACTTGAGTCAGCACTCTTTGGAGCAGGAAGATCCCTTGTGCTAGTAGGTATAATACCTCTTTTCATTTTTTTAATGCTTTATTATAGAGATTTCTTTGTAGAATTTTTAAAAAGAAGATCATCTAAAGAAAGCCCTTCAATTCTAAATTTCATAAAGGACTCTGGTAAGGTGATTCAAAATTATCTTTTTGGGATGTTGATTGTTACTTTTATTGTGAGTTTGATGGCGGGGGTTGTATTGTATTTACTTGGGGTAAAGTATTTTTTGCTTTTTGCTGTATTTGTGTCAGTGATGAACTTGATTCCATTTGTGGGCGTATTTTTAAGTTCATTATTGTTGATACTATATGTCTTACTGACCACAGACAGCCTTTTTTATCCTTTGGCTACCATGTTGCTTTTGTGGATGATTCAGCTTGTTGAGAATAATTTAATCACTCCTTTAGTCGTAGGTGCTAGAGTGAAAGTAAATGCTTTTGCTGTTATCTTGGCAATTTTACTTGGGGGTTACATTTGGGGGATATCAGGAATGATTTTATTTATTCCCATGGTAGGACTCTTGAAAATCATCTTCGAAAGGATACCAAGTTTGGCAGCTTACGGTTATTTGTTAGGGGATGATTACCCAGTGGTTGAGAAAAACGAAAACTTCTTCAAGAAGATTTTCAAAAGATTTAGTAAAAAAAATGACGTATAGCTCAATTATTACGCTACACTAAGGTTTATTTAATTTATCCAATAAATCATCATAAAAGCCATTGCTAACTGGAGCGTGTTTGCCTTGTAGTGAAACTTGATGTCTTTCTATTTTTTCTATTTTATCTGTATTTACCAAATAGGAGCGATGGGTTTTGATAAAATGGGAAGGAAGTAGCAACTCAGTTTCTGAAAGCGTCATTCTGCTGAGGATTTTATGTTCTTTCAGGTGAAAATTCACATAGTTTCCGTTTGCTTCGCAGATCAAGAGCTCATCAAAATTTATTTTCACTTGTTCCGAGCCTGTTTTGATAAAAATTGAGTCGGAAGATGGTTTTTGTCCGTTTTTCAAATCAAATAGTTCTTGTGCTTTTTGACAGGATTTTAGAAAACGACTTAAGTTAAAGGGCTTCAACAAATAATCTATAGCATCCAACTCAAAGCTTTTGACAGCGTGCTCGGAATAAGCTGTGGTGAATACGACCATGGTTTCCTTTGGAATCAAAATTGCCAACTCTAATCCTGAAATATCAGGCATTTTGATATCCAAAAATATCAAGTCCACCTGATTGCTTTTCAGATATTCCAGAGCCTTGATCGCATCTGTAAATATTTCCTTTAACTCAAGAAAAGGTACCTTGGAAGCATGGGCTTTCACCACTTCCAAAGCCATGGGTTCGTCGTCTATTGCGATTGCTGTTAACATTTAATTTTAGATTTTAGAAGTCAGATTTTAGATTGGGAATCGTTTTAAATGTTGGAAAGTTCAAAGGTTGTTAGAGATCGAAAGATCTGTGAAGTAGGTCGAGATTGAAAGAACTTGTCCGCTACGCCGTAGGCGCACAGGCGTGGCGGATTGTAAAATTTGAAGGGTTTTGGTGACATGAGGGTAATTTTCTCTTGGTTCTTGTCTCTTTTTTCTAATTTCTCGCTTCTAATTTCTAATGTCTCAAACCTATTTTATATTCTTATACTTCAAGACTAAGTCTCACGTCTCATATCTCACGTCTATTTCAAAGCTTCACACTCAAATGTACAAAATACTCCAATTCATTTTCTCTGATGATAAGTTCATGCTTGTCAGGATAGAGGAGTTTGAGTCTTTGTTTGACATTTTCTAAACCTATACCTGAGGATTTTTTCTCTGGATCTTCGTCATTGCTTCGGTGGATGCTGTTGTTTACATCAAGGTGTACAGAACCATCTAGGCAGCGTAAACCGATTTTGATCCATGATTTTTTCTGAAAGCTGATACCATGTTTGAAAGCATTTTCTACAAAAGGAATCAAAAGCATCGGAGCGATTTCTCCCGGACAGTTTTCTTCTGATTGGCTAAAGAGGATTTCAATATTCTCTTGCTCTTTGATCCTCAAATTCTGTAGATCTACATAGTTGACGAGGTATTCCTTTTCACGGATAACAGGGATTTTGTCCTGATTATTTTCATGGAGCATAAAGCGCATCATGTCTCCTAGTTTTTGGATACCCTCGGCGGTTCGTTCACCATTTTCCTGCAATGCCGTTCCATAAAGCGTATTGAGCGCATTGAAGAGGAAATGAGGATTGATTTGAGATCTTAAAAATGCCATATTAGCAGTACCTTGACCAACCTTGACAGTTAGGCTATCTAACTGACCTAGGTAGTTATCGTATTTTCTAAAAAAGAAGTTTGAAACAGGGAATATGATAGCCACAATGGCAATAATCAAGATCAAGCCAGCAATTAAAGCTTCGCCAGCCTGTTCTACTATCGCTATTGTAATAAATATTCCTGCAATGATACATAGCAACAAAACCAAATAGGCAGTTGCTTCACCTTTTCGATTCTGTTTTTGCATTCCATAAATCAAAAAGAAATTATAAAAAATCAATCCAATCAAAGAAGGGATTATAAACACAAACAATATGGCTACAAACTCACCAGCAATTCTTTGAAACTGTATAAGAAAAATGACTACAAAAATGTAGATCAATATAGATCTTAAGACATTGTAAGCATAGGTTAAGTTATTCTCTTTTTTAATCAATAGCTGATTGAGTATATAAGTTAGGGCTCCATATCCTGCATATATGGAAAGAGAGTTGAAATAAAAAGGTAAGATAAAATCATCTGTAAACCTTGCATTAACTGAAAATGCGCCAATACTTATAAATGATCCAAGAAATATTAAAATGGTGTAAATGATAAATTTTGCTGTTTTTCCATCTTTTATGTAAGTAGGAAACACTTTGATATGAAATAAGTAAAAAGTAGCAAGAAAGATTAAAGGGATGAAAATCTTGGCAAAATAAATGGCTCCTTGCTCATAATTTAGACTAAAAGTTGGAGAGGAAAGTACATTGGAGAGGATGATGCTCACAAAAAGGAAAGTGACTACCCACCATTCAATTTGTCTAAAAGGTAAAATTTTGTCTTTCATAGTTTTCTAAAATCATTGATTGATACTGGATTTGAGAGAGTTTCTTCAGAAATACTTTCTGTTATATTATTAGAAGGATTCTTTTGACTCCTAGCAAGTAGAATGAAATTGTAAAGAATGCCTAAGAAGATAATCCAATAATAAACTTGATGCTTTTTTTTCATGTCATTCATTTTAACATGATACAAGGATAGACATCACAGTATTTTCAGACAAAAAAATGTGATGAAATAGGCGGTTTTTGGGATGGAATTGAATCTGCACGATATTTTTTAATAATGAACCTTTCGAAGAAGCACTTTGATGGTTTTTAACCCTTGGAATATTTATTTGACCTTTAAATTTAGATTGCAAAACCTTACCTTTCGATTCGAGAATAGAAAATGATTAAAAATGAGATATTTCAATTTCTTCCTAGTATTTGTTTGCTGCGGTCTTTTGGCCTGTGAAAATAGTATTCAAAATGGAAATGTAGCTGTGGAAGTTTCAAACGAATCCAAGAAAATGGATGGAATGGTATTGATTCAAGGTGGCGATTTTTCAATGGGAACAAATGATCTTAATTCCTATCCAAGTGAAAGGCCGGCGGTCTTGCGAAAGGTTGAAAGCTTCTGGATGGACGAGACGGAAGTGACCAACAAGCAATTTGCAGCTTTCGTGGAAGCAACAGGCTATGTGACAGTAGCAGAAAGAAAGCCTGATTGGGAAGAAATGAAGCAGACTTTGCCTCCCGGAACTCCCAAGCCAGATGAATCTTTACTTGTAGCTGGTTCATTGGTTTTTGTAGCACCAGATCAAGCAGTAAGCTTAGATGACATCAGCCAATGGTGGCAATGGGTTCCTGGTGCCTATTGGAAGCAGCCTGAAGGCCCTGGATCCGATATTCAAGGAAAAGAGAATCATCCTGTAGTTCATATTGCTTTGGAAGATGCAGAGGCCTACGCAACATGGGCAGGAAAAAGACTTCCTACCGAAGCTGAATGGGAGTATGCTGCTAAGGGAGGGAACAATAGTCGATTTCCATGGGGTGATGAATTAAATCCTTCTGGTAGTTTTAGAGCAAATACTTTTCAAGGTGAATTTCCTTATCAAAATGAAGGTATTGATGGTTTTGAAGGAGCAGCTCCAGTTCGTTCTTTTGCTGGGAATGATTTTGGACTTTATGATATGATCGGTAATGTGTGGGAATTGACCTCGGATTGGTTTGATGCAGCCGCTTTTATGCGCGAAAAAGCCTTGGCGCCAGCATTAGACACCTCTATTTCAAAATGCTATAATCCAGAAAACCCTTATGCCATTGAGAAAGTCATCAAAGGAGGATCTTTCTTGTGTGCTGATGACTATTGTATCAATTATCGTCCAAGTGCCAGGAGAGGGCAAGATGTGTATTCAGGAACTTCTAATGTAGGTTTTAGATGCGTAAAGGATGTTTGATTTTGTAAAAAGTACAAAGTACCAAGTACCAAGTACGATGTACCATGAAGATTCACAAAAAAAGCGCCAATCAATTGCATTGAATGGCGCTTTTATAAATTCAGTGGTAAAGTATTAAAGGATTGTTTGTTTGTTAGATGGAATTCAATATCAATTAATATTCTTCTTCATTGGTAGCCTTGCATCTGTACTTGCTAGCCAATTTTTTAGCTTGTTTTGGAGGTAATTCGCTTTTTCAGATTCTATTTGGGACAAATCATTTCTTTCGCCTAGGTCAGTATCTAAATTATAAAGCTCGATTCTTTCATCCTCATAAAAATAGATCAGTTTCCAGCCCCTTCCTGACATGTATTCAGGATCTAAGAAAACAATGGTTGGGTCCAAGACATCTCTAAAGCAGAATACCCCAATTTTGGGTAGGGGATTTTATGCCTTTTCCACAAGGATTGGTCAAATAATAGTAGAAATCGTAACTAATGAAAAATAATTAAACCCATAAAAAGAGTACTAATACACCTAGCAAACACTTCACCCTCCAGTTGTCAGTCAACAGCCACTAGCAAAAAGCCCTGATAGATTTTACATCAATCAGGGCTTTTTTTCAAAGGGCTTTTCTCTAGTGGGCTTAATGTTGTGTGTAGGTTTTATTTTTTTAGGAATATCTTGCTGTTTGCATTTGAATCTATAACTTCTAATTTTTTAATTTGAGAAATATTATCTTGATTAATGTCATCATTTTCTATAATAATGGCAAAAGACTCTTGCTGTAAATTAATTGATTCAAAATTTTCATAGGAAATATTTTCAATTTTTCCTTCACTATAAAACTGACTGGAGTAACTTTTTTTATTCAAATAATACAATTTATATTGAGATAAAACGTCGTGTTCTAAAATATACTTGTCCGTATTCATGTAATATTTCACTCGATTTTCCAACAGAAATATTGCCGTCGCTATGACGACCAAGACTGGAAAAATAAGACTCAAGCGAAGCGCTAATCTTTTGTGCTTATAATTTGGCCAGTAATGGCTTATCAACAAAGCGATAGGCACAATAGATGGCAAAATATAAGTGTGAATTAAACTGCTTGAAAACGTAAAGAAAAACGGCGCCCATAATAACCATAGCAAAAGAAAAGACACCCATTTGTTTTTCAAAATCTCTTGTCGCAATTTCCAAAGTTTTACCGCTAAAACTTGTATCCAAGGAAAGGCGAATGCAAAAAGAAAAACCCAAATGATTCCCAAAGGCTGGGTTTTGACGAAACCATATTTATCGCCATCCCAACCGTCGGAGTCAAAAAAGCGTTTAAAATGTTCGCCAATGATAAAATATTCTAGAAATCCTTTGGTTTCCTGCTCCGCCAGATAATACCACGGCACGGCAATAAGCAACATTAATAAAAGCCCAGAAAATAAAGGTGTGTTTTTAAAAAAAGTCTTGAATTGTTTAAAATAAAGGGTGAAAATAAAAAGTGGTGGAATGGTTAAAATAAACACGATAGGTCCTTTAGCCAATAGACCAAACCCTAAAAATACATAAAATAAATAATGCCAATGATTAACTTTTTCAATAAGAATAGTTTGCCAAAAACTCAAAAAAACCATGGCCACGCATAAAGCTAAAAACGTATCTGTGGATACCACGCCAGCGTGTAATAAAAACTCTGGAATAGTCAATAACACAAAGGCACACACCAAACAAGCTCTGCGGGATTCTACAAATTTAGAGACGACAAAGAGTATAAAAATTGTGGCTAACAGATAAGGCAGACGCACGGCAAATTCATTCACGCCAAAAACTTCCATACTTAAGGCGGATAACCAAGTGGATAAAGGCGGTTTGGCCCAAAAAGGCACGCCGTAATCAATTTGTGGCGTAATATAATTATTGGTTTCCTGCATGATGCGGGCAATCTCTGCATAACGAGCTTCAGTTTTGTCCATTAACGGCACTATGGCATTGAGAAAGCCTCTCAAAACAATTAGTAATCCAATGCCAATCTCGTATTTATATCTTTTAATGAACCCCACGATATTGTTTTTTTATTAAATAAAATTCATACCACATTCTAAAAAAATAACTCAATTTGACTTTAGACCCACCAACATCTATCCAAGATTCTAAAGGAATTTCTCGGGCAATGTGTTTTAATTCTGTTTTGGAATAAAGATTGATAATGCGAAAAAAGATTTCAACATCAAATAGCCATTTAGATATAAACGGGTTTTCAAAGACCTTAAAAGCTAAATCACTTTTGAATATTTTACAACCACATTGGGTGTCATAAATGGCAACGCCTAAAATATTGGAAATCACAGTCGACACCATTCGCCCAGAATAATGTCGAAACGAAGAACGGATAATTGTATTATCAACTTTTGAAATTCGAGATCCGAAAGCAAAGTGTATCTTATCATTGAGATTTTTAGATAAGGCATAACATTCTTCTAAGGAAACTGCCAAATCAGCATCAATATAAGCGATTTTACTCGGCTTTAAATTTTGAGTTTTAAGATACAACACCGCCGATCTTATCGCCTCTGCTTTACCATGATTGCGATTAGAAACATAGACGTGAACGCAATTCTCATGCGAAGCTTTAATTTCTTTTAACACAGAAATTGTATTGTCAGTAGAACCATCGTCAGAAAAAACAAGATTGGCGTCTGGCGTGTGTTTTAAAAAGTTGATATAGGCTTGCTTGTCAATTCTTTGAACTTCATTAAAACAAGGAATAATGATTATCATCATAGGATGTAAATTTAACTTACACACAACGTTTTGGCGCTTGGCGAAGAAGCGGATTTCGAAGCACTAGACTGTCTGCCAGCACTGAACTTGATACGAAGCACAAAGCTTCTTTTAAGCACTGAACCCGCTTTTTTGCCAAACGCCTGTTGAACTGACACCCTACGGGTGAGCGATTTACCAAAATTATGCTTATTTTTATTTATATCAAAATCTTAGATCATGAAAACTCAAAAAAAACACGCTGGGCACTGTTGCCCTCAATGATTCCGCTAAGGAGTATTTGCTAAAACTATCTTCTTTCCTAGAAGCCAAAGCATATTCCCATATGACCATCCGCAACTATATGGCCGAGATGCGCTATATTTTCGCCTATTTCAATCACCTCAATCCTGAGCAGCTCACCCAAGATCACATTGCCTCTTACATCAATTACATCAAAAAAGAGCATGCTGTCGGTAGGGACAAATGCAGGATGACGGCTCAAAGCTGTAGCTTCTTTTTTAAACACATTTTACCTTCACCTTATGTAGTCCCCCACGCACTTTATCCCCGGAAAGACTTCAGACTTCCGGAAATTCTAACCCAAGATCAGATCAGCCATGTAATCCAATCCACAACCAATATCAAGCATAAAGCCATCATTGCTTTGTTTTATGGAACAGGTATCAGGTTGAGCGAACTTCGATTCTTGGAAATGAAACATATCTCAAGAGCCGAAATGCAGCTCAAAGTTGTGGCAGGAAAGGGTAGCAGGGACAGATTTACTATCCTTCCAGCTGCTGTTCTCCCTTTGCTTGAAGCTTACTACAGAGTACACAAGCCAAAAGTCTTTCTCTTTGAAGGACAGATCCCGGGAAAAGCTATGAACGACCGCTCCATACAGCACGCCATCCGTATGGCAATGAAACAGGCGGGCTTAGAACAATATGCTTTTTCTGCACATTCAATCAGGCATTCCTTTGCCACACATCTGCTTGATGCGGGAACAGATATTCATACCATCAAACAGCTTCTTGGACACTCAAAGATAGAGACTACTATGATCTATCTTCACCTTACCAAACAACGTAGGGAAAAACTAGTATCTCCACTTGATTTGCTAGCTGATGGAAACTGACTCTTCTTTCCAATCCCTATTCAGACATCAATCCATCCACAGCTTCAATACTTATAGCAAAGCTGTTTTTGCTGATCTTGTAGCATGTCATACCGCTGCTAAGGGCTATCACATTAGCAGATGCAATGATCAACAATGTGGCAACATCGCCCATCGCTACCATTGCTGCGGTAACAGACACTGTCCCAACTGTGGAAGTATGAAAAGGGACGCTTGGATTCAGGGAAGGATGGACGAACTACTACCTACAGCATACTATCATGTAGTATTCACTTTGCCCCATGAACTCAATGTTGTGATCATGGGCAACAGAAACAGGCTATTTAACTTGCTGTTTCAGGCAGCTTCCCAAACATTACTCAAACACGGTCGAATGCCTGAATTCCTGGGAGCTGAACCAGGTATTACAATGGTTCTCCACACTTGGGGACAGGATCTTTCTTTCCATCCACATGTACATTGTATCGTCAGTGCAGGTGGCTTCGACGGAAAGCGTTGGGTAGATGCCAAACGCAAAAACAACCGATTCCTTTTTCCTCAAAAAAGTCTGGCAAGTATGTTCAAAGCCATATTCATGGAAGGGCTGGAAAAAGACTGTTCACTCAGCTGGAATGGAAGTGAAAACAGCGTAATCAAAGCCGTCAGGTTCAAAAAATGGAACGTCTATGCCAAAGCTCCTTTCGGGTCGCCCGATAGGGTCGTCGAGTACCTTGGACGCTATACCCACAAGATCGCCATCACCAAACACCGAATCCTTGAGGTCAACGCAACACACATCAAGTTCAGCTATAAAGACTATGCAGACGGTTCCAAAACAAAACAGATGTGGCTTACTCATCAGGAATTCCTTAGAAGGTTTGAGCAGCATATCCTACCAAAAAGGTTTGTCAAGATCCGCCACTTCGGATACTTGAGAATACAGGGCAAAACTGAACGGTTGGCTATGATACGGTCTTCTCTCGATATGCAACCAACCAAACCCAAAGTCACAATTCCATTCCAGTATAATACTCCCCAAAATTGAGACCAGAGGTTAAGTTAAAAAAACCGTTTAAATTTAACCTTATGAACAAGCAAACAAGACGAAAGTTTTCTCCTGAGTTCAAGGCAAAAGTGGCCCTTGAAGCAATCAAGAATCAGTTTACATTGGCTGAATTGTCCAAGAAGTTCGATGTTAGCCCTGTGATTATCTCCAAGTGGAAGGGTGAGTTTTTGGATAATATGTCAGCTGTATTTGAAAAGGATCATTCAAAGAAAAAGGAAGAAGGCCCTGCCCTTGAGCAGCTCTATGCCCAGATCGGAGAGCTAAAAGTAGAGAATGACTTTTTAAAAAAAAGCTGCAAGAAACTGGGGATATGAAAGACCGGGCGACATTGGTTTGTTCCGATTATAAGGGGCTTTCTATAAGGAAACAGTGTGAAGTATTGGAGGTTCCCCGAAGCAGTCTATATTACAAACCAAAAGGGGAAAACGAGATCAATCTGAAACTGATGGGAATCATGGACAGGCATCTTACCGATCACCCTACTGAAGGCGTTGTGTCGATGGTCTATCTGTTGACAGGACTGGGCTTCGTTGTCGGCCCAAAGCGCATCAGGAGGCTTTTCAGGCTGATGGGCAGGGAAACCCTTTACAGGAGGAAGAACCTTACCAAATCCGGTTTGCGTGAATATATCAGGCCTTATCTTCTCAGGAACTTAAAGATTGAAAGGCCCAACCAAGTGTGGGTAACCGATATCACCTACATTCCGATGCAGAAGGGGTTTATGTTCCTGACCGCAGTCATGGATGTTTACAGCAGAAGGATACTGTCATGGGGTATATCCAACAGTCAGGACGCCAAATGGTGTAAGCAGGTAATCGAAGAGGCCATCAGAGAAAATGGTAAGCCAGAGATAGTCAATTCCGATCAGGGAAGCCAGTACACATCAGCCTTATGGATCAATTACCTTGAAGGGCTGGATATCAAAGTATCAATGGACGGAAAGGGAAGGGCTTTGGACAATGTATATATTGAAAGGTTCTGGAAGTCGATCAAGTATGATTACATCTATCTGAACCCAAGCGAGGACGGTTATGACCTGCTCAAAGGTGTCAAATGGTATATTGAATATTACAACCAAAAGGTTCATCATACCACTAGGGAGAAGCCTGGGGAAAGATATTATGGGCCAACCCGAAAAGCAGCATAAAGTAAAAGTTAGTTGTCCTATTTCCCAAGGGTACCCTTGGGAAATAGGACAACTAAAGAAGTATTAACAAATAAATAAATTAACTTAGCAACTGATACTTTTGGTCCAACAAATGGGGAGTGTTATACAGATCAGAATGCTCGAAAAATACGGCAGGGATATTTTAAAATGCCCTTGCTGCGATCACGGAAGAATGGAAACAATCTTTGATACAAGGGATAGATCAGCCAGAAAACAAAAATCTTTCAATCCAAATCCAGCCCCTTCCTGACATGTATTCAGGATCTAAGAAAACAATGGTTGGGTCCAAGACATCTCTAAAGCAGAATACCCCAATTTTGGGTAGGGGATTTTATGCCTTTTCCACAAGGATTGGTCAAATAATAGTAGAAATCGTAACTAATGAAAAATAATTAAACCCATAAAAAGAGTACTAATACACCTAGCAAACACTTCACCCTCCAGTTGTCAGTCAACAGCCACTAGCAAAAAGCCCTGATAGATTTTACATCAATCTGGGCTTTTTTTCAAAGGGCTTTTCTCTAGTGGGCTTAATGTTGGCATTTCGTTGTTTAATTCATTTTTTTAATTATAATCCCTCTTTTGCTATTCCGTAAAGAATTATTCAATTTCGTTTATTACCGTTTTTTCAGATAATTTTTCAAAAAACATACCAGTCCAATTTCCTGTTAATTCTAAAATTTCACCAGTAGAGTTCTCTTTAAATATTGCTAAAAAATTAGCTTTATTTTCTTTAAGGTATAAAGTATAGTTTGCGGTTAGAGAGTTATTTTTATTTAGGGTAATCGAATCTTTAAAACTTCGAGAAAATGGAAAAAAAGATTCTTCATTAGTTAAAGGTGCTTTTACTCCGCTAGAAAGATTTACATATTGCTCTGATAAAAGACTTAATTCTTTTGGGATTACAACTTGGGTTTTTGAAAAATTGAGTTTCTCAAAAGTTTGTAGGTCATCAAATTCAAATATAGAACTGCCTTCAATATTTTCAAGAGGTTTTATTACCACAGACATTGGTTTGTCGGAATCATTTTCAAAATAGAATTCAGGAATTTTTTTCTCCACAATATTTTGTGAATTTGTCGCTTCTAATTTCCATTTAATTTCGATTAAATCATATGATTTTAATTGCTCATAATCAGGGAAAGAGTCGTCTTTACTGCACGAGAAAAGAGTTTTAGTTAAAAATAGTCCGATAATTAGATTAGTGAATTTCATTTTATTTCTGTTTATTTTTCAATTTACATTTTTTCACAATGAATGCCAACGGTCTCGGCTATGAACAGTTGGGGATTTTTCGCCCTAACTTTTCAGTTTAGTACAAGCCTTTGTTTTTATGTTTATAATTTCGTTTTATCACTTTTGCCCCAATTGTTTATAGCCATTATTGCCAACCGTTATTTATTTCAATTCAAGTTTGTCAATTCTATTTCCAACTGTAAATTCTTTCATTTCATTTTCAAGTTTACTAAAATCTGCTTGGTCTACTTTTTTTATGATTTCTCCATTTTTCATTAAATATATTTCATCACAAGTGTCTGCTAAAGTTGAAAATATATGAGACGAAATAATTACTGTTTTTTTTAATTTTTTAAATCTTTTTATTACTTCAGTTATGATTAAATTACTTTGAATATCAACACCATTAAAAGGCTCGTCCAGAATAAATACATTATTTTCCTGTAAAAGTATGGCAGTTAGAGCCAATTTCTTTTTCATTCCAGTAGAGTAAGTCGAAGCATATTGATTTAATGGTAAATCAAATATATTTTTGTCCTCAATGTTGGTTATTTTTGTCTGTCTTGCATTGGCAAGTAGTTGTATATATTCTTTTCCAGTTATTTTAGAGAAAAAGTAAGGTTCTGTTAATAAAAGTCCTAAATGGTCTTTTAATTTGGTATAGTCAGATAATATGTTTCCTTTATAGCTTTCAAGTCCTGAAATACACCTGAAAAGAGTTGTTTTTCCTGCTCCATTTTCTCCAACAATTCCATATACTTTACCTTTTTTGAATTCTAAATCTATTGAATTTAGAACTTGTTTTTTACCATAAAACTTTGATATTTTTTCAATTTTAATCATTTAAAATGACATTTAGTTTTTTAATAGACTGAGAATAAAAAAGAGGAATAAATACCAATAGTATTGGTGGAAACATAAAACTAATTGCAATTAAAATTCCTTGTGACATATTCATTTCGTTTGGAAAAGACGAATATTTAGCAAAAATGATTGTCGTGAGATAAGTATAGCATAACAGAAGAAATACAATTAAAATATCGATTTTTCTAAAGAATGAAATACTTAAAGCTACTATTATTGGTAAGCTTAAAAATGTAAAATACATCAAGCACGTTTTCGTTTTTTCTATTAAAAATTCTTTAGATGATAAATTGTAATTCCAGACAAAATATTCGTTTTCTATTTTTGAATAATATGAAAAGCAAGTGAATCCAATTAATAACATAGAAAAAACACCAAGATTAAAATTTCCTACTGATACTGAAATATAAGTCAAGAAATAAGCTATTGGGAAAATAAAGAATGTCTTTCTAAAGCCAACGGTAAATTCAAATGGTTTTTTGTTAAATGGTGTTGGTATTGTTACATTTAGATTTGTGCTAAAATTGAACAGTGTGATAATTATTACACACAAATTTAAAAGAGCAGAAAAGATAAATTGTTTTTGATAAACTAAATAAAGATTAAAAGGCAAACAATAGATAAGATTTTCTGTTATTCTTAATTTTCTATACTTATCTTTATTGAAGATAGATTTTAAAAAATCATTTCGTTTAGGTTCACTTAGTTTTGAAACGAAACTTATTGCCAATAATCCATAAGCATAATTTGCAAACTCTGTTCTTTCAAATAGATAGTTAGAGAGCAAGATAAAAATAAATGGTAACAGTGTATATCCAATCAAAAGTGGCATTCCGAAATCAATCATTCTTCGGTTTAGCATTTTAAATTGAAGTTGGAAATATTCTTTCATTCGCAATTTTTGTCTAATGGTTGGCAACGTTCCGCGGCTTGGCGAGGTTGCGAACTTCGGAACCGATTATTTTCTGTTAAAGATAAAATTTCTTGCGAAATGTAAACGTGAATTTACTACAAAATTCGCAATCTTGCCAAACCGTTGTGTGTGCCTTGAATGGTGAATATAGGTCAAAAAGTTGACCGTTCCAACGGGTGAGAGTCCCTTAAGCGCGGGGGTAACGTCCCGAAGCCAAGCAAGTGGCAAGCTGGTTTGCCGTGAGGCATGCAGTGAAGTAAGCCAGACTGCGGTGTCTGTACTGACGAACAGAAACCATATACGGAGGCTATGAGGTCGGATGAGGTGACACAGCACACCGAAGTCCCAACCTTCCACAAGGAAGGAAGTACCAAAGTAGTAGATATGGCAGGGATAGACACAAGGATATTCATCTTACCGAGGGAGGTCTCTGGGTGTCGGGAACACCTAAGAGAAGTCAGCCGAGGTCGTAGTAGTTGCCGGTAACGAGCTGTAAGAGCTACAGAGGTCTCACTGGGCAGCGAAGGACTGAACATTGGATTACGTCCAAATTCGATAAGGAGCAACTTTTGGGGTAGCCTTATCTTAAGCAGGACCGAGCGTATAGAAATCTTCCTGTGGAAGATTTTAGTGAGGGGCCGGCATGCAGGGGAGGGTTAACAGTTTAACAATGATAGAAAAAGTACTCAACCGTAAGAACCTTTACAAAGCATACCGACAGGTGGTGCGGAACAAGGGTTCGGCAGGGGTGGACGGCATGAAGGTCACCGAACTGCTTTCCTTTCTGGAAAGCAACAGGGATAGGATTGCCACATCCATCCTCAACCACAGTTATGTACCCAAACCTATCAAAGGGGTCGAGATACCCAAGAGTAACGGAAAGACAAGATTGCTCGGAGTTCCCACAGTAGTGGACAGATGGCTCCAACAGGCGTTAAGCCAAGTGCTGATGACTAAATACGAACTTACGTTCGAGGAACACAGCTACGGCTTCCGTCCCGAAAAGAACATCCATAAGGCGGTAACACAAGCCCTGAAAAACATCAATGATGGCTATCAGGATATTGTGGACATCGACCTTAAGGGATTCTTTGACGAGGTTGACCACTCGGTTCTACTTCAATTGATCTACCAACGGGTAAAATGTCCGACTACCCTAAGGCTTATCAGAAAGTGGCTGCGTGCACCAATCCAGATCAACGGAAAACTGCACAGGCGTAGAAAAGGCGTTCCGCAAGGATCGCCACTCAGCCCACTACTGTCCAACATCCTTCTGGACTTATTGGACAAGGAACTGGAACGGAGAAACCTGAAATACGTCCGATATGCAGATGATTTCAGCATTTACACCAAGTCAAAGAAGGAAGCCAGAAAAGTGGGTAACGAGATCTACCTTTTTCTAAAGGAAAAACTCAGACTTCCCATAAACAGGGAGAAAAGCGGCATCCGAAGACCGTCCAATTTTGAAATGTTGGGTCATGCATTTGTTCCAACCTACCAAAAAGGAGTCAAAGGAAAATATCAGTTGGTGGTGAAGAAAAACAGCTGGGACTCACTGAAACGTAAGCTCAAGCAGATCACCAAGAAAACCAAACCCTACAGTTTTGAGGAAAGACTCAAAAAGATGGCAGAGGTATGGCGGGGATGGGTAAACAATTACCGTCTTGCCAGTATCTCCGCAAAGCTGAAATCACTCGACGAGTGGCTGAGAAACCGACTTCGATACTGTATTTGGTCCCGATAGCTATCGGGAGAAGAAACCCGAGCGGAAACGTAAAAACCTGATCAGATTGGGAGTGGACCAAGACCATGCATATGCATGGAAGGACTGAGCGTATAGAAAATGTCCAGTGGACATTTTTAGCGAAGGGCCAGGCCGCGGGAAGGCAGAAAGGGGGATGGGCTGTTGCCCAGAGTCCGATTCTGATCACTACGATAACTTTGTCACGACTAAGAAGAAAAGGTTATGAATCCATGCTTTCTTATTACCTCAAATCGCAACCTACAATCCAGTGAACCGCCGTATACAGCCTGCCCCGAACTTGATTCGGGGAGACCCGTACGTACGGTGGTGTGAGAGGCGCACCGTGAGCTTATGGCTCACGGCCGTCTACTCGATTATGTGCATACCATTTATTTAAAATAAGAACCAAAATAGTTATTTTTTTCAAAAGTTGAAATAATAGAATCTTCTTCGGGTGTTAACTTGATTATTGGATTATCTTTCCAAAATTTAGGTTTATATTTTGCCTTTTCAAATATTGATACATTTTCTAACTCGATACTAGGATTTCTTAGTTTTTTGAGTGTTTTGGAAAGTTCTTGATATATTAAAAAATTTGAATTGACTTTAGAAGGAATATGCTTGTTGTCAATAACAAGTTCATAAGTAAAATCTATTTGTAAATGCTTTAAGTTACCCTTAAATTCATCAAATTTTAAATTCCAAACATATTTTGGATTTTGAATTTTAATACTTTTTGAATCAAGTTCTTTGAACTGGTCAAAACCTAAGGAATGCTCAATAGTAGATCGATAATTGAGCAGTGTCTCATTTGAAAAATTATAAATAAAACTCCCATAACTCATGATTTTAAGACTATCAGGAAATTCAGGCTCAAAACCAATCTCAAAGATAATGTCTTCATTTTTTTTAAATTTTCTAATTAAATAAAATCTATAGTAATCAAAAAAATCAGAAGCAAATGGCCTACCAATTGATGTGGACATTGCCTCACCATAAATTTTATGACCAAAAGTAAGGTAAGAAAAGTTAGTATAATTCATAATTACATCACCTGAAGATGTTTTTTTTCTGGCGAATCTTGCCTGTGAAATAGAAATTTCCTCAACACCATTTAAATTATAAGATAAATTATAAAACGATTCAATAAACTCAGTAGGTAATGAATCTTGTTTTGAAATTTGTCTATAAAAACCCTTTCCATATGTTACATCCTTAGTGTTTTGTAATTGAGTAAAAATATTTTGGGCTATTTTATAGGGCAGGTCATTTACAACTACTTCATCTAGTAAGATAGTTGAAGGGAACATTAGAATTTCATTGTTTATATGACTGTTTAGCTGTAAAACAAGTGGTTCATAATTTATATGGGTAATTACTATAGATTTATCTAACTTTTTTTCAGGTATTTCAAATTCACCAAGTTCATTACTAACGGTTCCAAAATTGGTGTTTTCAACAAAAATATGAGCATAACTTATAGGTAATTTAGTAATAGAGTCAATTAATTTTCCCGAAAAAGATTGACCGATCAATTTTTCTGGGAAAAAAAACAGGGAAAATACAGCAATATAGAATCTTAATTTCATAATATTAATTAATTAATAGGTCTCCTACAGAGAAGGAGACCTATATAATAAATGGAAAAGGTTAAAATGTATATTTCACACCGCCTTCAATATACCCACCTTTTTCCTCACTATAGCCACCTTTTGTTTCAGCTGACCACTTACCGAACTCTACTCTTTCTTCGAGTTCTTCAACTTCGAAAAGTTGAGCTACTTGGAGAATATTCTCCATTTTTTCATCAATTTGTTTCATAAAGTTATTTGTTATTAATGAAATAGGGTGTAACTATAACACTCACTCGACACACCCTAAAAAAGCCGAGAGATTTTTATAATATTATTTCGAATAATCAATACTGCGTATCAATTGGTGGATTAGGATTTGTTGGTCCAGGTAATCCAGGATTAGTTGGAGGCTCCCATTTTCCAAACTCAACTCTTTCTTCAAGTTCTTCAATCTCAAAAAGAGTTGCAATTTTCAAATTTTCCTCATTTTTTACGTTGATCTGTTTCATATTATTAAGGGTTATAATTGTAGGAGTATCGGATATAATCTTATGGTCTACTCCATTTAAACCGAATTATTTTTAAGTAATATTTTATTAGAAAATTTACGAAAAATTGATAAACTTAATTTTATGCATATAGCGGTCAAAGTGACCCCCTATCAGCGCTGCAAAGTGACCCCCCGGAGTTAAGTAGTTTTTTTGGTCAGGAATAGTGGACTTACATCGCGTTAAAGTTATTGTTTTTCGGGATTAATATTACGTTTTCTTCTCAGGGATTCTCCCTTTAGTTCTATCCGGTGAGCATCGTGCACAATTCTGTCCAAAATAGCATCTGCAAGAGTTTGATCTCCGATTATTTCATACCATGCACTGACCGGTAACTGCGAAGTGATGATGGTGGACTTTTTACCATGTCGGTCCTCTATAATCTCCATCAGCAACATTCTGCTCTGAACATCTAGGGGTTGTATCCCAAAGTCATCGAGTATCAACACATCAAGTTTTTCGAGTTTGAGCATCTCTTTGATAGAAGATCCATCAGCCTTAGCCATTTTCAGTTGGGTAAGCAACTTAGTCGTATTCGCATAAAGGACTTTGTGTCCCTTGCTACAAGCCTGATTGCCCAAGGCACAGGCAAGATAACTCTTACCTGTGCCTGTACTTCCTGTCATCAGAATGTTTTCTCCTTTGTGGATGTATGCTCCGTCTGCGAGTCTCAATAGTTGATTTTTGTCCAGTTCACGCCCGGGACGAAAATCCAGTTCCTCGACAGTGGCTTTGTATCGGAAACGTGCACCACGAAGGCTTCGATCCATCCTGCGGTTTTGACGGTCATCCCATTCGTTTTCCACGAGCAGACTAATCAGTTCATCCGGTGTAAGGGATGACAGAGAGCCGGATTCTGTGGCATGACTGAAGCTTCGTGACATGCCGTAAAGCTTCATTTTTCTCATTTTTTCAATTGTTTCTTGTATCATTGGAATTGGTGTTTGTTAACTGAAGTATCTGTTGCCACGGATGTTGTGGTGTTTGGGCATCTGGGAAGACTCCTCCAGCTGTTCATCGGAAAAACTGATTGCGTCTAAATTTTTGGAAAGGATCTGTTCAATCATAGGATAGGTGTAAACACCATACTCTGACGCTCTTTTGCAGGCTCCAGTGATCCGCTGTGAACCCACTTTACGGGCAAGATGAAGGATTCCGGAGCAGGATCTATAACCTTGCTCCGGATGGGGAATAGATTCCATCAGGCTGGATAGGAATTTCCCTACCTCCTTGCTGATCTTATTGCCTTCACTTACAAAGAATTCATAACTCCAATCGGATACATACTTCTGGTTTCCGGCCAGATGATCCCTTAGTGTCGTGTACTTATGCTTCCTTTTATCGCGTTTGTGTTTGGCTATAGGATGATACTTGTAAAAGATCTCTACCTGGTCATCATTGAAAAGGACTTTGACTTTCTTTCCCATATACTGATGGGGAACACTGTAGTAGTGTTTATCCTCCCCAAGACATATGTGGGTGTTTTTCATTACAGTGCACACTTTGACACTCATCAGCTGATAAGGAAGTTCGGGAAGTGCCAGCAGACTGTTCCGCTCAAGTGTCTCAAACTGTTCCCTGCGACTTTCCTCACCTCTGAGTGCATAGTCATTGTAGTTGGATACCAAAGGAACAAGTGCTTCATTAAGGCTTTCTAAGGATAAAAACACCTTTCCCTGAAGAGCTACATAAATCCGTTGTTGAACTGACACCCTACGGGTGAGCGATTTACCTAAATTCTGCTTATTTTTATTTATATCAAAATCTTAGATCATGAAAACTCAAAAAAAACACGCTGGGCACTGTTGCCCTCAATGATTCCGCTAAGGAGTATTTGCTAAAACTATCTTCTTTCCTAGAAGCCAAAGCATATTCCCATATGACCATCCGCAACTATATGGCCGAGATGCGCTATATTTTCGCCTATTTCAATCACCTTAATCCTGAGCAGCTCACCCAAGATCACATTGCCTCTTACATCAATTACATCAAAAAAGAGCATGCTGTCGGTAGGGACAAATGCAGGATGACGGCTCAAAGCTGTAGCTTCTTTTTTAAACACATTTTACCTTCACCTTATGTAGTCCCCCACGCACTTTATCCCCGGAAAGACTTCAGACTTCCGGAAATTCTAACCCAAGATCAGATCAGCCATGTAATCCAATCCACAACCAATATCAAGCATAAAGCCATCATTGCTTTGTTTTATGGAACAGGTATCAGGTTGAGCGAACTTCGATTCTTGGAAATGAAACATATCTCAAGAGCCGAAATGCAGCTCAAAGTTGTGGCAGGAAAGGGTAGCAGGGACAGATTTACTATCCTTCCAGCTGCTGTTCTCCCTTTGCTTGAAGCTTACTACAGAGTACACAAGCCAAAAGTCTTTCTCTTTGAAGGACAGATCCCGGGAAAAGCTATGAACGACCGCTCCATACAGCACGCCATCCGTATGGCAATGAAACAGGCGGGCTTTGAACAGTATGGTTTTTCCGCACATTCTATCAGGCATTCCTTTGCCACACATCTGCTTGATGCGGGAACAGATATTCATACCATCAAACAGCTTCTTGGACATTCCAAGATAGAGACTACCATGATCTATCTTCACCTTACCAAACAACGTAGGGAAAAACTAGTATCTCCACTTGATTTGCTAGCTGATGGAAACTGACTCTTCTTTCCAATCCCTATTCAGACATCAATCCATCCACAGCTTCAATACTTATAGCAAAGCTGTTTTTGCTGATCTTGCTGCCTGTCATACGGCTGCAAAAGGGTATCACCTCAGCAGGTGCGATGATCAGCAATGTGGAAACATCAACCATCGCTACCATTCCTGCGGTAACAGGCACTGCCCCAACTGTGGAAGCATGAAAAGGGATGCCTGGATTGAGAGTAGAATGGACGAACTCCTACCTACCGCCTATTACCATATCGTCTTTACCCTGCCACATGAGCTCAATCCAGTATTCATGGGTAACAGGGCTAAGCTATTCGACCTTTTGTTTCTGGCAGCTTCCCAAACCCTGCTCAAGCATGCAAAGATGCCTGAATACCTTGGTGCTGAACCGGGGATCACAATGGTACTGCATACATGGGGACAGGATCTTAGTTTTCACCCTCACGTCCACTGCATCGTCAGTGCCGGAGGCTTCGACGGAAAGCGTTGGGTAGATGCCAAACGCAAAAACAACCGATTCCTTTTTCCTCAAAAAAGTCTGGCAAGTATGTTCAAAGCCATATTCATGGAAGGGCTGGAAAAAGACTGTTCACTCAGCTGGAATGGAAGTGAAAACAGCGTAATCAAAGCCGTCAGGTTCAAAAAATGGAACGTCTATGCCAAAGCTCCTTTCGGGTCGCCCGATAGGGTCGTCGAGTACCTTGGACGCTATACCCACAAGATCGCCATCACCAAACACCGAATCCTTGAGGTCAACGCAACACACATCAAGTTCAGCTATAAAGACTATGCAGACGGTTCCAAAACAAAACAGATGTGGCTTACTCATCAGGAATTCCTTAGAAGGTTTGAGCAGCATATCCTACCAAAAAGGTTTGTCAAGATCCGCCACTTCGGATACTTGAGAATACAGGGCAAAACTGAACGGTTGGCTATGATACGGTCTTCTCTCGATATGCAACCAACCAAACCCAAAGTCACAATTCCATTCCAGATCAGAATGCTCGAAAAATACGGCAGGGATATTTTAAAATGCCCTTGCTGCGATCACGGAAGAATGGAAACAATCTTTGATACAAGGGATAGATCAGCCAGAAAACAAAAATCTTTCAATCCAAATCCAGCCCCTTCCTGACATGTATTCAGGATCTAAGAAAACAATGGTTGGATCCAAGACATCTCTAAAGCAGAATACCCCAATTTTGGGTAGGGGCTTCTATGCCTTTTCCACAAGGATTGGTCAAATAATAGTAGAAATCGTAACTAATGAAAAATAATTAAACCCATAAAAAGAGTACTAATACACCTAGCAAACACTTCACCCTCCAGTTGTCAGTCAACAGCCACTAGCAAAAAGAGGCTGTCTCATAAGTCTCTTTTTAAAAAAAATGAAAGGCTACCAAATTTCTCGGGTAGCCTTTTTCTTGTTTAACTCAAAATTGTTATTTTGAGGTGTGGAAAAACAAGACCTAAATATAGTCTTTAAAGACTATGATCACAACCAGTTGATGCTCCTTCCCCACAATTTGGGTGACCTTCTTCCATCAGAGCATCCCGTCCGTGTAGTCAGCACGGTCGTAGACAAGATAAACATCCAGCCGATCTTTTCGCAGTACAGCAATATGGGAGCGAGCAGTTACCATCCCCGTATGCTGTTGAAGGTACTAATATACGGTTATCTGGAAAACTGCTATTCCTCCCGTAAGCTTGAGAAAGCTGTCCGTGAAAATATCGGTTTCATGTGGCTCTCGGGCATGCAGCGACCCGACCATAATACCATCAACCGTTTCCGGGGGGAAAAGCTCCGTGAAGTGATCCGGGAGATTTTTTCACAGGTAGTGCTCATGCTTTACGACGAAGGGCTTCTGGACATAAAAGACGTTTATACAGACGGGACTAAAATAGAGGCCAACGCCAACAGGTACACCTTTGTCTGGGGAAAGGCTGTCAAGAAGAGCAGGGAGAGGATTGCAAAGCAGCTTCAGGAGCTCTGGGATTACGCTGCCGATACGGCAAAGGAAGAACTCGGACAGCCCGAAGAGAAGTTTGAGAATCCCAGTCCCCAAAAAGTACTTGAAACCGTTGAGAAGATCAACACGGCACTACAGGGCAAAGAAGTTGATCCCAAAGTGAGACAGAAGCTCAGGTATGCAGAGAAAAACTGGCCAGGAAAGCTTGCCGAATATGAACAGAAGGAGAAGACCTTACTGGAACGCAACAGCTATTCAAAAACCGATGAAGATGCCACTTTCATGCGGATGAAGGAAGATCACATGAAAAACGGGCAGCTTAAACCCGGCTATAACCTCCAGCTCAGTACCCACGGACACTTTGTGGTCAACTATACCCTGCACCAAAAACCCAACGATACCACCACACTTATCCCGCATATCGATGCCTACCGGCAGATGTACGGAGCTTATCCCGAAACGCTGACTGCCGATGCGGGGTACGGAAGCGAGGAAAACTATGCTGCCCTCGAGCAGAACGGTACATCAGCGTATGTAAAGTATAATTACTTCCATAAGGAACTCAGAGAAGAAAACAAGAAAAACAGGGAATACAGACTACTTGAAAACCTGTATTACGACAGCCAAAAGGACAGGTGTATCTGCCCGATGGGACAGCCAATGGAAAGGAACGGTACCAGAACCAGGACAACAGCGACAGGATACAAACAAGAATACGCAAGATATACAGCATCAAAATGTGTGGGATGTCCTTTGGCTGCTTCCTGCAGGCCGGGAAAGGGAAACAAAACCATTGAAGTCAACAGGGCATTGGAACGGTATAAATCAGAAGCAAAACAAAAGCTGACCTCTCCCGAGGGAATCCAAAAAAGAAAGCAGCGGGCCACAGACGTCGAACCTGTATTCGGACACCTTAAGCAAAACAAGGGGATGAAGAGGTATGTGCTCAGGGGACTGGAAAAGGTGGAAATTGAAACAGGTCTTCATGCAATCGCTCACAACCTTTCCAGAAAGGCAGCAAAAGCAGCATAATTATCATTTTCGGGAAGATTTAAATCAAAAATATAAGAGAAACATCACCAAATCAGATAGAGTAATAAACCATGCTTTTTGACTAGAGTTCAAAAAATAAGAAGCCGATTTGTTGAAAACCGGCCTCTATTGCTAAAGTAGGCTGTTTTTAAAATTTAAATTTATTCAAATTTACTTTTGAGACAGCCTCTTTTTTTCAAAGGGCTTTTCTCTAGTGGGCTTAATGTTACCTGCTGGCATTTCTGTCGTTATTAAACTGTCCTTGCAATTTTCTTAAGTATGTTATGACTTTCTCCAAATTTGCAAAGTGCATCACAATGCTCTCTTAACTCCGAGAATAAAATATATTGAATTTTTGTTTGACTACTTTTTATTGATGGTCTTGAAAGCTGCATTACAACTTCCTTTTCTCTTTTGTTAGGTAAAACAATATATAGGTGTTGCTCACTTTCAGTAAAAGAGTATGATAAGTCTGTCAACCTTAAAATACCCGAATAAATGGAAGTGCTTTTTTCAACCTCAAACGCACAAATTGGCTTGTTTGTCCCTTTCTCGAACCAAACAACATCAATTAGTCCAACGGTGTTATACGTTTCTTTGCTGATGTCCATCTTAGGAAAATTAGATAAACTTAAAAATGAAAAATTATTTCCTTGGTGAGATTTAGATCGGTCATTCGATGCACTAATTACATCATAACCTAATGCTTGTCCAATTTTCAGTAAATGATACTGCATTTCGGTGTGTACATCAACTTCTAATTGCTCACTCTCTACTTCTTTCCTTCTTTTCTCTACTTGCTTTTCAAATTTAATTTTGTCTTCTTCTGTTATAAATTTTTCTTCGCCAATAATCATTTTCTTTGCACCTATTTCAAATAGTAACCCTGAAAACGCACCAAGGTCGTTAGAAAGTAAAGATTTATGTTTTTCATTTGTTTCAATTAATGTTTCTCGTAGTTTGAGATATTCATTCCAAGAACCTAATTTTTTGTTGTCATTGAATAGTGTGTTGTAACCATTGACAATTGCAGTGTTAAATGGTGGAATAGTAGTAGGATGCAAAAAATACAAAATGCTTGCGACCGCAGGACCAAGTCCTTTAATTTTAAGTTGGTCCAGTTTTATTATTTCTTTTAAAATCGCATCTTCTTTTGTGTTGTAATTAAAACAGTTTTCTAAAAATTGTCCGAAATCGTTTTTATTTTTTTCATTTTCATAAATGTCCGGAATTCTTAATTTTGGTTTCCAATAAAAGGGATGAGCGACACCAACAAAAACTTGCTTTTGCTCCGAAATACAAGATAAAACAAACTCTAAGGAACTTCCTTTAAAATCGTTTGGAAAATTTTTATCCTTAATGTCATTTATAACCTGCTGTACCCCTCTGCGAATTGAACGAAAAGCTTTTAGTCTTTCATCATTATTGGCGAACCAAGTATTGTAAACACTCTCGGGGTCTGCTTTATAATTTCTTATTAGTAGTTCAAACTTTTCTGTCATGGTTGTCTTTTTTATGCTTGCAGGTAACGTAAAGTGTTTTAAACGCAATCTACCTAAAAAAATAACTATAATAAATAGTTCTATCAAGATTGCGATTAAAACATAGTTGGACTAAGCCGTGCTACCTCTATGGGTATTTATATGCTTTTGTTTTGGTTTATTTTGATCAGTTATGCTTTTTCTCTTGAGGTGAGACTATTTTTTTGGTCTATTCTTTTGCTTTTTCTCTTTGAATCGGGCATATCTTTCCCAATAACATACTTTTCTGTTTTTGTTTTTACTTCAGTTTTTCAAAGAACTTCAATCTACCAATTTTATTTAAGGAGCTTCTCCTTTCTCTTCTCGGATACCAAATACCATCTTCCCCGATTTGCAACATGGACATTTGAACATTTCATCTCCAAAGATCTCTCTCAATACTTCATATGTACTCAAGCCCTGATAAAATGAAATCAACCTGGTTTTTTTTAAAAGCCGAAAGCATTCATCCATTTTTGTAGCGCTATTAGTAGAAGCCATTATGCCATAATATCTGATTTTGTAAAAACCTGAGGGAAGGATATGTTGCATAAACCTTCTGACAAACTCAGCACAGTCAAGTGTCAGTGTCTTGCTTTTGTTGTCACGGTAATCCTTCCACTGAAACCTGACCGTATGCCCATCAGTAGCCAAAATCCTGCTATTGCTTATGGCTACCCTGTGAGTATATCTTCCAAGATAGGAAACCACTTGGTTGGCTCCCTTGAACGTTTTCTTGACATAGACATTCCATGGCTTTTCATAAGCTTTGCTTTTTATGGATTTTATATCACCATACAATACATCTTGACTTTTCGGTATCTTCAACTCCTTTGACTGTATCGCTCCAATAAGTCTTTCCATAAACACTCCCCTGAAAATTGCAGACAGCGCTTTGATCGGTACAAAGAACTTTTTGTTAGCATGTATCCACTGCATCCCGTCACTGTCAATATCGGATGGTTTTAGACTAATCACCTCCCCAAGCCTGAGGCCTGATCCATACGCAAGAGCTATGAGACAGTAATGCTTCCTATTCCGAATACTATTAAGAATTTGAGATATTTCCTCTTTGGAAAAAACAGTAGGAAGAATTTTAGGACGTCTTGGACGCTTGATCTTCACAGGATCCCACTCTCTACCCAAAACATCTTTAAAAAGTATCTTGAAACCACTGATAGTCTGATTTACCGAGGATGCCGAAAGTTTATCTTGTTCGATTCTGGTGAATAAATAATGCTTTAACTCGGCTATACTGATCAGGTCAGGGCTTTTTCCAAAGTACTTGGAAACTATTGAAACAAGACCAATGTAAGTCTTGATACTTCTTGGAGAGTAATGCCGATAAGACATCTCTTCAAACATCCTTTGACGCAAACTTTTTTTTCCATGATGAAATAAATTAAAGATTTAACATGGTATAAATTTACGATAAACATCAAAAAATCAACCACTTGAAGGTAAGCTAAAAACTACCGACGAAGGAGGTTTGGTTCAACGGAAAAGGGCTTTGCGAGGTGCGGGCTACTGTAAACTGAAAGTCGGGAGGAGAACCAATCTCTAGCAAAAACCATTTTCATTTTTTCAAATTTACAAAAAAAAAATGAAATGGTTTTTTGCGGGTATTTTCTAGAATATTTCTGAGATTTCCTTCAACCCCGCATCTTGCAAAACCCATGTTATCGGCAGTTGCTTTATTTTTTTGTTAATTTCTCAATTTCTTTAAGTGTATATTTTTTTGAATAATCAATTCCCATTGATTTCGCATATTCTTCTATTGACATTTTAATATCCATAGAAGTTCTTAATTCATTTACTTTTTCAGGATTTTCAATTGGCCAAATAAAATTTGTCCATTCTTCCTTTTTGGTTTCGGGATTAACAAATAATCTTCCTGCACCTTGAGTTCCATAAATTTGTTCTTTACCTTGATACATAAGCATCCTATCTTTCATCATTGCGATTTGTTGTTTACTTAAATCTCCATTTTCTTGTGCTTTTATCATTAATGGAAAATACTTTTCAATAATTGGAAGTTTTGAATGTTGAATAACATACCAAACTGCATTACTTAGTTTCTCTCCGACAAGTTCCTTTCCTGGATAACCATATTTTTTGATTATTTTTTCCGTTTTTAACAAATTGATACTGTCATTTTTTTCTGTTATTTTCCATCCTTGCTTTTGAAATTCACTTTCGCTTATTTTATAAGTCTGTAAAATTTCATTTTTTCTTTCTGGACTTAAATCTGGTGTCCAAAGTTCTCTCAATTCTTGGTCAGATTTTAGAATTTGAGTTAATTCACTTTTCAGTTTGTCTTTCTGATTTTGAGTAACAGAGCAAGAGGTTAAAAGTGCTAAAAAAGTTATAATTGTCAATTTAATTTTCATTTTAAACATAATTTTGGTATGCAATTGCCGATAACGGGAAAGGGCTTTGCGAGGTGCGGGCTACTGCAACTGAAATTTCAAGATGTGACCGAGCACTAGCAAAAACTTTTTCCATTTTTTAAAATTACGAAAAAACTAAAAAATGGAAAAGTTTTTTGCGGGTATTTTCTACAAATTTTCTGAGATTTCCTTCAACCCCGCATCTTGCAAAACCCATGTGTGTGCCTTGAATGGTGAATATAGGTCAAAAAGTTGACCGTTCCAACGGGTGAGAGTCCCTTAAGCGCGGGGGTAACGTCCCGAAGCCAAGCAAGTGGCAAGCTGGTTTGCCGTGAGGCATGCAGTGAAGTAAGCCAGACTGCGGTGTCTGTACTGACGAACAGAAACCATATACGGAGGCTATGAGGTCGGATGAGGTGACACAGCACACCGAAGTCCCAACCTTCCACAAGGAAGGAAGTACCAAAGTAGTAGATATGGCAGGGATAGACACAAGGATATTCATCTTACCGAGGGAGGTCTCTGGGTGTCGGGAACACCTAAGAGAAGTCAGCCGAGGTCGTAGTAGTTGCCGGTAACGAGCTGTAAGAGCTACAGAGGTCTCACTGGGCAGCGAAGGACTGAACATTGGATTACGTCCAAATTCGATAAGGAGCAACTTTTGGGGTAGCCTTATCTTAAGCAGGACCGAGCGTATAGAAATCTTCCTGTGGAAGATTTTAGTGAGGGGCCGGCATGCAGGGGAGGGTTAACAGTTTAACAATGATAGAAAAAGTACTCAACCGTAAGAACCTTTACAAAGCATACCGACAGGTGGTGCGGAACAAGGGTTCGGCAGGGGTGGACGGCATGAAGGTCACCGAACTGCTTTCCTTTCTGGAAAGCAACAGGGATAGGATTGCCACATCCATCCTCAACCACAGTTATGTACCCAAACCTATCAAAGGGGTCGAGATACCCAAGAGTAACGGAAAGACAAGATTGCTCGGAGTTCCCACAGTAGTGGACAGATGGCTCCAACAGGCGTTAAGCCAAGTGCTGATGACTAAATACGAACTTACGTTCGAGGAACACAGCTACGGCTTCCGTCCCGAAAAGAACATCCATAAGGCGGTAACACAAGCCCTGAAAAACATCAATGATGGCTATCAGGATATTGTGGACATCGACCTTAAGGGATTCTTTGACGAGGTTGACCACTCGGTTCTACTTCAATTGATCTACCAACGGGTAAAATGTCCGACTACCCTAAGGCTTATCAGAAAGTGGCTGCGTGCACCAATCCAGATCAACGGAAAACTGCACAGGCGTAGAAAAGGCGTTCCGCAAGGATCGCCACTCAGCCCACTACTGTCCAACATCCTTCTGGACTTATTGGACAAGGAACTGGAACGGAGAAACCTGAAATACGTCCGATATGCAGATGATTTCAGCATTTACACCAAGTCAAAGAAGGAAGCCAGAAAAGTGGGTAACGAGATCTACCT
Organism: Belliella baltica DSM 15883; assembly: GCF_000265405.1. NCBI lineage: Bacteria > Pseudomonadati > Bacteroidota > Cytophagia > Cytophagales > Cyclobacteriaceae > Belliella > Belliella baltica. The sequence continues at coordinate 3,187,470 of NC_018010.1, read as the reverse complement.
TTTTCTAAAGGAAAACTCAGACTTCCCATAAACAGGGAGAAAAGCGGCATCCGAAGACCGTCCAATTTTGAAATGTTGGGTCATGCATTTGTTCCAACCTACCAAAAAGGAGTCAAAGGAAAATATCAGTTGGTGGTGAAGAAAAACAGCTGGGACTCACTGAAACGTAAGCTCAAGCAGATCACCAAGAAAACCAAACCCTACAGTTTTGAGGAAAGACTCAAAAAGATGGCAGAGGTATGGCGGGGATGGGTAAACAATTACCGTCTTGCCAGTATCTCCGCAAAGCTGAAATCACTCGACGAGTGGCTGAGAAACCGACTTCGATACTGTATTTGGTCCCGATAGCTATCGGGAGAAGAAACCCGAGCGGAAACGTAAAAACCTGATCAGATTGGGAGTGGACCAAGACCATGCATATGCATGGAAGGACTGAGCGTATAGAAAATGTCCAGTGGACATTTTTAGCGAAGGGCCAGGCCGCGGGAAGGCAGAAAGGGGGATGGGCTGTTGCCCAGAGTCCGATTCTGATCACTACGATAACTTTGTCACGACTAAGAAGAAAAGGTTATGAATCCATGCTTTCTTATTACCTCAAATCGCAACCTACAATCCAGTGAACCGCCGTATACAGCCTGCCCCGAACTTGATTCGGGGAGACCCGTACGTACGGTGGTGTGAGAGGCGCACCGTGAGCTTATGGCTCACGGCCGTCTACTCGATTACCCAACGTTTTTTCCGCAACCCAATTCTCAAAATTCCTCTTATATTCTTAAATTAACTCCTAATTGTATACCATAAGCATAAGGCTTATAGTCCTCTCCAAAATTTTTGTCACTATACATTGTTAACGCTGATTTAAAGAATCCTTCGACAAGAATACTCCAATTATCATTGAGATTTAAAATACCACCTATTTTTGGTTGTATTGCTAATCCACTTTTAAGTAGTGCATAATTTTGTGTTGGTATTTCGTAAATAAATTCATTTTCAACAAAGAGGCGGACTTTTCTTTCTGGATTTAAAATAAATCTATAACCTAAAGATAATCCGTAAAAGCTCCAACTTCGAACCGATTCAACGGTTACGAAGGTTATTCCGTCCCCAACATTCGATTGAGCTCTTTCCCAAAACCTGTAACTCGATGAACCAAAACCTATTTTCAAACTATTTTTACTATTAAAATCTCGATAAATACTCAAATTTACATTTGGTGAATTTCTAGGCTTTTGCTCTTCTGGAAAGCTGCCTTCAAGGCTTTGAAATAAGTTTACGGGTTGATTGTAATGTAAGGTTCTTGAAATACCCAAATTAAATTGAATGCTGTATTTGCTTTGCTCACTATCTTGACCGATTGCTATTTCAGCATTTGTAAATAGAATTAGTAATATTGAAATGTGTATATAATTTTTCATTTTCTTTGGTTTTAACCATTTTTAAGATGTTCATTTTAGATAAAGGTTGCGTCTGAGTTAAGCCCATCTGCATAAAAATTACATTCGAGTAAAGTCAATTCGTACAAGCCTTTTTCAATCCTATTTTTATCATAATTTTTTTTAATCTCGATAAACAGCCAGATTTTTTTAAATGTTGGGTAACGTTTTGGCGCTTGGCGCAGTGGCGGATTTCGGAGCACAAAACTGTCAATACACCACAAAAGTTGATGCGAGGTAGAATGTTCAATTAACCACTTCACCCGCCATTGAGCCAAACGCCTGTGTGTGCCTTGAATGGTGAATATAGGTCAAAAAGTTGACCGTTCCAACGGGTGAGAGTCCCTTTAAGCGCGGGGGTAACGTCCCGAAGCCAAGCAAGTGGCAAGCTGGTTTGCCGTGAGGCATGCAGTGAAGTAAGCCAGACTGCGGTGTCTGTACTGACGAACAGAAACCATATACGGAGGCTATGAGGTCGGATGAGGTGACACAGCACACCGAAGTCCCAACCTTCCACAAGGAAGGAAGTACCAAAGTAGTAGATATGGCAGGGATAGACACAAGGATATTCATCTTACCGAGGGAGGTCTCTGGGTGTCGGGAACACCTAAGAGAAGTCAGCCGAGGTCGTAGTAGTTGCCGGTAACGAGCTGTAAGAGCTACAGAGGTCTCACTGGGCAGCGAAGGACTGAACATTGGATTACGTCCAAATTCGATAAGGAGCAACTTTTGGGGTAGCCTTATCTTAAGCGGACAGGGTTAACAGATTAAGCTATGATAGAAAAAGTACTCAACCGTAAGAACCTTTACAAAGCATACCGACAGGTGGTGCGGAACAAGGGTTCGGCAGGGGTGGACGGCATGAAGGTCACCGAACTGCTTTCCTTTCTGGAAAGCAACAGGGATAGGATTGCCACATCCATCCTCAACCACAGTTATGTACCCAAACCTATCAAAGGGGTCGAGATACCCAAGAGTAACGGAAAGACAAGATTGCTCGGAGTTCCCACAGTAGTGGACAGATGGCTCCAACAGGCGTTAAGCCAAGTGCTGATGACTAAATACGAACTTACGTTCGAGGAACACAGCTACGGCTTCCGTCCCGAAAAGAACATCCATAAGGCGGTAACACAAGCCCTGAAAAACATCAATGATGGCTATCAGGATATTGTGGACATCGACCTTAAGGGATTCTTTGACGAGGTTGACCACTCGGTTCTACTTCAATTGATCTACCAACGGGTAAAATGTCCGACTACCCTAAGGCTTATCAGAAAGTGGCTGCGTGCACCAATCCAGATCAACGGAAAACTGCACAGGCGTAGAAAAGGCGTTCCGCAAGGATCGCCACTCAGCCCACTACTGTCCAACATCCTTCTGGACTTATTGGACAAGGAACTGGAACGGAGAAACCTGAAATACGTCCGATATGCAGATGATTTCAGCATTTACACCAAGTCAAAGAAGGAAGCCAGAAAAGTGGGTAACGAGATCTACCTTTTTCTAAAGGAAAAACTCAGACTTCCCATAAACAGGGAGAAAAGCGGCATCCGAAGACCGTCCAATTTTGAAATGTTGGGTCATGCATTTGTTCCAACCTACCAAAAAGGAGTCAAAGGAAAATATCAGTTGGTGGTGAAGAAAAACAGCTGGGACTCACTGAAACGTAAGCTCAAGCAGATCACCAAGAAAACCAAACCCTACAGTTTTGAGGAAAGACTCAAAAAGATGGCAGAGGTATGGCGGGGATGGGTAAACAATTACCGTCTTGCCAGTATCTCCGCAAAGCTGAAATCACTCGACGAGTGGCTGAGAAACCGACTTCGATACTGTATTTGGTCCCGATAGCTATCGGGAGAAGAAACCCGAGCGGAAACGTAAAAACCTGATCAGATTGGGAGTGGACCAAGACCATGCATATGCATGGAGTAGAACCAGGAAAGGGGGATGGGCTGTTGCCCAGAGTCCGATTCTGATCACTACGATAACTTTGTCACGACTAAGAAGAAAAGGTTATGAATCCATGCTTTCTTATTACCTCAAATCGCAACCTACAATCCAGTGAACCGCCGTATACAGCCTGCCCCGAACTTGATTCGGGGAGACCCGTACGTACGGTGGTGTGAGAGGCGCACCGTGAGCTTATGGCTCACGGCCGTCTACTCGATTACAGGGAGGTTATTTTCTTTCCAACCAGTTTTCCAATTTCAGGTTTTCTAAGTACCTAAAGTCTTTAATATTGTCAGTTACCAAAATCATTTCGTTAGCGACTGCAGTAACACCAATGATCAAATCAAATTCATCATGCATCGGTGTTCCGTTTTTTCTTAGCAAGACTTTGTTATTGGCATACTGGTCTACTATCCCAAAAATCGGTATGATGGTTAGCCCTTTCACAAATTTATCAACCGCTCTGTGAGATTTTTTGGGATCATCGCTGTTTTCTGCTCCGTATTTCAGTTCAAAAACTGTTATTTCAGAGATGAAACAATTCTCAAGACCTTCTTCCTTGATGATTTCATCTAGATGGAGTTTCCCTCTCAAAAAAAATACACATGTACTTGTGTCAAGCAAATATTGCATATATCAAATTTTCAAGTCTTTTGATCTGAATTTCCTGCTTTCCCTAATATCTTTTATGATTTCTTCGGCTGGCTTTTCTGAAACAAATCCTCCGAAAGAACTAAAAAAATCCTTTTCATTAGACTTTCTTCCTTTCCTAATAGATTTTGCAAGCCGTTCCAGCAGCTCTAATTTGCTTACCGAACTCAAGCTTTCAAAAAGCTCAGAATAAGTTTCAATGATATGGCGTTCTGCATGTGTCATAGCCTAAATTTTAATAAATATATGAAATTACATCATAAAACTGATTTGCTTTCTACTTAGTTCTTCTTCAACTTCCCTGTAACGGGATTCAGCTTGGAGACGGCGGGCTTTCGGAGCCGTTCTCTTCCAGCCTACTCCTAACATATTAAAGGTACTAATCTTTTTATTTACTCGGAACCGCCCGCTGTCTTCCAAGGTGATGTGTGTGCCTTGAATGGTGAATATAGGTCAAAAAGTTGACCGTTCCAACGGGTGAGAGTCCCTTAAGCGCGGGGGTAACGTCCCGAAGCCAAGCAAGTGGCAAGCTGGTTTGCCGTGAGGCATGCAGTGAAGTAAGCCAGACTGCGGTGTCTGTACTGACGAACAGAAACCATATACGGAGGCTATGAGGTCGGATGAGGTGACACAGCACACCGAAGTCCCAACCTTCCACAAGGAAGGAAGTACCAAAGTAGTAGATATGGCAGGGATAGACACAAGGATATTCATCTTACCGAGGGAGGTCTCTGGGTGTCGGGAACACCTAAGAGAAGTCAGCCGAGGTCGTAGTAGTTGCCGGTAACGAGCTGTAAGAGCTACAGAGGTCTCACTGGGCAGCGAAGGACTGAACATTGGATTACGTCCAAATTCGATAAGGAGCAACTTTTGGGGTAGCCTTATCTTAAGCGGACAGGGTTAACAGATTAAGCTATGATAGAAAAAGTACTCAACCGTAAGAACCTTTACAAAGCATACCGACAGGTGGTGCGGAACAAGGGTTCGGCAGGGGTGGACGGCATGAAGGTCACCGAACTGCTTTCCTTTCTGGAAAGCAACAGGGATAGGATTGCCACATCCATCCTCAACCACAGTTATGTACCCAAACCTATCAAAGGGGTCGAGATACCCAAGAGTAACGGAAAGACAAGATTGCTCGGAGTTCCCACAGTAGTGGACAGATGGCTCCAACAGGCGTTAAGCCAAGTGCTGATGACTAAATACGAACTTACGTTCGAGGAACACAGCTACGGCTTCCGTCCCGAAAAGAACATCCATAAGGCGGTAACACAAGCCCTGAAAAACATCAATGATGGCTATCAGGATATTGTGGACATCGACCTTAAGGGATTCTTTGACGAGGTTGACCACTCGGTTCTACTTCAATTGATCTACCAACGGGTAAAATGTCCGACTACCCTAAGGCTTATCAGAAAGTGGCTGCGTGCACCAATCCAGATCAACGGAAAACTGCACAGGCGTAGAAAAGGCGTTCCGCAAGGATCGCCACTCAGCCCACTACTGTCCAACATCCTTCTGGACTTATTGGACAAGGAACTGGAACGGAGAAACCTGAAATACGTCCGATATGCAGATGATTTCAGCATTTACACCAAGTCAAAGAAGGAAGCCAGAAAAGTGGGTAACGAGATCTACCTTTTTCTAAAGGAAAAACTCAGACTTCCCATAAACAGGGAGAAAAGCGGCATCCGAAGACCGTCCAATTTTGAAATGTTGGGTCATGCATTTGTTCCAACCTACCAAAAAGGAGTCAAAGGAAAATATCAGTTGGTGGTGAAGAAAAACAGCTGGGACTCACTGAAACGTAAGCTCAAGCAGATCACCAAGAAAACCAAACCCTACAGTTTTGAGGAAAGACTCAAAAAGATGGCAGAGGTATGGCGGGGATGGGTAAACAATTACCGTCTTGCCAGTATCTCCGCAAAGCTGAAATCACTCGACGAGTGGCTGAGAAACCGACTTCGATACTGTATTTGGTCCCGATAGCTATCGGGAGAAGAAACCCGAGCGGAAACGTAAAAACCTGATCAGATTGGGAGTGGACCAAGACCATGCATATGCATGGAGTAGAACCAGGAAAGGGGGATGGGCTGTTGCCCAGAGTCCGATTCTGATCACTACGATAACTTTGTCACGACTAAGAAGAAAAGGTTATGAATCCATGCTTTCTTATTACCTCAAATCGCAACCTACAATCCAGTGAACCGCCGTATACAGCCTGCCCCGAACTTGATTCGGGGAGACCCGTACGTACGGTGGTGTGAGAGGCGCACCGTGAGCTTATGGCTCACGGCCGTCTACTCGATTAGTGAAAGTGCTTATTATTATTCACATTGATGTTTGTTTTCAATGTCGTTGTTTGTAAAAGTGTAACTATATCTAAAATGCCTATCTGATATTTTTTCCTTTAAATAGTTGGATAAAACTACAGACTTCTCGTTTAGATGCGTTACACATAATTCATCATTAATAATTAAAACTTGTGAATTTCCTTCAGTTCCTCTGCCTCCATATACATCAATTAAAGGATCTTGACAACAAGTTTCAATCTCAAGTTTTTTGTCAACTCCTGAGATGTAATAAGTAAACATTGCACTTTCTGAACTTGGACCGATTGAAACTGTTTCTCTTTGGTTATTTGAATTTATTATTGAAAAACTAATTGTTTCATCCGTTTGATTTAAATAAAGTAAATCCATCGTCAAGCCATATTCAATTTCCTGAACGCATCCATTTAAGAATACGATGATTGCACTAATTCCAATGAGTAAATAGTGCTTGTAAATTACCTTCTGTTGCATTGTTATAATTGTTTCTTATGTTATTTTCCCAATCCTGCCAAGTAGATGTATTACTTAAAACATCTTCAATTTGTTTGATAGTATAACCAGTTACATTATCATTCCATAGACCAAAATTTTCATTTGCGAAAATACTAGGGAAATTTGGGTCAATCATATCAACCACCACTTGAGTATAGTCTGGCCTTATAGTAGGTCCTCCTCTATAATTTGGATACCTTAACCTTCCCAATGCCCACTGTACACCTCTTGCCCAGCTTTCTTTTACTTTGCTTTCGGTGTTATTGTCATTCCAGTTATTTCTTCTAAGTTCCCAATGTGATGCGTGCGCAAGTTCATGTATAGTAGTTGCATAAATTGCCATAGAATTACCTCCCACATTATTATAAATCCTTATTCTTGAAGAAATCCCTAAAAACCTGCAATCCTTACAGTGGCTGCCGTTTGCATCAGGGTTAGGTTCGTCCCAAACTGAAATTTTCACGGCTGTTTTCCAAAACGAATTTTGAGGAGGGCTCTTCAAACCTAATCTATTTCCGTAATAGTAGTTGTGACAAGCTTGAAATACAATCGCATACATTCGTGAAGCACCACTTCTTATTTCTAAGTTCCAATTACCCTCCATTTTAGGTCCATCATAGACTGCCTGCCCCAAGCTTCCGCTACGAATGTCAAAATCATATCTTTCCCAAGGAATACTGTAATTTGCATCTCTTTTAAATGTTCCGTTACAAGTGAAATTACCATTAATATCCGTAAAACCTTCATGTGTTGTAAACCATCTTCTAGCTCTTACCTTTACGCCATGAACACCTACAAGCCGACCTAATTCATCATCAAACAATTGAATTCTCCCAGCAGGTCGCCAACTGCTTGATTGAACTCTAGAGTTAGGCTTACTTTCTACATCATTGAGGTTTCCTGTAAGCCTTAGAGATTCTTCCACAAGCAAGTCTATTAACTCGTCCCTTGCAATTCTGCCATTAGAAATGTTTGAATCCTTTTCTTCATCAGGGATAAAAAGATTTTCAAGTATCTCGTATCCCACTCCATCTGGTATCTTTTTGTCTATTGGTATCGATACGTATTGGAAAGTCGGAGTGCCAATAGGAACCGAAGGATCGTGAAAATGAGTGCCTCCCTCTAATATTTCATAATCTAATGGATATTCGAACAAAATAAGTGTGGAATCCCTTTTTAAAATTGATAGTTCATCTTCATTTTTCGGCTTGAATTTAATGTAATAATGAGATGTGGTAATTTCAATTTCATTGCCACTTATCCTATTATTTGGACTTGCCGATTTTAGATTATCAAATGCCTTACGCATATTTTCTACCGAATAAGGGTTTTCCAATTGCTTCCCTAGCTTTGTCATCCCTTGAATTTCATTTTCAGAAAGAAAATTATCACTTTGAGGCAAAAAATCCTCATCCTTTTGGCAAGATAATGTAATTCCTAGAATTACAGCTGCCACAACAATTCACCGTAGTCCGTTGATTTTCATTTGCTTTTTTAATTGGTTAAAAGTTGAACTTTGTTTTTAGCATTTTCACTAACGGTCAAGTATAAGCGAAGTGCGGGTTTTCGGAGCGATTCACTGTCCGACTACCGCAAAGTTTCTTAGGAGCAAAAATGCTCAATTTCACCTACTCAGCCCGCATTACGCTTATACAATGTGTGTGCCTTGAATGGTGAATATAGGTCAAAAAGTTGACCGTTCCAACGGGTGAGAGTCCCTTAAGCGCGGGGGTAACGTCCCGAAGCCAAGCAAGTGGCAAGCTGGTTTGCCGTGAGGCATGCAGTGAAGTAAGCCAGACTGCGGTGTCTGTACTGACGAACAGAAACCATATACGGAGGCTATGAGGTCGGATGAGGTGACACAGCACACCGAAGTCCCAACCTTCCACAAGGAAGGAAGTACCAAAGTAGTAGATATGGCAGGGATAGACACAAGGATATTCATCTTACCGAGGGAGGTCTCTGGGTGTCGGGAACACCTAAGAGAAGTCAGCCGAGGTCGTAGTAGTTGCCGGTAACGAGCTGTAAGAGCTACAGAGGTCTCACTGGGCAGCGAAGGACTGAACATTGGATTACGTCCAAATTCGATAAGGAGCAACTTTTGGGGTAGCCTTATCTTAAGCGGACAGGGTTAACAGATTAAGCTATGATAGAAAAAGTACTCAACCGTAAGAACCTTTACAAAGCATACCGACAGGTGGTGCGGAACAAGGGTTCGGCAGGGGTGGACGGCATGAAGGTCACCGAACTGCTTTCCTTTCTGGAAAGCAACAGGGATAGGATTGCCACATCCATCCTCAACCACAGTTATGTACCCAAACCTATCAAAGGGGTCGAGATACCCAAGAGTAACGGAAAGACAAGATTGCTCGGAGTTCCCACAGTAGTGGACAGATGGCTCCAACAGGCGTTAAGCCAAGTGCTGATGACTAAATACGAACTTACGTTCGAGGAACACAGCTACGGCTTCCGTCCCGAAAAGAACATCCATAAGGCGGTAACACAAGCCCTGAAAAACATCAATGATGGCTATCAGGATATTGTGGACATCGACCTTAAGGGATTCTTTGACGAGGTTGACCACTCGGTTCTACTTCAATTGATCTACCAACGGGTAAAATGTCCGACTACCCTAAGGCTTATCAGAAAGTGGCTGCGTGCACCAATCCAGATCAACGGAAAACTGCACAGGCGTAGAAAAGGCGTTCCGCAAGGATCGCCACTCAGCCCACTACTGTCCAACATCCTTCTGGACTTATTGGACAAGGAACTGGAACGGAGAAACCTGAAATACGTCCGATATGCAGATGATTTCAGCATTTACACCAAGTCAAAGAAGGAAGCCAGAAAAAGTGGGTAACGAGATCTACCTTTTTCTAAAGGAAAAACTCAGACTTCCCATAAACAGGGAGAAAAGCGGCATCCGAAGACCGTCCAATTTTGAAATGTTGGGTCATGCATTTGTTCCAACCTACCAAAAAGGAGTCAAAGGAAAATATCAGTTGGTGGTGAAGAAAAACAGCTGGGACTCACTGAAACGTAAGCTCAAGCAGATCACCAAGAAAACCAAACCCTACAGTTTTGAGGAAAGACTCAAAAAGATGGCAGAGGTATGGCGGGGATGGGTAAACAATTACCGTCTTGCCAGTATCTCCGCAAAGCTGAAATCACTCGACGAGTGGCTGAGAAACCGACTTCGATACTGTATTTGGTCCCGATAGCTATCGGGAGAAGAAACCCGAGCGGAAACGTAAAAACCTGATCAGATTGGGAGTGGACCAAGACCATGCATATGCATGGAGTAGAACCAGGAAAGGGGGATGGGCTGTTGCCCAGAGTCCGATTCTGATCACTACGATAACTTTGTCACGACTAAGAAGAAAAGGTTATGAATCCATGCTTTCTTATTACCTCAAATCGCAACCTACAATCCAGTGAACCGCCGTATACAGCCTGCCCCGAACTTGATTCGGGGAGACCCGTACGTACGGTGGTGTGAGAGGCGCACCGTGAGCTTATGGCTCACGGCCGTCTACTCGATTGTGGTGCGTTATTATTTTCAAATCGGAAATCCTTCTCTCCGTAGTTCACTTTTTTCTTGTTCGTTAAAGTTCTTTTTTACCAAGTCCATTCTAGACTTCACTTCTCTTTTTTGTCTTACCCAACTGTATAAATCTCCCATAGCTGAGTATGTTGAAAACCAAACACCTTCTGGGTTTATAGCATTGTTGTATCTAAAAGCTTTCCATTCGTCAGTTCGGTCTTTTTGTCTTGTCCTAATACGTCCAAGCGGGCGTTCTTCTTCAAAAACTAGAAACCAAACATCAACTATGTCTTGTTGTACTTCGTCTGGTAGCTCGTCAATTCTATCTCTTATTGAGTGATTGAATCTATTTTGAAAAGAAGCTTTTTCAGGGTTTTCAGCTTCTAGAAGGTCATTTATAAACCTATTCGCTGTGTCAACTGGAGTCCGGCTTTTAGAAGATAAATCGAAAATCTCATTGATTTTCTCCATCACGTCTAATTTCTTGCCTGATTTATTGGCTTTTTTAATTCCTTGAATCCAAGTTCCAAGTCGGACACCTTTATACTCGTATCGCTGACTAAGTCCAATATTTTCGCCTTCGTCAACCGCTTCTTGTAGCAACTTTAGTTTAGTGCTGTCTTTCCATTCTTGCCATAGTTTATGAGCATCACCGAAATAGAAATGTTCTTTTTTGAGTAGTTCTTCGTGTTCAGGTGGTAGAGTTTTATTTTTGAAGTAAATCTTTTGTTTTAAGTACCAATTATATAAGGACGGATTTTTATAATCTCTTGGAACGACCACACTATATTTATCTCCTTTGTCCTTATTCTCTTTTTTGAACTCCTTAAATAGCTCAAAAAAATCAGGCCAAGAGTTTAAGTAATCCTGTGTTATCACAGGTATATAGTCAGAATCATTATTGTTTGAGGGCGGTTTTGATTCAATTTTACCTAATGAGCCTTTATCAAACTTAGATTTCTTTCTTTTAGCAAAGGCTTTTTTATTTGACTTTACAAATTCATATTCAGCATTTGTTTTTGATTCGGGCCATATAAAGCCTGAATCTTCCAAGTCTTTTAAAACTTCTTGTGTGAGTTTCTGTACGTTGTTATCTGTACCGTTCAGAATTGGCTCGAAATATTCTTCAAATTGTCTGACTAGTTTTTTCCCTTGCTGATTAGTCTTAGAAAACTCAAAAAAGGTAGAAGCTTCTATATTTTCAAAGAGTCCAAAACTTGTCAAGTTGGAAGAGCCTGTAATAAAGCGGTAATTGTGTTTGCCTTGAAAAAAATAAATTTTTGGGTGAAACATTATTTGGTCTTCTGTACAGAAAATCCAAGTTTCAATATTGTTGTCGATTAAAAATTGAAGAGCTTCTCTTGAAGTACCTTTTCTGACAATTCCTAGGTAGAACTTTAACGACTGAAATTTTTTAGAAGCTTCAAGTAGTTCTTCCTTAATTCGGTTAATTCCTGACATTTTCGTAAATGCAGAGAAGCCAACAAAAGAGTAGTAGTCGTCATTTTTAAAGGAGTCAATCATATAATGACCAACCGTGTTGGTATGGTCTTTATGAAGTCCGTGTCCTAGAAATTCTACTCTCATTTTATTTAAATAGTTCAATATTATCTCGTCTTGCTAGCCACAAAGTATGCTCTCTTGATATAGCTGTTTCAGAGTCGTCTACAAATTCCGAAAAGTCACTTTCGGTGTCCACTTGGTTAATTTTTGACTTTATTAGACTTAACTCTGTTGCAGTTATCAAGTAAGATTGACTCAATTCTTGATATCTTCTTAGTTGAAGCCAAGCGATAAAGGCAGTTGATATTGTTACTAAAATTGGTGCTATTGAAAACTCAAATTCAAACTTTATTTTCAGGATTAATGAGATTACAGCCAATACTTGTGCTAATATGATTACAGCAAAACTGATTTTGGTCCATTTTTTATTTTCCGTTGTCTTATCTGTGTACCATTTTTTTTGTTTTTCAAGTCGTTCTGTTTTGTAAATACTAATTCGTTCATCTTTTGACAGTTTACGAATATTCATAAGTTCAACTGGTAATTGCTCATTTTCTGCAAAATCACTACCTATGAGAGTGAAAAAGTCCTTTCTATGGCCTATTACTTTTTTGAAATTTTCAATCAGGAGATTTTGGGCTTTTGTTTCGTTTAGGTCAATTGAAAATGGCCTTGCACCTGTCATAAACTTCCAACACAATGTTTTTATGCTTTCAGCAACAGCGCGTCCTTCATACCATCCTTTCTCAAATTTCAATACCAACATTAGTGTACTCAGAATAGCAGAAACGAGGATTAGGGCTGTTGATGTCCAAATTGCCCAATTTTCTTGAGTTAATGAGGTAAGTACTGTTGCCACTACAAGAGCAACAAGAGTCCACTTGTTTAGATTTTTGAAATTATCTTGAGCCTTTATGGAGTAGTTGTCGGAACTCGTAAAAAGTGCAGGATATTTTATTTTATGAGCTTCCATTAAAGACCAAGGTTTTTATAAATGCTTTCTGAATAAACTCTAGGGCCTGTGTCCGTAGCTTTTCGACTTTTGAATTCAGCAGGAAAATTGTCTAAAGCATATTTGATAATTGCTAATTTAAACGGAATATGAACCACGTACTCGTCTCTGATAATTGGCGGTACTCTGTCATTATCTTGAGCTCTAAAATTGTTAAGATTTACAGCGATTATTGGTAAATCCAATCCTTGTGCAACTTCTAATTCCCAACGTATATATCGATAAAGGTTTTTGGTGCTGTCACCTATAAGAACTATAATTTGTTTAGCACTTTTAAATCTTTCCTTAAGCTTTCCCTTTATATACTGTTCGCTTCGAGCAATGCTTGTCAATCTATTTATGTCATGGGCATCATGAAAGTCAAAATCAATATTCTTATTGGCTTTCCAACCTTTCATAAACCGATAAGCCCAAATATCATTGTCTCCGTCAAAGACTATATATGTTTTGTTTCTATATCCCATGTTCTTTGTTTTTTAATGCACCACAACGGTTTTCTTCACGCAACCATTGCGCTTTTTGTTCCATATGGCATGGAATGCGCAACTGTTGCGTATATTTTTCAATTATCTAAACATAAAACTAATTTCTAAATATCCAATCCATCTAAAGGACTTTTAATTTGATCTAACCCTTTGGTGCACCTAATAATTAAAATATTTCTCTTACTATCGATATCCATTATTTTTAAATTCAATAACTCACCCCTTCGAAGTCCACAGGAATATATGAGACAAAGCATCGCCCTGTGTTTAAGATTCTGATGGCTATCTAATATGCTTTTAATTTCCTCTTTACTCAACACATTGGGCAATAATTTCTCTCTTTTTGGCCTATAGACTATTTCTGGATTGAATTTGATACCACTTCTGTTTTGAAAAAATAATTTGATACCATTCACCACTTGGTTTTGATAGGAAGAAGAATAGCCTCTAGATAAAATATATTCTTTATTAAATTTTCCAATCTCTACACTAGCTTTTCTCTGAAAAATTTCACTGTTCTTTCCCAAGCCAATTTTGCTCCTGCTTCATCATATCTTGGGGTAGAGTGGTTGTGGAAACCATGATTTAATCCTTCGTAAAAGTGTACTTCATAAGATTTACCATTGGCGTCTAATGCTGCTTTATAAGCTTCCCAGCCTGCATTTACCCGTGTATCTAATTCAGCAAAGTGGATTTGCAAAGGAGCACTAATCGCAGGGACTTCTTCTGCTGTTGGCTGCCCTCCATAATAGGGAACGGCTGCTTTGAGTCCAGGAACACGAACAGCCATCATATTGGATATCCAGCCACCAAAGCAAAACCCAACTACTCCAATATTTCCATCACAGTCCGGATGATTTTTCAAGGTTTCATAAGCTGCAATGAAATCTTCCAACATCTCGTCTCTGGTTCTCTTTGCTTGCATAGTTCTTCCTTCCTCATCTGTGCCTGGGTAACCACCAAAAGGCGTCAAAGCATCTGGAGCAATTGCAATAAAGCCATCTAAAGCGCACTGATGGGCTACATCTTCTATGTATGGGTTCAATCCTCTGTTTTCATGAACTACGACAATTCCTGGTAATTTCCCTGTCATTCCAGCTGGTTTGGTAAGCAAAGCTTTCATTTCTCCAGCTCCTTTTGGAGAATTGTATGTGATATACTCCGCATCAAAACGCTTATCCTCAAGATGGAATCTTTTTGCCTCCACGTAATTTGGCATCAAAAAATTCATCAAAGCAGAAACTGTAAAACCTCCTGCAGTATATAAAGAAAGCCTTTCTACAAACTGTCTTCTATCAATTTTACTATGAACATACTCATCATAAATGTCAAATACATCTTGGCTAATATCTTCTTTCTTAATGGGTTTCATCTTTTGTTGTGGTTTTAAAGTTCTTTTTATTGATAATTTGTAAGCTTAGAATCTTGAATCTAAGGAAATTGTTTTGATAAGTCTTAAGAAATATTTTAACGGAAATATCCTCATATAAAAGATCGTTAATCAGCGATCAATGAATTATTCTAAATCATTTTTAATGATCTTACCATCTTTAATAATCACAGTAAACTTATCTTGATATTGCGCTATAATTTCAATGTCCTCAAGGGGGGTTCCATCGATCAAAACCATATCAGCTAGTGCGCCTTCTTCAATTACCCCTAATTTTCCTTGATAGGGACTTCTTAATCCCGATAATGCTAATAATTGTGCGTTATCATGTGTTACCATTTTTAAGATTTCAAATGGAGTAAACCACTTTTGCAACATAACAATATAATCATTTTGAGTGTCCATCAGTGAAGGCTCGAAAAGGAAATCAGTTCCCCAGGCAACTTTCATTTTCAACTTTTTTGCCATTGGCCAAATCAATTGTTGACCCTCTAAAACTGGGGCACGTTTGATGATTCTGCTCGGGAAATTGGACCAAAAAACCTACTTGATTTTTCTCCCGGCAATCGCATGTCTCCATGACCTGAGGTTTGGCTGATTGTAGCTCCTGATGGCCAAATTCTAGGGCCAGGAATTTTTCCTTCATCAATAGCCTGTTTTAAGGGGAAAATTGGACCTCCTGCATCTCTAACTGATGTGAAACCACGAAGTAGCATATTCTTGGATTGTAAAGAAACATTGTTAAAAATTGTTTCTTCGCTTAAGTCAGGTGATGCCATCTGCGGAATAGACAATGAACCAAAAACCATGTGGACATGCACATCAATAAGACCTGGAATGAGCGTTTTCCCATTTCCATCTATCAAAATAACCGTTTCTCCAACTTCGATTGGATCACTTGAAATTTTTGAAATTCTATTTCCTTCTATGAATACATTTTTTGCTAAGAGTAAGTTTTTACTTTTTCCATCGAAAATATTTACATTAGAGATCAAAATTCCTTTTGATTCTTGGGCAAATACCGAATGAAACGAAAAGGTTAACAAGAAGACTAGCGCGAATAATTTGGATAGTTTTTGAAAAGAATTTCCCAACAGGATAAGGTTGGATCTAAAGTGTAAAAATCGATCTAAATTCATCTGTATATATTTAATGAGTACAAGACAATATAGAGATATTCATATATAAATCAAATTTGATTTTGCATTAATTATCATCAATGGGTTTATTGAACTGCTGTCACCAAAAAACTCAAATCAACCCATAAATATAACCTTATAGATACTCCAAACTCCTAATGTCAAAGTGATTAACCAGATCACACCTCCAAGAATATTCATCGATAAGGTATTGACATGGTCTTTCATTACAGATTTTTTATTGACTAGCCAAAGAATATAGGCACTTAAGAGTGGCAGGAGAATTCCATTGGAAATCTGTGCCCATGAAATCAATTCGATGGGTTTGATTCCCAGAGATGAAAAAACAAGACCCAAACCCAAAATGATCAAAATGCTAAGTCGCATTGCAGCGCTTTGGATTTCTGTGGACCAACCAAAACAGCCACAAATCACCATAGCCCCTGCCAAAGGTGCTGTAATAGCTGACGTAACTCCTGCTGAAAATAAACCAAAAGCCATAAAATATTTAGCATAACTCCCCAAGAGTGTTTCTAGCCCAACAGCCAAATCGGCTGCGGATTCTATACTAAGAATTTTCCCAGAAGATGCAGTTACTACAATTGCCATAGAAACTAATCCACCAACTACTACTGATACGACAGTATCAAATCTGATGTATTTGATATCAGTTGGTTTATTCCACTTCTTACCGACCAATGTCGAATGAAGAAATAAGTTGTAAGGGACAACTGTGGTTCCAATCAAGGCTATGATATTAAGAATATTTGCAGAAGAAACCCTTGGTACAAAACCACTTAACAATTCATATAAATTAGGATTCAGTAAAATAGCTGTGATTAAAAAGGCTAAACTCATCAAAATGACAAGCACTGTCAGGTAATTGGTAATTGTTTTGAAATTTCCTGTGAGTAGGAGCAATAAAGCAATGGAACCAATTAGAAAATTCATCAAACTGATTTTGAATTGACCAATATTCAAATTTGGGAGATGAAAGAAGAGTTCTGCTCCTAGAGCACCTCCAGATATGTTTCCAGCTTCATAAGCTGCATTTCCGATGACTATGGCCATCAAGACTAACGCAATAGAAAAATATCGAGCAATTCCTTTTTGAAGATATTCAGAAATCACTGCGGCGAGTCCTTTTTGTGTAAGAAGCCCAATTCTAGCTGCCATTTCCTGCAAAACTACAGTAGCTACAATGGATAGCGCCAAAGCCCATAGGAGTTCATATCCAAAAGTTACACCTGCAAGGGTACAAACAGTAACTGTTCCTGGACCAATAAATGCGGCTGCGACCAATGGTCCTGGCCCAATGTATTTCCTCCAAGTCATTTGCTACCTTGCTGTAAAGCATAGACGGCAAAACTGCCCAACCAATGTGTTCCTTCGTAATTGTCATCTACAATTGAGGGAAGAGAATAAGAAATATGAGCATTTGCTATCGTATTCAGATGACCATATTGATAAGGATAGGCCCTTGCTAAACCATAAATACACCAAGCTCGACTAAAATTCAATCCATCCAAATGAACCAATTTACCATCTGTTCGGTCACTGACTTCTCCAGGTTTTAATTCAAAGTCTTTATTTTTCAATTCGGGCATAAACTCAGTAATCCATAAATCAAACTCCTCTTTTTCAAGCACTTTTCTCATGATATCCAACTCCTGAAAACACGGGGAAAGAAAATCATATCCACTAGGTTCCCAATTCAACGGGCAATCCACATCATTCATAAACCAATCTTTTGACCGTTGGCGAATCATTTCTGAAAGTTCCTTTTCGTTGACTGTCTCTGCATAGTCAAATGCCAATGACATCCCAAAAGCTATATTACTATGTTCGCCTACTCGAATTGGGTAATTTAACTTAGGTAGAAAATCTAAGTATTTCTTTACCATTAAATCTGTCAAAGGCTGAAGGTTCTTTTCTAATTCTTTTGCTACAGGGTCATCCCAGAGATAGAGTTCTTCAGCCAATTTGAGTACCCAGGCCCAGCCGTAAGTTCTCTCAAAACTTGAATTTTGAGGTTGGAAAAAGTAATTGACCTCCGCTAAGATATTCGAGTAACTGATATTTTCTAGCAGCATTTTCTTGATTTCCTCTTTCTTCTCTAGCTCAGGAAACTGTCTGAGTAAACTTACTAACATCCAATGCCCATGAACACTTGAATGCCAGTCAAAGCAGCCGTAAAATGCGGGATGAAGTGATTTGGGACCTTTAAGATATGTTTCTGAAGCCAAAGTTTGATTCAATTTATTCGGATATTCTACTTGCATACAATGAAGTGGTAATTCAGCCAATCTATTAGCTTCTTCTAAAGTAAGTTGAAGCGTCTGAACTTCTTCTTGAGAATTATTAGGCTCGCATGCAGAAAAAATTAAGAGTAAGAATATTAACAAAGGTAAATTTCTTTTCATATGTTATCTGTTGAAATGAATTTCTGTTGACTAGCAAGGTGTCAAGTTAAAATTAATTTTTAATTTTTGTAAACTTGTGGAAACCATTCTTCAAAATGAAAAAAGTCCTTGTCTTTATTTTAAAATTACTTTTGGTTCTCCTTATTATTCTTGGACTCTCATTATCTCTGAGTTATAGAAGTGATATAAATCCTGAAATTTTAATAGAAAAATATGCTAACGAATCCTCTTACTTTATCAATGTGGATGGGATAAATATGCATGTCAATGTAAGAGGAGAGGGTGAACCTATATTTCTGATTCATGGGAGTTTTTCTTCTTTACATACTTGGGAAGAATGGGTGAATGAATTGTCACCTTATTTTATGACTATTAGCATGGATTTGCCAGGTCATGGGTTGACCGGTCCCGATGTGCAGCAGCGGTATGGAGTAGAAGCATATGCGGACTTGCTTTTTACCTTAGCAGATCACTTAGGGGTGGATAAATTTCACATAGCAGGGAATTCGATGGGGGGAGCCGTAGCACTGAGAATGGCATCAGTTAATTCTGATCGTATTCTTACTTTGAATTTGATAAATTCCTCAGGCGCTCCAAACCCTGCGGCATCGAAAACAAAAACTAAAAGTTCTAATTCATCAAAAGCCCCCATTTTTCAGTTAGCAAGTCATCCTATTTTCTCAAAAATACTTCTCAAGTGCACTCCAAAATTTCTTTTCAAAATGAATATGAATCAAGTGTATTATGATTCTAAAAAAATCGAGGATGGAAATCTCACGCGCTATTATGAATTGATGAGAAGGGAAGGAAATAGAAGAGCAACCTTAGAAAGATTGACAAATAAAAGACCGTTAAGAATTGATTTTGAAAAAATCGATATGCCTGTTTTGATTATTTGGGGTCGAGAGGATAATTGGATTCCTTTGGCTAATGGAGAAAGATTAGCAGCAGCAATTCCTGGCTCAAAATTCAAAGTATTCGATAGCGTAGGTCATGTTCCTATGGAAGAAATGCCGACAGAGACTGTCTTAGAATATTTATCATTTCTAGGCATTCAGTCTGATATAGATTACTTTTCACCTCCAAAATATTACAGTCATGCTTTTAGAAAATCCGATTTATCTCATTTTACTTCTTCAAACTCTTCTGCTTATTTATTTGATTTACAAGTTACACCAGAAGAGTCATACTGATTCAGGAAATAAGCTAGAATTTCAAGAACTCAGAAGAGAAATCAATCAACAAATGGCCTCTAATCGATCTGAGATTAGTAATGGTTTGATGCATCAGTTTGGTTTAGTTTTCGATTCATTAAGATCAAATTCTAAAGAGCAATCTGCTGTATTGAAGGACTTTGGTGTACTCTTTAGAGAAAATGTCAAGGAATTTAACGAGCTACAGAGAGAGAAATTTCAAGATTTGATCAACAAGCAAGAACGGATGCTACAGTCAACAGAGGAGCGATTGGAGAAAATGCGTGAGACTGTTGATGAAAAGCTTCAAAAAACTTTAGAAACAAGGTTAGGTCAATCTTTTGAATTAGTTAGTAATCAACTTCTTGCTGTGCAAAAAGGGTTAGGTGAAATGCAAACTTTGGCTACGGGAGTTGGCGATTTGAAACGGGTGCTAAACAATGTCAAAACCCGAGGAGTCCTAGGTGAGTATCAATTGCAAGCCATTTTGGAAAATGTCTTAGCTCCTGATCAATTTGAGTACAATGTTCAAGTCAAAAAAGGAAATTCTGAGAGGGTTGAGTTTGCAATCAAAATGCCTGGAAATGGTCAAGAAGGTCCTGTTTATCTTCCTATAGATGCAAAATTCCCGCAAGAGACTTACTATAGGTTGTTGGATGCTTATGACTTAGGAGAAAAGGCGCTTGTAGAAGCAGCAAAAATTGAACTCTTCAAAGCAATTAAAAAGTCAGCCCAAGATATCAGCAATAAATACATTATTCCTCCTTTTACTACAGATTTCGCAATACTTTTTCTTCCTATGGAAAGTCTCTATGCTGAGGTCATCCGCGATGGAGATTTAGCTCAGCAGTTGCAAAGAGATTATAAAATAATTCTTGTTGGTCCAACAACATTAGCAGCAATGTTGAATAGTTTGCAAATGGGATTCAAGACATTAGCGATTCAACAACGTAGCAGTGAAGTTTGGAAGGTTTTGGGAGCTGTAAAAACAGAGTTCGCCAAGTTTGGAGATTTGATCAGTAAAGCACAGAAAAAAATCTCTGAGGCCAGTACAGATTTAGATATTTTAGTAGGAACAAGGACGAGAGTGATACAAAGAAAATTGAGAGAAATAGAGGATCTTCCTGAGGAAGAAGGAAAAAAGCTTTTGGAATAAGTGGAAAATTCATTTCTTGTGAAAAAAATAGCTTATGAAATATATATTTTTCACTTTTCTCTTTTTCAGTTCCTTTTGGGTTATTGGACAAGAAATATATGAATTGGACGCAGAGGAGCGAAATAATTCCATAGTGGTTACAAAAACCGCAGAGGATATGATTTCCTCAGGAAAATACGAAAGTGCCGCTAAAATTTTAGAGACAGTATTTGAAAAAGATCCTACTTTTCACCCAGCCTATGTCAATTACTACAATGCAATTAGAAATATTCCGCAAAAAACAGATAAGTTGATCGAAGCATTGAATTATGCTCTTGATATTTTTGAAGAAGATGATGAATTGGCCTATTATTTAGGAAATATTTATCAAGAGCAAAAGGAATTTGAAAAGGCGATAAAAGCCTATTCTTCAGCCATAGCTTATAGTAAAATCAATGGAGAAGATTTTCCAATTGTTTGGGCCTATCATTTTAATAGAGGTAATTGTCATCTGAAAACAAAACAGTTTGAAAATGCAATAGTAGATTACACTTATGCTTTGAAACTCAGTCCGGATAATTCTGATATTTTGACAAATCGAGGAATTAGTAATTATCAAGCAAATAAGAAAATGGAGGCTTGTGAAGATTGGAAAGAAAGCAAAAGACTAGGGAGCAATGCAGTTGATAGATATATCAGTAATTTTTGTAATTAAATTCATTCTAAGTTTTTACATTTACACTATAATCAATTTTAATTCACCCTTATGGGAATGAAAATAGTCATTGCAGGGGCAGGAGATATGGGTTACCATCTTGCTGAGCGATTGAGTTTTGATAATAAGGATATCGTGATGATCGATACAGATAAAGATGTCCTAGATAATGTTTCCTCACATTTAGATGTTTTGACCATTGTAGGAGATGCTACTTCTCTTGAGATTCTACAGACAGCAGGTGTCAATGAAGCTCACATGGTCATGGCAGTTACTACCTCCGAAAAAACCAATATTGTTACAGCCGCTTTAGCAAAGCAACTTGGTGCAAAAAGAGTGATTGCGAGAGTGAGAACTCATGACTACCTGACACCTGATCACGAAGTGTACTTCAATCAAATCGGCATTGACAACATTATCTCACCGACGATGCTTTGTAGCACGGAGATCAAAAGAATGCTACAAAACTCTTCGTTTACTGATGTTTTTGAGTTTGAGGAGGGTAAATTAAATGTAGTTGGGATTACTTTAGACCAATACAGTTCTCTTGTCAACAGGGCAATTTCAGAAATGAGTCAAGACTTGATTTTTAAGGATATCAGAATTATTGCCATTGTTCGAGATCAGATTACGATCATTCCGAGAGGAAATACAATCATCAGAAATAACGATCATGTATTTTTCATTTCAAATAAGAAAGCAGTAGAATCCATTTTGGAGCTTCTTGGTCAAAAGAAAGTTACAATCAAGAATGTGATGATCATTGGTGGAGATGACATGGCTTATGCAACTGCATTGAAACTAGAAAATGATTATCGAGTAACTCTAGTTCACAAAGATAAAGAACGCTGTAAATGGCTTTCAGAAAGATTGGATAATACGTTGGTTATCAATGGAGACTATAAAAATATTGATCTATTGATTGAAGAGGGATTGGAAGAAATGGAAGCTTTTATTTCTGTAACTGAATCTTCAGAAACAAACATCATTACAAGTTTGACAGCTAAAAATCATGGTGTTTATAAAACCATAGCTCATGTAGATACCAGAGAATACATTCACATTTCTCACAGTATTGGGGTAGATTCATTAATTAACAAAAAGCTAGTTGCAGCAAACCAAATCACCAGATTTTTAAGAAAAGGAAATGTGGAAGCTGTATCTGGTATCTATGGTGTAGATGCTGAATTTATTCAGTATGTCATCACTAAAAATAATAGGGTTACAAGAAAGTCTTTAAAAGACTTGCATTTCCCGGAAACGGCCATTGTAGCAGGAGTCATAAGAGGTAATCAAGTTTATATTCCAGATGGAGACTTTACATTACAAATTGATGATAAAGCAATCGTTTTTGCTCTGCCAAATGCCAAATCATCCTTAGAAAAGTTATTTCACTAGGCAATGATTCACTTTAAAGCGATAGGGAAAATATTAGGAGCATTGTTGATGTTATTGGCATTACTAATGCTGCCAGGTGTAGGTTTTTCTTTTTATTTTGAAAGTAACGATGAAGTAGCTTTATTGGCATCTGCATTTATTTCCTTATCGGTAGGAGCGACGCTTTATTTTTCATTTTCAAAGCAGGATCAAAATATTAGGAAAAGAGAAGGTTATCTAATTGTTTCCTTAAGCTGGCTTTTTATGTCAATTTTCGGGATGCTGCCTTATATTTTAAGTGGATCTATTTCTTCGATACCTGATGCTATTTTTGAAACTGTCTCGGGCTTGACCACTACGGGAGCTACGATTCTGAATGATATTGAAGCCACTCCAAAGGGTATACTTTTCTGGAGAAGTATGACGCAGTGGATAGGAGGCTTAGGAATTATTGTTTTGACTGTTGCGATTTTGCCGCTTTTAGGAATTGGTGGGATTGAATTATTCGTAGCAGAATCTCCTGGACCAACATCTGATAAATTGCATCCTAGAATTCGAGAAACGGCCAAGAGGCTTTGGTTTGTTTATATGGGTTTAACTGTATTAGTAGGAATTCTTTATTATGTTGGAGGAATGACAGTTTTTGATGCCATAAATCATGCGCTGACGACCATAGCAACTGGAGGATTTTCCACAAAAAATGCAAGTATGGCATTTTATGATTCTGCATTTATTCAATATGTAGCCATTATTTTTATGTTTTTAGCAGGAACAAACTTTACCATTATCTATTTTGGACTAATTGGAAAATTCGATCGCGTTTTTAGATCAGATGAATTCAAAACCTATACTTTGACAATTATCTTTTTAGCGATTTGCTTTGCTTTCCCTATATATCATTACAGTGATCAGGAATTTGAAAAGTCTTTTAGAGATGGTCTATTTCAGATAGTTTCATTAATTACTACGACAGGATATATCACTGCTGATTATACAGCGTATCATGATGGATTAACTTTAATTTTCTTTATGATGCTCTTTTTAGGTGGATCAGCAGGTTCTACGTCTGGTGGAATCAAATTTGTCAGACATTTGACTTTTGTAAAAAATACTTGGTTGGAATTCAAAAGGATAGTTCATCCTAGAGCTGTAGTACCTTTAAAAATAAACGGTGACCGAGTGACGGGAAAAATCATCACTCATATTATGAATTTCCTTCTTATCTATTTGATGATTTTTGTAATAGGATCCATCATCTTAACCCTAATGGGCTATGATATTTTGACTTCTTTTGGTGCTGTTGCTACAAGTTTAGGAAATGTTGGGCCAGGAATTGGCTCAGTTGGTCCTGTAGATAATTTTGCTTTCTTCGGACCAGGAGCAAAAATTTTCCTTAGCTTTTTGATGCTGCTCGGAAGGTTAGAATTATTTACAATTTTAATTGTCTTTACTCCATTCTTTTGGAGAGCGAACTAAGCACGAGGAATCTCAAAATAAAAAGTCGAACCTGCTCCGTACTCACTTTCTACCCAAATGGTCCCTTTATTAATTTGAACAAGCTCTTTGGTCAATATCAGCCCTATCCCTGTTCCTCTTTCTTGGTGTGTACCAGGCGTTGAAAAAAACTCGTTTCCAAAGAGTTTTTCAAGATTTTTTCTCAAAATTCCAACTCCTTCGTCACTGATTTTGATTACTAAATTTGTTCCTTTAATAGATGAACTGATGATCACTTGATCATTTTTTTTCGTGAATTTAAGGGCATTCGATAGGAGGTTTCTGATGATAATGTCTAGCATGTTTTTATCAGCGCTAGCCATAGTTTTAGGTGTGATGTCATTGATCATCACTTGTCCCTTGTAATATCCTGAATGATAGAGATATTCTATGTTTTTTTGAACCAAAGCTTGAATGTCAATTTCTGTATTGACTACTTCTAAACCTTTCATTTGACTTCTAGACCACACCAGAATGTTTTCAAGAAGAATATTATTACTTCCTAGATTTTCTGCAATGATAGGAATATAGGACTCAAACTCTTCCTTGGTCAATCCATCCTCTTGAATTAATTTGATCAAGCCACTTAAAGAGTTCAAGGGCCCTTTGAGATCATGGGCGAGGATTGAAAAGATCTTATCTTTTACATGATTTAGCCTTTGTAATTCTTGCTGATGAAGTTCAATTTCTTCCTTTTGCTGCGATAAGAGTTTGAGATTGACTTTTTCTCTTTTCAATGCTCTATATACCAAAAGGTAGGCAATACTTATAACAAGCAAAGAAATGATCAAGCCTGCAGTTAGATAAAGCTTGAATTTTTCATTTTCCTTGATCAACGCCTTCTCTCTGTTCAAAAAATCAATTTGTTCTTTTTGATTTTTGATCGTTAATCCCGCAAGATAAACTTTCGTTTTTTCATTTTTAATGATATTTCTTTCTGCTTGAAGTAAATTTTGATACTTCTTTGACATTTCTAAGTCACCAAGATTGAAATAAACTTGATTCATCATTTGATAAATCTCAATCATAGACTCAGAAAAAGGCTTTTCTTCATGGAGTTTTTGGGCAAGCTCGGCATATTTAATAGCTTCTTCTTTTTCGCCTATTTTCACCTTAAGCTCAACCAATTTGGAGAGTGCATTGATGGCTCGAATGTAATCATTGGCAACACCATATTCATAGAGTTTCCAAATGTCCTTTTCTGCTTCATCATATATTCCAAGATCTAGCAATAGGTCAGCTCTATTGAATTTGGAAACCATGACTTGCCTCAATTCCCCTAACTCTTCTCTGATCAAGATCGCTTTATCAATCAAATCTACCGCCTCTTTATACCTTCCAAGTTCTCCAAGAACCAAACTCATTCCAGTGAAATTGTAGCCTAGGCCATTTTTATCATTGACCTCTTCAAAATATTTTCTTGCTTGTAAGTAGTAGCTAAGGGCTTCATCGAAATACTCCTTGTAATAATACATCTGACCAATATTATTTAAGGAATGACCAATTTGTGTTTGATCACCTGACTCAAGACTTAGCTCCAAAGCTTCCTCGTAAAGCTGAAGTGCTTCTTCTTGCAAGTTCATATTGCGATAGTACACACCTAACCTATTGATGTTTTGGGCTTCAAGATGTTTATTTCCCAACAGCTTTGAAAGTTCAATTGCCTCTTGATAATATTTGAGTGCTGTGTCAGAATAATGAATTTCTTGAACCAATTCTGATAGTATATACAGTTTATCCGTGTCTGAATCGACTTGATTATATAGCTTGAAGAGACTGTCAGCTTTGATTTTATGAATTTCTTGTTGTTTTGAAAAAACTTGATTTACTGAACTTATGAAGAGTAAACATAAGAAAACCAAAAATGAACCGATAAAATGGATAGAAGGAGGGGATTTTGAAAACATTATCGTAAAGCTTATAAAATAACTGCTAAAGATAATTTCTAATTATCGATTTTTATTTAAAACACTGCGATAATTTTATTTTTATGAAATCAAATTAGCCTTCATTTTTGCAATTCTATCTTCTAAAGATTCCGAAGAAAGTGAGGCTCTTAGTCTATCTACCATAATAGGAAAAGAAAATGGTGTGAACTGGCCTGGATTCTTGACTATAATCTTTTGCTTATTGATCTTTTGAATCGCTGAAATGATCTTGTTCTTTTCCATCTGCATTTCCAAAACCTCCCGATGTGCTTGTTTCAAAAGTAAATTGTCAGCATCATATTCTTCAAAAACTCCATAAAGAATTCCAGAAGTCGATTGAAGGTGTTTGAATTTCAAAGGTTTGCCAGGAAATCCCTGGAAAACCAAGCCAGCAATGGTCGCTACATCTCGGAATTTACGTTTTGCCATCTCACTTTCATTGATGCAGGTGGTGATGTCATCAACCAAGCCTTTCATGGTAAATAAATCTTCTTCAAGAATATCTTCAATTGGAATAGGACTATCTGAAAGCAGTTCAAATCCATAATCATTCATAGCAATGCTTAAGGAAATTGGATAACTCACACTAATTCTGTAGGCAATTAAAGCACCTAAAATCTCGTGAATCATTCTTCCTTCAAAAGGATAGAAAAATAAGTGATGACCTTCTTTGGAAATATTTTTTTCAATCAACAGTGTATGATTATCTGGAATCGCCGAGAGTTTTTGTTGCAAAAGTAGGAGAGGGGCTATAAAATGAATTTCCTCCGAGGGATAAATTCCATTTGAAGCATTTTCCAAAATTTCCCTTATTTTACTAGATAATTTAGAAGTTAAAGAAATTCTACCTCCCATGTAAGCAGGAACATTATTGGTTTTTTTCTTAGCGAGTTGAACCTGAACTACAAGGTCTTTGATTTTGATAAATTCCAATCCTCTCCCTGCAAAAAAGAATAGATCACCAGGCTTAAGTTTAGAAATAAAATATTCTTCAATCATTCCTAAAAAAGCGCCATTTCTAAGTTTGATTTTTAGCATTGGATCGGAAACAATCGTTCCCATGGATAAGCGATGACGCATTGCGGTGCGTTTGTTTGTTACTTTGTAAAAATCATTTTCCAAAATATCAACTTTAGAGAATTCATCATAACTCTGCAAACTTTCACCTCCTTGAGTGATAAATGAAAGAATCCAATTGAATTCATCGTCAGTAATCTCTGCGAAAGTATATGTGCGCTTGATGATCGGAAGAAGGTCTTTTGGATAGAATCCTTCGCCAACTGCAAGGGTGATCAAAAACTGAATCAGAACATCAAAGGTCAAAGTGGGACAGTGAATGCTTTCCATCTCTCCAGTTTCAACTGCATCTCTGAGTGCTGCGGCCTCTACGAGTTCCAGGGAATTGGTGGGTACAAAATAAATTTGACTTGGTAACCCTGGTTGATGTCCTGCCCGACCTGCTCTCTGTACGAAGCGTGCGACACCTTTAGGACTTCCAATTTGTATAACTGTCTCTACTGGCCTGAAATCAACTCCCAAATCTAAACTAGAAGTGCATACCACTAACTTTAATTTACCTAAATGTAAAGCCTCTTCCACCCAAGTTCTGACAGATTGATCTAATGAACCATGATGAATTGCTACCCAACCAGCCCAATCGGGTCTTTTTTCCATGATCTTTTGATACCAAATTTCGGTTTGAGCACGTGTATTGGTAAAAAGTAAAACTGAAGTTTTCTCTTCAATAATCGGAATAACCTTATCCACCAACTGAAGACCCAAATGTCCTGACCAGGGATATTTTTCCAATTCATCAGGATAAATGGTTTGCATATCTATCTTTTTATCAATATAGGCTTTGACAATATGAGCAGGAAATTGGTCTCCTAACAAAATCTTATGTGCCTCTTCGAGATTGCCGATGGTAGCTGAGATTCCCCAGATTTTGATTGGGTCTGATTTTAAATTCTTGATGTATGCGAGGGCAAGTTGAATTTGAACGCCACGCTTATTCCCCATCAATTCATGCCATTCATCAATCACTATGGCCTTCAATTCTTGGAAGAGCTTTCGGTTGTCTTTCTGTGCCAAAAGGATATGCAAAGTTTCAGGTGTAGTTACAAGACATTCTGGAGGGTTTCTTTTTTGAGCTTCTTTTTGTTTGCTGCTTGTATCTCCATTTCTAACTTCAACTTTCCACTTTAATCCGATCTGATCACAAACTTCTTGCATGGCCAGTGAAATATCTTGAGCCAAGGCGCGTAAAGGAGTCACCCAAATAATCTGAATTCCATTTTTTTGGGCTTTTTTCCAAGTATTTGGATTGTTATGAATATATTCCAAAATCACAGGCATCCAGAGTGCAAAAGTTTTTCCACTGCCTGTTGGAGCATTGAGAATCCCTGATTTACCAGCAAGGTAATCTTGCCAAGCTTCCAATTGAAAAGGAAAAGGTTTCCAATTCTTGGATTTGAAATATTGAATGGCTGGTGCAAGTTTTTTATCCACCATAAATTGAAAGTAAAGCTTTTAGATCCTCCAAGTTATTGGCTTCTTCTATTGGTTTATCTTTTCTCCATCTTTGAATTCTTGGAAATCGCAATGCAATCCCAGACTTATGCCTTGGACTTTCCTGAATTCCTTCAAATGCGATTTCAAAAACCAAAGCTGGCTTTACAGTACGAACAGGTCCGAATCTTTCTAAAGTGTTTTTCTTTACATATTGATCCACTTCTTTTATCTCAGCATCGGTAAGACCAGAATAAGCTTTGGCAAAAGGAACTAATTTATCATTTTCCCAAACTGCAAGAGTATAATCTGAATACAGATTTGCTCGTCTTCCATGACCTTTTTGGGCATATAAGACTACTCCATCTATTGTCAGTGGCTCAATTTTCCATTTCCACCAATTCCCTCTTTTTCTTCCAACTTCATAGGGAGATGTTTTCTTTTTGAGCATAAAGCCTTCGGCTAGCATAGACCTTGATGTTTTTTGTAAAATTATAGCTTCTTGCCAAGTCTGAACTTTCACAAAAGGAGAAATTTGGAAATTTGAAGCCATTATTTCTTTGTCAATTTGTTCAAGAATTTTGCGCCTTTCAAACATGGGTTTAACTCGAATATCATTGCCTTCAAACTCTAAAATGTCATAACAAATAAAACCAACTGGAGCATCTAGCAACAATTTTTTACTCACTGTTTTTCTACCGATTCGGGTTTGAAGAAGGGAAAAGGGAAGAGGTTTTCCATCTTTATAAGCGATGATTTCTCCATCTAAAACTGTTCCGCGAGGAAGCTTTGAACTAAATTCAATAAGCTCTGGAAATTTTTCAGTCACCAATTCTTCTCCTCGTGACCAGATAAAAACTTCATTTGCTCTTTGGATAATCTGACCGCGGATACCATCCCACTTCCATTCTATTTGCCAATCTTCGATCTCACCGAGAGATTCCAAATTATCTTCTAAAGGATATGCAAGGTAAAAGGGATAAGGCCTAGAAAGATCGTCAGCAAAGTTTTTTGCTAAAATCAATTTTTCAAAACTGATGTTTTCGGGAGTCCAATTCCCCATCAATCGATGCGCAACTTCTGTTTTTTCCATTTCAAAAACATTGGCAAGTGCCTGCGTAATCAAGTTTTGACTGACACCAACCCGAAAACCTCCAGTAATAATTTTGTTGAACACAAAGCGTTCTTGTTTATCTAAAATTAACCAAGCGTTTAATAAACTCGATTTTTTTGTGTCCTCAGGAAGGTCTTTCAAGTCTTTCAAAAATCTAATCCAATAAGCTAGACTGAAGTCAGATTTCGTTTTGGAATTGGGGAGAAGCAATGCAATGGTCTCTGCCAAATCACCAACAGTCTGATATGATTCCTCAAAAAGCCATTCTGGAATCTGAGCTAATTCTATGCACCAAGCTCTCAGTTCTTTAGTTGTAACTGCTCTTTTTGGCTTTTTATGTGTGAACAGTGCTAAAGTCCAAAGTTTATCCAAATCTGAAGCTTTTCGAAAGTACAATTCTAATGCGCTTAACTTATCAGATGTTTTGTTACTTTGATCTAGACTTGAGAAAAGTTCAGTGAAAAGTTTCATAAAAGAAGTGAGAATTAAATTTTCAGGCTGATGAATTGTGTGATTTTATTTACAATATCGAAAAGATAAATTCTATATTTTTAAAATCTTAAATTAACTATTTTAGAATTAATCCCGTTATTGACTTAGAAACATCAATCCTATGAAAAAGTTACTGTATTCTCTAATCATTTTCTTCTTAATCATGTCTTGTGAAGATGATAAAGGAGATCCAATTTATACAGGTAACGAACTAGCCTATACGCTTTATCAAGCATCAGATTTCAATTATTCAGGAAAGCTCATAGTCAAAGAAGCTTTTGGAGGTGAATTGATCTTGGAAATTGAACTTCAAGGAGAGAAAGACAATGAAGCTTACTTTTTTCCTGCACATTTGCATTTTGGCTCATATGATGAAGAGAATTCTCCAATGGCCTTTATGTTAGAGCCAATTGATATCCGTACTTTAAAAAGCAGTACAGTTTTACAAACTCTTTCAAATGGTGAAACACTGACATTTGAAGCATTCAAAAGTTTTGATGGACATATCAAGGTTCATTTGGCTGAAAGTGGCCCAGATTATTCAGTAATTCTTGCAGTCGGCAATGTTGGGATAAATGCTGAAGAAAATGCAGAATTTAAAAAAGATGAAATTTCTATTTGCTTACCAAGCTTTTAAATCTTTAAGGTAAACATAAGCACAAAAAAGCCCTCTCAACTTATTGAAAGGGCTTTTTTGTTGAACAGAATTTTAGGTATTCTCTTGATTCATCACCTCAGGAGCCATCAATCTTTTCATTCTGATGGAGATTTCTTCAATTTCGCTAAACATTACTTCTTGGAAAAGTTTATGTTCTTCGGGAGAAAATTCCTTCATTGTATTATGAATATGGTATTTTCGCTGTATTTCATCGTCATGTGAATGATCAAATCCAGGGACTTCACTGATGTCTTTATCCCAAGTTTTCAAGGCTTCTTTCAACTCTATATAATCAATACTTGCATCCTTCAATTGTTTTTCTACTTCCAATAATTCTTCGCGAATGTCGAGTGATTTTTCAAGGATTTCGTGAGCAGAAATTAAGTTTTCGTCAGTAACTTCTTCATGTTCATGTGAAGATTTACCATCGCATGAAAATAGAATCACAGCAAATAGAAATGAATATTGGATAAGCTTAAACATGTTTTATTTTGAGTTGATTTATAACTCAAATATATAAAAAAAGACTGCGCTATTAAATAGGCAGTCTTTTTAAAATTCTAAAAAGTAATCTTTGTTTAGTTGACTATAACAGGGAAAATGATATCTAAATCCGTTTCTCCGCCAGCATTTACAAAATCAACGAAGTTTGGATTATTAGCTCCAGTGAAGTTTTTATTTAAATCGTGTCTCAATACCAATCTAAATTGACCATTGTTCATTACTGGTATTTGTGCAACTGTGACATACCCTCTTAAACCAATTGGGTTTCCATCACCGTCGGCATCATCATAGACATAAGTTAAAATAGGAGTGTCAACAAAAGCTGATCCTAAGAAATAAAACTGATGCTCATCATCTTCTTCCTCTATCTCTTCAGTAATATTTTCATTTTCAAGGCTATTGAATAATTCAACTTCAACAAGATATCTTAATCCAGGACTCAAATTAATGGTTCCAATTGTAGGGCTTCCACCAAGTTCGAGTCCTTCCGTATCACTAGCAACTACTTCAAAAGTTGCGGCTAATGCTACACCTGTTTGATCTACTTGTGTGAATTTTAAAGTTACATCTGTAATCAACTCTTCTTCATTTTCTAGAGTAGGTTCTTCACTGGTACAAGCGAAGGTGAGTCCTAGTAATACTGGCAAAAGGAAAGCTTTGATTGAGTTTTTGATTGCGTGATTGATTTTCATTGCTTTTACTGTTAATATTAATAATTGGTTAAAATTCATAGTTGAGCTTAAAGAGAATATTTCTTCCCATCTCGTGAGTGTAATACCTGAATCTATTCATATAATCTTTGTAAGAAATATTCAATACATTATTGACATGAAGACCTATGCTCAGCGGGTTTTTGCCAACTTTTACTGGAGTTTGAATACCCAAATTCCAAAGGCTATAACCTTCAGGCGCAGCTGCAAAATCAAAGTCGGGCTCTCTGGTTTGTTTTGCTACAAGGAGATTGGATAAGAATATTTTTGAAAATGAACTGCTTTTTCCTTGAAGGAATTTAAAAGAAAGTCCAGTTTCAAGCCTATCTGATGGAATGAAAGGCAAATAATTATTATCTATAATGTTTTTTGCTCTGACGATCGACCCCCTTGTGAAAACTTCGAAATGAGAGTTAATTTCATAATTTGAATTTAGGTCAAAACCCCAAAGGAAAGCATCAGTTTGTTGATATTCAAAGACATTGAAGCTTCCTCTAAGTGAGACAAACTGTTGTTCTGTTGGATTAAGGTAGATATAATTATTTATCCTATTGGCGTAGCCGGTAAGTTCAATTTTTAAAATTTTGCCACTGTAATTCAATGTATTAACCCATTTGTAAGATTGCTCGCTGATAAAATCAGGATTTCCAATTTCTATTGCAGCGACTCCTTGCCGCAATCCTTGACTAAATTGCTCATTGATATTTGGAGGTCTCCAGGCTGTTCCAAAATTTGTATTGATAGTTAAAGTTCTGCTCAAAGCATATACACCACCAAGAAATGCAGAGAAGTTTGTGAAAGTAAAATCTCTTTCTTCCAAATCCCCATCATTGAATCGCGCAGCTTTTACATACCGGTAGTCATACCTTAAGCCACCTTCAAGTTCTAAGGAACCACTAGTAAACTTCTCTATGGCAAAGATTCCAGCATTGATCATATCATAATTTGGAATAAGAGGTACTACACCAGTTCCAGGAATATTTGAATTAGCTTGTTGAATCAAGTTCAAACCCACAGAACCATTCCAATTTTTTCTTGTCACATGGGTAAAGCTAAAATCAAGTGAATTTGTAAAAAGCTCAAGATCCAAAGAAGGTCTGGAATTCGCTTCACCTCTTCTTCTATCAAATTCTTGTCGTTGATTTCTCTGAAAACCATATTGGAGATTTAATTTAGCACCATTATTCAAGTGATAATGGCTTTTGAGCTTCACTAACTGATGTGCAACAACCTGTTTTGGATTGTTGATTTTATAGGTGAATTCAGATTCAGAGAAAGGCCGTCCATTTTGAATGATTGCTTCCAAATCGCTTAAATTACCCGTATGAGCATCTCTCAAAATACCGATGGTAGTTTGATAATGACTGAAATACAATTCAGTTCCCAATTTTTGAGAACTGTAGCCTATTGCTCCAGAAAAATTAAGTTCTCTGACACCAGTATTACCTTGGAAATAATCCGGAGATTGAATATTTCCCTGATATTTTGAAGAGCCTTGGAGCCTATATCCTAAACCTTTGATTTTCTCTGATCCACCTGAAAAGGATGCCGCACCATTAATTCCTCTACCGTTGGTAGAACCAATTAAATCTATTTCACCACTTTTTTCAGCTTTTACAGGAAGAGGAGATGGGTTCACAATGATAATTCCACCCATAGCCTCAGGCCCAAACCTGACTGTTTCGGCACCTTTTACCACAGCGATTTCTTTAGCAATAAAAGGGTCTAATTCAGGAGCATGTTCTGAACCCCATTGCTGCCCTTCTAGTCTAATCCCATTATTAAGAATCATGATTCTATTGCTATGCAATCCATGAATAACTGGTTTGGAGATATTTGAGCCAGTTGAATATGTATTGACTCCTGGAATCCTTCTCAGTGAATTTCCCAAACTTTCACCCCTTGCATATTTCAGTTCATCACCTCTCAAAGAATTAACAGAGGTAGTTGTAATAATTGCATCTTGGTGACCATGAATTTCTACTCCTTCCAAGTTGATATCTTCTGCATGTAATCTGAAAGTGAAGTTTGAATTTGCTTTGATTTCTATTTTCTCTATTATATCCGCATGACCTAAATAAGAAATCTTTAATTTGTATGTGCCTGGACAAATGTCATTGATTCTAAAATTCCCATTCAGATCAGAAATAGCACCAGTACCCAATTCCATTATCCACACATAAGCGGCTTCTATCGGCTCATTATTTTCTTCGTGTGAGATTTTACCTCGAATGGTGAGGATACAACTTTTTTCTTGTGCATTCACAATTTGACCAAGTAGAAGAAAATAGAGTAGTAGAATGTATTTCATAAATGTAACCATGTTGCAAAAATACAGAGATGAATTAAAAAAACGCTAATTAAATGAAACAAAGTTGCATTTAATTTTTTTATTTAAAATAAAATAATCAAATGCATGAAATTGTGAGAAAGTGCCTGAAACAAGATAAAATAATCCTTCTTCAAATATTTTATAAATTTAAAATTTGATTTAGAAGAAAATTATGATCAAATATTTTGTTTAATTAATTTTTTTTGATTTGATTACATCGTTCAAAATTTAATTTGGACAAAAATTTAAACTATAACCCTTAATTAATTATGTAAAAAAAAATCTACAGATTTATTGGGAAGAGCACTGGTACAGCAGTATTAGCTTTGGCAGTTGTTGCAATTTCTTGTCAGGACAATATTGAAGAGCCTGTATTAGAGAGCGATTTTGAAAGGCTCGAAAGCCAAAGAGGAACGATCATTCCTGGAAGTTATATTGTAGTATTAAATCCAAGTTCTATTAATTTCAGAAAGGATGGGAGTTATGCTGACGTTAATGCTTTTGCAAGAAAAAATGCAGAATCACTTTTAATGAAGTATAAAATTTCTTCTGATAAATTAGAATACGCTTTTGGATCTGCGCTTGATGGTTTTGCAGTTAAACTTTCAGATTCTGAATTTTCTGCTTTGTCTCAAGACCCAGCGATAGCTTATATTGAAGCAGATCAAATTGTTACCATTTCACAGGGCAGACCTGGTGGTGGTAATGGAGGAGGAGGAAGTACTTCTCCATCTCAAACCATCCCTTATGGAATTACTAGAGTTGGTGGTGGTCAGTCATTTACAGGATCTAAAAAAGCATGGGTTATTGATACCGGCATTCAATTGAATCATCCTGACTTGAATGTAGATC
This sequence comes from Belliella baltica DSM 15883, assembly GCF_000265405.1. NCBI lineage: Bacteria > Pseudomonadati > Bacteroidota > Cytophagia > Cytophagales > Cyclobacteriaceae > Belliella > Belliella baltica. Next base: position 3,152,103 of record NC_018010.1, on the reverse strand, counting down.
AAAACAATGGTTTTTCGGCATTTATTAAAGGTAAAGATGCTGGTTTTGACGATGGAAATGGTCATGGAACACACGTAGCTGGTACGATTGCAGCAATTGATAATGATTTCGGGGTTGTAGGTGTTGCAGCAGGTGCGGTTGTTGTGCCAATCAAAGTATTGGATTCAAGAGGTTCTGGCTCAAATGCTGGAGTAATTGCTGGCGTTGATTTTGTGGCGGCAAATGCAAGTAATGGCGATGTAGCAAATATGAGTTTAGGTGGTGGAGCTTCGACAGCTTTGGATAATGCTGTAATTGCTGCCGCTAACAATGGAGTTAAATTTGTGGTGGCCTCAGGAAATTCAGGAGCAAATGCGAATAATTTTTCTCCTGCTCGTGCAAATGGACCAAATATTTTCACAATCTCTGCGATGAATAATACAGATACCTGGGCATCTTTCTCAAATTTTGGAAATCCACCGGTTGATTATTGTGCGCCAGGAGTAAGTATCAACTCTACATGGATCAGAAGCGGTTACAGAGCGATTAGTGGAACATCAATGGCAGCTCCACATGCTGCTGGAGTATTGATGTGGGGAAATCCGAGCACAGATGGCTTTGTGAAAAATGATCCTGATGGAAATCCAGATCCGATAATTGTAAGATAAAATTCAAATGATCTATTTATAAATTTAAAAGCCTGGTCTCTGTAGATTGGGCTTTTATTTTGAGATTTTTTTGAGTTGATGAAGAATGTCTTCAAGACCATTCAACCTGATTTCATAAAGTGTATGTAGCCACATTCCCAATTTACCTTCAGGAAAACCTTGTCCATGCATCCAAACCAAATAATGTTCAGGGATATCACAAAGCAGTTTTCCTTTATATTTTCCAAACGGCATCCGCTTGGTCACTAAATCCATCAAAATCTCTTTATCCATAAAGTAAAAATAGAAGAACTTTTTCAAAAAGCACTTTACTATTCTATTTCGGATTAATGATTAACTTAGGTTATTCAAACAAACAAGATATGAAAACACTATTTTATTCTTTTTTAATGCTGCTATATTTTGTTCCACAAGTTGACGCACAAGACATTAAAGGAAGTTGGAAGGGAGATTTGAAAGTGATGGGACAAAGTCTTCCATTAATTGTCCATTTTGAGGAACAAAATGGAGAATGGACGGGGAAAATGGATAGCCCTAGTCAGAATGCGATCGGAATACCCATGAAAAAAGTCCTTGCCAACGAATTGATGGTAAGTTTTGAGATGAGCATGGGAAATGCATTTTATGAAGGTGTGCTTACTAATGATGAAATCAAAGGAAATTTTTCTCAAGGAGGAATGAAGCTTCCGCTAGATTTTACGCGAGCAAATCCTGAGGACATTCAGAAAAAAGAAATGCCCAAAAGACCACAAACTCCAAAAGCGCCATTCAATTATGAAATTCAGGAAGTAAGTTTTGAAAATAAAAGTGACAATATCACATTGATGGGTACATTGACGAAACCAAAAGGAGAAGGAAAATTCCCTGCTGTAGTTTTGATCACAGGTTCGGGACCCCATACGAGAGACCATGAAATATTAGGTCATAAACCGTTTTGGGTAATAGCAGATTATCTTTCAGAAAATGGAATAGTTGTACTTCGCTATGATGAAAGAGGAATTGGAGAATCTTCTGGAGATTTTAGCAGTGCAACTACTTTTGATTTAAAAAATGATGTTGCGTCGGCAATTGACTTTTTAAAGAAACATCCATTAGTAGATTTGGGAAAAATCGGAGTGATTGGACATAGTGAGGGCGGATTGATTTCATGGATGCTAGGTTCGGAAGAAAATGATTTGAGTTTTTTAGTTTCTCTTGCAGGTCCTGTAATACCTATAAAGGAATTGATGACTAAGCAAACTGAAGAATTAGCAAGAGTTTCTGGTTTACCGGAATCAGTTGTAAAATCTGAAGTAAATAAAAATAAGCAAGTATATCAAGCAGTAATAGACAGTCAGTCCGATGAAGAATGGAAAGCAGCATTAGAGCCAATTTTTGAAGCAAATCTTAAAGAGATGTATGTACCAGAAAATATGTGGGCAAGTCAAATGACCTCTCTTCGCAAGGCTTATGAAAGTCAATTGACACCTTGGATGGTAAATTTCCTAAAAATGAATCCTGAAAATTATATCAACAATATAGATATTCCAGTATTTGCAGCTTTCGGAACCAAAGATTTGCAAGTTGCAGCGAGTCAAAATGGAAATAGATTAATAGAGTTATTTGAAGACAAGCCTGACTTGCTTACACTCAAAGTTTATGAGAATCTAAACCATCTTTTTCAAACCGCTCAAACAGGTGGAGTAGATGAATACGGAAAAATAGAAGAAACTTTCAATGAAAAAGTACTTTCTGATATGGTGAAGTTTATTAAGGAACAGTAACCTTTATTGAATTGTAAAGGAAATAGAGTAGAAATAAAGTAGGTATTGAGTGGAAATTTAGTAGAAATAGGGTGGAAATAAAGTAGAAATATATTAGATATAAAATAGAAGATCAAGTGAAAATAACTTTTGACGGGGGGCCAATTTACTTCACCAGCGGGCTGTCAATTTAAATCGTTAGAAGGTACCAATTTTATCATTCTTTGCAAATCACCTATGATTTGCTAATAAATTTCCAAAAACAATAAATATCACCACTCCAACCAATGTTACGCTTAACTGTACTCCTGAAGTCAAATTGGGCATTTCGAGCCAGAGGGATACAGGATAAGAAATAATGCATAAAATACCCATCAGACTGAATAGAACAAAAGCAAAAAACGGTAATCCATTATTCGAAGCTCTTTCTTGATTTCTTTGGGACAAACTGTTATAACCAGCGATAATATTAGGAAAAATCCTTACCACAAAACCAATAATTAAATAAAGAACTCCTGCCATCAATGCATCCATAATTTTTGCTTATTATCTATCAAATATTCAGAATAGAACCAGAATTATTACGACTCCCATCACAACCTGTCTCACTAAAAACTCAGGTTAAAATAAGTGTAATTTTTGATATCTGCAATGTTTTATGGAACATTACCAGTCAAAGCAACTCTTTTCTCTTTTTCGGTATTTTAGAAAAAATAACCCATGACTAAATATGGGACTGAGGATCAGCTGGATTCCAGACCATTGATGAAGGGTTTTTATAATATTAGGAGTTGTATGAAAATAAAAAAATGGACCCAGCTAGGTCCATTCTTACTTTTGCATGTAATTATTTCGCTTCCCCCCTTATCAATACCCAACAGCCGTATCATCACCTCTAGGATCAGCACCACCTTCCAACTTACCGTCTTTTAATACCAAAATTGCATCGACTTTTCCGATGATGGGTGAAGGAGACTCATTGATCAGATAGCCTTTTGCTTTAAGCTTTTCCAAGGTTTCTTGTGTAAATACTTCTTTTTCAAATCTGATCTCATCAGGCAGCCACTGATGATGAAATCTAGCTGCATTAACGGCTTCTTGCATACCCATATCAAACTCGATTACATTGAGAATCGTCTGAACTACCGAAGTTATAATGGTAGATCCACCAGGCGTTCCCACAATCATTAATAGCTGCCCATCTTTTTCCACCAAAGTAGGTGTCATGGAGCTAAGCATTCGTTTTCCAGGTTCAATTTTATTCGCCTCAGCACCAATCAGCCCAAACATATTGGGAACTCCTGCTTTTGCGGAGAAATCGTCCATCTCGTTGTTCAAGAAAAAACCCAAATCATCACAAAACAACTTTGAGCCAAATGCACCATTGAGCGTAGTTGTGATGGCTAAAGCATTTCCAAATTGATCTAATATAGAGTAGTGTGTAGTCTCATCACTTTCCTGAAACTGAATGCTTCCCTGAGCAACTTCAGAGGAAAGCGTTGCTTTTTCCTTGGTAAAAGTTGACATGCGAGATTTCAGATAGGCTTTATCCAACATTTGAGCTACCGGAACTTCCACAAAATCAGGATCTCCTAAGTAGTAATTCCTATCTGCATAAGCTCTTCGTTCAGCTTCTACTAACACTTGGATATATTCTGGTGAATTATGCTCCATTGATTTTAGATCAAACTCTTCGATCATACCGAATATCTGTGCAATCGTGACACCTCCGCTGCTCGGAGGTGCCATTGAGATGATTTTATGACTTCTGTAATCGAAGACAATTGGTTCTCTCCATTGTGCTTCATAAGAAGCCAAATCTTCCATGGTGATGATTCCACCTTTTTCTTGAAGAAATCGAACCAATCTCTCTGCAGTTTCACCTTTATAGAATTCATCCCTACCATTTTTAGCGATTCTTCTCAAGGTCTCAGCTAAAGCAGGGTATTTGATCGTATCACCTACATTAAACTCTTGGGCAAAAAGGGAGTTTTCTCCACTAACTTCAGCAATAATATTTCTATTACTACGAAGGCCTGAAGCTTGTTTTTCTGTTACTGCTGCACCTTTTTCTGCAAATTGAATAACTGGTGCTAAAATTTCTTCAAGTGGAAGTGTTCCAAATTTTCTATGAACTTCCAGAATACCGGCAATCGTCCCCGGAACGCCAACAGCTAATGCTCCTGTAGTGCTTAATCTGGGGATTACTTCACCGCTTTCGTCAAGATACATATCTCTTGTAGCTGCCATAGGTGCTTTTTCTCGATAATCTATAGAACCGATACTTCCATCAGCCATTCTATAAACCATAAAACCTCCTCCTCCAAGATTCCCTGCAAATGGAAATGCAATAGCTAATGAAAGTTCTGTAGCAACCATCGCATCAAAAGCATTTCCTCCTCTCTGAAGGATTGAAAGTCCAATTTCTGAAGCCTCCTTTCTTGCAGACACGACCATGGCCTTTTGTGCAATCAAACCTCTTGTAACTTCCCTTTCTACAGGTTTATCGCAAGATGAAAGAAATAGAAGTACAACAAGAGCAAAACTGATTATAGATCTAATTTTCATCTTAATCTAAAAGGGTAGTATTGAATAATTTCAGAATACGCTTGTACTCATCAGTCCAACTACTTGGTTCTACAAAACCATGATCTTCTACTGGATAGACGGCCATTTCCCAATTGTCTTTTTCCAATTCAATTAGTCTCTGTGCAAGTCGTACTACATCCTGAAAGTGAACATTCGTATCAATCATACCGTGAGCGATCAAAAGATTCCCTTTCAATCCTTCTGCAAAATAGATTGGTGAAGAACGCTTGTATGCAATTGGATCATTGAAGGGTTCATTGAGAATATTGGAAGTGTAACCATGGTTATAATGTGCCCAATCTGTTACAGAACGTAATGCTGCACCTGATTTGAATGTATCGGGTTCATTGAAAAGAGCCATCAAAGTTATAAACCCGCCATAACTACCTCCATAAAGACCAACTCTCTCTGGATCTACACCATGCTGTGCAACCAAATATTTAGCACCATCAACTTGATCTGATAAGTCTTTTCCTCCCATGTGACGATAAATTCCTGTTCTCCAATCTCTCCCATAACCAGCAGAACCTCTGTAATCAATATCTAAAACTGTATAGCCCAAATCAGTCAAAAGATTATGGAACATATATTCTCTAAAATAACTAGACCACCATTTGTGGACATTTTGAAGATAGCCAGCACCATGGACAAAAATGACAGCTGCTCCATTGCTCTTCTCAGGGTTTGGTTTATAGAGTCTTGCAGGAACAGAAGCTCCATCTTGAGCTGTGAAATTAACCAACTCAGGATCTTTCCAATTATAAGCTTTAAATTCCTCACTTTGACCTGAAGTCAATTGCTTGGACTCTGCTTTAGCATTGTTTGGTTTTAGGAATAATTCCCAAGGCTTGTTGCTGTAAGAATAAAGGATTGCCATATGCTTTTCATCAGGTGAAAGGCTTACATCATTATTGCCAGTCATACTGGTTAATTTCTCCATTTTCCCGCCCATTAGAGGCATTTTATAAAAATGTCTTTCCCCAGGATGCACTTCTGAAGTCGTTAAGTACCACGATTTTTGATCCTTTGAAATAAATGGATTGAAAACTTCAAACTTTCCACTCGTCAGTGCTTTCTTGCTTCCAGTTGTCACATCCAAAATGTAAAGATGCGAGTAACCACTTTCTTCTGACTGGAAATAAATGTGCTTGTTATCTGGTAGCCAACCTAAAGTTCCTCCTCCATAAGCAGAACCAACACCAGGACCTGCCACCCAGGCTTCATCCCTTTGTCTATCCAGCACTTTAAGTTCAGCAGTATTCAAATCCAATTGCGCTATCCATCTGTCTTTGTTGTCCGAAGATCTGATATTGACAATCGCAAATTTGCCATCATTGGAAAAAATAGGAGAGGAGAAGGTTACATTTCTGTCTTTCACTTCCCAATTTTTCTCTGGATAATCCTTTGTGTAATCTGGCAAATCTTGGATTCCAGGTAGTGTACTCGCATCAATTATTGTTACTTTTTCATTTTGGATATCATAAAGTGCCAATTCAACTTTAGTCGGCTCGTCACCTACTTTTGATCTGGTATTGATATCTGTGGTGTATCCAGAGACATGGGTGTAGTCAGGAACGACGGTTCTTTTATTTTCAGCTCTAGTTATCAAATTAAAAGTAGTGAATTTTTCATCAGGGCTCAATTGGAGTGAAGAAGCTGATTTGTCTCCTAGGTAATAGGCAAAAGGCTCAGCTTCAGCAGTAGCTTCTCTATAAGCTCTTGAGCTTTCTCTATTTTCTTCTCGTTCTTTGACAACTTGTAACAATTCAAGATTTTCTTCTCTCAGAGAAATCTCTCTATCGTTGATTTTTGATCCTTCTCTAGAAATTCTTTTATTTCCGGAATTGATATTTGTTACTCTATTAATTTTCCCGCTATCAATATCAAGAACATATAAATTTCCTCCTGATTCAAAGGAAATTCTGTTTTCATTAGCTAAAAACCGTGGTGTACTGATTCTATCACCCCAATTCAGGAGCGAAGTTTTCTTCCCAGAAGAGACTTCAACTAGAATTATTTCTCCATTTCTAACATACACTTTCTTGGTTTGTGCTAGGTTGCTGTTGGCAAAAGAAGGAATAAATGCGCGCTGCTCTTCTAAAGTGACTTTCTCGATTTGATCAGTTTTGCTAACAGCGATTTTATATAAAGAATCAGATGGATTCCCTTCGGGGTTATAATTAAAAATGATATGTTTACTTTGATCATCCCATCGAATGTTAGAAGGGAAGTTTCCCATCCATTTGGGATCTTTCATAATTTTTTCAATGCTCAGTTCACTTTGAGCATATCCAATGCTGGATAAAAAGAATAAAATAAATACAATCGAAGTAATCTTTCTCATATGCTTATATTTTTTTTCAATAATAAGCATTCAAATAGAAAGAACAGGCAAAAAAGTATGGGTGGTTAAGAAATTATAAGAGATTAGAGTTTTTCAAGAAAATCATTCAGCTCCTTCTCAATTATTTCAATATTACTAATTAAAGTTTCATAGATTGGATATGAATTTTCTAAATCAGCTTCTATAGCTTCGAGCATTTTTCTGGTGTCTATAGCACCTATGTAGCTCATACTTGGTTTTGCTTTATGGCACTTTTTTTTGACTGTTACAAAATCTTTTTCAGAATAATGCACATCTAATTGCTTGAGGTCATGAAGATTTGTATCCAAAATTATTTGAATCATTTCTCTGATCATTTCTTTATCATCATCACCAAAGTATTGAAAAATTGTTTGTGCATTAATTAATTCGTACATAGATATTAGCCTGGGTAGTAAACATTAGAAAGTGTGTGGGAGTTGACTTTAAAATTTGAAAGAACAACTCATAAGCGAAAGTTAAACATTTTTTTTAATTTCAGATAAAATGAAAATCAAGAATAGAAAATATGTGAAAAACATCCGTGAAAGCTTGGTGGTATCCTCAAGACTTTCTCTTTTGATGATTCTTGTTTTTTTATTGGAGGTAAGTTTCAATATCAGGTTGAATTTTCTAGGGATTTTTCCATTGAGTTTGATTCATCTTCCAGGTATTATATTCTCCCCTTTTTTACATGGAAATCATATACATTTAATTACAAATTTGTTACCATTTTTTGTACTCACTACAATGCTTTATTTCTTTTATGATCATATTGCAAATCAAGTTTTTTTAAGTTGCTTGCTTATCACAAATAGTATCGTTTGGCTTGCTGCGAGACCGTATATTCATATTGGAGCGAGTGGTTTGATTTATGGATTGGTATTTTTTATGATCTTTTTGGGATTGTTCAAAGGAACTTATAAAACCTTAGCTATTTCAGCTTTTATTCTCCTTTTTTATGGAAGTATATTTTATGGTGTAGTTCCAGGAAGTGGCAGGGTTTCCTGGGAATCACACCTAGCAGGTGCTTGTGTAGGCGTTGTAACTGCATTTTGGATGAGTAGAAAAGTCTAAATGTGTCATTTTTATCTAATAGGAATCTAGTATTTTTGCATAAATTAAAACCGTTTACAACAAATAGCTGTTAGGATACCGATAAATATGAATAAAAATAAGCTCATCTTTCTGATAATCGCAGGTTTGTTTTTACTTGCCATGATGTGGATAGGTTATGACATATCTACTCGTACTACTTTTCCAGGTGCAAAGGGAAATTTAAAAGAAAGAATAGCTCCAAGTGATAGCATAAAAGCAAATGAGTAAAAAGCAAAAAATAGACGTTGATAAAATAGATTTAGATCGCATGAAAGAAATGACGGCAGAAAACCCTGGTCTTCTTCCTTATGCGCACACTTCTGGTGGAGCAATCATTCGTCCCGAGGACAAAGGTAAAATCACTGGAAGGGCAGTTTCAGCCATGCATTCGCAGACCGATATGCAAATGGCTCAAATCTATAAACAGATGCAATTACTCGCAGATCAAGCAAAGTTGATTCAAAAAAGAGTTGAAGTTTCTGAAAGAATTTATCAAGCAAGTATCAGCTTCGAGCCATTGATCAATCATATTTATTATTTGTATGAAAAAGAGGAAGGTACAGACTTTTTGAGCATGATTGCACCTGAAGAATGGGGAAGGAAAAAAGGTTTTGCTAGCTTTGTAGCTGAAATCAAACTTCTCGCTGACCACACTTGGGAAATCTTGCGAGAGGGCTCATCAAAACCCTAAATCAATTGCATCAAATAAAAGTCGATCATCTGATCCAAATTTTAAAAGATTCTGAATATCAGATAGAGGAAGATTTCCGTCTGGAAGTTAATTCTGAATATTTAAAGGGAAAAGGTGACGAGTTATTAACTGAAATTTTTGATTCTTTAGGAGGGAGTGTACATCACCTTCCTTTATTGGAAAGACTCAAATTTGATTTTAAAATCAATAGATTTTTATTCATCTATGACGATTCAGTTCACTTCAATAGATATAGATTATCTACTTTGAAATCTGATCTTTATGAAACTTTTTCATTTACTTGGTCGGATGCTTACAAGCGACTTTGCAGGACTTTTGAAAAGGATTGTTTGAAATCTGGTTTGCAAGAGCGGGTTTGGTATGGGCCACCAATTGCAGAAAAGGTTTTCGGTAAATCTGAGGAGCCTGGAGACTTATCTGGAAATGGAAGTTCAGGTTGGAAACTCAACGCTTACAATGACGCCCAATACGATTTGCTGACTAGACTTCATGGATATAAACTGATAAGAATTCCTGTTTACGAAAATATCATGACAGGAGGAAGCTTGAAGAAAATTGACGATTTGCTTCTCAATCCAAAAGAAGAGACCTTTCAGGCAATCAAAAATTGGTTATTTCGGAAGTTAGTTTAATGATTAATCTTTAAGCTTTGGATTAGTTTTAAAGACTTATTTTATTTAATAATTAGTTATTAGTTAATTCAGTGAAATAGTTGATTTAGTTATTGGTTAATTAAGTAAAATAGTTGATTGGTTTTTGAGTAGATGATTTAGTAACTAATCGACCAATAATTTAGACAACTATCAACTCATATAGCTCAATTTACTATTCCCTAATTGACTGATCACCCAATCCACCGATAACCCAATCCACTATTAACTAATCCACCAATAAATAAATCCACTATTCACTAATAACTAATCAACTATTAACTAATCACTGTTAAGTAATTTTAGGAAAACAAACCAAAAATCTCACGATCCACTTGCCCTACAATCGCAGAAAAATCTTCTTGATTGGCTACGAAATCCATGTCATTGACATCGACAATCAATAATTTTCCTTTGTCATAGTTTGCAATCCACTCTTCATAGTGGGCATTCAGGTTTTTTAAATAATCTATTCGGATAGCATTTTCATAATCTCTACCTCTTTTTTCGATTTGCCCGACGAGTTTTGGAATATCTGCTTTCAGATAAATCAAAAGATCAGGAGCTTTCACAAAATTGATCATCGAATGGAACAAGTTCAGATAATTATCATAATCCCTCTGACTGATCAAGTTTGATTTATACAAATTGGCTGCAAAAATATAGGCATCTTCATAGATCGTTCGATCTTGAATGATAGACAAATCACTATTTTGAATGACATTGATTTGATTGAATCGGCTATTCAAAAAGTAAACTTGCAGGTGAAAAGACCATCGCTTCATGTCTTCATAAAAATCAGCCAGATATGGATTGTTATCCACGGCCTCAAATTCGGCTTTCCAACCATAATGTTTCGCTAATTTCTCTGTAAGTGTTGTTTTTCCGCTACCGATATTTCCTGATACTGCTATATGCATTCTGATAAAAGAAGAGGAAAGAGACAAGTCAAAATTGCCTCTTTCTGATTTTTATTTGATAAACAATTATTTTTTGAATTGAGAAGAAACGACGACTTCTTTGCTTCCATGAGTGTATTTATAGAAACCTTCTCCCGTTTTTGCGCCCTTGTATCCTGCTTCCACCATATTCACCAAAAGTGGGCAAGGGGAATATTTAGGATTTCCAAAACCATCATGAAGTACTCTTAAGATAGAAAGACAAACGTCCAAACCGATGAAATCTGCAAGTTGCAATGGTCCCATTGGATGCGCCATTCCTAATTTCATCACCGTATCAATTTCCTCAACTCCTGCTACACTTTCATAAAGGGTATAAATAGCTTCATTGATCATTGGCATCAAAATCCTGTTCGCTACAAAACCAGGATAGTCGTTTACTTCAACAGGGACTTTTTCAAGTTTACGAGACAATTCCATGATTCCATTAGTAACCTCGTCAGAAGTCGCGTAACCTCTGATCACTTCAATCAATTTCATCACAGGAACGGGGTTCATAAAGTGCATTCCGATGACTTTATCCGGGCGGGAAGTCACTGCACCAATCTTTGTAATTGAAATCGAAGAAGTATTGGAAGCGAGAATCGTATGAGCAGGACAGATTTTATCCAATTCCCGAAAAATTTCGAGTTTGATATTTACATTTTCAGTAGCTGCCTCCACCACCAAATCTGCATCCTTTACTCCATCCTCTGTTTTAGTGAAAGTAGTAATATTTGAAAGTGCTTTGGATTTATCCGATTCTGAAAGTAAACCTTTAGAAACCTGTCTATCTAAATTTTTACCAATAGTGGCCAAAGCTTTTTCGAGTGCATTTTGATTGATATCGATCAAGGAAACTTTGTAATCAAATTGAGCAAAAACATGCGCAATTCCATTTCCCATCGTTCCTGAGCCGATTACTGCTATATTTTTCATGTATAATATGGGTTTATATGAACTGTATGATTAACAAGCAAAGTCAAAAATTGTCTTTTCAGCTTGAAGATTAATTGCTATTCAGCCTTCAAATCTAAATTGATTCACCCCCTTTTCCAATTTCTACTTCAAGTAATTTACTTACCTTTGCGACATGAAAGAATTGGGGAAAATCAATAGTCTGTTGATCAATAGGTTCACTGCTAATGGGGCATATTTGGCGCTTCACGATGGTGAAGAGGTCTTGTTGCCAAAAAGTTATTTGAAAGAAGAGTTTAAAGAAGGGCAAGAAGTTGAGGTTTTTGTTTATACAGATAGCGAAGATAGACCAGTGGCTGTGACTAACAGGCCGGTGGCACTTTTGGATGAATTTGCAGTGATGGAAGCTAAAGAAATCACGAGATTTGGAGCATTTATGGACTGGGGCTTGCCAAAAGATTTGTTTGTTCCTAAATCAGAGATGCATGTGGACATGGTAGAAGGAGCGAAATATCTTGTAAGAGTTTGCTTGGATTATAAGACAGACAGATTGATTGGGGTGAGTAAATATGAAGATTTTCTTGAATTAGAAACTAGGGGGTTTGAAGAAGGACAGGAAGTAGAAGCTTTAATTTTTGCTGAAACGGATTTGGGTTTCAAAGTGCTAATTGAAAATGCTTTTGAAGGGCTATTATACAAAAATGAAGTTTTTATTCCTTTAGAATTAGGTGATAAAATACGAGCTTTTGTAAAAAAACGAAGAGAAGACGGCAAATTGGATCTTAGAATTGAGCCAATAGGAAGAGAAAAATATGAAGAAGGGGCTGAAAAAATCCTTACTGTTTTAAAAGTGAAGAAATTCTTGCCCCTTCATGATAAATCATCCCCTGAGTCTATTAAAGAGTTGCTGGGAATGAGTAAAAAACACTTTAAGCAGTCAATAGGTCAATTATATAAAGCCAAACTAATTAAGATCTTGGATAATGGAATTGAACTCATCTAGTTCAATTTGAGGATTTGATTTGGAGAAGTACAAAGTACAGCTTTGTTTTTCATAATGGCAATTGGTGCTTTGATCAAATGTGGATAGCGCACCAATATTTGAAGCCAACTTTCATCATCCCAATTTTTACCTGCGATATGAGTTTGATAATCGGGATGAGCTCTATTCAACAAGTCCTTTGGTCTGAGATCTAATTTATCAAGAATTGATCTCCAACCTGTAGTGGTGATCTTTTCTTTCCCCATATTGATTTCATTGACATGATTGGCAACTGAATGTGCATAAGCCCTAACTTGCTTATCTACACTGTGATTGGGGTTGTAATAAAAAAACAGTTCGTTTGGATGCATTTTCATAGTTATCTGAGTTTAGGGACATTTAAGATAGGTAATTATCCTTAAAATCCAAATTTAGTACTTATTAAATTTACAGAATCGGTATATTTGAACAGTATTTTATAAAAATGGATATAGAAAATTTCAAATTATCAAGTAAGGCAGACTTCAAAAGTCATCAAAAGACTAAAGAAAAGCTCAGAAGGATCAAACCAAAATCTTTAGATTTGATGTTTGAAAAATCACATGATAAACAATTTGAAAATATAGATTGCTTGACTTGTGCGAATTGCTGTAAGACAACAAGTCCAATTTTTATCCAAACCGATATTGACCGACTCTCAAAGCTTTTTAGAATGAAGTCTTCAGATTTTATTGAGACCTACTTATTTAGAGATGATGATGGAGATTATGTTTTAAAAAATGCACCCTGTCCATTTCTCAATTCTGATAACACCTGTTTTGTATATGAAGAAAGACCAAAGGCTTGTAGAGAATATCCTCATACAAATAGAAAAAACATGCATGGAATTCTTAACTTAACATTACAAAACACTTTGGTTTGTCCTGCTGTGAATGAAATATTTAAAGACTTTGCTAAAGAATTTAGGAAGTAAAGCAAAGACTTTATTATTTTTAGCAATCTAAACCTATTGAAAAATTACTATGAATAACAAAGACGAACATTTTTTGGGAATCGATGTGGGAGGCACGCATTTGAAGATTGGGCTTGTCAATAGACAGGGAGAAATTGTTGCTTTTGACAAAGAAGATACAACTCCCTACAGAGATGACCCAAGAGGATTCAATCCATGTTTTGTGGATGTTGTTGGGAAATATTTAGAAAAATATCCTGAGGTAAGGAAAATTGGTATTGGTTTACCAGGACTTATTTCAAAGGACAGAACTACTACATTAGAAATTCCAGCAATTCCAGCTCTAAATGGTTTTAATCTGAAGCAAAGCTTATTAGATAAGTATCCGAATAAGAAATTTTTTCTAGAAAATGATGCTGCTGCCGCTGCCTTAGGTGAATATCGCTATGGAACAGCAAATCCACCCGAAAATTTTCTTTTTATCACCATGGGGACTGGAATAGGAAGTGCATTAATTATGGATGGAGAAGTTTTCAAAGGTTCACGTGGTAATGCCATGGAAATGGGGCATATGCTTTCTAGAGGGAATGAGGGGTTGGAAAGAATTATTGGTAGAGACGGAATACTTAGAATCATGGATAGGATGATCAGAGCATATCCTGATTTGGCAGGAAATGACTTGATTGGACAAGAACTCGGTACTCATCTTTTAGTAGATACAGCCAAAAAAGGCAATCAAGTTTCTATTATGGTCTTTGAAGAAGTAGCTAGAGTTTTAGGCGAAGCAATCGTATCGGCTATTCGGATTTTGGATGTTACACATGTTTATTTTGGAGGAGGAATCTCGGCTGGATTGGAATTTATGATGCCTGCTTTGGATAAGACAGTAAGACAATTCCTTACCAAATACTATGTAAATGACCTTAAGCTTGCCAAAGCAACACTTGAAAATAATGCCGGTACCTTAGGAGCTGCTGCGCTTTGTTTTATGGAGGAATAAAATGAGTTGAAGCTTAATAAAATCCCCTTGGAAGTATTTTCTATGGGGATTTTTGGTTTTTAGACTAAAGGTATATTTGTAATTAACTATTCTTATGGTATATTTCAAAAAATCTAATCAAAATGGAAGCTGCTAAGAAGAAAATCAGATCATTATTGATTAAAACCATACTAACGATTTTGGTAATTTTTATCGTCAATTATTTTTGACAAAAGAACTATAATGCTTTAAAAAAAAGATATGTAATTGGGGAGGTTTTCGAATTGTTCCTGCTTGGGGTCAAAGTCCAGATGTTCAGTTTAATTTTATTTTTGAGTCAAAAAAGTATGTAAATAACACTCCAAGAGGAATTTTCAAACCAAGAGTTGGAGAACTTTATATAGTTGAAGTTCCTATATTTAGGAAAAAAAGTCCAGAATACTACTTGATCATCCTGTTTCTGATTCAATTAAATCACCTATTGGAAGTTGGAAAGAAATCCCAGAGTATCTGAAGCCGAAGTGATGATTTCAAATATCTAAAAAAATCGTTAACTTTATTTTGTCAATAAAATACAATTCAAACACATGGATATCTCGGTAAAATACAGGATTATATCGGAAATTATCAACAGTAATAACGAACAGGTCTTGAATGCAGTCAAATCACTATTAAAAATTGAAGATGAGGTAGATTTTTGGGAAGGATTAACTACAGAGGATCAAGCTGCCATTGATGAAGGCTTAGAGCAGTTGGATAAAGGAAAGTACGAGTCTCGTGAATCTGTTCGAAAAGAAATTGAAAGTAAATTTAATTTTTAAGTTCTGTATAAGCTGTCCGCCATACCTTATCGTAATTTGCATCTAATTGGGACTTCATATAACACAGAGTGTTAAAGTAAAATTACTATTCAAACAAATTATATTACATAAAAAACTTGATCCAGCACTCAATTACCCAAATAACCAGTTAACCTAATAACCTTTTTATGGATCCAATCTACTGATAGTAACTTCGCTGACCTTATTGATTGCGTTAAGTCTGAACATGACTTTTAGCGGAGCTTCATCTGAATTAAAGTTTTCACACTTATCACTAGGGTCAAGGAAATAGAAGAAGAAGCTTTGACTTTTGTCCACAAGCATCACCCGATCCGGTCTTCCAAATGTTTTGATCAATTGCTGATTATTTGCTCCCAAAAAATCATTTTTCATTTTCTGAATTTCATCAAGCTGCTGAATTCTTAAGCCATTGCAGCCATATCTGTCATTTTTCCAGTTGACCAGGTCGATGTCGCCAACTTCTAATTTACCAGAGCAAGAATTTAATAAAAGTGAAAAAGCAATAAAAGCTAAGAAACAAATGCTACGCATGTAATTTTTCATTGTTGAGTGACTTTTGGAAATTTTTGACGACCGATTCGTTTTTCCAAAGCCAAAAGTAAGAGGAGATAGCATAGAGAAAAAGCACTATGATGATTATATTTTCCGGGAAGAAATTCAACCCGATATACCAAGCTGCAACTGAGAAAAGAGCAACGCGGACGATTTCTTGAACATGATACCAGCGACTTTGTTCAAAAATCCCCGAAAAGCTCACAGTACTCCAAATAATCAAAGCAGATAGAGCAACTTTCATCACCCAATCAAAAGAGTCTAAATTGAAAAGGAAATAGGCTGTCAAACCCATCAAAACCACATATTGGAAGAAAACATAGAAATTTAAAGGTTTTGGAACATTCGTATCAAACTTCCTGTAGTTTTCATCTACATCTTTCACTTCCCTCTGTCCACCCAAATATTCGGGCAGCCAACCTGGTTTGTTGAAGAGGTACTTGACTTTATCTGACCAATTTGGGATTTGCTTCATTTCCTGTTTCATATTCGCATAATGCGATAAATTGACCCAAACAGGATTCCAGCTGTTGACAGGAACAGTGATGCCATATGTTGGCTTTTCCTCTTCTTCTTGGAACGTTCCAAACCATTTATCAAAGATGATAAATGTTCCTCCATGATTTTTGTCAATATATTTTGGGTTTCTTCCATGATGAACCCGATGATGTGAAGGCGTATTCATAAATTTCTCCAGAAAACCCATTTTACCGATTGCCTCTGTATGAATCCAAAATTGATAAAGTAGATTGAGCGCTGACACCAAAACCAAAGAAACCGGATCAAAACCAATAAAAGCCAAAGGTAAATAGAAGAAAAATGTCCAAATCGTCTGCGTAGAACTCTGTCTCAATGCCACGGATAAATTATATTCTTCGCTAGAATGATGTACTACATGGCCACCCCAAAACAAATTAATC
Organism: Belliella baltica DSM 15883; assembly: GCF_000265405.1. Classification (NCBI taxonomy): domain Bacteria; kingdom Pseudomonadati; phylum Bacteroidota; class Cytophagia; order Cytophagales; family Cyclobacteriaceae; genus Belliella; species Belliella baltica. The sequence goes on along the minus strand of NC_018010.1, from coordinate 3,135,220 downwards.
TCATGCGATTTTCTATGTGCCCAATAATAGCAAAAGTCATAAAGAAAAAACAGCAGGAGAAATGTCCAGATGTTATTTTCAATCTGGAAAAAGGCAAATTGCTCAAACAAGAAAGCATAAACTCCAATCGAAAGTACTTTGATAAATACTCCTGTAACTTGAGATACCACACCAAGATTGATGTTTGTGATGGCATCATTCATTCTATAACTCGGATTTTTTTGAAATCGAAGAACGATCAACTCTACTCCCATCAAAAGAAAATAAATGGGGATGGCTATTATTACAGGACTCAGATTCATCTTACTTTCAGGTTATTGGGTAATTTGTGTCTGAAAACTACTGATAAAAACTGAATAAAGGAAAAAAGCTATTCGATTTTGGTAAGCATAAATCTTTATATTAGCGGCTTAAAACAATCACCATTATGTATTACCGATTTGGCAAAGTATTCCATTTTATATCAGTATTAGTATTTATTCTATCGTTTCTTTATATCTATGCTTCCTTGTCTGATATTGTTGCATATCAGCTTGATGAAAATGGAGGTTTTTTGAAAAGTGTTCCTAAAGAGACTTTTTTCTATTCTGGGATGATCATATTCATCGTATTGAATGTCATAATGATCGTGCCTGGAAAGCTTATTGAAAATCAAAGCACTGCGAACTTAAAAAGATTGTTTCCGAAAGGGGAAAGGCTTAGTGATTTGATCATTGCATGGATTTATAGTTTCGTAGGAGTGATCAATATTAGTTTGACAATCATGGCATTATTCATCCACAGCATCAACAACCAAAATGAGATCAGTTCAGGTGAATTCAGTTTCTTCTTTTATCTCATTCCGATCTTTTTTGTAATTTGGATAGGTGGGTTATTTTGGATTTTAGGACAGAAATTCAAGGAAGTTCAATCAAAATCCATTTAATTTATTTCACAAATAGATAAGTAAAAATTGAAATGGCAGAACACGTTCAATATACAGAAGATAGTATCAAGTCCCTTGACTGGAGAGAACATATTAGGTTGAGGCCGGGTATGTATATCGGAAAGTTGGGTGACGGAAGTGCCCAAGATGATGGTATTTATGTGCTAGTGAAAGAAATTCTCGATAACAGTATCGATGAACACATGATGGGCTATGGTCGGACCATCGATATCAAAATTTCGGAGCATAAAGTAGAAGTAAGAGATTATGGTCGTGGGATTCCTTTGGGAAAAGTCATTGACTGTGTTTCCAAAATCAATACTGGTGGAAAATACGATTCAGGTGCTTTCCAAAAGTCTGTAGGACTAAACGGTGTAGGTACAAAAGCAGTAAATGCACTTTCTGACTATTTCAAAGTTCAATCGTATAGAGACGGTGAAACTAAAGTAGCTGAATTTGAGAAAGGGGTTTTGGTCAATGATCAAGCTGTTACTAAATCTTCAGATAGAAATGGTACTAAAATTATATTTTCCCCAGATGCTTCCGTTTTTAAAAATTATCATTTTATACCTGAGTATCTTGAAAATCAAATTTGGAATTATGCATTTCTGAATGCAGGTCTTACCATCAATTATAATGGAAAGAAATTCTTTTCTGAAAGAGGGCTCTATGATCTTTTGACAAGAAAAGTGGATGAAGAAAGCGCAAGGTATCCAATCATTCATCTCAAAGGAAATGACATTGAGGTAGCTATCACCCACAGTAATCAATATGGTGAAGAGTATTATTCATTTGTTAATGGACAATTCACCACACAAGGAGGGACGCATTTGGCGGCTTTTAGAGAGGCGATAGTAAAGACGGTTAGAGAGTTTTACAAAAAAGATTATGATGCATCAGATATCCGCCAAAGCGTAGTGGCGGCCATAGCAGTCAGAGTACAAGAACCTGTATTTGAATCACAAACAAAAACAAAGCTTGGTTCTCAAACGATTGGAGGAGACGGTCCTACTTTAAGAACCTTCGTAAATGATTTTTTAAAAGTAGAGCTAGATAATTATTTGCATAAAAACCCTGCAGTCGCAGATGCCTTATTGAAAAGAATCCTTCAATCTGAAAGAGAAAGAAAGGAAATCTCAGGTATCAAAAAACTCGCAAATGAAAGAGCCAAAAAAGCAAACCTTCATAATAAAAAGCTCAGAGATTGTCGCGTTCATTATGATGACCCGAAAGGGGATGAGGAAAAGAAGAATAACACCATGCTTTTCCTTACAGAAGGGGATTCTGCTTCAGGTTCTATCACCAAATCCCGTGATGTACAAACACAAGCAGTATTTTCATTAAGGGGAAAGCCATTGAATTGCTTTGGAATGACCAAGAAAGTAGTGTATGAAAATGAGGAGTTCAACTTACTTCAGCATGCCCTTAACATTGAAGACGGCATAGAAAATCTCCGATACAGAAAAATCGTCATTGCGACAGATGCCGATGTTGATGGAATGCACATCCGATTGTTGATCATGACTTACTTCCTTCAATTCTTCCCTGATTTGGTAAAAAATGGTCATTTGTATATTTTGGATACCCCTTTGTTTCGTGTTAGAAATAAAAAGGAGACGATCTATTGCTACACTGATGAAGAACGCCAAAGAGCCATTCATAAACTAGGTAAAACAGCTGAAATCACCCGTTTTAAAGGACTAGGAGAAATTTCACCAGGTGAGTTTGGAACATTTATCGGAGAAGATATTCGCTTAGAGCCGATCATTTTGAATAAAGAAACTAAAATTGCTGATCTTCTTGGTTTCTATATGGGTAAAAATACCCCTGATAGACAGACCTTTATCATTGATAATCTGAAGATTGAAAAAGATATCGTTCATAATGATCCGGAAAAGGATCAAAAAATAGATGAAGAGGATGAAGCTGCCTAAGATTCATCTATTAAACAACCTTTTTTAGGTTTTGAATTAGATTCTATTTGAAATAAATGTTTTTCTCTTGCATAGACAAGAGAGTTGACCGAAGAAATACATTGAACAAGAATGAGTGATCAAAATAACGATAATCTAGAAGACAAAGAAGGTTCTTTAAACGAGTCAATCCCTGTGACAGGAATGTACAAGGAATGGTTTCTAGACTACGCTTCTTATGTAATTTTAGAAAGAGCAGTTCCTGCAATAGAAGATGGTTTGAAGCCCGTGCAGCGCAGGATTCTTCATGCGATGAAGGAGATGGATGATGGGCGATTCAACAAGGTTGCCAATGTCATCGGACAGTCCATGCAGTATCACCCACATGGTGACCAATCAATCGGAGATGCTATTGTTAACTTAGGTCAAAAAGAATTATTAATTGAAACGCAAGGGAACTGGGGTGATATCCGTACTGGTGATGGTGCAGCTGCTTCGAGATATATCGAGGCAAGATTATCTAAGTTTGCATTAGAAGTTGTTTTCAACCCGCAAACTACTGACTGGCAACTTTCCTATGATGGAAGAAAAAAAGAACCGGTAACCTTACCGGTTAAATTCCCTCTTTTATTGGCGCAAGGTGTAGAGGGTATTGCAGTTGGATTATCAACGAAAATTCTTCCTCATAACTTTATCGAGCTAATTCAAGGTTCAATTCAAATTCTTCAAGGTGAAAGACCAAACCTTTTTCCTGATTTTCCAACAGGTGGTTTAGCAGACTTCTCAGAATATAATGAAGGCCAAAGAGGCGGAAGGGTAAAAGTTAGAGCAAGGATTGAAGAAGGTGATAATAAAACTTTGTTAATCAAAGATATACCTTTTGGTACAACAACCAATTCTTTGATTGAATCTATTATCAAAGCGAATGATAAAGGGAAGATCAAAATCAAAAAAGTTGTAGATAATACAGCGAAAGATGTAGAGATTCAAATTCAATTGGCACCGGGTCAGTCACCTGATATGACGATCGATGCCTTGTATGCATTTACAGATTGTGAAGTGAGTATTTCTCCAAATGCTTGCGTGATTATCCAAGACAAACCGGTATTTCTTTCAGTCAATGACATTCTTCAATACAATACCAAGCAGACAAAAGAGCTTCTAAAAAAGGAGCTTGAAATCCGCAAGGCAGAACTGATGGAGAAATTACTTTTCTCTTCTTTGGAAAAGATTTTTATTGAAAATAGGATTTATAGAGATATTGAAGAGTGTGAAACTTGGGATGCTGTTATTCAGACTATTGACAAAGGTTTGGAACCTTTCAAGCCAAGTTTTTACAGAGAGATCACGACAGAAGATATTGTTCGCTTAACAGAAATCAAGATTAAAAGAATTTCAAAATTCGATGCTTTCAAAGCAGACGAATTGATGCGAAAGTTGGAAGAGGAGCTGAAGGAAGTAAACTACAATTTGAAGCATCTCACCGCGTATGCGATCAAATACTATGAAAATCTTTTGACCAAATATGGAAAAGGAAGAGAACGAAAAACTGAAATTAGAACTTTTGATCAAATTGAAGCAACAGTTGTAGCCGCAAACAATGCCAAATTGTATGTAAACAGAGCAGATGGATTTGTTGGCTATGGGTTGAAAAAGGACGAGTTTGTTTGTGACTGTTCTGATTTGGATGATATTATCGTATTCCGAAGAGATGGAAAGTGTATTGTCAGTAGGATTCAGGAAAAGGGCTTTGTAGGAAAGGATATTCTCCATGTAGCAGTCTTCCGAAAGGGCGACGAACGAATGGTTTACAATCTAATCTACCTTGATGGTGAGTCTGGAAGAGCGATGGTCAAAAGATTCCAAGTTTTAGCTGTAACTAGAGATAGAGAATACGAATTGACCAAGGGAACAAAAGGCTCTAAAGTGCTCTATCTTACCGCAAATGCAAATGGAGAAGCTGAAATTGTTACAATTTACTTGACTCAAGGTGCAAAAGCTAGAGTAAAAGTATTTGATTTTGACTTTAGTACCATAGAAATAAAAGGAAGAGGTGCTGGAGGAAACATATTGACGAAGTATCCAATCAGAAAAATTCAACTCAAAATGGAAGGCGTTTCTACTTTAGGAGGGTTGGATATCTATTTTGACAGGTCTGTAGGAAGGTTAAACACTGACCAAAGAGGAGTCTTAATTGGGAATTTCTTAGGTGAAGACAGAATTTTAGTATTCTATAAAAATGGAGATTATGAATTGACCACATTTGAGCTTACAAATCGATATGAAGCTCAAGATGTACTTTTAATTGAAAAATTTGATGCACAAAAGGTGATCTCTGCAATCTATTATGATGGAATTTCGAAGACTTATTTTGTCAAGAGATTCTTGATTGAAACCTCCACGATCAATAAGAAATTCAATTTTATCTCAGACCACAAGCAATCCTATCTGAAACTTGTATCCACTGAAAAACAACCTCAAGTAAAAGCAAAAATTCAGAAAGGGAAGGAGCAAGAAGAAAATGAATATGATTTGGATATGCTGATCGATGTCAAAGGATGGAAATCGGTAGGGAATAAGTTTTCTTCACATCAGGTTCTAGAAATTGAATTGATCCAGCCAAAAAAAGTAGAGAAAACAGAGGAGGAAGAAGGGGATTCTGAAACTAATGGTAATGATGACGATTCCTTGGAAATCGGCTCTACAATCGATCTGAAAATCAGTAAAGATGACGAAGATCAATTGGGCTTGTTTTAGTCATTCTTCTATCGTAAAAATATAAATGGATAGTAAAGAGAAAGAATTTTTAATCTATCTAAGTGGGTACATCACACCACATAAGATGGCTTTGATGGAGGAAATTCTTGCTAAGAGAACGAGATATTTCACTGTTGTCTTAGAAGATATTTATAAACCACACAATGCATCAGCCGTTCTCAGGACGGCTGATTGTTTTGGTATTCAGGACGTCTATATCATTGAGAAGGAGCAAGAATACAAGGTAAATCCGTATGTCACCCGAGGAGCCGCACAGTGGGTTGATATTCATAAATACAGCAATTATGGAGGGAATGCGGTGACTTGCTGTGTTTCCGATTTGAAAAAAAAGGGTTTTAAAATCTATGCAACAAGTCCTAGGGCAGAAAGTATTTCAATTCATGATTTGAATGTCGATGAAAAGACGGCTTTGGTTTTTGGTAACGAACATGAAGGAGTGAGTGAGGAGATGATTTCACAAGCTGATGGCTTGGTGCATATTCCAATGGATGGATTTACGGAGAGTTTCAATATATCGGTAGCAGCATCAATTTTTCTACTTGATCTTCAGCGCAAAGCATCTGCTTTAGATCTTCCAGATTTCTATTTAACAGAAGCAGAAAAAGAAGTTCTCCGCTCCAAATGGTATAGAGATATTGTAAAAAACTCAGTCTTGCATGAAAAGGAATTTTTTAAGGATTATAAACAAAAAGGGGCATTTTGAATTCCAAAATGCCCCTTTTTGTTTGTATGAATTGTTATCTTTTCACTATTGGTAAAGTGATACTACTTGGATATTTGCTAGAATGATGGATGTTATTCGTAGCTACTACACCTTCCGTTTCATCATAGGTATTCCCACCAGTATTCATGTTTCTATCAAATCTAGGGAAATTTGATGAAGAAACTTCAATTCTGATTCGATGTCCTTTTTCGAAGAAATTAGAAGTTGACATTGGAGTCATATTAACTTCATAGACTTTCCCTTTTTCCATAAAAACTTCTTTTTCATACCCTTCTCTATACCTTACTCTTTGGATAGTTTCGTCAAGATTATAAGCACTTCCATCGGGGTAAACGTCAATTAATTTGATTGTTAAATCTGTGTCTTTTACATCTGTTGACAGATATAACTTAGACTCAATAAATCCACTTACTTCAATTCCTTCTTCCAAAACATCTGAAGTATAGACCAAAATGTCCTCTCTCAATTCCATTTCCTGTTGATCCCAAGAGCCTCCTTGTATGGCATTCCCAGTACAACAAACATTTCCACCATAGGAATTTACTGGATTCATTGGGTCATATTTGAAAGAATCAGGATTGTCCCTGTTTGGTCGTTTTGAACTTAATACGCCATCACCCAATCTGCTATTTGCTTTTCCTTTGCTGTCTAGAAAGAAAGTTGTCATTTGAGCTTCTTTTGGAGGCCAAGTGTCAGATGATTGCCATTCATTAGATCCCATTGTAAAGTAGCGAACTTTTGGCATCTCTTCTTTGATTTGACTTTCCTCGCCTTTCAGCCAAAAATCAAACCAAGCATAAGTCAATTCATTGTAATTCAATCTCGCATCTCCCATAGATCTTTCTCCCACAACCGTGTTTTCTGTAGCTCTAGTATAAGCACAATGAAGGGTAGGAGCGATCACCAAATACTGATTATCTCTAATTTTAGGATCTTTAGCACTACTTCTTACATGATTGTAAAGAGCCAAATTTGGACTTGTGGCCACATCATACCAGGAAACAAACCAAAAACTTGGTTTTTCGAATTCCATATCATCATGGAAAAGTCCGCCCTCAAACCATTTTGGGTCATTTGGTTTACGGGTGATCATTTCCTCGTAGATTCCTTTAGGTCCATTTACATTTTTGATGATATCTTGAATCGGTAAATGACTCAATCCTTCTTTCCAATCAACTCTTGGATAACGCGGAGCCATATCATAAAAACGCTGTAAACGTAATAAATCTTCTTGCTGAATTCCTTCTGGCAATCTTGGTGCCATTGGGTCATGCTGTGTACTGTAAAGCCAAGTGGTGAAAAGCATTTGACCTGCACCACCTCGATACCAGTTTCCTTGCTCGTAATAATCACCAATTCTTCCTACTCCAGCACCATAACCCTGTGGAATTAATGCTGCGTGGGCAGGATGATCCATAGCTGCTACTGCCATTTGCCATTCAGCTGTAGATGAACAACCGATAGTTCCGATTTTTCCATTACTCCAAGACTGTGCTTCCATCCAATCAAAAGCATCATAACCATCTGTTAGTGGAGTTCCTAAAATATCCCATTCTCCCTCTGAAAAAAATCGACCTCTTTCATTTTGGACTACGTAAGCATAACCTCTTTTGACAGCTTCCAAAGCGGTTTGAAGAGTTCGAGTTGTCAATTCTCCATCTCTGTAGGAATTGAAGTTGTAGGGAGTTCTCGAAAAAATAATTGGTACAGGTGCATCACCTTTCGGACGATAAATATCTGTAGCTATTCTAACCCCATCTCGCATAGGGATCATGACTTTTTGATCAATGATCGCAACTTCATCAAGCTGTTCTAAGATTGACTTTTCCTGTGCGAAGGCTGCTCCCCAAATCAAAAAGAGGAGTAACAATACTTTAAATTTTTTCATAGGTATGAATTTGGTGTTTATTCAAAACCTAAAATAAAATTTTATCCGCACATTACCCTAGTGAATTATATAAAAGGACTTTAATTCTTTTTAAATTTTTCTCTTAAGCCCTCAAAAAGTGGAGTTCTGTTTTTTCTACGCTTTTCTCTTGCGCGTTGTCTTCTTTTTTTATCTTGGACCTTACTTTTGACAATTACAGTTCTAACAGAAACACCTATTTGTCCTCGGTAAAACTCTTCTCTACCTGACATATTAAAATTTGGCTTGTAATCAAGAGCCACTGTTGTATTCAAAATTGTCATTTCAATCCCTCCAATTAAATCTATCCCATTTGTTGTGTTTCCGTAAGTGGTGATGATTTCCATGGTTGCAGGGTTTTTAATATTGCTTTCTTCCCAACCCAACGAATAACCTAGCCCATAATAATAATTGAATCTCTTAGAAATTATAGGTCTGTGTTTTTCTAAAAGTACATGAAGTGTGGTATTTCTGCTAAAATCTGATTGAGCGATTCCTTCTATTGTGATGTTTTGTAAAATGCGCTGTTGCGCAGTTATGCCGATCGTACGGCTGAAATCATTCGATCCTAACCTTAAGCCCACAGCTGTACCATAACGTTGAGCGAGTGATTGACTAACATTCAAAACAAAAAATAAAAGCAAAATGAAAGGAATAATTTTTTGAATCATATTATAAAATCTAAGTATTTAGATACTGAAATCACTTGAGTTCGAATAAGGTATTAAACAATTATTATTCCACATCATTTACCAATCCTCCTCGTTTTCTTCAGAGGAATGAGAAGTGCTGTCATTTACCTCTTGTAGAAAAGCTTGATAAAGGCCTTGTCCATCCTCTGTTGCTCTTATTTCTGCTTGCAAAAGAAACTTGTTGATTTCGGTCAACTCTTCAAACGTGGGATTTTGAATATGTTTTGGGATTTTGAAAATACGCTTATCATGTTTTTCAAATGGTGTGGATACTTTTCCACCATAGAAATAAGGAATAAGCGTTTCTGAACAACTTATACCAATTTTATCTATTCTAAATTCGTCAAAATGATCTTGTAATCGATGATTAATACTTTCAAAGAATTCCAAGGTTTCTTGTAATCTAATCCTCGATCCTGCTCTAGATTTTCCTTTCGTCTTCAAATGTTTGATTTGACTTTTCCCTTGTTTTTTCCGTGTCATGTATGCACGAAATACTTTGTGCTGATGGTTAATGTAATTTTCAAAAAAGCCAACAGAAGCGATTCCAGATCTAATCATGATTAAAACATAATTTTTGAAATCTGATTCAAAAAGCAAATTTTTATTCTGATCAAAATCAATATCCAAAGGAAGTCTTAATTTGAGAATGGATTCCTTATTTTTTAAAAAATTAAGTAGATGTTTTTTATTGTTATATTCGTAAGCAATTCCTTGGGATTGCATGAAAGTAACAAATCTGAAAATCAATCTTTTATCAAATTTTTCTATTTTCATATAAAAATTTCTCTCCTAAGACTTTAGAATGGTCTTATATTTGTAAAGTGCTAAAGTTAGAAAACCATGGAGAATAAAATACCATATTTACTAGAGAAAATGTGTGATAAATCAGAAGCAGAAGCTTTTGAATATGCAGATAAATTAGCTGTAATCGGTACTGAAGAAGTTGTTGATCAATTAATTGAAATAATAAAAGGGGAAGATCAAGATGCTGCCTATTTGGCGGCGAGAGCTTTGAGTAAAATAGAAAATAATCAAAAAGCTCTAGACCCTTTGATGGATATCATTCTTGATAATAAGAATAAAAACACTAATGGCCTTTTTGTTCAGGCTTTAGAAGGTTTTGATCTTAGTGGTAAATTTGTTGATTTATTGAGAATATACCTTTTCGGAAATTTCAAATCATCTAGTCTAGCAAAAGACTATTTGGATCATGTTGAGTTTGACCTCAGTCCAAGAACGATCAAAAAAGCTGAAAAACATTGGAATCATTACATAAACAATATTGACAAAGAAAGTGATGACTTTCTTATAAAAAAAGAAGAGGTTGAAAGTATTCTTCAAGAAATAAAACAATTATTTCTTGAAGAATGAACAACAAATGCATTCAAAAACAGGTTATAGGGATATGGAAATTAAAGAAATGATATATTTACAAGAAGATTTCTTAGAAGATTTTGGGTTTGAGCTAGACCCTTCACTTCTTCATTACACAAAATCCTTTTCAGAAGGAAAACAAATTTTATTTTTTCATCATATCCAAAACCCAGACGCAAATTATCTAGAAATTCAATTGGGAATTAGATTTGATAGAGTAGAAGAAATTATCAATCAGTTTCTTCCATCGTTAGGTAATTTTAGAGATAAAAGTGTCACTCATGTGATTCCTATTAATCAAATTGATAGAAATATGCCTAAGAGATTTTATCTTCAAAATGATTTTGAGGTAAATGATATTTTGAAAAGAATAGAAGCCTTTTTAGTAAAAGATGGCTTTCATTGGTTGGATAAATATACTGTTCCAGAAAATATGGAGTTCTTATTTAATAAAAACCCAGATCAAGAATTAACCACTCAGAATTTCACTTATAGATCTGCACGTGCAATTACACTTTGCAAACTTTACAATGAAGCTGAATATGAGGTTACAAAACGTGCTTATTTGGATAAATTGAAAGAAATGATGGTAACGCCATTTACACTTGCCAGTTTTTTAAATTTGCTCAACCACCTAGAAAATTTAGACTAAACCACATATTTCCAATATCAACAATGAATAAAGAATAGCCACCCAAAAAAGTGGCTATTCTTCTTTTCTTTTCACACCTCGAATTGCTTTTTCTTCTAGTGGTTTTTCTGGCCAAGTATGTTTTGGATAGCGCCTTTTAAGTTCCTTTTTTACTTCAAAATAGGTATTTTCCCAAAAGCTTTTTAAGTCAGAAGTTATCTGAACAGGTTTAAAACCAGGTGAAAGAAGATGTAGGAGAAGTGATGTGCGGCCTTCGTTTATCTTTGGAGTATTCAGCCAACCAAAAACCTCTTGTAAGCGAACAGCCAAAATAGGGGCTTCACCGTCTGCTGAGTAATTTATTTTAATTAAACTTCCACTTGGCACCTTGATTTTCTCTGGGACTAAGTCATTGAATTTGTGTTGCTGCTCAAAAGACAAAGAGTGATATAAAATAGACACTAAATCTAGCTTTTTAAAATCTTCAGGCTTGCGAATTTCTGTTAAATAGGGTTCTAATAACTCCTTTTGATTATTGATGATAGATTCAACAGACCAATCAGGCCAGTTTTCTTCTCTTCTCCATACTCGTAAGCTCCCCATTCTTGCCTGCAAATTTTGAACTTTTTCGGATAAATCAAGAAGTTTTTCACCTTCAAGAATCAAGGCGTTTGTTAAAGCTTCCTTCAAATCAGAGTCAGAAAGGTCTCGAATAGGAGTGGACCGAAGAACAATGCTGCCGATACTCAAGTCTATGCTTGCAAGCAATCCACCTTTTTTGCTATCCCAAATTACTTTTCTTTTTTCTTTAACAAATGGGACTAAATCCTTCGGGTTGAGTGGTGAAGCCAAAAATACTTTCCCCATACCTTCACGTGCATCTATATGGGAAATAGCTAGCCAAGATTCATGTGCCAAATCATCTTTGTGACCAATCATCGCTAATTTTCCATTAGCTAGTTGAAATTGAGCATTGTTACCCGGTCTGGCGAATGCGATTCTTTCTGGGTAAGCCAAAGCAATGATAGAGCCTGTTTCAAATGAATCTACAGGTGAATTATCAACCTCTGCTTTGAAAAGTCTTCGATAATTTGAAGCTATTTTTTCAATTTTATTTAATCCTTTAATTGATAAAGCTTCTTTTCGAGCTCTTCTTAGAGCTTCTATTCTGAGATTTATATCAACTCCTGTATCTGGGGGCAAGGGGTCTCTTTCTTCCAATAATCCCGCAATATCGGTTGCCAAAGCAATTTTATCTTCATCTTTTGAGACCACTAGCATGTGAGCGATTCTTGGATGTGAGGGGATTGCATGAATTTGCTTTCCATGTGGAGTTATCTTACCATTTTCAATAGCATTTAATTGATTCAAAATTTCAAATGCCTGAGCCAAAGTTCCTGCCGGAGGAGGAGTTAGCCAAGTGAGATTTCTAATATCTTTGATTCCCCATTGCATCATGTCTAAAACTAAAAAAGATAAATCGGCTTCTAAGATTTCTGGTGTTCTAAAGTTTGCCAAATTAGCTTGAGTGGCTTTTGACCAAAGCCTATAGCAAAATCCTGGCTGTAATCTTCCCGCTCTTCCTGCACGCTGATCTGCCGAATCTTTTGCAATTCTGACTGTTTCTAGTTTACTCAAACCTGACTTTGGGTCAAATTTTGAAGTTCTTCCAAATCCCGAATCGATTACCACTGTAATTCCTTCTATAGTCAAACTCGTCTCTGCAATAGAAGTAGATAAAACTACCTTTCTTTTTCCGAACTTATTAGGCATGATTGCCTGATATTGAGCAGTAGGAGAGAGTTGACCATATAGAGGATGGATGGAAAAATTTGATAATTGTTTTTTTAAAATTGCTTCTGTTTTTTTGATCTCTCCTTGTCCTGGTAGAAAAACTAAAATATCACCTTCATGTTTTTTACTGGCATCGATCACATTTTTAGCAACCATTTCAGGCATTAACCAGGGATCAGTATCTCCAGTGTAATTGATCTCAACTGGAAACATCTTTCCCTCACTAGAAATAACAGGTGCATTGAGTAGTGCTGCAAGTTGCGGCATATCCAAAGTGGCAGACATTACCAAAATTCTCAAATCTGACCTTAGCAACTGTTGTGCTTCACGGCAAAGAGCCATAGCCACATCGGCATGAATATTTCTTTCATGAAATTCATCAAAAATCACCAATCCCACATCTTCCAATGCATTATCTGAATGCAACATTCTCGTAAGAATGCCTTCAGTTAGCACTTCCAACCTAGTATGTTCAGATACTTGACTTTCAAATCGAATTCTATATCCTACAGTTTTCCCCAATTTCTCCCCAAGCAACTCAGACATGCGAAGAGCTATGGATTTGGTTGCCAACCTTCTTGGTTCTAGCATTAGGATTTTCTTTCCTTTTAGAAATGGCTGGTTTAATAAAGCCAATGGTAGGAGAGTACTTTTTCCAGCTCCAGGAGGAGCTTGGACAATTAGTGTATTTTTGGAATGAAGTTCTTGAAGAACTTCAGGGATGATTTCCTTGACGGGAAGGTCTATTGCAAATGGATCAAAATTCAAAATCTATCTATTTTTATCACAAAGGTAAAAAATCCGCCTTTTAGTCTTTCATATTGGACTAAAAAGCGGATTTTTATTATAATAACAACTTTGGGTTACTCTATGCTAGCAGCTGCTCTGCCATATTCCCAGCGGATTTCAAAACCAGTCTTTGTGATTTCATAAACCAATCTTTCTTCTAAAGATGATGTCTGTCCAGAAGGAACGGTCACTCTCAAGGCATCTTCTGATTCATCATAGGTATATGCACCCCACTGTTTTGCTACTTTATTGAAGATAAAAGTAGATTCTGTTTCACCAGGAATGACAAAGAAACTATACTTTCCAGCAGGTAACTCTTTTCCTTGAACCTTTACATTTTTGCTAAATTCAATTGTCGTCGCATCATTTGCGCCAGCTCTCCAGATTTCTCCCATAGGAACCAAATCACCCCAAATTGTTCTGCCTTTTACAGCTGGACTACTGTAGTTGATCGTGATTTTAGCACCATTGATTTCTCCTTTAGCAGTTTTTGCTGGACTAGGCTTTTCTCCTTGTGCATTCGCAAAAAGACTTACAGATGTGATTAAGACTGCCATTAAGCCAATTTTTTTGAAAATTGATTGTTTCATTGCTTTTAATTTAATTGAGTTTAAAGGTTATTTTTTGATATTAATCAAACAGAATTTATATGAAATATAAGTCTCTTGATAGGGATTTTTAAAGTTCTTTTGATTTTTTAGTTTCTTATATTTTTATCCACTTTTCGGTTCTGTGGCTTTCAATAATTCTTTCGCAGATAATTAATTCACGTAATCCATCTTTGAAAGTTGGAAAAGCAGGATTATCAGGTTGCTTGCCTTCTCTTACAGCAGCGTATACTTCTTTGAACATTTGCTTCGAAGTGTCAGGAAAACCTTCGTTGTGACCACCTGGAAAACTAATCAGTCCTGCTGCCTCTTTTGTAAATAAAGCAGGATCTTTCATTAAATGTTGGTTCGCTGTTTCTCTTTTTCCTATCCACATTTCATTTGGCTTTTCTGAGCACCATTCAAAATTGGATTTAGAACCCGCTATTTCAATATTTAATCTATTTTTTCTTCCTGCATTGACTTGGGAGACAGTCACTGAACCTTTATTTCCATTATCAAACCTCAATAAGACTGTAGCATGATCTTCGGTATTGATTGGAACTTCTTGATAATCTGAAGCATTCAGCATTTTTCCAGAATACGTTTCTATGGCTTTCAAAGGCTTTAATCTTGTCTTATGAACTGTAGAAAAATCAGCCAATACTTCAGTAATTTTCAGTCCAGTCACATATTCTGTTAAATCCAATAAATGTGATCCAATATCGGCGATTGCTCTAGAATCTCCTGATTTGTCTGGCTCTAATCTCCAATTGTAATCAGTCTGTAAAAACAACCAATCTTGAAGATAGGACCCCATGATACTATATATTTCTCCCAATTCACCATTTTCTCGCATGGTTTTCATTTGTCTGACCATGGGATAGTATCGCAAGTTGAAATGAACTGCATTTACAAGACCTTTTTCTTCTGCTAATGCAACTAGCTCTTCAGCCTCCTCGATTTTTGTAGCAAGAGGTTTTTCACAAATGACATGTTTGCCTGCGAGCAAAGCTGCTTTTGATTGGGAAAAATGGAGGAAATTTGGTGTGCAAATATGAACCACATCGATTTCTGGATTTTGAAGCATCTCTTCGAAAGTATAGGCATTTGGAATACCAAGTAATGCCGCTTTTTCTTTAGCTAAGTCAATATTCACTTCACAGAGTGCGACAACTTCAATATTTGGCAATCTTCTTAATGCTTCTAAATGGGCAGGGCCGATAAATCCAGTACCAACGATTGCTGCATTAATCTTTTTCATAATAGGTTTGATTGTTAATGTTTATCTTTCAAAATTAAATATAGCCCAATATCTTCTTTATAAAAACACTTTTGCATTCAGATGATTTATCCATTTATATTTCATTAATGCAGATCGTCACAATTAACATCAAAAATCCACTACAAGTCACTAAATGAATTAATATTTTGTTTAAATTATTATCTAAATAAAAAAACTTTAACCATGGCAAATTATAATCTTCGAATTAATGAAAAGAACTACGAAGTAGACGTAGAGGATGATACTCCGCTACTTTGGGTCTTAAGAGATCATCTTGGATTAGTTGGAACAAAATACTCTTGTGGAATTGCTCAATGTGGTGCATGCACTGTACATATCAATGGGGAAGCTACTTTTTCTTGTACACTTCCAATCTCTAGTATTGGCAATGATAAAGTGACCACAATAGAAGGTCTTTCTGAAGAGGGTGATCATCCTGTTCAAAAAGCTTGGAATGAAATAGATGTAGCTCAATGTGGCTATTGTCAAGCTGGTCAGATTATGAATGCAGCTTCATTTTTAAAGAAAAACCCAAAACCCACTTTAGAAGAGATTGACAATGCAATGAATAGAAATCTTTGCAGATGTGGTACTTATCATAAAATTCGTGAAGCTGTAGCCTTAGCTGCAAAAACTAAATAATCATGGCAAATATAACCAAAACGAACAGAAGAGATTTCCTTAAAATAGCTGCTACAGCTACTGGAGGATTGTTTATTGGCTTTTATTGGTCAGGATGTGACTCGCCTAAGATGCAAGTGCTCAGCACAGAAGAAATTCTTTCTAAAGCGACAGACTTCAATAGTTTCCTCTCTATAACGCCTGATGGAGACATTGTAATTTATTCTCCAAATCCAGAGTTAGGTCAAAATATCAAAACATCTTTCCCGATGGTTGTTGCTGAGGAATTGGATGCAGATTGGTCACGCGTGAGAGTATTACAAGCGAATTTGGATACCGAAAAGTATGAAAGACAGCTTACTGGTGGTTCAGGTGCAATGCCGCATTCTTGGGAAAGGCTTAGAAAAGCAGGAGCAACTGCAAGACTGCTATTGATCTCAGCAGCTGCAACTCGCTTAGAGGTAGATAAAAATACTTTGACTACGGAAAAAGGTATAATTTATCACAAAGAAAGTGGCAGGAAATTGAGCTACGGTGAAGTGGTACTCGATGCAGCACAGTTAGAAGCTCCCGATGAAGTGATTTTCAAAGATCCAAAGGATTTTAAGAT
This sequence comes from Belliella baltica DSM 15883, assembly GCF_000265405.1. Taxonomy (NCBI): domain Bacteria; kingdom Pseudomonadati; phylum Bacteroidota; class Cytophagia; order Cytophagales; family Cyclobacteriaceae; genus Belliella; species Belliella baltica. The sequence goes on along the minus strand of NC_018010.1, from coordinate 3,118,588 downwards.
CATTGGGACTCCAGTTAAAAATGTGGATAATAAAGATATTTTCACTGGAAAACCTCTATTTGGATTGGATTTTTACAGAGAAGGTATGCTTCTTGCAATGGTTCAAAGACCACCTTTTGGAATGAAAATCAAATCCGTGGATGATGCTTCAGCACGAGCTATTCCAGGAATACAAGATGTAATTGTCTATGACAATAATGTTGCAATAGTTGGGAATTCCACTTGGCCATTGATGAAAGCCAAAAGAAGATTGAATGTTTCTTACGAACCTGAAGGCGAAGTAGAGAGCAGTTTTGATCACGATCGTATATTCAAAGAATTGCTAGATAGCAAAGATGCCCGAGCAATGCGCGAAGACGGCGATGTAGATGCTGCTTTCAAAAATGCATCAAAAATCGTCACAAGCGAATATCAATGTCCATTCTTATCACATTCTCCGATGGAACCAATGAACTTCTTCGCCCATGTGAAAGAAGATCAAGTGGAATTAATCGGCCCAACACAAACTCCCGATTCAGCCAGAGTTCAAACGGCCAATTTGCTAGGAATTCCTAAAGAAAATATCAGTGTAGAAATCACAAGGCTAGGAGGAGGATTCGGAAGAAGGCTTCGTGCAGACTATGTGCTTGAAGCTGTAGAAATCTCTAAGAGAATGAATGCCCCCGTGAAAGTTACATGGAGTAGAGAAGATGACATGACTGGTGGAGCGTATAGACCTGCCGTAAGATATAGATTCTCAGCAGCTTTAGATGAAGCTGGAAATATGATTGGTTATAAATTGAGGGGAGTTGGCATGAATGCAGGTAATTCGGTAAGACAAGATAATTTCCCTTCAGGTGCTGTAGAAAATGTTTTGATTGAGAATGTCAATTACGCATCTTCCATCACTACCAACGCTTGGAGAGCGCCAATTACTAACTTCTTGGCATATGCTGAACAGTCTTTCTTAGATGAAGTGGCTTTGGAAGCACAAAAAGATCCAATACAATTTAGACTTGAGCTTTTGGAAAAAGCGAAAACCTCTCCAATTGGATCAGTGAATTATGATATAGATCGGATGATTGGTGTGATCAAAGATGCAGCAGAAAAATCAAATTGGGGTAAAGACAGCAATGTGAAGCAAGGCTTTTCTGTGTATTTCTCCCACAGATCCTATGTAGCACAAGTAGCCAACATCGAAATGGAAAACAATCAACCTGTCTTGAAAAAAATAATTGCAAGTACAGATTGTGGAATTGTAGTCAATCCAACCGGTGCCAATCATCAGGTTCGTGGTGGAATCGTAGATGGTATGGGCCATGCGATGTATGGAAATCTAACCTTCGAAAATGGGCTACCAAAACAAAAGAATTTTGATTCTTACCGTCTGATCAGAATGAAGGAGGTTCCAGAAGTTGAAGTTCATTACTTGGATAGTGGTTTTGATCCAACTGGTTTGGGAGAACCGGCATTACCACCAACTGGAGGAGCTATCGCCAATGCAATATTTGCAGCTACTGGAAGAAGACTTAGAAGTCAGCCATTTGTAGAGCAAAAAGAGTTCTCAGATATAAATCTAGAGATAAAGAGAGGGTAGGTGAGAAGTTAGATTCAAGATTTAAGAAACAAGAGAAGGATGCATTAAACAGAATAAATTTCTATAGCCCCGTGTGAAAAGCGAGGTTATTTGTATTTCTACTATTTGATGCATCTCAAATCTCGTCCATTCCTCTTTCAGGAATATATGGTCCTGTGAGTTTAAGTTCTTTCATATCTTTCGATAACTCAAAATCAACATTGATTTCGTCTCGTTTGGTATCATGAATATTCAGGCAGGCATTGAAATGGACTAGATCAAAATCTAAGATAAAATTACCTTGCAACTCAGAAGTAAAGTCGATTTCTCCTTTTAAAGCCACATTTTCCGTGACTGCACCTTCTCTTTTGAAATAATAAGAAAGGAAAATCCCAAGATCTTTCCGCTCCTTTTCCAAAACATCTTGAATAAGATTCTCTAGTGAAGATTGTTTTTGTTCTATTTTAAAGAGCCAAGTTTCTTGCATGTTTGGATCTGGGTTGGTTTGAAATATGATAGAAATATAGTAGAAATAAGATTGAAATATTATGTTGAAAGGAAACTTTACTTTTTCAAAAGACAATTTTATTCATCAATGTTTAAAAGGTAGTTTTCACTGAAAATCGACTAACATCAAATTCACCAATAATCAATCCGCTGTACTCAATCAACCAAATAATAACCTATTGAAATGAATTACCCCATTTACCTTGATTATAATGCCACAACCCCTTGTGCTCAAGAAGTAGTAGAAGCTATGATTCCTTATTTTAATGAGCATTTTGGAAATGCAGCTAGCAAGAGTCATCCTTTTGGTTGGATGGCAGAAAATGCAGTGGAAATGGCTAGGGAAAATGTTGCGAGTTTGATAGGTGCAAATCCTAAGGAAATTATTTTTACCTCAGGGGCTACTGAAGCTATCAATATTGCAATCAAAGGTACTTTAGAAAGGTATGGAAAAGAGAAGCAACATTATATTTCATGTCAGACTGAACATAAAGCAGTTCTTGATACTTTAAAGAAAATTGAAGAAAAGGGTGCAGAAATCACCCTGCTTCCTGTTGACAGCAATGGACAAATAGATCTTGTTGAATTAGAGTCAAGCATACGACCTGAAACCAAAATGATCTGTCTAATGTGGGCGAATAATGAAACAGGGGTGATTCACCCCGTTGAAAAAATCGCTCAAATAGCAGCAAAGCACGATATCATCTTTTTTACTGATGCAGTCCAAGTTGTTGGTAAAATCCCTATTGATGTAAATGGAATCCATTTGATGGCATTATCTGCACACAAATTTTATGGTCCAAAAGGAGTGGGTGTTCTTTACATCAGACATAATCATGAACTTCCAAAACCTATTTCACAAATAGATGGTGGTGGACATGAAAAAGGTTTCCGAAGTGGAACACTCAATGTTCCTGGAGTTGTGGGATTAGGGAAAGCAGCTGAGATAGCAAAATCTAGCTTGAATGAAGAGTCAAAAAGGTTAAAAAGCCTTCGAGATAAACTGGAAAAAGGAATTTTAAAAATCGAAGGGACTATCTTAAACGCTGGTCAAAGTCAAAGATTAAATCATGTATCGAATATATCATTTCAGGGAATTGAAGGAGAAGACCTACTTCGTGAGCTTAATCGTGAAGTAGCTGTGAGCTCGGGTTCTGCCTGTACGAGTATTTCACCCAAACCCTCCCATGTACTCGCTGCTATGGGAATAGAAGCTGACTTAGGTCGAGCCTCTATAAGATTCAGTTTGGGTAGAATGACAACAGAGGAAGAAATTGATAAAGTTATTAGAATCGTTAGGAATGTTATTGAGAAGTTAAGGGATTAAATTTCCATTTATTTATTATAGAATTTATTTCCCAATAGCCCGCAAAATCTTTTCTACCAATTCTGCTTTTTTGCTATTATCGATCCATCTACTAACGATTACTAGGTCATTTTCTGGGTCAACATAAATCATGTTAGTTCCTGCACCAAGATGGAAAAAAGCTGATTCTGGAGCAGCGGGTATTTCTTTTTTGTCGGTATTCAGAAAATAATTCATAAATCCATAATTGGTCTGAACGGGAGTTGGACTGAGGGATTTGTTGATCCATGCTTCGGAAATAATCTGTTGTCCATTCCAATTTCCTTTATTAAGTGTCAGATAGCCAAATCTTGCTTGATCGTATGCCGAAATGAACATCCCACCACCCCAGTGTGAGCCACCGGAAACAGACTGCATAATTTGACCATCAATGATTACAAAGGAATTTTCATAACCAGTCCATCTCCAAGTTGGGCTTCCACCGATTTTATCCATCACATTTTCTTTGAACACAACAGGAAGAGGTTTTCTCCATACATTCATAGCAGCTAAAGCCAGTACATTAACTCTAGTGTCATTATACTTATACACTGAACCGGGTTCATTTCTATTTCTTTCTAACCAAGTGGAAGAATTTCCTTGTGGACGATCACCCCAATCAGGTTTTCCCCAAAGTGTTCCTTCCCAATCTGAAGTTTGTCTTAATAAATGTTCCCAAGTGATTTTCTTATTATGATCTGTTGCAAATAGCTCCATGACATCTTCTTGATTAAGATGATCTGATTTGTTCATCTGCATCCTGTATGGATAATAGGGAATGATGGGAGCCATGTAAGGATAGACAAGATCTTTCTCGCTTTTAATCAGTCCTTGATCTACAGCCAATCCAACCGTAGTTGACAAAATACTCTTCGCAACACTAAAGGTAAGGTCAACGCGATATGGATCTCCCCACTCGGCAATGACATAACCTTTATAAATGACTAATCCTGTTGCGGGTCCTCGGTCTTTCATCGGACCGATCGGAAAGCCAAAAGGTTCACGACCAAAAGCACTAAGATAGTGAGCCATTTTTAGATTTTTATCTGCATTACTTTCTGTAGCTATTGCAATATCTACAGCTTCTTGAAGTTGCTGTGCATTTACTTTCAATTCGGCAGCCTCTTTCTTTTCCCAGTTGCCCATAGCAGGAAAATATCTGGATTGAGCCATCAAAATAATTGGACTTATGATGAAAATTGCAAGGAATATTAATTTAGCTTTCATGAGGTGTTTTTATTATAGCAATGAAAAGTACAGGCTTTTGATTTGTTATCAAAGAGTTTTTATTTGAAGGATTCGTAAATCAATCATAAAATATTTTGCTGTATAGATCAACAAATTTGTTAAATTAGAAAAAACAATTTGAGTCCAAATTGGTCTATTTGTTAAGAAACAGCACAGAAAAATATATGAATGTAATAGTTATAGGGGCGGGAATTTCAGGGCTGATTGCAGCTTATGAATTAGAACGTTCTGGAATTAATCCAATTTTATTAGAAGCCTCTGATCGTGTAGGAGGAAGAGTTGCCACAGATGATGTTGATGGATTTTTATTAGACCGTGGATTTCAAGTTTTATTAACAGCTTACCCTGAGGCACGTAGATACTTGGACTTTGAAGTTTTGAAACTCAAAAAATTCTATCCTGGAGCACTTATTCTGAAGCCTGGAAGTTCTTACACTATTTCTGATCCTTTACGAAATCCTTCCGAAATTCTTGGAATGGCTTTTTCACCTGTTGGATCCTTTATGGATAAGTTGAAAATATACAAGCTCACAAAATCTCTTCAAAAGAAAGAGATTGACGAAATTTTCAATTCGCCAAATATAAGTACAATTCAGTTTTTGAAAGATTATGGGTTTTCTGAAAAGATTATAACGAACTTTTTTAAGCCCTTTTTTAAAGGGATTTTTCTTGAAAATGAATTGAAAACATCTGCTAGAATGTTTCAATTTGTTTTTAAGATGTTTGGAGAAGGTTTTGCGGCTGTTCCGGAAAATGGTATGAAAGCCATTCCTGAATATTTAAAATCGAAATTAAAGCACACTGAATTAAAATTGAATGCTCCAGTAACCAAAATAGAAGGACATCAGGTCTTTTTGGAAAATGGAGAAGTTTTGCATGGGGATAAGATTATTATTGCAGGGAAATCGGATCACTTACTACCACAATTAAAAGGACAAATTCAGCCATACCGATCTGTTTACAATTTGTATTTTTCTTTAGAGAAATCATTTTTAATCAGGCCAATGATTGGCTTAATTCCAGATAATAAGTTTTTGATTAACAACATTGTATTTATGACTGATATCAGTAAAGCTTATTCAAAAAATGGAAAAGCTCTACTTTCAGTTTCAGTAATTAAACCAATTCAAAATACAGAAAAGTTAGAAAACTTAGTTGCTATAGAGCTTGAGGCAATTTCAGGTATAAAAGCTGAATATTTTAAACCCATCAAAACATATGAAATCAAGGAAGCGCTACCTGATGTAGAGGATATGAAAGCTGATTTGCCTTTTACTAACACTAAAATTTATGATCATATTTTTCTGGCAGGAGATTATCTTTTAAACGGTTCGATCAATGCTGCCATGACATCTGGTAGAAAAGCTGTAGAAGCTTTGTTACTTACAACCCAAGACCCCCGTTAAATTGAAAAAGACAATAGCGATTGCAGGTGCTGGAGGATATGTAGGTCGCTGGTGCATTGAACAACTCAAAGACAAATATCATATCGTTGCTTTAAGTAGAAGAGAGGCCATTGATAACTCTGATCCAGATGTAGAGTGGAGAATGGTTGAATTATTTTCAATTACATCTACTATTGAAGCTTTGAAGGATGTAGACTATGCAATTTATTTGATTCACTCTATGAGTGCTTCCACTAGGTTGAATCAAGGTAGTTTTGAGGATACAGATTTGCTATTGGCTGATAATTTTTCTCGTGCTGCTGAAGCAAATAATGTTAAACAGATTATTTATATGGGCGGCATTCTTCCCAAAGAGGTCGAAGAAATTGAAATGTCCAAGCATTTAAGAAGTCGATTGGAAGTTGAAAAGACTCTTGGAAATCGAGGTGTTCCCGTTACAGCTCTAAGAGCTGGAATTATCGTGGGTCCTGGTGGTTCTTCATTCGAGATGATTTATAATTTGGTTAGGAAACTTCCAGTTTTGGTTTGTCCCAAATGGACTCTATCAAATACTCAAGCCATATCTCTACGAGACACCTTGACCATCATTGAAACTTGCGTCGGAAATGAAGAGGTGTACGGGAAATCCTATGAAATAGGTAATCCTGAAATGCTCACTTATAAAAAGATGATTGAGCAAACGGCTGAGATGATGGGTCTCAAGCGTCTTGTTTTTTCAGTTCCTGTTTTCTCTGTTGGTTTTTCAAAATTGTGGGTAAGCTATTTTGGAGAAAGCCCAAAAACACTTGTTTGCCCTTTAGTTGAAAGCCTAAAACATACATTAACTGTAGATAAAGATTTAGAGTTTAAAATTAAAAAGATCAATTATTTGAGTTACAGGGATAGTGTCTCTATTGCTATTGATCCAAAGGATACGCTTCCACCTTTACCAAAATTTAAGAAACTTCAACAAGTCAAAAATACGGTAAGAAGTATTCAAAGATTACCTAATACAAGGCATCATAGTGCCTTATGGGTTGCGAATAGATATAAAGTTTGGCTTCCATTTTTCTTCAAATTTATCATTAAGGCAAAAGCAAATGATAGAGGTGATATAGGTTTTCATCTATTAAATTCAGAAAAACCGATGTTGCAACTGACATGGATTCCAGACAGAAGCGATATAAAGCGACAGCTATTTTATATTTCTGGAGGTTGGTTAGTAAAGCGATATGACTATGGATGGTTAGAATTTCGTGAAGTATTAAATGGAAAATATATGATTTCTGCTATTCACGAGTTTGTTCCAAGATTGCCTTGGTATGTTTACATTAATACACAAGCAAGAGCACATTTATTTGTAATGAATAATTTCAAGAAATATCTTGAGAAATTTAAAGATTAGATTAATCGAGACAAGAGAGAAAACATTTCGTAAATTAGAAGATATAAACTTGAATAGTATTTAAATATCATGAAAAAATTAACTTTTAGTAATGGCGATAAGATGCCAATTTTAGGTCTTGGAACTTGGAAATCAAAGCCAGGCGAAGTTTATCAAGCTGTCTTGTGGGCACTTGAAGCTGGATATAGGCATATTGATTGCGCCTATATTTACAACAATGAAAATGAAGTTGGCAAGGCATTAACCAAAGCTTTTAGTGATGGACTAGTCAAGCGTGAAGAACTCTTTATTACATCCAAATTGTGGAACGATTGTCATAGAAAAGAAGATGTCAAAAAGGGGCTCTTAAAGACGCTGAATGATCTTCAGTTAGAATATTTAGATCTTTATTTGATTCATTGGCCTATAAGTTTTAAAAAAGGAGTAGGCTTTGCAGAAAGTAGAGAGCAGTTTTATACTTATTCTGATGTTCCACTTGGTCAAACTTGGCAAGGGATGCAAGGATTGAAATCTGAAGGTTTAGTCAAACATATTGGAATGTCAAATTTTAACATATCCAAATTGAAAGAAATCATCGCTCTTGGGGGAGATGGACCTGAAATGAACCAAGTAGAAATGCATCCTTACTTGAGACAAGAAGGCTTGGTAGAATTTTGTGAATCTAATGGAATATTGATGACTGCTTATTCTCCCTTAGGTTCTGGAGATAGATCTTCTTCTGTCAAAAAACAAGATGAACCAAATCTCTTCGAAGATAAAGTGATTAGAGATTTAGCAGAGAAATATCAGGCTTCTCCAGCTCAAATTTTAATTTCATTCTCGATAAATCGAGGTATTGCAGTTATCCCAAAGTCTGTAAATCAAGAAAGGATTAAGCAAAACCTTGCAGCAGCCGAGATTAATCTGAAAAATGAAGATATGGATCAATTGATGAAAATTGAAAAAGAATATCGTTTCATTGATGGATCGTTCTTTACTGGGCCACAAAGCCCTTATCGCTTGAGTGATTTATGGGAAATGTAACTGACCCTTGAAGAAAGATTTAAGTAAAAAACTATTTTTGGTTAGTTTGATATGATTAGAAAATTAAAAAAGCTTACATTTTTTCAAATCATTGTAGATAGTGTAAAAGATTTTGGTAGTAGCGATTCTATGAGTTTCGCTGCTTCCACTGCATTTTATACAATCTTCAGTATGCCTGCTCTTTTGATAATTATTTTGAATATAGGGACTACATTCTACCAAGAATCAGAAATCAAGGATGAAATCATTCTTCAAGTAGAAAATCTAGCAGGAAAGGAAAGTGCTTTAACGCTCACTGATATCATGGAGAACTTTTCGATGGATTCAGAAGGTGTTATATCCAGTTTTATAGCATTTGGAATTCTAGCTTTTAGTGCCTCTACGGTCTTCGTGAGTTTACAAAATGCAATCAATCACATTTGGCATATCAAAGCTAAACCTGAAAAAGGTGTATTGAAATTTGTTATAAACAGACTTTTGAGTTTTTCAATGGTTGCTTCCATAGGTTTTATCCTGTTGGTATCACTTGTTCTAGATGCTTTGATTGTAGTCATATTCAATTACTTTGATCAATATTTAGAATCAATAGCCGTCGTTGTGGCTTCAATAGGTCATTTGATTATTGGACAAGGAATTTTGATGGCTGTTTTTGCACTGATGTACAAAATCTTACCAGACGCAAAAGTGAGATGGAAAGATACTTGGACTGGCGCTTTTGTAACAATGTTATTATTCGCCTTAGGTAAATACCTTATTAGTATTTATATGGGAAGTTCCAATCTTGGCTCCGCTTATGGAACGGCAGGTTCATTGGTTGTACTCTTAATTTGGGTTTATTATTCCGTCGTGATTTTTCTATTTGGGGCTCAAATCACCTATTACATTGCTGAAAAAGTAGGAAGAGGAATTGTTCCTTTAGCTCAAGCTGTAAAAGTAGAATTGCGTGAGATAGAAGTCGATGCTACAGGAAGAGAGAGTTAACTTATAAAAACACTGAAAATCAAAAGGGTTAAAAAATATAATAACCCTTTGATTTTCATTTGTATTAGTAGAAATATAATTAGCCAAAGAAACTCATTAATCCTTGAATTTTTTTATCTAAGGAAGCTTCCACAGCTTTATAAGCTTCTCTATTAGGCAATTTTTCATTTACAGAAAAATAGTATTTAATTTTAGGTTCTGTTCCAGAGGGCCTAGCAGAAATCTTACTTCCATCTTCTAGATAAAACTGAATAACGTTTGATTTATCCATTTCTAGTTTTTCTTCTTTATTATTGAGTAAATCGTAGATTACGCTTTCTTTGACATCCACTATTTTTACCACTTTGGTTCCATTAATTTCAGAAGGTTTGTCCTTTCTAAAACCAGCCATTAAAGCTTGGATTTGCTCAGCTCCATCTTTTCCTTTTTTAGTCACAGAAATTAGATGTTCTTTGTAAAATCCATATTTCATGTAGATTTCGGCTAAAACATCTTGAATTGATTGACCTTTGCTCTTGTAATAAGCAACCAATTCAGCAAAAATAGCTGCAGCAGAATTAGCATCCTTGTCTCTAACAAAATCACCAACCATGTATCCGTAACTTTCTTCACCTCCAGCAATGTATTGTTGTTTGCCTTCGAGTTGTTTGATGATCGCAGCAATGTTTTTAAATCCTGTAAGTACATTGTAACAAGTCACATTAAATCCGGCACAGATTGCATTAATCAATTCTGTAGTAACTATCGTGTTGACCATGAATTGATCCCCAGTAAGCTTTCCATGCTCTCTCCATTTGCTTAGTAAATAATATGTAATTAGAGAGCCACCTTGATTTCCATTGAGTAATTCAAAACCTCCATTTCCATCAGGAATACACGCCGCATAGCGATCTCCATCAGGATCGCAGGCTAAAACAAGTTCTGCATTGACCTTTTTACCCAATTCAATCGCCATGGTTAGTGCTTCTTTTTCTTCTGGATTTGGATAAATCACCGTAGGGAAAGTACCATCTGGTTCAGCTTGTTCTTTTACGATGTGAATGTTTTCAAATCCATAAATTTTCAAGGCTGCTGGTACAGTTCTTCCAGAAGCTCCATGAATTGGTGAGAAGACAATTGGCATATCCTTTTGAAGCATTATTTCATTAGGAGATAAACTCAATTTTTTAACTTCATTGAGATAAATTAAATCAAAATCAGCTTCAATATATTCTATGAGAGCATCGTTTTTATTCCAATTCACGTCATCTACAGAAGTGATTTTCTGAACTTCAGAAATGATATTCACATCATGTGGAGCGACTACTTGTCCACCATCTTCCCAATAGGCCTTGTAGCCATTATATTCTTTTGGATTGTGAGAAGCTGTTACCATTACACCACTTTTACAACCAAAATGTCTGATTGCAAAAGAAAGCATCGGAGTTGGTCGCATCTCTCGGTAGTAATAAACTTTGATTCCATTGGCTGTAAACACATTTGTAGTAGTATCAGCAAAAAGTGTATTGTTGATTCTACAATCGTGAGTAATTGCTACAGAAATTTCTTCATTTGGAAAACTTTTCAAGAGATAATTGGCTAAACCTTGCGTAGCCATGCCTATAGTATAGACATTCATTCGATTTGAGCCTACCCCCATAATACCTCTCAAGCCTCCCGTACCAAACTCTAAATCGCGGTAAAAAGAATCTATCAGTTCTGTTTTGTCTTCAGATGCGAGCAATTTCTGTATTTCAGATTTACTCTTTTCGTCTATGTTACTCTTTAACCAAGACTCTGCTTTGGCTATAATTATTGGATCTACATTGGTCATTTTGTAAAAAGTTTGAATGAATTTTCAATTTATAAATAATGGGTTTAAAGTGAAAGAATTGCTAAAAAATACTTCTTTAAATAGAAGAAACCTTTGCGATAAATCCTGAATAATAAAAATTTAAGTCTGCAATAAATGCAAAATAAAAAGAGAGTATTTTAAAAAAAGAATGAAAAAACTCCGAGAAGTACATTCCTCGGAGTTGATAGTTGTCTATAAATTTCCTCTCAGTTCTTGTTCTCTTTCAATTGCTTCAAACAAAGCTTTGAAATTACCCTTTCCGAAGGATTTAGCACCTTTTCTTTGGATAATTTCAAAGAAAAGGGTTGGTCTATCTTGAATGGGTTTGGTGAAAATTTGAAGCAAATAACCTTCATCATCTCTATCTACAAGGATATTGAGGTCTTTCAAAGGTTGTAAATCTTCGTCAATCTTACCAACTCTATCCAACAAATCATCATAGTAAGAAGAAGGTACTTCAAGGAATTCTACGCCTCTTTTTCTTAGTTCAGAAACAGTATGGACTATGTCATCTGTAGCAATAGCCATATGCTGAACACCAGAACCATTATAGAAGTCAAGATATTCTTCAATCTGAGACTTTTTCTTTCCTTCCGCGGGTTCGTTTATTGGGAATTTGATATATCCATTGCCATTTGAAACAACCTTTGACATCAATGCTGAATATTCAGTCGAGATATCCTTATCATCAAATGTGATTAAAAGCTTGAAGCCCATAACATCCTCATAGAATTTAACCCATTTGTTCATCTCACCCCAACCTACATTTCCTACACAATGATCTATGTATTTTAAACCAATTGATGTTGGTTTGTATTCGCTTTTTCTTGGTTTGTATCCCGGAAGGAAAATTCCATGATAATTTTTTCTTTCAATAAATGTATGGATCGTCTCCCCATAAGTTCTAATTGAAGCAACTACCACTTCTCCATTTTCATCTTTGATAGTCCTCGGCTCTTCATAAGAAACAGCTCCTCTTGAAGTTGTTTCAAGCCAAGATTTCTTTGCATCTTCGACCCATAAAGCCAGTACTTTTACTCCATCACCATGTTTTTTGATATGATCAGCTATAGGGTGATTTTCTTGAAGAGGAGTGGTCAATACCAAGCGTATTTTATCTTGTTTTAACACATAAGAAGCTCGGTCTTTGATGCCTGTTTCAGGACCTGCATAGGCTATGAGCTCATATCCGAATGCATATTGATAATAAAGTGCGGATTGTTTGGCATTGCCAACGTATAATTCTACATAATCTGTCCCTAATAGTGGGAGAAAATCTTGTTCCATTTTTCTAAGAATTTGGGTTTATAATTTCGCTTGTCAAAGATACAAAAATATACTTACTTGGATGGGGAAGTGCTAAGTCTGTTTTCTTTTTCACTACTTCTGTCCATTTTTATTAGAGAAGAGAAATATTATTGCAAGGAAAAGAAATGAAATAGCCCATGCTTTTTCCTCTAGTTCGCTCATAACAAAGTAAAAAGTAAAATACCAAATAGGTAAACCAACCAAACCAATTACAAATTTAAAAGTAGCTATAAAAGCCTCGTCTTTTACTTTTGGTGCCATCCAAAGCCAAATCCAATAAATGGGAAGATGAAATAGCTTCATCAATTTGTTACGCAAATAAGGTGTTTTTACAGACTTTACATTTATTGGCTTTTCATCCAAAAATTCTTTTACCGCACTGGGAGAGGTTAGGTCCACATTCTTGTTGATAAGTAATTGGAGATTATTTTCATATTGATTTTCAGGGATTTCTACTACAAGAGGTAATAGTGCCTTGTAAGTAACTGAAATTAGAGTTTCTGAATTTTGACTATATAATTTTGGATTGATTACTTCCCCAAAAGTAATCCTTACTTTCGATCCAGAATGATTGTGATTGCTGTAATTGATAGCAACTGGAAGAATAAATAGATCCAGTTCAGGGTTTACTTGAAGTGCTTGGACGGCAATTCTGGCGAAACCTTTCTTCATCGGTCTTAAATTTCTTTTTGTACTGTGACTCCCTTCTCCAAAAATCAGCATGGAACCTTTTTTTAAAAGCACTTGAACACTTTTATCAAATGTTTCTTGGTTTTTTTCCATATTCCTAACTCCATCACGAACTCGATAAATAGGAATCATTTGAATGTAATTGAGCATTTTAGCTACAAAAGGTTTTTGAAAAACAGAAGCTCGAGTGAGAAAATGAGGTTTTAAGCCAGATAATGTAGCAAGCAAAAGTGGATCAATCAAAGCGTTTTGATGATTACTGACCATGAGTATCGATTTACCTTTTGGAATATTGTGCTTTCCTTCAACGACAATTTCTTTGTAAAAAACCCTGAGAGCAAGTCTGACTAGAAAACGAAGAAACTCATTTACTAAATATTTCATTTCAATAGGCTGATCAAAAGTGATTCGAAAATGATTTTAAATAGATTTTTTCCAGAAGAATGCTAGACCCATCCCTGAAATGATGTGCCAAATACCCCACCAAGCAGCAATAATAGCCATTCCGCCCAAACCATCAAAATAGGTGAATATTAAGACTAAGCCCAACCCCGAATTTTGAATGCCTGTTTCTATTGTTAAAGTCTTTGTGTCAGCAAGGTTTAGCTTAAAAATTTTTGCTAAGGAAAATCCAGAGAATAAGGCCATAAGATTATGCCCAAAAACCCAAAGAAATATCAATCCAATAAATTTTATAAAAAGACTATAATTTCCTACAAATGCAATACCTACGAAGACTGCAAAAATAAAGATGCTAAGAGGTTTTAAGATTTTGGTTGCACTTTTACTCCAAACAGGAAATCTATTGTTAATTAGAATTCCAAGAATTAGTGGTACTCCAAGAATCAAAGCCACGGTTTGAAAAATATCAATATAATCAAGACTAATAGCGCGCATAAGGTCTGCAGATGGAGCATAGAAACCTGCCCATAAAGCAAAGTTAAATGGAGTCAAAAAAATTGAAAATAAAGTGGAAAATGCAGTTAAACTAACAGAAAGAGCTGCATTACCTTTTGCAAGATGACTGATAAAATTAGAAACATTTCCTCCTGGACAGGCAGCCACCAAGAACATGCCGAGTGCAACTGATGGGGGAGGAGTGATGATCAACACAAACACCCAAGTCAAAAAAGGCAAAAATATAAACTGACTAATTATTCCAGCGATAAAAGATTTTGGATTCTTGGCTATGGCGGTGAAATCTGAGATTTTTAAATCTAAGGCCACTCCAAACATGATGATTGCTAATGAAATATTCAATAACAAGAGGGAGTCCTGATCAAAATTTAATGTACTGCTATCAAGTCGTTCTAGCATGAATGCAATGTATTTGGTTTTGTCTTTATAAGGCTAACTTGATAGGGTAGAAAATTTTGATTAAAACCTAAAGGCAATGCCTGTGGAAATATTAAGCCGATTGATATTTTCGTTATTTCCTTCAAATTGATTTTGAAAATCAAGATTATTTATCCAAGAAAATTGTTGGTCAAAATGATATCTCAATGATACTCCAGCTTCCATTCCAAAATTGAAATTACTATTTGAAAAGGAACTTCCAAATTCATCATTAAATGTCAAAACATTAAAAAATCTACCTCCTTTAATTTTCATATCTAAAACTAGATCTTCCTGAATTTTAACCGAATACATTGGACCAATCATAAATGTTCCAAATGTAGATTTCAAAACTTTTCCAGAGGATCTAGAGACTTGTGATCCACCTTGTAATTTGAAAACAACGCCCCAATTTTCAGTAAAACTATACCCAATATCAAGCAAATTGATATTGAAACCTATCTGACCTTTTGAGATTTCTGGATCAGTTTGAGAAGTTGGTACTCCTTGATTTTGAAAATTATTTACGAGAGCTGTACCAGTATAAAAAGAAGGTCCCAAACTTATTCCAATGAAACCTTTTTTGAATTGAAAAGCTTCTTGGCTAAAGGATTGGAAACTTATTATCAAAACAAATGAAAGCAGTAAACATTTCTTCATTAGAATTTTGGATTATAATTGATAGGAAATTATTAAAGTTTGAAATTTGATACAACAATAGCTGCTTAATGTTAAAAATAAAAGAGTGAACCAAAAATGATTCACTCTTTATACTTATAAAACTTAGATTTTTATAAATATTTATCTACTGTTTTCCTTATATCTCCTGAAGGTCTGTCCGCAGAAGGGTCTATGATTTTTCCTTCTTTGTCAAGAAGTAGAAATCTAGGGATTGCATTTACCATAAAATGTTGCGCCAAATCAGATTTCCAAGCATTTGCTGAAAACCACTGTAATCCATCCATGTTTTTATCTTTAACCATTTTCTCCCATGGCTCTTTACTATCATCTATCGAAACAGTCAGGAAAGATACATCCTTGTCTTTATATTCTTCTTTCATTTTGTCCCAATGTGGATGTTCCGCAATGCAAGGTCCGCACCATGTTGCCCAGATATCTATATAAACAAGATTTCCTCGTAAATCACTTAAGTTAACTTCTTCGCCATTAATGTTGACAAATGAAAAATCAGGAACTTGTTGACCTGGCATGATAGGATCCCATTTCGCTTTTATTTTTTCTAATTTTGCTTGGAGCTCAGGGCTTTGATTTTCGGCAATAAACTTTTCATATGAAGATTTCACGTGAATGGGTCCTCTGTATTCCAAATTAGATTTGATATAATCAAATAAGAACTGATCTTTGACTGTTTGATTTTTTAATAATTTATCCATAGCAAGAAATCTTGCTTTTTCATATCCATCTTCAGATCCTCTAAGTGTTGTATCTTGCTTCATGATTTCAGATACCTCTTCACCAACTCTTCTGTCAATTAGTGCTTTATATGATCCTGATTTGAGGAGATCATCTTTTGTAAGATCTAGAGAGGCTAGCTTTTCCTTTACTTCTTCTTTTGGGAAATCTACAGAATCCTGAGGGATTTTATTAAGGTAAGCGTTATACATAGGGTATTGACTATCAAGTAGTAAAGGTTGATAGTTGATATAGGCTTCTTCTAACTTCACAAAATTCTTATCAATTTCTTCCTGTAATTCTAACTCTTCAAGTCTTGATTTTAATGTGGCAAAAAATTCATCTTTTTTATCAAAATATGCATTTTTCTCCATACCCATCAAGGTCATCATATCGCCCATACCACTTTCTCTAAAAAGCTTATCTCGCTCAAAAAGAAAGGTGTTTTCAGCAAGATGATCACCGTGAAATTTCAAAGATTCATTAAAATCATTTGTGTTTGCTTCGATATAAACACTATCACCTGGACTCAAAAATAAATTAAAACCTTCTCTACCTGCTCTTACATAATAGTTTTCAGTTGACTCAGATTCAAAATCGACTCGAAAGCTTCCATCTTCTTCAACAGAAGCAACAGCTATTTCTTGCTCTAAGTAAATATTGATTTCTTTGGCGTCCGTATTATCAAGTTTACCTGCGATGATAATTTTTGGATCAAACGTTTCTTGCTTTCCACAGCTTAATATAAAAAAAGCTAAGAAAGACCATAAAATTGAAGAATTTTTCATGTTAATGGTTTTTTAATATGGTTAATAAGCGTAAAATTTAGTCATCAAAACTTAAAAATCATAATTAATCCTTGTATTTAACAAATTTTTAAAATACTTCTACTAACACAAAAAAATAGAGTTTTGAGAAAAGTAAATTATGCTAATTCCCTCAAGTCAACTGGTACTACTCGAGACACGCCAGCTTCAATCATGGTAATTCCATAAATGATATCTGTACTTGCCATAGTTCTTTTGTTGTGAGTTACGATAATGAATTGAGATTCCTTTGAGAAAGTTTGAATAATGTTATTGAATTTATCAATGTTTGCATCGTCCAACGGAGCATCTACCTCGTCAAAAATACAGAAAGGAGCAGGTTTTAAGAGATAAATTGCAAAGAGTAGGGAAGTAGCTGTTAACGTTTTCTCACCACCAGAAAGTTGATTAATTGTTAATGGTCGCTTGCCTTTTGGCTTGGCCATGATTTCAATTGGGCTTTCTAAAGGGTTGTCAGGATCTACCAATTTTAAATCACAATCATCTTGCTCAGTAAATAGCGACCTAAAGACTTTTACGAAGTTTTCTTTAATCTTACCAAAAGCATCTAGGAAAGTATCCTTTGCAACTTGATCTATTTCATTTATAGTTTTTAAAAGGGAGTTTTTCGCTTTGATCAAATCCTCTCTCTGTTCCGTTATGAAAGTATGCCTTTCCTTAATTTCATCGTAAGCTTCCATTGCCATAGGATTGATTGGGCCAATTTTCTCCAATCTTTCCTTACATTTTTGTACAGTTTGACGGATTTCAGAGTCGTCTAAGCTGATATAAGCTTCATCTACCTCAGGGTTTTCTTCCATCAAGCTATCCAAATCAATTTCAAATTCTACACTCAAGCGCTCTTTCATGCTGTTGAGTTTGAGTTTGACCTCGTTGAGAGCGTTGAGCAACTCTTGGATGATGTTATCTATTCCTTCTTTGCTTTTTTGTAATTCTCTAATTTGCTTATCAGCTGTATCTATCTCTCCTCGAGAAGCATAATAGTCCTTTTCAGCTTCATTTACTCCTTTTTCAATACTTTCTTTCTCAGTGTACAATTCAATCAATTCATCATCTTTGATTTCATTGTTGTCTAATAAGGACTTTATTTCTTGATCTATTGAACTATGTTCAAGATGTGACTTCTCAATCCTTTCCTTGCTTGCGTCAAAAGCACTTTTCTTGAATTCAATTTCTTGTTCAAGACTGCTGACACGATTTAAGTGCTGATGAAATAGTATGTTTTCTTGATTGAAGGCAGCTGATTTATGAGAAAGACTTTCCGATTCGCTTTGTAATTGTTCAGTTAAGTTTTCTACTTCAGTTTCTAAATATTGAAACTTTGCGTTTTCTTCTTCTAGCTGAGGAATAAGTTGTGAAAGGCTCTCCTGAAGCTCATCGATTCTCTCTATAATATCCTCTCTTTTGTTAGCATTAGAAGAAAGCATCTCGCTGAGTTGCTCTTTTTTTGTCCTTACAGAAACATATTCCTGATTGATTTCATTAATCTCCTGCTGAAGTTGCTCAATTTTACTTTTGTAGCTGACTTCTTTGATTTTGAGCAAGTCACTTATTTTTTTATCTAAATTTGCTCTCGTTGAACTTACTTTTTTATTCAGTTCTTTGATTTCTTTTTCTAATTTTTCAAGATTCTTAGCTCTACCAATTCTTTTCCCTTCAAAAAGACCAACAGAACCTCCGGAGATACTGAATTTCCTTTTTGTGAATTTCCCACTCTCAGTGATAAAAATCGAATTTTGGTCAATTGGAAAGTCGTGATATTCTCCATTTACTATATAGACATCATCCAAAATAAAGCTAATCAGTTTGGAATATTTTTCATCAAATTCAATAATTTCAGTAGCAGCAATCGCATTTGAAAAAAGCTTGTTTTGTGAAGCTTGAAATTTGTCAAAATGCTCCAAAACAAAGAAATTAGCTTTTCCTCGGGCTGCATCACTCAATAAATTTACCGCCATAATGGCTTGATCCTGAGTATCGACTACATAATAGTTCATGTAACCTTCCAAGTAATTTTCAATCGTCACACGATATCTTTCATCTGTAGTCAGGATATCAGAAAGCAGAGGAGTGTCTTTTCCCCAATTGGAGTTTTTCTTTAAAAATTTGATGGCCTCTGGAAAACCTTCTAAATTTTCAACCAAAGATTTGGTAAGATTATATTCATTCTGTTTAGCATCAAGTTTACGGGAGGTTTGAGTTACTTCTTCCCTAATCATTTCAATGACCTTGTTATGCTCTTCTACTTTGAGATTTTGATCTTCTTCTTTAGCCTTAATTTTGCTTAGTTCGGAAGTTTTTTGATCTAATTCTTTTTTGATCAAATGTAATTTATCTTCAAAATCAGCAAGATTTGCTTCTTGACTATTATCGTCTGTGGCTGTTTTTTCTAACTCTTGCTTGAGTGTAGAAAGCTGAATTTGTTTAATTTCTTTATCCTTGGAAATCTGATAGACAATATCTTTTTTGAGAGTAAATTCTTTGCTTATTTCTTTCTGTTTTTCTTGAATCGTAGTTTGAGATGATTTTTGATTATCGTAAGCTTCCCGAAGTTGCTCGACGATGATTTCTTTTTCGGAAAGCATTTTATTAGCACTATCTAATTCTTGCTCAAGAGACCTGATGCTGAACCCTGCACGATCATTTGACTTCCGGTCAGAATCGATTTGTTCTCTGAGTTTTTGTGCCCTATCTTCCAAAAACCTCAGTCTTTCGTTTTTTATTTTCTTATCGGATTCAAACTGTCGTATTTTATTGACATGATCATTGAGTGTTTTCTGTCTGGAAGAAAGTAACTTTTCTTTTTGAATCAAATCTGCTTTACTAAACTCAAGAAAGGCTTCTTTTTCAGCTATTTTAGCATTGACCATGACTTTATTGTCATTCTCTGCCTCAATTTTATTATTCAATTGAATCAAGGCTTCGCTATTATTCGCTACAGATTTTTTAGCTAGATTGATACTAGCTTCCTTATATTCTTGCTTGATTTCAAAATATTTTGCAGTTTGTTTAGCTTGTTTTTCCAAGCTTTTGAGATTTTTTTCAATTTCAAAAAGTACATCTTGTACACGATCTAGATCTCCATCTGTATCTTCAAGTTTGCGAAGCGTTTCTTTTTTTCTTGCTTTGAATTTTGAAATTCCAGCTGCTTCTTCAAAAAGATCTCTCCTTGAATTATTCTTGTCATTGAGCAATTCTTCAATCATTTTCAACTCAATAATTGCATAACTATTGGAGTTGATTCCTGTATCCATAAATAGATTGGTGATGTCCTTCAATCTACAAGCAATGCCATTGAGCAAATATTCACTTTCGCCACTCCTGTAATATCTTCTTGTGATAGTGACGTGTGTATATTCTGTTGGAAGTAAATTTCTTGTATTTTCAAAAGTAAGCGAAACCTCAGCGAGGTTTGTTGGCTTCCTTGTTTTGGTCCCATTAAAAATAACATTCTCCATCTTATCGGAGCGGAGCATTCTTGATTTTTGCTCACCTAGCACCCATCTTATTGCATCTACTACATTGGATTTACCACATCCATTTGGGCCTACGACACCAGTAATGCCTTTGTCAAAATGAATGACCATTCTATCACCAAAACTTTTGAAGCCTTTTATCTCTAGCTTACTTAGTAGCATGCTTTATTCGGATTAATTCTTGAACAAGAAACAAATTTATAACTATATTAGAATCATCAAAAAGAAAAAACGTGGACGCAGGAAATATAATCTACATCATCGCTGTAATCATTTACTTTATTTATACAGCTATCAAGAAGGGTAAAAAGAATGAAGAAGAAAATCTTCCAGATCAAAGGAATGAAGAAGGACCAAATCAACGTCCGCCTAGTTTTGAAGATTTATTAAGAGAAATCAGAGGTGGGCAGCAAGAAAGAGAAAGAGATCTCGAGCAATCAGGCCAAGGAACTGTTATTGAAAACAGAAAACATGTCATTAAGACACCGAAAATAGATCAAGAGAAATATCAAACAAGTTCTGATAAGTTAGAAAAAGATAATTCAAGTTATAGCAAATACAATCAATACTCTGGTTCTGACCCAAATCTATCAACACCCAAATTACAAACTTTGGACGAGCAGGTTAGTATAAGTTCATCTTTAACTGGTCTAGGAGTCAGCGAAACGCGAAGTGGAAAGCGGAAAAAGCCTAAAAGCAATCGTTATCAAAAAATGCTTTCCAATCCTCGATCTGTAAAAGATGCAATTATTTTATCCGAAATTTTGAATAGAAAGCATTTTTAAATTTGTTTAATCTTTTGAAATAAATATTCCACAATATTTTTTGTTAAAGTTACAATCCAAAAGAAACTTTAACATCGTAATTGTGGATATGCAGCAAATAATAACCAACAAAACAGGAAAACTTTCAGATTATAAAATTGATATCCCTAAAGTTGTTTTTTATGAATTGGCAGAAGAACAGACTGTTACCCTTTCAGTAAATCTTAAGAAATAAGCTATGAAACTCAGAATTTTAATGTTTGTGCTTTTTCTTACTCAACCGGCTATGGCTCAGTTGGAAAGAAAATTAGCTTCTGAAACACAGGAAGTAGAATTAATTTTTCATGCACCTAGACACATCAATTTATTGACTGTGGAGCCACTAGATAAGAAAACACTACATTTTGCTATCATGCACACTTTTGGTCCATTGAATGGTGGAATTCAAAATTTATATGGACTAGATAATGGTGCGAACATTCAGTTCAGCTTTGAATATGCTTTGAGTGACAAATTCTCTCTTGCAGCTTCTCGTTCTAGCCGGGACAAATTTTACAATCTTTATGGTCGTTATCATTTATTGACTCAAACTCAAGATAATAAAATACCATTTTCATTGTCTCTGATGGGAGGAGCTGGTGTGAATACTTCGGATTACACTTTTTTACAAGAAGCAAATCCTAATTTTACAAATAGGACGAGCTATGCAGCTCAGATTATGATTGCTAGAAAATTCTCAGATAAAATAAGTTTTCAAATTTCACCAATGATGGCTTATTTTAATGATCCAAATCCTATCTACTTGATAGATGGAGATCAAAATTTATACTTAGCATTGGGTTTGAGTGGTAAGTACAAAATAACAGGAAAATCATCTTTGACATTTCAGTATATTCCAAACCTTAATAGCGATTTGAGAAACAATGTGGGTGTAGGTATAGATATAGAAGCAGGTGGACATGTGTTTCAAATGTATTTTGTGACCTCGCAAGCATTAAATGAACAATATCTATTAGCATCCAATAACGGAAGGATTGGTGAAGAGTTTAGAATAGGTTTTAATGTGAATCGTGTGTTTGCTACTGGAAGAAGAAAAAAATAGATTTTAATTAGTGGGTTTAATTTTAATTAAAGAAGATGTGTTTATCACATCATTTTTTTTGACATATAGTGTCATTTTTTAAAATGTTCATTTCGAAAGTTGTATATTTTGGCTTTAAAAGAGAATTATGGCTGAAGCATCACAAGTAGAACAACAAAAAATCTTAAGGATATTTAAGTTAATCAACTTATTAAGAAGCAATATTGGTAAGCCAGTTCATAAGTTAGCTGAAACTTTGGGAACTGATACGAGGACTATTTACCGTTACTTCAAACTATTGGAAGCACTTGGTTTTGATGTGGTAAAAGAACACTCCAAATTCAAAATCGTCGATAGGATAGAAAATCCAGATGAATACAACTTTGGGACATTCTCGGAAGAAGAAATCAATTTCCTTGCAGGCTTGATCAAGAAACAGCCTAAGAAAAATCTTTTGAAAGACTCCATTCTTCAGAAAATCACTATTCGATCAGATTTTCAACAAAGTATCAACCAGCTTTTTAATGCTAATTTGGGTCGCTTTGTAGATCTTTTGGTAGATGCCATAAAAAACAAACAGCAGGTGATATTGAAAGATTACTATTCACCAAGTAGTGATTCCATTATGGATAGACTTGTAGAACCCGTTTCTTTTAGCAAAAATTTTGACTCTATTCATGCCTTTGAGATAGAAAGTCAAATGATGAAA
This sequence comes from Belliella baltica DSM 15883, assembly GCF_000265405.1. Taxonomy (NCBI): domain Bacteria; kingdom Pseudomonadati; phylum Bacteroidota; class Cytophagia; order Cytophagales; family Cyclobacteriaceae; genus Belliella; species Belliella baltica. Next base: position 3,095,702 of record NC_018010.1, on the reverse strand, counting down.
GTCTTTAAAATTGAGAGAATAGGGGATGTGCAATTGACTATAAACAATTTTGCCTATATAGATAAACATGAACATTTGGAACAAGGATTATTTGGTTTTTCGGGAAAAAACAATTTCCATATTCATTTGAAATTAAGTAAGCGAGCTTATCAGCTTATGATGGAAGAGTACCCTGATGCTAAACCTTATATTCAAACCAAAAACAGAAATCAATATTTCTTCGAAGGCGATATTCCACAACTTCCCGGAATAGGAAGATTTATTCTAGGTTTACCTGGGGAAATTCAAGTGATAGAAGGAGAGGAGCTAAAGGAATATTTGGAAGTACAGATTGGAAAGATGAGGTTTTAGTAATCAGAGACTTTACTGATTTAGATTTTAAGATTTATTATGTTTTTATATTTAGTGGTATGAAGTACTTTTCCAATATGAAAAATCAATACTTACTTTTCTTTTTACTGTTATTTGTTTTTGCCTGTGAATCCAAAAACGAAAAAGGCATTGAGGATGCTAATTTGCAATTAGCAATTATAGATTCCATACGAGTTGATTATTTAGGTAACCTCTTCTTGTTTGATTATAATTCAGATGTTGGATTGTATTTGGGAAGATGGAATTCCAATGATGATTATGTGCTTTTTGATGATTTAGGGACAATCCATAATAAATTTAAAATGCCAACAGAGGGTCCAAATGCGATTAACTGGGCAATGGGAATTGGTTTTTTAGATGGTAAATTCACTATCATGGAACAACAAAAAGGATTGATACAATTCTCAAATGATGGTGAAATTGAAAACCGAATTTCAATTCCCGAAAATTATTACTTTTTTAACGGGCTCAATTTTCCAGCCTACAGAATTGGGAATTCTTATGCTTACAGTCGACCTGAAAGAGAGGAAATCGATTGGGACGATCTTGTTGATTTATTGGAACACAACTATAAAAGTCCACTTATAGAAGTGTTTGATCCGGTTTCGGGGGAAGTTAGAAATACGATGAATTTCCCAAAAAACACGGTTTATGAAAAGGGGCTTTACTTTAATCTAATTCCTCCTACAATAATCAAGTCAAATGATGAATGGATAGTTTTCTTTATAGCCGAGATGAAATATTTTGTCTATCAAGAAAGAGAAGGGGAGATTGAATTTGTCAAAGAGGTAAACCTAAATATTGAAGATGCCATTCCAATGCCCGGTGTTCCAATGAAAGATTATCATGAATGGTACGAACAAAAAGGGAATATTATTTTTGGTAAAGTAGAAAAACTCTATAGAAGAAAAAATGATATAATTGTCATTTACACTAAAGGTGTAGAAGAAGAAATTTCAAGAATCTATAATCCTGAAAATAGAACTGAATGGATGGATTTTATATATAATATTCCTCGATACGCAGCTGTATTTGACAATGAACACCAGTTGGTTCAAAAGGACATCCTTTTACCAAAAGGATTAATATGGTCATCGGTAGTCAATAATGAAGGGGAAATTCTCGCCTTAAAAAATCAAGATTATTTCGAAGTTGAAGAGGATTTTGTGACTTTTTATAAACTAGATCTTGCCTCAAGTAAATGAAGATAATTTAAAGGATCTTTTCTTCGCCAAAAAACATTATTTTATATCTTTTATTTTTATTTATCCTAATCACAAGCCTACTGATCACTAATAACTATAAACCTCAAGTCAATTAGTAAACCCACTATTGACTTGAGGTTAATCTTATTTTATGAATCTATTGATGCTCATCTCTCAGAAGATCATTTACTGTTTTTACAGGATTGAAAGTGATCAATGGAACTTCAACGAACACTGTATTCCAACCTGCCATCGCACCATTCCATAAGCCTGGTAATTCTTGCGCTTTAAGATCTCTACCACCTTTGGATTTTTCTGTTACAAAACCTGTTCGCATATCTCGAAAAGCCAGCAAATCAAATTTTTTGCCTTTGTAGTCTTTTATAGAGCACACCAAATCTACAGGGTTAAAATGGGTAGAAGACTGCATGATTTCTTTTTGTGCTTCATCATCTAGGTTGATTTGTGCTGTTTCTGCAATTTGTAAGGTCAGCGATCCATCATCTTCTTTGACCCAAAAAGGTCCACCTCCAGGTTCCCCCGTATTTTTGACCATCCCACAGATACGAATAGGTCTGTTTAGTTTTTGGAATAAGTATTTCCCTTTCTCTTTTGCCTCAAGACTTTGATAATCTTCTCTCAATTTACCATCAAGATCTTGAGCAATCACTGTTTCAGCAAATTTCAAATCGGCTTCTGAATAACTATTTTCAAGTCTTTCTAAAGCATCGAAAACTTTTTCTTGAATTTCCAACAACAAACCACCAACGGCGATTTTATATTTCTTAGTTTCTTCTTTGAGTCGATCTGGAACTACATTATCTATATTTTTGATAAAAATCAGGTCTCCATCGATTTCATTCAGGTTTTCTAATAATGCTCCATGGCCAGCAGGTCGGAAAAGTATGGACCCATCTTCTTCCAAAAATGGCGTATTGTCCATATTGACTGCAATGGTATCTGTTGACTTTTTCTGTTGAGAATACGTCACTTCAAATTTTACATTGAATTCCTTCTCGAGAGGTCTTTTGATTTTCAGAACTTCTTCTTTGAACTTTGACTCATGCTCTGGTGATACAGTAAAATGTAACCTGACAAAATTATCTTTTCCCACAGCATATTGGATTCCTTCGATAAAATGCTCGTAAGTGGGCGTGCGATCATGATCTTCATAATGATGAAATTTCAGCAATCCCTTAGGCAAAACTCCATAGGCTAATCCATCTTCATTTAATAATCCTCCAACAATTGTTTTATAATCTTTCTTTTCAAGTGCTTCCTTGATGCTGCTGCCATTTTGCTTCAATACATCATCCAAATCTGAATAGAATGCAAAATTGGATAGCTTATCTATGAATTTTTGCGTAAAAGTACTATTGGACAAGTCTCCGTCTCCATCTAAGAAAGCAAAAAGATCCTTGAACATTCTTGAAGCGGCCCCACTCGCAGGAACAAATTTCACCACCTCAATTTGAGCAGCTTTTGCTGGATAGATTTCTTGAAAAGCTTGAATTTCAGCAGCACTTAAAACTTTTATACCATCACCAATTTTAGCAGCGGAAACAATCGGTAAAAATGGAAAACCGTTTTTAAAATTGTGAATTTGTTCTTTTACATTTTTAAGGGACATCCCTTGTTCCACAATCTGTTTTTCTAGTTGAGAATTCATATTCAGGTTTTTAGGTTTTATAATGATCAATATAAAGATTGATTTTGGTATTAGAAAATAATACTAAACTTTACTTTTTGACCAAAACTTTTTTGCGCAATTATATTTATAGAGTCATCGGAGAGTTGGAAAATCCTGGGGTAACCGCCCGTGACTTGTGCGTCCCGCATCAAGACGATCAATTTTCCAGCAGGAGTAAGCTGAACTGTTCCTGGATAGACTGGCGATGTTAGCAATTGATCCAATTGATTGGGAATAAGTTCCTCAAGTTGAATTCCCATGCGATTCGAATTTCGAGAAATTTTAAATGTGGTGAATAAGATTTGGGTTTTTAATCGATCTGGTAATGCTTTCCATTCAGGACCTTTGTAAACGTTAATTTTTTCATTTTCAAACCAAGAGTTTGTTAATTTGGGATGGGACAAGGTATTCACATTCAATTTTTCTTCTGAAAAATAACAAATAGTATCCCCCTTTTGAATTTTTGAAAAAGTACTGATACCTGCAAACCAACTTCTACTATCCATAAAAATTGGGGTTTCTAAACCTCCTTCGATTCCCATATAAAGCCATTGACCACGGATAATTTTGCCAACCACTATTTCATCTTCCGCATTCAAGGAGATGATTTGTCCTAATTGAATGGGATTTCCATTGTGGAAAATCTCGGCCTGAGCTCCAGTAAATACAATTTTAGTTGCCATTTCAAATACCATGGTTGGTCCAGCAATTGCAATTTCCAAAACTGCGGAATCTTCGGTGTTTCTCAATAGCTTGTTTGCGAGGGTATAGGAAAACTGATCCATCGCGCCTGAATATGGAACCCCTAAGTCAGCAAATCCAAATCTACCTTGATCTTGAACTGTGCAATATCCATTTGATTTTATAAAGTGAATATAAGATGGAGTTTTAAGCATTTTCCCAAGAATATTGTCCAAGTGAAACAAGATTTGCAATGTGATCAAATTCAATTTGATCTATTTTATTGAAGATAATTAGATCTCCTTGTTTTGGAATGACGGGATCTTGACTTTTTGAATCAAATAATTTGAGTGGTGTTCGCCCAATTACATGCCATCCACCTGGACTCTCCATAGGATATATCCCAGTTTGATTTCCTCCTATAGCAACAGCCCCATTTTGAATAATTCTATCAGGAATGGGTTTTCTTGGATGTGCAAGCAGAGGGTCTAAACCTCCGAGATACATAAATCCAGGTAGAAATCCATAAAAATGAAGTCTATATGTCTTTCTAATATGTAAATCAATTATATCCATTTCAGAAATATGCTTTTCTTCCGAAAGTTTTTTTAAATCTAAGCCAAAATTACCACCATAGCACACCGGAATTTTCCAAGTATTAGAATAAAAAGACGATTGTGAGAAGTTAAAATTATTTAAGGTTTGCCAAATAATAATCCATTCATCTTCTGAAATACTCTTGTCAAAAAGGATAGATAGTGAATTGAACCCTATTCTAATTTCTAGAATTATATCTGCATGATTTTCCATTAAAAAAGTTTTCCATGATAACTGATCAAACAAAATTTCATCAGAAATTGCTTTAGGCCATTGAATTTCTATCAAATTTGGCAAAACTTGGAAATAGGTTTTCTGCATCTTACTTTATGGAAAAGTTTGAATGAATCATTTGAAGAATTGGCAGTGCAGAAGGGTTATCACCATGGATACACAAAGTTTCTGCCTTTATATCAATTTTTTTTCCTGATATAGTTTTCACTTTCTGATCAAAAATCATAGAATGTATATGCTCTTTTACATCCACAACTTCTGTTAAAAGGGCTTTTGAATGCGACCTGTCAACTAATCTAAGGTCATCCTCGTAGCTTCTGTCTGCAAATACTTCTAATACAGTTTTTATATTAAATTGAGGAGCTAGTTGAAAAATTATTGAATTTGGCGGGGTGTAAAGTGGAATATCTTGAAAGAACTTTTGAATTAACGTTAAGAAAAAAGAAGCAAGTTTTTCATCTTTAGCCAAATCATTGTAAAGTGCGCCATGTGGTTTGATATGATGCATGTCAATATTTTGATCAAAACACACTTTTTCGAAATTGGTAATCTGATCTAATAATGATTCTTCGAGAGTTTTTAAATCTATTTTTAGGCTTTTTCTACCGAAGTTTTCTTTATCGGGGTAGGATGGATGAGCACCAACTTTCACATGATTTTCTTTAGCTAAAAGTATGGCTGATTTTATGGTCTCCAAATCGCCAAAATGTCCTCCACAGGCAATATTGCAACTCCCAAGATAAGGCATTAACATTGAGTCATTAGGCATTCCTTCCCCTAAATCGCAGTTGATATCCAATGTTACCTTTGTTTGCCTCATATATTCAAAGATAAATGGATTCGATAAGATAAAAACTATGTGACATAAATTTAAGATTAGCAACATAGAATTTCTCTATTATTTCAAACAAATAAATCGTGAAACCAAAACCTTGTTTTTTAAAAACATGTAAAACTTGAGATAAAGTCTTAAATCCTTTTGTTTATAAAAAATCTCTTTGGATCATATTTCATAAATCGATAATATTAGAGATAAGAAAATCTAAAATAATGAGCGAGAAGAGAAAGCTAACACTAAAAGACATAGGAAGGGAATTAGGAATCTCAGTTTCCACAGTTTCAAGAGCCTTAAAAGAACACCCAGATATTGCTCAGGAAACAATTAAATTGGTAAAGGATTACGCTGAAACGCACAATTATGTTCCTAATTTATTAGCTGTTAATTTCAGAAAAAATAGAACTTTCAATATTGGACTTATAGTGCCAGAGTTAGTACATCATTTTTTTTCTACGGTCATTAGTGGGGCTATTTTTGAGGCCAATAGGCAAGGTTATAATCTCATGGTTTCTCAATCAAATGATATTCTAAAAGATGAAATTCTAGCTTGTAAAGCCATGCTGAACAGCAGTGTAGATGGTTTATTAATTTCTATTTCGAATGAGACTGACGATGGAGCTCATTTATTGGAATTTTTGAATGAAGGAAAACCTGTTGTTCAATTTGATAAAATCACAGATAAATTACCAACTCCGAAAGTCATTGTAGATGATTTTGATGGTGCATACTCTGCAGTCAAACATTTGATAGATGAAGGATATACCAAAATAGCACATTTAAGAGGTCGGAAAGAGGTTAAAAATTCTTCCGAAAGATGTGATGGTTATCTTAAAGCGATTCAAGATCACAATTTAAAGACTGATCCAAGTTGGGTCAAAGATTGTCTCAAAATTACTGATCAGGAGGGATATGACTTTACCAAAGAGCTTATGGAAAGCGAAAATCCTCCCAATGCAATATTCTGCATTACCGATCTGGTAGCTTTGGGAGCATTAAGGTATTTGAAGGAATTTGGTTATGAAATCCCAAAAGATGTTGGAATAATAGGTTTTAGTAATTGGATGCTATCAAGAGTTTCAACTCCACAATTGAGTACAGTAGAACAACATGGATTTCAAATTGGAATGGATGCGACTAGTTTACTTCTGGAAATGATCAAAAATAATGATGTGGAAAATCTTAAGACTGTTGAGATAAAAACAGAGTTGGTCATTAGGGAATCTTCAGAACTGTCAAAAGTCAAACAAGCCAAATGAATGTGATTGACATTGAAAGAGATATGAATGACCTTTCTTGATATACAAATCTTTGGTGCGAGCGAAAGTGAGATTTTAATATTTCGAAATTTTTCTATTTAGGTTTATTGTACCTAATTTTTTGCTTTTTGTAAATAATATATTCTTTTCTTTTTCAAATGGTTATAAATGTTAACTTTGTTTTAACCCTAGTAATCAGCTTATGGAAACACTCTTTACACTCTCGTTTTTGACGTTAATTTATGGTTTGGCTTTTTTGTCACTAGTTCCTGAAAAATACATTAAAAAGCTCAGCCATGTATTTCATCACAAACAAGTACCAGAGTATCGAAAGTTTTCTTTAGAAGGTTCCATTTTTCTGTGTTTTTTATTTGGATATATGTGTGCTTCAGCGATGACATATTTTTTTATTTGAAAAGAAGTACAAATTTTATCGAGGATTAAGGAGGTTTATGTTGTAAGAAATTCATTTTTCTCTAAATTAGATTTCAAACAAATTCATTTTTTGTGAAAGACGCTAAAATACTTCCATTAGTTCAAGATGAATCATGGCTTAAATCCCATGCAGATGCCGTTTATGAGAGGTTTGTAAGATATCAATCAGCTATTCGAGATATAAATTCACACAGTGGAAGTATCTTAGAATTTGCGAGATCCCATGAGTACTATGGATTTCACTTTGAAAAACTCAGAAATGGATGGGTTTATAGAGAGTGGGCACCTCAAGCTCATAATTTATTTTTGATGGGTGATTTCAATCATTGGAATAAATACAGCCATCCAATGAAAAGAAATTACAGAGGTGATTGGGAGGTTTTTTTACCTTATGAAGAGTATAAAGATTCTTTTGTTCACGGAAGCAAAGTAAAAGTACATGTAGAAGCTGATAATGGTGCTTATGACAGGATTCCAGCTTATATCAGAAAAGTAGATCAGAATCCTGAAAACCATGATTTTGCAGGTCAAATATGGTTTCCCAAAAAAGAGTTTGCTTGGACGGATCAGAAATTTTCATCTAAAAGTCAGAAGAAGTGCCCATTAATTTATGAATGTCACATAGGAATGGCACAAGAAAAGGAGGGGGTTGGTACTTATCTTGAATTCGCTGAAAATATCCTTCCAAGAATAAAAGCTGCAGGATATAATACCATTCAAATGATGGCAATCATGGAGCATCCATATTATGGATCATTTGGATATCATGTTTCTAATTTTTTTGCTCCTACATCTAGGTTTGGTGATCCTGAGGATCTGAAATTTTTAATAAATAAGGCTCATCAATATGGCATTGCAGTGATAATGGATATAGTTCATTCCCATGCTGTCAAAAATATCAATGAAGGGTTGAATGAGTTTGACGGCTCCGAAAATCAATATTTTCATCCTGGACCAAAAGGATATCATGAAGGTTGGGATTCAAAATTATTCGATTATGGTAAATTTGAAGTACAACAATTTCTTCTTTCCAATATTAGGTATTGGATGGAAGAGTTTCATTTTGATGGGTTTAGATTTGATGGTGTTACTTCAGTGATATATTATCATCATGGCCATACAGATTTTGATCATCCTGACAAATATTTCAATGATGGTGTTGATCAAGATGCATTACTTTATCTCCAGCTTGCTAATACCTTAATTCATACTTTTTCTGAAAGTAAAATATCTATTGCAGAAGAAGTAAGTGGAATGCCAGGATTATGCAGAGAATGTGAAGATGGAGGAATTGGTTTTGATTTTAGATTAGCTATGGGAATACCTGACTTTTGGATCAAAACGATGAAGCATAAGCCTGATGAGCATTGGGATATGTTTGAGATGTGGCATGAATTAACGAATCGTCCGAAAAATGAAAGAACAATTGCCTATGCAGAGTCTCATGATCAAGCTTTGGTAGGTGATAAATCTATTGCTTTTTGGTTGATGGATAAGGAAATGTATTTCAATATGGGAATTGATGACAAAAACCTTGTTGTCGATCGAGGGATTGCACTACATAAAATGATCAGGCTAATTACAATTAGTTTGGGAGGTGAAGGTTATCTCAATTTCATTGGAAATGAATTTGGACATCCAGAATGGGTGGATTTCCCAAGAGAAGGAAATAATTGGAGTTATCAATACGCTAGACGTCAATGGTCTTTGGCTGACAATGAATCTTTGAAGTACAAACAACTTGGATTATGGGATAAGGCAATGATTAAACTTATTGATGAATTTAAAGTTCTAAGTGCTTCACATGCTCAACAAATTTATTTAGATGCAGAGAAAAAAATTCTAGCTTATGAAAGAGCTGATCTTATTTTCATATTTAGCTTCAATATATCTGAATCATTTTTTGGTTATGAATTGACATTGCCTAAGGTTGGAGACTATTTAAATATTCTCAATTCTGACGATTCAAAATTCGGTGGTTTTGACAGAATTGATAATAAAATTCATTATTCAACAAATAAAAACGGAGTAATAAAACTTTACTTACCCAATAGGACTTGCATGGTACTTAAAAAGATAGAATAAGTGCTATCTTACTATAAATTGCCTGATCTAGTGTTTAGATATGAGAATTATTCAATAATTCGATCAAATTCTTATAGATTATTTAGTTTATTCCTGTTTAATTGGTTTTGTATTAATATTTTTAGTTTTTTTAAAATTACGAACATATATAGAAGTAAATTTTAAAAATATAATTTTTTCATTTGCGATTTTTATAAGTGGCTTTTTGATATATTTACTTTAGTTTAAAAATTTTAATCAATAACTTATGAGAAAAGCTTACAAACTCTCGGCAGCAATTGTGCTCCTCTTCCTATCGGTAGGGTGGTCATTTGCTCAGTACACGGTCACGGGTATCGTCACCGATAGCCGGACAGGAGAGCCTCTGATTGGGGCAAACATTTTGGTAAGAAATACCACAACTGGTACAGTGGCAGACCTTGATGGAAGGTTTACCCTAAATCTAAACAGTAATGATGAAGCTGTTTTGGCTATTTCTTCATTGGGCTATTTGAGCCAGACATTCACGGTGAGTCCTTCAAGCAATTCTTTGCAAGTAGCACTGAAAGAGGACGCTACTAATCTTGAGGAAGTAGTGATTACTGGATTGGCTTCTTCTGTAAAGAGGTCCAACTTAGCAAATGCTGTTTCTTCAGTTTCTGCTAGAGAATTAACGGGTACAACAACTATTCAAACAACGGATGGTGCCTTGTACGGTAAAATTGCTGGTGCGACTATCAGATCCAATGGTGGTGCACCAGGAGGTGGACTATCTATCCAATTGAGAGGAATATCAAGTTTGTCAGGTGCTTCTCAACCTCTTATAATTTTAGATGGAGTGTATATTAACAACTCATTTCAAAGAACAGGTAGAGCTGCTGTCACAGGTGCAGGAGCTTCTAATCAGGATGATGGCTCAAACAGGTTAGCTGATTTAAACCCTGCAGATATTGAGTCTATAGAGGTTTTGAAAGGTCCTTCAGCAGCTGCAATTTATGGTACTAGAGCAAATGCTGGTGTAATCATTATTACAACTAAAAGAGGATCAGAAGGTAAAACAAAAGTTTCCCTTTCTCAAGATATTGGATTTGCTCAGCCTTTAAGGCTCTTAGGTGTTGATGATTGGAGTGAGGAGAAAATCAACTTTTTCTTTCCAACGGCAAATAATAGAAGAGAAATTGAATTAGAAAGATTCAGACAAGGTGATAGAATTGATTATGAAGATTATTTTTATAATAATACTGCGCTACTGAGTAATACAAGACTAACTGTCACAGGAGGCACAGACAAAACAAAGTTCTTTGTTTCTGGAAATATCACTTCAGAAGATGGAACTGTAAAAAACACAGGTTTTGACCGTTATTCAATAAGAGCGAATATAGATCACAAAATCTCCAACAGTATACGATTGGGTGTTTCTTCAAATTACATCAAATCACAAACAGATAGAGGTTTCACTGGAAATCAAAATAATTCTGGAGCAAGTATTGGCTATAGCATCGCTTATGTTCCAAATTACTTTGACTTAAGACCTGTTAATGGAATCTATCCAAACAATCCATACTTTGCTGAAAATCCTGTTGCATTAACAGATAATGCAATCAACTCTTCCGAAGTAAATAGATTTGTTCAAGCATTTAATTTAGATATTGATTTACTGAAGACTAGCAAAAGCTTTCTAAAAGCAAATATTGCAGGTGGTTTGGACTTTTTGCAAAACTCAACAATGGTCTATTTACCAGAGTTTTTACAATCTCAACAAGCATCAGCAAACCCAGGTGACCTTCTCGTTGGAAAGCAAGAAAGTTTCAATACTAACTTTCAAGCGGCTTTGGTATACAATTGGAATTTAGGTCAGGTAAATATGAATTCCCAAGCGGGTTTGGTAAGATTAGATTTTAATAATTCTACCTTATTCAACAGAGGTAGGGGCCTAGTACCAGGACAAACCAATTTAAGACAAGCAGCAGTTCAAGAAATTAACGAGAACTTCAATTCTGAAATTCAAGAAGCTGGTGTGTTTTTACAACAGGAAGCAAATTGGGATGATAAAGTCATCGGTACAGTTGGGATTAGATGGGATAAATCAACGCTTAATGGTAACGCTAATCAATCCTATGCTTTCCCAAGAGCATCACTTGCAGTAAATGTGGCAAACTTCGATTTCTTTAACTCTTCTGTTGTAAACCAATTGAAGCCTAGAATCGCTTATGGGGAAACTGCAGGTCCTGTGGCTTTTGGTAATATTTATACACCGTTGATTGGAGCAAATATTGGAGGTCTTTTAGGATCGGTAGTATCAGCACAAGTTGGTAATGACCGAATTTTCCCAGAAACAGCCACAGAATTAGAATTTGGGGTTGACATGGGGCTTTTCAATAATAGAGTAGGTATTGAAGCAACTTATTACATTAAAAACACACAAAATAATATCCAAAATCTTAACCTTTCTCCTGCTGCTGGTGTGAATACAACTCCAAGTAATGAGGCTGAGCTACAAAACAAAGGGATAGAGTTGGGGATATCTGGTACTATCGTGGATAAGTCTGATTTCAAATGGTTTTCCAGAGTTTTATATTGGAGAAATAGAGTCAACTTGACTCGATTAGGTATACCTACTTACACAGCAGGGGCATTCGGTTCTGGTCTTGGTACTTTCTTGTATGCAGAGGGATTTGCTCCCACTACGATTGTAGGGACTCCAGCTGACCCAAGTATTCCAGGTGGTTTTACTATCTGGGGCGATGCCCAACCTAACTTCAATATGTCTATCTACAACACTATTAGTTTAAAAAAGAATCTAGAACTTTCATTCTTAGTAGATTGGAGACAAGGTGGTGACAATATTAACCTGACTTCATTCCTAACAGACTCAGGAGGAACAACCAATGGCTGGTTTAATGATGACAATGGAGATGGTATTCCAAATGGAAGACAAAGACCACCTGCACCACACAATAATGCTGCTAGATGGGTACAAGACGCCTCTTTTGTAAAAGTAAGAGAAATAGGTTTGTATTATACCTTCCCAAGAACCCAAGTAGCAAATATGTTTGGCGGTGCATTAGAAAACATTAAAATCGGTGCTTCTGCAAATAATGTTTTCCTTTTCACTAAATATGAAGGGTATGATCCAGAGACTTCTACCTTTGGAGCTCAGTCTGTTGCGAATAATGTGGACATTGCTCCATATCCAACGCCAAGAAGAATATTCTTCCATGTTACGCTCGATTTTTAATTCTAAAATTGACAAAAAATGAAAAAACATAATTTATATATGACCCTAGCGATACTCATCAGTATGAGTATTTGGGGATGTAATCCTTTGAAATTGGATGAAATTGATGATCCCAACAACCCATCTGTGGGAAGTGTATCCAATAATGCATCTAGACAACAGATTCAATTTGTGTTGACAGGATTGGAGGCTAGACACCGCGGCTATGTCACCAATGTATCACAAGCTTGGAACACATTTGGGAGAGAAATATGGTACCTAAATGGTTCAGATCCAAGATCTCAAACTGACTGGCTCGGCCAAAATGGAAGGGTGCCTGATAGATCTTATTTTGGATTTGGAAACACAGGAGGGGGTTCTTACGCTGCTCCTTACCAAGCAATCAATCAGGCGAATGTCTTGATTCGTGCGGCAAATAACACTACCTTCTTAAATGATTCTGAGAAGAGAGCTGTAGCTGGATTTGCAAAAATGATCCAAGGCTATCAATTCATGATACCGGCAAATTTTGTTTATAACAATGGAATCAGAATTGATGTTGAGGATCCCTTGAACCCAGGGCCCTTTGTTCCATATGCACAAGCAATGGATCATGTAAGGAGTATTTTGGTAGCGGCTGATGCTGATTTCAACGCTGCTGGTTCTGGAAATTTTCCGTTGACATTGACCTCAGGTTTTGCTGGTTTTAATACCATCAGTGGACTAAGACAGGTGACGAATGCAATTCTCGCACGTGCCAATGCATACAGACAAGACTGGCAAGGTGTTTTGACGGCGCTCAATAGTTCATTTATGAATTTGAATGGCCCTCTAAATGTAGGTCCAGCACATCCATATGTTGGCCCGCCAGATGCCTTTAACCCGCTCTTTTATGTGCCAAATGCTGCTACAAACACCATCATAGTTGTACATCCATCAGTTTTGGAAGATGCCTTACCTAATGATAATCGAAGAGCTAAATTCTTCCAAAGAAATACTCCTGTAACTGTATCAACTGATGCAGGTGTCTTAACAGGAACACACCAAGATGCAAGATGGCCTTCAAATACCACATCAATTCCATTTATCAAGAATGAAGAACTGATTTTATTGAAAGCTGAAGCACATGCTAACCTTGATCAATTTGCAGATGCAGTCGCCGCAATCAATATTATCAGAAATGCTGCTGGAATTGGGCCATATACAGGTGCTACTTCTAGAGCAGCATTGATCGACGAAATTCTGTTTCAAAGAAGGTATTCTCTATGGGCAGAACCATGGGGTCACCGTTGGATAGATGCTCGACGTTATGATAGGTTAAATCAAATTCCTACAAACTTTGATGGTGGAACAATCTTTACCCAGTTTCCCCATCCTCAGGCTGAATTGAGCTGGGATCAATACACAGGGAATTAATTAAGTTTATAAATTTAGAGAGAGAGAGAGAAAGTTTTTTTCTCTCTCTCATTTTTTAAACCCTCCTCGTATCTGCCTGCCATTCTTTAATTCTTTGCTTGATCACTTTGGCCCTGAGATCATTCTTGATGGTTTCATCTATTAGTGAAAGTAACTCCTCGTCTGACGCAAAGCGAAGTGCAATAATTTGCGATAGACGTAATTTTGGTTCAAGCTCACGTAAAGATTTACCTGTCAACTCAAAATACCTTAATCTCATTTCCATACGGATGATTCTATCTTGATTTTTCAACGCATACAACCTTGACAGTATAGGAAGGATTAAAATAATCAAAGCACCAAGTAAATGATAAGTAGCATGAGCAAATAGATCAGTATCAAAAGCTTGGATCACTTTTACTATAGACCATATAAAATAGAGCAAAGTCAATGGTGTGATTACAAAATGATGTAAAGGGTAATACCGAGCGTGATTTTTATAGTTTTGCATATTTTCAAATTTTCTTTTCCATAACAATATCATCCATCACAAACCCATTTTCAAGGGCTATCACCTCACGTTTGGCTTCGTAAAATCCTAGAGCTAAATAGGCTTGTAAAGCCTGATTATTAAACCTATTGACATTCAGGTAAATGGCATCAAATAGATTTGCCTTTGCAATTTTTTCAACCTCTGAAATCAATCTTTTACCTACGCCCTGACCTTGCACATCAGGAAGAAGGTAAATCTTATGTATCTTAACTTTACCAGAATTAGCACAATTGAGCTCATAAGAGCAGTATCCTATGTATTTCTCATTTTCTTCTGCTAAAAGAAACACATGATTCTTGTCTTTTACCTGAGAATTCAAAGATTCTAAGGAGTACATCCAATCCATCATGTATTCAATCTGACTTGAAGTCAATATATCTTTAAATGTGTGGGGCCATGTAATTTGAGCTATTTTCTGAACTTCAATTAATTGGCTTTCTGTAGCTTGGTAAATCTTCAACATGTATTGTGAAAACAAATGATGTTTAAAGCTAAATCCATTTTCTGGATTTTGGAAACAAAATCCTTTCACGAAATATATTTACCTTTAAGATTCATCCTATTTGTTCGCAATGACCATTCAGCAAAAAATAAAAAATCAAGCTTTGAATTCTGAGTTTGAATTTCAGACTTCAAGAAGTAGTGGACCTGGTGGGCAAAATGTAAACAAAGTTAATTCTAAAGTTCAGTTATTTTTTGATGTAGGTAATTCACAAGTTCTCAATGAGCAAGAAAAATCAATTCTCTTGAACAAATGGGAAAATAAGCTTGACAATGAAGGCAAAGTAATGTTTCAAAGCCAAGAAAAGCGCTCCCAACTTCAGAACAAAGAGCTCGTAATTCGGAAATTTTATGATGCATTATCAAAGGCTTTTGAGAAAAAGAAGATTAGAAAAGTAACTAAGCCCTCAAAAGCAGCAATTGAAAGCAGAATAAAAGCCAAAAAAAGTGCTTCACAAAAAAAACAGAATCGAGGGAAAGTGGATTGGTAAAATCAATAAAAAAAGACTAGCAAATAGATCTGCTAGCCTTTTTTTAAGGTATCTATTGATAATACTGATTTATATCTCTGATTATTTCAACTTTTACCTCAGTCTATCCCAATTGATCAATGCATTCCAAACCATTGGCGCATCATGATGATTGAGGAATCTATGCAATGGGTCAAATGTGAAGGCTAAAACATTGCCTCGTCCGACGGGCACATTGAATACTGTACCATGGCCTATGATCTCTTGTTCATTCCTTACCATACCAGCAACTACATAAGGCTTTGATTTTTCTTCCTTAGCTTTCGTCTTCTCACTTTTAGCCTTATCAGGCATCCCAAGAATTGGACCTTCATAAGGAATTTCATCTTTCAATGGCTTACTTCCATACTGCACAAGCATCAAATCTCTGTTGTACTTGTTTGTTTGCAATAATGGACCATTCCCTCTGAAAATCGAAAACTCCTCTGGATATCCATTGACAATAGGAGAATCAGATTTTCTTATCTTAGCCATCACGATAGAACCTGGGTGAAATAAACTCCCCGAACTTGCAGCACTCAATTCGGGTGCAAGACCCAATTCCGACATGATCGCTGCACTATTTTCTAAGGCTATCAGCAAGCCTCCTTCTTGAACAAACTTCCTTAAATTCTCAATTCCTCCAAAACCTGGACCACCAGTCATATCAGTGGTAGAAGATGGAAAACCATGACTTGGAAACTCAGAAGTTTTGGTATAAGGCATCGTACCAAATTTACTATCAACACCATTGATGAAAGTTTTCGCATTGCCTCGTACTCTTGGTATTAGAATAACATCAAATTTTGATTTCAAATTTCCTGCTTTAAAGTCATCCTTATCAATGGATGTGTAAGGAATTCCTCTTTGTTCAAAAGTATATCTGGACCAACCTTCATCCTGAGTGTTAAACCAAGTATGATAAATGGCTACTCTCGGTAGATTAACTGACTTTTGGTCAATTTTTGAAAAATCGGTCGAACTTGCATGGAAATTAAGACCAAAGTTTTCGGAAATTTTCTTGATTTGATTGGAATTGCTTTTTGTAATGATGACAGATCCAGCAGGATATGATTTTCCATTGACTTCTTCTGTTTTTTTCAAAACACTTATATTAGCATTCTTATTATCTTGCTTTAAAGCATATAAGGCTGGAAGAACAGTATTTTGTGCATGATAAGGAAGAATAAAAGTACTTCCACTTCCATCAATTTTCCCTTTATATGTTGCCTCTTCTGACAAAAGTTTATAAGAAGATAGATTTTTGCTATCTATCACATCTAAAGCATCAACCTCTACACCATAAAGATTAGGTAGTGTCCATGCTATGGCATCATAAGGAGGAAATTTTGCGTCTTTTGGGTAAGACTGAGGTGTCATTAAAGAAACTAAGAGATTGCGGTAAGGCTGTTCTGAAAGGATTAAATATTCATCATCGGATTCATGAACCTCGATGCCTTGAACCATCAACTGATTCGCTAAATAAGCAGCCATAGCTGGATCACGCTGTTCCTTGGCAATCACAAATCCTTTAGGACCTTCAGTTTTTCCTTTTTCTACGCTGTTGAATCCTTTTTTGTAGAAATTTCTCAAAAGTTGCTTCCCATTAGTTGCAGCATAAGAAAGAGAAGCAATCACGCCAGTTTGGGTATAGTTGATGTTATTTCTGTAAGACCATAAAACTTGTGGTGTGGCTGGATCCGGTCTATACCATTCTTTGGAAGTTGCAAGATCACCTGCATAGCGTGAAGTTGACAGATCTCTTAAATAGGTATCGGCACCGGCATTGCCATAGGTTTCATAGAATCGACCATTTGAATTGTGGTTATTCGCTACCCATATTCCGTATCCTGGCCACCAGCCATCGTAAAAAGCCCAAGTAAAAGCGCCTGGCATTCCTTGTGCAGCCACTTCTGCTACATCATGATTTCCCATCACTTGCCATTCGCTTTGTGTTATTGGATCTACAAAATCATTGTAAGGACCAGTACCTGTAGAGATATAAAGCAAAGGAACAGACTCATGCAAATCCAACATCACTGTTGGATGAAATTCAAAAAAACCTTTAAAAATCGATTTGGTGATGGCTTGAGATACTTGTAGTCCATCTCTATTATTATCATGGAAGACATATTTCCCCCAATAAGGAACTGATCTCGGGAAACCATCATCAAACAATTCTCTTCCTTTCGTATATCTGTAGTACCAATCGACTTGTTTGTCCCATCCATCTGGTTCCGATACAGGATTGATTACTGTAATGATATTTTTTCTAATTTCTTTGATTTGCTCTGCTTCTGAAGTGACTAATCTATAAGCTAACTCCATCATCATTTCTGGAGATCCCATTTCTGTTGCATGCATGCCAGCACTGAGATAATAAATAGGCTTCGCTTTAGTAATAATTTGTTCTGCTTGTGTAGGATTAGTTTTTCGGGAGTCTGAAAGCAATGCTGTTTGTTCTTTATAAAAATCCAAATTTTTAATGGAATTCTCTTCTCCAATAACGATCAAATAAAAATTTCTCCCTTCTTCAGTTTTACCCATTTCTTGCATATGAACCATAGGGGAGGTTTCGGCAAGCTTTTGATAGTAAGCGTAGATTTTATCTGTGGTATGGACATGCCCTTCTGCTCCAATAATATGACCAAAATGTTTTAAGGGAGATGGAATAGTAGGATGATCCACCACATCTAGGAGCGATTCTGGTAAAAACCTTTTGTCTGTGGTAAAATCTTTAATTTTTTGATTGTAAGTCTGATCAAGCTGCTGTGCTTTAGCGATCCAAGAACCAACAAAAAGTAACAGCAATACAATACTATAGCGCTTTTTCATAGTGATTAAGTTTGTGATGCCTTAAGCTACAAAAAAAATGTAAAATTTTGTTCTTGAATTTCTCTGATGGTTAGATTTAAATCTACCTAACCCCTAAGATCCTAAATGGCAACAAAAATATATTTTTTACCAAATCAAATGAAAAGTTGATTGCAAATCCCAAAAGTCTAAATGGAAGGAGTAATAACCAAACTATTGGATATAGAAATAAAGCCAAGATCGCAATTGGCCAACAAATGATAAATAAAATCAACCAAAGTAAGAAAGTGAGCATAGCGTTATATTTACTGTTCAATCGATTGAGTACAAGTTAAAGACCAAATGTATAAAGACCCTTAAAATCAATATCTTATAAATTTTATTTTGATCTTATTGTTCTAATTCGAACAGCAAATCGCATTTTTTCGGACAGTAGCTACTAAAATGACAAACATCATATTTTTGACTGATTTCAGCTTTAAATTTTCCCTTTTAATATTATGTACTGATGAAATGCTGAAAAAACTAGGTTCTACAGGGGACTATTTCGAACGAATATCTGTCAACCTATACGAGATTACTAATAAACTTAATCAAAGTGAAGCTCTTTGGAACATGCTGTCCGACGAAGAGATTTCAAAAAGCATATTAAAAACACTCCAAGAACTTAAATTAGCAAGTCAACATGCATCAGCGATGACACATGCAGGCAAAGACATGATATTTGAGTTTCAAAACGGCAATGGTTTAATCCATAAAGCTTTTTCAGACTCTATTATGAGTCAACAGCTTGCAACTTCAATGGAAAATGTTGGCAACAAGTGAAAAAGCAGTTGGATTGATGGACGAAATGAAAAACTGGCTAGAATCAGTTCAAAACTCGGAAGGAACTGTACAACTTATTCTCAAAGACAGCACCTTAAGAGCAGAAATTCAACAATCCATCACTAATCTTGAAGCAGGAACAGACAATTTCAATCAGAACATGGAAGCCTTGAAGCAGAATTTTCTATTTAGAAGATATTTCAGAAAATTAGAGAAAAAAGAATAGTTAATTGATCATAAAGATCAAAAAATCAAGAGGCTCCCAAGTCTCAAATCTTGCATCTTATATCTTGGGTCTCGCTTCTTGCCTCTCAAAACTAACCTTCATTATTCCACATTCTCAAGCCGCCTTCAAATGCCATTTGATTATTTCCTAATCTACAATTTGGTAGGGTTTTAGTCAAATGCTTTGAGTTTCCGCCACCTAAGACAATTTCATCTGGGATAAAAGCAATGGTAAATCTTTTTACGACAGTATTTACATGTTTTGTCCACTTGGCTGCTCCTAGATGTTGAAAACCCTTTTTACCTAAGTAATCCTCAAAAACTCCTTTTTTATAAGTCAAATGAGCTAATTCCATTGGAACAACATGTCCATGACTTACCAATGCAGAGCCTAGACCTGTACCTAAACCTAAAAACAACATTACTCCTTTATCATAAGAACCTAAAGCTTGCATCGCAGCATCATTCATTATTTTGAATGGTTTGCCAAAGGCTGACTCAAAGTCAAAACCCATCCAACCATGTCCAAGATTTTTAGGTTCAGCAGTGATTTTTCCATCTTTAATTACTCCCGGATAACCCAAAGAAATAACTTCATATTCCCAATCTGTGGTAGTTTTTAATACTTCCTCCACCATTTTTTGAGGAGTCATAAAAGTTCCAGAAGGTATCTTTCTTCTTTCCTCTCCATTATTAACCCTAACTTTTACATTGGATCCGCCAATATCAATCACAAGTATTTTCAAAATCGCTTTTGTTTTAATTCAAAATCTAATTTAGAAGATATTAGCTGCGTAGCAAAGGTTAATTTTTCTAGTTTAGAGAATAAGATGAAAAAGAAAAAGCCACCTCGTGAAGAGATGGCCTTTTTAGCTTGTTATTTTTCTAATTATTATCTACTCCTTATTTCCATTTGAGTTGTTCCAGTGTGCTTTTGTCCATACATATCAATTGCTTCAACTTCTATTGTATGGATTCCGACTGGAAGGTTAGCAGGTATATTAGCTCTCCAGAGGTGTTTGCTTTTTTGCGGAAGCGAAGGCCTTCTTCCGTCAAGCAATTCTTTTGTAGTATCCCATTGGAATAAATCAACCAAATATTTTGGATCATACTCATCAATGAAATTCATATTGGACCAATTTCCATTATTAATTCTGAACCTGACTTGATTTCCTTCAGTCCCCATAAAGAAATTCGCAAATATTGCTGAAGTTGTTCTTTTTCCTTGTTCAAGTAACTTTGGAGCAAATACATCAATTTGATAGTCTGCTGATTTACCAGCTACTTGATATCTGGCTTTGTATTGGTTTCCATCAATATCTAAAAATACATATCCCTTTGGTGTTCCATCTCTCATAGTTGAAACTGGCAAACCTCTTTCATCCAAAAGACCTTTATACCAATCTCCTGATGGTGTACCAATGTTATAATGATGATGTGGTTTATCTTGTTTCCACCCATCTTCTTTTCCAAAGAAATCCTGTCTTTGGTAATGTGTATGGGCTGAAAAAGACATCGTATTTGGATAGTCAGCAAGCAATTCAAAGAGCTTTTCTCTGTCCTCGTCTCTAAATGAATCTCCTTCTTCAAAGAGTGGAATATGCATGGAAAGAATAATCAACTTATCCTTCGGAACATGCTTTAGGTCATTTTCAATAAATGCCAGTTGATCAGGTCTAAATCCACCCCAGTATCCAACTCCATCTCTTGGATCAGGATAGAGAATATTTTCTAGCATAATCACATGAACATCCGCATAGTTGAATGCATAAGTGGAAGGACCAAAATGTGCTTCAAAAGATTCATCTGTCAATTTATCCTCTTTAACATCATAATTTTGATCATGATTACCCATGATATTGTACCAAGGGATTCCGATTTTGGAAACTACTTCAGAATAAGCAGGAAATAAACTCAAGTCATCTCCAACCAAATCCCCCATAGAAACTCCAAATTCTACACCTTGAATTCCCTCAAGTTCTTCAACAATTGCTCTTTGGAAATATCCAACTTCTTCCATGTTGTATGGCTGAGGATCTCCAAAAATCAAGCTAGTAAACTTTTTCTTTTCTTCAGCTTTCTTTAAACCAAAGTCAACAGATTTTGGAAGTGGACCAGTTGGTTCAGAGCCTTTGTATTTTAGATCAGGTGATCCAGATGGTTTGTGGATGTAGAAATGTTGTGGGAAGTTATATTTATTTAAAGGAACGGAATAGCCCGATGGTTTGATCACAAAAATCAAATCACCATCTTTTACTTCAAGACTGTATTCCCCTTTTTCATTCGTGGTGACTACATCTTCTCCATTAGATACAGCCACTCCAGAAATTCCTTTTTCATTTCTGTCTTTTTTACCATTTCCATTTACATCTTCATAGATGACCCCCTTGGCTATTTCTTGTGCGTAAAGCGAAAAGCATAAGGTAATTAAAATTGCACTAAAGATTATTTTTTTCATTTTAAATTCAAGGTTTCTTGTTTTCTTTCTTAAAAGCTTGGCTGAGTAAAAAGTCATTTGTTATCAACTTTCTATTTTCTGGTTTTATATCATGATTCAATTAATATTCAATTTTTTATGTTTTGGAGAGAATACTTCATTATAAAGACAACTATAAGCTCTTGATCTTTGCATATGTAGCAAAAGAATTCCCCGTATTCATTAAAGATTTCATCAAATTCCTTCGGAGCATTGACCAATTGCATAATGATATTCATTATTTGGTTCCTTAAAGGTAAAACTGATGTTCCGTATGGTTGCTGATCATAAGTTATGATATCATTAACTTTATTTTTTATAATTAACACTACAGAAAAATACACGAGCTATTTCTGGCAAATAATTTGGAATTATATTTCAAGCCAGCACGTTTCAAAAACAAAAAATCTAAATACAATTGTCATCCTATATATTTTCAATTTATGAAATGGAATCTCCAACATACTTATACAGAATTGCCAGCCAAACTTTTCACACTTCAGGCGCCAGCACCTGTCAAATCACCAAAGCTTGAACTTTTTAATGAATCATTAGCTGAATTTCTTGGGATCCCTGTTGCAGATAAAGTAGAGTTATCAGAGCTTCTCTCAGGAAATAAGATTCCCCAAGGAGCAAAACCACTTGCTCAGGCTTACGCAGGACACCAATTCGGAAATTTTACAATTCTTGGTGATGGAAGAGCGATTCTTTTAGGAGAACAAATCACTCCCAATCAGGAGCTATTTGATGTCCAACTCAAAGGAGCAGGGAGAACGCCTTATTCTAGAGGTGGGGATGGGAGAGCGACCTTAAAATCCATGTTGAGAGAATATTTGATCTCTGAAGCCATGTATCATTTGGGTATTGCAAGTACAAGGGCTTTAGCTGTTGTGAAAACTGGAGAAAATGTACAGCGGGAATGGGAAAATGAAGGTGCTATCCTAACAAGAGTAGCCAAAAGCCATATTCGAGTAGGTACTTTTGAATTTGCATATCAGCAACTTACTTTGGTAGAGCAAAAGGAACTGACTACCTACACAATCCATAGAGAATATCCTGAAATTAAAAATTCTTCTAATCCTGCTTTAGATTTACTCAAAGCTGTGATGGAAAAGCAAGCTTCTCTAATTACAGATTGGATGCGGGTAGGATTTATTCATGGTGTGATGAATACGGATAACATGAGTATTGCTGGAGAGACGATTGATTATGGCCCTTGTGCTTTTATGAATGTCTATCATCCAAAAACAGTTTTTAGCTCAATCGATAGCACGGGAAGATATTCCTATTCAAATCAACCCTTGATTGCGCACTGGAATTTATCAAGGTTGGCTATTGCTTTACTCTCTCAAATTCATGAAAATCAGGAAGAAGCAGTAAAATTGGCACAAAGTACTTTAAATGAATTTCCTGAAATTTATCAGAAAAAATGGGAATCTATGATGAGCAAAAAACTTGGCTTGGAAGGAGAGCTGCCAACAGATAAAGCACTTATTGATGATTTGTTGAAGATTATGGAACAACATGCTGCTGATTATACCAATACATTTTTAGCAATCCAATCAGGAGATTTTCCAGAGGAAAGCCTTTTTCAAAGTGATGCTTTCCAAGATTGGTATCTCAATTGGATTAGAAGAGCCACGCAGAATGGAAAAAGTATGGAGGAAGTTCAGGAAATAATGGGGAAGTATAACCCGCAGTACATCCCTAGAAATCATAAAGTAGAGGAAGCACTGTTTCAAGCCACTGAAAATCATGATTATACCATTTTCAATGAAATGCTTGTGCTTTTAAAAACACCCTATCAGTTTAAAGATGGACTTACCGCTTATCAAGTTCCTCCCAAAGATGGTGATGATGGATATCAAACATTCTGTGGAACTTAAAAAAAGTACTATTTTTACAGTCTAACCCAGATTAACACTTATATCATATCATGTTAATAAAAGAAATAACAGTTTCAGAAGCTTTACCAATCAGACAAAAGGCTATGTGGCCAGACAAAGATTTAGATTTTGTGAGAGTTCCGGGTGATGAGGATGCTTATCACTTAGGATTATTTACAGATAGAAAATTGGTTTCGGTAGTTTCTGTTTTTCAAAAAGAGGGAGGAGCTCAATTTAGAAAATTTGCAACTTTGCCAGAATATCAGGGAAAAGGTTTTGGTAGTAAGTTGCTCGTCTACATGATTGGTTATGTTCAAAAAAAGAAAATTTCCAAAATCTGGTGCAATGCCCGAGTAGCAAAAGTAGATTTTTATTCAGGCTTTGGCTTAACCACAACCAAACAAACCTTTCAAAAGTCTGGAATGGACTATGTAGTGATGGAAAAAAATTTGATATAGAGATTGAAAAGAAACAAAAAAGAGCCTTTTGAGCTCTTTTTTGTTTTCTACATATCCTTATTCTTTAAATGATATTAAAGACAGATCAAGTATTCAAGTATTTTTCAGCAGCTTTGGAAATGGCTGTTTTGGCTGAATGAATACATCTTCTTGCCAAAGAATTATCCAAGTCAAAAGCCTTCATCTGCTCTTCTTGGGCGAGCCAACTTTCAGGATCCTGCTCTTGAAGTGATTCTAAGATCACACTCAAGCTTACGATCACATTTGCAGTACAATTGACAATCTCTGCAATTTGATCTGCTGACAGCAAATCCTTATAAGTATCGTAAATCTGAACCGGACTATACACGTATCCAAACTCAAAAGGATCACCACTCCAAAGAATCTTACCCGTAAAAGCATCCATGTAAATGGCTTTGCCACCACCTTGATTGATTGCACGTGTCAAGAGCTTTGCTTTTCTCAAAGAAAAAGCTTCCGAAATCTTCTCACAAATGGCACTATCGTTTTGAGAATGCTCCATCAAGTCATAAGTACTTATTGATTTTTCTAAACAGTAAATAGTCAGTCCATTCGATCACTTTGTCTGCAAGCTTTCCCACGAGAGTATGATAAGTTTGCTGATCTTCTTGGTAATCTTCTGCAACAATGGTAAAAGTCTTTTTTTCCATATCAATTTGAATTAAAATGAGTTGAAAACATGCTATTTTTTTTGAAACCTTAACTCAAACGAATCTTTTTGAAACACCTGGTTTTGATTTTGCTTGACGATTTTAAAATTACATTAGATAATGATATGTATTTCTGAGAATTTATATTCGTACTACTTCAGTTATTATTCGCTAGGAAATTGAGGAAATTTGTTTCTTGAAGAAAAGGTTCTCGTAAAAGTAGCAGTAAGCTTAGTAGGTGTATCAGTTGGTAATTGAAAGGCTTGTTAAGTGTTATCCGTTAATGCATGACTTTAGAAGTGAAATTTATAATTCTCCACCGCTTAACGCTTAACGATTTTAACAATTAACGCTGAACATTTCCTCACCGAGTCAATTCCTTAACCTTTTTCTCGATTCCTACTTTGGCTTTTTTGATATTTGAAAGAGCCAGCTTGAGGTCGATCCGATGGTTTTCAATATTTCTAGGATTGGCAAACCAAACTTCAGGATCCGTTTTTCCTTTGGACTGATTGATAGCTCGGCTGGTGATGGCTACATTCTCGGGGCAGTTGACTACTAGCGCAATTTGTTCATCAGTCAGGAGATGCTTGTAAGCCGAATGTACCCACTCAGCACCATAGATATGCTCATAGTCATACGACTCTCCTCCATTCCAAGTCTGCCCAGTATAGCAATCCTGATAAAGCGCACGGCCATAGCCTCTTTTCATAGCTTCCGCATGCATGGCAGCTTTGACTAAGTTAAAGACTTTATCAATTTCAAATCGCATATAGGGTCGGAGGGGGTTCATGGAGTTTCACTACATTCTTTATCGAATTCTAAATCAAAACTATATGATAAACTAAAGTCATTTATAGATCTTACATTAAAAATAAGTTTATTAGAATTTGATGGTTTTGATTCATCATTTTTAATAAATGTGTAAATTTCAAGGATATCCTCAGAATTTATTTCCAGATTAATTATCTTATCATTTATTGTTATAAAAGCACGAACAAAAGATTCTTGAAATAAACAATTAATTTTAAAATCATCAACTTTGGATGGCTCATCACAACTTTCAAAAACGTTTTTTATGAAGTTCATTGTCAAAATTTATTATTATTGAATAATTCTGTAAACCGCTCTCCACCTATTTCATATGATACTTTTATATAGTCTGGTCTTTTTGATTTTGAATTGTAAATTGGTTCAATATTATAACTAACCTTTTCACCTTTATCTATTGCTTTTGCCCATCTTTTTTCCATTTCAAACCATCCTCCCCCTGATCTATTAAGCTTTTTTGACATTGGAATATAATTGTACATCTCTGATCCACCACCAAATCTATTCGCAATAAAGTGTCCTCCATCATCCTTGTAGTTAGGATAGCCAGCTTTAACATTTACAATTTTTCCGTTATCCATTAAGGGTATAGCGTCTTTATATTTTTTTGACAGACCTTGCTGAATATCATTTCTCAAGGGTAGCGGCTTAGCGATAGGTGGAATGAGAGTCCCGTTTACTGATTTATATTGCCCCAAATCATTAATTAAATACTTATGAGTTCCAACTTGATAGGGAATATTTGGGATCATTTCTCTTTCTGCCAAAAAATTGTTTAATTCAATTCCTCCTTTACCTGGATTTGCGACGATTTTAGAATTGGAAATTTCCGCAAGTGTTTTTCCACTATTTTTGTCTTTTAGGAACAGAAAGTCCCTAGAGGATGTGAAAATATATTTTTCATTAAAAGCAAGCTCACCGATGTCATCAATAATACTAGTGAAATATTTCACTACAGCGACATTACCCCTTATATTAGTATTTCCAAATGAATACATTATTTTTATTGCATTCGGGTTTTCTTTTACAAAATTTGTGAGAGTTGGATTATCACTTAAAATTTTCCCGATTTCTTTCAAAAATTTATCGTCATATTTTTTTGACAAACTTTCAAAAAGATCATCTCCAAAAACATTCACTAAACTATGATTACTCGGAGCTAAATTATCCAATTTCTTTACTGCTTTTTCTAGCATCTCTCCACCAATTTCTCTTGAAGCTTTTTTACAAGAAATTGTGATAACCAATATTAAAAACAATAAAACTAATCTCATATTTTAAAACTATTATAAAACATCTAAATTTTTATAAAAATTCTCTGAATTATCATTTAAAGCAGGCAATACAATTAAATTATTTTCACTTGTATCCTTAAATGATTCAATAAGATATAACTCCATATTTCTACTTAATTGTATACTTTTATATAGTGGGTATATAATTAAAAAAGCCATTATAATGATTCTAAAGTAATTATATACACTAGAAAAATTTGGAATTATCAACAATATTAAACTTGAAATTATCGGAAAAATTACTAAAGGAGCTAAAATTAAATCTATAATTTCTGGAATAACTTCATATAAAACCATCTCTTGAACCTTCGCAATAATTTCATTTAGAAATTCATTTGAAACGATTACAGAGTCTAAATTTTCTATGATTAAATTAGACTCTTTTACCTTTTCTACTCCTAAAACATCTTTTCTCTGAATATTTAAATTATTTAAGTACTGGTCTAAATAATTCTGGATTAATGTTTGGTAAGCAGTGTTTTTAAGGTAATAACCTATTTTCACCTTCCATCTCCCTGCCTTTTTTTCCTTGCTTTCAAAGTACTTGAAAGCTTCTTTCCAAATTCCAAAAAAGCCGGTTTCTTCATCAACAAACTCTAAACTCTTTAACTCAAAATACTCTAAACTAACCCTATATAACTTTTCTTGAAACTCTTTATGGCTTCTTAGTTCATATTGGTATAAAAGCTCAGCTTTTTCTGAAGTTGAAAAACATAGATGACTATTTACAACCCAAATTAAAATAACCAAAATAGACCTGCTGATTATCATCATATTAACACTTCAAATATTGGATTAATATTCTCTATGTAAAGCCATTCTGGATTTTGATATGGCCAGATTTTGAGGATACCGAAAACAAATAAATAACTCAAAATAATAAGGACAATATTGAATAGGTTTATTGTTCCAACAAATGGTACAACACCCTCGGAGTAGTCTCCGCCTGAGCTGCCTACAGATGCTCCAATTAAAACACCTAATATTACAAGACCTCCAGCCCAATATATATACTTATTAAGAAAATTTTTATATTTAATTATCCAATAATCATTTCTTGGATCATTCTCTTTGAGTATATTTTTTCCATCAATTTTAACAGCAAAAAGAAATTCTTTGAACTCAGATAAAGCCTCTACAGTTAAAAACGTCTCTTTGTTTAAAACTCTTTTCAAAGTAGAAATAGAGCACCCAAATATCCTAGCTAGTTGCTCTATATCACCATCATTTTCTATTAATAATTCCTGAACGGTTTCATGGCCAGTCATTCCATTTATTTTATCATGGATAATTTCAGACTTTACCTCATCGTTGTTTGAACATGATATTAAGATGAATAATATTGAAATTAATAGTCCAAATCTATTTAAATTTTTTTCATTAATTTTTAAATTTTGTTTCTACTTAACTTAGAGTAATCTAGACATACTTTTAATAGACCATTTATATCGTTATCAAAAGTTTCAGGAATATTCAAAGGCTTATTTCTTATTTCATCCCAAAAAACCATCATCAAATTCTTTGGATATATCACCTTTAAAATTTCATCATAATGAAATTTAAATACTTGATTACTTTTATTTAGGACTAACGCCAATTCTATTGATTTTTTAATATTCAGATTTATTTCAGGATAATTTTTCTGGATTACATTAATTGCATCTGTTATTTCAATTTTTTATTTTGTACTGCCTGTCTTTTTTCTCTTACCTCATCATTTAAATCTACTAGCGCTTCAAAACCAGATAATAATGCACCCACTCCAATCATTACTCCGTGAGCTATTAAATCTTTTTCATTTATATTTCCATTTTTCTTTTCTAACATATTTGCCGAAGTATTAATCAAATCAAAAAAATCAGTTCCTACGTCATCAAAAGAAGAATTTAACTCAGTATTGTAGATATTCTTTTTGGATTTAACCTTAGGAGCTTTGATTAAAAAGTGTTCATCAATTAATACATTCTTTTGATTGTCCCCTACACGTTTTTTCACTTTTAAAACAATGGTTTTTGCTAAATACAAATTTTTAGAAGCAATTTTTCTTTGCTCTTGCAATAGGTCAGTAACTCTGTTCTGAAGCTTAATAATTTGAGTGAAATCTGGAGAAGCTTTTTCATATATCTCAACTAATTTTTGTAGCTCCTTTATTTCATTTTCAAGCTTACCATATTTTCCAAGTGTGAATACGTTTTTAAAGAATCCCATCTGTTTTAAATAAATTAGTTAACCTAAAATTTATATTCCCTAAGTCTTCTTGACATTTCCGTAATTCAAACTCTATATCTGGTTCTTTGTAAATTTTTTCAGAATAATTACTTTTAAATACCCAGAATGGCATTAAAATTAAATCAATTAAAAAGATAAAAGCCATAATTATTAGACTGTAAGTAAATGCTTGATTATCTAAAAAGTAGTTTATAGAGTAACTTTTTTCTCTAAAAAATATAATCATAACAACTGGAACAAGGACTACCAGCGAATGAAATACATACTTAAGCTCATATTTTAAGTATAAGTTGTGCAATCCGAAAATCCCGAAAAAGAAAAAAATAATATATGCTCTTTTTGTACTTTTCCGATCATAATCTTTAAAATCCACAAATGCAATAAATAAAAACCCCACAATAAAATAACCTAAAATGATAAGACCTGACAATAAATAAATATTCATAGTTTAGAAGTCTAAATAAAGTGTTTCATTTGGATCATTTAAAATTCTTTTGAATTCATCAAAATTCCGAATTGGACAATTTGAAGCATATTCAGTCATTGTTTTCATGCCCATTAACATTAATTCTGAATTACCACTCCTTATTCCTTCATCAATCACCTTAAATTGTTGAGATAATACCTTGTCCCTCTCTCCAAAAACCTTTTCTAGAATTAATTGACTTTTCTGAAAATCAAGAGTCATCTTTTTAATGTGAGCATCTATTAATTTTCCTTTAATATCAAGTTCTTTATTTTGATTATAGGCAATAATTAACCTTTCTGCTGAATTAGCAATCTCTAATAAATCCTCTTTTGATTTTATAAAACCTCCTCCCAAATCATCAAACCTTTGAGCTAGTTTGTTCATATTTTGGGATACCTCTGTAATTCTTTTTAGTGCATTCATATTATTATATTTTTAATTATCCCTACCCAACCTTCACCACATCCAAATGAGCTGAATTTACTGCATTGGCTTTGCGGATATCCACATCGTACATGCGCTTGAAAGCATCGACTACGCGTTCACCTCTTTCGTGATTGAGAGGATAGTGGGCTGCATGATCCATGACCACATCTACTGACATGCCCTTTAGAAGACGGACTCCGTTGCGGAACATGGATTGCTTAACAGTGATTTTGAATAAAGCCATTTGGGTGAAGTTTTATCTACTTCAAATATATTTTTTTGAACAATACCAATCCGAAAGAATATATATCTGTCAGGATCTGATGTATATCTGTAGGTATTTCGATTAAAAGTGTTGAAAAATACCTGCCTTCTTTAAAAGTTGCGCGAAAGGGAAAGAGGAAGTAATCAATTAGAAAAAGATGAGTAAAGTTGTTAAGGGTTATTCGTTAATGATTAAAAAGTGACTTAGAAGTGAAATTTATAATTCGCCGCCGTTGAACGCTTAACAATTTTAACATTTAACGCACTTATTGATTAGCTTTTATGAATTTATCGATTTATTCGGAATCTGGATCTGAATCTCGGTCCCTGACTCACTAGAAACAACCTCTATAAACTGTTTTTCTGCTCCAAAAATCAAAGCAATCCGTTTGTTGACCAATTCCATGCCTTTTGATTCACGAAGTTGGTTGGTTTTTACCTTTTTGATGCCCACTCCATTGTCCTTTACAGTGCAGCGAAGCATTTGCTCGTCTTCTTTGCTAAATATAATCCGCAGGACAGGGTTCGGATGGTTGTGTGGAAAAGCGTGAACAAACACATTCTCTATTATAGGTTGCAACAGCATAGGAGAGATGTCAACATTCTTGATTTCCAAGCCCTCCTCAACTTCTATAGACCAATCCACGCGGCCTCCCATGCGCTCGTTTTCGATCTCAATATAAGTTTCGAGGTAGTTGATTTCTTCTGACAGGGAAATGTAAGCTTGAGAACTATTGGAAAGTGTTTTTCGGATCAATTTTGAGAATTTCCCGATAAACTCTAAAGCCAAATCCACATCATTATTCAATATATAATACTGAATGGAATTGATGGCATTGAAGATAAAGTGTGGATTCATCTGACTTCTCAAAGCCTCTAACTTCGTCTCGGAGAGTTGCATTTGAATGTCAAGCCTTATAGCTTCTTCCCGCTTTAGTTTTCTAATTCTTGCTTTGTATATCAAAAATGCAAGACCTATTATGAGCATGATAAAAAGTGAGATTACCCATGGGTTTTGATAATAAGGTCTGAGAATTTGTAAATCAAATAGCGTAAATATGGAAGTTTGACCTGTGTATTGGTCATAAACTTCTACTTCAATTTGATAGGTTCCTGCTGGTAAATAAGAAAGAAAAAATTGCGGTTCAGGACTGAAAGGACTCCATTCATCATCATACGTCAAGCGATAGCGATACATGAGTTTCTCCGGATATTTGCTTCCTACTGCTTTGAATTTCAATAGAATCGTATTTTTGTCATGCGGGAGTCTAAGTTGATCGTATTTATAGGTAAACCATGAATAATCTTCTTCAGGGACAGGCTCTTGATTGATTTCAATGTATGACACTGCCAATTGAAATTGATTTGTTTCGGGCTCCAAAATCGAAGGTAGGTGAAGTGTATAATAGCCACGAGTTGTCCCTATGTAAAGCAAATCATCAATCACTTTCGCTGTTTTGAAAAGCATATGAATCAAGCCTTGTTCATCATCGAGCACACTTACATTTCCTTTATGGTAAATATTCAGCCCTTGTTCGGTACCGATCAGCAAGTGATCCTGATAAGATTCAAGAAATAGAACCGTCTTTCCGAGAATTTTATTCCTATCGATGGTTTCTAGAATTTTTAGCCCATTTCGATCCTCAGCCACATAAATCGAATCAAATTCCGTTGCTAAAATCAACTTCCCTTCTTTGGTAATGTGCATTTGCTTGATTTTGGATATCTCAAGTTTTCCAGAATTTTTGTAAGAGTAGAAACCTTCTTTATCATAATGAAATAATCCTTCAAATACTGAAGAGAAATAGGTTTTTCCTCCATATTCCAAAATACGGGTTACATTGGTAGGGGTGTTGGGCTGGTTTTGATAAGGAAAATAGCTGTAATCCATTTGACCTAAATTCTCATAAATACGGACTCCACCATAAGGGTTGGTTTCTATAAATTTCCCTTCTGGGGTAAATCCCATTTTGAATGTATGAACAGGGACGTAAATAAGAATTCGACCAGTAAGATCAATTTGAAAAACCCCAATATTGCTACTGACCCAATAGCTATTTTGATTAAACTTCAATTCGTAAAAAAGGACATCTTCAGCAGCTGTCTGATAGTCCAATTCATAAAAATCATCTTCGTACTTCGGAAGCTTGCTTTTGTTAAGTTTGACATATTCATCTACTACTTTTTTGAGCTCGGATTTACTTAGACTTTTGATCGGCTTACCATCAAAACTTGTGATAGAAAGTCCACCTTCATGGAGAATCGCTTTTTGATTTTTTTCGAATGAAAAATCTAAGACCTCTTTCTCTTCAAAGTTATGATAAATGATATTTTTATCAAGGTTCACAGCATATACCCCGCTATTCAAGGATCCGAGATAAAGCTTCTGTTTATCTGCAAGATATGTCATTGAATTGATGTCTGTTGCATCAACACCGAAAATTTGCGACATGGGTTTCAAAAATTCTTTTTCAAGGGTATAAACGCCTCCATTATTGGCATAAATCCCCCAAGCAGCTAGATAAAATTGATTTGTCCCTGCATTTAAGTAATCCCAAACGATGGACTGACCGAAAGATCGAAGTGGTTTCTTACCCGCAATTAGATCTTTGATTTCAAATTCATCAATATGACCTTTATTACTTAAGTAAATTTGAGACCCATTCAATCCTATGGCATAAATCAATTGATGTTCACTGACTTTCTCGATTTGCGGTTCGATCAATTCAGGATCTAAACGATAAATCCCCATTCCATAGGTCGTATAGTAGAGCATTCCTTCATGCAAAAAGAAACCTGAAATATAACTTTGAGGACTATTTAAGAGACTTTTCTCTAAAGGTTTGATCTTGTCTGTTTCGATATCGATGATAGAAAGACCGTTTTCTGTCCCGACAAAAATCTTTTCCTTGTATGGGAAAAAGTGTCTAATTCTAGCGTCAATTAGACCAGAATCTAATGGAAAAGAAGTGAATCTTTCTCCATCAAATTTGGAAACTCCACCGCCATAACTTCCAAACCACATTTGACCTTTACTATCTTCAGCTATTGCCCAGCAGCTTCCAAAAGCCAAACCATCATCGGTAAAGAAGTTTAGAAATTTACCATTTTCCTTTACGGAAATCCCATTTTCTGTACCAACCCAAAGCAAACCCCTTGAATCTACATATAGCGCTCTGACTGCATTATTTGGCAAGCCATTCAAAGTGGTGTATTGATATGTCGGGTATTGCTGCGCCGTGCTCAAAAAGGGGAGGAGCAGGCAAAGAAAAAAGAAGAACTGAATGATTCTATTCAAAATATTTAAAGATATTAGTCCTCATTCGGATAGAAACTGATATTTTTTCCTCGTTTTTTAAATGGAGGAAGTTATTCTTCTTATCATATTTATCAATAAATTTCCCATTGACCAAGAAACTTTGATGGACTCTTATAAACCGTTCATCGGCCAACTGCTCTTCAATACTTTTTAGGTTTTTGGATATTAAAATTGTTTTAGCGTTTTCGAGATATATATAAGAATAGTTTTTCTCTCCTTTTATATATAAAATTTCATCCTTGTGCAGAAAATGCTCAAATTCTAGTGTAGTAAATTTGACAAGATTGTTATCTTTTTTTTGAGGAATAACCTGATCAAGTTTTGATGACATAGCGGCTTCTTCCTGCCTTGTCTCGAATTTGATCAAGGCTGATTTTAATTCTAGTATTTCTATAGGCTTCAACAAATAGTAAAATGCATCATGTTTGATGGCGCGAATGGCGTGATCGTCATGGGCGGTAGTGAAAATCACTTCGAAATCAAAAGAGCCCAATTCATCTAAAAGATCGAACCCATTTTTTTGAGGCATATTGACATCTAAGAATAGTAAATCAGGCTCTTCATTGCGAATTTTCTCTACAGCTTCATCCACAGAATGACAAGTAGCGATGATATCATACTTCCCAGGAAAAACATGATGAATCATCTTACTTAGCAAATCTTGCGCATGTGTTTCATCATCCACTAAAACAACTTTGTACATCTACATTCCAAATTAAATAATCAATAAAAGAATAGTCTTTTGGGAGTTTTAAAAGCTAAAAAATAAAACTCGCCAGAAACAATGAGCAATTTATAAATTAATAAGTTAAAAAGAATTAATTCAGGTGTTTTTTAGGCCCATATCAATTGCTCCAAAATCTAACCTAAGAATAAAAATAGGTCAACTACTGATATTCAGTTGTTGACCTATTTCTTCTAAAAAAATCTTATATAAGATTTATAAATGGGGATTTTAACAAAAATTATTTCTGCGTAATTCTCGGATTCAACTTTACCTTTTTACCATCCACGTTTCTTCTCATACGCATGTTGATCAACTCTACACTAAGTGAAAAGAAAACAGCAAAATAGATGTAACCTTTTGGAACTTCTACATGAAACCCTTCGACTAACAGCATAAATCCTATCAAAATTAAGAAGGACAAAGCCAATACTTGAAGGGTGGGGTTTTTATTGATAAACTTGCTGATTCTACCTGCAAATACCATCATGACAATCATGGCGATCACAACTGCTATAATCATTACAATGACTTGATCAACCAAACCGACAGCAGTCAAAATACTGTCAAATGAAAATATCACATCCAATAAGATGATTTGAAAAATCACCTGTGAAAGTCCTTTGGCAGAGTTTGCTTTCACCTCTTCTGCTTTTCCTTCCATTTTATGATGGATCTCAAGTGTAGATTTGAAGAGCAAGAACAATCCTCCAAATGCCAAAATCAAATCTTTGCCACTGAGATCAAAATCAAAAAGAGAAATCAAAGGCTCGTTGAATTTGATGATGTAGGAAATTCCTAAAAGTAAACCAATTCTAAAAATCATTGCAAAAGCAAGCCCTAGAACCCTGGCTTTTTCTTGTTGGTGCTCAGGGAGTTTATTGGAGATAATAGAAATGAAAATGATGTTGTCCACGCCTAAGACAATCTCAAGAAATGTCAAAGTAGCTAGCGCTATCCATGTTTCAGTTAATAGGAAAATTTCCATTTAAGAATAAATTTGAATTTTTGATTATGTCTTTAAAACTAAGGAAATTCATTCTGAACTTCCTTAGTTTTTTAAATTAAATTATGCTTAAAACAGCTCGCTTGGGCAAGAGTAAATCCCCTTTCAAGCAGATGCTTTCATCTGTCAAAGCCCAAATTGTTGTTTCAATTTGATAGATATTGCAACTTAAATCCAAAAAGGTCAACTTAACCTTACCGTGTTCTAAGTTACCAAGTGAAAGGGCCTTTTCGAGTTCTCTATCGCGGATTTTGATTTCCAAATCACTTTGAAGAACTTTATCTTTGGGAAACCGAATTTGAATCAGATCTTCTTTCCGAATTATGATAGGTTGACTCATATTGCAATCCGATTAATTTTATGGTGATTTTTTACTATTGACTGCAATGTTGCTTCCCATTTCTTTATGGTAATTGGTTCTCCAACCAAGTCTGAGAAAATTTCCCCATCATAGAATTCCAAATCCCCAATTACTTTTCCATCATAATTGACTAATTGTAAACTTAAAGTATCAATAATTTTTCTGCTGCTACCTTTTGTTCCGATCACTCTGGAAACCTCATGAATTTTCACATGATTAACTTTGTATAAATCAATCAAAATTGGATTGATTTCATTTAAGTTTGAGATATAGATCAGTTTATTTTTTTGTGTATCTATGCCGACAAAATAGCGGTTTCTCCACTCTTCTTGCTCACTTAGATTGAGGTCGTGATTTTTGAGGAACTCAGTTAATTTATTCGACTTTTGAGCCTTTTCTTTTTTTACTTTTTGGCTATTGAGATAAAAGGGGATAGCGAAAGCGATCATGCCAGCTACTGCCATAATTAGTGTAATTATATCGATTTCAAACATTTTCGTAAGAGTTATTGACAGGACGTTTTGCCCATCTTGTTTAGGATTTAATAAAATCTAGTCAAATGACTAGTAGATTGGATCAAGCTTTTAAGCTCAACCGATAGGAAAAATAGGCTTACCAAAAGTAATGCGTAGGAAACTTCAATGCTTTAATATCAAAAATCAAATCAACCTTTTGGCTGATTTTAAAAATTGATTCAATTTGATTTTCATAATGAAAAATATAAGATTTGTAGACATTCCCAAAAAGATCACCACCAGTAAGTGAGCCTTTTGAAGCAACTATCACTAAATGATCGGAGCCAGAAACCAGCAACAAATCACCAGCGTATTCTCCTAGATACGAATTTGAATATAACTCAGCAGACTCTTCAGATTGAACATTTTCAGCAATAGAAAAATAGGGCATTACCATTCCTTGAATCATCAAGGAAATCATAAGTGTAATCCCAATAAATTGCTTAAAATATGGACTCATTTTTAGATGCACTAAGCTTTAAATTACTACTCAAATTAGATACCAATAATCAATATTTTTCGGATAGTATTAAACTATTTTTTTTGCCTTAATTTTTAGCGTTAAAAACTGAGATCAGAATTATTTTTCTGGAGTTCTCAACACCTTGATAAGGAAATATAAAGTAGCTGAAATGACCAATCCTTGAGTGACCACCAACATAATCAACGCAACGCTATTCATAATTTTTCCTTCCTTCTTTTAAACGTTTTTTGTGAGATAAATAGACCAAATAGCAGATAAAGGCAAACAAACTTACCAATAGAACTCTAGCCATATTGATAAAGAAAATTTTCTTTTCAAGGAAATCTATATCTGATTGATTAATAGCAGATTGTAATTGTTCTTTTAAACCATAATTTGTTATGTTTTTGATCAATGAACTGTTGTCCAAAACCCATGTTCCACCATTCAAAACATTTGAAATGCTATCCATCCATTCATTTTGATAGGGTGTGATTAAAGCACTCAAGAATACCATCAACAATAACAAAGGTGTGATGTATTTGATAATGAATTTGTATGCTTGTGGAATCTTAATATCTGAGCCTTCATTGATTTCATTCCAGCCTTTATTGATCCCAAAAACCCAAGAAAACAAAACTGCTTCCAACAAAGCAAATACCACCAAACTGACGGTTCCAGCCCAGTAATCATATTCATCAAAAACGCCATATTGGTAAAGTAAAACGGTAGGTAAACCCATGATCAAAGCCAAAGCTCCAAATGACCAAGCACCTCTCTTTTTACCCCAACCAAATTCATCTTTCATAAAACCCATCCAAGGAGTTCCCATCGCAAGCGAGGATGTTATACCCGCGAAGAATAATAGCCCAAACCACAAGACTCCCGAGAATGCAGCAGCTACCTCACCCCATTGCTGAAAGAGAAATGGCATAGTTTGAAAAGCCATCCCAAAGCCCGCATTTTCCAAAACCCAATCCAATCCCAAGTAACCTGCTGCTATTGGAATCACAATGCTACTTCCAAGAACCACTTCTACAAACTCGTTCATAAAACCAGCAGAAACAGCATTCAAAGCAATATCTTCGTTGGCTTTGATATAGGCAGCATAACATTGAATAGTCCCCATTCCCACTGATAGGGTAAAGAAAATCTGTCCTGCAGCAGCTAGCCATACTTTTGGATTTGAAAGGGAATCAAATTGTGGAGTCCAAAGGAAATTTAAACCGTCCCATGCATTGGCATCGGGAAAAAGCTCAGATTTTCCTGATTCTCCAAGTGTCAAGCCTCTGACAGCCAAAATAACACCGAATAGAATGAGCAAGGGCATTCCAATTTTGGCTACTTTCTCGATTCCTCCTAATCCCTTGGAAAGAATAAATATATTTAATGCTAAGACTAAAATATAGAAGAACACAGCTTCAAAAGGAATTCCTGTACTTGTCGTAAAGATATCAACATAAGAAGTGAAGAATGTGGCTACATCTGATTGGGACATCCCCTCAAATGTTCCGAATACAGCATGTAACACATAAACTAAACTCCAAGATTCTATATAAGTATAATATGCCACCACAGCGATGTTGGTGAAGATTCCAAAAACACCCACATATTTCCATATTTTGGCTTTTCCCATACCATCCATGATGTATGGTGTGCTGTGATTATTGAATTTTCCACCAAATCTACCGGAGGACCATTCGATCAAAAGAAGCGGAATTCCCATCAACAAGAAGCAAATCAGATAAGGGATAATAAAAGCTCCGCCGCCGTTTTGAACAGCTTGAACAGGAAACCTCAGGAAGTTACCCAAGCCAACAGCATTTCCGGCCATCGCCAAGATTAGTCCCAACCTAGAGCCCCAAGCCTCTTTTGGCATTAACTTATTTTCCATAAAGGATAAATTTGAATTGAATCAGATGAAACGATGAAAATTGAGATAAACAAAACCTCATTAGAAATATTGAGGTCTGATAAAACTCAATAAAAGAATAAGTAGGGATGTAAAAAATCAAGAATACTTGAAACAGCCAAAGAGAAAGAGTCAATGACGCCAGAATAAAAGTTTTGTAAAATAGTTTCTCTATGATCAGGATTTACTATTCCTAAACCCTGACTATCAATTCTGTTTTTGGAAAGAAATGAAAATGAATTTACTGCAGGTACAAAAGTTTCTACACGTCCTAATTCAGATTTTATTTCGGACTTAATTAAAAAAAATATTGCGGATTCAGAGCTTTCTAAAGGACAGACTTCAGTTTCATTTTTTGAAACAGTATTTAAAGCCAGTGCTTGAACTCCAAAGAGGACAAAGAGGAATAAGAAAGCGAATTCTGATTTTTTCACAAGTAGCCTATAAATAACCGCATCAAATGTAAATGAATTTTTGACTTATTTATTAAAGTAGAAAAAATATTTCTTAATAGATTTTAAATCTGTTCGATAACAGAATATTTTTAATAAAAAGCCTATTTCGTGTTTTTAAGCATTTCATATTTCTTCTGTTTATCCTTCCATCTTTTCATGGCGTATTGTTGCATATCTTCAACCCGATCTTTTTCATCTACAATTTCAAATCCAAGCAAAGATTCAATGATATCTTCCAGCGTGGTAATCCGAAGATCCCTTCTTACAAACCGATACTCGCTAAAGCTGATATTTCCTCTCTACTCGTAGTAAATTCTGCTTTTTCTCTTGAAAGGAGTTTTGTCAAGATAGAAGAAAGCCAAACCAAAGGATAAGTTATAAAAATCATTGCTTTGATAATTTTAGAGGAAATGCCAACTAATTCTCTGCTATAATTTGCTCCCAAGGTTTTAGGTATAATTTCAGTAAGTACTAAAATCAGTATTGTCAAAACAGGATATCCTTTTAAACTCGTGTGAATCTTTGATTCTTTTAACTGAGTAGGTCGTAGAAATAATTAAGTATATTTGACACTGTAAACAAATCTAGATTTTGTTTTTGCCTAATGCCCAACCAAGTCGATTAATATACAATGAAACTAACTTACTTATTCATCACCTTATCAATATTACTTTTTTCTCAAAATATTTTTGCACAAGAAAAAACAGACCAGCCTTTTAATATCATTGAAATAGGGGAGGTGAGGGTTTTTGGTAAATCGATTGATAAACAAACTCGCTGTGTACATTGGCATTCTGACTTGGATATTATTGCCATCAAATTCAAGTGCTGCGACAAATACTACCCTTGTTTTTCTTGCCATGAGGAAGAAGCGGACCACAAGCATGCAGTTTGGCCAAAAGGAGAATTTGATGAAAAAGCAATTCTCTGTGGTGTCTGCAGACATGAATTAAGCATCAAAGAATATATGGCTTCAGGTAATACTTGCACAAATTGTAAATCAAGTTTCAACCCAGGCTGTAGCAATCATTATCATTTATATTTTGAGACTGATAAGAAAAAGGTCGGTAGGAACGAGTTAAATCCATAAAAACTCACCCTTGATTTTCAAAGGTTAATGTAATTTTAGTTCCAATTCCTGCTTCACTTTCAATTTCAAGAAAGCCTTTATTTTTTTCAACATATCCTTTGCAAAGCGATAAGCCTAGCCCTGTGCCTTTTTCGTTGTTTGTACCAATCTTGGAAATCAAAGTCTGTTCATTAAGTCTTTGAAGCGTTTCGGAATCCATTCCAATACCATTGTCCTCTATAGAAATGATAATTTTACCTTTGTCTTTTGAAGCGGAACAAGATATTGCCCCACCTTTTTTTGTGAATTTAATGGCATTAGAAATCAGATTTCTTAGTGAGATTTCAATCATTTGCTTGTCAGCGAACAATTCTAAATTTTCTTCAACATCTAGCTT
This sequence comes from Belliella baltica DSM 15883, assembly GCF_000265405.1. Lineage (NCBI taxonomy): Bacteria > Pseudomonadati > Bacteroidota > Cytophagia > Cytophagales > Cyclobacteriaceae > Belliella > Belliella baltica. The sequence continues at coordinate 3,055,065 of NC_018010.1, read as the reverse complement.
AAAATCAAGTTGCTTGAAATCTATAGCATACTGTAAACTTGCCAAAATTTCATTAAATAATTGCTTCAAACTAAACTTATTAGGTTGAATGGATTCTCCTTCTTTTTGGCTCAGCGCCCAGTGCAAAAGATTTTCTAAAGTGACACCTACTCTTTTGATTTCAGTACTCAAGTGCGGCATGATTTCACTCAGTTCATCGACATCTAACTGTTTTTCAGTGATCAATTCAGTTGTAGAAATCAAGGAATTAACTGGTCCTCTTAAGTCATGACCTATTACGCTGAAAATCTGATTTTGATGATCGTTTAGTTCTTTAAGGTTTTTTGCAAGCTTTTCAATTTCTTTATTTTTTGAAGATAGAATTTGATTTTTTTCTTTTGACTTTTTTAGATTTTTAGAAACGAAAACAAATAAAACTATTACGGTTAGGATCAAAAAAATGAGCTGTCCTATAATCAAGCGCTTCTGTTGATTACTTTTTTCAATATTCTCCAATTCCAAATCGAAAATTGCCTTTTCATTTTCAAGTTCTTTTTTTGCTTCAATTCTCGCTATTTCAAGCGTTTGTTCTTTTTGTCGCAAAGAATCTTTGTAACTATAGTGTTTCTTTAAATTACTTAAAGCACTCTTTAAATCGCCAGTATCTTCTTGAAGTGCCGCAACGGTATGATAAGAATCTGAAATATTAAAAATAGAGCCTGAAGTCAAAGCATTGGAAAGCGATTTTTCACCAAATTCAAGAGCTAAAAAAGGATTTTCTGTGACTACATAATATTTAATTTGACTGGTATAAGCATAAGATAGTGCTTCAAAATCAGTGGTCTTTTCGGCAGCTAAAAGCCCTTTGTCAAAATATTTTTTTACAGAATCAAGTTGTCCATTAGCACCAAATTGATTACCAAGATTTAAGTATGCATTGGAAATGTAGGCATGCTCCTCTGTTTTTTCAAGGTCTCTAATTGCTTCATAATAAATTGGTAAAGCAGCCGAAAATGATTCAACCCGGTTGAGTGCAATGGCTTTATTTAATTTATAATTTGCAATATTCGATATACTTTCATTTTCATCAGAAAGATCAATTGCCTCTTGATGATATTCTAAAGCCTTTTCAAAATCCTGCTCCCTAAAGTATATCAAACCAATATTATTGCTTGTGCTAGCAGATTTATTAAAAAGCTTTTCCTTTTTGTAAATTTCTTTTGCTTGCAAATAATAATCAATCGCTTGACCATGATTTGATTTTTGGTAATGGTAAACCCCAAAATTTGTCAAGCTTTGAGCAATACCTTCTTGGTAGTTTATTTTTTTACTTGCCTGCAAGGCTTTGCTTGCAAAGATGAATAAAGAATCAGGGTAGCTCCCTTTCAAAGAAAAAGCATGATTATTCACAAAATCAATTTCTTCTATTGTTTGAGGGACTTTTGTCTTTAGTTGAATTTCATTTTGGATAGAATTTGCTTCTGAATCATAATTTGAAAAAAGAAGGAGCAAACAAAATAGGGAAAAGATTTTCAAAGTCATTTGGAGGAGAATATTATCAAAAAACTAAACTACAATAAAATAAGTAGTAAACTAAAATCAGGGAGGATATTTGTGGAATTTCATTATTTCGCAAAGGTCGCACTATCCCTTACTTTGGTACTACTTTGATACTACTTTGCTACTACTTTGGTACGGCTTTGCTATAGGGGGACGGTAAGGAAATTGATAGTGGGATTCTACAATTAAAACATCTCATGCGTTTAAACTAGAAATTATATTTTTTCAATATTCTTGATCAAACAGCGTTCATTTTTGTTCATCCGTGGGAATTCAAAAAAATACCTTGATTAATTTTTCCCATCTCTTTACGATTTTTAAGGAGTTAAACATTTGCTTGGACTTGACACGGACTTACCATGGATTTGCCCTTCGCCAACTAAATTACTTCAAGAATTAGGCGGTAGTTCTCTCTTGGGTGCTGTTGCGGTGGTGTGCTTTATTTTGCTTTTGTTGCCCTGTTTTTTTGGCAGGGCAGGAATCTATCCTGCACCTGCTTCTTTCATCAAGTTATAAAATATGGCTTGTCTGGCAGTATCAATCATCTTTAGTGTGACTTTGATTTTTTGCTCGTTGGTATCGAGTAGTTGAAGGGCTTGAATTGCCTTTTGAAATGCCTGGGGTTTGCAGCTTGCTTTGGTAGAGCTTTCACGGATCAGCTTTCGGATTTCATCAATAGTCACAAATGGAATTACAGAGCCTTTCAGGAGATAGTGAAATGATTTTGACCTCCACAATCCAAAGCAAAGCCAAAAGAGAAATTCCCTGTCCTCTTGGTTGTCGGTGAGGCAAACAAAGCAATTCGGGCGAGCGTTGTTGAGCGGTTTCCCGCTGTTCAATCCTTTATTCAGGATAAAGAAGTGCGGCTGTTGGTAGCTGCTTTCCAGTCGGTGGGTTTTGATGCGAAACGATTTCATACAGTGAGCCATTAAAGTTTTGCTCGCTGCGCTTCGCACACATTTTTTCAAAAGAGAAAAGAAAAAAGGGAAAAAAAGAAAAGAGAAAGCTCTTAAAAAGGCGGGCGGAGGTCGGCTGTCAAGGTTTTTGGAAAAAATACTACCCGAAGGGTGGAGATTTTTTTCAAAACCCGTAGGGCTTGACCTTGACTGTCCGAAAGTGCGGTTGGCATGTGCTAACCCGCCTATCTTTGCTTTTCTCTTTTTAAAATTTTCCCTTAACGAGTAAAAAAAAGAGCCCCCTAAAAAGGAAGCTCTGAAAGGCACAACTCGAACCAAAAGACACGCAGCGTATAATCAGTGATACCGAAACGCTGGACGCCTGCATGGAACGGACGACCTGAGGTGCGAACGCCCGCCAACAACCACCGGCTGCCGAAACGGACTCTGAATAATAACTTAAACATAATGCCCTCACACTACAGGACGGTGCGATTGATGCAAGGGCTGTGGGAAAAAAATACTACCCGTAGGGTGGAGATTTTTTTTCCAAACAGGCGTAGCGAACCCTTGCAGCTCTCGCATCCGCACGCCTGTACCTTTGCTTTATGTTTGAGTGATTATTGACTATTTATGGCTGTTAAATGCCAATACTTTGCACCAATAATATTCGACTTATAAGTCAATACATCAATAGGAATCAGAAAAAGAGAATTGAAGGATTTTAATTCAGCTTGCACAGCAACTCAATTTCGATACGTCTTTTCCGAAAGTTATTGCTGCTAATTTTATGCCTTCTCCCAGAGTCAAATAAGGGTAGAAACTGTCTGCTAAGTCTTTCACTGTTATTCTGTATTTGATTGCCATACTTAATTGTTGGATGAGTTCTCCACCTTCGGGTGCGACTACTCTTGCGCCTATAAGTTTGTCAGTTTCCGAGTTACGAATGAGTTTGATGAAACCCCTTGTGTCGTTGGCTGCTATGGCTCTCGGTACGTCTTTCAATTCCAATTTTGACACTTCAAACGGAATGCCTTTTGATTCTGCCTGTGCTTCATCTAAACCTGCCCCTGCAATTTGTGGGTCAGTAAACACCACCCAAGGTAAAGAAGAATAATCGGCTTTATTATCTGTTCCTGAGAACGCATTTTCAACGGCAATTTTACCTTCAAAAGCGGCTGTATAAACAAATGCAGGGGTGTTGGTTACGTCACCTGCTGCGTAAATGTTAGGTAGATTGGTTTCCATTTTTTCATTTACAGCGATATGTCCGCTTTTGGTGAGTTCCAAACCAATGTTATCTAACCCTAATTGGCTTGTATTGGCTTTTGTGCCTGTGGCAATTACTACCTTACCTTTTTCTATAATTTGCGTAAATGAACCGTCAGGACATTTACAGTGAATGATGGTTTCATTCCCTTGTTTCTCGAATTTCACGGCTCTGAAATTAGGTAAGATTTCAATGCCTTCTTTTCGCATTTGGGTTTCCAATGCTTCACTGATGTCTGGGGTTTGTGTCCGTAGAACACGGTCGGTAAATTCAATGATTCGGACTTTAACGCCTAAACGATTGTACGCCATTGCAATTTCCAAACCTATGTAACCTGCTCCCATAATGGTCAGGCTTTCGGGTTTTTCTTCCAAGTCGAAAAGGGAAACGTTGGTCAAGTAGTCAATTTTGTCCAATCCTTCAATAGTCGGAATGTTGGTCGTAGCTCCCGCAGCAATTAAAAATTTGAAGGCTTTGTATTCCTTGCCGTCAACCAAAATGGTTTTGTTGTCTTTGAATTTTGCCCAACCTTTTAGCATAGTCAGGTTTTCAAAATCGCTTACCACATCCATATATTTTTTCTCTTGAAGTGTGGCTACTAATTTTTTCTTGTCTTTGATGATTTGAGCGAAATCAATATCAACTCCTTTTGGCTTGATGCCTTCAAAGTTGGAATGTGTAGCGTGATAAGCCGACTCGCCTGCACGAATAAGATTTTTAGAAGGCACACAACCCACGTTGACACAAGTACCGCCAAAGTCCAAACCACCGTTTACCATTAAGGTCGTTAAACCTAAACTTTCGGCTTTTATAGCTGCCGAAAATGCAGCCGAACCGCCACCGATAATGATTAAATCAAATTGATTATTCCTACTATTTCCATTTTCAGAAATTTCACTTTTTACACGATAGTTTTTTGTGCCGTTAATGGTATTGATGATTTCTTCTTTACTTGTTTTGGTAGGGTCAAAAGAACATTCACAAGTAGCTTTTGGGTAGCTCACATTGGCTTCTTTAACACCCTCATTTTGTGAAAGCATTTTTTTTATTCCTGTGGCACAATGGTCGCAGGTCATACCTGCAATTTCCAATTTTATTTTTTCTTCTTTCATCTTATTTTTTTAATTTATTTAGGACTATACTTAACAACATTTCATTCCTATGTTTTTAGGCTCAAAGAAATCCTCAAGCGTCAATATTTTTCCATCAGGATTATTTTTTAACCATTGTTTTGCTGTTCTTTCGCTTGCAAAAAATGAAACGTGATTACATAGCGACCCTTTAATATTGCAGGTGTCAACAGATTCTAACCAAGAAATAAATAAAGGATAAGGAGTTGTCCATAATAGCTGACCTCCGTTTATTTGTAATTCGATGGGAGAGTTATCAATCGGGTCAGTTGAATGAACATTGGCTTCTACACCTAACCATTCAGCAAACAGAATGGCATCTACTACACACCATGTGTATAACATCTTACCATTTACAATAAAGCGATGTTTGGTAGGAACTGTAGATAGACCAGAAAATGCAATAATATTTCCTTGTACATCGGTTTCGCCCAGTTTATTCAAAATAGCGTCCGCTTTATCTTTGGACACTTTTATTAGTTTATAAAATCTGTTTTTAGATATAGAACTGCCTTGCATCAATTCTTGAAATATTCGTAAAATAAAATCGCTATTCTTTATCTTAAATTCAGAAAAAAGAATGTCGTTTAATTGACCGTCAATATATTTTCGTTGATTTTTCATAAGTTTTCTATTTGGGGTTTTACTGCAAACATGCTTTACTTCCTATAATATCGCCATCTGATGCACTCCAGATATAAGAAAGACCATCTCCTGTTGCTGTAGCTGTTACTTTTGTGGTTGCCCCAATCGCAATGGTGCTTTGTTCCGCACTCAAATCTGTGTAAGAAATGGTCGAAGTACCTGTTGGGGTGGAAGAATTAGTACCGGGAGTTGAAGAATTTGTTGGTTTTACTTCCGGTTCCTGTACTTCTTTATTACAACTAGCTACTATCATCCCGATAGTAACAATGCCTAAAATTAATTTTACAGTTTTCATATTATTTAGAATTTTCTTTAATGATTTCGGCTTTATAACCTGTTTTTTCAATTACTTTTATGATAGCTTCAGGATTTGTTTTGCTTGGGTCGTACTGGATAGTTGCCAAATCGCCCGGATATTCCACTTTGTGTTCTATAATGCCGTCCACTTCTTTGAGGGCATTTGAAATGTGGTTGGAACAACCTGCACAAGTCATTCCCGTGATTTTCAGTTTCAGGGTTTTACCTTCTTGCTGGGTTGTATATGCCGTTTGTGCTTTACTGTCAGTCGGTTTGCAACATTTAGCATTGACCTGAGCTATTCCAATTAGAAACAAAGCACTCAATAGAATTAAATTCTTTTTCATTGTATAATTATTTAATTAAGTTCTTAAATACGAGAAGCAAAAAAATACTATTTCTTGCCAACCACTTTATAACCTGTACCGTTGATGGCTTCTTCAATTTGAGCAACGCTCACTTTGGTTTGGTCAAATTCTACTTTGGCAGTCGCTTCTTCATAAATTGCATCTACCTTAACAATGCCTGGTAATTTGTTCACGTCATTTTCTACGTGCGAAGCACAACCATTGCAAGTCATTCCTTTTACATCAAAAGTTACTGTTTGGATGTCAGAAGCATTGACGATTACAACTTCCTTGTTGTCGTTTGAAGGATAGAAAATGTGTGCGTAGTTCGGAAAAGCGAGCATCAAGGCTGCAAATACGGTTACAATTCCCAAGAATGTTTTGGTCTGCATAAAGGGTTTCTTTTCGTCTTCTTCGCAATCACATTGAATTTCTTCGGCTGTTCGTGGTTTAAGTTTCTGATACCAAGCAAAACCCAACACCAAAACAGTGATACCGATTAGATAAGGTCTTGCTGGTTCCATACACGAAAATGTAGATGCCACTCCTGACGCTCCTGAAATAAGAGCCAATACAGGTGTAATGCAGCAAAGTGATGCTGCTACTGCCGAAAGCACTCCCGCTCCGACAAGTCTGTTGTTTTTCTTGTTCATACTGTTTCCTTTTTTGAATTGTTTATGATGTGTTTAAAAAATGGACGAAGTAAAGTAAGTTGCTCCTGTTTCAAAGAGTAGAAAATGGTTTGTCCTTCTCTTCTACCTTCAATGATGTTTCCGTCTTTTAGTTTTCTGAGGTGTTGCGAAACGGCAGGGATGCTCATTCCGAGAATGTCTGAAAGGTCGCAAGGACAAAGTTCGTTTTCTTCTTCTAAGAGAAATAAGATTTTCAACCTTACTTCGTTTCCCGCCAATGCTAAAAGTCCACTCAGTTGGCTGAATGCCTTGTCATTGGTTTGAAGTATTTCTCTACAATTGTCTATTTGAACCTTGTCGGCAAACACTCTGATACACGATTGATTGTTTTCCATAATCTTCCTGTTTGGGATTTAATAACGCAGCAAAGATACAAATAGTTTTCTTATTTAAGCAAATACTTAATAATTACTCTATGAGCCTTTGCTTTTCTCGGGAGAGGTGGAAACGCAGGTAAACCAAGGCGAAGCCATTTCTGCGAGCCGCCTGCGAGCGGAGCAAGGGTGGTGGCTGCAAAAGCCCGAAGAATGAGGGCGGCAGACGCCTACCGTTTACGGCAGGGCTGGCGTGTTTTTTTGCATCAGGGTCGGCAAAGGCAAGGGTAGCGACTGAACGGAACGAAACGATTGTTGGAAAGGAATGGAGCAATAACTGCCTGCAATAGCATTGGTAGGGTTTGTATTTTTTGACTGTAGTACAAACCCATTGGAGGAGGATTGCAGGCAGATTGCGGAATGACGGTGCGATGGTTCGTGTAGTGAAGTGAAAGAGCTACTCTTGCGAGCGGTGCTGAAAGTGGCTGAGTTGAAGGAATGAGGAACGAATGACTGAAATGAAGCGACTGAAAGCACATTGGGGAAAGCAAAAAACATGACAGCCCGATCAGCCCGCAGCGACCCGCAGGCGAGCAAAAACAATAAGCAGCGGCAGACCCCCAATTAAAAATATTGTGAGTGTAGCGAACACCTTAGAAGGGGTTTGGGGGGATGAAGTAGCTGCGAGTGAGGAAGGAGAGAGTGTGTGAAGCAAAACAAGTGAACGGCAGGTGGCGAGCACCCACTGGAGCGCAAGACACCTGGTAAGTGAACGGTATATGCAAGGAGGATAAAGCCAAGCCCACGCTTCAATCAGGCTCCTTCGCTAAAACAATTCACTGAATTGTTTTTTAACGCTCGGCCCTCCTTGCAGATATGTTTTGCGGAACAAAACGGAACGACTGACGAACACCGCTTTACCTGCGTTGGGGGGTGCGTTGGGAAAAGCAAGTGTGGCACGGTATGGAATGTATCCCGATAAGGATCGGGAGGAATGGAATAACGGGCTACTCTTGCTGTGCGGTGCTGGAAGTGGGTGAATGAAGAGAGTGAGGCACGAACGAACGGAATGAACCTACTGGAAGCACATGGGATTAGCAGGAGGGGTTTTTAGGGCATCAGTTCTATAAAAACCCTTCCGTAATAAAAAGCAACAAACAATAAAGCACTTCCACTGATAATTTGAATGCTGCGTCTGAGCCATGTAAGCTGAGCCAGACGTGATACTGCACCGGCAAACAATCCAACTAATAAAAATGGTAAGCCTCTTCCCAAGCCGAAAGAAAAAGCGAGGGTAAGCCCATAAAAAGGATCTGCGGTAGCGGCAGCAACGGATAACAACAGTAGTAACGGAGCAGCAGAAGTACCGAGGCTAAAAATAAAGCCATATAACACGGAACCTCCTATTCCTGGCTTCCGAATCGATGCCAGTTTTGTCACATTTAATCGGGGGCCATAGAAAGCGGCAATAGCTGCGATAATGGAAATAATAACCATAGCTAAAGCCCAATAGAGTCCAAAGGTTTCGGATAATATAACTCCAAACCTGCCTGCCAAAGCACCTAATAAAGTCAGGCTTAGTACAATTCCAAAGAAAAAAGCACCTGCAATTAAAAAACCATAGCTAGCTCTTTTTTCGGAATTGCTGCTAACTAAACCTGCCATGCCCAATCCTACAGGTAGCGTACAGGGACAAACCCCACTGGACACGATTCCTGCCAAAAAAGCAATGGTAAAGCTTAATAAAGATACTTCAGAAAGATCTCCTCCAAAATTTTCAAAAAAACTTTCCAGTGTCATTTCGTATCCTTTTCAGTTATTGGTTCACCTGCTTTATACCCAATTTCATTGATAGCATCCCGAATTTGTTGGGGAGAAATTTTACCTTCCTCATAAAAAACAGTGGCATTTCGATGCTCAAGGCTTACTTCCACTTCCTCTAGGTCTTCCATGGAATTAAGCTTCTTTTTTATACTTGCAACACAAGCATTGCAGGTCATACCTTCAATAGGGATAGTCGTTTTAGTAAGGTTTTGGACAGAACTTTTTTGCTCAGTCTGTTCCTGCTTTTTTTCGTTTTGCGAGTTACAGGCAGAAGCAAGGAGAACAAACAAAGAACAAAAGAAAAGTAAATGGATAAACCGATTGATTTTCTTTGCTTTTAGGTCGTTAATTTTATACATAATAATAAAGGTTAATTTTAATCCACTATTAAACTTCTACGGCAGTAAAACCTGCATTACCGATAGCATCCTTCACCTCCTGCTGCTGTAGTTTTCCGGATTCATAGCGTACATACACCTGTTTTTGAAGTACTTTTGGCTTAACCTCTTGTATACCCGGCAAACCTTTGAGGGCTGATGTTATTGTTTCTGCACAACCCTCACAGACCATATTCGGAATTTTAAATGTTATCTCTGCAACTGAAGCAGCATGCTCTTCCTTTGAAGTTTCAAGTTTCAAGGTTCTAATCCTTAATGTATTTAGCAGAATTGCAAAAATGCTTAAGATCATAATAATGATAGCAAACATAGGAGTGATAAACCCAAAAGCGGCCAATCCCATACCAACAATATTAAATAAAACAGCTACAATCACATTGCCTGTCATTATTCTATAACTTGCCTTGCCAAGAATAAGTGCATTCAGAACATCCATCAATTTATCACCAATAAGAATCACTCCTGCAGATTCTATGGCAACATCCGTACCTGCTCCAATGGCAATCCCTACATCTGATTGTGCCAGTGCCGGAGCATCATTAATACCATCTCCTACCATAGCTACTTTTTGCCCATTTCTTTGTAAAGCTTCAATAGCCGACACTTTATTGGCAGGAAGGAGTTCTGCCTGCACCTGATCTATACCCAACTGTTTACCAATGGCTTCTGCTACCGGACGGGAATCGCCTGTTAACATTACAGATTTTATATTGCGCTGATTTAATTTTGTGATTACTTCTTTGGCACCCTTACGTGGTGTGTCTTGAAGTGCTATTAAGCCAATCACTTCATTTTGCCTGCTGAGTACAACAACAGTTTTTCCATCTTTTCCAAGGCTGTTTATTTTATCCTTTACAATATCTGAGAGGTTAATATTATTTTCTTCAATAAATGAAGGTTTGCCAATCAATACCTCTTTATCTTTAACGGAGGCTATTATTCCTTTACCCGGAACAGCACGAAAACTTTGTGTTTTAAATTTTCCAGCTCCTTCCCGTTGGGCAAAAAAAGTAATGGCCTGTCCTAAGGGATGTTCGGACTGGCTTTCAACAGTGGCGGCCAGAGTAAGAACTTCTACAGACGATGCATTAAAGGCTTCCACATCTGTAACGGTAGGCCTTCCATATGTGAGTGTGCCGGTTTTATCAAAAACAATAGTATCTATTTTGGAGAGCCCATAAAATACTTCGCTTGCTTTTACCAAAAGTCCAATTGAAATACCTTTCCCGCCTGCAATAGCTGCCAACATCGGAGTTGTTATTCCCAAAGCGCAAGGATATCCCATGATTACTGTGGTGAGCAAAACCAGAGTGGCTGCCGTGAAATCTCCTGTAGTAAGTGCCCAACCTGCAAAGGCAAGCCCTGCCACTATAAAAACGACAGGCCCATAGTAATTCATCAAGCGGTCAGCCAAAAGTTCAATAGGAGGTTTACGTTCTGATATTTGGCTCATGAGCCGGACAATCTGGTTAAGAAAACTATCCTGACCAACTTTGGTCACCCTAACCTGGAGAGCACCATCTAAATTTAACGTACCGCCAATAACAGGAGAGCCATTCTCTTTTGTGACAGGAGAGGATTCTCCCGTAAAGCTGGATTCATCTACACTCGCAATCCCTTCCACTACTTCTCCATCAAGCGGTATGCGCTCTCCAGGACGAATCTCCACCATTTCTCCCACTGCAACATCTTTGGTCAACACTTCAATGGATTTCCCGCCCCGAATTACTCTTGTTTTTGGTGGCTGAAGGGAAAGGAGCTTTCGAACAGCTTCTGATGCTTTCTTACGGGTGTCCAGTTTAAAATAGGCAAAGAAAAGGTGCAATGACATTAGCCAGGATGCCACGGGCAAGAAGTTTGGCCAGGCAGGATAAAAGAGAGAAAGCGTGCCAATAATAAACGAACCCCATGCCCCGGCCGATAGTAACACGTTGGCATTAATCACCCGTTGACGAATAGCCATCAGTGTCTTACGCAAAATAGGGTACCCGACCCATAAAAGTACTACTGTTGCCACTGCGAAACTGAACCAGATCGTGTAAATAGCTGGCAAGCCAAATATATTCAACGGGTCTACCAAAAGGACAATGACAGAAAGGATCATACCGATGGTTCCTCTTTGCTTTACCAGTTGAAAGACATCTTCATCCGTTTTGTATTGCTGCACTTCTGTGGCCGACACACTATAGCCCAATTTCTCAACTGCCTGCGCAAGTTCTTCGCGGCTCATTCGTGCCGTATCTGCCTCCACCAGCACAATGCCATGAACGAGATTTACGAGTACGTTATTCACTGCCGGATACCTTTTTAGTGCTTTCTCCACACTCATTGTACAAAATGAGCACATCAGACCGGAGACTTTCATTTGGACTGTTTCGGTTGCCATCTTCTATGTTATAATTGTTATAAATCACTGAAGGAGAGCTTTGATAAATCGAACTGATTTACTTTTGCTCTTCTTTTATTTTTGTTTTAAAACCTCTTTTTTCAATAAGTGCAATTATCTGCTTTTCTGAAATTTTACTTTTATCATAATGAATTTCAGATGAACTGGTATCAAAAATTGTTTTACTTTTAATAATACCATCCTGCTGCTTTAGCAAATTATCAATGCCATTGGCACATCCCTCCTGGCAACTCATTCCTTCTACCGTTAGTTGAAGAACCTGTGTTTTAGCTTCTGTATTTTCCATATTTAGTGAATTTTGTTTCTCCTGTGACTGTGCTCTTGCTTCAAAATTTATCAGCAGTATGCCGAAGCCGAAACATATTAGGAGGACAGCCTTTGATTTTTTTATCATGGAATTCATAGTTTTGTTTTGTAAAACCCTTTTTATCGGCTTAAGCAGCCATTTTTTTACATGTTTCCGCACATTGGCGGCATTTTTCTGCACATTGCTTGCAGGCCTCGCTATCGAATTTATCACATTCATCTGCGCAAGCATTGCATAGGTCGGCACAAATAGCACAAACGCGGCTTGAATAGTCTGACTGTGATGCCATCATTTGGACACAGGCCGCACAAAGTGTAGTGCAATCCAGGCAAAGCTGATGGCACTTCTTCATGTCTGGTTCGCCCAAATGCTTGTCAAGGCAAATACGGGCAGCGGTGATACATCCATTACAGTTGTCAATACACGCTTGTAATTCTGAATTTAAAGATTTCATAGCAAGTATTTTTTAATGATTATCCCCACCTGGTATGGCAGGAGGGAATTTATTTAAACAAGCCATACCTCGCATGGTATTCTATTTACCAACCCCTGCTGCAACCAAACTTTCTTTCGTAGGAGCACTGATTTGGCAACAATCCAGCAATTTTCCGTTCACGGCTATTGCGGGCAATCTCTTTACACCATATTCTTCTACTTTGCTCAGGCAGGTTTTGTCTTCGCATTGTTTCACTAAATCGTAAGTGGTAACTTCACAGTTATCACAAACCAAGTCATTTACCATTTGAACGACAGGATCGCAAACAGGACAATTGGCAGTAAATATTTCTATTTGGCGTTTCATAATATTCCTTCTTTTATTGTTTATTAAATTGTTTAGGTTCTTATCCGGAAAAGAACAATTCAAAAGTAGGGGTGGGACGGGGGTGGTCTCCAAAAGAAAATTGAAGATTTTTTGTAGGAACGTATGAGCGGGTTAAGAACTCTGCTCATTGCGAGCATCAATACGCTTCTTGAGTTCTGCTATCTCCTTCATCTTTTCGGTGAGATCGTCCATTTCCAGGTTAGGAAACTGCTTTCTGATGAATTCAATCCGGTCTTCGTTACCACAATTTCCGGGACAAGCGTCCATTGTCTCAACAATTTTTATAGCCAGGGCCTTTCTATATGCCTCGTCAAGCAGTAAAAAGTGGGATTTGTCCAAAGCCTTCTGAATGGCTTTAAATTGTGTTAGTATCTTTTCAGGGTCTTTATCCTCTTCCAGCATGGCTATCAATCCACGGGTTTGGCCTTCAATGCTCTTGAGCCTGGTGATAATGTCCTTTGTTAAGTCTTTCGGTAGGTTCATTTCATTCTTTTTGTTTATACGTTACAAATTTACCTCCAAAGCAGGGTGGTAGGCAAACATTAATATCTTGTCCAGTTTCATAATTTTCATCGGGGCCTGCGTTGGAAACGGCAAGTGTGGCACGGTATGGAATGTATCCCGATAAGGATCGGGAGGAATGGAATAACGGGCTACTCTTGCTGTGCGGTGCTGGAAGTGGGTGAATGAAGAGAGTGAGGCACGAACGAACGGAATGAACCTACTGGAAGCACATGGGTGCAGGGAGGGTTATGGAAAATCTAATACGCAAATTTCAAAATCCTGACTGCTCCTCGCATTACGAAGGCGAAAACAATACCACCAATGGCAAAAGGGTGGGGAGGTAAAATCAAATTAGACTTTAGCCCTGCTATTGCTCGGTATTTTTTTATTTTCAGAAAGGAAGGAAATTTTTTAATTCAATTTTTTGGGGTTGGAAATAAGCACACTCTTTATGCAGCTTTGGTTCGTGGGTAGAATTGAGTGGCTGCAAAATGGGTGTGCTTATGAGGGTTGGCTATTTAGCAAGTTGTAATATTCTGTATGCTCCCCTTGCTACAATGATAAATACAATTGCTCCTATGATTAAGTCAGGATAGGATGAATTGAGCCAATTCACTAAAAGTCCTGCTGTTATTACTCCTGTGTTAATGATTACATCATTTGAAGTAAAAATCATACTTGCTTGCATATGTGCTTCTTTGCTCTTGCCTTTTTGCAGCAAAAACAAGCAAATTACATTCGCAATCAAAGCGAAAATTGAAACGATAATCATTGTCTGAAAGTCAGGCATTTTTTCTATGCCGATAAACCGTCTGACTACTTCCGTAAATCCGATAAGAGCAAGAACGATTTGAAAATACCCTGCAAACTTTGCAATGTTCTTTTTTCTTGCAACTGTTCCACCCACTGCAAGTAAGGCAAGTCCGTAAACGATACCATCTGCAAGCATATCCAAACTGTCGGCTACCAAACCCATTGAATTGGTAATGAAACCTGTTATTATTTCAATGACGAAAAAAGAAATGTTGATAATTAAAACTGTCCAAAGTAATTTTCTTTCTTTTTCGTGCGGTTCGTTTTCTAAAATCGCTTCGGTTTCCTCTGTTGAAATTAATGTGGTGTCAAGGTTTAAACTTTTTAACGCAGAAAGTATCTGATCTAATTGCCCATTGTGATATACTCCTAACTTTCTATTTGGAATATCAAATTCAAGAGTTTTTATCTGTTCAAAATTTTGAAGTTTCATTCTCACCATTTGCTCCTCACTTGGGCAGTCCATTTTTTGGATTTTGAATATTGTCCTTTGCATCATCCTAAAGTTTTAGCTTAATTCCTACGTTGATTTAAAAACTATCAAGCGGTGTTTTAAATGTTTTTTAATGGTATGACCTCCCTGTACTTGCCACCGGATGTCTGTTCAGGCAGTTCTTCCGCTTGTTCTAGGGTGATATTATCAAGTCTATTCTCTTTCAGCACACCAGTTAGCTCTGCGAGTACTTTTTGCCAAACCAGCTCAGGTTCTGCACCTGCCGAAAGCTTCAGACGTACACGGAGATTTGTCGGACTGGTCTGCACAAGCTGGAACAAATCAATTCCGGAAATATGTGCAGCTACAGCGCTGAATGCCAAAGGCGCAATAGTTACTTTTTCTCCATCCTTAGGAAAAGTAAGCACATCAGAAGAGCGGCCTTGTACACGAATAGCCGGAAGCGGGTTTCCGCATTTACAGGGTTCGGGTTTCTGCAAAACACTATCTCCAAGATCATAGCGAAGTATGGGCTGTATTTTATTAGCAAGATTGCTTATCAGTACCGTGTACGACTGTTTCCCAGGAGAAACGGGCTTGTAGTCTTTATCAACAGGTTCAACCACTACCCAATCACTGTCAACATGCAGCCAGCCATATCTGCATCTATAACTTAGAAAAGGGCACTCAGTAGCGGCATAGCTATCATATACTTTTGCTTTAAATGCTTCAGAAATACGCACGAACTCTCTTTCAGGAACGCCTTCTGCGGAAAGTACGATAAGTGCCGGATTAATATGCAAGCGTCCTGCTTCCTGTTCGCTGGCAAGAAGTGAACCCATACTTGCATAAGGAGCAAGAAGGATGGGTTGAAATTGATTTAGTTTTTCCACCATTTCATGCATAGGCATACTTACAGGTAAGACAAGGAATCTTTTGCTACGTTTCTTTTGTAAGCGCACAGCAGCTATTGCCGAAGCAAAATGGCCGCCCATAGCATTTACCATAGCTAAACGTCCTCGACCTTTGAGAATGCGAAGGAGGTCACTAAAACTCAGCCAGGAACTCAATGTACGAAATCCAAGAGCGCCCGCTACTTTAAAACTCCTATTGTCTATTAGAAATATCCCCTTTTTTCCAGTAGTTCCGGAAGTAGTGGCCACCGTATACTTGTCTAAAAAATACTCACCAATGAATTCAGGCTTATCAACAAAAGCCTGGACTTTTTCAATGGTTGCCTCAGGATCGGTGACGAAATCATTAAAATGCTCCATTAACTCCTTTTTGTTGGTAACGGGCAACAGCTTCGTATCTTCAACATGCACTGGCAAGTGTTTGTATAATTCACGATAGTAAGGTGAGTTAGCCCGTGCGTAATTCACCATCTCGGTAAAGCGCTTTTTTTGCCGTTTTTCGATTGCATTTTTTCCTTGCTTTAAGGTTATAACTGTATCCACGAGCAGCCACAGAATATTGTCTTTTAATCCTAACTGGCCTTTGTGATTCTCTTTTTTTTGATTTGCCATTACTTTACTCGTTTAATGTGGCACTACCTTTTAAGCTATCAGTCGTCATCTCCTGTTTCCCCCTTCTTCATTTCGGAAATCAGGTAATAGGCATTGTTTATAGCAAACAATGCCCCGGCCGGAATTTCCTGAAGGAACTTCACTGCTATCCACCCATTGCTTGAGATGCCTGTTACTACTTCTATTGGGGTAAAAATCCAGCGCCCGCTTTCGCCTTCTGTTTTCCGTTCGGCCAGGAAAGCGAGGAATTGATCCCCTTCACGTATGATTGCACTTTCAGGCAGCGCATACGTTTCCGCGCTGTCGGTTAGTACCTGACCTTTGATATACATGCCAGGTATTAGATTGCCGCTCTTGTTTTCAATCTCTGCATGTACGTGTACCGCCTTGGGATCTTGCTCAAATTTTTTGCCTACGGAGTATATCTCAGCGTAAAGTTCTTTTCCTGGTAAAGTCGCTACAGTAAACCTTACCCGTTGACCTTCTTTTACCTTGTGCACATCTTTTTCAAAGATCATAAGGTCTGCATGGATGTGGTCAATGTTTACAATTTCAAAAAGAACTTTTTCAGGCTGTACAAACTGACCTGTTTTAACTTCTACGCTTACTATTGAACCATCAATCGGGCTTATTACCGACACCTGGTCATAAAAATTGCCTTCCTTGATCCGGACAGGGTTCATCCCGAACTGGCGCAATTGGGATTCCAGGCTTTTTACCATTCCCTGGGTGGAGCGGAAATCTGCCTGTGTTTGTTGAAAGGTTTTGCCTGAGCCCACTTCTTCTTCATAAAGCCTTTTCTGTCGCTGATAATCCTGCTCCAGGAACTGGAGGTTATTCCAGGTTTCCAAATAATCGCCTTGCAAGCGGGTGAGGTTTGGATGCGTGAGGTAAGCCAATACCTGCCCTTTCTTTACCTCATCTCCCTCGATCACTTTTATGGAAGAAACATTGGCCCCGATAATGGCCGTTACGGTAGCTTCATTTTGAGGCGGCACTTCCAGTTGGCCATTGGCCTGCACCATTGAGGAGAGATTTTTAAGTGGCAGTGTATCCACTTTCATATCCAGTGCTTCAAATTGCTCAGCGGACAGTTCTACAATTTCACTACCTTCTTCGTGTTCGTGATGGGCGGCTTCTTTTTCACCTGATTCTTCTTTTCCACCACAGGCCACGGTGAAAGCAACTGCAGCGAGGACTATTATAAATTGTGTTATATTAAATTTCATTTTTATGCTTTTTATTTGTTAGATGTATTGAGATAGTACTCCAATTGAAACTTTGATTCCAGGTATTGATTCAGGGCTTCCTGTGCCTTTACTTCTACCTGCACGGCTTCCTTCAAATTTTGAATAAAAGAGACATAATCAATTGCCCCTTCTTTGTAAGCCAGAACAGCTCCCTGCCTTTGCTCACGGGCCAATGGCAAGGCTTCGTCTTCATAAAAACGCCAGGAGGCCAGCCATTTCCGATATTGCTGCAGCAGCGATTGGTATCCTGCCTGCAACTCAAACTGTGTCTGTCGGTATTCCTGCTCTGCGATCTGCTGTTGGATTTTAGCAGATTGTAGCCTGCCTTGTTGTGGTAAAAAGGACAAAGGAATGGAAACACCAATCCGGAACTGATAAAATCCTGATTGCCCTTCTATCTCCTGAGCTCCATACTGAGCGTTTAACTTTGGCAGGAGGTTTGCTATAGCGACCTTTCTTTCTGCATCCGTCACCTTGATCTGTTGTAATGCTATTTGAAGAATGGGATGGGTACTTATCGAATCATTTAACAGGAGAGGCATAGTTAAAGACTCTTGTCCGGAAGAGGTAACAGTGTATAAGGTATCACTCACCAGCCAAAGGTTAAGCTTGCCCACAGCAGTGATATATTCATATTCCATCTGTTCTTTTTGCAGGGTTACCTGTTTCACCTGATTGCTTGCTGCCAAATAAGCGAGCCTGGAGGTTTCTTCCACTTCATAGCGGATCTGCGCTGCCTTTTGAAATTCCTGGTAAACCGAATCTAATTGATTATATAGTTCCAGGTTCTTTCTTGCAATGTAAGCTGCAGCGTAAGCTTGTTTTACCTGTTGCATTAGCTCAAGTTCACTGAGGTTCAAAGCTGCTTCCGCTAAAACCACTTTTTGCTTTTGAACCTTCAACTTGGGAGCTATACTAAAAATATCTATGTTCTGCTGCTGTATACCAATGGTGGTGTAAACGCCCCGGCCGCTTTTTTTTTCGATCTCTTCGCCTTCAGTAAATATCTGTGTGTTACCTAAATTCCAAGCTGTTTTTTTAAGGGTTTCTTGCTGTTCTATCTTCAATCTTGCGGACTTTATTTTTGGATAATTGGCTATGGCCTTATTTACCGCTTCTTCTATGGTAATAGCAGGCAGGCTATCTGCCTGCTGTGCTTTTAAAGGCACAGCGAACATGCTAAACCCACCGATCAACAATACAATAACCGCACTCTTGCCAATTGATGGCGTGAAAGACCGGGTTTCTGTCCACCGGTACAGAATTGGCAAAACAAAAAGTGTCAATAAGGTTGCGCTTATCATTCCCCCAATAACTACTGTGGCCAGTGGCCTTTGTACTTCAGCACCTGCAGAGGTGGAAATGGCCATTGGTAAAAAACCAAATACATCTGTTAATGCAGTCAGCATAATAGGCCGAATCCTGCGCCTGGCCCCTTGTCTTATCCGCTCGCCCAAATCAGTTACCCCTTCTTCTTTAAGTTCGTTCCATCCACTGATCAATACCAATCCATTAAGAACAGCTACCCCAAAAAGGACGATAAACCCAATCCCTGCCGATATACTGAAAGGCATGTCCCTGAGCCAAAGTGAAAATATACCACCAATAGCTGCTAAGGGAATGGCGATGTAGATCATGGTCGTTTGCTTAAAAGAGCGCAATGCGAAAAAGATCAGGATGAAGATCAATGCTAAAGCAATAGGTACTACAACCTTTAAGCGGGCGGTTGCCCTTTCAAGGTTTTCGAAAGCCCCTCCATACCTGATGTAATATCCTGCAGGCAGCTCTAACTGATTGTTTAGCTTTTGCTGAATTTCCTGTACCAATGACTTTACGTCCCTGCCACGTACGTTTATTCCCACATAAATCCTCCTGTTCGTATTGTCCCGGCTGATCTGCATTGAACCGGGTTCATAGCTAATATTGGCTACTTCTCTTAAAGGTATTTGTGTGCCATCAGGTGTGTTAATGTATAGGTTCTTGAGATCATCTATATTGGTACGATGTGCCGAATCCAGGCGTACTACCAGATCAAAACGTTTTTCACCTTCAAAGATCACTCCGGCTTTGCCGCCCGCAAAAGCAGTTTGGATTAGGTTGTTGATATAACTTATATTCATTCCATACTGCGCAAGTTCGTCTCTTTCATACTTGATTGTTATCTGTGGGAGACCGGTTGTCGCCTCCACACGCATGTCCCCGATGCCCTGAGTTCCTTCTATTATTTCAGAAACTTCCTGTGCTTTTTCCGCCAGTATACTTATATCCTCCCCATACAATTTAATGGCTACATCTTCCCGGACGCCTTCGAGCAATTCATTAAAGCGCATTTCTATAGGCTGCGTAAATTCAAAATTTACACCAGGAATCAGGCTGACCTTTTCCTTCATTTTCTCAACAAGCTCCTCTTTTGAACTAGCAGAGACCCATTCATCTTCAGGTTTGAGAATCACAAAAACATCTGCAAAGTCAAAAGGCATGGGATCGGTTGGGACTTCTGCAACTCCAATTCGGCTCACGATTTTTTCTACCTCCGGGAAATTGGATTTTACGATCCGCTCTATTTTGGTAGTAGTTTCGATAGTTTCTGAAAGGGAACTGCCGGGTTTAAGGATAGCATGAAAAGCAATATCCCCTTCATCGAGCTGTGGGATGAACTCACCACCCATTCGGGTAAAAGTGAAAATAGCCAGGGCAAAAAGGACTACCGAAGAGCCGATGATAATTGCGGTTCTTTTTAGGACACCACCCAGTGCTTTTTCATATTTATCTTCCAGCCAAATAACAATCTTATCGCCCCATGATTTTTTCTCTTTTTTGGGAACTCGAATAAAAAGACTGGAAATCATAGGCACATAAGTAAGGCAAAGGATCATGGCACCCATCATGGCAAACATGAATGTGAAAGCCATGGGCTTAAACATTTTACCTTCTACACCTTCTAGAAAGAGTATGGGTATGAAAACAATGAGAATGATGAGTTGGCCGAAAAAGGCAGCATTCATCATTTTGCTTGAAGCTGTGTAAGTAGTCTCGTCACGCTCTTTGGCGTTGATTTCCTTTCCCTTTCGCATCCGTTGATACAGGAAGAAAACCGTGCCCTCTACAATGATCACCGCTCCATCGACTATTATTCCAAAGTCAATTGCCCCAAGGCTCATCAGATTGGCCCATACGTCAAAAATATTCATAAGAATGAAGGCAAAGAGCAAGGACAATGGAATAGTTGAAGCCACAATCAATCCACCACGCCAGTTGCCAAGCAGGAAAACCAACACAAATATTACGATCAACGCTCCTTCAATAAGGTTAGTGGCCACTGTACCAGTTGTATCAGAAATTAACTCGCTTCTGTCAAGGATCGGTTCTATAACAACCCCTTCAGGTAATGACTGCTGAATTTGTGCCATTCGCTCCTTTACATTTTCAACCACTTCATTGGAATTTGCACCTTTGAGCATCATTACAAGACCTCCAATCACTTCTCCTTCTCCGTCCTGTGTTAGTGCACCATATCGAACCGCTGAACCATACTGGACTTTAGCCACATCATTAATTTGAATGGGAATACCATCTACCGTCTTTACAACAATTTTTTCAATATCCGAGAGGCTTCGGGCTAATCCCTCTCCACGGATAAAATGGGCTTGGTGGTTTTTCTCTATATAGGCTCCGCCTGTATTCTCATTATTGAGCTCCAACGCTTCAAATATGTCTGTAATCGTTAAGTCAATGGCTTTAAGTTCATCGGGATTGACCGCCACTTCATATTGCTTTATAGTCCCTCCGATGGCATTAACCTCTATTACTCCCGGCACCATTGCCATCTGTCGTTGTACAATCCAATCTTGCATGGTGCGCAGATCACTAATGCTGTATTTGCCCTTAAAAGCGGAATCAACTTTTAAGGTATATTGATATACTTCTCCTAAACCGGTAGTAATAGGCCCCATAGAGGTTTCCCCGAATCCTTCGGGTATTTCTTCTTTTACTTCAGTGAGTTTTTCACTCACCAGCTGTCGCGGCAAATAGGTTCCCATGTCGTCTTCAAAGACAATGGTCACTACTGAAAGGCCGAACCTGGATATGGATCTAATTTCTATGACCCCAGGCAGATTAGATACAGCCACTTCTATCGGGTAAGTAACAAACTGTTCTATATCCTCGGTACCCAAATTGGGTGCTTGTGTGATAACCTGTACCTGGTTATTGGTAATGTCAGGCACAGCATCAAGCGGTACCTGGGTCATGCTCCATATTCCTCCAACAATGAGGGCAATGGTAAGCAAGCCTATAATTAGCTTATTCTTTATTGAGAATGATATTATCTGATTGATCATATTTTACTTTTTATCAGGCTTTTTGAATGAAAAAGCTCCAATGCTTTTAACATAGGTAAATGTTAGTTGAATGAATGACCTGACCTTCTGTGATATATAATAAGGTTTGAGATCAATGATTATTGATATTGTAGTTCGATAACCAATAGCTGTTAAACCATAGGGTTAATAGCCTATGGTTAAAGCATATCAATAACTTGTTAAGAAATTTTTGGAGGATGCCAGATAGAATGAATTAAGTCAAAAGAAGTGCCCTCGCTGTAAGTTTCTGGGAACTTTATATTATTAACTAGAACCGGATTGCTAACCATTCTGCTGCTGGTAATAGAAATCAGGTATCTATGGCCACATTGGCAACCGCAAAGGAGGGGGCAAGTTTCGTCCCCTTCAGTTTCATTATCTTCTTGATCTGAATTTATCTCAATATTAGTTGTCCAATTTGAAACATTACAATGAACACCTACTATGGGAGTAATTGATAAAATCAAGATAATTCCAACTAATATGCAGGTAAATAATTTCATCAGCCGCAAACTTACCTAAAAGGGAGTGCAATGCCATTGCAAAGTTTAGGCACATGCCGAACAAATGCCTTCAATCAGATAATTGGCAAAGTTTGCTTTAAAGCCATTCGGTAAAGTTGGAGTTGCAATAGGGGTATCCTTTAGGCAATAGGTTTTTTCGCATTTAGTACACAAGAAATGAATGTGGTTATCTTCCAAACTGCAAATACAGTCATCATCACAAAGGGCATATTTGATTGCTCCACTACCGTCATTGATTCTGTGTACCAAGTAGTTTTCTTGAAATGTTTTGAGCGTCCTGAATATGGTTGACTTATCAGCATTTTCGAAAAGCACTTCTAGTTCATTCAAACTTAATGCACGGTTTTGCTCCATTAAGTATTGTAAAACCAAAAGGCGCATGGCCGTTGGTTTAATGGATTTCTTTCTAAGTTTTTCTTCTAGTGAGGTGTTCATAAAAACCAAAGATTGTCTTTTCCGTAATCAGGAATCTCGTTGCCTTCAAAGTAGGGGAGCATTTCTGCCACCATTTCAGGGTACTTGATTGTTACGGGCAAATTTTGTTGTCTTACTGATTTCCAGTACATGCGACTGAATTGATACACTTGATCGATAAGCTCTTTGACTGTTTTGTAATCATCCACCAATTCAGGATTGGAGCAATTAATTTTGAGCTTTACCGGAAATGAAAACCCGTCATTGAAATTGAACTCTGATGCTGAATACCTGGTATTGTTGAAAAGTAGAAATCTGTTGTAACCTAATTTGATAAAAGTGCCACTTACAGGCATCAAATCTTTCCAGTCTAAATCAAAGGCAACAATATCGGAAGATTCCGTTTTGTTGATGGTGACGATAAAAACCGGAATATTCAATTCTAATTCTTTCAAGCCGTTCTCAATCGGTTCTACTTCTTCTCTGCTCATGTCTTTGTAGAAGTGAATTACAAGCCTTCGGATTCCTGTATTTACATTCACATAGTCTTTAACTGCTCTTAGGATTGAACCTGCCAACTCTTTTGTTTGGTCTTTCTGAAAGCATTCAAAGCGGTTGAATTTCCCTGTATTGGAGAAACTGAAAGCACTGCCGATGTATGGTACGCCAAACTCTTTTGATTTAAACGCACCTACACCAACTACCAATTCATCACGTTCGGTAGCTTCAAGTTTCCAAGGTACTCCACCAGTTTTAGCCAGAATTGCTGCGGCAATGTTGATATAATAGAATTTTTTGAAATCAGGAGAGAATATATGTTCCTTGTATATGGCCTGAGATGTAATGTCGTGCTCAATCAAGGTTTTCTTCACCTTGTAATAGACAGCTCTTTTTTCCTTATCGGTTTCATTTTTACTAAATGGACTCAGGTAAATCGCAACATAGTTGAACTTTTCATTGTCAATCGGATGGTTATCCAAATATTCTTGGATAGCATCAAAAGGATTCATTTCATCAGTAAAGAGAATGCTGTTTTCTCGATCTAATTCAAAGCGAATGCGGATTATATCGTACAAGGAAACACCAAATTTATCTTCCATGAAAGAGCCATCTGGTCTTTGGTATCTCTTTTTCATGATTTGAACTAAGCGATTTGCATAGTCTCTATCATTTTCATGAAGTATCATGATAAATTTTACTTGGTTCTTTTTGGGTAAGCTGTAGGGACCAAATTCCTGAAGGTTTTCTTTTGGAGTATATACCTTGTGTTTTTCTTCTGTAC
The DNA here is from genome assembly GCF_000265405.1 of Belliella baltica DSM 15883. NCBI lineage: Bacteria > Pseudomonadati > Bacteroidota > Cytophagia > Cytophagales > Cyclobacteriaceae > Belliella > Belliella baltica. The sequence continues at coordinate 3,031,069 of NC_018010.1, read as the reverse complement.
CCAATTGCAATAAGCTGCTTGACTTCTTGGTAGTATGAATTTTACTACTTGGAACTCGCATAAAATCAGTATTGCTAAGATTCAAGACTGTTTTGAAATCCGTTGTATTGATATGGTCGGACAAAAAAGTGTTTAAGCTCTTCCATTTCCGATCGTACTTGTTGCCGTATGGATTATTTGTAGGCTTAAATCCGAAGTGGGTTTCTAATGATTTATTAACGATTGGAAATACTTCCTGATAATTAGACTTGCCTTCATCTGATAGGTTTTTGATGTGGTAGAAATTCTTTCGGAAAACTACTACCGTAAAGGTGTCTAAATCTATATCTGGAAGGTCATTTATTGATTTGTTTAAGAGGCGTGTAATACCATTGTCGTAAATGACCAACTCAAATCCTTCGCTTATCTCAGCATATTGCACCCGAAGGCTGAATACCTGATAGGTTGTAAAGAGCTTGCTTGGTTGGTTTGGTGATTCAAACCAAACTTCAATATCTCTAATGAAGTTATTACTGACCAACGCAGCCTTCTGTCTGAAATGCTTTCTGATAAGATGACTGAAATAGTGTTTGGCAAAACGAGGACTTTTGGACAGGTCTATTTGGATGTTTAAGTCTGCATCAGCATCATCTGAAAAGAAGGTATAGAAGTAATGGGTCTTTTTTCTTTCTTCGGTCGAATAGGTCTCTGCAATCTCTAGAGGACATTCTGAAAGGTGAAGCGGTAGGGCATCAGCTCTTTTTTCTTTAAAAAAAGACAGGTCCACATACTGCTGTACCGGTGAAAAAGGAATGATATTGATTTTGAGATCCTGACCGTGCATAAGCCTATTCTTTCATGTTGAGGTTTTCAAATATTTTAGACAAGTACTCCTCATTGTTTTCAATGAAAAGCACTTTATTCTCAGCAAATTCATCCTTGGTTACCTTTCCATCACTCCAAACCTTTTGCACTTTGGCAAAAGGCGTAACTGACAAGATAAAGGCTGATATATGCACTTCAATTTCTTTCTTATCCTTATCTAAATCTGATTGAATTTTTGCTTCCAATATGGAAGCATCGTCTTTACACCAAAGTACTTTTGGATTGTTGAAGTGTGTTTCTCCTAATAATATCCCTTTGGGATCAAGAAAGTAGATGAACTGTTTAGCACCGTCCACTACCCAAAGGATAAAATCTGGGTAAAAGGAGGAGCTTTCCATGAAAAAGCCAATACCCTTTACAGATAAGTTTCTGAGGACAAAAAGCTTTTTACCTTCAAATTGCTTTGACTCCCTGGCATATTCTCTAAGGTGATTGATAAAATCTCTTTCGCCTTCATTTAGCCGTACTGGAACCGTCTTTATTTCTTTGAATTTTTTACCGTCTGCTATGGATGCAATAGGTGAGTATAGGTGCTTGTCAAAATGAATAGAAGGGAGTGTTTTGTCGTCCTTTTCATATATCTCCTTTATTCTTGATTCTAGCTCTGAAATAAATGTTTCGTGCTTTTTGGGCACTTTCACAATCATGGTATGCGATGCAGGGAACATGGCTGAATGGGAAGCATGATCCAGCATATCGTAGGTTAAGTATTTTGAAAGGAATGCTTTTTCCTTGTCAGCATAAAACTTATTGATATAGTCTTTAACCAAACTTACTGCGACTGCTTGTACCTTTCCTGAAATAGCTTCATTTATCTCGAACTGACCTTTGTGACTGAAAAGGTTGAAGTTCCCTTCTTCGATCAATTGAGAGAATATTTCTCTATTTATAATTAAGTTTTGGTAGCCCTTCAAAAGTTTATACTTATTGGCTTCCATAGTAAGGGCATTGAAATCGATGAAGCCCCTGAAACCTTTTAGAAAGTTTTCATTGTAATCTGCGGCATCTTCTGCAAACTGGCTATTGAATCCACCTGAAGCAATGCTTATCTTGTTACGCAGATCAATTGTTACACGCTTTGCAACATCGGCATTGTACTCCAATTCTATGATTTCATCCTTGAAGGATTTATCGTTTTGCTTGCGGAAGGTCATTATCTGGCCATTCCATTGCTCTTCATGGTTGAGCTTAATTTCAATGGAATAGTTGGTGTAATCCGGAACTTCTTTTTCAATTTCAGTTAAGAATCGGTTCATGTAAGATGCATTTAAGCCCATAATTGAAATGGTCTGCAAGGCTCTTACATGGTAAGGTGCATTGGCTTCTTCACGCTTTAGCGAAAGGTTCTTTCCTTTCAGACGAACACCACGGCCAAATAGCTGAATGATTTGAGCGCCTTCACTTTTACCCATATTCATTAATCCCATACTGGAAACACGCCAAGAGTTCCAGCCTTCAATAAACTTCTTGGAACCAATCAAAATATTGATGGTGGAGTCCGTTTCTGAAATGGCCTGAAACAATGATTTAGTAAAGCTGTCGTCTTGGATAGTTAACTCTCCATCTGTGTCAGCTTCCAATGTCTTGGCATACTTAGGTACATCACCAATATTGATGACAGCAAAATATTGATCAGCCGTTTTTGTTTTGAGTGCTATTTCTCCATCTGCTTGCTTTACCTGATAGGCTTCAATATTGCCAATGCCATTGAAAACTTTTGTGAGAATAGATTCAGCAATGGGTGTTTCCTTTTTCAAATACTCAAAACGACCTTTAAAAATATCATTCCCATCAGCATCACGTAAGCCTGTGTCGCCCTTTAGAATCTTATTTATATCCGATTGCAGTGCTGTAGGAGAAGATAGGGCATACTTAAAGAATTTGACAATTCGTGATACATCTGAAATGCTTTCTTTGTCACCTTGTGTTAAAGTGCTTGATGATGAACTGATTACCCTGCTACCTACAAAAACCCATAGTGGTTTTTCGATATTGTATTGCCGTAAATCCTTTTCATATTGCTCGTAAAGGGCTAACTGTTCATAATATCCTAAAAGGCTGGCAGTTAGTAGTAGTTTGTTCTGTTCTGCGCTATACTCGTTTTTCGCATCTAAATTGAATACACTGAAGTCTTTCCCATAGCCATCGGTATAGAAGTGCCGATAGGAATAATCAAAAATGATGGACTTGCCATATTCTTGAAGTAAATCCTTTGTACTGTTGGTGATGATCTGCCCAAAGGTGGCTGAATACTCAAAGGTGAATGATCCATCGCCACGGGTTAAATGTTCTCTTAGGTTTTTCCAGGCACGTTCTTCTGACTTTTGCCCTTTGTGGCCTTCGTCAATAAAAACAAGGTTCTTGGATTCTGAGAAATAGTCAACGTCCACACTAACGCCTTCACCTTCCTTTTCCTTTACCAACTTGGTGATTTCCAATATCAGGATTTCACCTTCTTTGGTTTTTAGGCTTTCTTCACTTCCTGAGTAAAGTTTTGCAGGAATGCCACTTTCTAGGCAGCTTTCGTAATGCTGTCGGCTCAGACCTTCATTTGGCGTTATGAGAATGATGTTTTCCCATTCCTTAAAATATTTGGTGATCTGCCAATAGTTGCAATGCATCAGGAGGGTTTTTCCACTGCCTGTTGCCATCCAATAAGCTAATTTTTTTAAATCCTTCTCCGTGTAGGCTTCTATATCCTTGAAGTCCCGGCTATCCTGAGCATACTGATTGAGCGAATTGATTAAAACCGTTGGATTGTTGCTGTAAACATCAAAGAAATATTCTGTGAAGAGTAATGAAAACCACTGGTAATATTTGAAGGTAAGGAAAGGCTCAGCTCGGTTTTCCCTTAACTTTTTTTCATAACCTTGAATAGCTTCATCATATTGTTGGATTGCCCGATCTTCAATCAGTTTTTCCGAATTGGCCATTAAAGCACTGGCAAAAAAGGTATATCCGGTAGAGCTAGTGCCAGACTCTTTGTTGTTAAATTCATCCCGCAAGTCTTCAAAGGCTTCATAACCCAACTGAAGCAAGATGTATCTGAATAGTACAAGTTGTTTTTCTAATTGCATAATGCTTAAATTTCTTCGGTACTTGTGGCTTCTATTATCTTCAACCTGAGTTCTTCACTAAAATCATCTTCATTGATAACCGAGTAAATAATTTCAAATAGCAGGTCTTTATCAATTCTGTTGTCTGCCACATGCACGGCAATATTTTCCATTTCAATAATAAACCGATCGATGCAGTAATCGAGTCCGTTTATCTCTAAGAAATAGGCTCCAAGAGCGATACTACTTCTTTTATTTCCATCGCTGAATGCGTGGTTCTTATTTACCGAGAATACCAAATGGGTAATCTTGGCTTCAAACTCTGGATAGTAAAAGTCGTTTTGGATATGCTCCAATACGCTTTCCAGTAAACCCAAATCATTTTCTCCATGAGAACCACCTGATTCATTGATGATGAAATCATGGGTTTTGATAGCATATTCTATATTGAAATAGTTAAATGCCATATTACCTGTCCTTTAGTCTCTTGAAGACATCAATATTTTCTTTCAGTCGCTCTTCTAGTGCCATGCTCTTTTCTCCCAGAAATTTTTCAAATTCATCAGCAGTCAAGTGTGTGACATAGCTTTTGAGTTTTTCATGTAAGGCGTCCCTGAAAACCATATCTCTGCTCGCCATGAGCGTTCGTACTTTTTCCAATAGTGGCCTAAAAGCTGCTCCGTGGAACTTTTCGAATTGGTCAAACATCAATTTGGCTTCCGGCATGGTAAGCCTTCTGCCAATCTCTTCTTTTTTATTGCATAGAAACTCCGCAAAGCCATTTTCATAGGCTGCTATCAGATCCAATACTTCTGAGTACATGGTATCTCTTGCAGAATCCTTTGCTTTTAGATTCAGTATTTGTTTGTACTCTTTGGCGTTTTCATGAAAGATGGATTTGTACACAGCATCGGTAAATTGGGCGTACTTCCATTTGTTGTCCACAATGCAGTCGTCTAAGGCGTTGGTAAAAGCCTGTCGGTAATTGAATTCCCGAATAGCACTGGGCAAAAATTCTTCTTCCCGCTGGTTGATGTATTTGGTATTGCCACCAATCTTTGCATTGATGGTATCAATTACAATATCCAATATCAATGCTCTAAGCTGTTTGGCTCTGCTGCTTTCGGTCAGGAGCATTCCAATGTTTAAGAAAGTGCGGAAGGTAAAAACGCCTACTTTTGGTGCTTTGGATATGTTGGCGACATCCATGTCGGTAACATCCGAATCCGTGGTACCGACACCTGTGTCGCTACCATCGGGCATGTTCGGGACATTCATGTCCTTAACATCCGATAAGTCACTGATATACTGCTCGTATGCTTCCTTAAAGGCTTTAAGCCGCTTGCCGATCAATACTTCATATCCGCTTCCTGCAAATTCTGTTTCATTTTGTTCCAAATAGCGTTCTACGGTTCTTTCATCAATGTCATAGAATTGCGCTATCTGTCGCTTGGTGTAGCGTAAACTGCCTTCGAACAGAATACCGGGAAAGCCTACTTCCTTCTCTATTTCCTGTAAGGCATACCGATTATTCAGTATGTTTTTGCGGTGTATGTCTGATGTAGTTAAATCCTTTGCCATGACTTTACGATAGCATTTTGTTTCTGAATACTTCTTCTATGGGCTGGTAGCCTTCTATATGTGCCTGATCGTTGATGTAAAGCAGGTCGTAGGCGAATGCCTTGAACTCTTCTTTAAGTGCTGCTGCATCTGCTTTGTAATCTTCCAAAGACCAAGCTTTGACCGAACGCCATACTACCAGAATATTTTTGTTGGCGTTATTATGCCCATAGACAAACTGATACTTCTTGCCATTGATCTCTTTAGTGATGCATTTCTGCATGTGAAGGCCAATTAGGTAGTTGAAGGTTTCTACCAAATCAACGGCTTGCTCGGTATCGTAGGTGAAACCGTCCCAAACTTTGAGCTTGTAATCCCAAGGATCTTGCATGGCGGCTGTGTTTACCAGCGACTGACTGCCTTTGGTCTCAAACTCCAAAAAGTATTTGGGAATATACTGATCAAACTCCAGGGCTTTCTGCAAAGTATCTTCTGATGCTTTGAAAGCAATGTTTTCTAAGGCTTCTTCATACTGCTCTAAGCGTTGGTATTTGAAGAATACCCCAAGACCATTCATACTAGATGTGCCGTCTTTTGCTGAAGTTTTAGGTAAACCATCTTTCCAATCAAAAGAATATGCAATTTTTTTAACCCGAGGAATTATAGTATTGTGTACATATGCATTTTGCTCCCCTAAAATAAATTTTAGATTTTGAGTATTTTCATTCTTTCGCATAACTGCTTCAGCTGTTGTACCCGACCCACCGAAAATGTCTAATACTATACTTTCATCATTCGTAACTAAATTAATTGCATCAATAACTGAATTTATTGACTTTGGATAACTGAATTTTGGATTTGAGAAAAGCTTTTTTATGTGTTTGGTTCCATGACTGGACGCATCATATTGAGCACCTACCCAAACTGATTTCGGTCGTTTCCCTAGTTTTATTCTGTCTTTAATCTCCACTTTAAACTTTGTTTCTTTTCGAGTTACTTGAATATCTCCAATATCAATATGTTTTTGTAATGATGGTGGAGTCTTTCTCCAAACACGATTTTTGCCATTTGAATCAACTGGGAAAATTATTTCATAACCTTTTAACTCCTTTATACTAATATGTTTTGTCTGTTCATTGTAGTATATTGGATAAAAGGAATTCGGTCTTTCTTCTGGAGTTGAATACCCACCAGTTCTCAGAAAATCTCTCCATTTATATTTAGAGATGGTGTCTTCATGTTTATATTCTTCCTTTTGAGAATCCGTGAGTTCTTCAAAGTTGACTTTAATTTGCGTTGTATCTAAAGCATAGAATAAGTTGTATTCGTGAGAGGTAGCTAAAAAATCATCGTTTGTCCTACCGGATGGCTTTATTTCAACAATAAGATTACCCAATAAATTATGACTGCCATAAATTTTGTTTGATACTTGAGTAAGATTGAAAAGTTCGTAATCATCAATCGCTATTATATTTACTCCTTTATCAGACAGAAGATCTTTGGTTAACTCAAGACGATTGTCCATCATTGATGCCCATGATGAATGTTGAAATGTGTTTTTATAAATAAATTCAGACCCGCCTGTATTATATGGTGGATCGTAATAAGCACAATCTATGTTTCTTCCGTGTAATTCCTTTATTGCAGTAAGTAAATGGTAGTTTTCGCTTTCTATAATACTACCTTCACAATAAGTATCTAACTGTATATTTACAGAAAGAATATTAAGCAAAGTTGATTTAAATAATGATGTGAAGTTTTTCGTGTCAATTGGCAATTTTCTCCAAGTGTGTAAATCAGCCTTAAAATCATCTTTGTTTTTTGGAACAGCTTTCTCCCCAAACAACTCCTTCCACTCTGCAACCTGCTTTTCATTTTTAATCACTTCTTCCAAAATGGGCTTGGCGGCTTCTTCACCAATGTACTCCACCAGTCGGTCAATGGTAATCACCCACTCTGTACTGAGTACAAACTTCTTTTTCTCCCATAGCTTTTTCTGAAAATCTTCGATCTGGCTTACAAAGGCTATGATGGTATCGGCTATGGATTTGAATACCTTAATGGTTTTCAGGTTGTGCTTGAGTCGGTCAAAGTGGGTGTCAGAATCTGTTACATAGAGGTCGTCCACATTGACCAATTCACTTTTGATGTAGTAATCCAGCTCTCTTTCCAAAAAGCTTTTTAGGTTTTTATGGATAAAGAAATCATGCTTGTTCTTGCGGGTGTAGTGTTGCAGCTTTTTGAGTAGTAGGGGCTTTCCTTCCTGCTCCCTGCCTGCCGGGGCAGGTTTCCATAAATTAGCAAAGAGCGGATTGGTGCTAAATTCCTTCTTCAAATACTCAAAAGCTATTTCATCCAGCGTGTCTTGCTTACTGTTGCCTTTTACCTTTTTCTTTTCATCATCAGCCAGAGGTCGGTATTCGAAGTAGATGGTAATTTCCTTATCGTTGATGGCTGGCTGTTTGTTGGCCAATATAAATTGTAAATCACTGTCGTCTTTCTCTTTGATTTCGGGTGATTTATCAGCCAACATGAAGAAATTGGTTTCTTCTGCTTTCACATTCCCTTGTTCTAATTGTGCATCATGCAGTTTGAAATTAACCACCAGGTTGCCATCAGCCGTCTGCACCTTGAATGCGTAGTGGTTAAAGGTTTCAGATGACTTGATGTAATACTGGTCATGGTTTGCCCAATGGAAGTGTGTTTCTTCACCATTGTAGGGCACCATGTATTTTTCGTTCTTTCCAAATCTACGCTTACTAATAAAGTCGCCCTTATCGTAATAGCGAGAGAAGAACAATGTCAGATGGTTGTAAATCTGGTTTTCGGTTTCTACAGAAACGGTAGCTTCAGTGGCCTTTGCTTTGAGTGCTGCGTATTGGTTGATTTTGTCCTTGCCAAACTTCTCTAAGGTTTTCTTTTCTTCCGCTTCTGCTTCCAGCCAACCTTTGATGATGTCGTCCTTTTCGAGATCGGCAATTTGTTCTTTGATCTGCTTGGATTCATCAGCCGATAGTGTTTGGAGTTGTTCCTTTACCTTATCCACCAATAGCTGGTCAATGAAGTTGGCGATTTCCTTCCTTTTGTAGTGAAGGATTTTGTACACGCCAAAGTCTAGGTCCTGTGAATCAAACTGAAACAGTTTGTTTAGGAAGCCTTTGAGTTGGTCAAGTGATGTATTGTTATTAGCCATTGTGCCTTTATTTCTTATCTTTCTTGAGTTCATCTATTACTGATTGAAGGGCAGCAGCTGCCACTTCTTCGTCCTTAACAAGGTCATGTACCTGATCTGCAAGCCAAGCCGTGAGAAGATCATTTACATCAGCTTCAAGTAATTCTGCCAAAATGAGCACCTGTTCTCGCTTTGCACGTCTGTCTCCCCGTTCAATCTTACTAAACATGGGAGTGTCTATTTCAAGACTGGCAGCTAACTGTCGTTGTAAAAGTTCCTTGCTTTCCCTTAACTCCCGAATATGTTCACCAAAGTGCATGGCCTGTTAATTTATGACTTGTCAATATTTGGCTAATATAAGAAAAGAAAACGATAGTAAAAGCAAAAAGTAGTGGTAAACTGATTTCAGGATTTTGAGGAAATGGAGGATGCCAAGGATCATAAGTCCTCAGCATCCTTAGAATCCTTAACTTCCTCAAGTGTGGTGTTGATATAATTGTCCTGAGATTCACGGTGAACCAATCCCGATTTGGCAAAAGCGGTGATATAGCCTTCAGCTGTCTTTGCCGGAATGTTCATGGCCTTTGCTACTTCGAGATACTTCTGACGGTTGAAGGTGTGTGGCAAGGCATACAGAAACTTCTCCTTCTTATTCATGCGAGACGGCTTAGGCTCTTCTTGTGGAAGTTCTCCAAACACTTTACTGGAATGCTTCACCAGTACTTTGACCATTGAAAGCGAAGCTTGAAAATCCCTTTCTTCACAAATCAGCTTATGGGAAGTGTCGCCTGTTTGACAGCTTTTGGATAATATCTCTCCAGTGGTGCTGTCGAATGCGCCAATATTTTTATCGTATTTAATGTGGCGCATTTCCATGATCCGCAAAGCGGAGAATATCATGCAGATTCGGTAAGCAATTAAACCTAATCTTCTGATAGTGGCCATATAGTCCAACCCTTGAAGATTCATGTACTTTCCCTGTATCTGCCCGAAGAACTGGTTGAATTGTTCCTGCTGGTCTGCTGTAAGGTAGAACTGACGGGGTTCATCCTGCATGATGACTTTGTAGAGTTCATAGAACTCATTGCCCAGGGCTTCAAAGTAATCGTCCAATCCGTTATCCGTTTGACTGGCAAATACATTTTTCCATACCGGGCGCACGTTCATAAAATAGAATATGAAACGGCTGAATAAGCCGTTTTCAGCGTTGGGTATCAAAGCCGAAACTTGTTTTGGCGTTCCTGAAAGGACAGTTGAAAGGCAAGGGCTTTCTATGTCCACAAACTCACGGTCGGTTCTGCGATAGTAGGAAATGGTTTCATGGTGAAAGGCTTTTCTAAAGCCGTCACTGTAGTTTCCGTAATCACTTTTGAAGGCATGGGCTAAAGTATCACCTTCGGTCTCGAAAATTAGCCCTTTTCCATCACTGTCACCTAACAATTGGTAAGCTCCTGTTGAACTGTTATTGGCCGGAATGAAAAGCATCTTTTCAGGTGGTTTGGCTGGTTTCTCGATACCTTCTTCCTTGCCCTTCTTCGAGTTGTATTCTGCCATTTCCAATTCATAGTGTTGTTTGTGGAGTTTGGCTTGTTCCCTCAATTCTTTATGAATGGGATTGACTAATTGGCGGCAATGCACCAATCGGCCTTTTCCTGCAGATGCCTGAGCGGTAATGAATAGGAATAGATTTGGGAATACTCGTTTGCCATCATAGATGCCCGATACTTTGGGCAAACATGCGCTTAGAGCTCCGAGGGAACCGAGGAGGAGAATATCTCTTTCCTCATTGGAAGTGGCAACCGCCACAACCTTTTGCAGAAATTCAGGAAGTTCAGGAAACAAGGAATCTGGAAGGGTTGGCATTTGTTCAGGTTCCTCCTTCACGGGCTGGTAGTATTCAGATTGACTACCATTCAACTTTTCACTTTTGAAAGTTCGTTGATCCTGTTTTTCTGACCGTGGAGGTGCTATGTCAATTCCTGCATCTTTGGCGAGGTAGAAAAAGGTCTTTAGTGAAACGCCATGACCTTTTGATTTCAAGCAATTGTCAAATTGCTTGTCGCACTCCGGGGCGGAATAGCCTGGATAAAACTGGCTAACCCTATGAAATAGGGTGCGGCCATTTTCTCCAAACTCATCTGAGAAAGCAAATCCGATATTTACCCAATCGCTATACGTGGAGGTAATGTCTGTTCGGTTGGCCTCAATGCTTTGGATGATGCGTTCTACTTCGTCTGGTTGAGAATCTGTATTGAAAGTTTGTTGCTCTGTAACTTTCGGTTGCGGGGTTGGCTGATTAAGCCAATCCTGCGGATTGAATGTTTTTCTTTCCATGTCCTACAAGTATTTAGGATTGATGAATATTTCTGAATCATGTGGAAGGAAACAGGCTCTTGAAATGTCCTTTCCGGATTGGTCTATTTCGAGTTGGTAGGTGTGGGAAACGTAGTTTGCCACTGCCTTGAAATAGTCCTGGTGTTTTGCCTGCGTCAAGTCGATTGGAATTACCCATTTGAGGCCATCACCTGAAGGAGATACAAACAATAGCTCCGTTTCAAAGTAGTGGTCGTTGAGTAGTGCTACCTTGAGTGAAGGAATGTCCTGAATGTGGTCAAAATCGATTGTGAGCAAACCTGAATATCTTTGAAGGTTTGCATCATTTCTCTTTGAGAAAGTGCCTGAGAAGGTCACATAATCGAAATTTTGAGCCTTGTACTTTCTGGCTTCCTTTGGTCCGGGAATGTTGCGGAGTGTACTTGTACACGAAGCAAATTCATTGCCTTTGATAAGGTGGTACACCTCAACCAAGGAGGCTTGCCGACTTGGTGTTACGTTGGTGACAGGCTTATTGAAATAGCTGAAAACTGGCGCAGCCGGTTTGACTATTTCAGGTAGAGCAACCGTAGGTTGCGATTCTGCCTGAGCGTAAAAACCCTGTTGCTTACCGATGCGCAAATGCAATTCTTCATTCAGCTTGTCGAGAAGGGCTTGACCTTCGAGGCTGAAATGCAGTGCTGCAAAATCAAAGACATTGCCTTGTGCAATGGCTTCTTCTGAATCGGTGTGCGTAGCACAACCGTCAACGACTTTTACTATCAAGGTTGGTTTGTCCGCATTGAAAGGATTCTTTGCGGGCTTGCAGTCCCTTCCCGAAAGGGAAAGGACTGTTTCACCAGTATAGTATTGCCGCAACACGTAGGCGTAGATATTCAAGCCGTAATGTGTTTTGTGTAAAATGGCTTCTCTACTTACTTCCATGACCTACAGATTTTGAAGGTTGGTAGTTGGTTTCAAGCATCTTTTCGATGTCCGAAACTTTGTAGTAGAATTTGCCATTGATTCGGCTGTAAGGCAACACTCCATTATCCCGCAGGGATTGGAGGGTTCTCTTGCTGATATGCAGCGTTTGCATCACATCCTGCCCATCAATCCACTCTTCTTTAAAATTCTCTAAGCGTGATTTATGGTAGTGCTGCAGGTATGCTTTTATGGTCTTAATCTCCTGTGAGAGTGACAGGATTAGTTCAATAATCTCTGTCATAGCTTTACTCTCCCTTTTTTGATTAAGTAATCCGCTGCTTGCTGTTCTACTTCTTCAGCAGACATAGAGCGGTTGCGAAGCAACCAGTTCTCTAACTCTGTTCTTTTGAAGTAGAGCTTCTTACCGTTTGGCTTATAGTGCGGTACATTACCCGCACTTGTCAGTTTATAGAGGTGTGATTGAGACAGCTCTAAATACTGGCATGCTTCATTGAAGTTTAATACTTCCTTACTGTAAATCCCCTGGCTCTCGATTAGGCGTTGGAGATTTTCGAGACGTTTTAATATTTCGTCCATTTTAAATCTGTTAAGAATTAATGAATGGACTTCAGCGCTAAAGTCATCCTTGATTGTCAAGGACATAGCAAATGTCAGAAGAGGTGTCTGGAAGTATTGAAAATGGAAATTTCAGCCCGTGCAACAGGCTGAAATACAGACACTTTTGAAAAAGAGTGGAAATTTGAAATGGTAAATTGACGGAAAATTACCGCAATTTAACCGAGGGGTAATTTGGTCAACCAGTACTGAGAATCGATGTATTCGGCTAATTGTTCCGGGTTTTGTCGGTAGGTTCTGAACTGCTTGTCAAGATTTGCTTGATAGCGGTGGTCAAGGAACTTCCGAATATCAACATCTTTTATTTGCTTGGTTGGTTGGAAGGTTCGCTGATGGAAATAGCCTTTATTGATCAACTGGTGGTAAATGGCAGCCATTTCATTTTTCATGCCATGCTTGTCAACAAACTTGTAGTTCTCATCAATGTACCCGTTTTGAAAAAGTGACTCTTCGAAGCTGGCAAAACGAGTAGGAGTTTTTATGATGGCTACATAAGAAAGAATGCCTTTACTCGTATCTCTAAAGTCATTGGTAAGTGCCTTAAAAGGCTTAGCTGCTTGTGGTATTGCTTTTGGGTTTGAAGGACTTGCTATTTGTATTGGCACTGCTTCTGAAACATGTGATGGATTTGGTGCAGTGTGATTAAAGTAAGTCAGATAAATATCGTCTTCCGTAAGCGGTACTTCCTTTAGCTGCTCCGGATAGCATTCTTGAACTTCCATGAATAAACGAACAAGCTGGTGCTTTAGATAGAATAGAATGAAAGCTCCATCACTGGCAGTGTTATTCCCTTTCAACGCCCCAAACTGCGGGTCGTATTGTTCGGGAGTGTAGTTCTGTTCTTGAATAACTTGTGCAATCTCTCGGAGCTTTTCGTTGAGAGTTCTAGTTAGCGCCATATGTACATGGTATTTCCTTGCATTGGCATTGATACTTTCGCCTACATTTTTGTGAATGAAGTTTAGGTATTCTATTGCTGCTGAATCTATCAATGCCTGGAAATACTTTCGCTTGTTGCTAAGAGCCTTTGAAAAGGATATTTCAAACTGTGGCTGTGTCTGGTAAAAAACCTTTGGAAGGTCGTTTAAATCTTGCTTGAACTTCAGTTCTGAAACTCCCGACAATAACCACGGGCGAAGATCGAGAAACAGAATGCGGTTGTATATTTCTAAAGATGCGCTCATAAGTTCAGTTTGATTTTGTTGGCTGCTTCCTTCTTCTTGTCGTCAATGATTTTCGCATAGACTTGGGTAGTTTTCAATTCCCTATGGCCTAAGAGCTTTGAAACTGTGTAAATGTCTGTTCCTGCCGTAAGCTGCAAGGTAGCATAGGTATGCCGGGCGCAATGAAAGGTAATGGTTTTGGATATTCCTGCCTTCATCATCCATTGTTGCAATTTCAAGTTGTGCCATGCTGAGTATTTCAATCCTTTAAACACTCGCTCGTCTTTATCTTGGCGTTCGCCAAGCAAGCCAACGGCTTGTTCTGAGATTGGGAGTGTTTCTGCTCCTTTGGTTTTCTTCTGTCTGAATCGGATGTAGTAACCCCGATCATTTGAATGTTGTACTTCGGACCATAAAAGTTTATTTATGTCTGACCAGCGCAACCCTGTAAGGCAAGAAAATATGAATGCCGTTTTCAATTGGGTGTTTTCACATTCGGTATTCGCAGCTGCTTGCAGTTCTTCCAGTGTCAAAAATTCTCTTTCCGGCTCTCCTTGTTTAAATGCTTCTGCACCTTCAGCGGGATTATGCGGTATGATGCCATCCTTTACGGCTTGCTTCAAGGCAGCCCGAAACTTGTTAAAATAGGAGTATTTGGAATTTTGAGATAGCTTCTGCACTCCATGGGCTATGGCCTTTTTGTCCAGGTATTCTTTGAAGTCCTGCACGAACTCTCGATTCACAAATTCAAAAGAAATGTCTTGAGGCATGAACTTCTTGAAATGCTTGATCATGCTATCCCAATTCCCGTAATTTCCTGCGCTGTCCTTGCGTTTATTGGCAAGCAGTTGCAGGTAGGCAGTGAAACTCCCTTTTAGTTTTTCACTGTCACGAAAACCGTAAGTGCCGTTTTGAATTTCAATCTGCCTTTGCGCTCGGATGGTTTCAGCCAATTGCTGGGTCTTCTTATTGATTTCCTTTTGCTCCTTAGTTTTCGGGTTAGGCTCTAGGTAGAGATTTAGGTATTCTGTTTTCCTTTTGCCCTTGTTGTAATAATCAAGGTACAGGCTGGTCTTTCCGCCCTGGTTCCTTTGTCTGAGTGTTACTTTCATGCCTGAAACAGTTTATCGATTTCGGTTCTCCTTATTATGGTTCGTCTACCAAGTTTGGCCGCTTTGATTGTGCCGGACTTGATTTGACGGTAGATAGTCATGCGACTTGCTCCAAGTAGCTTGCAGGTTTCTTCGATGCTTAGAAAGTCTTTGCTTCCTAACTGATCTTCTTGGAACTCTAAACGTTGGTGGGAGACAGGAGCGACTTCTTGTAGCTTAGCATCCCGCTTGCGCTTTTTATAATTTCGGGATGCACAAGTATGGCTACAGAATTGGGTAACCGTAGTCTTTGCGATGAATGACTCACCACAGTGCTGACAGATCTTCGGTATCTCAATGTTGCTGCTCACGTGTTTCCTTTTGTGGGCTTGTTTCTGTCACTGGATGTATCTGATTGTATCAGTATGTATCCTGATGTAACATCATCTCGCCATTGCTCAAAAAATCTGTTGCTACCAACAAACTTGTTTCTAGTAACAACTGATTAGCAACGAATATACGGAAAAAAGGGAAAATTAGCAACAAGTAAAGGAAATAAAAATAGTCTAAATGATAGTAAAAGAAGGGTTTAGGGTATAAAGGGAAAGTAACTTACTTTCCGATACAAAACTTACTAAAAATATTATCCAACAAATCATCAGTCGTAATCTCCCCAGTAATCTCGCCAAGATAATGAAGCGATCTTCGGATATCCATAGCCAAGAAATCATTTGTAATTTCATTGTCTAAGCCTTCCAACACATCAAGTAAAGATTGACGTGTTTTCACCAAAGAATCGTAGTGCCTGATATTGGTAACGATGGTATTTCCAGTTCTAAATTTATCCAGATTAACCAATTCTAAAATCCTGTTTTTCAAGGCATCCAAATTCTCTTTCTGTCCAGCAGATATAAAAACTGTATCCGGATATTTCCTGTTTAAATCATTGATAAATTGATCATTAGCCTTATCGGTCTTATTCGCTACTTTAACAAATGGAACGCCTAGATTTTCTAGCTTTTCTACATCTTGATTGATCTCTTCCATGTTGGTATCTGTCAAATCAAACAAGTACAGAATCAAAGAAGCTGTCTTCATCTTTTCATGTGTACGGCTAACACCAATAGACTCAATCACATCTGTAGTTTCTCGCAAACCTGCAGTATCGATAAACCTAAATATCACCCCGCCGATATTGATTTCATCTTCTATAAAATCACGGGTCGTACCTGCAATTTCAGAAACTATGGCTTTTTCTTCATTCAAAAGTGCATTGAGTAGGGTAGACTTGCCTGCATTGGGTTTACCAGCGATTACAGTTGGAACACCATTTTTGATCACATTTCCCAAGTCAAAACTACTGATCAACTGTTCCACCACACGGAGTAATTTCTCTACCAAGATTCTTAAATCATCTCTGCTGGCAAACTCTACATCTTCTTCGGTAAAGTCTAACTCTAACTCTATCATGGAAGCAAAGTGAATCAATTCTGCACGAAGCTTTGAGATTTCTCCACTAAACCCACCTCGCATTTGATTTAAAGCGGCTTGGTGAGAAGTTTCTGAATCGGCGTGGATCAAGTCAGCTACAGCTTCAGCCTGTGCCAAATCAAACTGTCCATTTAAAAATGCCCTTTGGGTAAATTCCCCTGGTTTGGCGGGTCTTGCCCCGTTTCTTACCAAGAGTTTGATGACTTGATTGACGATATAAGAGGAACCATGAGTTGAGATTTCCACCGCATTTTCCTTGGTAAAGGATTTAGGGGCAACAAAAAGTGAAACCAATACTTCATCAATAATGCGCTCACCATCTCGGATAGTACCAAAGTGGATGGTGTGGGAATCTTGTTTTTCCAGATCTTTTCCCTTGAAAACTTGATTGCAAATCCTTATCGCATCCTTACCGGATAATCTTATCACTGCAATCGCTCCAACACCCTGAGGGGTAGCCAATGCGACAATCGTATCTTCTTTCTCGTGTAAACTGAACATGCTTATTTGGTAAAACGCTTCACAATGCCTTCCAATCCATCAATAAAAGGCTGTGGCTGTCTATATCCTGGCAATTGGGTAATATTCTCCATAGTGGCATCCATGATCACAAAGTTAGGGTAGGAGGTAACCCGCATTGTTTTGGCCATACTTGCTTCAGTATATTCTTTACCTTTAAAAGTAAATTTTCGGTCTTCTTTTTCTGCATGAAGCTTTACTGCATAAAAATTGTCATTAACATAGGCAATGACTTGATCATCAGTAAATGTCTCTTTATCCATTTTTTTACACCACCCACACCAATCAGTATATACATCCACTAAGATCATTTTGGGATTGTTCTGCGTCGCAGCAGAGGCCTCCTCAAAAGTCATCCAATTGATTTTCTCCTGTCCAAAGGCATTAAATGATAAAATCAATCCGAAGAATAATAAAACACTCAATCTTTTCATATTTCAAATTTACACATTTCTCAAGACTTCTTTTTCAAAACCACTTCACCACGCAGTAAGTTCATAGAAAGTTAACCGTTCATCGTTAAACGTTAAACGAAGAATATTAGTAACCTGACATTAACTCCACGTCTACCTGACGTAGACAAGCTTAATGCATTAACATTTAACGCTTAACCTTTAACGTCCACTCCAAATAACCGATTTCTATATAACTCAACAAACCCCAACTTTCAAACCTTTAAACATTCTAACCCTTTAACCTTTTTTCATCCTTCATCCCTCCTAATTTATCCTTTCTTAAACCTTCCAAACCCAACTTTTTAACACAAGAAGCAAATCTAAAATCTACCCTCTAAAATCTAAAATTTAAAGCATCACCAATATATTCCCCGCCACATCCTTCGACATAAAGATCGTTTTTTTGTTGTCAACAAGGATTTCTATAGAACCGTCAAACTCTACTTTTTCCAAGACTTTTATCCTTGCACCAATGTAAGCTCCGACCTTATCCAAGTATCTCAAAAAGGCAGCGCTTTTGTCATTGACAGCGACGATCTGACCAGTTCCGTTTAGCTCAATTTCGTTAAGTGGAAGACGGGGACGAGAACGGACATCACCATACTCATCAGGTATCGGATCGCCGTGTGGATCGAACTTCGGAAAGCCCAAATATTCATCCAGTCTTTGGATCAAAATAGGGGACTGAACATGCACCAATTCATTGGCTACATCGGCCACTTCGTCCCAAGAAAATCTGAGTTTATCCACTAGGAAAACTTCCCATAACCTTTGCTTTCTGATCGTTCTCAAAGCTAGTATTTTTCCTTCTTCTGTAATGTGAACACCGTAGTATTTTCGGTATTCTATCACCTCTTTTTCGCCAAGTTTCCGAAGCATATCACTCACCGAAGCAGGCTTGGTGTTCATTTCTCCGGAGATGTCATTTGTGGAAACACCCTTCTTGCCAGCATCAGAAAGTTGGTAAATGGCCTTCAAATAATTCTCTTCCGCGTGTGTCAATTTAATCATAAGTCTTTTTTGAATTCGAGAACAAAGGTAGGGTTTTAGTCGACACTAAAAAATAATTTACTTTAGTCTAAATTGGTTGTGGATAACTCAATTTTAAATGTGTTTAGTGTTTTAGACCTGTCTTATTTTAAATTTAGATATACCTTAAAAAAGATGTAAAATATTATTGATAAGCTATTTATAATGAAATAAAATAAGCTTGAGTCAAATATTTTCAAATTTCACGAAGTTTCTTTATCCCAAAAATTAGTTTCCAAAACAGTCCAAAAACATAAGTTTCCCACATGCTTGTGGATAAAAAAATCAAATCATAAAAAGTTACTTTTTGTGTCAAAGCCTATCCCGTGGAATCACGGGCACAAAAAGCAAGCGAAAGAGATATAAATTTTTGCATCAAATTATATCACAACCATCAAACTTACTACTCACAAAAACAAACTTAAAACTGATCTTCAATCAATCGAATAAAGCTCTTTCTATCAAACTTTACTTCATCACCCGGACGCTCACTATAAAAAGTTTGCTTCAAAAAATCATCAAGATTTAACACTGCATTTTCAACATCTCTAAACTCAAACCCAAGACCTGATTGGTATCGATCTGCCATGCGTTTCCAGTTTTTGTTTGGTGTATAAATATAAGGCTTTCCGAGCGCCAAGCATTCATACATTTTACTAGGAATCTTTGGGCTGATACTTGACAGTTGATAGTATGGTAAAAGGACAATATCACAAGTCTTGTAAGCTTCTAAAATCTGCTGATAATCCATGGGATTTTCAGAAACCTCTAAGCATATCTGAGGAACAGTGGAAGCAAGTTCTTTCAACTCTTTACCGTATGAAGGTATCGGATAATGCCCAACAATTTTCAGTTGAAAATTAGAATATACTTTCAGGATTTCAACAAACCATTTTATGGCTTCTACCACCCCATAAACTTCCGTAAGCGTACCAGAAATTAAAAAAATGATTTTCTGATTTGGCTCAAATTTAACAGGTGAAACTGATTTGATTTCATCAAAAAATTTATTCTCTAAAACAGTGAAATCGGTAATACTTGGAAATTCTTCTTTATAACAAGCCTCAGCAAAAATATAGTGATCAACAAAAGGTTTACTGCTCTTTTCAATTAATCCAATCCATAAAACAGCAAGAATTTGCTTCCATTTTGGAAGTGTTTTGTTTTGCTTGACATTCAAGATGTAGTTTTCTTGAAGATCATAGATCAGCTTGTACTTATAAAAAAACTTCATTAAAACAGCAGCTGGAAGCAATTCATATGTAGTAACTATGAGGACCTTTGGCTCGATAAATTTAAGAATCCCGAGGAACTTTATATTGACAAAAAACCTTTTCCAAGTTGATCTTTCTTGATCAAAAAGTTTGAAATAGCTGATATCTTCTTCTAAACGTGGATTTTTTAGTGAAAATCCTATGATGTTAAGATGGTATTTATTTGTTTCACGCAACGAAAGTCCTAGCCGATAAAACGCACGGGCATCCTGAAGTGGTTTAAGTACTGAAGCTATGGCTATCTTTGGCTTTTCCACAGTTTATTTCACATTGAACAAAAGCGAAACTAATAAAAAAAATGGATTTAAAGACAATCATTGAGAACGCATGGGACAACAGAGCGTTGTTGAAAGAACAAGATGTACAGAACGCCATCAAATCTGTTATTGCAGACCTAGACTCAGGTAAACTTAGAGTTGCGGAACCACTAGAAGATGGTTCATGGAAAGTGAATGATTGGGTAAAAAAGGCTGTTATTCTTTACTTCCCGATTCAAAAAATGGAAACCATAGAGGTTGGCCCATTTGAATTCCATGATAAAATGGCTTTGAAAACCAATTATGCAGCACAAGGTGTAAGAGTAGTACCCCATGCAGTTGCAAGATATGGCGCATTTCTCGCCTCTGGTGTAGTAATGATGCCTTCTTATGTAAATATAGGAGCATTTGTCGATAGTGGAACGATGGTTGATACATGGGCTACAGTCGGGTCATGTGCTCAAATAGGAAAAAATGTTCACTTAAGTGGTGGAGTTGGAATTGGTGGAGTCTTGGAACCTGTTCAAGCCGCTCCCGTAATTATTGAAGATGGAGCATTTATTGGTTCTAGAGCAATTGTCGTAGAAGGTGTCAGAATTGGAAAAGAAGCAGTGATAGGAGCAGGGGTAACCTTGACCGCAAGTTCAAAAATTATTGATGTGACAGGAGCAGAACCAAAAGAATACAAAGGATACGTGCCACCACGCTCAGTTGTAATTCCAGGTTCCTTATCTAAGAAGTTTCCTGCCGGTGAATTTCAAGTTCCTTGTGCCTTGATCATTGGTCAAAGAAAAGCCTCTACAGACCTTAAAACATCACTAAATGACGCGCTAAGAGAAAATAACGTAGCAGTATAATTAAACCAAACCTATGAAATTTAAATTTCAAATTTATTCAAGCCTATTCGTATTCTTATTATTGATTTCTTGTCAAAGCTCTTCAAATGAAGGGGACGATCTTTTTGCAGCTGGAAAATATGAAGAAGCAATCAAAGCTTACGATGAATTCCTTTCCACTAATCCCAGAAATATCAAAGCCTTATATAACAGAGGAAGATCATACGAGGAGTTAGAAAATTTTGAACAAGCAGAAAAGGACTTTATTACTGCATTAGATAATGACAGCAAGAATGTCCAAGTGATGCTAAGTTTATCAAACTTGTTCCAAAAGCAAAAAAATCACAGTTCCGCTCTTCTTTACGCAGATAGAGCTGTAGAAATCCCAGGAGCTCCTTCAATGGCTTACTTTATGAAAGCAAGAGCGCTGCATCAACTGGGAAATACAGATGAAGCACTCAAAGAATATAGTGCAGCAATCAAGATGGATACTGATTTTGGCCAAGCTTACTACAACAGAGGTCTTTTAAAATTGGCAACTAATAAAAAAACTTCCGGCTGTGAAGATTTAACCATGGCCATGAAGTTAAATTACGAAGCTGCAGCCGAAGCCAAAGAAAAATATTGTAAATAAACTTTGATATAAAAACAAGAGGAGCCAATTTTAGCTCCTCTTGTTTTTATTACCTTTAATCTATTTCTAAAACAAGTCAAAACATAAATCTTTTTTAAACTATTACAAAAATCAATGGTTCTTCATTCTATTAAAAACCGCTGAAAGGTGTCTCGGCTCTTCAGCTTGATGATTACAGATTTGATCGGATTGAAGGCGACCCACGCCCTGACAGGTTCTACAAGCGCTAGTCTCAAGTTTACTGCCTTCACAAGTTGGACAGGTCAACCTTCCCTGACCAGCACATTTTTCGCATTCAAAGTATTCCACAATATTGAAAACATTTCTTTTGGTGATTAAGCCACTTCCTACACACTTACTACATCCTACGATTCCTTTTGCCTTACAATAACTACAATCCTGTTCTAATTCTTTTGCTCCATCGCAAGTAAAGCAAGCCTGAAATCGATAACCCCTTCTATCGCAAAGTTCACATGCCTTGATATCATTTAGTGGCTTCTCAAGCATTCCTTCTAGTGCTTTTGCTCTTTCATAATTATCCCCTTTGAAACCATTTAATTCTAAGTATTTATTTAGAAAATTAGCACTGTTGTCATATTGCTTCAATTGATAGAGGATCTCTGCAAAGTAGTAAGGCATTTCTGGAGGAATAGGAAGATTAGTATCAATTATTTGTCTAAAATATTCATTAGCTTTTTGATAGGATCCTCGCTCCATCTCAGCTAATGCATTTGTCATCAGTCTAGATGATCCTCCTAAGCTAGGCTGAACTTGGGCATTGCTAATATTCACATGCAACAAAAATAATATTCCAAAAAGAGATATTATTTTAGAAAAGGCTAGATATTGGGTTATTGAATTCATTCTTATTTTTTATAATTGAAAGACAAATTAATCAGGATTGCTTCATAAAGCAACTTTAATTGTCGATTCAAGAATTATTCAATTTTACGAATAAAATAATTATATTTGAAACTATTCAATTGTTCACTTTACTACCAAAGCATGATACAGGAAATTTTCAGTAAATTATCGCCTGAGTTGATATCAAATCTTACCAATTCTTATGGATTATCTAACGATCAGGCTTCTAAAACCATATCTACAACCAAAGAAAGTCTTATAAGTTCTCTTGGAAAGGAAGTTTCATCGGGCAACATCGATGGAATTTTGAATATGGTAAATAATTCTTCCAACTTAAGTTCGAATCCCATGTTTAGCGGATTAATAAACAAGCTGGCACAGGATTATGGTTCAAAATTAGGATTGTCATCCGATAAGACGATTCAAATCGCCTCTTTTATTTTACCGAAAATAATTAAAGCCATCTCGGGAAGCAAAAGCGGAAATATTGAAAAAACTGATTTGATGAGTATGATGGGGTCTGCCGCTGGTGATGCGCTGAAAAGTAAAGCCTCAGATGCTTTAAAAAAAGGATTAGGAAATTTCTTTAATTAACATATAATTTAAACCAAATAACAATGTCAAAAACAATTTCAGAAATCGAAGGTATCGGACCAGTTTTTAAAGAAAAACTTGGAAATGCAGGCATCACAACAGTAGAAGCTTTGCTATCTAAAGGTGCTAGCAAAAAAGGTCGAAAAGAAATCGCAGAAGCATCAGGAATAGATGAAGGTAAAATTTTGGACTGGGTAAATATGGCTGATCTTTTTAGAATCAAAGGTGTGGCGAGTCAGTTTGCTGAATTATTGAAGGCAACTGGTGTGGATACTGTGAAAGAACTAAGAACAAGAAATCCTGAAAATCTACATAAAGCCTTAACAGAAAAGAATGCAGAAAAAAATCTGACAAGAGTAGTTCCTGCTCTTTCTCAAGTAGAAGGCTTTATCAATCAAGCTAAGGAATTAGAACCTCTTGTAACACATTAATAAATTCCCCTTCTTCATAAAAAACCTTAATACAAGTTTACGTATTAAGGTTTTTTGTTTTAGATTGTATTTCTCATCTCTCTTGAACTTTTCTTATGAACCAAGCAGATTTCAAATCACACCTTGAACAAGGTTACACTTTCAAAAATGATTATTTTATTTTAGGAACAGGGATTCTTAATCAAGAACCTATACAAAATGCTCAAGTTAAAATACCGCTCAAAACCTTAAATAGGCATGGATTGATCGCTGGAGCAACAGGTACTGGTAAAACAAAAACATTACAAGTCATTGCCGAGCAGCTTTCATTAAAAGGGATACCATCTGTACTCATGGATCTGAAAGGTGATTTATCTGGACTGGCAATGCCAGGGTCAAATAATTCACATATTGAAAAAAGGAGCACTGCAATTGGAGTTGACTATAATCCAACTGGACTACCGGTTGAATTGATGTCTATTAGCCAAGAAAAAGGAGTTAAACTTAAAGCAACTGTTTCTGAATTTGGTCCTGTTTTGATGTCTCAAATCATGGAGCTGAATGATACCCAAAGAGGTGTCATGGCTTTAGTTTTTAGGTATTGTGATATGCAACATTTACCACTTTTGGATCTCAAAGACCTTAAAAAAGTACTTCAGTATATCACAAACGAAGGAAAAGAATCCATCACCAAAGAATACGGCTCGGTTTCTTCTGCTTCAGTTAATACCATCATGCGTAAAATCATTGAACTGGAACAACAGGGAGCAGATCATTTTTTTGGGGAATTATCCTTTGACGTTGATGATTTTGTCAAAACAAAGGATGGAAAAGGTGTGGTATCAATTATTCGATTGACCGACATTCAAAATAGGCCAAAACTGTTTTCTACCTTTATGCTGAGCCTTCTCTCAGAGATTTATGAAACATTTCCTGAGCAAGGAGATTCAGATAAACCAAAACTTTGTCTTTTTATTGATGAGGCACATTTGGTGTTTTCCAATGCAAATAAAGATTTGATTGATAAAATAGAATCCATCGTCAAATTAATCAGATCTAAAGGAGTAGGTGTGTTTTTTTGTACGCAATCACCAACGGATGTTCCAGATGCAGTCTTAGGTCAATTAGGATTGAAAGTTCAGCATTCCCTACGTGCATTTACGGCAAAGGATAGAAAAGCCATAACCAAAACAGCAGAGAATTACCCTATTTCGCCATTTTATAAAACCTCTGAGGTATTGACTTCCATGGGAATTGGTGAAGCTTTGGTAACTGTTCTTAATGAAAAAGGTATCCCAACTCCTTTAGTGCATACTTTATTGAGAGCGCCTGTTTCAAGAATGGATATCTTAGATGATTCTGAGATCGATACATTAACACAAAATTCAGACCTGGTTAAAAAATATGCCAAATTGATCGATCGGGAAAGTGCATTTGAAATTCTTGATATGAAGATTACTAGGGCAGAGCAATTTGCAGAAAATGAAGAAAAAAATCTTCCAAATCAAAACACTCTTAGAGGTCGAAAAACCACCTCTGAGCCAAGCTTATTAGATGATTTAAGTAAAAATACCATGATAAGACAAATTGGAAGAACAATATTCAGAGAATTAACGAGAGGAATATTAGGTTCTATTTCTGGCAAAAAAAGGTAATCTTTGCGCTGAAGATCTTATCAATAATGTTAGAAGTAGGAGTAATAGGAGCAGGCGCAGCTGGCTATTTTGCGGCAATTCATGCGAGTGGCAATCATTCAAAAGTCACTATTTTAGAAAAAACATCAAAATCCCTATCAAAGGTCAAAATCTCAGGAGGAGGAAGATGTAATGTGACACATGCAGCGTTTGAAAACTCCCATTTGATCAAAAACTATCCACGCGGAGAGAAATTTCTCAAGAAATCTTTTGTTCACTTTTCAGTAAAAGATACAATTACATGGTTTGAATCCAGAAATGTATCCCTCAAAGTAGAAGCGGATGGCCGGATGTTTCCTGTTTCGAATGATTCAGATACCATTGTTCAGGCTCTGCAAAATGAAGCGAGACTAAAACAAATCAAAATTATCTACAATTGCGGAGTTGAAAGTATCCTTTATATAAACAAAAAGTTTATCATTAAATGCAAACAAAATAGTTTTGAATTTGATAGGTTGATTATTTGTACTGGAGGATCTCCAAAAGTATCTGGATTCAATATGATTCAGGAATTGGGACATCATATTTCAGAGCCAATACCATCACTTTTTACATTCAATACGCCTAAAGAACCTATTCGTGAATTGATGGGGATATCAGTTCCAGACGCCCATATCAAACTTGAAGGAACTAAATTAGCCTACAAAGGTCCGCTTTTGATTACTCATTGGGGATTAAGTGGTCCTGCAGTGTTAAAGCTTTCTGCATTTGGAGCTCCTTGGTTATTTGAAAAAAATTATCACGCTAATGCACATATCAGATGGGGGAATGATTGGACTGAACAGGAACTACAAACAAACATAGGAAAATTTAAATCAGAACACCCGAAAAAGAAAGTCAAGTCTAATCCATTGTTTGGCATTCCGACAAGACTGTGGGAGCATCTAGTTGAAAAATCTGAAATCAATTCAGACAGTTTGTGGCACAGTTTATCAAAAAAGCAATTGAATAGACTAATACAGAATCTTTTTTGCTATATTGTCGCCATCGAAGGAAAGACCACTTTCAAAGAGGAGTTTGTAACTGCAGGTGGAGTAAAATTGGAAGAAATCAATCCTGAGACGATGGAGAGTAAACTTTTGCCCGGTTTATTTTTCGCTGGTGAGGTTTTAGATATAGATGGTATTACTGGTGGCTTTAATTTTCAAGCTGCATGGACTACCGGATATCTCGCTGGAATAAATGCTAATCAACCCCATGATAATGAGTAATACACCACCAATTAACTTCGAGAATATCGATGAAATGGCCGATGGAGATGCTGATTTTAAAGCTGAATTAGTAGCAGCTATCTATGCATCTTTGATCGAATTAAAAGAAAAATATCTAGAAGGAGCTGAGGATCAAAATGAAGAAACTATTCACCTGATCAGACACAAAGTAAAACCTACCTTAGCCCTTTTTGAAATTGATAAGCTAAGCAATATCATTCAAGAGGGTAAAAATATCATAGCTGAAAAGGGTTTCAAAGATGACTTTATAGAACATCTAGACGCTTTTTTAGATGCTTGGCAAGAAGCTTTTGATTATATCAGTGAAAAAATAAAAGAGGAGTAAACCACAAAGGTTTACTCCTTTAATTTTAGCACCAAATCCACCAGTCTGTTGGCGTAGCCTGCTTCGTTGTCATACCAACCTACGATTTTAACTAGATTGCCTTTAGCTGAAGTTAAACCAGAGTCAAAAATACAGGAATGGGGATTTCCAATAATATCGATAGACACTATTGGATCCTCCATATACTCTACAATTCCTTTCATTCTTCCGTTTGCTTCTTGTTTGAAAACTGAATTGATTTCCTCAACGGTAGTATCATTTTTCAATATCACAATCAAATCTGTCAAAGAACCATCTGGTACCGGTACCCGCATCGCTGATGCTTCTATCTTTCCCTTTAGCTCTGGTAACACAAGTTCCATGGCTAAGGCTGCGTGAGTTGTAGTCGGAATTATAGAATAAGCAGCAGCTCTCACTCTTCTCAAATCCCGATGAGGCGCATCATGTAGGTTTTGATCATTGGTATAAGAATGGACAGTAGAAACATATCCCTTTTCAATTCCAAAATACTGATCTAATATCTTCACCATGGGAGCTAAGCAATTGGTTGTGCATGAAGCATTTGAAATTATTTGCTCTTTGCCTGTCAAAATATGGTCATTTACTCCTAATACTATTGTAGGAACTTCCTCACTTTTAGAAGGAGCGGTTATGATTACCTTTTTTGCTCCGGCTTTAAGGTGTTGAGAAGCACCTTCCAAATCTGTAAATTTCCCCGTTGACTCAAGTACGATATCTACATTGAGTGATTCCCAAGGGATCAAAGCTGGATTTTTTTCAGCAAAAATCTTGAGCAGCTTCCCATTAATTATCAAATCACCATCTTTTTCTTCCACTTTGAAAGCGTATTTTCCGTGAATTGAATCATATTGTAATAAATGGGCTAGAGTAGAAGGATCTGTTAAATCATTGACAGCCACCAATTCAATATCTTCTTGCTCTAAAAGTAATTTAATGGTAAGTCTACCAATTCGGCCACAACCATTCACTGCTACTCGTTTTTTAGTCATATCGGGTAATTATTTTTCAATTGCGAAGTTACAAAACCCGCATTATAAAGACTACAAATCAGGTTTGATATGAAAATGTTTCTCCAATTAACTGAAAACTCAATAACCCAATCAACTATTAACTTAATCAACCAATAACCCCAGTGGTGTACAAAGTACCAAGAATACAATCAACCCTACTCAATTCACTAATAAATTGGTAACCCAATTAACTAATAGCTCAATCAACCAATAACCCTAGTGGTTTACAAAGTACCCAGTACCATGAACAAAGAATGCAATCAATTTAACTCAATTCACTAATAAACTGATAACCCAATTAACTAATAGCTTAATCAACCAATAACCTAATTAACTGATAACTTTATGAACCAATCAACAAATATTTTCCGCTTATATTCAAGCTTTTGGAAGCTAGAACCAAATATTTTTTTGCGAGGTTTTGCATTATGAATTTAACCCTCTATATTTGCATCACCTTACGGAAAAGAGGTTAATTCGATTCTAAAATGGTCCGTTCGTCTAGGGGTTAGGACGTATCCCTTTCACGGATAAAACACGGGTTCGATTCCCGTACGGACTACAAAATCAATTAACCTTTTTTCTATTTCTGGTCCGTTCGTCTAGGGGTTAGGACGTATCCCTTTCACGGATAAAACACGGGTTCGATTCCCGTACGGACTACAAACAATTTGATGTTTTTCATCGTTCAACATACTTAATTATCTGTTTATCAGATATGTATAATGAATTTGTTTTATGGTTGTTAGTGGTTAAAGTGAGTAAAAACCCGATCTTGTAGATCGGGTTTTTTATTTTATACCAGTACTAATCCCGCATCCAAAAGATCTATCCATAGTTTAGAATTGATCAAATTTTCAATTTTTCCAATTCCATCATTTTCGTACTTTTCTTGAAATTCTGCAAAGATTAGTTCCTTTTGATCTTTTTTCAACAAGATCAAATCGAATATCGAAATCAACCATTTTCCTTCTAGCTTACTGACATTTATTTCTGAGGTGAAATTTTTGTTTTCAACAACCATAATTACGCCTTCAACTTTCTTTCCTTTTTTATTGAAAGTTGTACTTTTTAATTCAGGCTTATTTCCAAGCCATACCATTTTTGAATTAGGTTTGGGGAGCATTTCATCTGCAGCATTAATTGCCTTATAGATAAAATTGGGAGAGACAGTTGTTTTCGGGATTTTAAAATCAAACCACTCTTGCAACGGAAAATCAAAACAGATTCCATGCATGTAATTGAACAAAGCTTTTTTCAAACCTGCACTGAAAAGTTCATGATCAGCACCCTCTGGATCTTCATGACTTAAATCATTATCCGCAAATAGACCTTTTTCTGGCCCGATCTTTACAACTCTGAATTTTCCTGGGTCTATTCCAATAGGTGCATGGGAAGTCATTGCAAACAAATGCCAAAAACCTGACTGAATTACATTATTTTCAAATAATTGCCTTACAATTTCTAAACTATCTATGGTCTCTTGAGCAGTTTGGGTAGGGAAGCCATACATCAAATACGCATGAACCATGATTCCTGATTCAGTAAAATGATGGGCAACTCTTCCCACCTGCGCAACATTGACACCTTTTTGCATCATCTCCAAGAGTCGATCAGAAGCTACTTCTAGTCCACCTGAAACAGCAATACACCCTGAGGCTTTTAGTAGTCTACATAAATCAAAGGTAAATCGCTCCTCAAATCTAATATTTGTCCACCAAGTAATTCTCAGCTTTCTTCTCAATATTTCAATAGCCACTTCCCGCATCAAGGCAGGTGGCGCCGCTTCATCCACAAAGTGAAATCCAGTCTGCCCAGTTTGTTCTATCAATTCTTCAATCCGATCACAGATTAAAACAGCTGAAACCGGCTCATAATTTTTAATGTAATCCAGAGAAATATCACAAAAAGAACACTTCCTCCAATAGCATCCATGTGCCATAGTAAGCTTATTCCACCTTCCATCAGACCAAAGCCTATGCATAGGATTGACAATTTCAATAACTGATAAATACTTGTCTAACAATAATCCTCGATAATCCGGCGTCCCCGTCTTACTAAATGGAATATCACCTTCTCTAGAGCCATTGTAATACACTACTGCTCCGTCAATTAAGGTAAAAGTCCTCTTCAAATCAATTTTTGCTCTTTTTCCCTCCAGATATTCTATCAAATTGGTCAAAGGTCTTTCACCATCATCCAAAGTAATAAAATCTACATATTTAAAAATTCTTGGCTCCTTAAGACTTCTTAACTCTGTATTTGGATATCCGCCACCCATGACAATCTTGATATTGGGATGTTGGGCTTTGATATATTGTCCACATCTCAATGCACCATACAGATTTCCTGGAAAAGGAACGGAAATACAAACCAAACTCGGATTTGTTTCAGCAATGCTTTTTTCTAATTCCTCAAATAAGTACTTATCCACAAAAGAAGGCTCAGAATCCAAATATTCCTTCAAAGGATCAAAAGAAACTGCTGATCTTCCCAAGCGTTCGGCATAACGACTAAAACCAAAATGTGGGTCAAGTGCTTCTTGAATCAAATCTCCCAAATCTTCCAAATAAAGTGTTGCAAAATGCCTTGCCTTATCCTGAATACCCATCGTTCCAAATGCCCAATCCATCTCCTCCAACTGAGCAAATCGGGAAGCCTGTGGTAAAAAGTCTCCATCACAGATATTGTAGGCTATCGTTGGATTATTAAACTGAAGAAAATTTATAACAGGGGTGATGGTTTCTAGATAATCAGTCTTTAATTTCAATATCCTTTGACTATTCGGGGATAGCTTTTTAACATCCTTTTGTTCAATACTTTGAAACAAATCAGTTAAACCATCTTTTGAAAAAATTCTAAGAATAACATTTAAACCAAGGTCAAACTGAAAGGATTTTTTCTCCAATAAATTAAGATAACCTTTGATATAAGCCGTAGCAGGATAGGGGGTATTTAGCTGAGTAAATGGGGGAGTGAGAAGAAGAATCGATGCTGACACAATTAATTATTTTGCTCCAAATTTCGGCATTTTCTTCGAGATACAAACTTTCTATCTCATCTCTTTGAAAATAAAGGCCTAAACAGTTTCAATTGAATGAAAACATTTAGGCCTTTGTTAACTTGCAAATTCTTTATTATTGAAAATATATGATTTCATATTTCCAATCAGAAGAGCAAGCACTGTGATTAGGTGCACTGACAACTAATCCACTGATAACTTGATAATAATTATCCGCAATCATTTATCTAACAAATTACATACAAGCGCAATTGCGGATAATCAAATTTTATCTCCATAGAAAATAGCATTGAAGAATAGCTTGTTGGTTCCAAACCAAGTTCCTCTGAAGTTTGGATTATCGATGAAGTTAATTACTTTTCCTCTTCCTACAGGAGATACAAGCACACTGGCACTTTGCTTCACTTTTTCAAGATTAGAAGGGGAGATGTAACCTCCCAAAAGTGGGTTTTCTGTATACCTCACGGGAGTTTGATAAGGACTTTTTGATGGTTTGAAAAAGATGCTCGTGTTTCTATAAACTGGTATTTCCGTCATTCTGTAACCGTATCCAAGTGGATGTGTGTTGTCTAAATATGCGTTATAAATACTTCCACCAATGGCTTGCGCACCTGATTCATCTCTTCTTGATGCGTATAGCTTGCTCGCTGAAGTAGTTTCCTCATTTATAGATAAGTATTCTTCCTGAATAACCCCTTGACTTTGGAGCCATTGAGAAGCAGATCTCAAAGCGATGATCGTTCCTCCTCGGGACAACCAATCTTTCAAATGGGTCAATTGTCCTGAAGATAAACTAGAATAATTGCCTGAAGTCATGATCAGGGTCTTGTAATCAAAAAGATTTAGCCTTCCAAATGCACTCAAATCGACTTTTGAAATAGGCATTCCTACTTTGGTATCCATCAAATGCCAAATTTCGCCTGCTTCATACTGCGACGTCCCTTGCCCTACAAGCATCAAGACTTTTGGAACTTGAATAGCGGAGATATTATTACTCCCCAAGTCAATTCCAGCTTTGCTAAAACCTGTTGTGCTTGCAAATACATGTTGCCCAGATTCTTTTGCAGCAGCTTGGATTATATTTCTCAAATCAGCTTGATTCATTTTTTGAAATGCTGTAGGAATTATCAATGAACCCGCGGGGAATTCTTTTTCTCCTTGATCGGTCAAAGAAGTGAATGGTAAGGCATTGGATTCAACGTGAACTCCTGCATTTTGTATAGCATGAAGGAATTTTGGAGCAAAATAATCAGACCAATCAACCATATATGCAACATAATTTCCTATTTCTGGAAAAGCTAATTCTTGTGTTTCTAAACTGCTCAATTCTTTCCCTGCTGAAAATCCAGATTGACTTTCAAAAGGAACATTGTAGGCTAAGGCCATTGTCCATGAAGAAGCATCATAGAATACGGAATCTGCAAACTCTGTCACTTTCTCAAACATGGTTCTCACCATTCTATATTGTGGTTGAGAAGTGGGAACTACCCATGATTTTCCTTTCTTAAATTGCTTTCCTTTTACACTTATATCTCTATCATTATCATATACTTTTATTTTATGATCTAAAAGTAGCTTTAGGAATAATCTGTTTTTTGATTCATCATATTCATCACCAAAAACATAAGATTTGACAGAATTTTTGGCAGCTTCATCCATTCCTGTTTTAAAGAATTCTCTCAAATACTGATGCATGTAAATCCGCTCTTTTACACCAGCTTCCATGGTGGCCATGGATATTTTTAGCTGATTCCTGATGGTAAATTGAAACGTGATATCACCTCTTTGAGAGCTTTGGATATGCCCTCTTGAACTCCCTTGTTCAAACACCAATCCCAAGCCTCCTTGAATATCAGGATAGGTAGATCCGTATCCTGGGTAGCTGTTATCAAAGGTCTCTTTAGTCCAATACAAACTACCAATTTCATCTAATGCCTTGGAGAAATAGCCAGCGAATTTATTGTTGATCTCATCATAGTTCTTTCTAGGAACAACAGGATTTTCACTTCCAAATGGTTTGGTAGGTTCGAAGAAATAAGTGCTATTAGTTCCCATTTCATGAAAATCGCCGACCACATTTGGATACCATGAGTGATACCAAGCAATCTTACTTTGGGTCTCTACTTGTGCTAATGGCAGCCAATCTCTATTCAAGTCAAACCAATAGTGATTCACACGACCACTTGGCCAGATTTCGTTGTGCTCTCTATCCAATGGATCAGCCACAGGAGGGAAGCCACGGTGCATATTCGCCCAATTGGTATGGCGGTCTCTTCCATCAGGGTTGATAGCAGGATCAATCATAACTACTGCATTATCACGTATTCCTTTGGCCTTGTCACTTTGAGAAGCCAACAACCAATAAGCAGATAAAATAGCTGCTTCACCTCCAGAAGGTTCATTCCCATGGACGCTATAAGCCAAATTGATAATTGCAGGCATAGTGCTCACATCAGGCATATCCACTTTCGGGTCAACAAGCTTCAAATGATTATTTCTGATATTTTCCAGATTACTGATATTATTTGCATTGCTGATTACCAAAACGACGAGTGGTCTGAGTTGATTGGTATATCCCACAGTCTTCAATTCTGCCATATCCGATGATTCCGCTAATTTCTCCAAATAACCGACCATGCGGTCATAGCGGGTATGCCATTCACCAACATGGTATCCTAAATAAGAATAAGGCGAAGGGATGTCATCTGTGAATGTTTCTCCAGGAAAATAATAATCCTTTTGGGCAAAGGAAAGATTGGAAAAGGTAAAGAGAAATAGGAATAGGAGTAGAATATTTTTCATATATTTAAATTTAAAGAAATTTAAGCCTTTGAATTGACTTGCCAAAGTTAAAATCCATCAGCGGTTTAAGAATCTAAAATTAATAGAGACCAATAAAAAGAACCTATTTATCAAACCAAAAAGCCTTATGAAAATTCAATTAAGTACTTTATCTGTCCTCTTCACATTTATTTTAACTGTTCCTCTTTTTGCCCAACAAAAAGACATCAAGTTACCGCCTGAGGCAACTGAGTTTTGGGAGCCAATTCCTAGAAAAGTTGAAGCTGGAGCACAAAATCATCTTGCACCAAGTGATGCAATTATCCTTTTTGATGGACAGAATCTAAATCATTTTGTTAGCGCAAGAGACGGAGGAGAAGCCAAATGGACTGTAGAAAATGGTGCAATGACTGTACTTCCAAGAACTGGTGATATCAAGACGAAGGAAGCATTTGGAGATATGCAACTTCATATAGAATGGGCGTCGCCTACAGTAGTAAAAGGAGAGGGGCAAGGAAGAGGAAATTCAGGGGTGATCATTATGGGATTTTATGAAATTCAGGTTTTGGACTCCTTCGAAAGCAGAACCTATTCCAATGGCCAAGCAGCGAGTGTTTACAAACAATATCCACCATTAGTAAATGCCACTCGTGAACCGGGAGCATGGAATACTTATGATATATTCTTCACAGCTCCAAGATTTAATGAAGATGGAATGATCGTTTCTCCTGCAAAAGTTACCGTTGTTCACAATGGCATTCTCGTTCAAAATAGTGTAGAGCTTAAAGGTCCAACTGAATACATTGGAATCCCAAATTATAAAGTCCATGCAGCTGAATTGCCTTTTGTCCTACAAGATCATGGAGATTTGGTGAGTTTTAGAAATATCTGGGTAAGGAAGCTTTAATCAAGCTTTCTTACCTAAAAGTTGATCATAATCTTCTTGGGTATCGATGTCAATTTTTCCACGCTCAAAAACAATGATTTCACAATCTTCCAAATGATTGAAGATTACTTTTTTAGCTCCTTCTTTTTCTTTCAATTGCATTAATTCCTCAAAATATTTCTTGGTATACAAGACAGGAACTCCCAATGTATCCCCGTAGCGACAGGCTACAATTCCTTTTCTACTTTCTAATTGGGTCTTGATCATTAGGTTCAATAACTCTTTAGTCACAAAAGGTTGATCAGAGAGCATGATTAGAATTTGATCTACAGCATAATTTTCAATCATCGCAGAAAGACCTACTTTCATGCTGCTTGATAAGCCCTTTGACCAGTTTTCATTCGTAACGATTTCACACGATTGAAAATCAATCTCATTTTTGATTTGCTCTTTATAGGCTCCAAGAACAACTAGATTCACATCAGAAAGACTATCCTCAGCAATATCAATAGCAATTTGCAAGAGCTTCTCACCTTTAAAATCTAAAAGCTGTTTTGCTTGACCTAGTCGAGAGGAATTTCCTGCGGCCAAGATGATAATGCCTGTTTGTGGATAATTGGAGTTAGTCATGGATTGAGCCTTTTTTATCTCTTAGGGAATAAGGTTCCTTTTGCATCAAGACGGTTTTGATCTCTGCCAAAATAGATAAGGCAATTTCCTCAGCACCTTCAGCACCGATATTTAAACCAACAGGCCCATAAATATGCTCTTGATTCACATTTACACCTTGATTTTCTAACCTTTCAAAAAGCTTTAGACTTTTTTTCTTTGGTCCCAAAATCCCTATATAGGGCAATGAAAATGGAAGAAGCTGTTCCAGAACTTTCACCTCATATTCAAAATTATGCGTCATCAGTAAGGCGACCGTATTTTGATCAAACTCTAACTGAGAAACCACTTCATCAGCTGGCCCAACTACAATTGCTGAAGCATGTTCAAACCTTTCTTTTGTAGCATATTGTTTTCTACCGTCGATTAAAACTACTTCCCATCCAAGAAAACTCGCCATTTTACAAAGTGGAATCGTATCGTTTCCAGCTCCAAATAGACAAATTCTTATCGGTGGCTTGATCACCTCAAAAAATACATGCAAGTCATCAAAAGCCTTGTAAATATGAACTGCAGAATCAATTTGATCAACTGAATGATTTAGATCAGATAAAACTCTTGTTTTTATTGAATCATCAAGTTGATTGAAATCACCAAAAAGTTCTTCGCCTTTTCTTAAACCTATTGTTCCAATCTGAGCAGATCTTGAATTTTTAATCGAAAATATACTGATCAATGTGCTATCTAATCTTTCCTCAAAAGCTTTTTCGAGCAATAATATGGGGTTTGATTTGTTTTGATAATCGATTGGCTCCATCAGGATTTGGATTATTCCATTGCAACCCAAACCAATTCCAAATTTCTGATCATCTTCATCTGTTGTGTCATAAGTAACTAGCATGGATTGATTTTGAAAAATAACTGATTGCGCTTTTCTTAGAGCATCGCCTTCTAAGCATCCTCCGCTAATCGCACCTGTCAAATCCCCATTTTCTGAAACCAACATTCTCGCTCCAGGTCTTCGATAAGCAGAACCATCAACTTTAACCACAGTTGCAAGGGCAGACTTGATATTTGTTTTTTCGTAGATTTTGTATGCTTCCAAAATCAATTGAAATTCCTTCATTTTACTTGATTCCTTAATTAGACATTCAAGCTATGAAAAATTGACCTTTATATATCAAATCTTTTTTAAAAAGTATATTTTTCAATGCTTTCTATCTCAAAATCAGCAGGAAAAGATCATTTAAAAAAGAGAGGTAAATATTCTGAAAGAAAATTTATTGAAACATTTAAAAATACTTCTTAAGATAAAATAGGAATTCTTCGAAAAAACTTGGTATTTTGTAGATATGACAAAATCAAGAGAAACCTTTAACAAGAAAGAAAAGGAAAAATTAAGACAAAAAAAGAAACAGGAAAAGGTAGATAAGAAGGAAGCACGTAAATCAAGTGAAAAATCGACAGATTTTGAAGATATGATTGCTTATGTTGATGAATTCGGAAACATCACCTCAACACCACCTGACCCAACCAAAAAGAAAAAAGAAATCGATGTGGATAGCATCGAAATCGGTGTTTCTAAAGCTGTAGAAACGGAAGATGATGGCGGTGGACGTAAAGGAAAAGTTACTTTTTTTAATGATTCAAAAGGATATGGTTTTATCAAAGACGAACAAACTCAAGAGAGTATTTTCGTTCATGTAAATGGTTGTATTGACCAAATTCAGGAAAATGATAAAGTCACGTTTGAAACAGAGAAAACAGCAAAAGGATTAAGTGCAATAGAAGTGAAGCTAGTTGAAAAATGAAAATAGCTAGTTTAGCAGAACTTAAAAAAGAATTGAAGTATCTGAATGAAAAAGAACTTCAAGACATAATTATTGATCTAAGTAAGTTCAGCACTGAAAACAAAGCATATTTATTCTTCAAATTATTTGAAAAAGAAAATCCTAGGATTTTTGTCGAAATGGTGAAAGAGGAGTTGGAACTTGAATTTCAAAAAGCCAACACCAGGAATTACCATTTCGCCAAAAAATCTGCACAATTGATCAGAAGAAAACTGAACAAAAACCTTAAACTTTCTAAAGACAAAACAATTCATATTGAATTGATTATTTTTTTCTGCCAAAACTTAAAGGATTATGGCTATTTACAATATAATCATCCTGTAATCTCTAATCTCTTCGAAATTCAAATTGGCAAAGCCCAAAAGCTAATTGAAAAACTTCATGAAGATTTGCAATACGATTATCAATTGATTATTGACGAATTGATTTAAGAAAATTATTTTTCTTTCTTGCTGTATTCCTACTTAAGTGAAAAAGTACAAATTCTCCACGTTATTTTTTGCAGAAAATAAGTTAAGCATGATTTCAATAATTTAAGTAGAATAGCTGGGATGATAATATTCCAGCTATTTTTTTGAACGTATTTAGAATATAAAGTTATATAATTTATATTATGTTAAATAGTATTTTCAAATAACCGCTTACCTATTGAAAGATTGTAAAATTGGAAAAGCCTTACTCCTAGGCGTTGCATACAGTGCTTCAATTGGTGGTTTGGCGACCTTGATTGGTACACCGACAAATATCATCTTAGCGAGTATCGTCAAGGAAATTTATCAATATGAAATCACATTCAACCAATGGATGCTTTTTGGATTACCAATTTCAATTCTATTACTCTTTTTGACCTGGTATTACCTTACTTATTTTGCATACAAATTTGATAAAAATCAAAGTATACTTGCTGGAAAGCAAGAAATTGACAAGCAATTGCAAGCTATTGGGCCAATGACAGTTGAGGAAAAACGTGTTGGTATTGTCTTTGGATTAGTGAGTTTAGCATGGATTACGAGAACTGCGTATTTGCAAAAACTTTTACCTGGGTTAGATGATACCATTATAGCACTTTCAGGAGTCTTACTTTTGTTCTTAATCCCCTCTTCTACTCCGAAAACTAAGCTATTAGATTGGAAAACTGCTGAAAAAATCCCTTGGGGAATCTTACTTCTCTTTGGCGGCGGATTATCATTGGCCGAAGGTTTTAGCGCAACACGTTTAGCTGAATGGATTGGCAATCAATTTGTCTTTTTAGATTTTATTGCTTTTGGTTTATTCTTATTAATTATCATCATTTCTGTAAACTTTCTCACTGAGATCACCTCCAATATGGCGACAGCTTCTATGCTATTGCCAATTTTAGCAGCTATCTCCTACTCTATGGATGTTCACCCATTTAGCTTGATGGTTGGCGCCACGATGGCCTCTAGTTGTGCCTTTATGCTTCCAGTGGCTACACCACCAAATGCTGTCGTGTTTGGTTCAGGCTATTTGGAAATGAAAGACATGATCAAAGCTGGATTTTGGTTGAACATCATTTCGATAATTATTATTACAGTTACAACTCGGTATTATTTGCCCAATATTTGGAATATTGATTTATTGAAATATCCATTTTAATAAGTGTTTTATAGTTTTGTTCCAAAAATAAATACCATATTTTTACTTAAATCAAATCCTTAGATGCTTATGGAAGTAAAAAAGTTTTTTCGAAAAAAGATCCTTAAGTCGAATTCTATCTTTGCAACCATTCTTGCAATTTCATTATTCTCTTGTGGCAATCATTCTGAAAAATCGAATGAAACCTCAGAAGTAGTCATTTCAAAGATCGATACGGTAATTGTCGATAGCCAAAATGAAGCATTATTTTTAAATTGGGGTCTTAGCAATGCAAGCCTTTCTACTGACAGTCGATTTCTTTACAACCTAAACATTGATGAAACATCTCTTGAAATAATTGACTTAGATCAAGTAAGCTTTGTTAATAAAATTAAATTAGAAAAAGAGGGTCCTGATGGTATAGGAAACAATGGTCGTGGCGGAATCATCAGTTTGAATGACTCCCTAATATATTTCTCAGGCTATCCTGCCTCTATTATTATGACTACAAGAGGAAAAAAATCTCCTTTACTCAATAATCTTCCAACATTAAAAAAGAAATTCACCGATTTGGGAAAGGATTTACTGTACGAAAAAGTTAATCCAAAAAATTTACAAAGTATATACGGGATTTTAGTAAAATTTCCTGGATTAGCGCATGAACTAGGTATGTTAAATCTCAATACCGGAGATACTAGCAGAATAGAACTTCCAGAATGGGAGAACTTGGAAAATTTTTCGATGATTTTAAATAACCCTGACTTTTACGATGTCTATGAAGCAAGGATTTTCTTGAAGTATCTCAACGATAAAGTGATTTTGGGCACCAATGTCAAAAGTCACCTCTATGTTTTTGATATTACACAAGGAAAATTGGATTATGTTAAAATCGAAAATACAGTTACAAGTCCAGAAAGGGTTGCAAAGCTTCCAAAAGAAGTAAGTGATCCTGACCAATATTTTTCGTTATGGAAAAAAACAGAAAGCGAAATCACTTTTCACGAACCTGTTTGGGATAATGAAAACCAGTGGTATTATCGCCTTGCTCATGTAAATAAATTTGATGATGATATAACTGGATATCCCACTCCAAACTCTGCGGACGTTTATATAAACATACTAGATAAGAATTTCAAACTCGTGTCGGAAATACCGCTAACTCAACTCAATACAGCACCAAGCTTTTATTTTGCTAAAGATGGAAAACTTTGGTTGTTTAAAAATATTGATGATGAGATGGCTTTTATTAGGATTGAATTTAGAAACAAGAATTAAAACAAAGTTCCAATTCTTTTTTTCAACAAAGAAAATAGATTCATCCAAATCCCCCAACTTTTAAGATCGATCCTTGGTCTCAAAAAATCATTCAAAAAGGTATAAAAACAAAAAAGGATAACATTTCTGTTATCCTTTTGAGCCTCTTATCGGGATCGAACCAATGACCTACTGATTACAAGTCATAATTTTAACCTTCCTTTATCTTCTCTTGGTTTCAAAAAGTGCCATTTTTAGCTAAAAAAGCCACTTTTTATTCCTTTCTTTTCTCTTATTATGTTGTTTTTAACCCTCTCTGTATGTATATTGTATGTATCAAATCAGAGTCAAATTCGATTTTAACATACTGTTTTTCAATGTAATATGATTGGAGTTACCACAGCTATAATACAAGATAGGCGCATTAAAAGAAAAGATGGCACCTACTCCATTAAACTCCGGGTTACTTTCAATAGGGAGCAGAAATACTACCCCCTTAATATTTCTTTAACCCCAGAGGATTGGGAAAAAACCAATATCCAGAAGCCCAGGAATGAAGCCAAAGAGCGTAGAATCTATTTCAATAAGATTGAACAAAGGGCTATAGAAATCATCAAAGAACTTCACCCCTTCTCCTTCCAGTCTTTCGAGAAGAAATTCAACCAAAAAACAGATCGTAGCAAGGATGTTCTTAGCTATATGGAGTCATACATCAAGCAGCTATCTAAAGACGGAAGAAGTGGCACAGCCGATAGCTATAAATGCGCTTCCAATTCTTTTTCAAAATTCATTAAGACCCGAAACCGAAAGAAACTTCAGTTTGCAGATATTACCCCAGATTGGTTAAAAGACTACGAAAAGTGGATGGTTGACACTGGCAAAAGTTTAACCAGTACTGGCATCTACCTGAGAAGCCTCCGCACCATCATGAATATTGGAATTGAGGAAGGCATAATTTCACAAGAGTTCTACCCTTTCGGCAAACGTAAGTATCAAATTCCTGCTGGTCGCAATATCAAGAAAGCCCTCACTCTTGCAGACATTAAGAAGATAGTCACTTACGAGCCAACTACAGAACCTGAGCAAAGAGCCCGTGATCTTTGGATATTCAGCTATTTATGCAATGGAGCAAACATTAAGGACATTGCACGGCTGCAATACAAAAACATCGATTCCAAAAAGATCACATTTGTGAGGGCAAAAACCGAGCGAACCACCAAGCAGGATTTAAAGCCCATAATGGTCGTACTCCTTCCAGAGATACACGCAATCATTGATCGATGGGGTGCAAAGCCGGCTTTACCAGAAACCTACGTTTTCGAATTGCTTAAGAAAACAGACACCCCAGACCAGATACTTGCCAAAGTTCGACAGGCTACCAAAACAATTAACAAGTACATGAAGCGAATTGCTAATCACCTGGAGCTAGACATAAACCTGACCACATACACTGCTCGCCATTCATTTGCTACCGTCCTCAAACGATCAGGAGCACCCACTGAATTTATCAGCGAAAGTCTTGGGCACAAAGACCTGCGAACAACTGAAAACTATTTGGATAGCTTTGAGGATAACGTTAAAGAATCATTCCAAAAACAGCTTCTCAATTTTGAATGATGAAAATATTATCTAACAATCAAACAAAAATACTTGACGACATTCTCTACCAGGGGCTTCGCCCTTGGTCAGAGAAAAACAGCGTGGACGAAAAGTTTGCTCCAAAGTTCCGTGCCCTGAAAGAAGCCTCCACTGATTATCAATTCCGGTATGAAATCAAATTTGAAAGGCCATTTGACAACAAAACCAAGTACTACTCAAAGCTGATTCTAAACACCCTCAAAACGGACGTTGAAAGGCTCTACAACCTCATCAGTGAAGATGATACTGAAAACCTAATCCGCTATTGGCTGGATGATACTTTGAACAAGCGTTTAAAGACCCGTTTAAAAGACATTGGAAAGCTGATTAAAGAGAAGGAATGAAGCTGCTACATTTGATTGGACAGTAAGTTAAGCCCCTTAACTTAGAATCAATGAAAGACAGGACAAGAAGAAGCTTTGACAAGGAATTTAAGAAGATGGTTGTCGAACTTCACAAGGGTGGTAAATCATCCAATGAGATTGGTAGGGAGCTGGGAATCCCCGGCGATATGGTACGCCGTTGGAGTAGGGAGTATGAATTCCACGGTGATCAAAGCTTTGCAGGGAACGGAAAACCGATACTGAGTGCTGAGCAACGTGAAATAGCCGAATTGAAAAAAGCGCTGAAAGAAGCCCAGATCGAGCGGGATATCTTAAAAAAGGCCGTAAGCATCTTCTCCAAGAGCGACAACAAATATTCAGGTTCATGAGCGATCACCGAGAGGAATTTGCTGTTGAGAAGATGTGTCAGGTTTTCGGTGTTTCCAGAAGTAGTTTTTACGATTGGCTAAACAGGAAACCTTCCAAAAGAGCCTTAGAAAACGATGTATTGCGACAAACCATCCAAGAGGTGACAGCGCAAACCAAATCCAGACTTGGCAGTCCAAAACTGACCCTGGAGCTCGAGGGCCGAGGGATCTTTATCTCCAGACCCAGGGTAGCCAGACTGATGAAATTGATGGGTATCCGGAGTGTCATCAGTAAGAAATTCAAGGTATGTACCACCGAATCTGATCATCCGTATGCTCCGTCAAAGAACGTGTTAGACCGGGATTTTACCGCTACACGACCGGGAGAGAAATGGGTGTCCGATATCACTTATGTAAGAACTCAGCAAGGCTGGCTATATCTGACAATAGTAATGGATCTATTCGACCGGAAAATCATCGGTTGGTCTATGAGCAGGACACTGGAGGCGAATCCAACGGTGGTCGCAGCACTGCAAATGGCACTGAGAAACAGGCCGGTAAATCCCAATGAATTGATATTCCATTCCGACCGTGGAGTCCAGTACGCCTGTGAAGAGTTCAGGTCCTTGTTGCAGAACCACCGGATAATCCAGAGTATGAGCCGAAAAGGAAACTGTTGGGACAATGCCGTGGCAGAGAACTTCTTTAAAATCATCAAATCAGAATTGATCTACCAGCTTCCACTATTGAACATCGGACAGACACAGATTGAGATTTTTGAGTTTATCGAAATATGGTACAACAAAAAGAGAAAACATTCCTACTTGAATTACCTCACCCCGGAGCAATTCGGAGAAAAAACAAAAACAAAAGCAGCCTAAAGAAAACTGAACTCGAACTAATGAGGGGGATTTTTTTTCTAAATCCCACTCATTAGTTGAGTAGCCCCGCGGCAGGCGGCATTAAATCAAATCAGAAACAGGCTTAAAAATATTGTCCAGTTTTTTGTAGCAAATCCATCGGTGGAGTGTTTATTACCCAAATCAACCCAAACCGAATCCTGACCAAAACCATTGTGGAGAAACTCACCGAGGATCTCCAGGATAAAGTGTTCGACACCAAAATCCGAATCAACGTAGCATTGGCCGAAGCACAGCTGCAGGGACAAAGCATATTTGACTATGCACCAGACTCGAACGGAGCTAAGGATTATGAACTGCTGGTCGATGAAATTTTAAGCAAGTTAAACTGATAAAAATATGGCGAAGAAACTGAACGATCCTAGCAAGGGAAACAAAAACCTTGGCGCAAAACAAAGAGGTCTCGGAATGCTGATCAACCCTGAATCTGAGATACAACAAAAAGAAAAATCATCAAGCAAAGAGTTTGACACAGAAGATGTGAAAATCTACTCACTCCGGATTCCAACTGATATGTTCGATAAGTTAAAATATGAGATAGGTAGGGAAACCAAGGCTTCAATGAGAGATATGATTCTGACGGCGGTTGCTAAGCATTATGGGATTTAGGAAAAGGTTACTCCTTTTTGCACAATTAAAGCCACCTGAAAGGATGGCTTTGTTTCTTATGAAAGACTTTACGTTTTGCTTGATTTTAATACGGTTTTTTGAACAAAGACACGCACATGTAAAAAATTAATTTGTAGAAAAAGGCTAATCAAGCACTTCAGCCCTAATTACGTTTATACAATGTGGGAGGGGAGTGTTAGCCGAACTCTGTCCTTCCCTTCTCTTGGGGTAACCCAAGAGAAGGGAACTAAATAATTATTTTATTCCGCGTCCAAAACTAACCTCCCCTCAAATCTAATGGCAAACTGTTGGACTGTCAACCCCCAGTTATGGATAGGGGCCGTCCATTTCCGTTCGATCCTCTTTGCAGCAAGATACACCAGTTTCAGCAGTGCCATATCACTTGTGAAAGCCCCTTTTATTTTGGTGACTTTCCTAACCTGCCGGTGATAGCCTTCAACCGCGTTGGTGGTATAAATGATCTTTCTGTTGGGTTTGGTATAGGCAAAATAGGCACTAAGACGTTCCCAGTTGCTGTTCCATGAACGGACCACCACAGGGTATTTCTTCCCCC
The DNA here is from genome assembly GCF_000265405.1 of Belliella baltica DSM 15883. Lineage (NCBI taxonomy): Bacteria > Pseudomonadati > Bacteroidota > Cytophagia > Cytophagales > Cyclobacteriaceae > Belliella > Belliella baltica. The sequence continues at coordinate 2,987,212 of NC_018010.1, read as the reverse complement.
ACTTTTCTTCCAGGTCCAACAGGGCAGACTCTGCCCCGTCTTTGGTATCTGCCCCATAGATAAGTTTCAGGTCAGCGGCAAGCTCCTTCTGCTCCTTACTAGCTACATACTTCAGGCTGTTGCGGATCTGGTGGACGATACAGAGCTGTACCTCAGCCTTAGGGAAAATAGAATGGATTGCTTCAGGGAATCCCGTCAGGTTATCTGTACAGGCGATCAGGATATCCTTTACCCCACGGTGCTGCAGGTCACTTAGGACCTGGAGCCAGAAGTTGGCCCCCTCACTTTCAGAAAGAAACATGCCCAACAGCTCTTTCTTCCCTTATTTGTTGATACCCAAAACATTGTACAGGGCCTTATGCCTCACCTTACCATCTTCCCGCACCTTGAAGTGCATCGCATCAAGCCATACGATACAATATACATCCTCTAAAGGACGGCTCTGCCATTCTTTCACCTTTGGGACCACCCGGTCTGTAATCCCGCTGATCACTTCGGTGGAGACCTCTGTATATACATCTCCCGGATATGGGCTGATATATCCCACATACTGCCTCCCATGCCATACAGGGCGGATCTGGTCTTCCAGACTGTCGGCTAATATGCGCTGCCTTTTTTTCACTATTTTAGGCTCAAAGCCACTTTTTCGGTCCTGTGGGGTCTCGATCGTTACTTCTCCCAGGTTACTCTTGACAATCTTGTTGCCCGTGCCGTTTCGCTTGTTGCCCGATGACCAACCATTTTCTTCATCCCGAAGATGCTCTTCCATCTCTGCGTGGAGCGCCTCTTCCAAAAACTCTTTGAGTATCGGCGCTAAGGCTCCGTCCTTTCGGAACAGGTTGTCACCTGATAAAAACTGTTTTAATACTTTTTTCTTGAATGCTGATTCTTGTTCTTTCATACTGCTCTATCTTAAAATTCAAAGCTTTAGACAGAGTTAAGATTACACACTCGATCGATAGAAATTCCATTATCGGATTTTCATACATTTTGTATTTCTTTTGTGCACTCATGTCAATGTGTTTTAATTATTTAATCAATTTTTCTATAATATAAGCTGGAACCTGGGCTGAATACGCATCTTCATCATTAAGTTGATTTTTGGTAACAAGTTCCAACTCGAAGATTAGCCCTAATACAAAAACCTTATCCATTTTTAGCTCTTGATAGAAGTTGTCATATTTTCTTTTTCCCAATAAATTGATCCCATAGAGATGAAAAACATGAATAATTTTACGGAGTTTAGAATAGCTTCCCATCTCTTAATAATTATAATATTCTATACTTTGTTATTTGTTCACTGGCAACCATTTCCCCTATTTTTATCAGTTCATCTGCTTTATGAAAGTCGAAGGTATTGGCCGAATCATTAGGGATATTGATTAAGATATCCGGTTTGTACCTTTCAATATGCTGCCTGGCAATTTTATGTATCATAGCAGCAGTGGTTGTGGTTAACATAGAATAATAACCTAAACTTCCTTTATCTCCTGATGAAACCAGTTTGGCCATATTTTTCATGAGGCCATTAAGCTGGTTATCGTTCGAATTGTTATTTGGCAAAACATTTTTGTTTAATTCATTTTTTTTATCTCCGTATAGATTTACCACAACAAGAATGTAATCCTGTTTACGTTCTACATACTCAATGGGAACCGGATTTAACACCCCCCCGTCTACCAGCAATAAGTTCTTATACATAACCGGTATAAAAACGGTTGGAATTGCTACCGATGCCCGAATGGCCTCATAAAAACTACCCGATTTAAAAATCATTTCGCGTTCGTTCAGCAGATCAGTAGCTACAGCCGCAAAAGGAATACGCATCTCCTCAATGTTCATGTCGGGGATAATTGTTTTCATTTTGTCAAATACTTTATCCCCTTTCAGTAACCCGGAGGTTGACAAAGCAAAATCCAAAAGTCCCCAGATTACCTGTCGGTTTATTGTTTTTACCCAATCGGTGTATTCGGGTAATTTACCCATCGCGTGGAGTCCGCCAATAACAGCGCCTATAGAAGATCCCGAAATAGAGGATATTTCAAACCCTTGTTTCTCCAATTCATTAATAGCACCAATATGAGCCAGCCCTCTTGAGCCGCCACTTGATAATACTAATGATACTTTCCTTTTCATCTTTTAAAATTCATTCATTAATTTCTATTCTATCATTTAATCCAGATGGTTAGCCATTTCTACTTTTGAGTACAAATAGCATTGCTTTAACGCATGTTCTTAACCTCTCTACTGGTACCGGTAACTTGTAAATAGGTTGATATTGCCAGTTGATATTGAGTTTTGGCTTCAATCAATTTATCAGCAGTTTCTGTTTGCAGTGCTTGTGCTTCCAGTAAGTCCGAAAGGGTGACAACACCACTGTTATAACTGGTCTGCATTACTTTCAGATTCTCATCGGTTTGCTTTACAGTTTCTTCCATCATTATAATTTGACGATAAGATTCGTTTACATCAGTCCAGGCTTTTTCCATCTGAAGCTTTAATAAACCTTTGGTATCATTGAAAGTGTTCTCGGCAATTTGTTCCTTGATTTTATGTTCCTTGATGGCGTGCGAGCCTCCCCACCAATCGGAAATGGGTATAGACACTGTGCCATAAACCAAACCATTGGTAGTAGTATTAGTTCCTTCGTAATAGCTGTTGAAGGAATAACCAGCAGCACCTACAGCTAACTGAGGCATATAATCGCCCCTTTTCATTTTAGTTTGTAACTGCTCTGCTTTTACCGATTGCTGCAACAACTGATATTCTGCCCGGTTTGGTAATGCAGCTTCGATATCGGTGTAATAAGTGTTTGGCAATTGTATGTTTTGCAAATCTTCCTGCAATACCAGCGCTGAGTCATACACTATACCGATGGTTTGACAGAACTGCCTAATCGCTAACTGCTTGCCGCTTTGCAGTTTGCTTTTATTGGTTCTAAGTTCACTTTGCTTTATCTGTACTTTCAACGCATCGTTTTTAATAATTAACCCTGATTTGAAGGCATCCTTTACTTGCTTGCTTACATCGTTTAACAACGCTTCATATTGTGCGATGGTCTTTTCTTTTTCCTGAAGCACTACAATCTGCCAGTATTGTTGTTCTGTTTTTAATAGCGTTTCATTTAAACTTAATTGTTGTTGCTTCTCTTTTACGTCAACTCCCAATTGGGCGAGTTTATTTCCGTTGCTGATTTTTCCACCAACAAAAATGGGTTGGGTTATATTGAGTAATCCAACCGTTGCTCTATCTAAAAGCTGGAGGTTTAAACCTGGAAAATAAGCAAACTCTGTTGCCGTTGCGAGGTTAGCCGGATTGCCGTCATATACCGGCAAATTTCCTCCCGGCATATTGAATTTAATGATGGGGTCCATCGCACGCATAGCAAATGCTGTTGCACTTACTTTAGGAAAGTAGTTGGTAAAAGCATTTTTCTTTACCTCCTGAGCCATCTCCATTTCCAATGCACTGTTTTTAATGTGTACATTATTTTTAATCGCCAAGTCTTTACTTTCTTGTAGGCTCAGCGTTGTCTGGCTGTATCCTTCTGTTATGAGAAATAAAGTGGCAGCTATGATAATTATCTTTTTCATTCTAAAGAATTTTAAGCAATTGATTTCTTAAGTGATTGATGATACATCACAGGCAGCACATACAAGGTAAGTATCATGGATATCAGCAGTCCAAAGCAAACTACAGCACCTAAAGGCCCCCAAAGAGATGAGCCACTTACAATCATCGGCACCACGCCAACGGCAGCCGCAAAAGAAGTGAGAAATATGGGGCGCATTCTACGCTTACCGGCAGCCACCGCTGCTTCCGCCAATAACATTCCGTTCTTGTTGCGGAGCTCTTCAGCATAATCAATCAGGATAATGCCATTGCGCACGACGATACCCATAAGGCTCATTATTCCGAGGAAGGAGGTAAGCCCAAAAGGATAACCGGTAAGTACTAAACCCATAGCCGCACCCAGAAAACTTAAAGGCATGGTCAGCATCACTAAAAAGACTAATCTCGATCGCTTAAACTGGAAAAGCAAAATAAAATAAATCAACATTACGCCTGCCAGCATGGCTTTGCTCAGCGGTGTATAATTTTCCAATTCACTTTCCTCCTCACCGCCATACGTGAGTTGAACATCGGAACCTGTTTTTATTTTTTTGAGTTCCGGCTTTAGTTCAGCTAATATTTTATAAGGTAGCACCCCTCTTTTTACATCCGCTCGCACCGTAATAGTTCGTACACCGTTCCTGCGGATAATTTGCCCTTCGCTCCAGTCGGTGGTTATGGTAGTTACCTGTCGCACAGGAACTGTGGCACTCAAAAACAGGGATGTTACATTTTGATTTTCGATATCATCAAAACCATCTCTTTTATCGATTGGATTAATGACCTTCACATCTACCGGATAATCTCCTTCCCAAACTGTACCTATAGGTATCCCAGAGAAACCAGATGCTATTGAAGAGGCGATTAGTCCTCGGGTCAACCCTAACCGGTTGGCGAGTTCATCATTCACATCTACACGCACACCCTGCCTTTTATTAAGATAATCCGTACGCGCCCATATAACAGCATCGTTTTGTTGCATTATACTTTTTACATTTTCAGCGATGGCTTTTATGGAATCAATGTTGTTACCGGAAATCCGTACTTCAATCGGAGCGGTTGTGCTCAGCATATCCAATTGTTTCATGCGCACATAGGCATTTGGAAAAATATTGCGTTTTGCTTCATATTCATCCAATATTGCCACGGCATCGTCGGCTGTTATGGTATTGACTACCAACTGCGCATAATTTTTTGATGGGAAATTAGGTGCGTAGGTAGTGTGGAAACGTGGTGAGCTGGTACCCATGAAGGAGGCTACATTAACCACCCGACTATCACTCATGAGCAATACCTCCATACTATCGGCAACAGCAACTGTTTGGGCAAGTGTGTATCCTTCCGGTAGATAAATTTCTACGGCAAACTGATTCCTCTCCACTTTTGGAAATAACTGTCGTGGCAACAGTGCCATGATTGCTCCGCCTAATAAAATGGAGAGTAAGCCTACCAGCATGGTCAGCTTTGGTCCTCTGAAGGCACTTTCGAGTGTGCTATTATAAAACTGTTGCACCCAATCGAGTAGTGACTTCTTATCGGCTTTTGCTTCTTCCGCTTCTCCTTTCCTGACTCCTTTTTTGATAAATACATAGCTCATGTAAGGAACCAGAAAGTAGGCCACCAGCATAGACGTAAACAAGGCCACACCAATGGTAACAGGCAGAGAACCAACAAAATCACCGGTCATTCCAGATAAGAAAAATACCAAAGGAACATAGGTAGCGATAATGGCAAGGGTAGCAGAAAATACCGGAACAAAAAGTTCTGTCGCACTTTTCCAGGCAGCATCCCAGGGCGTTTCGCCATGATCTAATTTTTCTACATGACTATCAATAACAACAATGGCATTATCCACCACCATGCCTAATACAACGATTAATCCTGCAAGCGAAACGGTGTGTAGTTCAACACCTAATAAATATAAAATGCCTACGGTTATAAAAATGGTAATGGGGATCGTTACGCCGGCAACCGCAGCTACCCGTAAAGGCAATAACAACATCGTAACGATGATCACAGCGATAATAGCAATGAAAAATTCTTTCAGGAAATGAATAATGGAACGATCTACGGCTGTTGGCATATCAGCAATCTTATCCAGATTTACATCAGAAGAAATTTTAGTCCGGATGGAAGCGAGGGATTGATCCACCTGTTTCCCAAAATCAACAATGTTGTTGCCAGGTTGCATTTCCAATGACACCAGCAAGCTTTTTGCCCCATTGTTTTTTATGAAAGAGTCAGGTTCCTTATATTTTCTAACTACAGTAGCAATATCTTTCATCCGGATGATGTTACCAGCAGGATCGGCATACACGATTTGGTTTTTAATGTCTTCTTCCGATTTGAAATTTGCTGGAATATGTATCGGTGTAATCAATTCTGAATTATTGAGTTCGCCACCGTAATACACAGCACCCTCCAATTGCATGGCGGCAAGCACCGTAATAGGACGCACACCGTAATAAGCCAGTTTAGCATTATCCAGATAAATGGCTATCTGTTCCTGTTGAATTCCGTAGTGTTTTACTTTAGAAACGGCCTTTATTTTTCGCAATTCCGTTTCGATAATTTTCAATTCTTTCTCCAGCTCTTTATAGGTTTTGCTTTCTGATTGTATGGTAAGTAGCAAAGCGGCTGTATCGCCAAAATCATTGTTGGCAATCAGCGCAAGTACCTGCGGTGGCAACTGTAATTTTAATTCGCTGAGGCCGAATTTTATTTTATCCCAAAAGCCATCAGGGTCTTTTACGTTGTTGTTTACTTCCACAAACACAACCAACATTCCTTCTCTGGATATGGAATACGTTTTCTCCCGGTTTACTTCTTTAAAACCGTAAAGAAAACTTTCCACTTTGGTGGCTAATTGGTCTTCCACCTGTTCGGAAGTAGCCCCCGGAAATACACCGATGATCAATCCCTGTCGAATGATGAACTCAGGAAATTCATTTCGGGGCATTACCCAAAGAGAAAATATACCAAACAACACCAACAGACTTGTTATGGTAATGGCTATTTGCTTATACCTCATAGCCAATTCTATGACATTAAACTTATGTGTCGTCATGATGCTATTTTATAATGTTTACCTGTGAGCCCTGGCGAAGTTTGTCTTGCCCTGCCACAATGATTTTATCACCTTCTTTCAAATTTCCGCTGACCAGAATTTTTTGGTCGATTAAAGCAATGGTTTTCACCGCTCGCTTTTGAGCCGTGTTATTTTCTATCACATATACAAACTGCGTCCCTTGTAAATCCTGCTGCATTGCTTTGTTAGAGATAAGAACACCGGTCGCCTTGTTTTGGGTTGCAAAGTTGACTGTACAAACCATACCCGGCTTAATGGCTAAATCAGAATTGTCAACTTCAAGTCTTACCGGATAGGAGTGTGAAAATATATCAGCCGAAACACCAATTTCTCTTACAATACCGGTGATTGTTTTAGAGATAGCTCCAACAGTAATGATGGCCTGATCTCCCTTTTTGAACGAACTGATCTCATCTTCTGGTACGGGAATTTTTACATATACTTTACTGATGTCGAATAATTCAAAAACTGTAATATTTGGAAATACATTCTCTCCCTCCTGAATCGATTTTTTACCTATCACACCCGCTGTAAAAGCATATAGTTTTGTATCGTCAAGTCCTTTTTTTGCAATGGCTGTAGCCGATTTTGCCTGACTTAATCCTGTTTCTACCTCCACCCATTTTATTTCAGACAGGGTACCATTTTCATGCATCGGCATTAACCGGTTATACGCATCCTGTGCCTGTTGTAATTTTTGAAATGCCATCTGGTAGGTGTTCTCCATAGTCGATGGATTTAGTTGTGCCAGCAACTGGCCTTTGTTTACCTGCTGTCCTTCTTCTACTGCTATTTTCGAAACGGTTCCCGGCACCGAGAAACTGAGTGGTGTATTTTTCTTTGGCACCACAACCCCGGAATACCCAACTGTATGGCTTCCTTTAAATTGAATTACTTCTTCTGTTTTAACATTAAGGGAAATGTGCTTCGCACTTTCCGATGATGTATTCTCTCCTGACGAGCATCCGGCCAGGATAACGGAAAACCAAAGAGCGATGTGCAGTTTATTGACTTTCATATTCATTGTTAGTTCTATTAATTACAATTAGACTATTTTAGTTTTTTGGTCGATAATGGGTTAAAAAAAAATTACCTCGCTATGATTCCATAAAAAAGCACGTTCAGCAATCCTTCAAACCGATTTTCTGTTTTTGCATAATTGTTTTTAATGAATAAAGGATATTCTAAACCCTTCAGTGCTGTGACCAGGGCAAAGGCGGTGAGGTTGATGTCTTCTATTTTAAAATCACCTTCTTCAACACCCGTCTTCAATATTCCTTTGATGGTGTTAACCTCTTCGGTGTCATACTTCACTCTGACATTTTCAATGAAACTGTAATGCTCCAGATATTCATCTTTTAAAGCACTGTATAGATTGGTTAATTTGTTAATAACTTTCATTCTTGTTAAAACATAAGCCCGTATTTTTTTTTCAGAGGTAGTTTCTGCATTGATTGCTTTTGCTATGGCAGCACTTAACACATCCGATTCCTTTTCAACGATTGCCTTGAAAATATCTTCTTTGCTTTTGAAGTAATGATAGATGGAACTTTTGCCTTTTCTTGAAGCATGAGCTATTTCATCCATTGTGGTTTTCTTAAAACCATATCTGGCAAAGATGGTTTTAGCGGAATTTAGGATGACCTCACTTACATCGTCTTTAATGTCCATTGTTGTTTCCATTGTTTCTTCCCAAACTATTTATCGACCAAATTAGTTTTTTGGTCGAGTGCAAAGATATACATTTTTTTTAAACCCACTCTTTTAAGAATTCTTTCGGTTGGGGAGTTTAGCTCAAACAAGCTGATTTTTGCATAAATTTGAGCGGCTCATGTTAAGATTCACTCCTTAATGCGCTATACACACATCTTGCGAGGGCGACCGGTTCTTTATTATCGGGCTGAAACAATTCTACATCAACCTTAATGATTGTCTTCCCTTGTTTAATTATTCGTGCTTTTGCTTGTACATCCGCCTTAACGGCTGCATGTAAATAATCAATGCGCATATCAATGGTGTTCAGCCTGTCATTGGGTGAATGTAAAGCCGTTGCCCCGGCCACTCCTCCGGCAGTATCGGCAATGGCGGCCAGAATACCTCCATGCCAGCGGCCTTGTATAAAATCACCAATAAACTCTTCTTTGAATGGAACATGAATATGAACCGAGCCTGCTGTAATCTCAACTATTTTTAAACCGAGTATTTTGTTAGCAGGCATCATGTTTTCGATGGCGTGCTTCAATATTTGAAAATCATTTTCGTGCATGGTTAATTTTTTTTTAGTAGAATTTATTTTTACTGACCCAAACTTCGCCTCATTAATCGCTTATTTCACCTATTGCAAATTGGTAGGAGCGAAAAATAATTTTTTTAATCTCATCGGCCTCCTCTTCGTTTCTGGGCGCGTAAACCATTATGAAGTTTGGCGGCAACCATCCTTTATGCACTACAGGATGCAATTCGCCCCAACCCAGTTCAATTACTTTTTTTACATCACGCTGCGGGAGGCCTAAGTGCATACTGCCATCCGGAGCAGGATGAAAATGCGCAAATTCCGTTTCAACCATAAAAGCATTACAATGTGTGCACATTTTTTCTTCTGACATACACATGGCCTGTGCTCCGGGTACAGAGATTTTGCTATACTCCTTTGAAATATCAGGAAGCGAGAATGCCCAACCAATGAGTTCATCCACCAGCTTTCTGTCTTTTGGTTGTTGATCCAATTGCATGTGAGGATTGCTCGGTGTGGTAGTTGGTTTGGCTCCTGTTCTTTTTGGAAGCTCAAAATCATAATGTAAGGTCATGTTATACTATTGTTTAATGGGTTGATTCAATGATGAAACTACGGTCGCTAAATGCAGGCAAAAGACTTTCATAGGTGTGCTCTATAGTATCGTTGGTATTCAGCATAGCCATAGAATAAATTAGCGGCACATAATGATCGGGAGTCGGGGCAGCCATTTTTCCAAATTTTGTTTTTTCATAATTCATCAAACTTTTTATGTCGCGGTCCACCACTCTCTGTTTTATCCATTCATCAAATTCCTTATCCCATCCATACAAGGTTTTATCGCCTTTGAAAAGTCTGGAACTTGCCAATTGAAGATTATGAACAACGGAACCGCTGCCGATAATCAAAACACCCTTCGTTCTTAATTTCTTCAGTTGAACTGCTAACTCATAGTGGTATTGAGGAGATTGATAATAATCAATGCTCATCTGAAAAACCGGTACATTGGCATCTGGGAAAAGATGACGAAGCATGGGCCAATTGCCATGATCGAAACCCCATTCGGTTGTAGTTCTAATTGCAGGGATGGCTTCTGCTACATTTTTGGCAAATTCCGGAGCACCTGGAGCCATGTATTTTATAGTGTAATATTCGGGAGGGAAACCGTAAAAATCGTAAATCGTTTCCGGCCACGGAGAAACATTTACGTATGTGCCTTTGGTACACCAGTGTGCTGATACTACCAATATGGCTTTAATTTCTTTTGGATATTTTTTTCGTAAGTCAACACCTAAATCAAAAAGATAAGTTAAAAAAGGATTCGCTTTATGAGGAAGGTGTATGTCCATTGGGTTTCCGTGCGAAGTAAAAAGAACCGGAAGGGTTACTTCCTGTTCGGGTAAGCCGGTTATCGAATTGGCCCAGCTCTTTACATTTGAAGTCCCAAAACCTATTGTTGCTGCTCCCATTATTTTTATAAAGTCTGATCGGTTCATTTTACAATTCAAAAGGGAATTTAAATCGGACGCACGTTACTCCGCTACCGGATAAAGTCATTCTGATGAAATAGAAAGTTCTTGCTGGTAATACTTTTCATCATCAACAATGTCCAGCATAAAGCGGGCAACATCTTTTCGGCTGATGGTCATGTTTAGTTTTTTATCGCCTTTAATGCTTACCCGAACTTGCTTCTGCTTTTCACTGCTGCTAAGGCCAACCGGTCGAACAGATGTCCATTTCAGTCCGCTTGTACGAAGTACTCTTTCCTGATCTTCATGACCTGCGTAGGCTACACCAACGTTGGTCTTTTTGATAAGAAATTTAAATATCCAATTTGTTTCTTTGTAGCTATCGCCTGTTCCCCAGGCTGAAACAGTTATCACCCGCTTTACACCGTTTTCATTCATTGCGAAAATTATATTTTTCATACTTGTATACAATAAATCAAGTGGCGAAGTCACTTTTGCCCAAGGCAGGTCAGATTTCCTTCCAATGTTGAGCGCAACAAAGATGGCATGTGTTTCCTTGATAACTTTCCTCACATCATCTATACGCATAGGATTTCCTTCAATGACTTGTAGATTGGGATTTGCAAGTTTGATTTTTTGTTTGTCGCGAACCAATGCTTTTACAACCCAACCTTTTTCCAGGGCTTGTTTTACAATTTCAATTCCAGTTCGGCCATTGGCGCCTAATACGGCTATTGCTTTTATGTCCATTATTTTTTCGTAAAACTTGCCAGCATTTCGGGATTGCGCAGGTAATTACCAATCCAGATCACAGTCAAAATAATGGCAGGCATTATAAACGATTCCTCATGTTGTAGATGAGTGGCAATGGCTCCACCAAAGTGGGCGGTTAACAAAAGAAACCCAAGGGAGGATGTTCTGGGAATAATAAATAAAATGATGAAAATCAATTCGCCAATTCCTATAAACGTGAGGTTATCAATCAATCCCCATTTAGTGAAATTAGTTACCAATTCTTCAGCGTGTGTCAGTTTCATGGTGGCGCTCATAATAACCAACGCACCCACTAGTCCAATTATCACCCATGCGGCAATTTTTCTTGTTTTACTCTTTGTTTGCTTTTCCATGATGGTTTTGTTTACTAAATGAATTTCATTTCCATAAATTCTATACTTAAGCATGATGCTCAAGCAAGAACTGCCAAGTAGTTCACTTACCTGGTTTATATCCGATCAAAATCAGGGCAGGAGATAAACGATTACAGTAATAATCAATCCTGTACCAAAAGCATAGGCAAGCAATTGCCAGGCTCTTGCTCTGTCTTTCACCCTGAATTCTTTTTGATCGATGGTATCTGTTTTCCCCACCTCTCCTAAATTGAACATGTGCCCAAATCCGAAATACACGCAGAACTTATTGTACGCCTGTATGAATCCTGTTGCTCCCATTACTGCCGGAATGAAAACTACAAGTCGCATCCAGTGAGGTGCACTGAACCATAATAAGAGAGAAATGGTAATTACCGTTAGTACCAACCCTGTCCATCCACTTGCTTTTCGCCTTTTGATTTCCTCTCTCCCCATATTGCAGGTTCCGGGAATATATTTTTCATTGGAAGGGTTGCTTCCATTATTTTCATTAAACGATGACATAAAGGCAATGGCTTGATCGAGTGAAATTGCTCTTGTTTTGATTTTAGTTAGTTGAATAATAAAAACGTTCATGAATAATTTGGCCGTCCTTCCATTTTTGCACGGCCACCTGGCACATTTTCATGCGGGGCGCGCCTTTGTAGGTGACATCAAATTCCCATTCTACCATAGTCACATTGTCGCCCACGGCAACTGCTTTTACTTCTGCTCCGTGAAACGTTTCAATCATCTGCATCCCTTGAATTTCCCTTTCCCTGTTGGCTGATTTGCCAACCATTGGGGGTTTGGAGTTTTCCTGCATTACTACATCTTCATGATAATACTTTTCAAAAGCATCCATTTGTTTGCCCGACAGCATTAGCTTGATTAGGTCTTCGATTTTTTCTTTGATGTTCATGGTTTGATATTTTTTCGTGTATAAATAAATTCGGTTTTAGAGCAGATAACTATGTAAGTGCCGATGTTGAATAAACAGAGAATCTAATATGCCGCCATTCCTCCATCTACCACATTAATGGTTGCAGTTATAAATTGGCTATCGTCAGAAGCTAAATACAAAACTACATTGGCTACTTCTTCGGGCTGAACATACCTTCCCAAGGGAATACCTTTTATAAATTCCGCTTTTATTGCCTCTGCATGTCCTGGAGCCATTCCTTCTTCCAGAGAACGCATCATCCGGTTATCAACGGTCCCCGGATTAACTGTATTTACCCTGATTTTTCGTGGGGCAGCCTCCTGTGCTGTGGCTCGCATAATACCAATGGTGGCGTGTTTACTTGCATTATAGGCGGTCATTCCTGAGATGCCAATAAGCCCTGCTACGGAAGATGTAATGATAACACTTCCTCCGTCATTCATTCTTGGTAACACATGCTTCATGCCCAACCAAACCCCTTTCACATTGACAGCAATAACTTTATCAAAATTTTCCTCCGGGTATTCTGTAATTGGCTTTACCACCCCTTCGATCCCTGCATTATTGAAGAACACATCTATTTTGCCAAATTTATCTACTGTTTTCTGTGCATATTTTTCAACATCAGAACTTTGGGTAACATTAAGCCCACTAGAGAAAAGCCCTTTGAAAAAAAGCCCTGATTGATGTAAAATCTATCAGGGCTTTTTGCTAGTGGCTGTTGACTGACAACTGGAGGGTGAAGTGTTTGCTAGGTGTATTAGTACTCTTTTTATGGGTTTAATTATTTTTCATTAGTTACGATTTCTACTATTATTTGACCAATCCTTGTGGAAAAGGCATAAAATCCCCTACCCAAAATTGGGGTATTCTGCTTTAGAGATGTCTTGGACCCAACCATTGTTTTCTTAGATCCTGAATACATGTCAGGAAGGGGCTGGATTTGGATTGAAAGATTTTTGTTTTCTGGCTGATCTATCCCTTGTATCAAAGATTGTTTCCATTCTTCCGTGATCGCAGCAAGGGCATTTTAAAATATCCCTGCCGTATTTTTCGAGCATTCTGATCTGGAATGGAATTGTGACTTTGGGTTTGGTTGGTTGCATATCGAGAGAAGACCGTATCATAGCCAACCGTTCAGTTTTGCCCTGTATTCTCAAGTATCCGAAGTGGCGGATCTTGACAAACCTTTTTGGTAGGATATGCTGCTCAAACCTTCTAAGGAATTCCTGATGAGTAAGCCACATCTGTTTTGTTTTGGAACCGTCTGCATAGTCTTTATAGCTGAACTTGATATGTGTTGCGTTGACCTCAAGGATTCGGTGTTTGGTGATGGCAATCTTGTGGGTATAGCGTCCAAGGTACTCGACGACTCTATCGGGTGAACCGAAAGGAGCTTTGGCGTATACGTTCCATTTTTTGAACCTTACAGCTTTAATTACGCTGTTTTTACTGCCAATCCAGCTAATTGAGGGATCTTTTTCCATCCCTTCCATGAATATGGCTTTGAACATACTTGCCAGACTTTTTTGAGGAAAAAGGAATCGGTTGTTTTTGCGTTTGGCATCTACCCAACGCTTTCCGTCGAAGCCACCTGCACTGACGATACAATGTACATGTGGATGGAAAGAAAGATCCTGTCCCCAAGTGTGGAGAACCATTGTAATACCTGGTTCAGCTCCCAGGAATTCAGGCATTCGACCGTGTTTGAGTAATGTTTGGGAAGCTGCCTGAAACAGCAAGTTAAATAGCCTGTTTCTGTTGCCCATGATCACAACATTGAGTTCATGGGGCAAAGTGAATACTACATGATAGTATGCTGTAGGTAGTAGTTCGTCCATCCTTCCCTGAATCCAAGCGTCCCTTTTCATACTTCCACAGTTGGGACAGTGTCTGTTACCGCAGCAATGGTAGCGATGGGCGATGTTGCCACATTGTTGATCATTGCATCTGCTAATGTGATAGCCCTTAGCAGCGGTATGACATGCTACAAGATCAGCAAAAACAGCTTTGCTATAAGTATTGAAGCTGTGGATGGATTGATGTCTGAATAGGGATTGGAAAGAAGAGTCAGTTTCCATCAGCTAGCAAATCAAGTGGAGATACTAGTTTTTCCCTACGTTGTTTGGTAAGGTGAAGATAGATCATAGTAGTCTCTATCTTTGAGTGTCCAAGAAGCTGTTTGATGGTATGAATATCTGTTCCCGCATCAAGCAGATGTGTGGCAAAGGAATGCCTGATAGAATGTGCGGAAAAACCATACTGTTCAAAGCCCGCCTGTTTCATGGCCATGCGGATGGCGTGCTGTATGGAGCGGTCGTTCATAGCTTTTCCCGGGATCTGTCCTTCAAAGAGAAAAACTTTCGGCTTGTGTACTCTGTAGTAAGCTTCAAGCAAAGGGAGAACAGCAGCTGGAAGGATAGTAAATCTGTCCCTGCTACCCTTTCCTGCCACAACTTTGAGCTGCATTTCGGCTCTTGAGATATGTTTCATTTCCAAGAATCGAAGTTCGCTCAACCTGATACCTGTTCCATAAAACAAAGCAATGATGGCTTTATGCTTGATATTGGTTGTGGATTGGATTACATGGCTGATCTGATCTTGGGTTAGAATTTCCGGAAGTCTGAAGTCTTTCCGGGGATAAAGTGCGTGGGGGACTACATAAGGTGAAGGTAAAATGTGTTTAAAAAAGAAGCTACAGCTTTGAGCCGTCATCCTGCATTTGTCCCTACCGACAGCATGCTCTTTTTTGATGTAATTGATGTAAGAGGCAATGTGATCTTGGGTGAGCTGCTCAGGATTAAGGTGATTGAAATAGGCGAAAATATAGCGCATCTCGGCCATATAGTTGCGGATGGTCATATGGGAATATGCTTTGGCTTCTAGGAAAGAAGATAGTTTTAGCAAATACTCCTTAGCGGAATCATTGAGGGCAACAGTGCCCAGCGTGTTTTTTTTGAGTTTTCATGATCTAAGATTTTGATATAAATAAAAATAAGCAGAATTTAGGTAAATCGCTCACCCGTAGGGTGTCAGTTCAACATCTGCTACGCAATAATCAACATTTGGTGATTGTAATTCTGTTGCAGCATTTTTCAACGAATCCTCATTTACGTCAACAAGCATTATTTTCGCACCGTTTTGTAAAAAAAGTTTGGCGGTAATCAGGCCGATACTGCCGGCACCACCTGTAATGATTGCAACTTTGTTTTCTAATTTTCCCATATTGGTTTCATTTATGAATTTCTACTATTTAAGGTTTTATTTATCCTACAAGGATTTTGTGCCATATACACTTTTTAGAAAATCCTTTAAATCAAGAGGAGGATGACCAATTAATTTCTTTAATGTATCATCGGCATAATCAAACTCCCCGGCTTTCATGGTCTCGGCAATACTTGCCATCATACCCGTAACATTTTCCGGCAAACCATGTTGCAGCATGCCCTTTTTCAAATCTTCCAGTGGAATATCTACATAGTTTACAGGGGCATTTACAATATCCGAAAGCATAACAGCTATCTCTGTAAAGGTATATGCTTTTAATGCGGTGATATTATACACTTTATTCTGATGGGCAGAAGGGTTGGAAAGTACAACTGCATTGGCCTCTGCCATATCATTTCGTGACGCAAAATTTACCCTTGCATCACCAGCACTGTAATAAATAGCTCCTGTATTGGTAAAATCTCCTAACAACATCGGTAGAAAATCAGCATAATAGGTATTTCCCATAATGGTATAAGGAATTCCTGATGCTTTAATCTCTGCTTCTGTTTTTACGTGATCCATACCTCCACTGAATTTGGAATCAGGGGAAGATTTCAGCACACTGGTGTAAACGATATGCTTTATGCCACTCTCTTTTGCCGCTTTTATGGCATTAGAATGCTGCTCATAACGTCCGGTTATGGAACTTGATGAAACCAGTAAAAGGACATCTACCCCCCGCATAGCCGCAAGCAATGAATCATAATTAAAGTAATCTCCTATGGCAATATCCACTCCTTTTTTTTTGAATGGAGCTCCTTTTTCTTCGGTTCTTACCAATGCCCTAATTGGGGTTTTAGGATTTTTTTTCAATAAAGATTCGATAGTGGCCGCCCCTAAATGCCCGTTGGCTCCTGTAATTAATATCATAATTTTTTGTTTTTAAATTAGTTGGTAGATGTTTTCACAAACTTAATCAAAATTAAAAGATATATTGAAATATATCTATATATTGAATAAAAAAAATTACTTGACCAATTCTTCTTTAAGGGATGTGAGGTATTTTGGATATTCCGGAGCATATTGACCCCTTAAGACCGGAATAATTTTGGAAGGAGAAAGTGCCTTCAGGCGCTTGATTCGACTGACATTCCGGCGGATGTTGACCCCCCAAAGCGGGATTTTCGTTTGGATTCCGGAGCATGCTGACCCCATCGGGTTCTGATTCCGGAGCATGTTGACCCCTCTTTGTTAATGGTTTTGGTTTCTTAGTGGCTTACCAAGCACTAAGCGGAAGACGATGGCCGGAAAACCAAAACCCATGAGTCAGATCAAACAACTCCTCATTTTACACCGTCAGGGACAAGGAATCAAAGCCATTGCCCGCAGCCTGTCCATGAGCAGGAATACGGTGAAGACCTACCTGTTCAAACTCGAAAAGCTGCTTAGTGACCCGGCCGGGGATCTAAGTGCTGATCAGATTTTGGGTATGGAAGAACCCGAGATTTACCATCTTTTCCATCCCGGAAACCCTTCCTACAAGGATACCCGATACGAGCACTTCAAAAGCCTGCTGGATTACTTCCTGAAAGAACTCCGCCGTACCGGAGTTACCCGGGCCCTACTCTGGGAAGAATACCGCCAGAGCCGTCCTGACGGGTATGGATATTCCCAGTTTTGTCATCACCTGGACCAGCACAGTTCGACCAAAGGCAAACCCTCCCTCAGGCTTGAACACGCCCCGGGAGAAAAACTCTACATCGACTTTGCGGGAAAAACCATTCCCTACATCGACCGGGAAACAGGCGAACTGATCCAATGCCAGCTGTTTGTGGCCTGTCTGCCCTTTTCGGATTATTCCTTTGCCATGGCCGTGCCTTCCCAGACGCTGGAGGATTTTCTGTATGCACTGGCCTGCTGTCTGGAGTTTTTGGGAGGGGTTACACAGATCCTGGTCCCGGACAACTTCAAAGCCGCTGTGGTCAAGGCTGACCGGTACGAACCCGATCTCAACCGGGCTCTGGAAGACTTTGCCAGCCATTACGGAATGGCCGTTGTCCCGACCCGGGCTGCCAAACCCAAGGACAAGGCCCGGGTAGAGAATCAGGTCAAGATTCTTTATTCCCGTGTCTACGCCAAACTTCGTAACCGGCAGTTCTTTGATCTCTATTCACTCAATGAGGCCATTAGGATACAACTCAGAGCCCATAATCAAACCCGCATGAAGCAGAAGGGCTACTGCCGGGAAGAGCAGTTTCTGGCCTCCGAGAAGCCCCTGCTTAACCCGCTGCCCACCGAACGCTTTGAACTCCGGCACCATACCGAGTTGACCCTTTCCCAAAACAACCATGTCTATCTGGCCCGTGACAAGCATTACTACAGTGCCCCCCATACCCTGATCGGCAAAAAACTCAAGGTCATCTACACCCGGTCCATGGTACAGCTTTACTATCAGGGCAAAAAGGTTGCTGCCCACGTGAGAAACTTCAAAGCGGGAGGATACTCTACGGTCAGGGATCATCTATGCTCCCAGCATCAGCACTACCGGGACCGCAGTCCTGACTATTACCGGAATCTGGCAGCCAAAAAATCTCCGGTTTTGGGCCAGTATGTTTCCAAACTCTTTGAGCAAAACCGCTATCCCGAACAGCTCTACAAAACCTGTGACGGACTGCTGTCCCTGTTCAGAAAAGCAGACTTGGGCACCTTCGAAAAAGCCTGCCAGCTGGGAATCGACCACGGTGAATATTCCTACCGCTTCATCAAAAACGTACTGGCCAACCACACGGCCCATGAAGATCATTCCGAACCCGAAAAACCCCTTCCCCCACACCGCAATGTCCGCGGAAAGGAGTATTACCAACAACAGAAACTTCAATTTTAACCCCCTAATCGTATGAATCAGATCGAAACTCAGATGACCCGGCTCAAGCTCCACGGCATGGCCAAAGCATGGACCGCACTTAAAGAGAGCCGCAAAAACCAAAGTCTCTCCCTGACCGAAGGACTGGAGTTACTCCTGCAGTCCGAAGAGCTCGAAAAGGACAACCGCCGCTTCAAAAGGCTGGAGCACACCGCCCAGTTCCGCTACAAAGCCAGTCTGGAAGAACTCAAACTCGACCGCACCAGAGGACTCGACGACCTGTTGCTGGCATCCCTGGCCACAGGCGATTACCTCACCAAAGGCGAATCGGTACTCATCACCGGAGCCACCGGATGTGGCAAAAGCTACCTGGCTTCCGCCCTGGGACATCAGGCCTGTCTGCTTGGATTCAAAGCCGCCTACTTCAATACCCAAAAGCTCATGCTCAAAACCAAGATGGCACGGCTGGAAGGAACGGCCATCAAGTTCTTTGATCGTATCGCCAAAACAGACTTGTTGATCCTGGATGACTTCGGACTCACCCATCTGGAAAAACAGCACCAGCTGGATCTGATGGAACTCATCGAAGACCGACACGGAAAAAAATCCACCATCATCGTCAGTCAGTTGCCCGTACAGAGCTGGTATGAAGTCATCGGAGAGGAAACCATCGCCGATGCAATCCTGGACCGCCTCCTGCATTCATCCTATAGGATCGAGCTCACCGGAGACTCTTTAAGAAAAAAAATGTAAAATTGTCAGGCTATTGGTCTATCCAATACCAAACCATTTTAGAGGGGGGTCAATATCCCCGGAACAGGGGTCAGTATCGACCGGAATATCCAGGTAAAATAACCAATGCAATAGAAGCCTTTAAAAACATTGTTGCTGAAGGTTTAGAAGCTGATATGTCAAATGATGAAGTGAATGATTTGAAATCATCCATTGCCGAAATGAAGAAACAACTTGATCGAATTGCAATTTTAAAACAAGGTGAAAACCAGTGAATCTTTCCGCAATTATAGAATTAGCTTATAGCTGTGAAAAGGCCAAATTCAGCACTCTCCAATTTTTGACATCTTATTATCAATTAGAAGGTAAAAACATGTTCAAAGCTGCTGAATTGGCTGAAATCAACATTCAAAATTTCATTGGATATGCCCAAAGCCACATAGCATTAGCCACTAAATTAAATACAGCAAGTATATTCGAGAATATTGATTCTTCTATAGTTTCATTCAATCCGGATTACCCAATTATCCAGAATATTTACAAAGGTTTACACAAACTAACCTGGCAAGAATTTGAAGAGTTTTGTGGAACGCTACTTAAAAAATGCTTCAATGCTGAAAGTGTAAATATTTCTCAAAAGTCGAATGACGGTGGTGTAGATTTCTCCGCTAAAGTTCCATTCAAGAATATGTATTCTCTAAGTCCTTATGGATATGTTGAACTGTTTGGTCAAGCCAAAAAGTACAGCGGAAATGTTGGTCGTGTAGATATAGACAAATTCACTGCTTTTGCCAATCGTCAAAAAAGAGATAACCAGTACCCGGCACAACTATTTATTTTCTGTACCACATCTGATTATATCCAATCAGCACTAGATGAAATTTCAAAGAACAACTTTATAAGTCTTAACGGCCAGCAAATCGCCTTTCTAGTTTTCAATCAGATGAAGTCGATTGATTTCAAAGGAGATGATTATTTGTCAACTTTCATTCAATAGATCCTGCACACACCATTCCCACCCGCACCCATGTGCCTCCAGTAGGTTCATTTCGTTCGTTCGTTCCTCACTCTCTTCATTCACCCACTTCCAGCACCGCACAGCAAGAGTAGCCCGTTATTCCATTCCGCTGCGCTACATTTCATACCGTGCCACACTTGCTTTTCCCAACACACCCCCCAACGCAGGTAAAGCGGTGTTCGTCAGTCGTTCCGTTTTGTTCCGCAAAAACATATCTGCAAGGGTAAAATGCACTCCCTTCGGTCGCCCTTGCATATACCGTTCACTTACCAGGTGTCTTGCGCTCCAGTGGGTGCTCGCCACCTGCCGTTCACTTGTTTTGCTTCACACACTCTCTCCTTCCTCACTCGCAGCTATTTCATCCCCCCAAACCCCTTCTATGGTGTTCGCTACACTCACAATATTTTTTATTGGGGGTCTGTCGCTGCTTATTGTTTTTGCTCGCCTGCGGGTCGCTGCGGGCTGATCGGGCTGTCATGTTTTTTGCTTTCCCCAATGTGCTTTCAGTCGCTTCATTTCAGTCATTCGTTCCTCATTCCTTCAATTCAGCCACTTTCAGCACCGCACACAAGCGTAGCTCTTTCACTTCACTACACGAGCCAACCCAACGTCATTCCGCAATCTGCCTGCAATCCTCCTCCAATGGTTTTGTACTACACTCAAAAAATACAAACCCTACAAAAGCTATTGCAGGCAGTTATTGCTCCATTCCTTTCCAACAATCGCTACGTTTCGTTCAATCGCTACCCTTGCCTTTGCCGACCCTGATGCAAAAAAACACGCCAGCCCTGCCGTAAACGGTAGGCGTCTGCCGCCCTCATTCTTCGGGCTTTTGCAGCCACCACCCTTGCTCCGCTCGCAGGCGGCTCGCAGAAATGGCTTCGCCTGGGTTTACCTGCGTTTCCCGCTTTTTTCCCTCCGCACAATTCACTAAATTAGTTGACCATGAAAGAACTATTTGAAGACTTTCATTATCTAATTTTTCGCAGGGATGAAAAGGAATTTCTAAGACATTATATGTCCACCCAAAATTACCTATTAAGCACCCCTATTAAACGAAGAAATTTACCTTCCAAGAATTTTCTTGCGGTGATTTTTACCCCAATCACTTAATGCCTGTATAACAGGTTGAAGTGTTTTAGCATAGGGTGTAATGGTGTATTTGATAACTACAGGTATATCATCATATACAGTTCTTTCAATAAGTTCATTTTCCTCTAAATCCTTCAATTCCTTTGCAAGGACTTTTGATGTAATTTTTGGAATACTTCTTTCTATCTCTCTAAAACGACTATTTCCAGAAGAAATAGAAATTAAAATCAACAACTTCCATTTTCCACTAATAATGTCCAGCGCATCCCTGACAGGGAGCATTTCGGACGTACACTCTGTATGACTTGCTTTGCTCATCGCTCTAAGTTTTTTCGCTTACCTTTTGGTAACTGCTATACTTTGGAAAGCAAATGTACGTATCTTTGCCGAAATAAAAAATGAATAAATGACACAGAAAAACAAAACTTCAAAAGCAATGAACATCAGTCTTTGGGCTGCTCAAGTAATTTTGGCTGTAGCCTTTGGCATGGCTGGTGTTTCAAAATCCTTTTCACCAATTCCAGAATTAGCAGCACAGTTAGTATGGCCAGGAGACATTCCTGAGTTTCTTGTGCGTATTATAGGTATTTCTGAACTCGCTGCGGCTGTAGGGTTATTGTTGCCGTCTTTGCTACGCATTAAGCCAAAATTGACAGTTTGGGCTGCTATAGGTTTAGTGGTTGTGATGGTCTTAGCCCTAACATTTCATATTGTACGTGGTGAAATGTTTGCTATCCCTATCAATTTAGGATTCGGACTGGTTGCAGCATTTATTGCTTGGGGGAGAACAAAAAAAGCCCCAATACAACCCAAAACAAAATAACAAGATTGTTAAATCAACAAAAAACATAATATAATGAGTAAGATTTTAGTGACCGGAGCAACCGGACAATTAGGCAAAGCAGCCGTAAATGAATTGTTTCATAAGGTGAATGCAAGTGATATTTCTATTCTTGTTCGTGACCCTCAAAAAGCAGAGGAACTGAAAAATAAGGATGTAAATGTTATCAAGGGAGATTATAATGATTACGCGTCTTTGGTAGCTGCTTTTAAAGGAATTGACAAATTATACTTTGTATCATCCAGCGATGTGATGAACAGATTTGCACAACACGAAAATGTGGTAAAAGCTGCAATAGAGGCAAAAATTGGTCATATCATTTATACAAGTGCTCAACGAAAATCAGAAGATGGCACTTCGCCAATTGCAATGGTTGCAGATGCCCATTGGAAAACTGACAATTTGATTAAGCAATCTGGACTTCCTTATACCATATTAAAACACGGTTTATACACAGATATTTTACCGATGTTTATGGGAGATAAGGTTATTGAAACTGGAACTATTTTTCTTCCAGCTGGTACAGGAAAAGCCTCTTATGCTAGCCGTAATGATTTAGCTGCTGCGGGTGCTGTCATTCTTACAACAGATGGTCACGAAAATAAAGTATATGAATTTGGTGGAACTGATTCTTATTCTTTTGAAGACATTTCGGGTATGCTTAGCGAACTGTCGGGTAAAACCATTCAGTATGTTTCGCCATCAGCCGAGGAATATGCAGAACAATTAAAAAGCCTTGGTGTGCCAGATGAAATGATTCAGGGAGCTGCTACGTTTTGTGTAGCAACAGCTCAGGGAGAGTTTGATTTTCCAGCTACGGATTTAGAAAGACTATTAGGAAGAAAGCCAGAATCCGTAAAGGATTTTTTGAAAGCTGCTTATCAGTTGTAGTCCATTTAGTTTTTTAAAATATTAAAAGAATAGAAAAAATGAAAATAGCAGTATTTGGGGCAAACGGAGCAATAGGAACCCATTTTATAAAGTCGGCTCTTAAAGAAGGACACGATTTACACTTGTACAGTCGTAAGAAAATTGATTTGGCTGATTCAACAAAAACAAAATTATTTATTGGTGAGCTTTCCGACTTTGAAACTATTCGGGAAGCCATAAAAGACACGGATGCAGTAGTAAGTTTTCTTGGACCTGCTCTTAAATATTCCTATCCCGGAATGCCAATAACAAACGGACACGAAAATATCATCCGTGCGATGAAAGAACTAAATGTTTCTAGATTTATAACCATCGCAACACCAGCCGTCAAGTTTGAAAAAGATAAGTCGTCTATCATCACCATTATGCCTAAAATTATGGCAAGGCTATTTATGCCAAAACCTTACAAAGAAATTGTAGCAGTAGGCAAGTTGACAAAATCATCGAGGCTTGACTGGACAATCATCCGCTTTCTTGCACCTGTAGATGGTGAGCCAACAGGAAATGTAAAGGTGTCTTTCGGTGACAAGAAAATTGGTTTCAAGATTACCCGTGCAGACATCGCAGGATTTGCCCTTAAAGAATTGACTCACCCAGAATATATTAGGTCAATGCCGATTATCGGTAGTTAAGCATAGATATGGAGAAAAAAGTAAATTTTGAATTGGGGGTATATTCCTTTGGAAATACGCCCCGAAACAAGGATGGGAGTTACGCATCTACAGCACAAGCAGTTCGTGATGCACTAGAAGCAGTAAAATTAGCCGAAGAAGTTGGTCTGGATTATTTTGGATTTGGCGAACATCATACGAATTCAATGCCGATTTCTTCGCCAGCTTCTATGGTTGTTGCAGCAGCTGCATTGACGAATAAAATAAAATTGGGTACAACCGTAAGCGTGCTTTCAACAGAAGAACCTATTCGTTTATATCAACAACTATCTACGGCAGCATCTATTGCACCTGGACGGATTGATATTGTAGCTGGTCGTGGCTCTTCTGAGATTACGTTCTCAATTTTTGATTTAGACCAAAACAATTATGACTTGTTGTTTAACTCAAAATTTGAATTACTTCTTCAACTCAATAAAGATGAAAATATATCTTGGTCAGGAAAACACCGAAAAAAAGGATTAGTTAACACGTTGATTGTACCTCGGCCAGAACAACCCTTGAAAATATGGCTTGGTACAGGAGGAAGTCCAAATTCAGTTTACAGAGCTGCTGAATTAGGAGTGCCTATGTTTCTTGGTATCCTTGGTGGTTCACCTGAAAAGTGGGCTAACTACGGTACTGCCTATCGTGATGCTTGGACAAAAGCAGGGCATTCCCCAAATCAAGCGGACATTGGAGTAGCAGTTCACGGATTTGTGGCAGAGAATGATCAAGAAGCAAAGAAAATTTATTTAGAAAATGAAGCGCAAATGTTTATGACAGGTTCAGCCGAAATTGGAAGACCAATGAGCAAACCCGTTGGTAGAGAAGCAGACCTTGAAAAAGGGATGGTATTTGCAGGAAGTCCAGAAAACGTTGCTGAAAGAATAGTGAACCTTCATAAATTACTTGGACACTCAAGACAAATTTTGCAAATGGATGTTGGCGGTATGCCTCAAAAGACATTCCTAAAAAGTATTGAATTGCTCGGAACTAAGGTGTTACCGATTGTACGGAAAGAGCTTAACCATTAAACTTTTACACTTAATAATTTCATTACAAGCAGAAAAGAAGGCAAGCCTAAACGGTTATTATATCAATGGGTAAATACAGGAATCCCAAAGAATGGATATAGCTCTTACTTAAACTTATGTTTTCCTTTCTTGCAAATCCAATATAACCAAATTAGGCTCTAATTTCCTCACCTTCAAATTGATCCAACCTTAGTGTCAATATATAACTCAAACATAAAGCAAAGTTACAGGCGTGCGGATGCCAGAGCTGCAAGGGTTCGCTACGCCTGTTAGGAAAAAAATCTCCACCCTACGGGTAGTATTTTTTTCCCACAGCCCTTGCATCAATCGCACCGTCCTGTATTGCGAGGGCATTATGTTTAAGTTATTATTCAGAGTCCGTTTCGGCAGCCGGTGGTTGTTGGCGGGCGTTCGCACCTCAGGTCTTCCGTTTCATGCAGGCATTCAGCGTTGTGGCATCACAGATTATACGCTGCGTGTTTTTTGGTTCGAGTTGTGCCTTTCAGAGCTTCCTTTTTAGGGGGCTCTTTTTTTTACTCGTTAAGGGAAAATTTTAAAAAGAGAAAAGCAAAGATAGGCGGGTTCGCACATGCCCACCGCACTTTCGGACAGTCAAGGTCAAGCCCTACGGGTTTTGAAAAAAATCTCCACCCTTCGGGTAGTATTTTTTCCAAAAACCTTGACAGCCGAGCCTCACCCGCCTAAAAGTCAGCTTTCTCTTTTCTTTTTTTCCCTTTTTTCTTTTCTCTTTTGAAAAAATCTATGCGAAGCGCAGCGAGCAAAACTTTAATGGCTCACTGTATGAAATCGTTTCGTATCAAAACACACCGACTGGAAAGCAGCTACCAACAGCCGCACTTCTTTATCCTGAATAAAGGATTGAACAGCGGGAAACCGCTCAACAACGCTTGCCCAAATTGCTTTGTTTGCCTTACTGATTCAGGCCAACATAGGGAGTTTCTCTACTGGCTTTGCTTTGGATTATGGAAATCAAAATCCTTCCACTATCTCCTGAAAGGCTCCGTAATTCCTTTCGTCACCATTGGTGAAACTCGAAAACTAATCCGAGAAAGCTCAATCAAGGCAAGCTGCAAAGCCCAGGTATTTCAAAAGGCAATTCAAGCCCTTCAACTACTCGATACCAACGAGCAAAAAATCAAGGTCACACTAAAGATGATTGATACTGCCAGACAAGCCATATTTTATGACATGATGAAAGAAACAGGTGCAGGGTAACTTCCTGCTCTGCCAAAAGAACAGGGTAACAAAAGCAAAATAAAGCACAAAAACGCAACAGCATCCAAGAGAGAACTACTGCCTAATTCTTGAAGTAATTTAGTTGGCGAAGGGCAAATCCATGGTAAGTCCGTGTCAAGTCCAAGCAAATGTTTAACCCCTAAAAAATCGTAAAGAGATGGGAAAAATTAATCAAGGTATTCTCGGTGGTGTCTCAGGACAGGTTGGGAATGTAATCGGTGGATCTTGGAAGGGCATCGATTACCTGCGCATCAAACCTTCCAGTGTAGCGAACCCAAGAACTGAAGGTCAGGTTGACCAACGTTCGAAGTTCTCAACTGTTTTGCGGTTCTTGCAGCCCATGACAGACTTTCTGAGAGTCGGTTTCAAGTTGTATGCAAACCGTATGACCCAATTCAATGCGGCCATGTCTTACAACCTGAACAATGCAGTTGCCGGAGCTTATCCAAACTTCATGATTGACTATGCAAGTGCATTGGTTTCTCGTGGAAACTTGACAGGTGTAGCCAACGGTGCAGCCACTTCTCCAACTGCTGGAAACGTAGAAGCAACCTGGACAGACAACTCCGATAGTGGAAGTGCAAGAGCGACAGACAAAGCTCTGATTGTTCTTTTGAACACTACCCGAGGGGAAGCAGTGTTCACCACTGCGGGACCAGCAAGGTCTGCCGGATCAGCGACCATTCCAGTGCCTTCTGAGTACTCAGGAGAAGACGTTGAAGTCTTCTTAGGTTTTGTATCAGAAGACGGTACTAAAGTCGCTAACAGCGTTTATTTAGGCTCTGTAACAGTTGCGTAAAGCGATTGGTGTTTTCCTTGAAAAGCCACTTCAGCAATGAAGTGGTTTTTTTTTGATTTATTTTGAAAGTCAGCAGATAAGCTAAATTCCATATCCATCAAATAGTATGTATTCTGTATGTATTGAAAATAAAAAAGCACTTACGAGTTAACGTAAGTGCCTGATAATCAAAGAGCCCCTTGCCGGGATCGAACCAGCGACCTACTGATTACAAGTCAGTTGCTCTACCAGCTGAGCTAAAGAGGCCTTTTGTTGTCTTTTTGAGCTGTTTTGCTCTTAAGACTCTGCAAATATAGTAGCTTAATTTTTCTGACCAAAACTGATTTAAAAAAAAATAGAGAGATAAAAGTATCTCTCTATTTATGAGCGAATTAAAATTCGCGTAGTATTGAAAGTTTTTTCTTTAGCTTATCAATTTCAGTTTCGGCTTTCTTGATTTTATCATCAAATTGGTCTTTCAACTTATCAGCAGTCTTTGAAGCAGCAAAAAACTCTAAATTATTTTTCCATAATGTGATGTTATTTTCCAAATCAGAGATCTGCTTTCTTATCCCATGTTCTTTCTTATTCAAGACGCGAGTACCATTTGGATCTGCTTGTAGCTTGTTAAGGTTAAGCCTGAACAAAAACTCATCCTTATTACCTCCTTCAACACCCAATTTTTCTACATAATACTCAACAGCTTCGTTAAATTTAGCAAGTATATCCTTCATGTTTTTTCTAGGAACGAAACCAATTTCATTAAATTTATGAATCATGGCTTCAAGGCTTTCTTCTGACTTTGTCTCAGAATCGGCTTCTTTCTTTATCACATCACAAAGCTCAAGTTTAGTCTCTAAATTATCTTCAAATTCTTTATTGACTGCTTTATTAGCTGACCTTCTGTTTTCAAAGAAGGTATCACATGCTTTTTTAAATCTAGAATATAAGCTATCTCTTACCTTCTCTGGTGTTGGACCAAGGTTTCTCCACTCCTGCTGTAATGATATCAGTTTATTAGCCGTCTCTTGCCAATTAGTACTCTCAACTAGTTCTTCTGCTTTAGTGATTAATTCCTCAGCTTTATTTTTATTCGCTATACGTACTTCATCAAGTTCTTTGAAGAAGAGATTTTTGTTTTGGAAAAAGTGCTTAAAAGCACTCCAGAATTTCCTATTGATATCTTTTCCACTTTCTTTTGGAACAGGCCCAATTGCCTCCCATTCTTTTTGAACAGCTAATACTTCCTTAGTTTTTGAATTCCAATCTTTGATTTTTGAAGCCGAAAAATCTTTTAGTCCTTCTAACTTTTCAATGATTTTTTGTTTTGCAACTAAATTCTCTGTAAAAACCTCTTTTTGACTTTCGTAAAATTCCTTCCTTCTATCATATACTGCATCTGAAGCTGTTTTGAATCTTACCCAAAGTGCCTCTTGCTCCTCGCGAGGAACTGGCCCAATATGCTTGAACTCTTCATGCAAATCATTTAAAACTTTTGTGGCTTCAGCTAAATCTTCTAGTTCCACTAAAGTCTCTGCTTTTTCACAAAGTTCAGTTTTTTGCTCTAGATTTTTCTTTCTATCTAATTCCTTCAATTCAAAATAGATACTTCTATTGTCATAGAATCTATCCATCAAGGCATTGTAAGACGCCCAGAGGTTTTTATTTTGTGAGGAAGGAACCTGACCAATTTTTTTCCACTCTTCCTGAATAGATTTGATTGCATTGATGCTCAGTGTGGTCTCTTCACCATCTACAAGATCTCTTAATTTATCTAAAATTGCATTTTTTGCCTCTAGGTTTCTATCTTTTTGCTTTTCTTGATCTTTAAAAAACTCGGCTTTTTTGGTTTTAAAATCATGAACCAATGCAAAAAACTCTTGGTCTAAATCTGATTTTTTAAAATTAAAATCATCCTCTGTTCCACCTTCAGCGATAAATTTCTCAAGCGCTTCATTTTTCTCTGTATTAAAAAATTCATCAAAGTGCGTTTTAATTTCATTTACCTTGGAATCCGATTTGATGAAATTAGAAGAAGATAAAATTGCTTTTAGAGCTGTTAGAAGTTCTTCTTTAGAAAGGTTTGAATAATCTACCTCTACCTCTGCTTCTGATATTTCTTGATCTTCTTCCTCAGATTCTTGATTTGACTCAATGGATTGAATTTCTTTACCCTCGGCTTCTTGATTCTCAGATACCTGGGTCACCTTGTCCTCGTCGGACATTTCTTTGTCTGTGTTCATAATTTAATCAGTACTAATGAAAAACTGTTAAAACAAAAGTAACAAAATTGTTTAATTTAATCTTGGGTCAATGGGATAATTTGCCAATACTTGATATTCACCACCCATATTTTTCAAAATAATCCTCCATAATTCTTCTGGCGAAGAATGTAAAACACTTTCTAAATCAGTATTATCGTTGACAATCCAAGTATTGTCCTCTATTTCAGCCTCAAGTTGCCCCTCTGTCCAACCTGAATAACCTATAAAAAACCTAATATTATCTAAATCAATCAAAGATTGGTTTAGATAAGAAACAAGTTGATTGAAATCTCCACCCCACCAAAGGTTTTTACCTAATTCAATACTTCCGTCTAATAATTTTTCTCCATAATAAATAAAATGAAGTGTATTTTGCTCAACTGGTCCTCCTACGTACACATCACATTCCAAAAAACTAAGATCATCTACCAACTCTCCCAATTTTAGAATTGAAAGCTTATTTAAAACCAAGCCAAAAGCCCCACTTTCACTATTTTCGCAAAGCAATACAACTGACCTTACAAAATTTTCATCTTGTAAAAATGGCTTAGATATTAATAAATGACCTGATTTTGGATCAATTCTAGAATTTTCTTTCATAAAAAATACTTTTTAATAATCGATCGTTAATATATATCTAAATTTTTTAAATGCAATAAGAATGGTACTTTTATCAAGCAAATGAATAGAAAATATAACATATCAATAACACTTTCACAATTACCAAGTTAGTCAACATACAAGCTGATTTATATGAAAATCTCGGATATTAGAATAGATTATGCCCTCAAGTCTTTAGATGTTAAAGATGTGCAAAATATGCCTTTGGAACAATTTAGAATATGGTTTGAAGAAGCTTTGGAAGCAAAAGTTCTCGAAGTCAATGCGATGAATTTAGCTACTATACAAAAAGACGGAACCCCGAATTCTAGAATTGTTTTGCTTAAAGGAATTGAAGATGGACTAATTTTCTTTACAAATTATCAAAGTACGAAAGGAATTGAATTGGCTCAAAATCCAAATGTAGCAGTTACTTTTTTTTGGGCTGAGCTCGAAAGACAAGTTAGATTCTTGGGTAAAGTAGAAAAAATAAGCCCAAAAGATTCTGATGAATATTTTTACTCAAGACCTTTTTCTTCTCAAGTTGGCGCATGGGTTTCTCCTCAAAGCTCTGAAATAGCTGACCGGGATTTTTTAGAAAAGAAGGAAACCGAACTAGGCAATAATTTGAACCCTGAAACAATTAAAAGACCTGATCATTGGGGTGGATATAAAATAATTATTCATCAAGCAGAATTCTGGCAAGGAAGACCTAGTCGCTTGCATGACAGGATTCTCTATCGTTTGAGTGCTACTGGTGATTGGACCAAAGTAAGACTTGCACCATAAAAGCAAAAAATGGTTCTACCGCCCAGGTAGAACCATTTTTTATTGAAGATCAAATAAATCATTGACGCCCAACATTTTTATTTTCGTAAAACCTTCTCCATACTTGGTATTGATACTATGTCCAAATTCTCTTGCCCTTGCATCTATAAACCCAAGAAAATTCTCTGATGAAATAAAGCTTTGTGGTTCAATACTAGTAGGGTCATAAAATTGAGACTTGAATGCTTTTATACTAGCAAGTTTGACATCCCAAAAGTCTGTTATATCAACAACAAAATCAGGTTGAATATAATTATTTTGTATATAATGATAGATGTTTTTTGGTCTCCAAGGAGATTGATTCTCACCATCTAACTGTGTTTCTACACGTCTCAAGCCACTTATAAAACAAGAATTTAAGGCAAGACTGGCTCCTTTTCCATGATCAGGATGACGATCAGTAATTGCATTAGCAAGTACGATTTCAGGTTGATATTTTCTAATCATTTTTACCATCTCTAGTTGATGTTCGTGATCATCTAAAAAATAAATATCTTTGAATCCTAAATTCTCTCTTGCAGATAATTTCAAAATTGCTGCTGCTTCTAAAGCTTCTTGTGTTCTAATTTCTGGAGTGCCTCGTGTCCCCATCTCCCCTTTTGTGAGATCAATAATCCCAACTTTCTTTCCTTGAGCGATCTGACGTGCTATTGTTCCAGAACAAGCTAATTCTGCATCATCAGGATGTGCAGCAAAAACAAGTATATCTAATTTCATGACTCTAGTTTAAATTTCAATCTACAACAAACCAGAAAGGTAAAAAAGTTTATCTTATTCTTAAATTTTGTCCAACCCTAAGAATGCTTCTAGTGGTAAGGTTGTTCAAACGAGTCAAATTACTTACTCTAGTACCATATTTTCTTGCAATAATACTGAGATTCTCGCCACTTCTGACTCTATGATAAACGGATTTTTGTGCCTCAATAACATGATCAAAGCTTGCTGATGTTACTGCGTAAATATCTGAATGTAATCTACCAACACTGAAATCAAAAAGTTGTGTTGGATTGATAGACAAACCTTGATAGCGAACTTCAAAATGTAAATGTGGACCCGTACTTCTTCCTGTACTTCCACCCAAACCTAAAACATCTCCAGATTTTACTTCCTGACCAACTTCGACTAATATTTTGGACATATGTCCATAAAGCGTTTCTAAACCATTCTTATGTCTTACTACTACATAATAACCATAACCATTTCTATCATATGACTTTATCCTTACAATACCATCAAAGGTACTATAGATAGGATCTCCTGTATTTAACTTCAAATCAGTACCATGATGCCAACGATACCTTCTAAAACCAAACTCTGATGTAATTTTTGTTTGGTCTAGTGGCAAAGCCCATTTTGTCCCAAAAAATTGATCATAGAGTTTTACATAAACTGTATCTTTAAAACCCTTGGGATTAAAATCATAAATATTGATTTTTTGACTATCCCAAGAAGAATAATACTCAAAGGCCGTAATCCAAATGCTATCAATTTGTATTTGTTCAGATACTTTTACCAACTGATTTGTAGGAGCCCAAATCAAGGATAGCGTATCTTCTGAGACTATGCTGAGTCTTTTATTTAAATTCACATAATCCTTGTACAATAAAGAGTCTGTCTGACGAGTAATATTTTGAAGATACTTTTGAGAATCAAAAAGTCTTATATCTCTTAAAAGAGGATTATTTACAATTTGAGGCTGTTCTTTGGGCTTTTTAATAATTTTAGGAAAAATTTGGGCATGAGTTTTAAATAAACTCATACCCATTAAAATCAATAACAATAAGACACTTTTATAACTCATTACTTATTATTAAAACAACTACTCTAAGGAGGCTAAATATCTTTCGGCATCTAGGGCCGCCATACATCCAGTTCCCGCAGCAGTTACTGCTTGTCTATAAATATGATCTTGTGCATCTCCACAAGCAAAAACACCTTCAATATTAGTCTTAGTAGTTCCGGGGATAGTTTTGATATAACCAGAAGGATCCATATTAATAAAATCTTTAAAAATGGCAGTGTTTGGTTCATGACCAATAGCAACAAAAAAACCAGAAACTTTAATTTCAGAAACTTCCTTACTTACATTATTTATCAATCTAGCTCCTGTTACTTCATCATCACCGAGAATTTCCTCAGTCTCTGTATTCCAGAGAATTTCTATCTTAGGATTATTCATTACCCGCTTTTGCATGATTTGAGAAGCTCTCATTTCATTTTTTCGGACAATCATATATACCTTACTACAAATATTAGCTAAATAAGATGCTTCTTCACAAGCTGTATCTCCAGCACCTACTATCGCAACATCTTGACCTTTGAAGAAGAAACCATCACAAACTGCGCAAGCTGATACTCCTTTTCCGTTTAATCTCTCCTCGCTTTCTAATCCCAACCACTTAGCGGATGCTCCTGTAGAAATCAAAACTGTTTCGGCATGAATTTCTACTTGTTCATCTACAATGACTTTATGTGGCTTGGAGCTGAAGTCTACTTTCGTGACTAAACCATATCGAACTTTTGTTCCAAATCTTTCTGCCTGCTTTCTAAAATCTTCCATCATCTCAGGCCCCATAATTCCATTAGGATATCCAGGATAATTTTCCACATCAGTAGTGATCGTCAATTGTCCTCCTGGCTGTCCTCCCGTATATAAAATTGGGTTTAATCCTGCTCTAGCTGCATAAATAGCAGCGGTGTACCCTGCTGGGCCAGAACCTATAATAAGTACTTTTACTTTTTCAATATCAGTATTCATTGCTCTTTTTTTAAGGGTTGGCAAATTTTGTTAATTTAAATCTTACAACAAAATTAACATCTGTTAAAATTCCATAAATCATTGAGAAATTAACCTTTGTTTCTGCTCCTTTTACTTTTGAAAATTTGAGTTAAACATTAAGGTACTCTTTTATAATGTAGAAAGTTTTCATCTCAAAGATCAAGTAATTTTTCTGATCAAAGATTAGTGAAATATTTTTAAGTTATACTCTATTTTTTTGTCGAAAATTCTACATCCACTTGGACATAAAAAAAGGGGATAAAATCCCCTTTCAAATTTATTTACCAATAGGATAATTAACCTAAATACGGTTTTAAAGTTTTACTTCTTGAAGTATGTCTTAACCTCCTGATTGCCTTTTCTTTAATTTGTCTAACTCTTTCTCTAGTAAGGTTAAATTTCTCTCCAATTTCTTCAAGTGTCATGGCATGCTCTCCATTAAGACCGAAATAAAGTGTAATTACGTCAGCTTCTCTTTGAGTCAAAGTGGATAAGGCTCTTTGAACTTCTTTTCTCAAAGAATCATTCATCAATCCATCATCAGGCTTTTCTTCACCATCATTTTCTAAAACATCCAATAAGCTGTTTTCTTCTCCTTGAACGAAAGGTGCATCCATGGAGACATGTCTACCAGATATTTTCATAGTATCAACAACCTCACTTGCTGTTACCTCAAGTACTTCTGCAAGTTCCTCCGGAGAAGGTTCTCTTTCAAACTTTTGCTCTAGCTCACTGAAAGTTTTACTAATTTTATTTAAAGATCCTACTCTATTCAATGGTAGTCTTACAATTCTAGATTGTTCAGCAAGCGCTTGAAGTATAGATTGTCTAATCCACCATACAGCATAAGAAATAAACTTAAAACCTCTAGTTTCATCAAATCTTTGAGCTGCTTTAATCAAACCTAGGTTACCCTCGTTGATCAAATCACCCAAAGAAAGACCTTGGTTTTGATATTGTTTGGCTACAGATACCACGAACCTTAGGTTGGCTTTTGTTAACTTTTCTAACGCTAACTGATCACCTTCTCTGATTCTTTTGGCTAAAACCACTTCCTCATCTGCGGTAAGTAGATCAACTTTACCAATCTCTTGTAGATACTTATCTAAGGACTGACTTTCTCTGTTGGTTATCTGTTTGCTAATTTTTAGCTGCCTCATTCAAGAATATATTTAATTACAAATTTTGGACTCTGTTGTTAACAGAAATTTATACTATTAAGGTTCAAATTAATCAATTTGATTAAATAAACTTTAATCTTTGTTCTCTGTTTTTTCTGGTTTTGGAAGAAGTACTTTTCTTGAAAGCTTAAATTTACCTGTCTTTTTATCTACATCGATTAATTTAACCTGAATCTCTTCACCTGCTTCTAAAACTCCATCCATGGTTTCTAATCTTTCCCATTTGATTTCAGAAATATGAAGTAAACCATCCTTTCCAGGCATAAATTCAACGAATGCTCCAAAAGGCATTATATTCTTCACTTTTCCTGTGTATGTCTCACCTATCTCAGGTTGCGCTACAATTCCTTTAATTCTTGAAATTGCTGCGTTCATTGAAGTTTCATCACTTGAGAAAACATTGATTTTACCCATATTGTCTTTCTCTTCGATTACGATTGTGGCACCTGTGTCTTTTTGAATCTCTTGGATTACTTTTCCACCTGGTCCAATTACAGCTCCTATCAACTCTTTTGGAATTGTCATGATAAATGATCTCGGAGTATGTGGTTTCAAATCAGCTTTTGGAGCAGCAAGAGTTTTCGAAATTTCTTTCAAAATATGTAATCTACCTTCTTTTGCTTGGAAAAGAGCTTCTTTCAAGACATTGTAATCTAATCCTTCAACTTTTAGATCCATTTGGCAAGCGGTGATACCTTTTTCAGTACCTGTCACTTTGAAATCCATGTCTCCTAAATGATCCTCATCACCTAAAATATCAGATAAAATTGCATATTTCCCTGTTTTCGAATCAGAAATCATACCCATAGCAATCCCTGTAACGGCAGATTTGATAGGGATACCCGCATCCATTAATGCAAGTGACCCAGCACAAACTGTAGCCATAGATGAAGAACCATTAGATTCTAAAATATCTGAAACTATTCTAATTGTATAAGGATTTTGATCATCCGCTGGCAAAACTTTTTTCAACGCTCGCATAGCTAGGTTACCATGACCAACTTCTCTTCTACCTGGACCTCTATTTGGTTTTACCTCACCAGTTGAGAAACCAGGGAAATTGTAGTGTAAAAAGAATTTGTTGTAGCCTGAAATTACTGCTCCGTCCACCATTTGTTCGTCCATTTTTGTACCTAAAGTACAAGTAGTTACGGATTGCGTTTCACCTCTAGTAAAAACCGCAGAACCATGGGCAGAAGGAAGATAATCTACTACAGACCAGATTGGTCTAACTTCATCCAGTTTTCTACCGTCAAGTCTTTTCTTTTCATTAAGAGTAAGGTTTCTAGCAGCTTCTTTGTGGATTTTTGAAAAATATGGTCCAATCAAACTTGCTTCAAATTCATGTTCTTCTCCAAGACTCTCAACAAACTCTGTTTTTATTGCCTTAATCATTTCTGATCTCTCAGATTTATTAGCAATCATTTTGCTCACGGCATCATAACACTTCTGATAGAGATCAGCATGCATTTTTTCAAATAAAGCTGGATCAGATTTTTCGTGATTATATTCACGCTTTACTTCTTTCCCTACAGCAATTGTCAATTCTTTTTGAACTTGACAATGTCTTTTGATCTCTTCATGTGCCAACTGCATGGCCTCAACCATTTCATCTTCAGAGATTTCATCAGCCTCACCTTCTACCATAAGAATGTATTCTTCAGATCCAGCCACGATAAACTCAAGAGATGCTTGTGCTAATTGAGTTGGTGTTGGGTTGATGATAAGCTTACCATCTATTTTGGCAACTCTTACTTCCGATATTGGTCCGTTGAAGGGGATATCAGAAACAGCCAATGCAGCTGATGCTGCCAAACCTGCTAGACAATCTGGAAGCACATCTGCATCAGATGACATTAAGGTAATTGCAATCTGTGTATCAGCATGATAATCATCTGGAAAAATAGGTCTGATCGCTCTATCAACAATTCTACTGATCAAAATTTCATAATCAGAAAGTCTTCCTTCTCTTTTGAGAAAACCACCAGGGATTTTTCCTGATGCAGCAAATTTTTCTTGATAATCTACTGACATTGGAAGGAAATCTACTCCTTCTCCAGCCTCTTTTTTGGACATTGCGGTGGCCAATAGCATCGCGTTGCCCATTCTTACTACTACAGCTCCATCAGCTTGTTTAGCTAATGCACCCGTTTCAATGATGATTTCTCTACCGTCCTCTAGGGTGATAGTTTTAGAAATTACGTTTGGTAACATACAAATTTGTTAAGAATAAATCTTTAATAGTTATAAAAGTAAGGTTTAATATCTGGGGGAAAGCAAAAAAGTAAGGTTCTCAAATAGAGAACCTTACAGTAATTTTTATTTACGTATTCCTAGGTCAGCAAGAACAGCTCTATATCTTTCGATATCATTTTTGTAAAGATAGTTTAATAAACTTCTTCTCTTACCTACTAGTTTCAAAAGACCTAGTCTAGAAGAATGGTCTTTTTTGTTGGTTTTCAAATGGTCAGTTAAATGCTTAATTCTGAATGTGAATAAAGCGATCTGAGACTCTGGAGAACCAGTATCAGTCTCAGACTTTAACCTACCATGATTTTTAAACAACTCCGATTTTTTCTCTGTAGTTAAATACATGCTTAGTTAAATTTATTTTAAAACAGTCACAAATGTACAAGGTTTATTTTGATTTTAAAAGTGTCTTTTGGTTTTTGCTAAACTTTGTTTCCATCCACTGCTTCACCTTTTTATAGAAATCTGTGTAAACTTCCATTTCGAATAATCTAGCATCTTTTCTGGCTTGTTTTAGAAAAAATAGGCCAATAGGAATTAAAACCAAAATTGAAAACCACGTACCAAATAGAGTATTTGCCATACCTTCCTTACCCCATTTTTCACCTGTAATCGTAAGCATGTAATAGATTATAAAGAAAATAATAGATACTAGGACAGGCATTCCCAAACCTCCTTTTTTGATGATCGCTCCAAGTGGTGCACCTATCATAAACATTACTATACAAGCAAAAGCCGTTGTGTATTTTTGATACCATGCTATTTGATACCTTCGATATTCTCTTTCAACTTCATTTATCTCAAAAACCTTTCTATTGAATGCATTCTTAAGCGTTCTTGCATTATTTAACGCTACGGTAGCAGACCTTGATCTATAATTATTTTTCTCTATAATAGAGTCTATTCTCATCCTTTGTGATTCGGTAAATTCAGTTGGCTTTGATGGTAAATCTGATTTCGGTCTGATAGGCAGCTCTTTGGTTGCTATCTTCCTTGAATAAATAGAGTCTATTTCAAATTGCCTTCCTTGATTTATCGAGTCTGACTTTCTGTAAGAAGGATTCGCCTCTGCAATTTCATTAGCTAGATTATCATCAAAATTTGCACCCACATCAGTCAAAGGCATCAGAGTGGAGCTATCTAGTTTGATAGTATCAAAATTTAGATTACTACCATCTGAAATCGCCAATGCAATTTGCTCATCTGTAGTTTTTAAGGAATCATTTTTTTCGAATAATTTTTTCCTTTCGATTCGAACTGAATCATCATACTTCTTTTTCTTAATTACCTCTTCGGGGATTTCAAAATTTCTGTTTCTTGTATAAAAAGGATAAGAAGATTGTGAGGAAGCGAAATTTGTAAATATCATTCTATTAATTTCACTTGACATGGAATCTAATCCAACTTTAAGCTGACCTATATTTTTGATAGATCTATTATTTGACCATTGATCTTCAGAAGTACGATTCATTTGAAAAGACTCCAAATTGAAAATTATCTGATTTTCAGAAAATTTTGTCCTTGTAAAATCTTGCGGCTTATTGTAAGAAGCTCTTCTATCCCTAGACTCCTTATAACTGATTCCATTGTACAATGTCATACTCATATAAGACTCATTAAAAAATGGCTCCATTCTCCCCGAATCTGCAAGAATAACATTGACATTCCCCCGCCCTTCTGAATGATCATAAATGATAAGATCAACTAACCTGACCTCGTCTAATTTTTTATTTACTTTAATACTATATGTTGGAATACCGCTATAGAATACTCCTTCTTTTATATCCAAAGCAGGAGATTTCATCCGAATATCATAAAGCAAACTAAAAGTTTTTAAATTGACCTTAGGTACAAGATAATTATTAGATAAAAATGCTAAAAAAGATAAAATCACAACAAAAATCCCTATTGGCCTCAAAGCTCGAAGAAGAGAAATCCCACTACTTTTGATAGCCGTTAATTCAAAGTGCTCTCCTAAATTTCCGAAAGTCATTAAGGAAGAAAGCAAAACAGCCAGTGGCAAAGCCATAGGCGAAATACTGATCAAGAAATAACTAATCAATTCTAGGTAAACTACAAAATCTAATCCTTTGCCGAAAATCTCATCGAAATACCTCAGCATATTTACCGTCAGCAGAATAAAATCTACTACAATAAATGTCAACAAAAAGGGACCAATAAAGGACCCTAAAATTAATTTATCAAGTTTTTTCATGAAGAAGTAATCCCCTCTAACAAAACTATTACGTTAAGGCTTTTGAATAAGATGTCAAAAGTAAGAAATCCTAGGCAGATTATCCCCCTATTATTTCTTTTAGAGAAGCTATTAAACTACCCCAAATAGATTCTTGCTCTTCGTCATCATAAGCATCACTGTAATCTATTACTCTCAAAAACATCGTTTGGGTTAACTCATTTTCTTCAAGCTTAAACTCAATAAAAGAATGATCGGTTTCCTCTTCATCATTGGGATCATAAAAGTCAAATTTCACATGCATATTTGTTCTTAATGCTACGAGCTTCGCATGATGATCTTCTCCGTCATAGCTAAAGATGTAATTTTTATCCTCGTTGATTTTGACATCATCGGCAAACCACTCGGACAACCCACTTGCGGTACTCAAATAAGGAAATAAAATTTTCCTAGAAGTATTTATTTGATAGTCAGCAACAAACTTGTTCTTTACCATAGTTTTAAAATTTTGATTCGTAAAAAGTATGATTTTTTAAGCAATCACACTTGTTTTTAACAACTCAACCTAGCATATTTGCATTCCAATTCGGCGAGGTAGCTCAGATGGTTAGAGCGCAGGATTCATAACCCTGAGGTCGGCAGTTCGATCCTGCTCCTCGCTACAAGCCCCATTTTTGGGGCTTTTTTATTGCACAACCTCTAAGAGTTAGGATTCATATCCGCCGCGCTTGTGCGCCGTGGCGTAGCGGACACAGGTTTAACTCCTGTCCTCGCTACTTAAGCCCCTCTTTTGGGGCTTTTTTTGTTATTAAAGAAAAAACCAATTCTAAAAACCTGAAAAATCAGGCTTTTAAAGATTGGTTTTCTGTTCATTTGTAAGATACTAAATTTTATTAGATTCACATTCAATTGGAAATAAAAAAAGCCCTGAAAATTTCAGGGCTTTTTACATAAATAAGTTAGTGCGAACTTACTTAACTTTTTCAACTACAGCTTTGAATGCCTCAGGGTGATTCATGGCTAAGTCTGCAAGAACTTTTCTGTTCAATTCAACTTCACCTTTCTTCAATGCTCCCATTAATTGTGAATACGACATGCCATGTAATCTGGCACCGGCATTGATACGCTGAATCCATAAAGCTCTGAATTCTCTTTTCTTAGCTTTTCTGTCTCTGTAAGCGTACTGTAAACCTTTTTCGTACTTGTTTTTAGCTACTGTCCAAACGTTTTTACCTCTTCCGAAGTAACCTTTGGTTGCTTTTAATACTTTTTTTCTTCTTGCTCTTGACGCTACCGCGTTTACTGATCTAGGCATAGTAATAAATTTTTTGACTCTTGGTGGCTTTGCTTTCGCATTACACTTGTGACCAAAGCGTCTGGTGAATAATTAACCTTAATTGTTTTGTTGATCTCTGAATTAACCGATTCTCAACATTGCTTTAACTCTTCCTTCATCTGACTCGTGAACCATACCCATTTTAGTCAGATTTCTCTTTCTTTTGGTATCTTTCTTAGTCAAAATATGGCTTTTGTAAGCATGCTTTCTTCTGATCTTACCGGTTCCAGAAAGCTTGAACCTCTTTTTTGCACTTGATTTGGTTTTTACTTTTGGCATAACTGTATTTGTTTGTTGAAAATTATTTCTTTGTCGCTTTTGGAGCTAAAAAGAGAAACATTCTCTTTCCTTCCATTTTTGGCATTTGCTCAACTGCTCCATATTCTTCGAGTGCTTGCGCAAATTTCAACAAAAGCATTTCCCCTCTTTCTTTGAAGACAATCGTTCTACCTACGAAATGAACATAAGCTTTCACTTTTGAACCTTCTTTAAGGAAATTGATGGCATGCTTTAATTTGAAATTGAAATCGTGATCATCCGTGTTAGGTCCAAATCTGATTTCTTTCAGAACAGT
This sequence comes from Belliella baltica DSM 15883, assembly GCF_000265405.1. Classification (NCBI taxonomy): domain Bacteria; kingdom Pseudomonadati; phylum Bacteroidota; class Cytophagia; order Cytophagales; family Cyclobacteriaceae; genus Belliella; species Belliella baltica. The sequence continues at coordinate 2,946,326 of NC_018010.1, read as the reverse complement.
CTTAGCTGCATTGGCTTTGATTTCCTTTTGCTTCTTTCTCTGCTCGTACTTGAATTTAGCGTAATCAATGATCTTACAAACCGGTGGACTCGCTGTCGGAGAAATCTCTACAAGGTCAAGTTCATTTGCTTCAGCAAGTTTAATTGCCTCAGATAATGATAGAACGGCATTGCCACCTTCTACAAAATCTCCTACGATTCTTACCTCACGCGCCCTGATCTTATCATTTATTTTATAAGGCTCTTCTTGTCTTGGTCTAAACGGTGCTCTTCCTCTCAAAATATTTATTTATGGTTTTGTTGATTAAATTGGCTGCAAATATCGAAATATTTTTGGGATTTAAAAAACCCCAATCTTTTTTAACTGAAATATTAATGTTGGATAGAAGTTGCTATGATATTTTTAAAATAGGCAGCAAATTCCTCTGGACTAAAACTTCCCAAATCTCCCTCACCATGCTTTCTCACTGAAAGCTTTCCTTCTTCCATTTCTTTCTCTCCTACGATCAACATAAATGGAATTTTCTTCATCTCTGCATCACGGATTTTTCTACCTATCTTTTCATCTCTATTGTCAATCGCACCAATGATATCATGATCTTCCAACATGCTTTTGACTTTTTCTGCATATTCCGTAAACTTCTCTGAAATAGGTAAAATAGTCATTTGCTCAGGAGAAAGCCATAATGGGAAATTCCCTGCACAATGCTCAATCAAAACAGCAACAAACCGCTCCAATGAACCAAATGGAGCTCTATGAATCATTACAGGTCTGTGTTTTTGATTGTCAGAACCTATATATTCCAACTCGAAGCGATTAGGTAATTGATAATCGACCTGAATCGTTCCCAATTGCCACTTTCTTCCCAAAGCATCTTTTACCATGAAATCCAATTTCGGACCATAGAAAGCCGCCTCACCTAATTCAGTGACTGTTTCTAAACCTTTTTCAGCTGCTGCTTCGATAATGGCTGCTTCAGCTTTGTCCCAAGCCTCATCGGTTCCTATGTATTTCTCAGCTTTTGCAGGATCTCTTAAAGAAATCTGAGCTGTATATTCTTCAAAACCTAAAGCTTTGAAAACATAAAGCACCAAATCAATCACTTTGATAAATTCTTCTTTCACCTGCTCTGGACGGCAGAAAATATGTGCATCATCTTGAGTAAATCCTCTTACTCTAGTCAATCCATGCAATTCTCCACTTTGCTCGTAACGGTAAACTGTTCCAAACTCAGCATACCTGATCGGAAGATCTTTGTAAGACCGTGGCTTATGCTTGTATATCTCACAGTGATGCGGACAGTTCATCGGTTTCAACAAGAACTCCTCCCCTTCGTTTGGAGTAGCTATGGGTTGAAATGAATCTTTCCCGTATTTTTCATAGTGTCCTGAAGTTTCATAAAGCGCCTTGTGACCAATATGCGGAGTCACCACTTGTTGATAACCGGATTTATCTTGAGCTCGCTTCATGAAATTCACCAAACGCTCTCTCAAAAGTGTTCCTTTTGGCAACCAAAGAGGAAGTCCCATTCCTACTTTTTCAGAGAAAGTGAAAAGCTCCAATTCTCTACCTAGTTTTCTATGATCTCTTCGCTTAGCTTCTTCAAGCATGTGAAGATATTCAGTCAGTTCTTTGGCTTTTGGGAAAGTTACTCCGTAAATCCGAGTAAGCATTTTTCGCTTTTCATCCCCTCTCCAGTAAGCACCGGCGATATTCAATAGCTTGATCGCTTTGATAAATCCTGTGTTTGGAATATGCGGTCCACGACATAGATCTACAAAATTACCTTGCTCGTAGAAAGTGATGGTACCATCATCCAGTCCTTGCAACAGGTCTAATTTATATTCATCATCTTTTTCTGTAAAATATGCTACAGCTTCAGACTTAGAAATCTCTTTTCTGATATATTCATTCTTTTCTCTAGCCAATTCAGTCATTTTGGCTTCGATTTTCTCCAATTCAGAACCTTCGAAAACTCTATCACCAAAATCTACATCATAGTAGAATCCTGTTTCGATAGAAGGACCGATTCCTAACTTCACACCTGGATAAAGTGCTTCTAAAGCCTCTGCCATCAAATGGGCAGATGAATGCCAAAAAGTGGATTTACCTTCCTTGTCATTCCAAGTTAATAATTGCACTGTGGAATCTGAATGGATTGGTCGGGTTGCGTCCCAAACTTCTCCGTTTACTTTTGCTGCCAATACATTTCTCGCTAAACCCTCGCTGATACTAAGTGCAATTTGTAGCCCTGAAACTCCTTTGTCATAATTCTTTACCGAACCATCTGGCAGGGTAATGTTGATTTTTTGATCAGACATTTATCTTTTAATCATTTAATGAAACATCGCATCTATACAAACAGATGCATTACAGCCTGCAAATATGCAAATTCATAGGCGGTTTAGAAAGACTGAACCTAAGAAGATCTTGTTATTTTTTTGTTTTCAGGATCATCAAGACATAATTCTCCGTTTCCTTTCCATAAAAAGCTGCTTCTATAAAATCCTTTCCTTTTCCTTCTTGGTAAGCTTTCCAATCTTCATCTGACATGGTTTGCTTCTTAGCCACTGCTTGATTGTATAAAGCTGGTCCTTGAAGTGCTATGGCTACTTCATTACTTTCTAATTGATAAACAGGTGGATAAAAATTAAAAGACTCGTCAATATCATTGATCAAGTAAAAATTTACCAAATCATGGGTTTTATTCTGCTTATCAAAAATTGAAACAATGCCCTTACCTTCTGTTTCCAATCTACTCAAAATGTATTTTGAATTTGAAAAACCAAAAGGAGAATAAGATGCCCCGCAGTTTTCTTGAAAATAATCCCAAAATACTTTTTCATCCATTTCCAATTCCTTTTCCTTCATTTTTTCATGATTCATTGCATCATTTCCAAAATCGAAAATTATTTGAGGCTGAAATTTATTTTGGTTAAAAGTATATAAGGTATCCAAATAAGTTCTAGAAAAATAAAATCCATTATTATTGGAGTAAAAGTTCACACGATCTCCCATTGACCTATAAAAAATATCTGGATGGGATGAAAAATAGCTTTTGAGAACTGAGCCTTTATGGTCAATCTCCGAAACTAGATTTTCTGCTTTTGCTCCACTATATACAAAGAAGTGTTTGGAATTAATATCATAATAAAAAGTCCTGCCCATAACTGGAATCTTGATTTCATGTATAAAACTTCCTTCAAGATCAAACTTGATGATTTTCCCTGGGTGTGCTAATAAGTAAATGGTGTCTTGTTCAATTTGAAGGTCTGCCACCTCGATGTACTTACCCAAACCATCCCCTCTATTTCTAATCCGTTTTAAAAAATTCCCCTGTCTATCAAAAATTTGAACACCCTTTCCAATGTAAGAATCAAATAAATAGATCTTGTCCTTGAATCCAATAAGCTTTTCAATTTCTCCTATTTGTGAATCGGGATTTTCATCTTCTTTTAAAAGTAAATACTCTATTTCCGGCTCAAAATAATCTGTCAACTTTCCATCTTTGACTGAATCCAAGTCAACCTTGATTGTAGTGATTCCATCTTTTTCGGTAACCGTTCCTGTTTCAGGTTGACTGTTACATCCAACGATAAATAGCAAAAAGATTCCAATGATTTTATTTCCCATATTCAAAACTAATGATTTAAACTAAAATCTAAATATGCTTTCAATTATATTTTTATCAAACAACTGTATATTTGTCTAAAGCATTAAATTCATGTTATACGACATCATCATCATAGGCGGGGGAATAGTTGGACTTGCCACAGGACTGAAACTAAAAGAGCAAAAACCTGAGCTTAAGGTCGCTATCCTCGAAAAAGAAGAAGAGCTGGCAAAGCATCAAACTGGAAATAACAGTGGCGTTATCCACTCAGGACTATATTACAAACCTGGGTCACTAAAAGCTACCAATTGTATCGCTGGATATCATCAGCTGATCCAATTCTGTGAGGAAGAAAGCATTCCTTATGAAATCACAGGGAAAGTTGTAGTCGCTACGCAAAAGGAGCAGATTCCTATTCTGAATGGATTGTATGAAAGAGGATTGCAAAATGGCCTTGAAGGAACTCGTCATATAACCTTAGACGAGCTGAAGCAATATGAACCTTATTGTGCGGGTGTAGCGGCTATTCATGTTCCACAGACCGGGATTGTTGATTATAAAAAAGTAGCTATTGCCATTGGTGAAAAGTTCAAAAGTTTGGGAGGCGAAATTTTCCTTGGTTATGAGGTCATTCGAAGTAATTCACTGAAAGCTTACTCTGTTGTAGAGACCAAAAAAATGCATTTTGATACCAAGCTGATTATCAATTGCGGCGGTCTGTATTCTGACAAAGTTGCCCAGATGAATCAGGATAAAGAATTGGATGTGAAAATAATCCCTTTCCGAGGTGAATACTACAAAATCAAAAAAGAGCGAGAATACCTTGTCAAAAACCTGATTTACCCTGTTCCAGATCCAAACTTCCCTTTCTTAGGTGTACACTTTACGAGGATGATGAAAGGTGGTGTAGAAGCTGGACCAAATGCTGTTTTGGCTTTCAAGCGGGAAGGATACAAGCGCTCGGATGTCAATTTCAAAGAATTATCTGAAACTCTCTCTTGGCCAGGTTTCCAGAAGGTGGCCGCCAAGTACTGGAAAACAGGCTTTGGAGAAATGTACAGATCTTTTTCTAAAGCTGCTTTCACAAAAGCGCTGCAAGAGTTGATCCCAGATATTCAGGAGTCAGATTTGGTGGAAGGTGGTGCTGGTGTGCGTGCCCAAGCTTGCGACAGAACAGGCGGCCTTTTGGATGATTTCAGCATCAAAGAAAATCAATATGCCATCAATGTCCTCAACGCCCCCTCGCCTGCTGCCACAAGTTCTTTATCCATTGGTCAAACAGTAAGTGAATTGGCTTTGAAGAGGTTTTAAACCTATCAAAACTCCTTTTCACCAAATTCACTCTTTACAAATCTAGCTCTGTTCTTGGCGGAATTGAGAGAAAAGGAAAGATTAAGCACGATCACATCTACTTCATAGATATAATTTGTCGTTGTGAAAAACTCCCCTGCTCTTTGGGTGGTGATTCGCGCTTGCAAATGGTCGGAAATAATCATAAACATAAAGTGTGTCCAAAGTACCCGCTCGATCTTGAAGATTGAAATCTCTATCCATTGCCTCCATTCTTAGACCTGCACCATAAGAAAGCTTATCTAGCTTTTTGTCCAACTGAAGATAAGCGGCAATCTCGCTTTTGATTTTTCGTAAGTTCAAAAGCTGGACTATTGAGTGTCTGAAAACCAATGAAACTAATTTTCAAAAAGTATTCCCCAGACAGGAGATTTTCAATCAGAAAATTCCCTGCTTCATCTGTGATACTTCCTTCTACTAGCAGGCTGTCTTGAGTTTTGTAAACAGCCACACTCGCAAATTCCAAAGGAACTTGGCTTTGAGCATCCACTACCTTTCCTCTCAATTCGGCTTGTCCATAAGTCCAAAATGGAAGAATCATAAAAATAAAAACAACCTTAAATACACGCATTTTTTCAAATTTTCGGGAAATTACTAACTCTTAGGCTTCTATAAAGTTATTTTTCTATCAGTGGTAAAAATGATAGAAAAAGCAAAACCGCATTTTTTCTCAATGTCCTATTTTTTAATCCAAATCAAAAAATGACTAAAACTTGAGGACTAAAATTTGTTTTTTCATAAAGATTTGATTATGTTCATCCTAGAGTTTTTACAGTTTATCATTTCTTTAACTTTAACTAACTTTTACAAATGGAAAACAGAATATCCATTGAGATACCCGAAGCGGATCTCGCCGCTGCCAAGGCAGCACTTGAGCAGGTGCAGTCGATTCTTGCGCCTTATGTGATAGCCCTCACTCCTGATCAGCGGAGAACACTTCCCAAGATGAGTGATGGCACGGAACCTTTCGTCGCAAAGGTAGTCGAGTACGCCAATGATGATCCACAGTTTTTGCCTCCTTTCGTGGACAAAGGGGAGTTTGACAAAGACTGGCGAGCCATTAGTGGACTACTTCCCCTCTATCGACTCTGCAATCAGATCGCTGACAACCTCAGCGACACCACCATGCTTGCGGGTTCAGAGGCCTATGTCAGCGCCCTGAGCTACTACAATTCGGTCAAGCAAGCCGCCAAGGTGAACGTGCCCGACGCCAAAGCCATCTATGAAGACCTGCGCAAGCGCTTCAATGGACAAGGCAGAAGGTCGCCAAATGCACCCGCAGAGTAAGGCAATTTGTCTATTTTGTAACACTAACCAGCCGGATTCGAAAGAGTCCGGCTTTTTTTATGAAATCAAAGGGCTAGAGAGACCTGTCAGGTTTTGAAAACCTGACAGGTCTAGTCTATTCATCAAACGAAATCTTCTTTATGAGACTTGAGTTCACCAAAAAGGTGAACTAGTTTGGCAAAAAGGGCAGTCAATTCACCTCTGAGGTGAACTAGTTCGGCAAAAAGATCAGTGAGTTCACCAAAAAGGCAAATTAGATCAGCAAATAGCTCAGTTAGTTCATCTCTGAGGCGAACTAATTGAGCAAAAAGGTGAGTGAGTTCGCCAAAAAGGTGAACTAGTTCAGCAAAAAGGTCAATGAGTTCATCTCCGAGGCGAACTCACTCACCTTCGAAGTGGAGGGGGGTACTTCCGAAGTACCCCCCTGGAGGTAAAATGTTCGACTCCGTTGGAGTCGGGAGGTGGCGGATTTTATGTCATCGATTTTCCACGGGTTTCACCCGCGGTTATTGAAAAGTTAGACCACTTCGTGGTCGGTAATTTAATAGAATGTTGATTTGCATTTCTGATCCCGAAATGCATGTCCGCCGTGGCGGAGCCCTAGGTGAAATCTAGGGAAAAGGATGAATGATGATGCGTGGCAACAACCCAGTGAGGGCCTGTCCCGATGAGCGAAGCGATTTCGGGAGGTTGAACTTATGGGAATGGGATTCCAAAAAATATAAAAGCGTAGATGCTCCCGATAGCTATCGCGGACTACGATTAGAGGTAACGGAACATCAAGGCAGTAAAGGACATCCTTTTACATGGTCTGAATTAATGGTCTGGCTTCCTTACAAATCCGATTACATCAAGATCTACTAGCTCCAAGGATATTACCATATCTTTTACCGTTTCTTTGTACTTAAGAAAATGAGGGGTAAGGATATGCGTTTGATAAGCAGCAGAATCGGCATAGATTTCCAATATGGTGATGTTGGTAGGGTCACTTTTGTCTGCTACTGCTTGATACGATAAGACACCTTGCTCCACACGGATAGCCATCTCCATTTGCTCCTTGAGTGCAGCGGTGTACTCTACTAATTTTAAGGGATCCACTTTGATTTTTGCAAAACGTACCATTTGATTATTTTCCTGTGCTAAGGCACAAGAGGTTAGTGCTAAAAACAATACGATGTTGACAAAACCAAAGCTGAGAATTTTGGTAAATCTTAAGTGTAGTTTTAATATTTGGTAACAGCTCGTCATTTCTTTTTGTTGAGTCGCAAATTTTTTAATCCCCTTCCACTATCCTAATCTCTTCCTCTGTCAAGCCATACAACTCATACACCAGGTTATCGATCTCTCGATCGAGGCGGGTGATGTCGGATTGGAGGGATTGGGCTTTGGATTTTTGTTCGTTGAAATAGGCCATCCACTCGGCTTCTTCTGCTAGACTTAACTGTACCTTGGCTTTCTTTAACTCTCCCAAGAATCCCTTGAAATCTAAGGAAGGCCAGTTTTGGAGTTTGGTGGAAAGCTTTTCAATTGGGAACTTAGCTTCCAATAATTCTATAAACCTTATTTTCAATTTGTTGAATTCTTTAGCCATTTCAATAATCTGTGAGGCAGGAGTCTCAAGGTCACTTCCTTTCCCAATTACTTTCATGTTAACTGGAAGTCTTTTACAGTTTGCGATTAATATCTTTTGAAATAGTTCTTTCTCAAGATCAAGAAAAGAATATTTATGATAAAAATTTATAAGAGTGGAATTCAAAATAGCAAGTAAAGATTTAATTTCAATAGTATTAGGCTTCGGAATAATACCAAATCCAATTTGTGTAAAGTATAATTCTTCATCAGTGTATCCAGCATATATTCTTGGAGGATTACCAGAAACAATTTGTCTAATTAAAATTCTTGGGTTAGTAAAAAACCTTTCGTCCCGTGCTGCTCCAAGCCATTCTCCATATTTTATATATTCTCCAATTTGATTCGATACATGATATCTTGTAATATTTCCTCCACTAATCAATGGTTTATAAGTATCATTAATTCTTATGTCAGAATGATAATCTCTATTTTTAATTAAATCTTCAGAGTGTCCTTTATATTTATCATAAGGAGTTATTCCTAATGTAAAATCTGCAAGAGTTTCTAACAATACTGAATTTTCTAAGGTTTTGTCAAGGATAACATTAATTTCAGGACTAATAAAAATATTAAAATTACAGGAATCATTATTCTTCCATCCCGATTTATTAAATTTTTTCAAGAAAAGATTATCGATACTATTTATTTTTAAATCCTTTGGATAAACTAATGCATTTACAACATCTGAATTAAAACCTTTTCTAAATTCAAAAATCACTGTTTCAACAATTGCATCTTCAAACACACTATCAGGAAGTTTTACAATTGTTGTCATGTCATCCATAAGCAATTTCCTGATTTTTGTATATGATGAATTAATCAAGATGGAATTGGGGTTTATAAATGATAAAAATCCTTTATCCTTTAAAAGGTAATAACCTTTTTCTATAAAAATTGAATAAAGATTGATTCTATTTTCCGCCGTTTGGTAAGTTTTAAATAAAACTTTTACAAGTTCTGGATCTAGCGCTTTTATATCTACATAAGGCGGATTACCCACCACCACATCAAAGCCTCCTTTGGCAAAGACTTTTGGGAACTGCGCTGACCAGTTGAAGGCCAAGTCTCCTGCTACTTCGGGATCATCGATCAGGGAGTTGCCTACTTTGATATTGGAATTGAGACTACTGAGTTTACGGCCTTTTTTGGCGGTGCGGAGCCATAGGGAAAGTCGGGCGATCTGTACGGATTCCTCGTTGATGTCCACGCCGAAGATGTTGTTTTCCAGAATGTGGTTTTCTACATTGGGAAGGATCAAGGGTGAATCGAAGAGTTGGGATTCCAGTTCATCCACATAGCGATGCTCTGCCATCAAAAACTCCAAGACCTGATTTAGAAAAGCTCCCGATCCACAGGCAGGATCACAAATCGTCAGCTGTAGCAGCCAGGAGCGATAGGTATCTAGCTTTTCTTTGAGTCGTTGAATTGTTTTCTTCTGCCTGCCTCTTTTGCCCTCTGCAAAATCCTCGTCTACGATTTCGAGTTCCGCTTTTTTCTCCGTGCATAGCTTCCCTAGGGTATTGTCCACGATGTATTTGGTAATGTACTTGGGTGTATAAAAAACCCCATCCCGCTTCCTCTTGGTCTTGGAACGGTCCACGACCTCACCCGCAAGTTGGGCACGGACATTTTCGATATCATTGAGGGAATGCTCGAAAATATGTCCCAGGATATTGGTATCTACCTCGGATTCAAAATCATATTCGGTCAGCTTCCGAACGTGCTTTTCAAGTACCTGATCCGAAATCTCCAGTGCATCCAAAATCGGATCAGGAGCGAAAAGCCCGCCATTGTAGGCATGTATTTCTGCCTTCCCCGGCTGAACTCTCCCCGTATTCAAGTACCCAAAATACTTTTTGAAAATCTGATACAAAGGCCTGTATTCGTCCAGATCGCAGAGTTTGTTCCAATGCGTGACTATTTCCATAATGGAATTAGGCGGAAGTAAACCCTTGTCCTCTGCAAAAAAGATAAATAGAAAACGATCCAAGAGCTTTTGACTTTTCTTGTAGAGTTCAAGTTCATCAGTGCCAGCATTCAACTTGACCATATCCTGCCAAAGCTCCTGCTTGAAGGCCGAATAATCCGCGTAGAGTTGTTTGGTGATCTGCTCCTCTACCAGTAAGGATTGTTCTTTGATCTTTTTGGGAATGCCCGAAAGCAGATTTTCCTTTTGAAGCAGCAGCCAAAAAACCTTGAATTCCTCCAGCTGCATCGCCAGGATATTGAACTCCAGGAAATCCACTGCATTGTCGATGTAGAAGCGTAATTTCTCGAAATTACTGGTGATAACATAGACGCATTCAGGCTGATTGTTTTTATAATTGAAAGCTTGATCACGGATTTTTTCCAGGTCCTTGGTATCCGTCCCCTTCAGTTCGATAACTGCCAAAGCCTTCCCGTCTTTCAAAATCGCGCCATCGGTCTTTTTAGCATCCTTGATATTCTTCAGCTCTGTGGTCAGGTCATAATCCGGGTTAGGATTGATGGTATAGCCTAGAATATTGACAAAAAGCTCTCGGAGAAAACCTTCCTGAAATTGTTCTTCTTTGGCCGCTCGTATATTTTCCCGAATCTGAGGGTGATGAAAATATTTCTGATAAGCTGTATAGGCTTCCTTGACAAGAGGTTGATCTTGTGTTGCAAGGTATTTTTTAAGAACTGAGTTTTGGAAAAAAGCCATTCAATGGGTTGATTAAAAATTTTTTGATCCTTAAAGATATTTGAATCTGTTGAAACTAAAAATTCAAATTCTGAAATTTTGGTTTGGTTTGTAGGAATTCTTTAGCTATTCAAAAACTCCAAAAACCGCATCTCTGCCCAGGTGAATTCTTGTCCTTTGACTAGGAAGCCGGTGTGACCTCCTCTTTTGGGCATTTCTAAAAAGATATGATGTGATTGCTCGGCTAACTTGATGGGATAGCAGCGGTCGTGGATCAAGGGATCGTTGAGGGCATTGATGATTAAAGTTGGGATTTGGATATGTTTCATCCAATTGTCTGCACTGACTGCCTGATAAAAATCAGCTGCATCTTTGAAGCCATGAAGCTTGGCTGTAAAATGCGTATCAAATGTATCGAAATCTTGCACTCTTTGCAGCAAGTCTAAATCTACCAATCCCGGGAATTGCTCACCTTTGAGCTGCATTTTCAACTTCAACTTACTCAAAAAGCGCTTTCTGTAAAAACCATTTCCTTTGAACGACAGCGTAGCAGCAGAATCCGTCAAGTTGCAAGGAGTGGAATAGACTGCGGCTTTTTTGATTTTTGAATTCAAGTCAGTCCCTTTTTCACCTAGGAACTTCAAGGTCTGTGCACCTCCCATACTGATGCCAGCCAAATAATATTCATCATAAACGCCTGCTGCTTCTGCGTGCTCAAATACGGTATTCAAATCATACGAAGCACCATGATGATACATAATAGGCTGCAAATTCATCTCTCCACTGCAAGTTCTGTTGTTCCAAGCCAAGGCATCAAATCCATGTTGATTGAATAATTTCGCCAATCCTTTGGCGTAATGCCGCTCAGAACTCCCTTCCAATCCATGGGAAATAATCAGCAGCTTTCTGCTTTCATTTCTCGCCCAATCCAAATCCAAAAAATCCCCATCTGGGGTGGCAATTCTTTCTCGCTTGTAAGTTACTCCTTCTATTTTCCTAAAAATACTTGGAATGATGGTTTCCAAATGTCCATTGAAAAGATGTCTTGGGGGTCTTCCGTAAGTAGAGTTTGAAATAATAGGCATAGAAAAAAGAGATTTAATACCACGAAAGTAAAAACATATCGCCTAATCAGGAATTTTTTTGTTAATTCATTGATCAAAACAAAAGCACACATGAAAATTTACCTCAGTTTTATACTTACCCTAGCAATCACTTTTAGCCTTTCAGCCCAAGATTTGGACGGCTCTATTGAGCAGTTTTATCCTCATTTGGTTAAGCTTTACAAAGAACTGCATCAAAACCCTGAGCTTTCCTTGCAGGAAAAAGAAACTTCCGCAAAGATGGCTTCAGAACTCAGGTCTTTAGGCTATGAAGTCACTGAAAATATTGGTGGCTATGGCGTAGTCGGCATGTTCAAAAATGGTCCGGGGCCTGTTCTCCTAATCAGAACAGATATGGATGCTTTGCCGATGGAGGAAAAAACGGGATTGCCGTATGCATCTACCAAAAAAGGTACTTCCAATGATGGCAAAGAAACCTTTATCACGCACTCTTGTGGACACGATATCCACATGTCTGTATTTGTCGGCACTGCCAAGATGATGATGGATTACAAAAACAGCTGGAGAGGAACTGTTCTGATGGTAGCACAACCTGCGGAAGAAAATGGTCTCGGTGCTTTCAATATGATGAAGGATGGGCTGTATGAAAAATTCCCACATCCTGATTATGCGATTGCTTTGCATGATGATCCTTTTTTACCTGCGGGAACATTGGGATATAAAGCCGGTCCATTGATGGCTGGTGTTGATATGATGAATGTGAAAATTTTTGGTGAAGGTGGACATGGTGCAGCTCCACACACGACGATTGACCCGATTGTTTTGTCTGCACAGATCATTCAAGCTTATCAAACGATCGTAAGCCGTACATTAACCCCAACGGATCCTGCTGTGGTGACTGTGGGTTCTATTCATGGTGGATCGGTTCACAATATTATTCCTGACGAAGTGATGATGCAACTGACAATCAGAACCTACTCCTTAGATGTAAGAGAAAAAATAATCAGCAGAGTCAAAGAAATCAGCGAAAATTACTCCAGAGCAGCAGGTTTGGGAGAGGATAAAATGCCGGAATATTGGATTAGAGAGCCATTTACCAAGCCTTTGATCAATGATGCAGCTTTGACTGATCAGATGGTGAATGTTTTCAAGCGAAACTTTGATGATGAAAAATTGGTAGAAGTAAAAGCCTTGATGATCGGTGAGGATTTTAGTGCTTATGGAAATCAAGAAAGACAAATTCCTATCAGCATGTTCTTCCTAGGAGCCAATGATCCTGATTTTCTCAAAGAAGCAAAGGAAAAGGGTTTAGATATTCCGGGATTACATAGTCCCTATTTCGCACCAGTCCCAGAACCTACCATCAAAACAGGGATCAAAGCGATGACGAGTTTTGCAATGGATATTTTAAAAAATCAGGAGGTGATGATGGATGGGAAAAAGTGAGGTATAGTCGACTGTCGACGGTCAACAGCGGCACCATATGTAAAATTAACTTTCTTCATAAGGTATTTGAAAATATAAAAGAGGCTGTCCGAAAAGGGCAGCCTTTTTTATGCAGCAAATTTTAGGGATTGATTTTTCGTTGGTTGATTTATGAAAAAATATTCTGTTTCGGTTTTAAAAAGGTAAATTTCGACTTCTGTAAGTCTATTTCGAACTCGCACAGAAAATTTTATATGGGTCTTGTGCTTTTTATTGTTATTTGCCACCATTTTTCTAAAATTGTGTCCAATAGCCATCAATAGAAACTCCATTTCTACTTTATCTAATCCTTTAAAGGTAAATCGATTAAATTTATTGTTGCTTTTTAGCTGTCCAAAGACGGCTTCAACTTCTATTGGGCGTTTACTGCGATGCTCGAGTCCTTTTTCACTGTTAAGGAGCTCTTTTGCTTTGGCTCTTAATTGGTTCAGTCGGTGGTTTACTTCTATTGTTCTGTTTCCTTTGGCTTGATGGCATAAACTTCTAAGTGGGCATCCACTACATCTTCTTACTTGATAATAAAACACTTGCGATTCGTATCCATTGGCCGATGTCCGTTTTCCACTTCCAATGTTCTCCATTCTTTGTCCCATTGGACACACATAAAAATCCTGTTGTATATTGTAGAACAAATTCTGGACAAGAAACGGGTTGCCCTTCATTTTTTTCTTCTGCTCTTTGTGAAAATAATTATACTTTACATAGGCTGTTATTTCTTTATTTTCGAGCATTTCGTAGTTTTCTTCACTTCCATAACCAGCATCGGCCACCACTGTTTTGCTTTGTTTTTGATACCTTTTTTCAAATTCCTCCAGATGGGATTTTAAAGTCGTAGTGTCGTTAGGTGTTTGATGGATGGTTACGTTTGTAATGAATTGATTCTCTGTGGATATCTGAGGGTTGTATGCAGGTTTTAACTGTCCGTTTTTCATATGGTCTTCCTTCATTCTCATAAAGGTAGCGTCAGGATCAGTCTTGCTATAGGAGTTTCTATTGCCTAAAACCACTAAATCTTTTTCGTATTTTTCGAGTTTTGGCAGATGTTCCTCTTGAAGTTTTTGAAGCTCTTTGGCTGTTTTTTTGTTTGGCTCTTTGAGTTTTTTATTTAGCTCAGCCAATTTCTCTTTTAACTCTTCCGAGTTTATTTTTTTTGGCAATTCTTCTTTGTTAATTTCTTGGTTATCTGATGCTATACTATTTTCGATATCGGATAAAATACTATTGATTTTTACTTCGAGTTTTTCTTTGTATTTCTCTATAGAACCGCGCCAAACAAAGGTATATTTATTGGATTTGGCTTCTATCTTTGTTCCATCGATATACTGAATATCAAGACTTATGTATTTCATTTCCACAAGCATTTTGACTACCTCGGCAAATAAATCTTTGATGTTCTCTTTTAAAATCTTTCCTCTAAAATCGTTGATAGTTCTAAAATCAGGGGTTGAGTTGCCTGAAATAAACATAAAATGAATGTTCTCGGTGAGTGCTTTTGCTATTTTTCGACAAGAATAAGTGTTGCTCAAATAACTGTAAAACAAAACCTTAAGCATCATTCTGGGATGGTAAGCCGAGGTGCCACCTCCTTTATATTTCTTAAGAATGGTATTGATATCCAATGAATTGACAACTTGATCTACTAAGCGAACAGGATGGTTTTCTGGGATTTTGTCAAAAATATTTATCGGAAAAAGTTCCGGAGTATTGATCGATTGCGATTTAAATATTACTTTAGCCATTGCTTGTTTTTTATGCAACTCTAAGATAATATTTTAGATTAAAAACAGCAAAAAAAAGGCTGTCCTTACTTTTTGGACAGCCTCCTTTTTTATTTCTTTCTGTTCAATGCCATAAAGGTAAACATCCAATTGGGAAGTGGTTTTTCAGCTTTTCTTGATTTCAAGCTATAAAACCAACCCCATTTTTCCATGATGGGAATTTTGTGCGTTTCTACAAATTCGATCAACGTGCCATCCGGATCTTCGCAATAAGAAAAATGTCCCGCGGCTTTCCCCATATCAAAACTATTGCTGCTATCAACGGTGAAAGGAAAGCCAGTTTCTGCACACTTCATCTCCAATTGCTTCATGCCTGTGACATCAAAACACACGTGGATAAAGCCTAAATCTCCCCAATCTCTATTTTCGAAAATCTTTTTGGGTTCTTTCTCTTTCAATTCGAAAAGCTCGATTTCAGTTTTGCAAAGTAATCTGCTGAATGCCCCTACTCTATTCTCTAATCTATTAATCAAGACCCTTCTGAACTTTTCTTTTCCTCCAGGAAGCTGCTTCAAATCTTCAAAGGAATCTGTTTCATCGGATTTGATTGTGGTATATCCCAAGATTCCTTGGTATAATTTCAATGCCTTGTCAATATCACGCACCCCAATCGAAACACCTGCTACACCTCCTGTATTGTCTTGATTAAGTTTAAACCAGGAAGTACTTTCAATCATTTCAAAGACATTTCCATAAGGATCTTTGACGTAGAAATGTGACCTTCCACAGGGAGATTTTTGAGGTTTGGATAAAATCTCTACCCCTTCTTTAAGAAAAAAGTCATAAGTTTTTTGAATATCTCGGGTTCTAATTTTAACAGCAAAAATCCCTAAATCACCTAAGCTCAATTCAAACTTTGGTGCAACAGGAGTTTTCTTCGTGTATTGCCAAATTTCGAAACCACCACCACCTTGCATATTCAAAGCCAAAATTGCAAAGCGCTCCTGTGCTTTTCCTGAGGTATATTTTGTCATTAGATTTGCTGTGGCGGCATCTTCAAAAACAGGTACGTCCATTTTAAAAAAATTTCTGTACCAAGCCCAAGCCTCCTTTGCATTTGCCACTCCAATTCCAACTTGTTGAATTCCCGTGACAATGGGAAGGTTTCCATTACTTTGACTCATATTCAATCAATAGATTTCTTAACGATAATTTAGCATTCTTCTAGTAAATAGATTTGAGCGAATCAGGTGATTTTTTCAAAAAATACAAAGTGAAAACAGTAAGATTGGCTAACTGAACTCTTAACCAAGAGTTGGTTTCGTATTTCCTTGCAGAGACCACTATACTTTTTGGCAAGACTTGAAACTGATGTTTTTTCCTTAATCTACCCACAAATTCAAAGTCCTCCATGATGGTATATTTTTCATCAAATCCACCAAGAGCTTCGAACACTTCTCTTTTGATAAATAGCGTCTGATCGCCTCCTCCTGCCAATATACCATTAAATTTTGTAAACCAAGCGTTCATTTTTAGCAAGACTTTATTGGAGTCAAACTGATACCTGTAGCAGCCTGCATCTATTCCATTTGTAAGTGCCTGAATTATATCATTTTCAAAATCTCGGTGTAAAGCTGTATCAGCATGGACAAAATAAAAAATTCCACCAGTGGCAATTTGGCTACCAAGGTTCATTTGTGCAGCGCGGCTTTTTACAGGTGATTGGACAACTTTTGCTCCGAGGCACTTTGCAATTAGAGTAGTATCATCAGTACTTCCACCATCTACTACAATTATTTCAAATTGATTTTCTGTTGAAATTTGAAAAATTAAAGGAATCAATTTTCTCAAATTCTCTTCCTCATTCAAAACAGGAATAATAATACTGATCATCATAAAAGTTATTTCCGCTTGATTACATAGTTTTTGATTGGGCTTTCCATCACGGCTTTATCGAATTTGCCATTGATGTAATAAAATTTATTTCTATTTCCATTTACATTCACCTCATAGTGATCACTGTATTTCGTAATCTTAGAAGGTAGTCCAAAATTCTCAGCCATAAATAATTTATGGTTTTTAGGTTCTTCGAAATAAAGTGCAGCTGAACTGAAAAATATTGGATGATTGATAACCGTGTCTTTTTCGTATTTATAGCTTGTCGCCTCTACGATATATTTCCCATCCTTCCAGTTGATATCGGATGCAAAATTACCTTTATTTGATACAGTTCTTGATTTTGCCTCAATTAACTGATTTCCTTTGTAGTAGGAGTTGATCGAATAATCGACATTAACTT
Source organism: Belliella baltica DSM 15883 (assembly GCF_000265405.1). NCBI lineage: Bacteria > Pseudomonadati > Bacteroidota > Cytophagia > Cytophagales > Cyclobacteriaceae > Belliella > Belliella baltica. Next base: position 2,929,216 of record NC_018010.1, on the reverse strand, counting down.
TTCCAAAAAACCAAAACCCCACTTCGCTTGTGATTTCATAGAAAGACTCCTCCCCTTTTTGAGTTTTGACAGCCTGCATTTCCCCAATGGAAAACCCTGCTACTGAAATCTCAAATTCCATTTTTTCTTGCGCTTGCAAGGACTGAAAAGAGCTCAATAGCAGGGTGATCAGAATAAATGTATATTTCATCATAAGAAATTATAAAGCAAGATTTAAGCCTACAATTTCATCAAATTTCTATCAACAACAACCCCCTCCATCGTAAAAATAAGTCGATTCAGAAATATAAATATCTGATCTTCCTAAATCTTTGATGGCACCAGCCGTTTTATCACATACAGAAAGTGGCTGATTTTGCATCAAAACATGTCCTTTTTGATCATCAAAGTACTCCTCTGAACCGAAGTATATTGCTGCTTTTCCTGTGAAAACACATGGCCCATCAACTGGCATTGGATCTTTGATCGCACAGACTTCAACGCTCTCCAAGAAAATCATTTCAGGAGTATAATAGTGACCAGGATCCAAAACACGATACGGTCTTTTGGCTCTGATTTCAACAGTTCCAAAACCTGCATCTGTGATCATTTGAAGATATTCTTTCAGTGAAAGTGAGCCGCTTAAACACAAAGCCCTTAACCTATCATCATTTCTCAATGATTTTGGCATAGGTTGCTCAGTGACAGGATCACTCAAAACCAATCTTCCATGTGGCTTCAAAACTCGGTACATTTCCTTCAAAGCTAAAGCCAAATCATCTTTGGTGAAAATATTAAAAAGGCAATTTTGAGCAGCTACATCGATACTTGAGTCCTCAATTGGTAATGCTAGAGCAGAGCCTTTTCTGATGGAAACAAACTCTTTTTTAAACCAATCATTTTCTTTTTCGGCGATTTCAAGATTATCCTCGCAGGCCTTGATCATTTCGTCAACGATATCAACTCCGATAACTCCATTTTCTTTTCTAGAGAAATAGGAGAATTGAAGTACTTCCATACCACCACCAACACCCACATAAAGCACATTGGGGTTGTTGACCAAATCAGCAAAATGAACTGTGCTTCCACATCCATAATTCATCTCTTGCATGATTTTAGGAATCTTCAATCCCGGAAACTGCCAAATTGGTGTTGTGGTACAACATAAACCAACATCAGGCTTGAGTGCAGCGTCTCTGTAGACGTCAACTGTTGCATCTAAGTAATTACTCATAAAGTTTGTGAAATTAAATTCTTGTATCGCTCCCAATCTGCTTCATTATCAATATCAGAAAGCATTTCAAGAAGTGTAAAAGTTTGTTGTTTTAAATTTAAGCGCTTGATAGAGTCAGATAAAACATTTTTGTGACTCCAAGTCATATTATCAAAAAGGGCTGAATCAATTTTTTTCTTTCCTAAAAGATAATATCCACCATCTTCTGCCGGGCCAAAAACCACATCTGTTAGATCAAGTTTCTCAAAAGCGTCATGAATAATAGATACAGTGATTTCAGGACAATCTGTCCCAATAATTACTGCTTTTTCATAACCTTCATTGAAAACCTCTTCGAATGCATTTTTCATCCTTGAACCTAAGTCAGCTCCATTTTGAACACGGAATTGAACTTCTTCGACAAAAATCTCATCCAAATCTGAATCTATCTTTTCACTGAAATAGATAAATGTATCTATTTCTTGTAGCTGATTGATCATCTTGTAAGTATGTCTCAAAAGCTGCAAATAAATTTCCAAAGCTTGTTTCTCTCCAAGAGTAGCAGCAACTCGAGTTTTTACTTTGCCAAGAACAGGATTTTTCTGAAAAACAATCAGTGCTTTTTTCGATTGCATAGGTATTAAGCTGTTGCTCCCCCGCAGCTAGAACCAGCCCCAGCTGTACAGCCGAAGCAATGTTGTTTTAAAATAATTTCTCTTTCAAGTAGTGATTGCTGATTCCATTCAGAAATATGCTGACTAGACGGAGCTGCCACTTTTAATTCCAACATTTGATTGAAATCGCAATCATACAAATAACCATCCCAGCCAACAGAAATGGTATTTCTACACATGACATTGGAAGCTGCTACAGGATTATATGCTTCTAAAAGCTTTTCCATGTAACTATCGTAGTTTTCTGATCTGAGCAAATACTCTAAAAATCTACTTATGGGAAGATTAGTGATAGTAAATAAGGAATTGAAATCAATTTCATATCCATTTTTGAGGCGCTTTTTGAATTCCAATTCCAAACCTTCCTGCGCTGCTGGCAAGAAAGCTCCAGATGGATTATAAACAAGATTTAAAACCAAATCAGAATTTTCCATTCCGTACCCAACTTCATTGAGCATTTTTAAGGCTTTAATTGATTTTTCAAAAACCCCATCACCTCTTTGTGAATCTGTCTTCACAGCTGTGAAATATGGCAGTGAAGAAACGACTTCAATTTTATGCTTTTTGTAAAACTCAGGGAGATCGTGGTATTTTGGATTAGCCAAAATGATGGTCAAGTTACATCTGACAATAATTTGAACCTCAGCGCTTATTTTTCTAATTTCTTCTATAAACCATCTAAATTCAGGATTCATTTCAGGAGCTCCGCCTGTCAAATCAACAGATTTGATTTTTCCTTTTTTGATAACCTCAAGACAATCAAGCATGGTCTCTCTAGTCATAATTTCTTTGCGATCAGGTCCAGCATCTACATGGCAATGTTTACAAACTTGATTACACATTTTACCCATATTGATCTGTAAGACATCGATTTGAGTAGGTTTGAGAGGAAAAAGATTGGTTTCAGCAAGCTTATCGGCAAAACTGACACCATTTATCGGAGCATCTAAGACTTCCAGTTCATACTCAATTTTTGAAAGTGGATGTTGTTGTGCTTTTAATGATTTCATTGGTTGGTTGATCTAATTCGTCGGAGATTACATAGAAATCTCTTTTACTTTATTCATCATTTGCGTGCTATGAACTAAGGAAGCGCCACCTCTAATTGCAGCTGCTACATGAACGGCTTCCATCATTTGTTCTTCATCACAGCCTTTTTCCATTGTATCTACAGTATAAGCATCGATACAATATGGACATTGAATTGCATGAGCGACAGCCAATGCAATTAGAGATTTTTCACGGGCAGTCAATGCGCCTTCTTTAAAAACCTCTCCATAATAGTCGAAAAATTTATCAGCCATGGATTTCTGAAATTCTCCGATTTTGCCAAATTTTTTAAGGTCTTCAGGATTGTAGTATGTTTTCATAGTTTTAAAATTTATTGATTTACGTATTAAGCCTTTCAAATAGATTTATGTTTGAAGATAATTTTTGAATTTAAACTTTAAATTTTTAAACAAGAGGAAAAACTGAAAATACTCTTACAATTTATTGAGAGTGGACAGGCAGTTTCAAAAAGAAATTAATTACAATTTTTGTTTTTTTGAGCCCAATTAAGATATTCTTTCTAAATTTCGATCTATTAACAAATCTTCACCTACCAATAGAATTATATGCAGATTTATTCAATAATTACAGGGTCTGGTAAATATATTCCTGAAATAGTTGTAAAAAATGAAGAATTCTTCAATCGAACTTTTACCAACGACCAAGGGGAAGTTCTCGCAAAACCAGTTCCTGAGATAGTAAGAAAATTTCAAGAAATCACTGATATTCAAGAGAGAAGATATCTCAGCTCAGAGTACAATACATCCGACATGGCTTTTTTTGCTGCTGAAAAAGCCATAGCCTCTGCCCATATTGACCCAGAAACATTAGATTATATTATTGTTGCACATAATTTTGGTGATATCCTTCATAATAATGTCAAATCTGACATGGTACCTACTTTGGCCTCAAGAGTAAAACACTTATTGAAGATCGAAAATCCAGATTGTGTTGCTTATGATTTGCCATTTGGTTGCCCAGGTTGGGTTCAAGGAATCATTCAGGCAAATTATTACATCAAATCTGGCGATGCCAAATCAGTTTTGGTTATTGGGGCGGAAAACCTCTCTAGAATAGCTGACCCGCATGATGTAGATAGCATGATTTATTCTGATGGAGCCGGAGCTGTAGTTTTACAAGCAAAAGAATCTTCTAGTCCTATTGGACTTTTATGTCATAAAACTAGAACTGATACTTTGAATGAAGCTCATTTTCTCAAAATGGATATATCCTATCATCCTGAATTTGCTGATGATACACTTTTTATGAAAATGAACGGGAGGAAACTATACGAATATGCTTTGAATACAGTACCTCAATTGATCAAAGAAACAATTGAAAAGTCAGGTGTTCCTCTAACATCAATCAAAAAAGTGCTGATCCATCAAGCCAATGCAAAAATGGATGAAGCCATTATTCAGAGAACCTTTAAATTATTTGATTTGCCTTTAACAGATTCTTCTCGAATCATGCCCATGACAATTTCTAAATTGGGAAATAACTCTGTGGCCACTGTTCCGATTCTTTATGACATGATCATCAAAGGCGAACTTGAAGGGCATCAGATCAATTCAGGAGATCATCTTGTATTTGCTTCTGTTGGAGCGGGTATGAATGTCAATGCATTCATTTATTTGGTGCCTTAAGGAAATTTGGCTACAAAAATGAAAATCCTGTCCGGTTTTGAAAACCAGACAGGATTTGCTAGTTAAGACTGAGTTAGTTTCAGATTTCAACTTTACCTAACATATAAGTAACCGCTTTCCCACTTATTTTTACTCTTTCACCGAGCATTTTACAAGAAAGTTTCCCAGTTCTCTTAGATAACTGAACCGCAGTCAAATCATTTTTACTCAACTTTTCTGCCCACAATGGTGTCAGTGAAGTGTGAGCAGAACCAGTAACAGGATCTTCATTTACACCAACTCTTGGACCAAACCATCTAGAAACAAAATCCACTTGATCACCTGGAGCGGTTATGATAAAGCCTCTTGTCTCTACTTTAGCCAATTCGCTAAGGTCAACTTTCATATTTTGAACTTGACTTTGATTATCATATATCAAAATAAAATCACTCAAACCTCTCCAAAGTTCTCTTGGATGTTCACTAAAACCTGCAATGACTTCTTCCTGAATATCAATTTGCTGTATTTTGTCAGTCGGAAAATTTAAAGTCATTTGTCCATCAGCTTCTAATTCAACTTCTAAAACACCCGATCTTGGAGAAAGAAATTTGATCAATTTCCCTGAAAAGCCTTGATGCTGAAAAATCACATGCGCAGTAGCTAAAGTAGCATGACCACAAAGGTCCACTTCAACGCCTGGAGTAAACCAACGAATCTGAAAACCCTCTCCATCAGGAATATAAAAAGCAGTCTCAGAAAGGTTATTTTCTTCCGCAATTTGCTGCATCAGTTCATCAGGCAACCAAGAATTCAAAGGAATCACAGCAGCAGGATTCCCTTCAAAAGCCTTCTCGGCAAAAGCATCTATTTGATAAATATTTAAATACATCTTTAATTTATTCTTTGTTCAACATTTTATACTTATCTCCTAACCTCTGCGCAATAGCAGAGCCTACAATCAATTGCAAAGCGTGGTAAATCATCAAAGGCAGCAAAATAACTCCAAAAATCATCGGGTCCGGAAACATCACTCGCCCCATTACAGCTCCTTGCACCAATGATTTTTTACTCCCACAGAAAAGGACTGTGATTCTATCAGCATCATTGAATTTCAAGGCTTTTGCGATTATATGCATTAAAAGCATCATCAATAAGAAAAACGAAAGCATTAAAGCACCTAAAGTTATCAACTCTGCCGCGGTCTTTCCATCAAACATTTTCTCAGCAAAGGATTCAGCAAAAGCTGTAAATACAATCAACAAAATGATGAATTGATCCAAGTTCTTTAAAGATTTTGAATTTTTACTTACCCAATTATTAAGTAAATGATGAAGGAAGAGTCCAAAGATCAAAGGAAGAAGCACTTGCAAACTCAACTTGATAAAGGTATCTGTCAAATCAAAAGCGACCGCAGAGTCAGGAAGCAGTAGTTCCATCCAAATTGGAGTAATAAATATCCCCACCATACTAGAAATACTTGCATTGAAAATCGCTGCTGGAAGATTTCCTCCAGCAAGTGATACCATGACTACAGATGAAGATACAGTTGATGGCAATGCTGCCAAATAAAAAGTACCTAACCACAAATAGGAATTTTCATCTCCCCAAATAGAATATAGAAAAATGATAACAAGTGGGAATATCAAAAAAGTAGTAGCTTGAACAACCAAGTGTAATTTCCAATTTGCTAAATCTTGAATCAGTTTCCGTGGATTTAACTTGACTCCATAGAAAAAGAAAATCACCGAAATCCCTACTCCTGTTATCGGTTTAAGCGGAATAGGACTAGCTTCCGTTCCCCAGTCAGGGAATATCTTAGCTAGAAAAATTACACCTATCAATAAGAAGAAAAAAGTATTAAGACCGACCTTTTTTAGATTCCCGAATAAAGCTGACATAATTAAAATTCCCTTAAGACCTTCTGAAATTATCACAAATGATAGCAGTAGCAATAGCTACATTTAATGACTCTGCATCTCCAAATCTTGGAATTGTAATTCTTTGAGTCACTAATTTCCCAATCTGATCAGAAATCCCATTTGATTCATTTCCCATGACTATCACACCTGACGGAGAATATTGGGATTGGTGAATATTTTCTCCCTCTAAAAAAGCCCCAAATATTGGAGAATTAACTTGAAGTAAATATTCATACAGATCTGTATATGAAACATTTACTCTTGTAAAACTTCCCATACTAGAATTCAATACCTTTGGATTGTAAAAGTCTGCTGATTCGTTCGAACAAATGATATTGCGAATCCCATACCAATCAGCAATTCTTATGATTGTGCCCAAATTTCCTGGATCTCTGACATCATCCAAAGCCAAAACAAGATCCTTACTTGAAATCTTTGGAAGATGATTTTCTTTGATTTTTGCTACTGCCAAAGCAGAATCATTGGTTTGAAAAGATCCTGCTGCCTGCAGCGTGTTTTGATTAACTAAATAGGATTCACCTTTGAATTTCTTGAGCATACTTGAATGTTCTAAAGCAAACTTTTCAGTGTACAAGAGATGTGAGATTTCGAAATCTGAGTTTAATAATTCCGTTACATTTTTAGTACCTTCCACAAAAAATGCGTTTTCTTGTTTACGGAATTTTTTCTGCTGCAAGGATTTAATAAACTTAAGCGTATTTTTGCTCAACATTCGGTGCCGATATAATAGTGAATAAGGTCAAATATATAAACTTTCTTTTTCTACTCTTTTTGATTTCTTCATGTTCTTTGACCAAAGGCTTGAAAGAAAATGAATATGTCGTCTACCAAGCTAAGATAGAAGGGATTGAAAAAAGCGATAAGGACGCCTTAACTCGGTTGATCAAACAAACACCAAATACTAGAATTCCACTTTTAAACACCTCTATTGGTGTTGCAATTTATAGATTTGGTCTCTTGACTTTTGATAGCACGAAAATTATTAATAAGAGAGAGGAACTATTTGAAGAAAGAAATGCTCTTCTAGAAAAGCAGAATCAAGGTATAGAACTTTCAAGGAAAGAAGTCAAGAGATACAACAAAATAAACAGTCAAATTACTTCTTACGATAAGAAATTAGAGTTTGGCAATTTTTTCATGCGTACCGGAAATGCTCGGGTTATCTTAGACAGCGTAGCTACAGAAGATTCCAAAAGACAAATGTCATTCAACCTGTCTAATAACGGCTTTTTTGATAGTTATGTGAATTATGATGTAAAGACAAAAGGAAAAAAGGCTTATGTCACCTATCAGGTCATTGAAAATGAGCCTTACATTATTGATTCTGTTTTTTTCCGATCTGATGATGAAAATATCTATCAGCTACTAAACAAAAATAGCAATCAAACAGAAATTAAAGTTAAGTCTCGATATGAACAAGCCCAGCTTTCGAGAGAAAGGCAAAGAGTAGAGGATTTCTTAAAAAACAACGGGTACTATACTTTTTCGAAATCATACATAGAATATAATGTCTATCAAGACACATTAAATAAAACTGTTGAAATTGAGCAACTGATTAGAAAACCAGAATTTGAAGATTTTCATAAAGTTTACACTTTAGACTCTACTTATTTTTCTATAGATTCTCCTTCTGATTTGATCTTTGACGAAGAAGCAGAATCGACTTATCAGGACATCAAATTTAAAATTTACAGGGATCGATACTCAGAAAAAATCATTTCCTCTAGAATTTTCTTGAGCAAAGGTGCGCTTTACAATAAGACGGATGTATTAGAAACACAAAGGCAATTAGCAAATTTAGATTTATTCAGATTTGTGAATATTTCATTTGATACTCTTGGTGATGTCTTGAGACCGAGAATTTTCACTCAACCTAATCAAAAATACTTAATCACAAATCAACTTGGTGCTAGCATTACAGAGCAAGTTCCGGGTCCATTTTTTAGCCATTCTTTGAGAAATAGAAATTTATTCAGAGGAGCTGAAATTTTTGAATTCAATTTTCGAGCAGGTCTTGAGGGCGTAGTTTCAGCCACAGGAGAAGGTGGTGTGTTTCGGTCGAGAGAGCTCAATACATCAGCATCGATTATTTTTCCTCAATTTTTGATCCCAATCAATAGATCCTCTTTAGAGAAATTTGGACGTTACAATCCGCGAACAAGAACATTAGTAGGTTATAATTATGTCGATCGACCAGAATATACCAGGGAAAGTGTCAATGGGATACTAGCTTACAATTGGAATACAAGAAATCTTAGACAGCAGTTTACTTTCAACTTATTGGATGCAAATTTCATCAGATCAAGCTTAAGTGATGATTTCAGAATTATCCTTGAAGATTTTCAAAATCAGGGGAATAACTTGATCAATTCCTTCCTTCCCTCCTACGTTAGTAGCATGTCAGGTCAGGTCGTAGTAAATTTTAATCAATATGGAACTTTCCAAAAAAACAATGCTTCATTACTTCGAATATTTATTGAAAGTGGAGGGACAACATTGAATTTTGTGGATAGAAGCTTATTAGAAAACAGGAGTTTAGCATATTTCCAATTTTTAAAATTCCAAGCTGATTTTAGACGATATATTCCAATCTCAAGTAAACGAACTTTTGCTTACCGTTTGAATCTTGGATTAGCAAAACCTTATGGAATTAGTGATGGAGTTTTGCCTTATGAAAAATACTTCTTTGCGGGAGGAAGTACTGGTATTAGAGCTTGGCAGCCACGTAGATTAGGACCTGGTTCATATACACCACCGATAAACGAAAATGGCTCTTTTGATTACAGATTTGAGCAGCCTGGAGATATTTTATTTGAGGGAATGTTCGAATTAAGACAAAAGCTTTATGGCTATTTTGATGGAGCATTTTTTGTTGACATTGGAAATAGCTGGACATTTCAAGAAGACCCTACCCGACCTGGAGCAGATTTTAAATTTAATAGATTCTACAAAGAACTTGCTGTAGGAACAGGTATAGGTTTAAGGATGGATTTTGATTTTCTTGTTCTTCGATTAGATATGGGAGTAAAAGCAATAGACCCTGCGAGGCCAGAAGGAAATAGATTAATTTTAGGTAATTTTTTCAAAGGTTTTCTCGGAGAACCTGGACAAACAGTCTTCAATATAGGAATAGGATATCCTTTCTAGACTTAGCTTGCTGTCTTACCAACATGAACCAAGGCATCACCCGCATTTACTACAGGATTATTGTTCAAGCCAACAACGTAGCCATTAGAAGTGCATTTCACTGGGACTTTTACTTTGCCATAAGGATCTGAAATTTTCGCTAATATTTGACCTTTTTTCACAGAATCACCCAACTGAACGGTGGAAGTAAAAATCCCTGAAATCTTTGCCCGCATCCAAGAGCTTTCTGAAATCATGATGGTATCCTTAGGCTCAGAATCTCTCTCAATCATCCCAAGGTGAGCCAACAGCCTCTTCGTGCCTGCAACAGCCTCCTCTACTGCATAATCATCTAGACGCATGGATTCACCACCTTCATAAACCATGATATGCTTTCTTTTCTTGTATGCTTCCTTCCTGAAGGATTTATCAATATGTGGAGAATTCAATATAAAGTGTGTCCCAAAAGCTTTTGCCAATTCCAAAACTTTCTTATCTCTATAGTCCACACGAACCTGTGGAAAATTAGAAAGCATCCGACCACCAGTATGGAAATCAATTCCGTAATCTATCAAGGGAATAATATCATTTGTCAAGATAAAGGCAATTTGAGAAGCTAAAGACCCCTTTTTGCTTCCTGGAAAACTTCTATTCAAATCTCGTCCATCAGGAAAAGTTCTGGAATTGCTCAAAAACCCATAAACATTCACAAGAGGAATAAAAATGATGGTTCCCTTCAATGGCGAAATCAAATCTTCTTCTAACATTCGCTTTACTGCTACTATTCCATTGATTTCATCACCATGAACTCCCCCTGAAATAAGCACAACAGGACCATCTTCTTTGGCTCTTTTGATAAATATGGGAAGATCAATTAAGGTGTGTGTAGGCAGTCTAGCAATCGCAATTTCAATATTTAAAGTTTGCCCTGGCCTAATTCTCACGCCATTGATAACCATTTCTTTCATAGAGTCTTAATTTTAATAGCTTTCGAAATATAGACCTCTCCTTTCTATTTGCACAAAATCTTACTTAATTCGCAGGTATAATTTTCAGCCATGAATATACAAGAAAACATTTCTTTAAAACCATTCAATACTTTTGGAATTGACAAAAAAGCCAAATTTTTTATTCAAGCAACAACAGAAAAGGACATTCTACAAGCCTTGGATAAAGCTAAAGAATTAAACCTCCCTCTAATTGTTTTGGGAGGAGGAAGTAACATTTTGTTGACCAAAGATCTGGAAGCAGTCGTTTTGAAAATCGAAATCAAAGGGATACAAATCACAAAAGAAACTGATGAAGAGGTTTTTATAGAAGTAGGAGCTGGTGAAAATTGGCATGAATTTGTACTTTATTGCATAGAAAAAAACCTGGCTGGTGTGGAGAATCTTTCTTTGATTCCTGGCACGGTTGGCGCTTCTCCGATGCAAAACATAGGAGCTTATGGAATCGAAATCAAGGAAGTTTTTCAAAGTCTAAAAGCCATCCACAGAACTACTGGAAAAGAAGAAATATTTCATTGGGAAGATTGTCAATTTGGATACAGAGAAAGCATATTCAAAAATGATCTCAAAGATCAATATATTATCACTAGAGTTGAGTTCAGATTAAAAAAGAAGCCGGTTTACCACACAGAATATGGGGCAATCGCTCAGACGCTTGAGGAAATGAAAGTCACAAATCTTTCTATCAAGTCTATTTCTGATGCAGTGATCAAAATCAGACAAAGTAAACTTCCTGATCCCAAAGTAATCGGCAATGCTGGAAGCTTTTTCAAAAATCCAACTGTTGAACCACAAATGTTCGAGAAAATAAAATCAGAAAACCCTACTGTTCCAGGTTTTCCAAACGATGAAGGGATTAAAATTCCCGCAGCATGGTTGATTGAACAGGCAGGCTGGAAAGGAAAAACTTTTGGGAATATTGGAGTCCACAAACTTCAACCTTTGGTATTGGTAAATTACGGCAATGGTGATGGTCAAGAAATTGCAGAGTTGAGCAGAAAAATTCAAGCTTCTATAGAAGAAAAATTTGGAATTTCGCTTCTTACAGAAGTTAATTTCCTTTAAATCAGATTATCCTCAAACTTGATATCCTTTTCATATTTATGGACTTCAACACCAAACTTCTTTAAAAACTCAAGCCCTTCATCAAAAGGCAAGCCTTTATATTCAGCGTAGGAATACATAAAAATTACACGCTTAATTCCCATAGAAAATATAATTCTAGCACAAGCCAAGCATGGTGCAAGTGTGACGTAGAGAGTAGATCCTTCTACAGAAGTGTTATTTTTGACTGCATAAAGAATTGCATTCTGTTCTGCATGAAGTGCAAGAGTACAACTTCCTTTGCTATCTCTAGCACATCCATCTATTGGAAACTCCTCATCACAATTATGTGTACCGGAAGGTGGACCATTATATCCTATCGAAATGATCCTTGTTTCTTTGGTGAGAACTGCTCCAACATGCTTTTTGATACAATGGGATCTTTTGGCAAGATTCACTGCCAGCTCCATAAAAATATCGTCAAAATTAGGTCTAATCATTTTTATTCAATCGGATTTCAATTTAATTGATAGAACAATTCAAAATCAACAAAACCAGATAGACATTAACTAAACTACTTTGATTAAGCTGATTATTTTTTTGAATTTGAAATCGTAAATGTGCGACTTTTATCACTTAATTTAGAGGGATAGTATTAATAAATTTGTGAAAATTTCAAATTCATACCATGGAAAAAGAAAATCTAACAGATGAACAAATGATTGTAAGAGATTATCTAGCAAGGCAAAGGACTACTTTAGCAAATGATAGAACATTACTTTCTTACATCAGAACGTCGCTTTATTTTTTGGTCAGTGGTACAGCCCTGATGGAAGTAAATGTACTGAGTCATATCAGAGAATTAGGTTATGTTGGTTTTGCACTAAGTTTAGGATTGATGTTTCTTGGCTTCTTCAATTATTTTAAAGTCAAGAAAAAATTGAAAAAAGGAAATTACATTGGAATGTAGAAACAGAACTTACTTTTCTTTTATCAGTGAATTTCCTATTGATTCGAAATAAAAAGATACTTAAATCTTATAATTGATATTTTAGATTCAAGAATTGGTCGCATTCTTGTTTATATTGAGTTATTGTTGAATTTTAAAAACTTCAAAACTATGAAAGCACTAGGAATAATATTGATTGTAGCAGGTATTGCCATGTTTTTTTTCTCAGGATTTAGTTTCAACACCGAAGAAAATATCATTGATGCAGGACCAATTCAAGTAAATAAGCAAAAAGAAAATAATGTGTCTTGGCCAAATTATGCGGGAGGAATCAGTCTTGTGGCTGGGGTCATCGTCTTGGTAGCAGCAAGAAAAAAATAATATTTATCATATAATTTAAATTTCAATTAATTAAATTAGATGGTACAAAATATGTAATCAATTAAAGAAAGGGACTTCGGTCCCTTTCTTTTAAACCTTAAAGTCACTTTGAAATTAGCCGCCGTAGATATTGGCTCGAATGCCATCAGATTACAAATCACCAACGTTACACATTACGAAGGAAAAGTCACTTTTAAAAAAATCGAATATTTAAGGTTCCCGCTTAGATTGGGAATGGATGTTTTTCATGTACAGAAAATCAGCGACAAAAACAGAAGAAAGTTTGTCAAGTTGATGAAAGCATTCAAGCTTTTGATCGATTTGTATGAAGTTGATGATTACATGGTCTGCGCCACCTCTGCCATGCGTGAATCTACCAATGGCAAGGACATAGTAGAAGAAGTCAGACAAGATATCGGTCTTAAAATTCAAGTAATAGATGGAAATAGAGAGGCTGAGTTGATCAACCTAGCATTGTGGTCTTATATTGACGAAAAATCATATTTACATATTGATGTTGGTGGTGGTAGTACTGAGTTGAATATCTACATCAACAAAGAAAAAGTAGCTTCAAAGTCATTTAAAATTGGCTCTGTTAGAGCTTTGGATGACAAAATACCCAACTCAGTTTGGAATAGCATGAGCAAATTTATAAGTGAAAATGTAACCAAAAAAGATAAAATCACTTGTATTGGTACTGGTGGCAACATCAATAAAATCTTTGAACTATCTAAACCTAGCAAGAGCAAAAGATTTTTGGATTATAGCAAAATAGAAGAAATTCAAGCTTATATAGCCTCGTTTTCTTACGAAGATAGAATTAACAAATTGAACCTTAATCCTGATAGAGCAGATGTAATACTTCCAGCAAGTCGAATTTATCTTGCTGCAATGGCTGCTGCTGCATCAAAAAAAATGATCGTACCTGATGTGGGATTGAAGGATGGTTTGATGAATGTGCTCTATGAGAGAAATAAAATCAAAAAATGATACACAATTAACCCCGATTTTTCCCGTATCGGTTGATTTGAAATATTGTTACAGTATAACAGAATATTGTAATTTTCAGGAACATAAAAAATTGCTCAACTCAATTAAAAAACTTGCACTAGCAAAAAATCTGAACGCATGATAAACAAACTATTCATTTAAAGTAAAGGAATCATATTTACAGATGGCTACTTTCAGCATGCCTTATTTTACTTAAAATGATAAATATCAGAATAAAAAAAGGAGCTAAAATCTAACGGTTTATAGCTCCTTTTTTACTTAAACTATTTTTAACAAAAATTATTCAATCAATTTGACTTTCATTACATTATCGACATTTAAATTGAAGAATTCTTTATGAATATTAAACTCCTCTTCATCTGCTTGCGGAATTTTTGAAACATAAGTTCCATCTTCTAGCATCTTGTAAGCGTTGACATTATCTTTTAAATTATACGAAAGAATATTCATCAATTGCTTTTCTAAAAGAGGAGCATCAACTTTAAACAAAGACTCCAATCTTTTGTCAAAACTTCTGACCATCATATCTGCACTTCCGGCATAAGTTCTGGTTTTTCCAGTATTATGAAAATGATAAATTCTAGAATGCTCTAAAAATTCACCCACTATAGAAATTACTTCAATATTTTCACTCAAGCCCTTCCTTCCTGGCCTTAAACAACAAATCCCTCTAATGATCAATTTAATAGGAACTCCTGCTTGAGAAGCTCGATACAGTGCATAGATAATTTCTGAATCTTCTAAAGAGTTTACCTTGATAAACACGCCACTTGGCAATCCATTCCTAGCATTTTCTGACTCTTGTTCAATATACTCAATCAGCTGATTACGCATATCTCTAGGAGCAGTAATCAAACTTTCATAGGTATCAGGCATTGAATGTCCTGTAATTACATTAAAGAATTCAGATACATCATTTGCGATCACCTCATTGGTAGTCAATAACCCAATATCAGTGTATAAACGTGCGGTATCTTCATTATAATTACCCGTTCCCAAATGAACATATCTTGTAATTTTATTTTCATCCTTTTTGACGATCAACATCAATTTGGTATGTGTTTTCAAATTTGAAATACCATAAATGACAAAACAACCTGCTTTTTGGAGTTTTTTGGCTTCTCGAATATTATTTTCTTCATCAAACCTAGCTTTTACCTCAAAAAGAACGGAAACGTGCTTTCCATTTTCAGCAGCTCTTAATAAGGCTTTGGTAATTCTTGAATCACTAGCAAGTCTATAAATTGTCATTTTTATAGCCATGACATTTTGATCTTCAGCCGCTTTTTCAATCAAATCCAAAATTGGATCAATATTATTGTAAGGATGGTGAAGCAGAATATCCCTATTTTTTAAAACCTGAAAAATATCTTCCGTACCCTCTTCAGGATAAGAAAGTGGATGTACAGGAGAGGGCATTTGGGGAAGCCGATCTTTGAATCGCTTATTTCCAATTACTTGCCAGAGACCTGTAAAGTCAAGCATACTTCTTTTTTCCACTTTGAAAATACTATCATCTTGTATATTCCAACGCTCTTTGAGCAAATTGATCATCCATTTGCTATATCCTTCTTCAATTTCAATTCGGACTACTCTACCTGTTTTTCTTTCATTCAGCTTTCTTTTGACTTCCTCAAGGAAGTTCGCGTCCATATCCTCACTTTCTTCCAGAGTGAAATCTCCATTCCTAGTAATTCGGAACAAATTGACTGATTCAATATTTACATTTCTAAATAGAGAAATCAAATTTTCTCTAATTACCTCTTCAATAGGTATGTAAAGCACAACATCCTCTCTTTCAATTTCAAAAAATCTTGGAATATTCGCAGGAATCTGAACAAAAGAAAGTTTTCGATTTTCTTTTTTCTCGCCAGGTGCCAAAGTCACTACTCCAAATACAAGGAGTTTATTCATCAAAATAGGAAAAGTCCTGTAGCCATCATACACCATCGGTGTCAGCATCGGGTAGATTGCCTTGTTGAAGTAGGACTTGATGTAATCTTGTTCGTCCTCTGACAAATTTTTGACATTACTCAAGACAAACCCTGAATTTGCCATACTTGGCAAAAGTACTTTTTGGAAATGCTCTTGCGACTTTTTATGAAAATCTTGACACTCAAGCATCAATTTCATCTTGAAAGGCTCTTCTCTCAAACCTGAATAATCGACCCTCTCTTTATCATAATCAAGGTAATTGTACAATGACCCAACTCGAATCATAAAAAACTCATCAAGATTGGATGCGGTAATTGCCAAAAACTTCAATTTCTCAAAAATGGATCGGTTTTCCTTTTTGGATTGATCAAACACGCGCTCATTAAACTTCAGCCAACTCAAGTCTCTACTCACTAAGTCGCTGGAATCTATAATGCTTTCAAATTTATCTTTTGCTGTGATATTCATATGGGTTACTTCAGGATTAAGCAAATCTAATTAAATATTTGTCCTTTAATAAAGTCTAAGTTTAAGAATTTTTTAAAGAATAAAAAAAGGGAGCTTTTGGCTCCCTTTCAAATATGATTTATCAAGATTAGGTATCAATTTTTGCGTATTTGGCATTTTTCTCAATAAAATCTCTTCTTGGCGGAACTTCATCTCCCATCAACATGCTGAACAAATGATCCGCTTCGGCAGCTGAATCGATAGTTACCTGCTTTAGCGTTCTTGTATTTGGATCCATAGTCGTCGTCCAAAGTTGCTCAGGGTTCATTTCTCCAAGACCTTTGTAACGCTGTAAGTTGATGCTATCTTCTTTTCCTGAATCCCCAACCATATCCTTGGTGATAGTCTTCCTATCATCTTCATTATAAGCGTATCGTTCATCTTTTCCCTTTTTCAAGAGATACAAAGGAGGCTGCGCAATATAAACATAACCGTTTTCAATTAAAGATCTCAAGTATCTGAAAAACAAAGTCAAGATTAAGGTTCTGATGTGAGAACCATCTATATCCGCATCCGTCATGATGATGATCTTATGATATCTTAAATTAGTCAAATCCAATTCTCTATCACCATTGACAGTTCCAAACTTTACTCCTAGTGCAGTAAGGATATTTTTGATTTCGTCGTTATCGTAAATTTTATGTTCGTGCGCTTTCTCTACATTCAAGATTTTTCCTTTCAACGGAAGAATTGCTTGAAAATCTCTGTCTCTTCCCTGCTTGGCAGAACCACCTGCTGAGTCTCCTTCGACAAGATAAAGCTCACAAACTGTTGGATCTGAATTGGCACAATCTGCCAGTTTCCCTGGAAGACCTCCACCACCGAGTACGTTCTTTCTTTGAACCATCTCTCTTGCTTTTCTTGCAGCATGCCTTGCTTGAGCAGCTAAAACAACCTTTCCAACAATAATTTTTGCTTCACGTGGATGCTCTTCCAACCAAATCTGTAAAGTCTCAGAAACAGAGCTATCTACTGCCCCAACAACATCAGAGTTACCCAGTTTGGTTTTAGTTTGTCCTTCAAACTGTGGTTCAGCTACTTTCACTGAAATCACAGCAGTCAACCCTTCTCTAAAGTCATCGCCTGAAACTTCAAGTTTTAGCTTATCCAACATTCCGGATTTATCAGCGTAGCTTTTTAATGTTCTTGTCAAAGCTCTTCTAAAACCAGAGACATGGGAACCACCTTCGTAGGTGTTAATGGTATTTACATAAGAAACTACATTCTCAGAATAAGAAGAGTTGTAGCTCATGGCCACCTGAACTGGCACACCATTTTTCTCAGATTCAATATAAATTGGGCTTTCGATGATCTTTTCTTTTGTCTCATCTAGGTACTGAACGAATTCAACCAAGCCACCTTCAGAGAAAAATTCTTGAGATTTTGGAGAACCATCATCTTCCAATTCTCTCATGTCTTTCAAGTAGATTCTAATTCCAGCATTTAGGAATGACATCTCTCTCAGTCTATTTGCTATTGTTTCGTACTTGTATTCGGTTATTGCAAATATGCTAGCATCTGGCTTAAAATGAATTGTAGTACCCCTTTTATCCGTAGTGCCAATTTCTCTAACAGGATATTGTGGAACCCCAATGGAATATTCTTGTTCAAAAACCTTCCCATTTCTATGAACAGTTGCCTTCATCATAGTTGACAAAGCATTCACACAAGAAACTCCTACACCGTGAAGTCCACCCGATACTTTATAGGTATCTTTATCGAACTTTCCACCAGCGTGGAGTACAGTCATAACAACTTCTAGAGCTGATTTCTTTTCTTTCTCGTGATAATCAGTCGGAATACCTCTTCCATTATCTTCTACAGTAATGGAATTATCCTCATTTACAGTGACATGAATCGTATCACAATGCCCTGCTAACGCTTCATCAATGGAATTATCTACAACTTCCCAAATCAAATGATGCAGTCCCTTAACTCCAACGTCGCCAATATACATGGCTGGTCTTTTCCTTACTGCCTCTAAACCTTCGAGTACCTGAATATTCCCCGCAGAATAATCCTTATTGTTTCCTTGTTTGCTATCGCTCATAATTATTATAAAAGGCTCTTTTAAGTAATTTAAAGAGATTTTTTACCGTTTCTTTCAAAGTGTAATTATACACAAAAAATCCGAGAGGACATACCTTCTTTTGTGGTTTAATTCGGCTTTTTTTATCCTTTTTCGAAATTCTATTAATATCTCAATTTTAAAATTTTATATTAAAAAAATATCTTGATACAAAATTTAAGATATTTCAAATTATACCATTTTTAAGTTATACATAACACATTCTAAGCGTTTTACTTACTTTTGTTTATTTTTTCTATCGATGAGTTAAACAAATTATATATGGTTAACCTTTATACATCGACAAAAGTCAAAAGAATATTTCAATAAACTAATCACATCTAAAATCAATTAACAATGAACACCATTATTACAGCAGAATTAATCGGATTGGAGCGCGTTATTAATAGCGACCCAGTTGCCATTACCTTTTTCATTGGGTATATGGCTATGTTTGCGTCCGCAGTTTTCTTCTTTGTAGAAAGAGGATCAGTGGATTAAGCATATTTATAATCAAATACTTAGGGATCATAGGCGCGTATTTTATTCTATGGATGATTTTTCCCGCGGTCTCTTTAGCAATATTTTTATTGATTTCTGCTTATCACTTTGGTCAAGGGCATTTTATTCATTTAAAAATTGTCAAATACAAACGACTCACCTACTTCATTGTGGGTTGTAATTTTTTAGGAGTGATTCTTTTCAGCGATTATATAGCTACAGCGACCATTTTAGAATCTATAGTTGACATCACACCATTCATTGACTATGGTTCAATAACCATGATTTCTCTATTCATATCAAGTCTTATTGTAGTTTCTATTCAAAATTTAAATAAAATTCACTTGCTGCTAGCAGAGATTATCGTCCTTAGTTTTTTACTTTACCTCCTACCTGTGCTCATGGCTTTTATTCTTTATTTCGGATTTTGGCATGCTTTACCGAGTATGATGGCCGAATTCGACTCCTTGACAGCGAATATCCAACATGGGAAAATCAAAAAGTTTATTGTTCAATTAGCACCTTTCAGTATTATTAGTTTTATAGGAATTGGTCTTATTTTATTCCTAGCAACTAGCTATCTCAACGAAGAACAAATGATTCTTCTATTTTTCATCTTGGTGAGTTTGATTTCAGCACCACATATTTGGGTGATGAATAATTTTTTAGAAAAAAGAGAATCTTAATACTGCTTTGTACTGATCATGACCAAAGTACAAGCATTTACAGTTTCAATATTGTTTTCTTGAGCTAATTTAGCCAAATCTATATTTTCTGTCCCTGGATTAAAAATAATTCTTTTGGGCTTGAGGGAAATAAGGTAGTCATACCATTCAGGCTGATGCCTTGGTCCGATGTATAATGTAATCGTATCGACATCATCTATAATTGGCTTGTCATTCAGGTCTAAGATTTCCTTACCAAAAACAGACCCTTTCTTGATTCCAACAGGTGTAAATGGAATTTTATTTTCAAAAAGCATTTCTGCAGCTATGTATGCATACCTAGAGGTATTTGTAGTAGCTCCTATGATGACTGTATTCTTCATTTCATTCTTCTATCTACTCCCAAAGACCTGATCTCTGATAAAAGTCTCCATGTGTCTATGTTTTTTACTTTCGTAAATATCTGCAATGGTAATAAGAATCCCCGTTTCTTCAACAGCACCAAATTCATCATTGAGTGCAGTTCCAAAAGTTTTCATAGTCGGAGAAAGATTCATGTAAGTATTGATCAAAGGAGGTATATTTTCCTTTGCTGCCCGGATACGGGAGTTAAGCAATTTATATCCTTCTTTATACTCTAAATCTTTAAAAGTATCTCTTACCTCTGTCATATCTGTTTCATATGTCAACCTTAAGTTGTCAAGCGGGCTTACCAAATTTTCCTTATCCGGAAAATAATGATTCATAAAATAGAGCAATAAATCTCTTGCCTCTCGATTGTAATGGGGATACATCGTCACTTTTCCAAAAAGATATTTAACTTCTGGATGAAGCATTACAACCGCTCCCAAACCATCCCACAGATTATCCAAGGAAAATAAGCCTTTTCTATTATCAATGCTTGGTTGGTATTTTGGTTGAACAAAAGAACGACCTAGTTCAATCGTATGGGGAATATATTCTTTGATAAATTTCTCAGAAAACTTAAATAAATGTGAAGTAGATAAATTTAATTCACCTTTTTTATCTATTTGAGCATTTTTACAATCAATCAATCTGTAGCCGGCAACGATTTCTTCATCCTCAGGATTCCAAGTGATCAACTGCTGATAGCAATTTTCACAGGTATCATTTTCATCAATGTCCAAAGGCTGACCTGTACCTCCTCCAGCACCTCTAAAAGTCAATTCCCTTAATCTTCCTATTTCTCTTACAACATTTGGAGAGTTATGGTAATCAATTAAATATATATGATTATTGCCATTATTAGTATATCTTAAAAATCGCTCAGGTATCAATTCCTTTTTTAACAATTCCTTATCTACAGCTGGTATAATTTCTTGCATAAATTAATCTTTTTTGGCCATTTGATAAACCATTTGCTTCACTTCTTCTGCCCAATCTTTTTCGCTTTTTGATTTATCAAAATGTTTGTAAGAAATTGGCTTACCTATATGTATAACTACCTTTTTGCCTTTTTGGGAAAACATCTCATCTGCTAAATAAAACATCTCAATATTTGACTTTATCCCCAACATCTTTCTAAACTTAGCTAAGTTATAAAAGAAAATCGAATTCTTACCTTCAATATACACAGGAACAATATCTTTCTGATACCTTTTTGATTTACTGATGAAACTTTTCTTCCATTCCAAATCCATAATCCCAACATCTTGTTTTCGAGAAACCAAGCCTGCTGGAAATACTAAGATTGCATTTTCACTAGCGTAGGCACTGTCTATCAATTTTGTCAATTCCCTGCTATTTGCTCCATGATTGTTAACTGGAATAAACATTGGTTCAAAATTGGTAATATTGGTCAAAATATCAGTTACCAAAAACCTGATATCTGTCCGAAATTTTCCAAGCGCATACATGAATGCAATTCCATCCATTCCACCTAATGGATGATTTGCAGCAAAAATCACAGATCTGTCCAAGGGAATATTTTCAGCTCCAGTAAGAGTAACCTCTACACCAAATTCATCAATTAAAGCATTGACAAATTCCATTCCTTGAAGATGACCGTTTTTAGCCATCACATGATTGATGTCATTTTCATGAACAATTCTTTTGATATACTTGATCAAAAAAGAAGGCAACCAACTATGAAGCTTTGGATTTTTATCCTTCAATACTTTTTCAACATCTATAAAAGGTTCTTTTACTTTCACTTGGTACAAGTAGGTGTTTTGAGTTTGCTGATTTTCAGTTTCTCTTAATCCTTTGATAGTCACAAGGATCATGAAGTCTATCAAAGAATAAGTTTCTGTTTTTTGTGAAATATTAAAATTTCAAAGGCTTAAAAATACAAATTTTTAGATAAAATATAAGTTTTATTTAATCAGACAAAATATCATACCTTTTAAATTTCTTAACAAAACCAATAAAATTGAGTTAAGAAGTGAAAGAAAAGAAAATGAATATAGCGATAACAGGTGCAACCTCAGGAATTGGCGAACAAGCTTTGAAAAGTTTAATACATGATTTTGAGCAAATTTTTATCCTAGCCAGAAATGAAAAGAAAGCAAATGATATCATTCAAGAGTTTTCAAAAGAAGATCAAAAAAAATGTATTTTTATTTATATAGATCTTGCTGACATGGATTCCGTCGTGAAAGCAGCTGAAAAGATCAGTTCTAAAACAGATCACCTTGATGTTTTAATCAATAATGCCGGTGGGATTTTTAAAGAAAAAGAAATCACAAAAGATGGTTTTGAGATGAGTTTATCTGCAAATCATCTTGGTCATTATTTATTGACAAATAAACTCTTGCCGCTGCTCCTGAAAAGCAAAGTTTCTAAAGTCATTCATGTAAGTTCAGAAGCACATCGAATGGGAAATGTTAATTTCAACGATCTAAATTATGACAAAAGAAGTTTTAGCTCTTTCGGATTTTATGCAAATGTCAAATTATTCAATATCTTATTTTCAAAGTCACTAGTAGAAAAATTTGGCTCAGAAGGTTTGAAATCTTATGCACTTCATCCCGGGGTTGTCAAAACTAATTTTGGACAAGAAACAGCAGGCGCGTTTTCCTTTCTTTGGAAATTGGCAAGTCCATTTATGATCACAGCAGAACAAGGAGCTCAAACCACCATTTACCTTGCCAAAAATAAGATTGATGACAAACACAACGGTGCTTATTTCAAAAAATCAAAACCTGTGACTCCATCTAGATCAGCAAACTCTAAAAGTATGAGAGATAAACTTTGGAATAAAAGTTCTGAACTACTTGAAAAATGGATGTAAATCAAATCTCAATTTAGACTCTGGAGTAACATTTTCAAGTCTACAGGATCATCAACCTTTAATTTATTTGATTTGATGAATTCTTTAATTTCTTTTCCACCGAGGTCTTTAACAAATTGATTTACTTTCAACTCCTCAAATTGAAGCCCTTTGATTTTAAAGAATTTTATATAATGTTGATAAGTATCAAATTGGGGTGAGGAATAGCTATCTGGAAGGTTAGTGGGTTTGTATAGTTTTTTTGAATGAAGTGCAACAATCTTGAAACCCTCCCATTCACCAATATACTCCACAATTCTTTTTTTTGCTTCTATATTCTCAAGGATAAACTTTCTTGGATTTTCATCTTTTGTCTCAACGGAAATCCATTTTTTGACAGGAAATGGAGGGTTATCATCATCTGACATTTTGATAACCAATTCTTCTTTTACCATTTCAAAATTGAAAGGAATCTTCAAATGAGTTGTTCCATTTGGTAATAGAATATCGCCAAATACAGCATCATCAAATAGAAATGGAGTTCCTTTTACGCCAACAGTTCGTGCATTAATAGTAACTGAATTAAATCCTGATTTATAATACAGTACATCATTTTCAATTTGAGCATTTCCTTCAAATGAATAAAAAGAAAGTACACTGAAATAAACTAGAACTGTAAATCGCAAAAGCATATTCAATAAGATTTAGAAGCAATATTTAACAAAGTTATCTTTTTTTATCACCTTCTAAATATAAACAATCCAAGTTCATTTTCATTTGTTTTTTCGTAACTACTCAGGTACATTATTTACTGACCGATATTCAAGTATTTGGAGTCTTGTTGCCCTCTGTGGTGTATTGATGCGTATTTGTATGTGAATGTACGAAAATCAGCTTTAAAGTTGGTTTATCCACATTTTTTTGTGGGGAAAAACAGCGTGGATTATTGGTATTCATGGGATTATGTGCTGATATTCAGGAAACATTTCTATAGTATATTGGACCACAGGGATACGCTTATTCAGGAACTGATCAAGATGAACCTCCAGCTTATGGAGCAGGTCAAGTCTTTAAAATCTAGGGTATCCGATTTGGAAAATGAGCTTGCCCGTTACCGTAATCCCAAAAACAGCCGCAACAGCTCGGTTCCCCCTTCAAAAGACGAGAACCGCCCCAAAAAAAATCAGAGTCTCCGTCAGGATACAGGGCGCAAAACCGGCGGTCAGCCTGGACACAAAGGCCATACCCTTGAAATGACATCCTCCCCGGACATAATAGAAAACCACATCCCTTTATTCTGTACCTGCTGTGGTGGTGATCTGTCGGCGGTTCCAGCAGAACTGTCCTCCAAAAGACAGGTCCTGGATCTTCCTGTGATTAAAGTGGTATGTACCGAGCATAGAATCTTTTCCAAAAACTGTTCCTGTGGAGAAAAGATCAGTGGGTCATTCCCTGACAATATCAATGCCCCCATACAGTACGGGAGCGGTGTTGAAACCATTGTCGGTTATCTGCATGCCAGACAGTATGTTCCCTATAGAAGGATGAAAGAACTTCTCAGGGACTGCTTCGGTATTAATCTCAGCGAGGGGAGTATCGATAACATTATCGGTAGGTTTGCCCGCAAGTCTGCACCAATATATGCAAAGATAAAGACGGCAGTCTCTAAAAGTCCTGTGATAGGAGCTGACGAGACTGGGGCTAAAGTGGATGGAAACAAACAGTGGGTCTGGACTTATCAGACCGAGGAACTCACCCTGTTAGCTATATCTGAATCACGTGGACTTAAGGCGATGAATACACATTTTCCCGATGGGTTCGGAAAGGCAGTATTGTGCCACGATGCATGGAGGGCATACTTCAACTATTCGGAAAACCTGCACCAGCTCTGTTGTGCACATCTGCTTAGGGAGCTCAACTACATTGTTGAACGCTATAAATCTAAATGGGCTGACAGCCTTAGGGCCCTGTTCAGGGAAGCTATCTCACTGAAGAGAAAACTCAAAAAACTACCAGATCCAGAGAATAGCAGGAGTATTGCTTCCATTGAAGAGAAGATGGATAACCTACTCGCCCAACCTGTAGAGTCAAAACATAAAGAAGCAGTATCCCTACAAAAAAGACTCCTGAAATACAGAAAGTCACTTTTTACTTTTCTCTATCACCAAAAAGTACCACCGGATAACAATGCCTCTGAAAGAGCCATACGCAACATCAAGGTGAAACAAAAAATATCAGGACAGTTCAAATCCAACAATGGAGCTGAAAACTTCTGTGTTATAAGATCCGTCGTGGATACCCTGATCAAACGTTCGGGAAATATCTTAGAAAATCTAAATCATATAGCTAATTTACAACCTGAGTAGTTACGTTTTTTCTACTCATTAAACTTATATGTTTACTTTTGCAGCATGAAAGAAACGATTTTGTCTTTGACACCCAGCAACTGGGAAGATTATGAACTGATAGATACAGGCGGTTTTGAAAAATTAGAGCGTTTTGGAGAATATGTTTTAAGTAGACCTGAGCCTCAGGCAATCTGGGACAAAAGCATGACTGACCAAGAATGGAAAGCCATGGCACATGCGATTTTTTCAAAAGAAAAGAACAATCCCGAAAAAGGACATTGGAACGAGCTCAAGAAGATTCCTCATAATTGGCAGATTCAATACAAAAATCAAGATGAATTAAAGCTAAACTTGAATTTGGCAATGACATCTTTCAAACATATCGGTTTGTTTCCTGAGCAAGCCGTTAACTGGGATTACATTACTGACACAGTCAAAAAACTTCCCATTAAAAATCCAAAAATCTTAAATCTTTTCGCTTATACAGGAGCTGCAAGTGTCGCAGCTCGTGGTACAGGTGCTGAAGTTACTCATCTTGACTCTGTCAAACAAGTGGTCACTTGGTCAAAGCACAACATGGAATCTTCTGGAATGGAAGGGATCCGATGGATCGTAGACGATGCGATGAAATTTATCAAAAGAGAAGTCAGAAGGGGAAATAAATACCATGGAATCATATTGGATCCTCCCGCATATGGAAGAGGGCCTGACGGTGAAAAATGGATTTTAGAAGAGCAAATCAATGAAATGCTCAAGCTATGTGCTGAACTTTTGGAACCTGATCATCATTTCCTCATTCTAAATATGTATTCTCTCAGCTTTAGCTCGATAATCGCCGCAAATTTGGTAAACTCCAACTTCAAAGAAGTCAACAATGCAGAGCATGGTGAGTTGTACCTAGTAGATAGATTCGAGAAAAAACTACCGGTTGGTATTTTCTTCAGATTCAGAAAATTATAAAATAAGATTTCAAAACATTCCATGAACAATAGACAATTATTCCTTTCTCACCTTGCACAGACGACTGATTTTCCTTTAATGATTGAAATCGAGAAGGCTGAAGGAATTTATATGTTTGGACCGGATGGAAAAAAATATATTGATTTAATTTCCGGAATAGGAGTCAGTAATGTTGGACATCGACACCCAAAGGTATTGACCGCAATTCAAGAACAGCTGGACAAATACCTTCACTTGATGGTATATGGAGAATATGTTCAAAGTCCTCAAGCACTTCTAGCAAAGGCCTTATGTGATACACTTCCAAAGCACTTAGACAATGTATATCTAGTAAATAGTGGTTCTGAGGCAGTTGAGGGTGCTCTCAAGTTAGCAAAACGCTATACCAATCGAAGAGATATCATTTCTTGTGTGGATGCGTATCATGGTTCTTCCCAAGGCGCACTTTCTGTCGGTGGGAACGAAATCTTCAAAAGAGCATACAGACCCCTCCTACCCGGCGTCAAAAATATTGTCTACGGTTCATTTTTTCAACTTGATCAAATCACCACTGACACAGCAGCAGTTATCATAGAAACCATTCAAGGCGAAGCAGGAATCAAAGTAGCCTGTTCTAATTATTTTCAAGCCCTGAGAAAGCGTTGTGATGAAACAGGTACCCTACTGATCTTGGATGAAATTCAGGCTGGTTTTGGTAGAACAGGAAAATTTTGGGCCTTTGAGCATTTTGGAATAGAACCTGATATCCTTGTATGTGCCAAAGGAATGGGCGGTGGAATGCCGATAGGAGCTTTTATAGCTAACAAAGAGGTCATGGGAGTTTTCAAAAACAACCCCCTGCTAGGTCATATTACCACCTTTGGAGGACACCCTGTAAGTGCAGCAGCCTCTTTGGCCACAATTCAAATCATAAAAGATGAAGGTCTCCTTGAGTCCGTTGAAAGCAAAGCAGAAATCTTCAAAAAATTACTAGTACACCCTAAAATCAAGGGGGTTAGAAATATGGGATTGATGATGGCGGTTGAGTTTGACTCTTTTGATGTACTCAAGCCTATCATTGACAAAGCCATAGAAATGGGCGTGATTACAGATTGGTTTTTGTTCTGTGATGATGCCATGCGCATTGCACCACCATTGATTATCACCGAATCTCAAATCAGAGAAGCCTGCGAAATAATTCTGAAAGCAATAGACGAAGTTTGATTCTAAATACAGAATTTTTTACACGATTTAATTTTTTTGACTTAAAGTCAATAAGTTTTTTCATGATTCATTTCAGCCTTAGGAATAATTATCCTTTCTCTATCTTCATTTCTTTTTACTTTAGGGTACTAATTATAAAACCCAAAATATCAATTTATGAAAAAACTGCTCTTCCTTATCCTTTTCCTCTTTTTCGCAGTTGTAGTCGGTTATCAAGTGATTAAACACCGATTTGCTCCTGAATATCATGGAACCAAAGAACTCATCGGCCTACAAGCTAATTCTGAAGTCTATTTCGATGATTTTGGAATTCCACATATTTATGCTGAAAATGAGCTAGATGCATACATGACATTAGGTTATGTGCATGCTCAAGATCGTCTTTTCCAAATGGAAATGATGCGAAGAGTGGGTTCTGGAACTTTAGCGGAGCTATTGGGAGAAGATTTGGTAGATGTAGATAAATTTTTTAGAACTCTTGGAATTCCCAAACATGCTGAATGGAGTACAGAAGAGTGGAATAAAGAAGGAAGTACCCCTTGGAAAGCAGCTACTGATGCCTACATCAAAGGAGTTAATCAATTTATAGAAAATGGGAAACTCCCTTTGGAATATACTCTATTAGGAACAAAACCGAGGGAATTCACCATCAATGATGTTCATAGCATCGTGGGATATATGTCATTTACTTTTGCAATGGCCATGAAAACTGATCCGCTGATCACGAGGATCTCACGTCAATTGGGTCCTGACTATTTGAAAGTACTATCTGTTCATACGCTAGCAGAACACCATGTTATTCCAAACAATTATCCCAATCGAAATACAGAATCCAAAGAAATTGTCTTCGAGGAAACTTTGACTACCCTATTTGAAAAGTTGCCTGTTCCTCTTCTGGAAGGAAGTAATTCTTGGGTTATCGATGGCAGTCGAACTGCTTCTGGCGAAGTACTCTTTTTGAATGATACACACATTGGTTTTGCGCAACGTTCTGTTTGGTACGAAGCACATCTTGAGTATCCGGAATTCAGTTTTTATGGAAATCATTTGGCTGGCGTTCCTTTTGGTTTGGTCGGTCACACTAGAGAATTGAGTATAGGTCTGACCATGTTTGAAAATGATGATCAGGATTTTTTCGAAGAGCAACTAGACCCAAATAATCCTAATCAAACGGTTTACGGTGATGAATTTAAACCTTTGAAAACCAGATTGGAAAGAATCTCAATTAAAGATAAAGACCCAATAGATTTTGAAGTAAAAGAATCTGTTCATGGTCCTATCATGAACGAGGTAATTCCTGAAATTGGTCAACTTACAACTAATCCTGTTGCCTCTTGGTGGGTGTATATTTTAGAACCAACCAGAGCGTTGGAAGCGGTATACAGAATGAATCATGCTCAAAATATCCAAGAAGTAGAATCAGCGGTTAGGCTAATTCACGCACCAGGATTGAATGTGATGTATGGAGATAAAACTGGGAATATAGCTTGGTGGGCAGCTGCCAAACTCCCAATCCGACCAGCACATGTCAACTCAAAAGTATTTTTGGATGGAACGAGTAATGTGGACGAGCCAACTGGTTGGATGCCATTTGAAGAAAATCCTATGAGCATCAATCCTGAATCGGGCTTTGTAGCTTCTGCAAACAATCAACCTGATACCTTGTCGAATGGAACATTTTACCCTGGCTATTACTACCCCGGAGATCGATGGGATAGAATTGATAAAACTGTGAGATCAAGAAATGACTGGACACAAGAAAGTATCAAATCCCTGCAATTGGAAACAATCAATGAAAATCATCCCATCAATGCAAAAAGTATGCTTGAAGCTGTAGAAAATGCGTCTTTTGGTGATTTTGAAAATGCTAAAAATATCTTGTCCAACTGGGATGGGAATCATGATTTAGAAAGCATCGCTCCTACTGTTTATTACAAATGGCTTTACCATACACTCCATGGAATGATGTCAGATGAATTGGGTGATGCAGATTTTGAGAGCTTTTTGAAGACTTTCCTGTATATCAGAAGTGTTCCAACCTTAATCCAAACTGAAGATTCTCCATGGTGGGACGATTCTAGTACAGAAAAAGTAGAAAGCAGGTCAGAAATTATTCAGAATGCATTAGAAAAAACGCTGTCTGAATTGGATGATCAATTTGGATCCAATATAGAAAAATGGGCTTGGAAAAATGCAGTAGTATTAGAACATCCCCATCCTCTTGGGGCCAAAAAGCCATTGGATAGAATTTTCAATGTTAATGCACCAGCTGTTTCGGCCAACGAAGAGTCCGTCAATAAATTGACTTTCGATCTCAATGGAAGTGGGATTTATCAGGTGAAATCTGGTCCTGCAATGCGTATAATCGTTGACTTTGCCAATGTAGAAGCATCGGAGTCTATTTTACCCACAGGTCAAAGTGGAAACCTATTCAGCCCATATTACAGTAATCAGGCGGAAATGTTTGCTACTGGAAAATACAGACCACAACTGATGAATGAATCTCAAATTAAAAACAATGCAAAAGGTACAATTACTTTCACTCCAAAAAGTGATTAATAGATTCTCTAGCTCGTTTTTTGAGTTATCCTAAACTTATACTTGCTACAAATGTTATTTAGTAAGTAGAATTAAATAAGCTGAACCAATGAAAAAATACTATCCTATAGATAAACCCGAATCCGAATGGAGGGCTGAATTAGACGAGCAAAGCTATAAAGTCTTAAGAGAAAAGGGAACCGAAAAACCCAATACAGGACAATATTACCTGAATAAAGAAACTGGAATATATGAATGTAAAGGCTGTGGAAATGATATTTTCCATTCTTCCGCCAAATACGATAGTGGCTGCGGATGGCCTGCTTTTACAGAACCTATTTCACCAAAAGCAATAGATGTTCAGATGGATTATTCACATATGATGATCAGGGAAGAGATTCTTTGCGCAAAATGCGGAGGACATCTTGGACATCGCTTTCCTGATGGTCCTAAAGATCGAGGAGGAATCCGCTACTGCATCAATTCCGTATCTATGGATTTCAAAAAAGAAGATCAGTAGTTTATTTATCAATTGTAATAACTATACCATCCAATATCTACATTTTTATGAAAAATGATTTAAAGTATAAATTGACTTCTTTGATATTTGAAAAATCTTATTCTTTGAATACAAAAAAAATGTTGGTTTACTAAGTTAGATTATAAATATCACTCGGTGGAAATAAAAGGTCTAAACAGTTAGCTTTCAATTTAAAATTACATCCCTTATCTATGACTTTTCCGTCTGGCATTCTTTTAATTGGGTAATCAAGTGTAATTGCACCAGTTTCAACTAAAATCTCAAATTTATCAATCATTGGATTCTTAGTGTGCTCAACTTCTTTAAAATGGAAATATTCGTTGTTATCTTCAATTTTACTGTCTGCCTTAATCCAGAATGTTTCTTTATGTTTTTTCAAAAGTTCTTTTCTCAAAGTCTCTAATTTCCAAACTAAAAAATCCCCAATTTCTGGTCTATCTGAATTTTCAACTAACCAATCCTTTTTATCTTCTATTTTTAAGATTAAACCTTGTGCATTTCTACCAGTTCCCCTTATGGTATTATATAGGCGAAAAACACCTTTTTCCCAATATCCGAAAGCATCTAAAATCTCAACTCTGGACTTAAATTTACTGAGTTTCCAATCTGGCGTTTTTCCAAAAAGTCCTTTTCTATTGTTACGAGAGTCCCTAAATGATTTTAATTCAATGCCTTTATAATCTGGAGATTTTGAAGAATTCATCTCAATGCCAAGTAATAATTCGATCGTTCTTCCAATTCCTGTGTCTGAATTAACCACTGATTTTACAAAACCTGAATTAGCAATTAGTTTTAGCTTGTTGAGTAATTCAATTGCTATTTCACTTTCTTCAAAATTTATTGCAGATATTAACTCTTTAAATGGATTGGTTAAAGCAGAATCTATCAAAGTACCAATATTAAGCCTTGTTAGATTGAAAATATGAAGACAATCATCAAAAAATATAATTGCTATTATATCATTTGGATTAGCAATTTTTGTTAGTCCCGAAAACCAAATTCTTGGGTCTCCTTTTTTAGTTTGTGGTCTGTATAAAGAAGCTGTTGAATGGATTACTTGAAAGTCCTGATAAATAAGAGCTTCAATTTGAACTTTGTTTTCTTGACCTTGCCCTTGAATATCATAGTCGTGAATGCTATTTTCTTTTAGAAAACTTCTAACTGAGCCAGTGGCATCCATAATTGATTTTTTTAAACCAGTTTCAGTTGGCTCAATTAGAGAAAGAGAAACCTGATTTTTGGTCAGGATTTTAATTTTTAACTGTTCTGCTTCTGTTAGTACTCTCATTTAATATTTTTTAAAATCTCAGTGGCAATTGCTCTTGCCAATAATGGCGGTACGGCATTACCAACCAAAGTGTATTGCGGAACTTCTGTCTTTCTATTATTACCACCAGTTGAACGCTTTCCCTGAAAAACAAAAGAATCATCAAATGATTGAAGCCTTGCCATTTCACGAACTGTCAAAGCTCTTGGTGAGTTGTAATGAACATAATCATCTGGGATTGTCATAATAGTTGAACTTTGTTCATCTGGTTTCAATACATTGTAATTTCTTTTATTTGAGGTCAAACCGCAATCATCTATTTCACATTGAGCCTTTTTATAATCTCCATTTTTTAGAATAATTTCAAGCCGTTTTATTACGTCATCATTTTGATTGCTTGTTTTGTGATTATTTAGAATGTCAAAATATTTTTCTCCCTTTTGAAGTCCTTCAAAATTTCTCACATAGAAAGGTTTAGTTTTGGGTTGATACCTTTCAATTAACCGACCTCCTCTTGACCATTCCGCAAAAGATTTTCCGGTTTTAGAATTTTCCTTGCCGTCAATAGTCCTTTTTTTCAAGAGACTTTTCATTTTTTCGGCTGTTCCGTTATATTGTTTTGAAATATTTACTAATTCATAGTGGTGAGCTTCTTGATTATTACCTATAAAATCAAGGTCGTATAAAGCTTCAAAAATGGTTACTTTTTCATTTTCCTTTACGGTTGGTGGGATTTCAGAAATAAATTTCTGGTCTTTTCTGCAACCTATAAAAAGAACACGCTCACGATTTTGTGGAACACCATAATTTGAAGCGTTTGCGACAAGTGGTTTTTCGATTTTATAAAGCCTAATGCTGTCCAGAATTTTGTTGAGTTCAGATTTCTCCTTTTCAGAACATAGGTTTAATAGGATGTCTAAGGTTTCATCAAATGAATT
The DNA here is from genome assembly GCF_000265405.1 of Belliella baltica DSM 15883. NCBI lineage: Bacteria > Pseudomonadati > Bacteroidota > Cytophagia > Cytophagales > Cyclobacteriaceae > Belliella > Belliella baltica. Next base: position 2,896,514 of record NC_018010.1, on the reverse strand, counting down.
CGTGTAAATTTTAAGTGCTGTTATTATATCAGAACAGTCTTTTATATAGTTGGAAGGAACTTTGAGTCCCTTAAATGCAAATTCAATTTGTTCAATTACACTCTCAGACCCGATATGGGTTAAGAAAGTCGTGAATGTTTCTACAAATGCGTCACTATCAATATTGCAGAAGTCTTTCTCTTTAATGATGTCACGTTTCAGTTTTTCCCATTCTTTGGTTCGGGCAAGAATATTAAAACCGTGTCTAATGGTATTTATTCTTGAATCAGTCTTGCTGGTTTTATAATCAGCAATTTTAGGTGTAAGTTGCTTGAATCTATTATCTACAAATCGAATAAATTCTTCTCTGCCTATTTCAATTTCAGCATCCCTTAATTTTTCAATTTCAACTCGTTTTATAATACTTTCAAGCAAGAAACTATTTTTATCAGACTTCATTTTTCTGATAAATGAAACTAAAACTGGAATTTCTTTATTGTCAACTATTGAATTGATTTCTTGAATTATTAAATCTTTGATTTTCCCATTTTCTTTTGTAAGAATCCCTTTTACATTCTCCATTACAAAATACTTCGGTTGCAATATTTTAATTACTTCGAGGTAGTGTGAAAATAAATCATCTTTTTTATCAAACTTCTTTCTCTTTCCAGCCAGACTGAAGCTTTGGCAAGGCGGTCCACCACAAACCACATCAATTTTTTTGTTACCTATCTTTTGTAAAAGGTTGTCTAAAAAATCAGGTTCTGTAATGTCTTGTTTTAAAAATTCCGCATTTAACCCCAATTGATGATTATATCTTACTATGTGAGTGAGTTCGCAATTTTCATTTATGTCGCTTGCCGCAATGAAGTCAAAGAATTTATTATTAACTTCTGCTTGTAAAAAGCCTTCACTAAAACCACCTGCACCTGCAAACAAGTCAATGAAAGTAAAAGGCTTACCATATAGTGAAATCTGTTCCTTTACAATATTAACAGTATGATTTTCTCTGTACCCGTCAATATGTTGATTGAGAATATCTTTGATTTCATCTTGTGAAAACGTTTTTTTGTTAGAATGATGTAATAATTCATCTGCACGTTCATTGAGAAAATTCAAATAGTGATTTGTCTCAGTCGCTTCAATTGTAATCCCTTTAACTCGTTGTCTTTTCTTGTCAAAAAGCTCTGGGTCAATCTTTTGTCCTGTCGCCAACTTAATTTGTGTGCCAGAACAGTTAATCCTTAAATGAATAGGGGCAAGCCCTTTCTTGTCTGATTTGTCGAGATAAAAATTGATTGTTGCCATAAATACGGACGATTTTACGTACACGGACAAAATTACGGACAAATTTTCTTAATTTCTATACCTTATCTATATAATTTATGATAATTGTAATTAAAAAAAAATGACTCATTTTGTCTTCTCTCTCAAGTTTTATTTAATGAAAAAACTAAATATGTCATTTTCGGATGGGGAAATAAAACTTTTCAATAACCCATTTAATCAATTCATAATCCTAATACTACCACTACTCGCTTTTCCTTGAATGGTGTGCTCGCTAGCATTGTCAATTTCAAGTCTCTTTGAGCCCTTTTGCTCTCCTACTGTCACTGAACCGCTATTGGCACTCAGATCAAAATTGAATTTTGTAAGGTCAGAAGGAGTTTGAATTTTTATGCTTCCTGAGTTTGATTTCAGAACTGTTTGCTCTCCAAGACCTGCATTTGTGGCATTGATACTTCCTGAGCTTACTGTCAAATCTCCCAAATAAGTGATTTGATTAAATTTCATAGAACCTGAGTTTACTTTTCCACTGACAGTACCTTCGACGTCTTCTAACTTCAAACTACCTGATGAAGCTTGTGCATGTACATCGCCTTGAACTTCATTCATGGTAATGCTACCAGAATTAACCTGAGCTTTGACATCTCCCACAAGCCCTTCAGCTTTGATGCTGCCAGAAGAAGCTTTGAGATTGATATCTTCTACGTTTAAGGCTAGTGCATTAATATAACCTGAGTTAACCTGAAGATCGATATGATCATGTTTGACATATTTAACATCAATAGATCCTGAGCTATTTGAAATATTCAGTTTGATATCTTCAGGTCCTGTAAGGCTGATGAAACCGTTATCCCCTCCATTAAAATTGAAAAAGTTGAGCTGAACAGCATTACCCGTTACTTCTACAATCAACTTAGAACCTGATTTTCGAAATTTCACATCCAAATCACTATTCTCTGGAACTTCCAAATAAGAATTTAAAGTCACTTTAGATGCATTTTCTATGCCTTCATAGGAAACTTCCAAATACTTCCCATTGACTTCAATTTCTCTAATCTCTTCAAATGATTCTTCAGATGTACGGGTAACGAGCGGACCTTCACTTTCACAAGAAGAAAGAAGTACTACTATTCCGAAGAAAAGTAGTACTAAGAATGACTTATTATACATTGGAATTTGTATTTGTTGGTGCTGAGAAATTTCCATTAGACATCATGGACAAGGTCTCGTGCGCTACTCTCATGTTATACTCATAAGCCAAGCTTTTGTAATTGATCAAATCGACGATTGTACCAATAAAACATAGACCTACCGTCAAGATATAGAGTATCCCCAAACCAATTTGGCCAAGAATAAATCTATGCAAACCTGCGAACCCAAAGAATCCAAGCAAACAAAGAATCAATACCATTTGATTGTCTTTTCTTCTTGCTCGGTAAACCTGTGCAAAAAGATTTGCTTGCTCATCATCCATATTTTTTAAGATTCCTTGGATGTAACCTAATTCCATACCCTCTAATTCTGGAAGGTGTCTTAATACATTAGCCATAGTGTTTAATTGTTTTGTTGTTTCTGATTAATTCAAATATGCGATAAATAATAACTGCAAAGGCAAACATCGCCAAAGGGTGCATAGACCATGATTCTTGAAATTCACCCCTAGTCAAAAGGCTCATCGATCGACCCAATCCACAGCCTGGGCACCAAGAAAATCCTAGGTTATCCAATGGGCAAAGGCTGAAATGATGTGCATCGTATGGATCTATTCTCAAAATGCCAATCAGAGCCCCGATCCAAAAGATCAGTTCAAGTGGCAATTTCCTCACAGATGTAATTATCTTTTTCATTTGATCGGAAAAGTACGAAAAGAATGCCAAGTGTAAAAAATGGTCATAAAGGGCTAAAAAGCCCTATTCAAAGAAAATACTTATTAAAAACGGACAAAAAGTGTTCGGTTATGAACGATTGATAACGGGAATATTCAACTGAACCTCCTTTCCAAAGTTGATTTTGGACTGGGCCATAAATTGAGCGCGTATTTTTTGATATGAAGGTTTTCGTCCAGATTGTCGGTAAAAACTCAATTCCAACAATAACCCATAAAGTTCTTTAGGTAATTTGAACTCTTCTTTGATATCAAGCATATTGGAAGCTTCTTTTCCTATAAAATAAGCGATCACAGTTTCCATATATTTCGTCAAATTCTTATCAGGAATACTTTCTTTATAATAGTTGATCAAAGAATTAATCAGAATTTTTCCAGCCTCTGTTTTCTTGAGTTGTCTTGTTTTGATGATTTTACTTAATTCAAAGGACTCTTTCGAGGTTTCAGACCAAAAATCTATATTCAAACCCATATAATGTCCAACTACTTTCCAGTAATGAAGCACAGCTTCCAAAGTTTCTTTTCCAGGAAATCTACCAATTTTCTCAAAACCACGCATCACCAGCAAGCTAAACGTGCTATTCGTCCCAATCAAATCCTCTTGGTTTATTGGAATACCCCATTCTGATTTCCAATCTTTGGCATATTGCTGCACAAAATATCTACTGAAGGCATGAATCAACCTTACTTTTGCTATCGTCAACAAAGCTTGACTATCAGAAATAAATGTTCCTGGTCTGTACACATCTAATAAAAACAAAGCTGTCTCCGAAAGACGCATGCCTACTTCATCTTTGATTCTTTTGGATCGAATCAAAACTTGAGCACCATCACCAAATGCATAACAATATGGCAAAGAATAAAAACCCAACATCGCTAAATACAAATTCCCTTCGGCATTGAAGAATTCTTGCGAAGCCAAAACCTTCTTTTCATCTATAAAACCCGGTGCATCTTGATAAAAATCTAAAAAAGCTTTTAAGGGTTCAGGAAAATGACTGTAAACATCCGCTTCGGGGAAATTCTTCCAAGAGTTGATCTGAACGGCTAAATCTGCATTAGCGATCAAAACTGGAATTACTACATCTGCCAACGGATCACCTTGACTACGCAAGGCTTCCATTGATTCATTTTGATATAATTTTAATTTATCCACCTACTTCTAACCTTCATTTTGTAATTTAGTTTTTGGAATTCATTCATACTTATGCTTCAGAAGACATATACCCTCTTATTCTTTATATTACTATTTAATTTAAAAAGTTTCGCTCAAAATTCCACTGATATTATTGCCATTGATGTGAAGAAATCTTTCGGTAAAATTGAGCTTATTCCTGGAACAGAAACGAAAATTACGGATAGAAAAGGATATGACAATCAGCCTAATTTTATCAATGACAAGCAATTGGCATTTTCCTCAGCTGATGAAAAAGGGAATTTTGATATCATTATTTATAATTTCGAAACGGGTAAGTTTACCAACCTGACAAAAACACCCAATCAAAACGAATATTCTCCAAGAATTACAGATTGCGGGCTTTATGTCTCCGCAGTCACCGTAGAAGAAGGCGGGTTACAAAGGCTTTGGCTGTATCCAACGAATTTTGGTGAACCAGAACTCCTTTATGATGATATTTTGCCGGTTGGCTACTATGATTGGTTTGACAACAAAGCAGCGATGTTTGTCCTTGGTCAGCCCAATTCTTTGGTTTACCCTTATAGTAAATCTGATGTTTTGACCATCAGTCAGAATATCGGAAGAAGCGTGGTCAAAAGACCCAAAACAAGCATTATTAGCTTTATAGATAAGAATTCTATAAGTGAAATCTCGGATTCAAAGTCTTATGCTATCAAAGGATTTGATCTTGAGAAGAAGGAAAGTATTGACTTAGGTTCAACCAAAGGGCTGGTAGAGGATTTCATTTGGCTTGACAAGAAACACCTGCTCACTTCAGAAGGAAACAGTCTTTTTATTAGAAAATTTAACGAGGATACTTGGTATAAAATTGGTGAAGTAAATCTTCCAAATTACCAAAAAATAAGTCGACTATCTTATTCGCCAAAACTCAAGAAAATTATTATTGTCATGGATCGAATGGATTGATTTTTCAATAACAAAAAAAGTCCTGTACCTTGCGACGAAAATTTATCCATAGATCATTCTTAATACTCCCAAAATTTATAAAGTATGCGTAATTTCCCCATGATCATTTTATTCCTGCTTGCTACTTTCGGCAATATCCAAGCTCAGATAGTGGACAAAAAGAATTTGATAGAAAAGAATGCTGAATTAAAGAAAATTGAGGGTGGATTCTCATTTACCGAAGGACCGGCAGTAAGTCGCTTGGGTGATGTTTATTTCACAGATCAGCCTAACAACAGGATTATGAAATGGTCCTTTTTCACTGGAGAAACAGAAGTTTTCTTAGAAAATGCAGGCAGATCAAATGGGATGTTTTTTGATAAAAGTGGAAATCTGATTGCCTGTGCTGATATGGATAATCAGATTTGGTCAATTGATGAAGAAGGCAATAAAACCATTCTGATCGAAAGTTATCAAGGCAAAAAATTAAATGGTCCGAACGATTTATTTATTACACCTACTGGAGAAATGTACATCACCGATCCATTGTACAAAAGAGACTATTGGACTAGAGATCCCGAATCACAACAAGACGGCGAACATTTGTATTTCCTTTCTGCAAACAGGTTACAATTTATGCCAGTAGATGAAAATCTTGTAAGACCAAACGGAATCGTCGGAACACCTGATGGGAAAAACTTGTATGTATCTGATCCAGGTGCAAATAAGATTTACAAATACGATATTATTGAAGATGGATACCTTTCTAATAGAGAAATTTACTTGGAGAGAGGATCTGATGGGATGACTATTGATTTCAGGGGAAATATCTATGTAACTGGTGAAGATGGAGTAAAAATCTATAACAAAAAGTCGGAAGAAATTGGTCACATACCAATTCCCGAAAAATGGACAGCAAATGTGACTTTTGCAGGTCCAGACAGAAAAACGCTTTTTATTACAGCTTCCGAGTCCGTTTACAAAATAAGAATGAAAGTTTACGGAACTTACTAATCTGAGCTTTCCTTAGGCAGCAAAAACAAAAAACCAATCAGCATAGCTATCATACTATGCTGATTGGTTTTTTGTTTTGATCTACTGCTACAAATGTAAATACTCCTGAAACTGCCTTTTCTCTCTTGTCGTCATACATTTCTTCAACATAAATCTCTACATGGACTTTGAGGCTTGTGTTTCCAATTGAAGTAACTCTACCTACCAATTCTACAAATGTGCCTTCAGGAATAGGCTGAGTAAAGTCAATCCTATCACTACTTACTGTCACTACCCGTTGACGGCAAAATCTAGTAGCAGTGATAAATGCCACTTCATCCATCAACTGCATTGCTGTTCCTCCGAAAAGCGTCCCATAATGATTCGTGGTATTGGGGAAAACCGCTTTAAAAATGTGCGTTTCTGATTGCTGTATCCTTTCTTCTAAGTTCATATTATTTTTGTTTCAAAAGCTGCGAACGCAACTGTTTTCTTATCTTTATTCTTAAGTCGAGCCTTCAATTTTCTCAAATGAATCAAAAAGAATCAGCAAGCTTCTATACAAACTTGCTGATCTTTCGGTAAACACTAATTCAACGTAACAGGAACTAGTTCTCTCATAGCTTTTGCAGCCAAAACCATTTCGACTAGAGACTTGTGGGTTTCTTCCCATTGTCTTGTTTTCAATCCACAATCAGGATTCACCCATATCTGTTCTGATGGAATTACATCTGCTGCTTTTTGCAATAATTCTATGATTTCAGCTTTGGAAGGGACCCTTGGTGCATGGATATCATATACTCCAGGCCCTATTTCATTTGGATACTTGAAGTCTGCAAAAGCATCCAAGAGCTCCATCTGTGAACGAGAGCATTCAATCGTAATCACATCGGCATCAAGGTTGGCTATATGACCAATGATGTCATTGAATTCTGAATAACACATGTGTGTATGAATTTGGGTATTGTCATCTACCCCGCTTGCAGAGAGCTTAAATGCTTTGATAGCCCAATCTAGATATCCTTCCCAATGTTCTTTCCTGATTGGCAAACCTTCCCTCAATGCAGGCTCGTCTATCTGAATGATACGGATTCCTTCTTTTTCCAAATCCAAAACCTCATCTCTAATAGCCAAAGCAATTTGATTACATGTCACGCTTCTATCTTGATCATCCCTTACAAAGGACCATTGGAGAATGGTCACCGGTCCAGTAAGCATTCCCTTCACAAACTTTGGAGTGAGGGATTGAGCATATTTTGACCAAAATATTGTCATCGGTTCCGGCCTATACACATCTCCATAGATAATCGGTGGCTTGACGCATCTGCTGCCATAACTTTGAACCCAACCAAATTGAGTGAATGCAAAACCGTGCAAACGCTCACCGAAATACTCTACCATGTCATTTCTTTCATATTCACCATGAACCAAGACATCTAAACCAATTTCTTCTTGGATTCTGATTGTCTTCTCCGTTTCATCTTTAATGAATTGTTCATAATTCTGCTTATCGATTCTTCCATCCTTGAAGTCAGCACGAACTTTTCTTACTTCCTTTGTTTGAGGAAATGAACCAATTGTAGTTGTTGGATAAAGCGGAAGATTCAGTAACTCTGCCTGTACAATCTTTCTATTCTGAAACGAAGATTTTCTCTCAAAATCAGAGTCCAAAACATTATTCAATCGCTTCTTTACTTCATTTTTATGAATCAAGCTTGAATTTGTTCTGTTGCTGATTGCTTCCTGATTTTTATTGAAAATATCAGAAAATACATTTTCAAAAGATTCTAAACCATTCGCATTTGGAACATTGACAGATTTTGACAATTTCTTCAAATCACTAATTTCCACCAATTTTTGTTTGGCAAATGAAAGCCAACTTTTGATATCATTATCAAGCTTCAACTCACTATCCAAATCGCATGGTGAATGAAGTAAAGAGCAAGAAGGAGCTATAAATAATTTTTCGGGATCAACTTTTCTCAGAACCTTTTGAATTAGATTCAATGAATTTTTATAATCATTTTTCCAAATATTTCTTCCGTCAATTAATCCAAGTGAAATGGAAAGATCTTTCGGTCTATTTCCTAACAACTCATCCAATTGCTCGGGACAACGGACCAAATCTACATGAAGACAACAAACAGGTAAAGATGTTGCTACGCTTATATTTTCGTACAAACCTCCAAAATAAGTTGCTAACAATGTCTTCAAGTGAGGGTACTTTTTTCTGATTTGGGAATAGGCGCTTTGAAAAGCCTCTTTATCTTTAATTGAAAGATTCATAGCCAAAAATGGTTCGTCAAACTGAACCCACTCTACACCATGTTCTACAAGCTTATCCAATATTTGGAAATAAACAGGAAGAAGATTTTTTATTAGGTCAATGCGATCAAAACCTGCTTCTTTTTCCTTACCCAGTAAAAGGAAAGAAACTGGCCCCAAAATAACAGGCTTCGTTTTGAAACCTGCCAGTTTTGCTTCTGCAAATTCCTGAATGACTTTTGAAGAAAATAGCTTAAACTCTTGATTTTTCTTGAACTCCGGTACGATGTAATGATAATTCGTGTCAAACCATTTGGTCATTTCCATGGCCTTGATATCCAAACCATTTGCCTGATATCCTCTCGCCATTGCAAAGTACAAATCGATTTCAGACTTATTTTTGTCAAAAATTACAGAATGATACCTTTCGGGAATGGCTCCAACTGTAAATGCCATATCCAAAACATGGTCATAGTAAGAAAAGTCATTTGAAGGAATCAAATCTATCCCACATTCTTTCTGTAAGGTCCAATTGCTGAGCTTGATTTCGTTTCCTACTTGAAATAACTCCTGCCTTGTGATTTTTCCTGCCCAATAGTTTTCACAGGCCTTTTTCAATTCTCGCTGACTACCAATTCGCGGATAGCCAAGATTATGCGTTTGCATGGTCTTTTAACTTTATTTGTTTGAAATAATTGGTTAAAAGCTCATCACAATAAATCAAAAATGCTTTTGGAAAAGAAGGTGTTAGAAAAGTGAAGGAAATAAATATGTCCCAAATCAGACACACTTTTCCTATCAAGGAAAAACCAAAATCGGTAAATCACTTTGGATCAAAGACCTATAGAAATGCCAAAAAAGCATAGAAGGAAATTGAATCACACTTGACTAAAAGCTTCAAATCGCGAAAGCATCGTCATATCGAAATAGGCAGGTCTCCTGACTTGTAACAGCTTTTGTCGTCCTTCCCATTTTATTTAAAACAGTGGACATACTAGGACAAAAACCTTTGGATTGTTACTTACAGTTGCGCGACAGTTCGTGATTTGCACACGATTCCCTTTTAATACACACCTAAGCATAACCAATTCCGGATGATATAGAATTATAGTAAAGAACTTTAATTTCACAAAACTAGTAAAATCACTTTACCCCACACTAATCTATCTAAGTTTTAAATAAATACTTCAAAAACTACTGGGCTTCAAGAATAAATTACAGTTTTATCAAAATATAATTCTGTAGCAAGCATTCTTGTTAACAATTCCCTTCTATGTCACAAGAGCTTCCTTCAGAACTGTTCATTTGTAAAATGGGATTTTCCTTCACATAATCTTCCCAAGCTTTATTCAAAGTATCCTGGAATACCTCAACAGGTTGAGCTCCCGAAATACCAAATTTCCTATCAAGAACAAAGAAAGGAACACCTCTCACTCCAATTTGTCTTGACTCCGAGATATCTTTCTCAACTTTTTCAGCGAACTCATTTGATTCCAAACATGCCTGAGCCCTTTCTTTATCTATTCCTACTTCTTCTGCCAAAGAAATTAAAGTACTCAAGTCATCAATGTTTTTTCCTTCTGTAAAATAAGCCCTCAAAAGTCTTTCTTTCATTTCATCACCTTTTCCTAAGGTTTTTGAAAGTTGTAACAAGCGATGTGCATTTTTGGCATTGGCGACTACGGTTTTGTCCATGTTGTACACCAAGCCTTCACCCCTCGCCATTTCTGTCACTTGATTGGTGATTTGATGGGTTTGTTCTAAACTCCAGCCCTTAGTTTCTGCCAAATATTCAGCAGTTGATTTGCTAGGGTCTGTTTTCATATCTGGATTGAGCAAAAAGCTTTTCCAGACGATTTCAACATGGTTTTTATACTCAAAATTCTCTAAAGCAGATTCCAATCGTCTCTTGCCAATATAACAAAAAGGACACATGATATCCGACCAAATTTCTATTTTCATGATTTTTAGGTTTTATTGTAATTACAATCAAATTTCAACACCAAGAGTTCCGAAATATGAAAACAAAAGAGTGTCCTTCCTGTGCCATGGATGTAGATAAAACAGCTGTTTTTTGTCCAATCTGCAACTTTGAATTCCCCCGTCGAAATCCCATTTATGCTTGGGTAGCTGTATTGCTAGCAATCTTTTTATTGATCCTTTTTATCTTTTAGTGGAATGTTTTCAGAAGTATAACTCTCTTAAGGAATATAAAGTGAGGTAACAAAAAATTAGCTAAAGGAGCATTAGTCCTATAATCTTCTTGAAAAAATTAGAATTTTGTAATGTCTATAGGGGCGCTAGTCCTTTATTTCTAGTAGAAAAAAATTGAGCAACCAAACCCAGAAGGGTATATACCTGAAATCTTAATCTATTTGGAAAAATTCGCCTAAAGCTAATATTCCTGAATCCTTATTAAGATGAATGGGCTAAAGCACTATTCCAATTGAAGAAATTACGTTAGTGGTATTAAATAAAAAAAAATGTATAAAGACAGCAAAATTAAATTGATACCTAGATTAATCGTTGGCTTTATAACGATTGTTCTCTTTTTCTATGATAAGACTTTAGCTAGATATTTTATTTTCCCAGCACTTATAATTATGGGATTAATTGAGCTAACCATGAAAAAAAGACAAAGAAATCAAGAGTGAAATTACATAGCAATGCTCACGTCATAGATATTTTCCTATTCGATGATTATTACTTAAAAATCGAACCAAATAGAACATTTCTTGATCTTGTCTATAACTATTGAAGAACACATACCAAGTTGTATTCTTATTTCTCTTGAAAGAAGTATAATGCATTCCCTTTCCATACTTTTCGAAATACTCTGGCGCAGGTTTTTTGGATTTATTCGGTAGATCTTTTTCGATTTCGGCAAAAAGATCATCAGCATAACGGTACGCATCTTCGAAAAAGCCGAAGTACTCCTTTTCATAAAGAATTAATGACAACTCTTCAAAGTATGCCCTGATTTCAGGAAGGAAGAGCACTTTCATTTATGATAGATTTTTTTCAAATCCTCCTCTATACCTTTCATTAGTTCACTTTTTGTGATCCCATTATGAAAATCTTCAGGTAATTCATACTCCTCACCCACCTCCCTCAATCCAAGAACTTGCGCAAGCAATGTGTCTACTAGATTGTTCAAGCTACGATTTTCTTTTTTTGCAAGGTACTCAAGCTTTTCTCTAACGGAGTCACTAAGCCTTAGTGATGTTGTTTTTCTTTTAGATGTATTCATTTGTGTTTATTTGTATTCATTCGTGCTCCAAATATACATTTTTTACTTTAGCAGAAGTTGAAAGAGCTCTGATTGTTTGATCGATAGCTTTACCACAACTTCCTGTAAGGAAATCTATGTTTCTTATTGGCTATATTTTCTTTGCTAGCCTATCTTTTCTTAGCAATGAACTCTTTTAAAAGAAACTGCAATCTTTGAATTTAATTTCAGGAAAATATAGCTTTGGCTAAAGCCAATATTCCTGAATCCTTATTATGATGAATGGGCTAAAGCGCTATTCCAATTGATGGGAATAGCTTAATAATTTTCTTAATGACTAAAACACAGAAATTTTGAATGAACTGTTAATGACGAAGAATCATTAAATTCACTAATTTGAATTTTGAGGCTCTAAAGTTCCAATCCTATTACTCAAGAAAAGATTATCTAACTTTTATTCCTGCTTTATCCTCACCTAATTCTGTCCTATAGCAAAGCCGTACCAAAGTAGTAGCAAAGTAACACCAAAGTAGTACCAAAGTAAGAGATAGTGCGACCTTTACTGTCAAGCTGATTTTAAGTCTGTGTTTTACTTCACTATTAATTATCTCTTCAGATACTAATTGAACAACTCATTTTTTATTAATTCTGAAATAGATTCTTTGAATTTTTAAATTATTGATATAATAATTTGCATATTATTTCAATACTTGTAACCTTTGTTGACACAAAGACCATGTACAGTAAAAAAGACATAGCAACTTATTCTTCAATTGTCCCAAACATTTTGGGTTCAATGGCTTTGTTATTTTTATCTCCGCTAAGAGAATTTAGGAATAGCTTTAGGGCAACGCCCCTATCTTAATTTTTGGTGCCCTATGTGGGCGACCTCAATCAGCAATATTTCCTCAATTTATCATTTCTAAATTAACCTAAGAGTCACCACTCTGTCTATTCCAATAAACTCAATGGACAATTACTCTTTTATAATCAAGCCAGCTACGGAAGCACATACTATTTATGCTTCTATCATCACAGATGAAATGGAGCAATCAGCAAAAGCCAGAGGTACTGGGATTGCTAAAAGATCTCCTGAATACATCGTTACCAAAATGATGGACGGCAAAGCGGTAATCGCCACCACATCTGATGGCGAATGGGCGGGATTTTGCTACATCGAAGCTTGGGGCCATGGAAAATATGTAGCCAACTCAGGTCTTATCGTCGCTCCTCAGTTTAGAAAATTTGGATTGGCCCGTCAGATCAAAAAAGAAATCTTTAAACTCAGCAGAACCAAATATCCTGAATCCAAAATATTCGGCTTGACAACCGGCGCAGCAGTGATGAAGATCAATTCTGAATTGGGTTATATTCCTGTTTCTTACTCCGACCTGACTGATGACCAACAGTTTTGGAAAGGCTGTCAAAGCTGTGTCAATTTTGAAATCTTACAAAGCAAAAACAGACAAAACTGCCTTTGTACAGCCATGCTTTACGAACCAAAAGCTCAAAAAATTCAGCATGAAGACTTGGCCCTTCGAGACGATTTCAAGAAAAATATCAAGCTTTTTGAGCGTTGGACAAGATTGAAAAAATATGTCTTGTTGAATCTTAAAAAAACCAAGAGTAAAACCATCAACCTATTTTAAACCACAAGCCGAAAGCTTACAAAAAATCTTAAAATGAAAAAAGTAGTATTAGCATACAGCGGAGGATTGGACACCACTTTTTGTGCACTTCACCTGACCAAAGACCTTGGATATGAAGTCCACGCAGTACTGATCAATACAGGAGGTTTTTCAAGTGAAGAACTATCGGAAACCGAAAAAAGAGCAGATAGCCTTGGGATTTCATCATTTACCATTCTTGATGTAACCAAAACTTACTACCAAGAAGTCATCAAATACCTGGTATTCGGCAATGTTTTGAAAAATCAAACTTATCCACTTTCTGTATCTGCTGAAAGAATATTACAAGCCAAAACGCTTGCAGATTATGCTAAGAAAATAGGTGCCAAATGTGTCGCACATGGAAGTACAGGAGCAGGAAATGATCAAGTTCGTTTTGATATGATTTTTCAAACGATCATTCCTGACATCGAAATCATCACTCCTATCCGTGACCTTCAGTTGAGCAGAGAAGCCGAAATCGATTATCTCAAAAAACATGGCATTTCGATGAACTTCGAAAAAGCCGCCTACAGTATCAATAAAGGAATCTGGGGAACCTCTGTTGGAGGAAAGGAAACCTTGACTTCCAGTCAAACACTTCCTGATTCAGCTTGGCCTACTCAGGTTACTAAGGAGAAAGCCGAAGAAATAAGTCTAATCTTTGAAACAGGTGAATTGATTGGTGTCAATGACACCCTATTTGATAATCCAGTGGAAGCCATATTGAAAGTAAATGAATTGGCTGCTCCATTCGGAATTGGAAGAGATATTCATGTGGGAGATACGATAATTGGAATCAAAGGTCGCGTTGGATTTGAGGCTGCTGCACCTTTGATTATTATCAAATCCCACCAATTACTTGAGAAACACACTTTAACCAAATGGCAGACTTTCTGGAAAAATCAGCTAGCCGAATTCTATGGCAATCACCTGCACGAAGGACATTATCTAGATCCTGTGATGCGGAATTTAGAAGCTTTTTTAGCAGATACACAAACATTTGTCACTGGAAAGGTGAAAGTAATGCTGCATCCTTTCCGTTTCCAAGTGATAGGAATAGAGTCTGAGCACGATTTGATGGCATCCAAGTTTGGCAGTTATGGCGAGATGAACAAAGGTTACACAGCACAAGATGTCAAAGGATTCACCAAGATTCTCGGTAACCAAACCGCAATTTTCCATCAAGTAAACAAGCCAGATCATGAAAATTAATGTAGCCATTATCGGTGCAGCGGGCTATACAGGTGGAGAATTACTGAGACTTTTGGTTCATCATCCGATGGTGAATTTGTCTTATGTTCACAGCAATAGTCAAAAAGGAAAACGCGTTAATGAAGTACATCCTGATTTGATTGGAGATACAGATTTGAAATTTACAGATCAAGTTTCTACAGATGGAATTGATGCCGTATTTCTTGGTTTGCCACATGGAGAGACCAAAGGTTTTCTTGATAAACACAAATTTTCTGATGATACTGTAATCATTGATTTGAGTACAGATTTTAGAGATGAAAGCAATGGTTTCCTTTACGGACTTCCAGAAATTAACAGCGAACAAATAAAATCAGCCAAGAAAATAGCCAATCCAGGCTGCTTTGCTACCGCGATTCAACTAGGCCTTGCTCCTGCTGTTGCAAAAAATTGGATCAAAAATCCTGTTCATATCTCTGGAATAACAGGCAGCACGGGAGCTGGGAAAAAATTAGCCGAAACCTCACATTTTAGCTATAGAAGTAGCAACATGTCTGTTTACAAGCTTTTCACCCATCAGCATCTTCAGGAAATCAAACAAACTTTCCTGCAAA
This sequence comes from Belliella baltica DSM 15883, assembly GCF_000265405.1. Lineage (NCBI taxonomy): Bacteria > Pseudomonadati > Bacteroidota > Cytophagia > Cytophagales > Cyclobacteriaceae > Belliella > Belliella baltica. The sequence goes on along the minus strand of NC_018010.1, from coordinate 2,881,318 downwards.
TTCAACCTGAATTCAATTCAGAGTTGCTCTTTATCCCCTACAGAGGAAATTTCCCAAGAGGTATTTGGATTACTTCCTACTTTCCTTTTGATGGAGAACTTGAAGAAGCGTACCAATTGTTCGAAACCTTCTATAAAGACGCTCCATTTACCCATATTTCGCGAAATGACATTGATTTGAAGCAAGTGGTAAATACTAACAAATGCATTATCCATATCAAAAAAGAACGAGGACAATTGGTAATTTACTCTGCTATAGACAACCTACTCAAAGGAGCTTCAGGGCAAGCCATTCAAAACTTTAATCTCGCTTTTGGATTGGATGAAAACTTGGGTTTAAAATTGAAGAGTATCGCATTTTAAGTTAAGAGAGATGAATTTATTTGACGTTTACCCTTTAATTGACGTCACCCCTGTAAAGGCTCTAGGGGCTAAACTTTGGGATGAAAATGGGGCTGAATACTTGGATTTGTACGGTGGTCATGCTGTGATTTCTGTGGGACATTCACACCCACATTTCAACCAGCGAATCAAAGATCAACTTGATCAAATCGCCTTTTATTCTAATTCGGTTCAGATACCGATTCAAAAACAATTGGCTACAAAATTAGGAGAGCTTTCTGGATACACAGATTTTAACCTATTCTTATGTAACTCAGGAGCCGAAGCAAATGAAAATGCACTCAAATTAGCTTCATTTGTAACAGGAAAATCTGGCTTTATTTCTTTTTCAGGTGCTTTTCATGGGAGGACATCAGGAGCAGTAGCTTTGACTGATAATCCCAAAATAATTGCTCCCAGCAATCAACGAACAGATGTTCATATTTTAAATTTTAATGAACTTATTGGAGTAGAAAATCTTTTGCGAAAAGGGAATATTGCAGGAATTATCATAGAAGGAATTCAAGGAGTTGGAGGGATTCAAATTCCCAATCCTGAATTTCTAATAAAGCTTTCTGAATTATGCAAAAAATATGATGCCAAATTGATTCTTGACGAAGTTCAATCAGGATACGGGAGAACTGGTAAGTTTTTTGCACATCAATGGGTCACTGGGCTCGTTCCAGATATGATAACGATGGCCAAAGGAATGGGAAATGGCTATCCTGTTGGAGGTGTGTTGATTCATCCTGATATCAAAGCTAGCTTTGGTTTGCTTGGAACTACTTTTGGAGGAAATCATTTGGCCTGTGCTGCTGGATTAGCTGTCTTGGAAATTCTTGAAAAAGAAAAACTTCAAGAACAAGCTCTAAAATCTGGTGAATATCTGTTGAAGGAATTAGAAACGATCAATGGTGTAACAGATGTGAGAGGAAAGGGCTTGATGATAGGAATTGATTTGGAAAAAGAAGCAGCTCCTATTCGTTCTGAATTAGTCAATAAATACAAAATATTTACAGGTAGTTCTTCAAGTAAACATACAATTCGTTTGCTTCCCCCATTAAATATTGAAATTATTCAACTATCTTCGTTTTTGGATAGTTTAAAGAAAATATTGAGTTAAGTCATTAACCAAATCAATATAAAGAGGTAAATCAATCTTCAAAATTATCTCTTTCTAAAAAGAAAAAAATTTCTACTTCAAACTTCCATAAAGAGCATTTCTTTAAAAAAGGTAAATCTACAATGAAGCATTTCACTCAATTCGAAAATATATCCCTTGCTGAGCAACTAATTGAGCAAGCATTACAATATAAAATTGATTCAAGAAAACACATCTCTAAAGGTTTAGGAAAAAGAGTTGGCTGCATTTTTTTAAATCCTTCATTAAGAACTAGAGCAAGCACACAAATTGCAGCATTAAACTTAGGAATGGAACCTATTATCATCAACATGGACAAAGAAGGTTGGGCACTTGAGATGCAGGAAGGTGCAGTAATGAATAAAACCACTGTGGAGCATATCAAAGATGCAGCAGCAGTTTTAGGTACTTATTTTGATGTTTTGGCTATCAGAGCCTTTCCTACACTAACCAATAAGGATGAAGATATAGAAGATTTTGTTTTGAATCAGTTCAAAAAATACGCCAACGTGCCGATTATCAGTCTCGAAAGTGCAATTAGACATCCTCTTCAAAGTCTTGCTGACATGATTACTATTCAAGAAAATAGCAAAGCAATTAAAAAACCCAAGGTAGTCCTCACCTGGGCTCCCCACATCAAAGCAATTCCACACGCAGTAGCTAACTCATTTGCAGAATGGGCAGTGGGTTGTGGTCATGATTTGACAATTACTCATCCTGAAGGCTATGATTTAGATCCCCAATTCACTCAAGGCGCTGTTATAGAATTAGATCAGAAAAAAGCATTAAAAAATGCAGACTTCGTTTACGTCAAAAACTGGTCTGCATTCAATGATTATGGGAAAATTCACTCTACAGACTCATCATGGATGCTTACAGAATCACATTTTGAAAATGCTCCTGAGGCTAAAGTAATGCATTGCCTCCCTGTAAGAAGAAATGTAGAACTATCAGACGAAATCCTTGATGGACCACGAAGTCTTGTACAAAAACAAGCAGAAAACAGAATCTTTGCAGCACAAGCAGTGCTCAGTAAGATTATAATATAACAACTAAAAAACCTCACAAACCTACAAAAACCATGAATATTAGTATCATTAAAATCGGTGGTAACGTAATAGACTACCCCGAAAAACTTGACGAATTTCTATATTTATTTTCAAGATTTCCAGGGAAGAAGATTCTCGTTCACGGAGGAGGTGTTTTAGCTTCTAAATTCGGCGAAAGCATGGGTGTAATGCCCGAAATGATTGATGGAAGAAGAATTACCGACAAGGACACCTTAGATATTGTAACTATGGTCTATGCCGGTTTGATCAACAAGCAAATCGTAGCAAATCTTCAAAAGCTTAAACAAAATGCATTGGGAATGACAGGGGCAGATGGAAACCTAATTCAGTCTAAAAAAAGACCTGTAAAAACCATTGATTATGGTTTTGTTGGTGATATTAAAGAAATTAATACCGACCTTCTAAGCACTCTTCTTTGTGAAGATATCATTCCTGTAGTCTGTGCCATCACACATGATAAAAAAGGACAGTTACTAAATACCAACGCAGATAGCATCAGTTCTGAAATCGCTGTGGCACTTTCGGGAAGACATAAGGTGAATCTTTATTATTGTTTTAATAAAGCAGGGGTTTTGATTGACGAAAAAAATGATGACTCCATCGTACCGCTTATCAATGAAGATATTTATGCTGAATTGAAAAAAGAGGATGTTATACACTCAGGAATGATTCCAAAATTAGATAATGCTTTTGCTGCACTCAACAAAGGTGTTAACCATGTATGGATAGGAAAAGCTGAAAACCTTCTGTTGGCAGCTAAAGGAAAAGTTTCAGGAACAAATATCGAAAAACACAGATACGACCTTTATTAATAATTGATTATCAATATTTTAATAGATAATAACAAATATTTGGTTTAAACAATTTTCAGCTACAATTAATTCAAGCTGACGACCTATTCAATATGCTCCCAAGTGCTTCTGAAATTTCAACATACGCTGTGAAGGCTATAGCTCTTCTGGAAAAATTGATTGCTACACCTTCTTTAAGTAAGCTAGAGGCAGAGACCGCAAAAATCCTAGAAGAATATCTTGATCAACATAAAATTGCTTATCAAAGAGTAGGAAATAACATCATTGCTAAAAGTAAACACTTTGATTCTAGTAAACCTTCCATCCTTCTGAATTCCCATCATGATACTGTAAAGCCTAATGAAGGCTACACTAAAAATCCATTTGAAGCAATAAAGGAAGATGAAAAAATATTTGGATTGGGCAGTAATGATGCTGGTGGTTGCCTGGTTTCCCTAATTGAAACTTTTCTTCATTTTTATTCACAAGAAATGCCATATAATCTCATTCTTATAGCTAGTGCAGAAGAAGAAATTTCTGGGAAAAATGGGATTGAAAGCCTACTTCATTTACTATCAAATGTAGAAGTAGCAATTGTCGGAGAACCAACAAAAATGCAAGTTGCTGTAGCCGAAAAAGGACTTATGGTTATAGATGCGGTTGTTCGAGGTAAAGCTGGACACGCTGCAAGAGAAGAAGGCGAAAACGCAATATACAAGGCTTTAGAAGATTTGAATATCGTCAAGTCATTTGAATTCAAGCGAAAATCTGAATTTTTAGGAAAAACTAAGGTTACTGCTACGATTATCAATTCAGGAACACAACATAATGTAATCCCAGATATTTGTACTTATACTTTGGATGTACGTGTCACGGACAGTTATACTTTAGAAGAAGCTTTCAAGGAACTCCAAAATCATCTTCAAGCGGAGCTTAAGCCAAGATCTTTAAGATTAAATTCCTCAAAAATCCCTTCCGATCATAAAATTCACAAAGTTATAAAGCAATTGAACCTAGTTCAATATGGCAGCCCTACCCTATCAGATCAGGCTTTGATACCCTACCCATCTATCAAAATTGGTCCAGGAGATTCTGCACGCTCCCATACAGCTGATGAATACATCTTCATCAGTGAAATCCATAAAGGCATTGAAGGCTATATAAATGTATTGAATTCGTACATTTATCATCAAGACTAAATATTCATTACCCAAATCAAAAGTAACCATCCAATATGAAACTTTGGCAAAAAGATAAAACAAGCAAAAAGGAAGTTGAATCATTTACAATTGGTAAAGATCCAGAATATGATATACTGTTGGCTCCATTTGATGTTTTAGGTTCAATGGCACATGCAATGATGCTTCAAAGTATTGGATTACTCTCTGTCGAGGAATTGGCAGTTTTGAGAAAAGGTTTAAAAGATATTTATCTTGAAATTGAAAAAGGGCAGTTTCAAATTGAGGAAGGAGTAGAAGATATTCATTCACAAGTAGAGTTTTTACTCACGCAGCGTTTTGGTGATGTCGGCAAAAAGCTTCACAGTGGAAGGTCTAGAAATGATCAAGTACTGGTTGATTTAAAGCTTTTTTATAGAGCAATGATTCGAGAACTTGTTGAAGAAATCCAAGAACTATTTGGCTTGCTACAAAAGCTATCTGAAAAGCATAAAAATGATCTTATGCCAGGTTACACCCATACCCAGTTGGCTATGCCTTCTTCATTTGGTTTATGGTTTGGTTCTTTCGCCGAAAGTTTGACAGAAGATTTAGATCTAATTCTTTCAGCTTACAAACTATCGAATAAAAACCCTTTAGGCTCAGCAGCTGGCTATGGTTCTTCATTTCCGCTTGACCGAAATTTAACAACTAATTTGCTTGGCTTTGATGATCTTCACCACAATGTGATCAATGCACAAAATAGCCGTGGTAAGACGGAAAAAACAATTGCATTTGCTTTATCAGGCTTGGCAGGAACACTAAACAAACTTGCTTCTGATGTTTGTATTTTCATGAATCAGCACTTTGGGTTTATTTCTTTCCCAGATGAGCTTACTACTGGAAGTAGTATTATGCCACATAAAAAAAATCCAGATGTTTTTGAGTTGATCAGGGCAAAAACTAACCAAATTCAAGCCTTACCAAATACAGTGACATTGCAATTGAGTAATATGACTACTGGTTATCATCGAGATCTACAATTACTCAAGGAGTCAATCTTTCCTGGTTTTGAGACTATGATAGATTGCATCAAAATGAGCACTTTTATGTTGAAAGAAATCCGTATTACAGAAAAGATACTAAAGGATGAATTTTATAAGCATGTCTTCTCGGTTGAGGTAGTCAATGAATTAGTACTTCAAGGTATACCTTTTAGAGATGCATACAAAAAAGTTGGATTAGCTATTGAGCAAAATGATTTTTCTCCCAATCAAGAAGAGGTCAATCACACGCATGAAGGAAGTATTGGGAATTTATGTACTTCTGAAATCAAGGGTAAAATGAACCTAACTATCGCTAAATTTGAATTCGAAAAAGTAAATAAAGCATTGGGAGATTTGTTAATATTTTAATTCACAAAATTAAAAACCAAGCTTAATTTCCAAAGCGAGCTTATCTTCAACTTTGATCAATCCTCCAAGCTTTTTTGGAGGCTCAAGTCCTAATTCATCAAAGTTTATGACGATTTCACCTTTCAATTGTTTACCGCCATTGCTCAGATGCAGCGCTTTGTAGTGAAGTCTTTTCCCAACAATATTAACTAGGACATCACAAGTGTAATCCTTGCCTTTAGTTTGAAGATTATTCACACGAACTTTTGCGTGCGGATATTCATCAGCTTTGATTGTTTTTCTAAAATCTTTGTTCAATAAAAAATTGCCACAACCAAATTCGTGAACAGGGATATCAAACACGATTGGTTCTCTAGATTGAGCACTATTAATAAAAAGCGTGTCCTTAAAACCTTGATTCAGATAGTCACATTTAAAGCTACCAAGAGAAGTTTGTCCTGAGACTGATATTGTTTTCTCCTTGATAATGAGCTTCTTCTCTGAAGAAACCAAGTGACTAAGTACTAGAATCAAAGCTATAAGGACACGCATGATTAATTTTAATTTAGAAGCCTATGACACCTTCTATCATTAGACCGTTGAATTTACCACCATTTCTGATGTCACCTGTTGCAAAGTCATTATAATTTTGACTTACATACTCAAGTTTAGCAAGGATGTTTTTGGTTACAAACCAGCCACCGCCTATTTGAATTCTATCCATGCTAATCTCTGGGGCTGTTGGACCACCTGAAAGTTGACCTGATACTTTGTTGTATCTAGCTGCTAGGTATAAGTTTTCCTTTGCACCTAATCTATACACAGCATCCGCACCCATGTTTGTCCATGTTCTGTCTTCAGTCTCGTTTGCTGCTTTACCTTTAGATTGTTCAAAGTTACCGAACAATTCCAAGCCTTTTATTTTCACAAATGGATTCAAGACCATCGCAGTGATATTATCAGTTTGATTAGGGTTAATTCTTCCTGATGTGAATTGTGCCGAAGTAGATGCTCCTACAGCTTCCATCACCAAGTAGTATCTTGATCCTGCTCTATCACCTCCCCAAAGGGTATTTCTTGCTGATCCACTTGTAGAATAAACAGAACCTGTCAACCTAACTCTTACATCATCATTGATCTGCTTATCGTATCCAAGTTTACCTAAGAAGTTTAAGCTTCTATCTTCTGGTCTTGTAATACCACCTTGGATTTCACCGCCAGTTACACCGACCATCGCAATGATACCATTGTTTTGGTAGAATAATTCACCACCAACTTCTGTAGTAAATGCATCCATGATATAGTTTCCTATGAATGGATTGTACATGGCATTACCGTTGTCTGATCTTCTAAAGTGAGCATCACCATAGTTAATTTCCATGTGACCTACTCTCAAAGTAAGGTATTTGTCAAACCAATCTGTATTACCAAGATTTAAGAAGCTCAATTTGTCAACTTGTAGAAATCCACCCTTCACCCAAGTTTCTGGATGGCGTCTTGAAGAAAGGTAAGTTACCAAGTTCAATCTAACACCATCTGCTAATGCTACATCTATGTTCAAGTTTGCTGTTGCAAGGTTAGTGCCAGCTCCGATTTCAATCAACTCAGGGGAACCTGTAGCGTTGCTATGGCTTAAGCTTTGGAATTGTTGAGTGAAGTGACCTCCAACTCTTACTTTTACTCCATCGAATCCAACAGTATCTGCTTTTCCTGTTTCAAATACATTGACTCCTCTTTGGTCATAAGATCTCTAGAATTGCATATCTCTTTGGAGTCCTTGGGCCATTGCGGATACTGATAGACCGGCAATAGCGATCATTGTAATTAGTTGCTTTTTCATTGCTAAATTATTTAGTAGGTTGGAATGTGACGTTGAAATGTATGCTTACTTCGTTTCCTGTTTTTACTGTCCCCATCAATGCTGTTGGAGGGTCGACGTTATAGTCTGTTAATTTGAAATCGTGTTTTCCTTTGAATGTTACTTTTTCACCAGCAACAGTTGCTGATACTGGGAACTTTGCTGCTTTAGTCACTCCAGCGATAGTGAATTCACCAACGGCTTCAAAAGAAGTTCCTTTTGCTACAAATTCTTTTAGGTTGAATTTTACATCTTTGTGGTTTTTGGTTTTGAGTGCTGCATAAGCATTTTTATCCATTCCACTTTTACCACTTTTGATACTTTCAGCTGGCATGGTGATGGTCACATTTTTAATGGTTCCAACTTTTCCATTTGCTAAAGTAAGTTCTGCTTTTCCAGTTGCAGTGCTGGATTTCATATCCCAATCGTGAAGTGTTGAGGTTCCAGAAACTTTCAAATCTGGATTCGCAGATAGCGTATAATTTACTTGAGCTATTGCAGATACATTGAATAATATCAATGCTGCAATCAGTGTGGTTTTGAGTATTGAAAAGCTATTCATTTTCATGGCTTTTGGTTTTTGATTATGATTCAAAGGTAAGTGACGATTGTTGCCCAAAACATGAGCAAAGTCAGTTTTTATCCTGATTTTCGACACGAGGAAATATTTCAAAGAAATATAAAATAGTATAAAAACTTAAAAATCTGACACTTACGAGTCAGATTTTATAAAAAGCATATTTAAAAGAAAATTTTATGAAAATAATTTTTCCAAAATTTTATAGGTAATCAAGTAAGTAGGCCTTACACCCTCCATTCCTAATGCTCCAGAAGCTAAAGTACTACCTGTTTCAAGTGGGTTATCAGAAGCATAATAGGCATACAGTACTTTTACATTTTTACGAATGCTATTCCTAATTTTACTAGCTGATTGAATCGCTTTTTGATAGTGAGCTCCTTCCATCTCAAGTCCTGCAGCCTTCCAGGAAGATTCTAAGAAGTAAGTTAAAACATCCTTATTTTGAAGTGAAGTCCCCAATACCGTAATCATTGGACCTTCATACACTCCCAATCCAAATCCTTCGAAATCCACTTTCTTCAATTCATTCTTAAATGGATAATTATCAGCTGTCCCCTCAAACACATGACTATTTGGAATCATGATATCTCCTTTATTTCCTTCTAAAATCCCTGCTTTTCCCATGATTGAGGCTGAAACAACATCCAATGGAATTGACTTTCCATCTTTTTCATAAGGTTTCAATAACTCATCGAAGCATTCATAAGCTTGTTCACCAAAAGCATAATCCATCACTACAATTACGGGCTTATTTTTATCTTCTTTGGGAAGGCTAATACCCGGAATAATTGTACCCTTGCTCATTCGTGCAGTATCAATAAGCTGCGCCCCAATATTGGTTCCTGACAAATCTGGTAAATCAATAAATCCATTCTTATTTGCGAAAGCTTGGATTTCTTTACCTTTATTTTTTTTATCATTTACGCTTATCTCCATTGCAATTTTCTCAATCTCCTCATAGGATTTTAGTCCTAATGCTTGGTGACCATAGATCGTATTCACCACACTATGAAGATTTGCAGAAATAATATGAATTGGTCTTTGAATTAAACCTTGGTCGTCTAAAACACTTTTTATTCTATTTGCCCAAAGCTCCCCATAAACATGATGACCAACTCGCTCTCTTAAAGTAGCTGAAAAGGAAATTTCTCTGTCTTTCTCATGCAAAAATTCATTTATCGATAATTTTCCTAAGTGATAAATAATAGAAAATAAGCTATTAGAATTTGATGAAGCAGAAAATTTTTGAATTGTCTGATGTGTTTCATCAAAAGTTCTACCGGTGATATGACTCAAATAAGAACACGCTGCTTCTGAATCAAACTCTTCTCCTTTTCTTTCTTTCTCAACAATCTTTTCAAGCATTTCCCAGTTCAGGTTAATTCTACCTTTATGGTCGGTACTATTTTTTCTTATTTTTTCTGATTCTATGTACAAAAATGTCAAGTGAGTCAAAATATCATAAATATCAGATTTACCACGTGTCATTTCTACATACATTTGGTCTTCATCGACTCTATAGCAGTTTCTTTTTCTTCTACTTGGCACCAGGGTCAAAAAATCAGAATGCTCATATCCTTCACGACTTATCAACCTTACAAACCTACATTCTTCTATTCCTTTTGGTAGGCGCTCCATGACATAAAGTAAGCCATCGAGCTCTATTTTTTCTTCGTCTATAACCAAACCATAGATTTCTGGACTTAACACCAAAAGTGAACTCACTAGCGACTCTCCAGATACTCCCATAGGCTTGTATGTACCTCTCATAAAAAGGTGACGCATGGTGATGTATAATCTTTCAATGGCTGCTCGTGATTCCTGTGCTCTTGTTCTTTTCATATTTTTAAAATTTTTTATTAGGTAAATTCAGCAAATTTACAAATTTTTCCTTGAAATCACACTATTTAATTTTATTAAACAAGTCTAATGCCCTTTTTTATTGGGAAATTGAATTCCAAATTGACAAAACTCAAACTATTCGACTGTTTAAAATCCTATCAATATCTTTCCTTTAAAATAGTCAAATGATGCAGAGTATGACCAGCCATAATGTGAAAGAGCGCCCGCACACTTACTTCATGTCCACTTGCATTTCCAAATCTTGTAAATGACTCTTGAGGCAATGTCTTCATCATAGAAACTAAGGCATAGCGAGACATTTCAAAATCTTCTAGCAAATTCATTAAAGGAACTTGATTAGCATCAGAGTTGGCTACATAAATATCTTGATCAAAACCTGGGAAGGAAGCCTTCTCTCCTCTTGCAAAGCACATTGCTCTAAATGTCATAACACGATCTGTATCGATGATATGGTTAAGTACTTCCTTTGCAGTCCATTTTCCAGGTCCGTAGGCTGTCCCAGAACTCTCCTCTCCCTTGGATTCAAAATACCTTCTCACTTCTTCAATCTGATTCAGTAGAAGTTTAGATATGTCCTGACCGATAATTTTTTCAATATATTTCCCATAGTAGGGAGCATATTCTCCTTCTTTTGGTATTAAATTTTCATTCATGTAAAATATGTTTGGATGTGAATAGTACTTTGGTAAATTTAATGCTTTCAAAATCACCAAATATCAAAATGAGAAAAATATTACTAATATTCGTGTTTTTTGCTGCATCAAGCTTGTATGCTCAAACGCAAATCGTCCAAAGAGATGCTGAAATAGCTAAAATGGTATCCGAAATTTCCGCCAAAAACCTAGAGAAGTATGTAAGAGACCTTGCAGATTTCAAAACAAGACATACGCTTAGCAAACAAGCTGGGGACACTGGTATTTTAGCCTCACAAAAATATGTTCTTAATCATTTCAAATCATTCGAAAGTGAATCAGGTGGACGATTGAGTTCAGAAATTGACTTCTTTACAATTCCTGCTGATAATAGAAGAATTCCAACTGACAGCAAGTTGGGTAACGTCATTGCAACACTAAAAGGCAGCGATCCTAATGATGATCGAATCTTGATCATCATGGCACACATAGATAGCAGAGCATTGAGTGTGATGGATTCTGTGATAGATGCTCCAGGAGCCAATGATGACGGTTCTGGTGTTGCTGCGATCATCGAATTAACACGAATCATGTCTAAAAAATCCTTTCCTGCCACAATTAAGTTCGTTGTTGTCAGTGGAGAAGAACAAGGCTTAAAAGGTGCTGAATATTTGGCTAAAAAAGCAAAAGCAGAAAACTGGAACCTTGTAGCCACACTTAACAATGATATGATTGGAAACAGCCGTTCTTCACAAACAGATATCAGTGACAATACCAGAGTAAGGATTTTTTCTGAAGGTGTTCCAATGGCAGAAACTGATCAGATGGCTGCGATAAGAAGATATACCAATGGAGAAAATGACAGCAAATCCAGACAGCTTGCGAGATTTATGAAAGAAATCGGTGAAAGATATATGGATCAATTAGAAGTGAAATTGATTTATAGAAATGATAGATTTTTGAGAGGTGGGGATCATACTCCATTCGCAAGAGAAGGATTCACAGCCATTAGGGTTTGTGAAATGAATGAAAACTACTATGCACAACATGAAAATGTGCGTTTTGAAGATGGTATTCAATATGGTGATTTACCGGAATTCATGGATTTTGAGTATATGAGAAAAGTAACAGGTATTAACCTAGCATCACTTGCATATTTGGCAACAGCGCCATCTGAACCTCAGATGGTCGGTATAGATGTAAGAAGATTAAGCAACACTTCTACTTTAAGATGGGAAGCTCCGAAAACCGGAAAAGCTAAAGGATATTATGTTTTGATGCGTGAAACAAGCGATTCAATGTGGCAAAAGAAATTTTACACTGAAGACATGACACTAACCATTCCCTATTCTAAAGATAATTATTTCTTTGCTGTTCAGGCAGTTGGAGAAGAAGGACATGAAAGCATGGCTGTTTTCCCACAACCTATTACACGATAAATACTTTAATGTATTAAAAAATTAAACCCCATCGAGATTGATTTTCGATGGGGTTATTTTTTTTTATTCTAAATGTATCTTTCAATTTCTCTATTTACTATTAAAAAGTTGAATAATAGCTGCAAATAGCATCACCAGAAGACAGCCAATCGCATTATACCAAAGGTATCCAATATCGATATTCACCCCAAGTAAAGATTCTCCATTCCTCCAGTGAATCAGTAAAATAACAACTTCTGCCATCAAGGCAGCCAAAAAAACTGCTTGTCCTTTGATCCATTTCATGTAAAATCCGACAAGGAAAATCCCCAAAATTGTCCCATAAAATAGAGAACCAAGTAAATTTACAGCTTGTATAAGGTTTTCGAATAAGGTTGCATAAGTAGCGAAAAGAATAGCGAAAATCCCCCAAAATGCTGTTAGCCATTTGGAAGAAAGCATATAATGACGATCTGATCCTTTTTTATTCAATGACCTTTTGTAAATATCTATAGTGGAAGTCGATCCCAATGCATTCAATTCAGATGCAGTTGAGGACATTGCGGCGGAAAAAATAACAGCAAATAATAACCCTATAATCCCTTTTGGTAAGTAATCCATGACAAAGCGCATGAAGATATAATCTGTATCTCGTGTCTCTGCACCTGCATCATTTTTTATAATCAATGATTTCACTTCATCTCTAATCTGCTCTTGCTTGGCATAAGAAGCTTGCATTTCAGACTTAGCCTTTTCTACTCCTGCTTTATCCTCCTGTCGAACAGCCTCTAAAAGATCTGAAATACTACCAGATTTTTCTTCAAAGGTTTTTGAAAATTCGTTTTGTAAGAGTGTAAAGTCCTCTTTGTATTCTGAAACTTCCAGTTTTTCTGTTTGCACCTTATTGAAAACTACTGGAGGTTGGAAAAATTGATAAAAAACAAAAACCATCACCCCAATAAATAAGATGATAAATTGCATAGGAACTTTGAGCAAGCCATTCATTATCAAACCCATCCTACTTTCTGCAAGTGTTCTTCCTGTCAAATATCGCTGAACTTGAGATTGATCAGTTCCAAAATAAGAAAGAAATAAAAAAAGCGCTGCGGTCATTCCCGACCAAAAATTATATCTATCGGACCAATTAAAATCAAAATTCACAATATTTAAGCGTTCCATTTTCCCCGCTACATGAAGTGCTTCCGTGAATTTGACAGGAAGCATTTCTATCACCAAAATCCCTGCGAGAATCATCCCTCCCATCATTCCCATCATCTGTTGCTTTTGAGTAATGGAAACAGCCTTCGTTCCACCAGAAACGGTATAAGCAATCACAAGAATACCTATAAATATATTGGTCCACGTTAGATTCCATCCCAAAAGCGTGGAAAGTATAATAGAGGGTGCATAAATGGTAATGCCAGCAGCCAAGCCTCTTTGAGTCAGGAAAAGTAAAGCTGCAAGAGTTCTGGTTTTTAGATCAAACCTATTTTCTAAAAATTCATAGGCAGTGTAAACTTTAAGTTTATAGTAAATTGGAATAAAGGTAACTGACAAAATGATCATGGCTACAGGAAGCCCAAAATAGAACTGAATAAATCTCATTCCGTCTTCATAAGCCTGTCCAGGAGTACTGAGGAAAGTAATAGCTGAAGCTTGTGTAGCCATTATCGACAATCCGATAGTCCACCAATTCATATCGCTATCACCTCTTAGATAGTTTTCCATGCTTTTGGGGCCATAGGTCTTATAGACACCATAACCCACTATTGTTAGCAGTGTACCGAAAAGAACAATCCAGTCTAAATTACTCATGAAAAAGCTTGGGTTAGCCAATAAAACAAACCTATCAAAACAAATAATGTAATGATCAAAGCAACATACCAATTATTCCATTTAGTATTATTTTCCACTTGGTTGCTCGATCAAATTGACAAAAATTTTAATTGCTCCTGGAACTCCAGCAGGCAGTTGTCTGAACCAAGAAATTCCAGAATAAGTGTATGTTCCTTTACCATATTTGGCAAATAGTAATGCACCTTGGCTTGCCTTTTCTCCTGGATCTTGCATGGTAAATGGAGTAGAATAATTTGAATCCCAGTTAGAAGTAAAGTACAAACCTCTTTCTTGCACCCAACCATCAAAATCTGAGGCTTCAATTTTGTTTGGAAAACTCATAATTGGATGATTAAAATCTACCACAACTGGAGACCCCTCTACTGTAACCCTATCTCTTGATAATGAAAATGGAAATGGTCCCATCTCTCTAGTCAAAAGTGGTGAAGAAGTATTGTACTGAACGATCACATTTCCACCTTCTTTGATATATCCCATCAATTGATCCACATTGGAAGCCAATGCTTGATTGGTATTGAATGCTCTGATACCAATAATGACAGTTTTAAATTCTTTGAATTTATCCTTTTTTATATCGCCATTTTCTAAAAAAGAAACTTGATAACCTAAGTTTTTCAAAATATCTGGGACATCATCGCCGGCACCATTGATATAAGCTATATTTTGACCACTAACTTTGATATCCATTTTGATCAAATCAAAGGATGTTGAGGTAAAATAGGTCAAATTAGGAATATGCTTATACAAGATTCTTTTTGTATCCTGATTAAAAACTCGCTTATCATTTGTCGTGAAATTGACAACAATTGACATCTTCTCCTGGTTAGAATCTAAAATTCTAATTTTGTATAAGATCCTTTTTCTTCTGTCATCCTTTTCCATAGAGAGAACCTGATACTGATTTTTATTTAGTCCCTCTAAAGTGAGTACTCCATCAATGAAATTATCTCTAAAAGAAATTTCAACATTAAGCTCAGGATTAGCTCCATCAACCAAGAAAACATGCTGCTTGTCAAGATTTATATTTACTTCTGGAACAAGAGTAAATGGTTGTTTGATCTCTCCATCTACCTGATCATTATATTTATACATCAATGGAATCTCATATTGAATGGTTTGACCATCAATTTCTAAAGTAACTTGAGAAGAGATAGAAGCTTTATTGATCGGCTGACCAATTTTCTGAAGATCAACAACATCAAATAAACTATTATCAATAGGTTTTTCTAGCCAAAATGGTTGTGATACTGGGTAATCAGTTGGAATAGAAAGTTTGATCACTTGATTTAATGGTTTATTATCTGTCGCTAATTTATTAATCTGAATATCTGAAATACTAGTATTTGCTGATTTGACAGTGATAGGCAAAGCTGAAGGATTATTGAATAAAAATTCTGTCTCTAGAGTTTCACCTGGATAGCCTATTTCTTTTCTAATAATAAATTCAGATTTCACTCCAAGATTACTTAGGATTAATTGATTTATAAAAGATTTCTTTTCTAAAAACCATTTTTCCTTGTTGTTTACTCCATCCATTAATCTTTTGATTGTCAAAAGATTTTTTACATTATTTTCAGGTTTTACAAAATCAAATAAATTTAAAGCATTTTGAATTGCTGATTCGATTTTCAATCCATCCTCTATTTTCTCCCATCTATTTTGAATCCCCTCAAATGGACTATTTTCAAAACTTTCACCATTCAATTGCTCTATAAAATCATTTCCTACTCCAATTTGAGAAGTTGAACCAAAGCCTTGAGATTTGTGCATTGTTCTACTGTCAGCCGCAATTTGAGAATAGGTAGTTCCCAACAAAGGATTGTAATCACCTACTGGGAAAATATGATAATTTTTTTCAGAATTAGGTTCATATTGTCCTCCCCAATTGTATGCATTCCAAAAAAGTCTCTTGGCTTGCCAGGGTTCAGCCGAATTCAGTTGGTCCGAAAAGGCATCTTTATTTCCAGAAATCTCAAAAGCTTCGGAGGCAAGAATAGCTGATGTTGTATGATGTCCGTGAGTTGTACCAGGCGTGGTATTAAATCTATTGATGATAATATCGGGTTGAAAATCCCGAATAATCCATACTACATCAGCAAGAAGTTTTTGCTTTTCCCAATTGTTTAGTGTTTCATCAGGGTTTTTACTAAATCCAAAATCAAGTGCTCTTGTGAAAAATTGTCTACCTCCATCTGTATTTCTTGCTTGTAAAAGTTCATGAGTCCGAATCATTCCAAGTTCAATTCCCAACTCTTTTCCTATTAAGTTTTGCCCTCCATCCCCTCTTGTGAGAGAAAGATAGGCTACTTGCGCATGTTCACCATTTGCCAAATAGGAAATCAACCTTGTGTTTTCATCATCAGGGTGAGCTGCTACAAAAAGAATCCGCTTGGTTTCTTTCAGTTTCAACAAGTCATGATAAAGTTTAGAAGAAGGGTTTTGTGCAAATGCAGGAAGAAGTAAAAAACCGAATAAGGTTATTAGTAAACTGGTTTGTTTCAACATTTGGATTTAAAATTTGTAGATCAAAATCTAGAATATGTTTCAATCATATAAAAACGTTTTTTTATCAAAGGGTTTTTCATGATGTTAACATATATGATGAATGGTCAAGAAAAACAAAAAATCATAAAAAAAGCCACCTAAAAGGCAGCTTTTTTTTTTTTGATTATGGTGGAAAAATTAACCTTCCATCCAATTTTCACCGAGTAGCTCGATCAATTTTTGATTATATTTCTCTGCCTCTTGCTCGTTTTCTAATTTTGTATGAATTTGGAAGAGAATTTCTAAAATATTAGTTGCTTCAGGCTTTATTTCTACAGCTTTAGTGAAATAAGGTATTGCTTTTACATAATACTCTTCTGCCTCCTTATTCATTGAATCAGCTCTTTTTTCCCATTCTTCATCAGAAAGTGAACCGACTTCATTCAAGATTACTCTTGCCTTTTCAATGTAGATTGCCCCGGCGTAGTTATTTCCTTCATAGAAATCTGGATCAACTTGTACAGACTTTTCATACTGAGCTAATGCACCTTCCATATCCCCAGATTGTTCTAATAAATAGCCGTATCTTAAAAGAAGGCCTGTGTTTTCCGGGTCGTTTTCCAAAGCTGCAACAACAGATTTCATTGCTTCGTCCAATTTATCCAATTGTAATAAAAGTTGAATTTCAAACTCAGCAAGTGTCTTGTCGTTTGGATCAATTTTTCTAGCTTCTGTAACGAGTCTATAAGCTTCCTCAGGATCTTTATCTGCTCCACTTGCAATCTGAATTAGGAAATAATAAGCATTTAACTTATCATAATCTTCAATTTCTAACAAGCGATTTAAATATACTTTTGCCTCATCTGTTTTATCCAATTGAAATGCAAGATAGCCAGCATTAAAGTTCATTGTAGTATCAGTAGGGCTGATTTCACTAGCTAGACCAAAGTACTCATAAGCCATCTCAAGATTATCTGCTTCGTAAGTGGCTATAGCTTTTTGGAAAGTCGAATTTTTTAATGTTTCCATGCTATAAGGTCTCAAATTTTCTGGCATTCCTGCAAGATCATCTTCAAAAACCTCTTTACCAACTTTACTTTCCTTGTCATTTCCTACCATTTCCATGGTTTTCTGAAAAACAGAATAGGCATCTTTTCCTAATTCAACTGTTGACATTTCAGTTTCATCAGCTGAATCGTAGATTTTTGTTTGGATTTTTCCTTTGAGTAAATGAGTTTCTGGATCATCTTTTGTCTCGGGATCTTGCAATGCACTTTCAACCTCAGTCAATGCAGTTGTCAGTTCTCCTTTTTTAAAGTTTCTTTCAGCAGATTTCACCACTTTTTTCTGTGCGAAACTTACGGTGACAAAACCTACTAAGGCTAATGATAAGATTAACTTTTTCATTTTGTTCTTTTTTCTAATTGTTTGGATCTTCGGTTATATTGTTTTCTGAATCAGGGTTTTCTCCCTGTGGGTTTTGGGTAATTTCTGTATCTTCTTCAGACTCTTCTTCTCTTCTGATTTTTTCAACAGACGAGATTTCGTCGTTTTCTCCAAGTTTGATCAATCTGACTCCTTGTGTAGCTCTTCCCATCACTCGGAGATTTGAAACAGGAGTTCGGATTGTAATTCCGGATTTATTGATAATCATCAAATCATCGGTATCAACTACTTCTTTGATAGCCACCAAATAACCTGTTTTCTCAGTTACATTCATGGCCTTCACTCCTTTTCCTCCTCTATTTGTAATTCTATACTCATCAAGAGGTGACCTTTTGCCATATCCTTTTTCAGAAACTACAAGAAGACTTGCATCTTCTCTAGAGGCACATACCATGCCAATCACTGTGTCGTTAACATTACTTAACTTTATAGCTTTGACACCTGTAGCTGTTCGGCCCATAGGTCTTACAGTGGATTCGTGGAAATGAATCGCCCGACCAGATTGTGCAGCAATGATAATGTGCGAATTTCCATTAGTCATTTCCACTTGCATCAATTGATCTTCATCTCTGATGTTTAAGGCTATAATCCCATTAGTTCGTGGTCTTGAATATTGTTCAAGCGTGGTCTTTTTGATGATTCCCTTTTTGGTCACCATCACCAAGAAGTTATTATTGATATAATCTTCGTTGCTTAAATCTTCAACTTGAATAATGGATCTAATGCTATCTTCAGAAGTGATATTGATCAGATTCTGAATTGGCCTTCCTTTAGAAGCTTTGGAACCTTCTGGAATGGCATAGGTTTTCAACCAAAATAATTTACCAAGATCTGTAAAGATTAAGAGATAATTATGTGTGGATGCCGTGAACAAATATTCTGTCCAATCGTCATCTTTTGTTGTGGCTCCTCTTGAACCTACACCTCCTCTACTTTGCGTCCTATATTCTGATAATGCAGTTCTTTTGATATATCCCTCATGCGACACGGTAATTACTACTTCTTCATTTGGAATCATATCTTCATAACTGAAATCCTCAGCATTGTGCTCAATATCAGTTCTTCTATCATCAGCGTATCTTTGCTTCATTTCAGCAAGCTCGTCTTTGATGATTTGCATTCTTTTGTCTTCGTTGGCAAGAATTTCTTTTAATTCTTCAATCAAAGTCATGATTTGATCATACTCTTCTTGAATCTTTTCACGCTCCATGCCTGTAAGACGCTGAAGTCTCATATCTAGGATAGCTCTTGCTTGAATTTCACTCAATTCAAAACGTTCCATCAAGCCATTTCTAGCAGTTTCAGGATCTCTTGAACCTCTTATCAAAGCAATTACTTCATCGATATTATCTAAAGCGATCAAATAACCCAATAAGATATGAGCTCTTTTTTCTGCTTCTCTTAATTCATATTCAGTACGTCTCACGACCACTTCGTGGCGGTGATTGACGTAATGAACAATCATATCTTTCAAATTCAGCGTATAAGGTCTACCTTTCACAAGGGCAACATTATTCACTGAAAAAGAAGTCATTAACTGTGTTTGCTTATAAAGATTATTTAATACCACATTGGATATGGCATCTCTTTTCAATTCATAAACAATTCGCATCCCTTGTCTATCAGATTCATCTCTAATAGCAGAAATACCATCTATTTTTTTCTCTGTGATTAATTGAGCTGTTTTCTCAATCATGTTGGCCTTATTGACCAAGTATGGAATCTCAGTGATGATAATCATCTCTCTTCCATTGTCTTTGGTTTCAATGTTTGCCTTACCACGAACGATAATTCGTCCTCTTCCAGTTTCAAAAGCTGCTTTTACACCATTATAGCCATAAATAGTCCCACCCGTTGGGAAATCTGGAGCAATAATGTGCTCCATCAATTCTTGAATCGTAATGTCTTTGTTATCAATGTAAGCAGTGATGCCATCTACGATTTCTCCTAAATTGTGCGGAGCCATATTGGTAGCCATACCTACCGCAATCCCAGACGCTCCATTGAGTAATAATGCCGGAATTTTTGCTGGAAGTACCACTGGCTCCTTCAAAGAGTCATCAAAGTTCAACTGGAAATCAACAGTCTCTTTATTGATATCAATCAACAATTCCTCAGCAATTCTTTTGAGCCTGGCTTCTGTATAACGCATTGCAGCTGGATTATCTCCATCCACAGAACCAAAGTTGCCTTGACCATCCACCAAAGGATATCTTAAGGACCATGGCTGAGCCATACGAACCATCGTTTCATATACTGCTGAATCACCGTGAGGATGGTACTTACCCAGTACTTCCCCAACAATTCTAGCTGATTTTTTAAAGGATTTGTTGTGTAGTACGCCCAATTCTTGCATTCCGAAGAGGATTCTTCTGTGAACAGGCTTGAGTCCGTCTCGGACATCTGGAAGTGCTCTGGAAACAATAACCGACATCGAATAATCGATGTAGGCTCCACGCATTTCGTCTTCAATGTTAATCGGTATGATATTCTCTTTTTCTCCTTGAGCCATATTTATCTATTCTCAATAAGCTTGCAAGATAATAAAAAGAAAACGGTTTTGAAATATGATTTTACACTCAGAAAGAGTGAATTTGAATTAGTTTTAATACCATTGACCCACTCTTCGGTTTTGTAAATTGAAAATAGAACTTCCTCTATATTCAACTCCATTATGTAAGTGCTTCATAACCACGCCACAACCTTCAACCTTACATCTTTTTGTACCCGGAATACTGATAGAAAGCCCAACTTGAGCTCCCAAAAGGGTTTGTTTAATATTCTGAAATTCTTCAATATTTTGTGTCTGATAGGAGAAATCTCTCATTTCTATTCCTGTTTTAACAAAAAATCTTGCGTATTCTGAAAATTCACGCTCTACTCTAAGCGCTAATCCATAATAAGGCGAATCATTAATAACAAAGTTAGGAGAGGTTGATTTTCTTACTAAAATATTTCCATATTCACCTTCCAAAATAAATCTCCAAGGATAGTTTTGTCTCATCCTTTGTGTTTTTTCTGATTGCATATATACATTTTGAGTAGCAAATTTTCTATATCTCCATTTTAAAAAACTCCTTCTCCTATTTGCATCATACAAAACAAGACCAACAGTACCATAGAGTTTATCAAAAGTATATGCACTGTTTTCAAATTCAAATTGATAATCTGAACCTTTCAAAGCATTCATACTTCCCATTTCTCTTCCATAGCCACCACCAACTACCAAGAGATTGAAAAGATTCAGTCTAACGCCTAAGTTCACAGGAACGCCAAAGCCATTTCCTTTAAAACTGATAGTGTCGTTGCCAGATAGCTCTCTTGGATTTTCTAAATTTCTGTATTGTGAAATTGGATATTCACTTGGCAAGCTGGAAAGAAAATTCAAATCATTTTGAATATAATTTCCACCGGCGGATAGCTCAAAACTAAAATTGCTAATAGCTTGTCGGAAAAAATTACCTATATTATTTTCACTCATCCGACCTCTCTTAGCTTTGGTATCTATTCCAAAAATATCTTCTTGAGCTAAAATCTCACTTGAAATTAAGGAGACTAAAATAAGGGGAAGTAAAACTCGACTGTATTTCATATTATCATTAACGAAACCCAAATTAAAAATAATACTTCTAATAAAAATAAAAAGGCCTTCAAATTGAAGACCTTTCTCAAAATAATTCTTTCAGCTATTATAAACTGTCTGTGACTGTATCACCATCTTCTTCAGCATCTTTTTCTTTCATTTCCGCAATCAGGCTATCTACTTTAGCTTTAACCTCAGGATTTTCCTTCATTGCTTTATTTACTTTATTGTAAGTGGCTGCTCCTAATACTTCAGCGTCCATGATCAAATCAGTTTTATATTCCCTCGCTACATCTCCCAATGATGCGATAAAATCTTGGATTCTTTGATATTCCGCTGTTTCTTCTTCGGTAATTTCAATTTCAGCTAACTTCTCTTCATTTCCCCATGCAGCCTTAATCTCATTGTATCTTGCGCCTCCTTCTCCGATGATTTCATTCGTCTTGATCATCTCTTCTACCTCAGCTTGTTTGCCTGCCATGAATTCCAGGAAATTTGCTTCCATTGCGGCAAATTTCATCATTTCTTCTTCAGTCACTTCTTCTGACACCTCCTGAGCGTTCACTTGAACACTCATTAAACCTAACAATAAGAAGGCTAATACAAATACTCTTTTCATCATGATAATTGATTTAATTTAACTTTTTTATTCAAAAACGAACCTCTAATAAAATGTTTTCAGCCCGTTATTACAAAGAATTGTCCAATTTCTGTGCCTTAAAAATTGTTAAAAGGCAAATATTATAGATTGAAGGAGTTTTATCAAAATTAATTTACTGAATCTTTTTTAATTCTTTTATGGTTGCAATTGGGTCTTCGGAAGAAAAAACAAAGCTACCTGCAACTAAAACGTCAGCTCCAGCCTCCCTCAGCATCCCTGCATTTTTTTGATTCACTCCGCCATCAATTTCAATCTCTGTTTGTGCACCACTTTCGATGATAATTTCTTTAAGTCTCTTAACTTTTTTGTAAGTATTTTCAATGAATTTTTGTCCACCAAATCCAGGGTTTACTGACATGATACATACCAAATCTATATCCTTAATAACATCCTTCAACAGTTCCACAGATGTATGAGGATTTATAGCAACACCTGCTTTACAGCCTAGCTGCTTGATCCCTTGCAAAGTCCTATGCAAATGATCGCAAGCTTCATAATGTACTGATATGATTTCTGCCCCAGCATTTTTGAAAGCTTCTAAGTACTGATCAGGATTGACGATCATCAAGTGAACATCCAAAGGCTTTTTCGCGTGCTTATTGACTGCTTCTGTAACAGGAATACCAAATGAAATATTCGGAACAAAAACACCGTCCATGATATCTACATGGATATAATCTGCTTCAGAAGCATTGAGCATTTCTATTTCTTTCTGAAGATTAGCGAAATCTGATGCAAGTATCGAAGGAGCTATTTTTACTGACATATTTTTAGTAGGGTTTATAAGCTGCAAAGGAAATAAAAAAGATTTTAGCCCCCTACCTTTTTATTAATTTTGTCCTTCTTATTTCTCTTCCTGACTGCATTTCTACAATATACAATCCACTTTTCAATTGAGAAATATCTACTTCAAAAGCAATATTATTGGAAGGTCTCGTTAAGTCTTGTTCAAAAATTAAATTCCCATTCGACTGATAAACTCTGATTTTTCCCAGAAGTTCTTGACCAAAATCCGCATAAAGAATTCTTCCATCGTTCGGGTTTGGATATATTCTCCAAGAAAAATTTTCGCTTTGTGGATTTTCTACATTTAAAACCTCTCCGAAATAAGCTCTACTGAAATTCGGAATTCCATATCCTAATAAATTATCCGGATCTTCCGATTGAGATCCACTCTGTTTTAACAGTTCAATTAATTCATCCTTTGTCAACTCTGGCTTTGCTTGCCATAATCCAGCTGCCAAAGCCGCAATCTGAGGAGCTGAGAAGGATGTGCCACTTCCATTATTATTTAAACTTCCTGTTTGGGTAATTAAAGTCACTCCAGTTCCAAGGGTTGATAATTCAGGCTTAATTCTCTCATCTGAGGTTGGACCTTGTGAACTTCTGCTCCACCATTTAGATTCTCTATCAACACCGCCAATAGCTAATATCCCATTTGCATCCGCAGGAGCTGTAATCGAAAAAGGTCTAGGACCATAATTCCCTGCACTCGTTACAATCAAAATCCCTTTTTTGCCAGCTATATCTGCTCCTTGTGAAATGATGGCAGTAGTACCATCTAAATCTTCAAAAGTATAATCCATATTAGGATCATCAAAGTCAAGATAACCTAAAGAGGAATTGATAATATCTACACCCAAACTATCCGCATATTCAGCTGCCCTCACCCAATTGTACTCTTCAATTCTGAATTCTGAAAAAACATCTTCGGTAATACAGAGAATATAATTGGCATCAGGAGCACCAGAAACAAGTAATTCAGGTGAGTTAGCAGCAATCAAAGAGAGTACATTTGTCCCATGTTGGTTTTTTGAATAGACATTAGGATTACTAAGGTCCACAAAGTCTTTTGTTCCGATAATTTGATTTCTTGCTATCAAATGTGAAAAACCTTCAACTTGATCTACTCCCGGAAATCCCGCATCAAAAACAGCAATCGTAACACCTTCTCCTTTAAACCCTTCTTCATGCATCTCTGGGATCCCTAAAAGGGAATTTTGAAATTCATAATCTTCTACTTGAGACTTCCTAAATCCAAATTTAAAGTTGATACTATTCAGATTGCTTTTCTTTATTTTTCTCAAAAATCGTCCTCCTGCAGATTGTGAAACATAAACCAAAACAACCTTTTCAACAAAATCTAAATTTCCAATTGTCGCCAATTGTTCTTCTGTCGCCTCAACCAAAGATGCATTCATCCAATTACTGTTATAAATAACGTTTTGGACATTTTCTTTGATGATTGAAATGTATTTTTCTGAAACTGGCAAATCTAGACTATCCAATGCAATTCCCTGACTCGCTCTTCTTTGTATTGATTTTTCAGTCAAAAATTCAGTTGGACTTTCTAAGGAGAAGTTCTCTTGTGGTTTATATTTATAATGTACTGCATATTTGTTTTGCGCTGAGGCAAAACCTACAAAAAACACAAAACCAAAAACAGCAAAAAACTTAAATCTTCCCATAATTGATGATTTTTAAATGCAATTTTTCACCAGAATCTACAAGTTGCTGACCCAAACAGTCATTTCGAGAACAATAAGTTAGCACTTCAGAAAATTGCTCAATCATCCCTATACCTTTTACGAAAACCTCGTATCTGTTATCACGGAAAGTAATCTCGTCGTCATCCATCTCTTGTAGAACCCTGACAGCTTGATTATAGTTTATCGATCTCAATTCATAACCTCCCAATAAGTCAATAGTGAATTCATCAGATTCATTTGATGAATAAATTTTACTGTCCCAAGACTTGTTCATCTTTGGAGGAAAAGAAAGGGAAACTACCCTTTCATTATCTTGCATTCTGACCAAAGCATTATTTCTTACAAATAAAGCATAGTTCCCAACACCTATCCAATTTGAGCGGTTTGCTGAGCGTTCTCTTAACATGACATAAACTGTGATTCCTTCCTCACTTAAATAACTATAATCAACTTTGTCACGGAAATAAAAATTATTTGTTTCCGAGTCATTTTCTCCAAAATATATGGTCTGTTCAACTTCATATTCCCAAAAAAGTCCAACTTCTAATGGTTGATAATCAAATCCAAAATCTGTGTTCTGATCATCCACTTCTTGGCAAGACCAAAGGGCACAAAGAATAAGTAAAAGGGGAATTAAATTAATTCTGTACATATGACTCTTCTAACAACATGCTAAAAATACATTTTTCGATCGAAATCTTTTACCTTAGCGTGCAGAAAAACAATAATATCTAAAATGTCTCTCAAAACTTTCGTAAAAATAAGTGCTATCAACAACCTAAGTGATGCCAGATACTGTGCTGGAATGTATGTTAACTTGATGGGCTTCAACTTAGAAGAAAATCAACCTAATTATATTTCTCCTGAAAAATTTGGAGAGATAACGAGCTGGCTCTCGGGTTTGGAGTATGTTGGGGAATTTGAAAATTCTCATCCCGATTCGATTTTAGAAACACTTAAAAGCTATCCTGACATCAAATACATAGAAATTCAAGAAGAAATTCATTTGAAAATGCTTGTCAATTCAAGTTATGGTTTAATCCTCAAGCAAAACATCAAAGATGTTGACGATTTGGAAGATTTAATAACAAAATCTCAATCCTATTCGGATCATGATGTCACCCTTCACTTGGTAAGTGAGACGCTTCATTTAGATGACTCAATTCTAGAAAAAATCAAAGCTTTATCTGAAAAATGCCAGGTATTATTGGGCTTTGGTTTGGAAGCAAATTCGATTGAAAATATAATTGAAAAGACAAAGATTAGAGGAATATCGCTTCAAGGCGGTGATGAGATTAAGCCAGGGTTGAAAGATTTTGATGAATTAGCTGATATTTTGGAGGCATTGGAAATAGATAATTAATTTAAAAATATACAGACATTTTTATGTTGGACAAAAAGCAGGTTTCCCAAGATTTCATGGCCATTCAAGACCATATCTGCAAAGAATTGGAATTGGCAGATGGGAAAGCAAAATTCAAAGAGGACAAATGGAACCGTGCTGAAGGTGGTGGTGGGAGAACAAGAATAATCGGAAATGGTAATATCATCGAAAAAGGTGGAGTGGCATTTTCTGCAGTTGAAGGACCTACACCAGAAAAAATCTTAAAGAAGCTAAATCTTGAAAAAGCAGACTTTTTCGCTACAGGAGTTTCCATCGTGATTCACCCTGAAAGTCCGATGGTCCCAATCATCCACATGAATATCCGGTATTTCGAGATGAGCAATGGCATCAATTGGTTTGGTGGTGGTATTGATCTGACCCCTCATTATGTTGATGAGAACGATGCTCAATTCTTTCATCAAGCTGTCAAAGAAACCTGCGATCAATTCAATCCGGAATATTATCCGAAATTCAAGAATTGGGCAGATGACTACTTCTATATCAAACACCGAAATGAAACACGTGGTGTAGGGGGTATTTTCTTTGATAGACTCAGTTCTGATAATGAAAAAGAGCAAAATCAGATTTTCGAATTTGCGAAATCCATCGGATACCTTTTCCCAAAGGTGTACACCCATTTTATGAATAAAAATCATAAACTCCCTTATGGTGAAAATGAAAAAAGCTGGCAAGCTCTGAGAAGAGGTCGTTATGTGGAATTCAATTTGGTTTGGGATGCGGGAACTAAGTTTGGGCTTGACACCAATGGAAGAACAGAAAGTATCCTGATGAGTATGCCACCTCAGGCAAACTGGGAATATATGCACCAGGTTAAAGAAGGTTCAGAAGAAGAAAAAACACTCTCTTTGCTGAAAAAAGGGATAAACTGGGTTTAATTAATTGAAGGAATGATAGATTATTTCAAATCAGTAGATGAACAGCTTTTCCAGTTTTTGAATAGCTATCATTCAGATTTTTTGGATCCGATCATTTTCCAACTCACCCAAACTTGGCCTTGGATACCTTTATATATTTTCCTTTCTATTTTAGTCGTAAAGAAGTTCGGGAAAAATTGTTGGTGGGTGTTTATCAGCATTGGACTGACCATTCTATTTGCTGATCAATTTACTTCTGGATTTATGAAACCATTCTTCCAAAGACTTCGACCTTGCCACGATCCTATGTGGGAAGGAATCGTCCACAATTATGGAAAATGTGGCGGTTTATACGGATTCGCCTCTTCCCACGCTTCCAATAGTTTTGGTATTGCAACAATCATTACCTTGACCCTTTCAGATCGCTTTAAAGCTGTCAGATGGCTATTCTTATGGGCAATTTTATTCTCATACACAAGAATTTACCTTGGCGTTCATTATCCGGCTGATGTGATTGTTGGAGGATTCATAGGAATTCTTTCCGGCTTTTTAGCTTTTGAGATCAGCGTATTTTTAAACAAAAAGATTACTCAGAATACCCTCTAATAATCCTCTGTATATATTTTCCAATGACATCAAATTCTAAATTCACTTCATCTCCAACTTTGAGTTGGTGGAAGTTGGTGAACTCATAAGTATAAGGAATAATGGCTACCGAGAATCTTCCATTTTTTGAGTTGAAACAGGTCAAACTTGTTCCATTTACGGTAATTGAACCTTTTTCTACCGTGACATTTCCTGAATTGGAATCAAAAGAAAAATCAAAAATCCAAGATCCATCTTGTTCCGAGATCGCCTCTACCCTACCAACTTGATCCACATGTCCTTGAACGATATGTCCATCAAATCTCCCATTTGCAGGCATACATCTTTCTATATTGACCTTTTTCCCTACTTTCCAATTTTTCAAACTCGTTTTCCTAAGTGTTTCATCTATGGCTGTTACACGATAAATTGCTCCATTGATCGCTACAACTGTAAGGCAAACACCATTATGTGCCACAGATTGGTCAATTTTTAACTCAGAAGTGATGGGTGATTCAATATCAAAATGGAAGTTTGTGCCTTCTTTTTCGATTTTGCTGATGGTCCCTAAAGTTTCTATAATTCCGGTAAACATGGTTTCTAAAATTAAACTTCTAATATTCAATCGAAAGTAAGTTCTCTTCGATTTTGGTTCAAATTAAGACATTATAAATCTTAACTTAGCAGTCACATACAAAGTTTCTTAAAATTCTTCATTTATATCCATGCTCAAACTTGAGGATACATATAGACATAAAGGTCAGCGAAATGCCTTAGTGAAATTGTTAGAAAAAAAAGGAATCAAAGACTCCAATGTACTAAAGGCTATCAATACACTTCCCAGACATTTTTTCTTTGATACAGCATTAGACTCACATGCTTATGAAGACAAAGCATTTCCCATCGGAGAAGGTCAAACCATCTCTCAACCCTACACAGTGGCTTTTCAATCTGAATTATTAGAGGTCAAGCCTAGAGATAAAGTCTTGGAAATTGGAACTGGATCGGGCTATCAGGCGGCCATTCTTTACCTCTTGGGAGCAGAAGTGCATAGCATTGAATATCAAAAAAAGCTCTTTGATAAGACAAAGAAGTTTCTTTCCAAATTGGGGATTTCAGTTCACTTTTATTTTGGTGACGGTTCCCAAGGAATACCTACCCAAGCGCCTTTTGACAAAATAATTGTCACCGCTGGTGCACCAATAGTTCCTACTTCACTACTGAAGCAACTGAAAGTTGGAGGGATTTTGGTGATTCCAGTTGGAGATCGTAAAACTCAGAAAATGATGAAACTGACGAAGAAAACAGAGAAGAAAATCATTCAGGAGGAGCACGATAATTTTGCCTTTGTCCCCTTACTCGGAGAGGAAGGCTGGAAATCACAATAATCAAAACATTGTATTGAATTGACCGTTATAATATTTCATATAAGGAAATATATTCTGTATTTTTGTAAAAAATATAATTTTTATGACCAGAAAGAAATTAGCAAAACAATCTGAGGTAATCATGACCGAAATGGTCTTACCAAATGACACCAATACCTTGAACAACCTCATGGGAGGGAAACTGATGCACTGGATGGATGTGGTGGCAGCGATCTCAGCACAAAGACACTCCAACAGAATCGTGGTGACAGCATCAGCAGATAGTATTTCTTTCAAGCATCCTATTGCATTAGGAAATGTGGTTACCTTAAAAGCACAAGTAACCCGAGCCTTCAACTCTTCCATGGAAGTTTTTATTGAAGTTTTTGCTGAAGATATTCCTGCAAATAAAAAAATCACAACGCACAGAGCTTTTTTCACCTTTGTAGCAGTAGATCAAGGAGGAAGACCAATAGAAGTTCCAGAAGTAGAGCCAGTTTCAGAAGATGAAATTGAATTGTATGAAGGAGCATTGAGAAGGAGACAATTGAGATTGGTGCTTGCCAAAAGAATGGATCCAAAAGATGCAGTTGAATTGAAGTCAATTTTCAATTTGGATGAAAAAGATAAGTAATATTCTTGCTTTCATAATTTATAAAACTTTCAAAAAGTCTTGAATTCGGTTCAAGGCTTTTTTTATTTTCATTCAATTCAAAAGTTGCTTGCTGATGATTTTTTAGGCAATTTAGCCTAATGGAAAGTGTAAATCTTCATGACTTAGGCATGTTTATAGAATCAGAGATCTATATCATCCAATCAGAAATGTCAAATCTTGTTTCAAAACATTCTTCTCAAAATAACCATTTAAAATTGAATGAAGAGATTGAGGATGATTTGAGTGAAGAACTTGATTTGATTTATGAAGGGAATTTCGAAAAGGGAATCTTAGTAATCTATGAAGCAAGTCATCTTGAACCTGACCTTAGAGAATTTTTATTTAATATATTAGGAGCTGTCAAATGCTCTTTAAAAGATGTTGCTTTGAGTTCAGCCGAGTCTATTGAAGAGGTTACTGTTCAAAAAATCGAGGAATTAGCACCTAACAAAATCATTGTTTTTGGGAAATTAAATCACCCTATTTTTCATTTGAAACAAGTGAATTATGAAATCAGAAATGAAGATGGTGTAGAATACCTTTTTGCAGATGACCTCAGATCAATTAGTATGAATATAGATTTGAAAAAATCACTTTGGGCGAAACTTCAAGTATTATTTGAAGTAAGTAGATAACTTAAGCAACAAAATCTGTCAAAATCTAAATTTCCATTCAAGCAATTTATTTGATGAATCTTGAGTTTAAAATTTATCTGTGGCAACTATTAAATCAATAGCCAATTAAAAGAATCTAAATCCTATCTTTGAAATGCTATCTACATTTGCGTAAAGTGACGTAGTTGACGATTATCTGTTTGATCATATTTCAAATTTTCACCTACGGTATTATTGCAGATAGTCAATTATAAAAAATAAGAAAAATTATGGCATCTTTAGAAACAAAGAAAAAGTGGCTCAAAAGGTTTAGAGTAATCAGTATCGTTGAGGGTCTGTCCTTCTTGCTATTACTTTTTATAGCTATGCCTTTGAAATACATTTTTGATATGCCTCTTGCTGTGAAATACGTAGGCTGGGCACATGGATTATTATTTATAATCTACATTTATGTTATTTTTCCTACAGCTAAAAAGTTAGACTGGAATTTTTCGAAAACTTTATTTGGTTTACTTGCTTCTGTTCTGCCATTTGGACCATTTATTTTTGATCGAAATTTGAAAATTCAAGAAAAAGAAATGATCGAGTCTTAAAATTTATCCTATGGCTTTGATCAGCAAAAAGAAAATCGTCTACCCTATCAGTCAAGGATTGAAAAAATACTTGATGAAATATGGTAGAGAAGTGGATTTTCCGATTCATTACAAAGACTTGCTTAGATACAGTTCTTCAGTACCTCTTTATGATTATAAGGGAAATGATACGCTATGGGAGACTGTTTTTTTCAATGAGTCTGATAGAGAAGAAATTCATTACAATGTCAAAAAAATCTATGCGCTTTTGAAAGCAGAGGGAGATATTTCAGTAATGAAACACCTTTATGTTGATCGTATTGATTTGTGTATTTATGGAAACACACAACCTTTTCGCGTTCGTATAGTCAACAGAATTAATGATAATTTCGATTATTTCTATGTAAAAAATGCTGATGCATCTCGGGTTTATGGCTTGGAACTCGAGCATTTACTTTCTCCAAATAGGATCTCTTACTTAGTACATAACAATACACTGATTGAGGAGCATATTGCTGGGATTCCTGGGGAAATGTTTATGAAACTCCACATTCATGATCAAATGCTGAATCCAATCAGACTGGCAAAGGAATTTGTCAAATTTAATGAAAGGTGTTTTGTACGACTTCTCGGAGATATGCATTCTTCCAATTTTGTCATCGATGTGACTCCAGATTTTGAAGAAACACATTATAGAATTCGAGCGATTGACTTTGATCAGCAATCCTATGAAGGCAAAAAATCAATTTACCTTCCTCAGTATTTCAAACAGAACAATGCTTTGATTCAATTGGGATTAAATCACATCACTTCTGAGTCAATGGTGCAATATCAGCGAGAAGAACGTGCATTAATTGCAAATAGACTTAAGTCATCACATAAAGAGATTGAAGATATTCTGAGAAGTATGGAACATGATACCATATCGACAAAAACCAATATTGAATCTTTGAAAAATGATTTGGCAAGGCATTACAAAAATGAGAAGTTTCTTTCTTGTAAGAATATGGGAGCAATTTTGAGGGAAAGTTTAGAGCAGGTGCTTAAAAAGTAAAAAGGCTTAGAAATTTCATTCTAAGCCTTTTTAAATAATTATGTACGTCCGCTTTTACTTTAGTAGCCAATGAAAATCCTAAATTTGAAGACTTGTGAACCGTTAGCTGTTGTAAGTTGACAGTTATCCGCAAAATTATTTGTGATAAAATCACATACTGGTTTCAATGCGGATAATCATATTAATAATATCTCACTTCACATTCAGGATTAAGATTTTTGAAGGAATCTATCCCTCTACTATTGATCCTTGTATTGAAACAACTCAATTTGCTAAGGTTTGTTAAACCTTGAACAGGCTTTAAAGAACGCACATTTGTACTTGCAATATCTAGTTCTTCTAACTCATAGAGTGATTCTAAACCTCTCAAATTCTTAACATTTGTCCCTGATATATTCAGAGATTTCAATTGTGTGTGTACACTCAAAGGTCTCAAATCTTCAATTCCTGTATCGGATAAATCTAATTTTGTAATATTTCTCAATTCAGAAATTACTTGCAAATCTGTAATTGGCGCTTTACTTATTTTTAAATATTCAAGTAGTTCTAAACTAAATAGATCAGAAAAATCCATGGCAGGCACATCAGAGATGGACAACTCTCTCAAGTTTATAAAAGCTGATAAATGTCGGAAATTAGAAACCGATTTCCCTTCAATTATTAGTTTTGTTTTTGTAGTCCATACATGCAAATCTTCTAAACTTGGTTCATCTGAATCTCCAAACTCACTCTTAAAAATAGACTTCCAAGTCTCATCAAGAGCATCCCACCA
Source organism: Belliella baltica DSM 15883 (assembly GCF_000265405.1). Lineage (NCBI taxonomy): Bacteria > Pseudomonadati > Bacteroidota > Cytophagia > Cytophagales > Cyclobacteriaceae > Belliella > Belliella baltica. Next base: position 2,848,636 of record NC_018010.1, on the reverse strand, counting down.
TTTTTCTAATTCTAAACTACGGAAGATAATATTAAGCTCAGGGTTGGCATATATTGCTTTGACTACCTCTTCTTTAGAAATATTAGAATGATCTACATTAAGATATTTTAAATTAGTCAACCCATCTAAAGATGCTATACTTGTAATTTGACTTTTTCTAAAATCTGCAGATACTAAATTAGGCAAATTCGCTAAAGGTCTTAAACTACTAACCTTGGTATTTCTTCCTGTAATTTTCACTAGTGTTTTTATATCTGCCAAAGGTGACAAGTCCACAACCTCTGTATCATCAAAGTACAGTGAAACTATCTTCTTGAATTTTAGTACTGGACCAAGATTGCTAATGCGACTTCCAGATAAATCTAAAGAATCAAGACCTATCAATGAAGAAATCACTTCAATGGAAGGTTCAACTTGATCCAAAACTGGATTGATTTTTACAAAAACGTCTCTCCAAGCTTGAGGTAATCCATTCCACCAAGTTTGAAGATTTTCAACATGATGAATCAGCAGAATATTCTTATTTCTTCTGGTAAATTCATCCGCAGCCCATTCTTGAATCCGAGAGCGATCGGCATAAATCTTTTGCAAGGATGGAATCTTGTCCAATGGGCTCAAGTCAGACACTTCGGTTTGATTGATATTAACGACTCTCAGATTTGGTAAATCCTTCAAAGGAGATAAATCAACTATATTACTTTCCTGAAGATTGATAGATTCTAACCCTTCAAGTTTAGACAATAACTCAAAATTGATTAAATAATTTGAACTGATATCCAATTCACGCAACTGAGATAACTCCTCGATATTTGCAATATTATTAAACCCGTTTCCTTTAAGATTCAAAATTCTTAAAGATTCAAAAGAATTCAACACCCCAAAACTCATGATCGGAGTTTGAACAGCTTTCAAAGTAGCTAAAAGCTTCAAATTACCCAATTCGCTAATATCATTGATCTCAGTATTGCTAATATCCAAATAAGTCAAACGATCAGAATATTTAATGAACTGAATATCTTTAGTTGGTGTATTGGAGATGTTTAGATAAGACAAAAAGGTCACATTGCTTATCGGGTTGAGTTCCTTGATTTGAGTATTGCTGATATCAATGTATTTTAAGTCACGTAATGCCTCAATAGGCTCAAGATCCATTACATATTGATTTCCAGAAAAATCTATAGAATCAATCGTGCTAATTTTATAAAGATGATTCAATTCGACCGAATCTTGATCTGCTAAACCAATTTTGGATTTGAAATAGCTTGTCCAAGTATATGAAAGTGACTCCCACCACTCAAGTAACTCTTCATCTCTACTCAATTTGGTCGTATAGATACTCGCTATTTTGAGTTCATTGGACTGCTTATCTACATTTATTTCGATAAACCTCTCTTTAGTATTTGAGATTTTCTCAAGATTCAATCCTGTGGCTGTGATTGTCCTATCCAAAGTCACGACAAATGAAAGTTCTCCATTATCTCTTAAAAATGGCTTCACCTCTCTTACTTTAAATTTGAACGCTGCATCTTTAAAAAAGAACTCAATATCTTTTAAATAAGCAGTAATATCTTTGTTGGTTATAACTTTCCTGTCTAGCAACAAATCGTCCTCGACTTGAACTTTATTATCTCTAAATATCTTCTTGTAACTTTCTCTTATAATTACATCTTTATCTCTAGCAGGGGTATCTTTGCTACCAACTGTATTGAAAAAATACTCCAAGAATTGGACTTGGTCCTCTACTTTTTGACCTAGATCTTTGATTTCCTGCTTAGAATAATCGCCTATTGCTTGTTGTGAAAACGCAGATAGGGAGTTTAACAAAAGAAGAACAAAGAAAAGCGCTATATATTTATTTTTGATCATAGATGTATTTCTGGATAACTTCTTTATCACCTGTTCCTAATTTTACCAAGTTGCTAATTAACCAACCTGTATTAAATCCTGGTCTATTGAATTGGTTTAATTCAAAATACCAATTGTTGATTTGAAAAAAGTGAAACTTAACATCTGAAATATTATCAAATTTCAAATTTCCATTTTTCATTTCATAAAGGAATACAGTCAGGTAATCTGGTTCGTATTCTTTTGGTGTATATGACTCTGGTTTATTATTTTCTTGAAAAGCTTTTCTGAGATTCATAAACCCAATTTCATGGCTCAAAGGATGTAAAAAGGGCTTTTCATTGCCTTTAGGTTTTCTAAAGATATTTTCAAAAGGCTTGAAACTCACTTTATCGACTACCCATTCATAGCCTAGACCTTCTGGCTGTAATTTCATAAATAGCGTAGCTGCCTCTTTTTTACCCTTAAAGATAAAAGTTGTCTCTACTTCCGCGAACCATTCTCCATTATGAAAATTGATGTATTTGGGTAAAGTCTCAGACAAGACGTCGTTAAGAAATTCATTTTTGAGGGCCGACTGGATACTTGAAGTTTCATTGTCAAAGAGGATATTGATGAATTTCCCTCTTAACTCTCTATTTCTATAAAGTTCGTCAGTATCGTAATATCTACGAGTTCCATCAGCACTTTCCTCTCCATTAAACCTCCTAAAAAATTGATTTACCTGTTTGGTTGAAGCGGCAAATCTTCCATCATCCTGTGGCGAACCGGGGCTGTATAATCCTTGCCCCGGTGCCAACTGAATGGATGTAATAAATAAAATTACAAGAACTGTTAATTTTCTCATGCTGAAGTTTCAGTCACACGGATATCACCTAACATGACGTCCCAGAATTCAATCGTTCTACCAGCTATTTGAGTTTGTTTTTTCTCTACATAGATGGTAATATCTTTCTTGGTAGTATCTCTATAGTTCAAGCCACTTTCCAATGAAGTACCTTCAAATCTTTGATATACAGTTACTACGCCAACATAACGTCCATCAGGCTGTCTTTCAAGATCAGAGATATAGTGGATGTCATACCAAGTAATATTTACGCGATCGTAATTTAAAGCCATTAACCTCTCAAAATACCTTCTTACTTTATAGTAAGCGATTTCTTTTCTATTGATAGATGAAACACCCATTTCAGCATCTGGAGCAAAAAGCTCTTCAGCTCTATCCATCACTCTGTTTGCTTCAGAAAATTGTGTTTCTTTGCTCCCAATGATAGAGATGTATTTACTTAAATCTTTTACCTTTTCAAGTGCCAAAGAATCAATGGCTTGCTTTCTTGCTGGACTAATGTCGTTAGATTGTGCCAATGTGATTGACGCTGAAGCTAAAAACACCAATAGAAATAATGGAATATATTTTTTCATGATTATATTTTTTTCAATTAGAATGATTATTTACGACGAAGTTCTAATTCAGAAACTCTTCCCGAACCATCTAAACGAATATCGCTGATAAAGTTTAGGTTCTTTTTAGTGTCTTTTAAATAGTTGAGGTATTTAGCAATAGTAGTAGGCTCGTCGTAATCTTTGATACCACTTTCCTCATGAATAACAATCAAAACAGGAGTTTCTTGATTTGAAAACATTCCCAAAACCTCTTGGATTGTGCTATTTGCAGTTTGTACACTATTCGCATTTGAAATACTGCTAAAATAATTTTCTAGCTTACCTACTGCAACCTCTTCTGCAGAAGGTTGAGCTGGTTGTGGTGCTGGTGCAGGTTGAACTTGCTCAACTGGCGCTGGTGGCGGAGTTTCTGCTACAACTTTCTTTTTGCTTTTACAAGCTCCCATAGCTAATAAGCCAAATACGGCAATAAATGCTATTCTGGTTAGGGGTGATTGGAAGGTTCTTTTTTTCATGTTTAAGAATTATTGTTTGTTATTTGATTTCTCTTGAATTGACCTTACTTTGACAAAAAGCATTCCATTAAAGACTTCGATAAGAAATAAATTAATAAGAATACAGTTTTTTAATAAATTCATCTCCGATTATGCCGCAAATGTATATCAAAATCTTTGTTTCGAAATACGTATCTTTCAGGAAATTAATATATTTTAACAAAATAAAAAAAGCCATTTCTATTTAAAAAATGGCTTTTTCTAGGTAATGCCTAATTATTAGTCAAATAGCTCTTTTAACTTGCTTTCTAAACTCGGGCCACGAAGATCTTTTGCGATAATTTTGCCCTCTGGATCTAGTAAATATGTGGCTGGTATAGCATTGATCTGATAGGTAGCAGCAGCTTCAGAGTTAAAATATTTCAAGTCAGAAACCTGAGTCCAAGTCAACCCATCATCAGCTATAGCTTGTACCCAAGCCTCTTTTGTTCGGTCTAGGGAGACGCCAAAAACTTCAAATCCTTTTTCATTATACAGATTGTATAATCTCACCACATTTGGATTCTCTTCCCGACAAGGCTTGCACCATGCTGCCCAAAAATCTATTAAAACATATTTGCCTCTCAAATCAGAAAGCTTTACTAATTCACCATCTGGGTTAGGCAGGGCTATTTCTGGAGCAGTCTGCCCTATCGAAAGTGCCCTCATATCTTCAAGCTGTGCCATCAAGGTGGTGATCATTTTTGTGTCAGGATATTTTGTGTTCAACTTACTGACTAATTCGTCAATATAAATGAAATCATTTTTAGGATTGAGCATTCCTATTGCTGCCAAGGCGGCAAAACTTCCATCCATTTCATCTATCACTTGTTTTACTTTGACAGCATGATCACCTTCTAGGTTCATGGCTTTAGTTTGAATTTCCTTTATAGATTCTTGATCCTTATTAGTCATTGCCTCATAATAGGAATCATTTAGCTCATTGATTTTATTTTGATAATCATCCATCAATTCCTGAACCTTAATCATCTGTTGAGAATCTTTGGAACCTAGTATTACTAAGCTATCTTCATTATTCACATCATAATTAATCTCAACGTCTTGATCATAAAGTGCTAATCTTACGGATTTCTTATCCCCAATAATCAATTCATAAAATCCAGGTGCTTCGATAGTTAGGTCATAATTGAATTTACCATTTGAACCTAATTTCAATGTGTCAATCACGTCTGTTCTGTCATCAATAAACTGAACCAAAACAACTTTATTAGAGTCAAAATTTTCGATTTTTCCAGCGACTTTTACTTCTCCATCAAAAACTTGCTCACTTTCCCCACAAGAGAAAAGAACTGCCGTAGATAAAATGAAGAAAAACTTTTGTAATATTTTCATAGTGTGCTTAATTTTCTAATAATTCAGTGAGTAATTTGGTAGCTACTTTTGGATCAGCTTTGCCATGTGACTGTTTCATTACTTGCCCCATAAACATGCCCATCAAGCCTTTTTTTCCTGATTTATATTCTTCGACTTTTGCAGCATTTTCAGCAATCACCTTTTCAATGATTGGCTTCAAAGAACCCTCATCACTCTCTTGAATCAGATTCATTTGTTGCGCAATTTCTAGTGGACTCTTGTCTTTACTTTTTAACATCTCAGGATATATTTTCTGAGAAGCTACTGAGAAGTTTACTTTTCCATCATCCACAATAGCAATCAAATCTGCTAGTCGCTTGGGAGAAATTGGAAAATCAGAAATGTGCAGAGTCAACTCATTTAAATAGGATTTCACAGGACCCATCATCCAATTGGATGCCGCTTTATAATTTGCTGTGGACTCACATAATTCATTGAAATAAAGAGCTATTTCTTTCGAATCAGTCAATACTCCTGCATCATATTCAGGAAGACCGTAGACAGACACAAATTTGTGATGCAATTCTCTTGGGAGTTCAGGCATTTCTTTTCTTATGCCCTCAAGCCATTCTTCCGAAACAACTACAGGACTCAAATCTGGCTCTGGGAAATACCTGTAATCATTCAAGTCTTCTTTTGTACGCATAGATGCTGTAGTTCCTGTTGTCGCATCAAATGTCCTAGTCTCAGATATGATTTCTTCATTTGCTTCGATCAAATGAATTTGCCTTTCATATTCGTGCTCGATTGCTCTGGCCACGTTTCTGAATGAATTCATATTTTTCACTTCGACCTTTTTTCCATATTCAGCAGCACCACGAACTCTGACTGAGATATTGGCATCACAACGAAGTGAGCCCTCTTCCATATTTCCATCACAAATATCTAAGTATCTAACCAATTTCTTAATCTCTACAAGAAATGCATAAGCCTCTTCAGATGACCTGATATCCGGCTCCGAAACAATCTCTATCAAAGGCACCCCAGCCCTATTGTAATCTACCAGAGTATCTACTTCACCTGCAAGGTGCATGGATTTACCTGCATCTTCTTCCATGTGAATCCTAGTTAAGGTAACAGATTTTTTAGAGCCATCAGGCATGGTCAATGGAACCTCACCTCCTACACAGATTGGATTTTTGTCTTGGGTGATTTGATAACCTTTTGGAAGGTCTGGATAAAAGTAATTTTTTCTTGCAAAGATATTTCTTCTTGTAATATCAGAATTACAAGCAATTCCCATCTTTACAGCAAATTCTACGGCATTTTTGTTCACTTTTGGCAAAGTGCCCGGGTGACCTAGCGTCACCACTGAGATATGGGTATTTGGCAGATTTCCGAACTCGGTAGAATCAGTTGTGTACATTTTGCTTTTGGTAAGCAATTGTGCATGGACTTCCAAACCCACAACCAATTCATATTTATTTTTTAATTCAGCTGAAAGCATCTTTATTTTCTTTTTGTATTTCACTTATTGTGTCAAAAATGGCTCAGAATTCATCCAAAACCAAATAAGAACTAGGGATTTTAGCTTAAGAAAACATTTCCCTTGCTTTTTCAATCACAGAAGCTAATCCTTCAAGATTTTTTCCTCCTGCTGTTGCAAAGAAAGGTTGGCCTCCTCCCCCACCTTGTATTTCTTTAGCCAATTCTCTCACTGCATTTCCAGCATTCAAGCCTTTATTTGAAACTAACTCTTCACTAATAGTCACCGCAATTTGTGGCTTTCCATCAATTTCAGCTGCTATCACAGCTACGAAGTTAGGAAATTCATTTTTCAACTCAAATGAAATTTTCTTCAATGCATCAGCAGATGGCAAACTAACCTGAGCAAACAAAAGATTAGTTTCTTCTACCTTAATCACTTGTGAAGTTAGTTCTTTTTTCAAAACTTGAGCTTGCTGTCCATGTAATCCTTCAATTTCTTTCTTTAGATCGTTCTTTTCTTGAATTAAAGCTTCAACTGCCTTTTTGAGATCCCTTGGACTTTTCAAGAGTTCTTGAATTTCTTTGACGAGCGCTAGGTTTTCATTCATAAATGCATCAGCAGCAGCAGCCGTAATTGCCTCAATTCTCCTAACTCCCGAAGAAATCGATCCCTCAGATATAATTTTGAAAAGTCCAATCTGACCTGTTGAAGCCACATGTGTCCCCCCGCAAAGTTCAACTGAAAAATCTCTATCAAATGTAATCACTCTTACAAACTCCCCATATTTCTCTCCAAACAAGGCTGTTGCTCCTTGTTTTTTAGCTTCTTCGATCGGTACATTTCTTTGTTCTTGAAGTACTATATTTTCTCTGATTTTAGCATTAACAATGGCTTCAACTGCATTGATTTCCTCATCTGATAATTTCGAAAAATGTGCAAAATCAAAACGTAATAATTCTTCATTGACCAAAGACCCCTTTTGCTGAACATGATCTCCCAAGACTTCTTTCAAAGCAGATTGAAGAAGGTGAGTAGCCGTATGGTTATTCATCGTCAACCTTCTTTTCTCAGCATTTACTTTAGCACTAAAAATAGCTGATGTATCTGTTGGTAATTTATCCACGAAATGAACGATCAAGTCATTCTCTTTCTTTGTATCCAATACTTTGATTTGCTCTGATTCAGATCTAAGCCAACCTTGATCTCCTACCTGCCCTCCACTTTCTGCATAAAATGGCGTTTTATCTAATACTAATTGAAATCGATCTCCTTTTTTATCTTTTATTTGTCTGTATTTGATAATTTGACTTTCTGCTTCTAAATGATCATAACCGATAAATTCCACTCCTTCTTCGTCAGCGACCATAATCCAATCTCCTGTCTCTTGCTCTGCTGCGGATCTAGATCTAGTTTTTTGCTTTTCCATCTCTTCAGCAAAACCCTTTTCATCTACCGAGATACCATTCTCTCTTGCAATCAAAGAAGTTAGATCAAATGGAAAACCAAAAGTATCATACAATTCAAAGGCAGTTTTTCCATCAATAATCTTAGTGGATTTCGATTCCATGTCCGACTTTATTTGATCTAGAATTTTCAAACCATTTTCTAAAGTTCTCAAAAATGAAGCTTCTTCTTCCTGAATTACCTTAGCAATAAAATCTTGCTGGGATGCTACTTCTGGGAATATTTCACCGAAGTTTGTCGCTAACAAAGGCATCAATTCAAACATGAATGGCTTTTGGAAACCTAAAAATGTATATCCATACCTAACTGCCCTTCTTAAAATCCTTCTGATCACATAACCTGCCTTATTATTGGATGGCAGCTGACCATCTGCTATTGAAAAAGCGATCGCTCTAATGTGATCGACAATCACACGCATGGCAATATCTAGCTGTTCATTTTCACCATATTTTTTGCCTGATTTTGCTTCTAAAACCTCAATAAATGGCATAAAAATATCCGTATCGTAATTGGAAGATTTCTGCTGAATAGCTCTTACCAATCTTTCGAATCCCATTCCCGTATCTACATGTTTTGCTGGCAATTCCTTCAAAGAACCATCTTTGATTCTATTGAATTGCATAAAAACCAGATTCCAGATTTCAATTACTTGAGGATGATCATTATTAACTAGATTAAAACCACTTTCTTGCGACCTTTCTTCATTTGAACGTAGATCAACATGGATCTCAGAGCATGGTCCACAAGGCCCAGTATCACCCATCTCCCAAAAATTATCTTTCTTAGAACCGAAAATAATTCTGTCTTCAGAAATGATATTTTTCCATAATTCAAAGGCTTCAGAATCCTGATCCAATCCGTCAGCTATGTCTCCACCGAAAACAGAAACGTATAATCTATCTTTTGGTAGTTTATAAACTTCAGTGAGTAATTCCCAAGCCCACTCAATTGCTTCTTTTTTGAAATAATCACCAAAAGACCAGTTTCCAAGCATCTCAAACATCGTGTGGTGATAAGTATCTACACCGACCTCTTCTAGATCATTGTGCTTGCCTGACACTCTCAAACACTTCTGACTATTAGCTACTCGAGTTGCTTTGGCAATTTCATTTCCCAAGAAATAATCCTTGAATTGATTCATCCCTGCATTTGTAAACATCAATGTTGGATCATTTTTGACTACGATGGGGGAAGATGGAACAAACTGATGTTGTTTACTTTGGAAAAATTCAATAAAGGTACTTCTGATTTTCTTTGCTTCCATGTAAGCTTTTGACTATGTTCGGATTATAATTTCAATATTTATATATTTGCATGCCTTTTGTCGTTAAATCACCCAAGACTGCACAAGGCTTGCAAAATTAGAAGATTTACCCTGCAAATAATAATGAGTAGAATAAAATATTACTACGATCCAAAAACCTGTAAATACGAAAGATATCAAAGAAGCAAATGGGACACCATGCTTAACGCCCTCGGTTTCCTTTCTGCAGCGTCGATTCTTGCGGTTGGAATTTTGATTGTTTTTAACCTCTATTTTGATAGTCCAAAAGAACTTATCCTCAAAAATGAGAATAAAGAATTGAAACTCTATTATGAATTAATGGAGGAAGAAGTCAATGTGATGAGCCAAATGCTTGCAGATCTTCAGCAAAGAGATGACAACTTATACCGCGTAATTTTTGAAACAGAGCCCATTCCTTCTGAGATTAGAAAAGCAGGTATTGGAGGGTCAGACAGATTTAAGGAAATTAAAGAAAAAGGACTAAAACAAGAGCAATTGATAATTTCTCTAAAAAGCAAAGTTGAAGATTTGAAAAGACAACTTTATGTTCAAAATGTTAGCTATGATGATATTTCAGAAATGGCATTGAACAAAGAAGAATACTGGGCTTCAATTCCTGCCATCCAACCAATAAGTAATGAAGAGTTGAATAGACTTGCCTCAGGCTATGGAAATAGACTTCATCCAATCTTAAAAGTTAGAAAAATGCATACAGGCGTTGATTTTTCTGCTCCCAAAGGTACTCCAATCTATGCTACAGGAGATGGGGTAGTAAAAAGTGTAAAAACTGTTTTTGGTGGATACGGAAAGCACATAGAAATTGATCATGGATTTGGCTTTGTGACTAGATATGCGCACATGAATGAATTTAAAGTGAGAAGAGGCCAAAAAGTAAAAAGAGGTGATTTGATCGGAACAGTTGGAAATACGGGTTCTTCTACAGCTCCACATGTTCATTATGAAATATTAAAGGACGATAGATATGTCAATCCTGTTCATTATTTCTTCAAAGATCTCGATCCAAGTGAATATGATAAAATATTGGAGTTCGCCTCTAAAGAAAATCAATCTTTGTCTTAATTTTAATTGAAATTGAATAAAATAGGGATGCCAAAAGCATCCCTATTTTATTTATATTCTAGCCTGATAAGTGTAAAGCTGGAAGTACCTCCCCTCCTTTTGAATTAACTCATCGTGCTTGCCTTGTTCAGCAATTCTTCCTTGCTCGATAACAAGAATCTGGTCTGCTTGTCTAATAGTACTGAGTCTATGTGCAATCACAAAGGTTGTCCTTCCTTCCATCAATTCTTTTAAACTTGCTTGAATCAATGACTCACTTTCCGTATCTAAATTTGAGGTAGCCTCATCCAAAACAAGAATCTTAGGATCTGCTAAAATTGCTCTTGCGATGGCAATTCTTTGTCTTTGTCCTCCTGAAAGTTTTACTCCTCGTTCACCAATCAAAGTATCAATTCCGTCTTCAAATCTATCCGTGAATTCATTCACATGTGCCGCCTTTATAGCCTGTTTGAGCTGGTCTTCACTTGCATTTGGTCTTGGGAAAAGTATATTTTCTTTAATAGTACCCTCAAATAAAAAATCATCTTGAAGAACAACTCCAAGTTGCGATCTATAACTATCCAGGGTTATTTTTTGTAGATCAACATCATCAATGGTGATAATTCCAGACTCTGGATTCAAAAATGATGCTGCTAAACCTGCTATGGTTGTTTTTCCAGAGCCTGAAGTCCCAACTAAAGCTGTCACAGAGCCTGCTGGTGCCTCGAAAGAGATGTGATGCAAGACATCTTTACCTTCTTCATAAGCAAAAGAGACATCTTTAAAACTGATATTCCCTTTCATTTTTGGAATGGCAATAGTCCGATCTCCTGTGGTATTTTCTAGAGGTGAATTCATGATTTCTTCAGTTCTATCCAAACCAGCAAAGGCCTCTGTAAACTGACTTCCAATATTACTCATTTGAACAATCGGAGCAATCATAAAACCTAGGTAAAGTGTAAAAGCTAAGAAATCACCAAAAGTCATCTGTCCATCCATAATCATATATCCTCCAATTCCCATGATCCCAGCAGAAGCAAGACCAAGTAAAAAAGTCGCAGATGAAGTAACCACACTTGTAGCAGTCAAACTTGCTTTGACATTCAAAAATAATCTTTCTACACCTGCTTCAAAACTTTTGATTTCTTGTTCTTCAGCATTGAAGCCTTTGATTACTCGAATTCCTCCAAGTGTTTCGGTGAGTCTTCCTGTAACTTCAGCGTTGATTTTTCCACGCTCTCTAAAAATCGGTCTGATTTTCCCGAAAGCCTTCAAGGAAATCAATCCAAATATTAAGACAGGAACCAATACATAAAGCGTCATCAAAGGGCTGATATAAATCAAAAGAACTAATGAAATTATTGCAGTCAAAACTCCTCCAATCATCTGAGCAAATCCTGTCCCCACTAGATTTCGAACACCTTCTACGTCAGTCATAATTCTAGACACTAGCTCTCCGGTTTTTGTATTATCAAAAAATCTAATTGGAAGTTGGATAATATGTCGCTGAACTTGAGCTCGTAATTTAGAAATCAAATGCTGTGCTTCTACACTTAATATTTGAGTCAATGCGTAAGATGTGACAGCTTGAATTGTAATTGCGATGGTTACTCCCAATACAAGCCATTTTAATGTGTCAAGATTATTGGAAGGAATGACATCATCAATCAGGATTTTACTTGCTCCAGGCAAGACCAAACCCGAAAGTCTACTAATGATGATCAAGAAAAGTCCAAGAAAAAGTTGTTTTCTTCTTGGCCAAATGATGGTTTTAAAAACATGGGCCATAGTGACCTTGTTTTCCCCGCGCTTTGATTTCGACATGTTTTTTTTAAAGGAGATAAGTTGATTATTTATTAAATTAAAGGTTGATAGACGATATTATTCCTTGAGATTAGTAAAGTAAGCACTATAGAATATATCATCACATCAACCAAAATGAGATGTTTTTTCAATTGATGGCCAAGATTCATTTTTAAGGTAAGCAAACATATTTATAGCGTTATAATAAATTTCTCTCAGCTATTAACTTTTCTTCATTTGTCTTAAGTCTCAAATCAGAAAACTAGCGTCTAACGTCTAGCCCAAACAATAAAAGTCTAAAAATTAGTTCTTTTTTAAAATAAAGGAAATAATTGAAGTTCCATTTCCTAGATATTCCTTTAACTTTGAACAATTAATAACAATCTATAAAACCTATACACAATGAAATTCTTTATTGACACTGCAAACCTTGATGAAATCAGAGAAGCTTATGATCTTGGAGTCTTAGATGGAGTTACGACCAACCCCTCTTTAATGGCCAAAGAAGGAATAAGCGGAGACGCGAATGTGAGAGCACATTATAAAGCAATCTGCGATATCGTAGATGATAAAGTAAGTGCTGAAGTGATTTCAACAGATTTTGAAGGAATGATCAAAGAAGGCAAAGAATTGGCGAAAATCGATGATAAAATTGTCGTAAAAATCCCGATGATCAAAGACGGAGTAAAAGCAATCAAATATTTTCATTCTGAAGGTATTAGAACGAACTGTACTTTGGTATTCTCGGCAGGTCAGGCAATTCTTGCTGCAAAAGCTGGTGCATCCTATTTATCGCCATTTATTGGAAGATTAGACGATATTTCCTATGATGGCTTAGAATTGATCGAACAAATCGTTCATATCTATCAAACTTATGGATTTGCTACGGAAGTTTTGGCCGCTTCTGTGAGACACACCATGCATTTGATTAAATGTGCCGAACTAGGTGCTGACGTGGTTACTTGTCCATTGAAAGTAATTACTGGATTGTTGAAGCATCCATTAACTGACTCTGGTCTTGCTACTTTCCTTGCAGACCATGCCAAAGCTGCAGGAAAATAATATATCCTCCCACGGATTCGTTCTATTTTAAAAAATCGATTGTTTTCTGTAAACAATCACGTTTAAATTGAAGTAATCCGTGGGTAATTTTATCATTATCAAAAAAATGGATTTCATGTACATCATCAAAGTAAAAGGCAAAGCTAAAATTCCAGATTACATTCAGATCAGAGATGAAAACTTTGTTTTAGTAGCTTATTTTAGAGCCGATAGACCAATGAAAAATGTAGAGAAATTCGGCTTAGATGGTAAAGAAGAAGCGCTAGAAGCCTTGATCAAAGAACTACCATTTGGGAAACTTCAAAAACTGGAATTGTAATATGGATTTCAATAGTGACCCTATTATCAAAGTACAAGATGCTGGAATTTTTCAGGGATTAGATGCTATTTTGCATGATGTCAACTTTAGTATCGAGAAAAAAGAATTTGTTTTTTTGATTGGAAGAACGGGTAGCGGAAAAAGTTCGCTGTTGAAAACACTTTATGCTGATCTTCCTTTGCGTATGGGTGAAGCAGAAATTGTAGGATTCAACCTCAATAAAATAAAAAATAAAGAAGTCCCTTTTCTCAGAAGGAAGTTGGGGATTGTTTTTCAGGATTTTCAGTTGTTCCCTGACAGGACTGTAGCCGAAAATATTTTTTTTGTCATGAAAGCTACAGGTTGGAAAGACAAAACAAAAATGAAAAACAGAATGGCTGAAGTCCTAATGCTAGTTAATTTGGGTGATGCAGCCACAAAAATGCCACATCAACTTTCCGGTGGTGAGCAACAAAGAGTAGTGATAGCAAGAGCATTGATCAATGACCCAGCAATATTACTTGCTGACGAACCTACGGGTAATCTTGATCCGGATGTAGCTGATGGCGTTTTTAAACTCTTTCAAGAAATCAACCAACAGGGAACAGCAATATTAATGGCAACTCACAACCATGATTTATTAAGAAAATATCCATACAGAGTCCTCAAATGTGAAAAAGGTTTGCTCCTAGATAGCAAAACGTCTGACATTTCAATCAACACCTCTTATTGAGGTGTTTTTTTTTATTCAAAAGTTAGAATTTTAATATAAAAACTTGCGTTGAAACAATAGAATAGTAAATTTGGTTGATATTCTATAAGAACAAGATTTTATGAAGCTATTAAGAATTAAATCAGGATTATTATTAAGTCTCTTAATATTCCTTACTGTATTTTCTTCTTGCAAAGAAGAAGAAGAAATGACACCTGCTGTTGACGATAAGCCAACTGCAGAAGAGACTGCAAACATCCGAATAAATAATTGGATAAAAGATGTGATGGATGAAGTATATTTCTGGTTGGAAGACATGAAAACCCCAATAGTGAATACTTCTGATCCAACAAGTTACTTTGAGTCATTTTTGTTTAAACCCACAGATAGATTCTCTGCTATCTACCCCAATTACCAAGAATTGATAAGCGGACTCTCTGGAGTTTCTACTGAATCTGGTTATGAAATAACTTTACTGAGAGAAAGTAACGAAAATGAAAATGTAGTCGCTCTAATTACATATGTCAAAAAAGCTAGTCCAGCTGCCAATGAAAACCTGAAAAGAGGGGATCTAATTAGTCAAATTAATGGTACTACCATGACCTTGGCAAATTATCAAAGTGTTTTACGCCAAAGATCTAGCCAACATTCAGTTACATTTAGAAGAGCCAATGACGATGGTGCTTTTGGAGCTCCTCAAACAGTTTCATTGAATTCCATTGAAATTGAAGAAAATCCTAATTTCTTAGATACAGTTTATACCATTGAAAACCAGAAAATAGGGTATGTCGTTTACCACTTTTTTGCTCCAGGAGTGGTCAATTCTGCCACCAACCAGATAGACAACAGATATGACGCTCAAATGGACGAAATTTTCGCAAAGTTTAAGGCTGAAAATATTAATCAACTTATAATTGATTTTAGATACAATGGAGGGGGCTATGTTTCAAGTGCTGTAAACTTAGCGAGTTTGATCGTGCCGAATTATACTCCTGAGAAAGTTTTTTCCAAAACTAAATACAATAGTTTCTTATCTGGCTTTTCAAATTTCCAAAATATTCAAACAAAGTTTAGAGATAAATCCCAAAACATTGGAAATCAACTTGGTGATGGGAAAATATATGTTTTGACGAGCTCAAGAACAGCATCAGCTAGTGAATTAATAATCAATGGTCTAAAACCATATTTAGACGTAGTCGTAATTGGTGCAAAAACTACAGGTAAAAATGTCGGTTCTGTTGCGCTGGAAGATGAAGACAATCCAAACAATTCCTATGGACTTCTCCCAATTGTCTCCAAAAGTTTCAACAGCTTAGATCAGTCAGATTATGGAACAGGATTTATTCCTAACGAGGAAGTGATAGAATTCGAATTTTTCCCTTGGAGAGAGTTCGGAGATACAAGAGATCCGCTACTTAGTGCTGCGATAAGAAGAATTACAGGCTCTTCTACATCTGCCGGTAGATTACAAAGAGAACAGAGAATTATGGTTGGTTCTTCATTAGATGCAAAAATCAGAAATGGGATTTTGCTAGAAGACAATTCAAATTTCAAAAAATATCTAGAAAATTAAGCTAAAACTTCAAGCTTTTTCTCTCTTAATACTCAAACCCGATATTGGAAACGATATCGGGTTTTGTTTTTAATTAATAGCTTAAAATCGTATTATCGTTTACCAAAACGTTACACGCATGAACTACACTATAAGAAATTGCGAAGAAAATGACCTTAAAGATCTTGTGTTGCTATGTGCAGCCCATGCCGAATATGAAAAAGGTGAATTTGATCCATCAGGAAAAGTAGAAGCCCTTCGCTCAGGGATTTTTGATCTTCCCAAAAGATTGAATTGTTGGGTGGTAGAAGTAGATGGAAAAATTGAGGGTTTCAGCACATATACTTTTGATTATTCTACATGGGATGCAGCATCATTTCTATATATGGACTGTCTTTTTCTCAATGAAAAGATTCGAGGAAAGGGCGTTGGGACAGCAATAATGAAACGAATACAAGCTGTTGCTAAGGAAGATAACTGTGTGAATATCCAATGGCAAACTCCTGAATTCAACGCTTTGGCTATCAAATTTTATGTCGGTCTAGGAAGTGTTGGTAAACAAAAAATGAGATTCTTTATGAAGCCTTGATACTTTTATAAATGTCAATTAACACTTGTCTGAGATTTTCTTCAGCGATTGCTTTGAAGTTTTTATTTTCAAAATCTAAATCAGGCAAACTTCCAACTTGATCAAAACCATCTTGAAGACCTTCGTTACCAGAAGTTATCAAGATGGTTTTCTTTTGATGTTTTTTAGCCAATTGAAGTAATTCATAAGTTCCCTTACCTCTAGCTGATTGATGATCATAGCGACCCTCGCCGGTGATAATTAAATCAGCCTTGCGAATACGATTTTCCAGATTCACTTGCTCGAAAAAATATTTAGAGCCCATTTTGATATCAACAGGAAAGAAATGAGATAAGCCATAGGCTATTCCTCCCGCAGCTCCAAACCCTGCTTGATCTGCTATTTCTTTTTTGGTTTTTTTAAACAATAATTCAAAAAATCTTGCACAATCCTTGATAAAATCTGATTGTGATGCTTGATCGAGCCCTTTTTGGGAACCAAAAAGAGGTATAGCGCCCTTGGATCCAAAAAAAGTGTTGTCCACGTCACAAAGGACTGTGAACCGTAAATCTATTTTTTTGATTGGAATCTGAATGTGAGAAATATTTTGAAGCAAATTCTCTGAGAACATGCTCAACTCTCTTCCTTTGTCATCTAAAAAAAGATAGCCTAAAGCTCTTAAAATTCCAATTCCCAGATCAATACTAGCACTTCCTCCGAGTCCCAGCACAACATGTTTAAATCCAAGAGAAATTGCATCTTGAATCAATTCACCTGTTCCATAAGAATTTGCTATTTGAGGATTGATTTCATAAAATTTCAAATTTTTCAATCCTGAAACAGTAGAAATATCCAAATAGGCGGTTTGCTCTTCTTCCTTCAAAAAATAATACCCTAAACAAGGTCTTCCAAGAGCATCCAAAGCATATTTTTCGACTCGTTTCAATCCCAAAGCTTTCCCTAACAAAAAACAAGTCCCATCACCTCCGTCAGCAATGGGACAAATATCAAGTTCTAATTCCTGATTACATGATAATAAAGTGCTTCCGATTATTGAAGCTGCATCATCGGCATCAATGCTTCCTTTAAAGGCATTTGGAGCAACCAAGATCTTCATTCGATTTTATCAATATTTATTTTCAGCTTTCATTCTTTTGAAGTAATCAATGGTAGCAGTCTTTACCTTTGGTGCGAGATAAATAGTCGAAATCATAGTAGGAATAGCCATAACCGCATACATTCCATCTATGAAACTTACCACTACTTCCAAAGAAGCTACAGCGCCAGCCACTATAGTAAGTAAGTAGAAATAATTATAATAATTCGCCTTTTTTGGGCCAAAAAGATAAATAAAGCACTTATGACCATAGTAAGAATAAGTAAACATCGTCGAGAGAGCAAAAACCAAAACGGCCAACATCAATAGATATTTCCCCAAACCTGGAAGTGCCATTTCAAAAGCTGACAAAGTTAATCTTACACCATCATTTTCCGTAGTTTCCCAAACGCCAGTTAATAAAATTACCAAGGCAGTTAAAGTACATACTATAATTGTATCTATAAAGGGCCCTAACATGGCAATCAATCCTTCTCTTACAGGCTCATTGTTCTTTGATGCTCCATGAACCATCGGGGCAGTTCCGATTCCAGCTTCATTTGAGAATGCTGCTCGTCTCGCTCCAATTATAATTACAGCTCCAACAGCCCCACCCATGACAGAATCTCCTGTAAAGGCATCCATTACGATCAATTTCAGCATTTCAGGTACATCACCGATATACTGAATCAT
Source organism: Belliella baltica DSM 15883 (assembly GCF_000265405.1). Classification (NCBI taxonomy): domain Bacteria; kingdom Pseudomonadati; phylum Bacteroidota; class Cytophagia; order Cytophagales; family Cyclobacteriaceae; genus Belliella; species Belliella baltica. Next base: position 2,830,459 of record NC_018010.1, on the reverse strand, counting down.
GATGATGATAACCGTAATAAAATACAGCGCTACCATAAATGGAACAAGCTTGGAAGCAACCAATGCAATTCTCTTGATACCACCCAAAATAACAATGGCCACAATCAACATCATAGAAATCCCTAAAATCCACTTTATTGTTTCTCCTGAATCTAATACAGTACCAAATAAAGAATTGAAAGTCTCTGTAAATGAAGAAATATATCCTAAAATCTGAGTATTATCATTTATCATTACTGATCTGAATACTGCAGTTAATTGATTTGCTTGAAAAATTGAAAGAAGTCCTAAAACACCCGCAACAGAAAATAAAATAGACAAAGGCTTCCATTTTTTCCCCATCCCCTCTTCAATTACATACATGGGACCACCCTGAACTTCTCCATTGGTATCTTTTCCTCTAAACATAATAGCTAGTGTACAGGAAAAATACTTGGTCGCCATGCCAACAAAAGCAGACATCCACATCCAAAATATCGCTCCTGGACCTCCCATATTGATTGCAATCGCTACTCCAGAGATATTTCCTAAACCAACTGTTGCAGCTATTGCCGCAGAAAGTGCTTGAGTAGAACTAATCTGTCCTGGCATTTTTTCATCATCAAACTTCCCTCTAACCAACCTGATGGCATGACCTAAATGTTTGAAAGGTAAAAATCCTGAATAAAGAAATAACAACAAACCACCCCCCATTAATAATACGAGCATAGGAGTATCCCAAATCCAATTACTAAAGTTTACAATAAATTGTCCCATTTTTTAAATATCAATTAAGAAGCATATTAAGTGCATTTTTTTGATTAAACAAAAGGTAATGTGTTTTGCGCAGTTTTAAAATGATGAAAAATGAATTAAAAGTAAAAATATCAATCGGTTGAAATTTCCATTTATCATTTCGAATTTCCATTTTTCTAAAAAACTCGATTATTTACCAGATCAGATAATTTTTTAATAAATTGAAAATTCATTAGATCATATGTTAACTTTAAATTTCCCAAAATAACTACTATGGAAAAGGATGATAATTCATTAAATAATAATTCAAGACGAAGTTTCATTAAGGCCTCAGCCACTGCTCTTGCTGGATTTTATTTTGTACCTCGTCATGTACTAGGTGGCCCTGGGTTTGTGGCACCTTCAGATAGACTCAGAGTGGCTGGGATTGGTGTTGGAGGAATGGGCTACAATGATGTAAAGGGCATTTTTAATAGTGGGAAAGTTGATATTATTTCTCTTTGTGATGTAGATGATACCCGAGCCAAGCGAAGCCGGGAAGATCACCCAAAGGCCACATACTACCGTGATTATCGTGAAATGCTCGAAAAGGAGCATAAAAATATAGATGCACTAATCATTTCTACTCCTGACCATATGCACGCTGTGCAGGCGATGGCAGCCATGCAATTGGGAAAACATGTGTATGTACAAAAGCCTCTTTCTCACGATATTTATGAAGCTAGAAAACTAACAGAAGCTGCGGAAAAGTATAAAGTTGTGACGCAAATGGGAAACCAAGGATCTTCTGGAGATGGAGTTCGGAAAATGATGGAGTGGTATAATGCAGGTTTGATTGGAGAGGCAACTCGCGTCTATTGCTGGACTGACCGCCCTGTATGGCCACAAGGAATTCCTTGGTCTAAAGACACAGCAAATCCTCCGGCTGATTTAGATTGGGACTTGTGGTTGGGAACAGCTCCACAAAAAGATTATGTAGCCAACTTGATTCCATTCAATTGGAGAGGTTGGTGGGATTATGGCACTGGAGCCTTAGGCGATATGGCTTGTCATATTATGGAAGCACCATTTAGAGTTCTAGGATTGAGCTATCCTGAGTCAGCAGAGTGTAGTGTTGGTTCGGTATATGTGGGAGAATTCCAAAGAGGATATTTCCCAGATAGCTGTCCTCCATCTTCACACATCACACTTAAGTTCAAAAGAGAAGGTAAAGATGATCTGCCTTTCCATTGGATGGATGGTGGGATCCAACCTGCAAGACCTGAAGAACTCGGACCAAATGAAATGATGGGTGATGGTGGCAATGGCGTAATTATCGAAGGCACCAAAGGCAAGATGATGTGTAGCACTTATGGTAGAAATCCACAATTGTTACCGCTCACTAAGACAAAAGATATTTCAGTAGCAGAAACACTTTATAGAGTTCCAAATGGAGACGGCGGTCATTATAACAATTGGGTTGAGGCTTGTATTGGAGGTTATGGAAGTCAAGAGTTTGATCAATTAAGCTCTCCATTCTCCATTGCAGGACCACTGACAGAGTCAGTTTTGATGGGAAATTTAGCCATTAGAAGTTATGACTACAGAACACCAAAAGAAAATGGCAATGGCTTTGATTATCCGGGAAGAGGAATCAAATTGGTTTGGGACGGGCCAAATATGAAAGTAACCAACTTCGATCCTGCCAATCAATTTGTAAAAAGAGAATACAGAGAAGGTTGGAAATTAGGGGTTTAAAAACCTAAATTTAGATAAAAAGGAGATTTGATCAGAGTCAAATCTCCTTTTTATTCATCAAATCCCAATCCAGCTGCATTTAGCATTTGAACATAAGCAACTTTCCTCTTGGCTGCCAGATCATTGAGAATCAACCTCCCATCTAATACACTAACTTCACGCGCATTGATCAAGAATAAAGAACTTTCTCCAATATTAAATCTTGTCTGCTCTCCTTCTAATAATCGCTCTAGACCAAGGATATTTGCATTATAGACTGCTAGTTGCTGCTGAAGTGTTTGAAACTTATTAATCTCTGCCTCAAGCTTTGTTCTAAGTTGGAGAAATTTCAAATCCCGATCATTTTGCTTAAAATCAATTTTTGCTTTGGTCAAGCCTAGTCCACCTCTTTCTTTTCTTAAAAGAAGAGGAGTTTGAATTGTAAATCCCCATTTGTAATTATTTTCAAAAAATGGAGACTCATTAAATTGCCCTACCGTCTCCGTCAGAAAATTATAATTTACCTTCACAACTGGTTTGAGCTGCTCAGCTTTCCATCTTCTTTCTACTTCCAAGGAAGCTAGCTCATAATCCGTTAACCTCAACAATGGATGTTCTGCAATCAAACTTCTGAGTGTTGCTTGATCATAATCGAGTGTAATATCATCGAGAACATTTTGAGGAAAAGTAGTCATCGCTATGTTCATAGGATTATCATCTTCATCCCAAAGAAATGTTTCTAAATTTTGAGCTGCCTTAAAGTAATCAATTTGGGCAGATTGAAATCTATACATCCTATTCATCACTTGAGTATAGGCTTCAATAGTATCAATTGCTGGTAAATCTCCTTGAATAAAACTTGTTTTGACAGCTTCGAATCTAACCTCTGCTAACTCGACGCTTTCTTCCAAAATCTTCATGTTTTGGTAAGTAGAGGACCAAAACCAATAAGCCTCTGAAGCATCTACATAAAGATCATTGAGAATTTGCTGTCTTTCTGTTTGTGTGACATTTAAATATATCTCAGCTTGCCTTAAGGCCGCTCTTCTTTTATCAATAAACAAACCCTGACCGAGATTGACCGATGCTCCGGCAGCAATCAGTCCATTGTTGGGTACAGTTCGCTCTGGATTGAGGTAAGTTCCAGAGTTTTGTTCAAATACACCTTTTAATTCGACACCTGCCATAGTGGGAATCACTATTCCCCCCTCTCTCTTGTCATAATATTCAGTATCGCTAAACTGTTTATTGTCATAATTACCATAAAGTAAAGGATCAAACCCACCTCTAGCAATTCTCATTTCTTGTTCTCCAAACTGTTTATTAATATCAGCTTGTTTGGCTATAGGATGATAATACTTCACCCAATCTAGAAACTGCTCGTAGCGTAAAACCTCCTGACCTAGAGTAGGTAAAGCAATTAAAAACCCAAAGCAAACCAGAATCAAATACTTCATTATAATTTATCTTTATTTGCTTTTTTTTCTTTTCTAGTGTAATAATCCGCAGGGAACCCATTGAGTTGTCGCCATATTTCATACCATATAGGAACGTCATTTAATAAGGCAATACCATCTGCTCCTGATCCTATCTTCAAAGCATAGGGCCAAGGATCTTCCTCAGGGTCTTCTACTACTATTACTCGATATTTGTTATTTTCTCCAGCAAAATTATCTATAGCTTTTACTTTTCCTCCAAATGTACCATTGGAGAATTGTGGCCATCCTGAGAAAACAATAGCAGGCCAACCATCGAAAATAAAGCGAACTTTATTCCCTGGTCTCAATAGAGGTAAATCAACAGGCTCCACATACATTTCTACCGCCAATTGTGCATCAGCAGGCAAAATACTAATGATTTCAGCACCTTCTTTGATCGTCTCTCCTATTCCGACTTGAATTGCTTTAGTGATGTAACCATCTTGTGGAGCTAAAATATGCCTGTAGCCAGTTCTAAATTCATAATTCGTAAACTGATTTTTCAATTTTGTAGCAGTCGCTTCAGCATCATACTGTGCTGATAAAGCAGAATATTTTTCAGATTCAGCTTTCGCCATTCTATCTCTAAAATCATTGTCAATCGCATTCAATTCTATTCGTGCTGCAAGTAATTCATTTTGAGAACTAAGCAAGTTGTTCTCAGCTGCAATCAATCCTGCTTGTACTTCTTGAAATCTTAATTTTCTGGTTTCAAAATCTGTCAAAGATCTCAATCCATCTTGATATAACTTCTCCGCTCGATCCAATTGCTGTTGACCTACTTGAAAGTTGACCTTAGACTGTTCGAAACGGATGCTATCTGATTGGACTTTCAATTCGGCCATTCTGAGCCTATTGGTAGCTTGTTCTTTTCTCAGTGTATTGTTTGACTTTAGGGCATCCACTTGAATTTCTTGAGCGAGAACTTTTTGCTCATAAGACTTTGCAGATAGTACCTTTGCATCTACTTGAAGCTTGGTTCTCTCCAAGAGCTGTGGATCAAAATACTCGTCTTTAACTTCAGATATAAGTAATATTGTATCCCCTTTAGTAACATAATCACCTTCAGAAACATACCATTTTTCAATTCTACCAGCCAAAACAGAATGAACTGTCTGCGGTCTTTGATCAGGTCTAAGAGCAGTTACGTAGCCATTAGACCTTACGTTTTGGGTCCAGGGAAGAAAGATAAAAAGAACCATTCCCAGTAGAAACCAAAGTAGGACTCTGATTCTTTGTTTGCTTTCATCGGTAGGCTTTGTCATTGAAAAACTCTTGAAGCCGTCGAAAGAAACACCTTTCTCAATATTATTTTTTGAAATATTTAACATTGCTCCTTAAGATTAAAGATTTTTATATTCAAAATATGCTTCACTAGGACCATCAAAGGCTACTTTACCATTACTCAATTCTATGATTCGTGGTGCTTTTTTCAAAAGCGAAATATCGTCTGAAACCATCACTGTAGTCCAAGGACCCTCAAGAATATATTTCGCTACTCTCTCCTTGACGGTATTATCAAAGTAACTAAACAAATCTTCTAAAATGAGTGCTTTTGGGTTGCCTGCAAGACACCTTGCCATGATAATTTTACTAATTATTTTTTTACTCAAACCTTTGCCTTCAGGCATCAATCCAGTATCAATATCATCTTTGAGTGCATAGATATACTCTTTCAGACCTACTAGTTCTATGATATCTCTGATCTGTTGAATAGCTACTTCTTTTCCCAAAGTAATATTTTCATAGATCGTACCATGAAAAATCGATTGATGTGTCAAGCTATCTCCAATAAAACTTCTAAACTTATCCAAATTCATCGTTTCAATTGGAAGACCATTTACTAAGATTTTCCCTTTGTAATCAGAATATAGTCCTGCCAACAAATACATCAAAGTACTTTTTCCACTGCCACTTGTACCAGTTAATATTACTTTATCGCCCGTCTTCAAGTCAAGTGATACATTATCCAATATGTTGAATTGGGTGTCTCTGGATTGATAGGTTACATTTTTTACTTTGAATTCCAATCCTTTGAATTCTTCTGTGAGAGACTTGTCCGTCCCTTCTTGCCTTTCTACAGGCAAGTCCAAAATTTGACCAATTTTTTCAGTAGCAGTCAATGTATCATATACAGTCTCCAATGTTAAAATGAGCTTTTCAACAGAATTGACAACTAATACGATAATAATTTCTGCAGCCACAAATTGTCCAATACTGATTTCGTTATTGATCAGTAATAAACTACCCGCAACAAGCAATGAACAAACAATTAAGACCTTAAAAGCAATTAGAATTTTATATTGAAAAATTAAAATTGCGAAATGTTTATTTCTAAAATCAACATAAGATTCTAACAATTTATCAACCCGCATGAAAGGAAGTTTGGAAGTGCCAGCTAATTTGAAAGTGGCCATTGTCCTTCCTATTTCTTCTAACCAATATGCTACCTTATATTTAGAAGTAGATTCATCCAAAGATGTCTCCATTCCTTTAGGACTCGTGAAATAGAAGATTAAAATTAACAAAGAGATCAAAATGAATCCAAAAATGATAAAAAATGGATGATAAAAAGCTAGCAAAACCAAGCCAAAGAACACTTGAATTGATGCTGCGGAGAAATCAATCAGGATTTTTGCCATGCCTTTCTGAAGATTTATCGCATCAAAAAACCTATTCACTAAATCAGGCGTGTGCTTATCTTGGAGTGAATCTAATTTTAATCTTGGCAATCTATATGCAAATCCAAAACCTGCTTTGGTGAAAATTCTCTGCTGAAGCTTCTCAGTCAGATACAGCTGACTGATCTGTAAAAAGCCTCCAAAAGAAATCCCAGCCCCAACTACGACTACAAGTAGGATCCACGAAGTACTTATACGACCACCTAAGATAAAATTTAATATAGCTTGAATACCCAAAGGCAAACTCAATGAAACTAGTCCATTTAAGATTGTATAAAAATAAATGGCATACACCTCTTTACGTTCTTCATTGAGAAATCTAGCGAATCTCCTTATAGGAGTAAGTGCTAAGTCAATTTTCATTTTCTATTGCTTTAAAGACCAGTTGTTGAAAAAAATCCACCCTTTTGTTATCCAAAGGATGAATTTCGGTAAGACTTGGAATATGCTCCGAATAATAAGATTGTAATAAACTTGATTCCATAATGGTAGAAACAAGTGTTTTAGGGTATTCGTAATTTGGATTTATTTCTAAAATAATTTCAGCTATCCTTTCACCAAATCTATTGTAAAGATTAAAAAAGCCATTTTTATAATCTTCATCAACCTCCTTAGTAAGATAGGCTTTAGTGGATTCATCAACCAAAACCCTTTTTAAGCAAATGGGATCTATATAATTATTTACTTTGTAAATAGGTCCTTGAACCAATATTTTGATTGCTAACATCAGACGTTCTTTTGGATCTTTTACATTGAGGGAACTTAAAACTAAATTCTGCTCTAAAAAACCCCAATACCAAAGCGTAAGGAATAACATCAATTTATGTTTATTCTCAAAATACCGATAAACTGCCGTCTCTGTACAACCAATTTTGAGTGAAAGTTTTTTGAAAGTAAAATGCTCCAATCCAAGCTCCGGTATCAAGTGAAGACTATAATTGACAATCTCCTTCCCTAAATCAGAACTAAATGGATCTTTCAAATAGATATTTTCATTGATATCTACCCGCAAGTTTTTAAGGATTTTTTCCATAATTTATTCTAAAAACATAACCTTAACGAACTCAAAAATAAAAAAGTTTAGAATTATAGCTTTTTTGTTTGTATTACAAACAAAAAAATATGAAGGGAAAATATCCTTAAAGTTAAGATTAGATTAATAATGTAGAAATGTCGTATTACGACAATTTAAGAGCTGTGGGGCTGCTTAGCTTTATTTATTGAAAAACTTAACTACACCAAAAAATGAAAAAAATATTACTCTTGACATTGATTAGTTTACTGATCTTTTCATCAGGAAACCAAAATCATGCAGTAGCTCAGAATGCTTCTGCATCGATTTACGGAATCGTCAGAAATGCATCTGGCGAAACATTGCCAGGTGCCAATGTGATTTTGAAAAATGAATCCACTGGTTTCTCTACTGGAGCGGTAACCAACCTTGAAGGAAGGTTCCAAATCAATCAAGTACCACTTGGTGGACCTTACACTATAGGAGCTTCATTCGTGGGTGAAGGCAATGTAGTCAAACAAGGATACATGCTCAATCTAGGAGATCAAGTCAAAGTAGATTTTGATCTTCGGGATGGGGACAATCAGCTAGAAACAATCACAGTAACTGCCGCTGATTATGCTCCAAACAGAGTATCCCCAATAGGTGGAGCAACAAGGTTAGGACTAAACGAAATCAAAAACCTTCCTACAAGCGGAAGAAGCTTTCAAGACTTGGCAAATTTGGCTCCGACTACCGCACCTGCAGGATCTTTAGCAATTGGTGGTACAAGAGAAAGCTCTACTTCCATCACCCTTGATGGTGGTAACCAAAGGTTTATGATGAATGGCGGATTGATTTCCCAATATACTGTTTCTATGGAAGCTATTCGCGAATACGAAATCACTACCAATGAATATAGCGTAAGAGAAGGTCGTCAAGGTGGCGGCGCTATCAATGTGGTAACAAAATCAGGTACCAATGAACTAACAGGGTCTGCATTTTTCTATAATAGAAACCAAGCACTCACCGCAAGCGAAGATTATATTGGAAGACCCATCAATGATTTTAATATCAATCAATATGGTTTTTCCCTTGGTGGCCCGATCATCAAGGATAAACTGCACTTCTTTACTGCACTTGACTTTGAAGACAGAAGTGAACCGATTGCCATTATTGATGTAAGAGATGCTCAGACTGAAAGACTGGAACAAATTACTCAGCAAAACCTCGATAGATTTATCAATATCCTTGAAGAGCAATATGGTCTAGATCCAAATAGACAACAAACAGGCTTATTCAACAGAAAACCGACAAACAGAACGATCTTTGCAAAGCTTGACTGGCAGATCAACAAAATCCACAAGTTAACTTTCAGAAACAACATCTTCTGGGGAGGAAATGAGTTCGTCGTTGGTGGTGATCAAACTACGCTTGCAGATTCAAGGGGAGATTTGGAAATTTTTGGATTAAATAGCCAATTGGCACTTCGTTCTACTTTTTCCCCAAAATTGACAAATGAACTAAAGGTTCAATATCTCAGAGCCCAAAGGGATTTTGTAGCAAGATCCTTTGCTCCTAGAGGTTTTGTTGGAATTGAGTCTTTTCAAGAAGATGGAACCAGGCTCTTTAGACAATTTCAATTTGGAGGCAATAGAATTGCACCAGAAGAGCAAGGAGAAAAGCAAATTCAACTGGTGAACACAACGTATTTACAAACTGGAAAAGTTTTCTGGACATTTGGTACAGATAATCTAATCACATTTACCAATACTCTTAATACCAACGAACAAGGTGGTTTGTTCCAATTTGGTAGTTTGGATGATTTGGAAGCAAGGACACCATTTCAATATAGCAGATTAGTGCCAAATAATCCTGATGGTAGATATACGCCAAAACTTCAACAAACTGCACTGGAACTTTCAGCATTTGCACAAGCAGAATTGAATTTTACCAATAAGCTTAGTGGCTCTTTGGGAGTTAGATGGGATGCTACAGTTTTCATGACTACCCCAGAATACAATCCTTTGATAGAAGCTGAGCTGGGAAGACGGACTGATGTAGTTGCCAAAGATTACAATAATTTCCAACCTAGATTGGCTTTTACTTATGACTTCAATGAAGATCAGAAAAATGTCTTGAAATTGGGCTTTGGTGGATATTCTGCAAGCATTGTCCATTGGGCTCAATTGAGTAATATTTTGCAAACAGGGACCCAGTTAACCGATTTGCTTCTAACTGGAGCTGCTGTTCCAACACCTAATTTTCCAAGCTACATTCAAGACCCTTCATCCGTACCGGGTGTACCGGCTGGTGGCCAAGGCAGATCTCCATACATCAATTTGATTGGAGAAAATTTCGAGGCTCCTTACACTTGGAAAGGGAATGTAGCATACAGAAGATTCCTTACCAATGAGTTTTACTTTGGAGCTAATGCATATTTTGCAAGAACTGTAAATAACTACAGATATCAAGATTTGAATTTGAGAAATGAGTTTGCATTTAGACTTCAAAATGAAGGAAACAGAGGTGTTTATGCAGACCCAAGTCAGATTACAAATGTAAATTTGACATCTCCTGGAGTAGTAGTGTACCCTATCAATCCTTCGGTGGTAAATGCAAATCCAAATTTGGGTAGAGTCTTGGAATTGAATGGTGATTCAGATATTTGGCAAAGAGGAATCATATTTGAATCTGGATACATTTTCCCTAAAGGAGGTTCGATCACTGGTTCATTTACAATAAACCGAACAGAAGACAACAATTCATACAACTGCTGTATTGCAAGAACATCTGTGACTACAGCAATCTTTGACGACCCAAGAGACCTTCAAAACAACAGAGGTGGAGCAAATACTGATTTTAGGCACAAAATAGTATTGTTTGGATCTTCACCAACATTTAAAAACATGACTATCTCAGCAAGATATGTTGGTCAGTCTGGAACACCTTGGTCTCCATTGGTTTTTGGTGATATAGTCGGAGACGGTGCCGGTCTATTGATCAACGCAAACAAAAGAGCCTTTATCTTCAACCCTGAAACAATCAGGAATACGCCAAACATAACACCATTCGAGACATTGATAGCAGATGGAATGGATGTCGTATTGAGCAATCCTGACAATATTGCTCGGGAATTATTGATAGACAATCTGGGTGAAGTAGCTCCGAGAAACGAAATTTACAATCCATTTTGGCACAATGTCGATGTTCGATTCACTTATAGACTTGACAATAATGTAATCCCTGGACTTGGCAAAAGCAATGTTGAATTCATTGCAGAGGTATTCAACTTCACCAATTTGTTGAACAGTGATTGGGGTGGTGCTTCTACAGTACCAGGTAGCAATCAAATCTTACTTCAGTCACTTGGTTTGGATCCAATAGCTACCGGACAAGGTAGGCCACAGTACGCTTATAGAGTCAACCCAACCTTTGGTGAAACAGTAAAAGCAAATGCACCATACCAAGTTCAGTTGGGTTTGAGATATACATTCTAATTTCTTCTGCTTTATAATTCTAAAAAGACCTGCGAAAACTCACAGGTCTTTTTTTAAAATTAAATAAAATCACATCTGGGTAACTTTGAAGTAATATTTGAATCCTAAATTCGGGAATTCACCCAAGTTTATGCCAGAGAAATTAAAATTACATCTAATTGTCGATTCTATTAAAGAGTGTGGAAACGAAATCAACCTCATTCATCTCAATCCTGATAAGGAAATCAGTGAAGGCCTAGCTTATGTACAAGAAGGAATAGCGAAAATATATGGAATCAATGAAAAAGGACTAAAAATAAACACGGATCTTGTATTTCAAGGGGAGATATTTCTGGTACAAAATGGAAATTACCAATCACGGGACAATTTCTACCTTGAAGGACTTAAGTATTCCAAGATATTTTTTCTCCCATTAGACCATCTTTCATCAATCCAAAAAGAATTTCTTCCCGAAATACAAATGAAATTTTACAATGAAAGGCTCAAAAGGATACACCAACAAAAAGTAAGAAACTATGATTTGGAGCTGCATGAGCGGGTATTTTACTTACTTTTTGACTTTTGTTTGATTTTTGGAAAAGCTTCTGATGCATATTATTCAATGCCCAATTTTTTTACCCATGATGAGTTGTCAAACATATTGAGAAATTGTAGGCAAAACATCACAGCTTGCCTAAATGAGCTCAAGCGTGATGGAATCATTCAATACAATAGAAAAGAAATAAAGATTGAAAAAACTATCTTTGAAGAAAAGAAAGTGAAATACCTAAGTGGTCTCAAGAAAACAAAGAAATAGTACAATGCTAAAAAGAATACTTCCAATCATCATGGCCATAGCGATAGTTTTGGCTGTTTTTTATATGCTTGGCCCCAAAGCCTCAGTTCAAAACTTGGCTGGAAAATACCCAGAGATCCCGACAACACCTGTTGATTTGGAAAACTATGTATTCCAAAAAGAAGACACTGTCAAAGGTCTCAAACCAGGAAATGAAGCAAAAATTATTTGGGCAGACCCTTTGAACAAAGAAAAGACTCCTTACAGCATTGTGTACATCCATGGTTTTGGAGCAAGTGAAATGGAAGGCAATCCTGTGAATCGCAAATTAGCTGAGTATTTTGGAGCAAATTTATTCTTGGCGCGTCTTCCTGAACATGGTATTGATAGAGTTGATGCTATGAAACACTTGAATGCACCAAAGCTGATGAATGGTGCAAGAGAAGCATATATGATTGGGAAAAGCCTTGGTGATAGTGTGATTGTTGTTGGAACATCGATGGGTGGAGCTTTGTCTATAAATCTAGCATCAGAAAGATCGGATATGAAAGCATTGGTACTTTACTCCCCAGCTGTCGGAGTGAATGGTGATATGCTTGAACAATTTTTCCAACCTTGGAGGAAATTTATCTTTGAAAACTTCATGCTAGAAAATGGTACACGAACAATGAAAAGAGAGGGCGAAAAGGCAAAATATTGGTCAGAACAATATCATGTCAATAGTTACGAAAGTTTAGCAGTTCTGATCAAAAGCACAATGAATGATTCTACTTTTCAAAAAATTACTCAACCGCTATTTTTAGGTTATTTTTATAAAAATGAAAAAGAACAAGATTTTGTGGTATCTGTACCTAAAATGCTTGATATGTATGAAAAAGTAAGTACACCAGCAGATCAAAAATATAAAAATCCATTCCCTGAATCTGGAGATCACGTCATTGCATCAGATATCACCTCCAAAGACTGGAAAGGTGTGTTGAAAAGTACCATTGAATTTTTAGAGAAATTACCTTTACTTAATAAAACAGATTCTTTATCTGATAATGAAATACTTCCATAAAAAGCACTGATTGAATTCCAATAAAGTTAACCGCTATAAATTCTAATTTTTGTCACGTTTTAGACTGATTTTATAGTCGTCAGGTGTGCCTTTCATATTGATATTTACAAACCTGATTCTTTTATCTTCATTTCTAAAGACAATCGCATCTTCTTGGTCTGGATCGACTTCATTTTGATTTTTTCCTCCAAAAAGTGATCTGAACCCTACTTGAGTTACCATAGCAAGGGGAACTCTTATAAAATAGTCCATATTCAAATCTAAGCTTTGAGAGCCTGAAAGCTCTATAAACCCTAAGCTTGAATTGATATTCATCTTTGGAATATTCAGTACTCCACCTTTAAGTTCAAAGGTATTACTCAGCGTATCAAAACGGACATTATTTAAGTTTCGATCAGAAAAATAACTCGAAAGTGCATTCAAAGGCGCAAAATTCACCAAACTCCCTTGATAGACAGTCAAATCCATTTCTGCTTCAGATTTCTCAATAATTGGAGTGAGATCAGGATAAACTAAAAATTTACTTTTAATCATTCCACTGACTTTTCCATGCAAGTTTTCATTGACTAAATAATCTTGCCCAAAGTTTTCAAACTTGATTAATAGCTTATCTAAATCCAATTTATTAGCTGTCATTTCACTGCTGAAATATATTTCTTCAGGATTTGAACCATTAAAATATCCCTCTACCGAAAGCGCACCGTCTGCTATCCCAAACCCAAGCGTATCTACATACAAATAGTGATCTCTGGTAGTTCTTATTTTTGAATTAATATTTTCAAGCCAAACAGTATGATAATTCATTTTCTTAATCTCAGCCGAGAAATCCATTTCTGAAAAGGGTAATTGGAAAATATTAAAGGAATCTTGATGATTAGTTTCCTTCTCAATCCCCTCAAAACCCATCAAAGCATCTAAATCAAGCATATTAGACTGGATTCTTAAATGATTTTTCTTAGGTTTAAATTTTCTAATTGAGTCAGTTTTACCTAAAAAATATCCTAAATCAACATTAAAATCCGAAACACCCATTCTGCCTTTAAAATTTTCCATGGTCAAATAGTCATTTTCATAATGAACCCTTCCTCCAAAATCTTTCAATTTTAGTGGATGAATTTTCATTTTCCCATCTAAATCTTCTAAATAAAAGTCAGCTGACTTGAATTCTCCTTGATAATGTAGATCAACTTTCCCTATTAAGTTAAGATCTGAAAAGACTTCGTTACTGTAATCTTCTGGCAAATAATTCACACCTTTGAAACTCAGCAAATTTTGCAGTTTCAAAGTATTTGACTTGAGATTGAATTCAAATGTGCTATCGCCAACTTTTTTTTCCTGAAACCACTTTTCATAATTGTGGATTTTTCCTGTAAATAAAAAATCGCTTTCATCAAGTTCTCCTTTGAAATCTTTGACTTCTAAAAACTCTTCATGAATAAAAATATCAGCATGAAAATCATGAAAAGTATGTGGGTAATTTTTCAACTTAGCGTAGAAATTTTCAACAAAAAACTCCCCTTTTGGTAAATATTTAAATTCATAAAGCTCTGCTCCAGTTGTCTCAAAGGCTAAGTCTATTTGAAAGTCAGATATCTCCTCTTCAATTTTAGTTTCACTTGAATCAGAGTACAATAACTCTTTTAAATTCAAAAACTTAGACTTTGAATTAATCTTAGCAACAATTGGCAAATCATTTCCATGTAAGAGTACTGGAAAATTGCTCAGCTCTCCCGAAAATGAAAAATCAGACTCCCCTATCATAAAACTCAAGGAATCTAGGATAACTTGACCTTCTTTCATATAAGCATAAGCATTTGCAGAAGTTATAGGGAGATCGTATCCGGGAATTTCTAAGCTTAGATTTTTCAAAAATAACTCAGTCTGAAGACTATTTTCCACACCACTTATAGAAGAAGTAGTCATATCCATATCAATCAATTCATCGAAATCCATATCCAAGACAACTTGTCCCTGAATTCCCTGCAAACCTTCTATTTCAAAAAATTCTCCCAAAAAGCCTAAATCTAAATCAGCATTTAAATTGATTTTGATAAAAGGATCCTCAAAATCTCTAATGGTGAACTGTCCTTGGAATATTCCTTCTTGAGGCTTTGCATGAAACTGTTGTAATTGAATTTCTGAGGTTTTCAAATTCCTATCTGATCCATTGGTATAGAAACCTGAAAATCTTAATTCATCCACTTTTTTTTGAATTCCTGTATTCAAAAAATAAGCATTATCAGCACCAAATTCGACAGCAATTGCGGGACTTTTTCCAGCGCCTGTCTCTCCTCTTACTGAACCTAAAAAATACACCTCACCTTCATTCTTATACCTTTGGAGTACTTCTCCAACCTCCTTGGGCATAAAGGCAGCAAAAATATTAAAATCAGGCTTCTCTCCATTGAATTTAAGATCCAAATCAACCCCCTCTTCTAAATTGACCACTTGTCCAGATAATGCTAAAATAGCCTCTTCCAATTTTACTTTTGAAGGGGAAATTTTCAATAGTTTTTCTTGATCAAAATAGTCCAATTCTAAGTCTAAATAAACTTTTTTATCAGCAAAAAAAGTGTTTTCACCATCTTGATCCAAATCAAAAATCAAGTCTGAAATCACATCTAAAAAAATATGCTTATTACTGAATTTAATCGCAGTGTTCAATTGATCTATATGAAAAACTAAATCTCTTCCACTTGCTAACTCTGAATAGGTTATGTCAAAAGTATTTAATTCCAAATTAGCTAACTCAAATTTAAAATCTGATGTTTCATCCTCTTTGGTCGAGTCTTCACCAAATCCTTTTGCAATTAGCAAATTTATATCACCATTTTCGTATTGAACCAAGTCGAGATGACCATTATTGACCTTTAGCTTTTTGACGTTATAATTCCCATAAAGTATATCCCAAATATTAAATCCTAAATAAAAATCATCTGCTTCATATATCGGCTTAGAATCCATCGATTTGGATTCATAAAATTTGATATCTTTCAAATCAATTGAGATATATGGGAAATTTGCAAAAGGTGAAATGTTTGAATCTTTGATTGTAAGAACACCAATAAACTCTTCGTTTATCTTTGCAATAGCATTTTGAGTAATGGCTTTTTGCTTACTAAAAACCAAGAGCAGAGACACTACAAAAATTAATATTGGTACGAATATTAATAAGGCTAGATATTTTAATCTTTTTTTGGACATAGATAAAATTGATTCCAATTTTTAAAAAACAAAACTAAATAAAATCAGATGAGTTTTCATTAATCACCAAATGACATCCCCATTGCTTTTGCTCCTTTTATTAAAAAGCCTTCAGGATCCACCACATTATAATCACGAACTGCTTCTTCTAAACTCACTGAACAATAATCATTATTTTTGAAAGAAACCATTTGGCCAAATTGAGCATTTTGAACAAGATCAAAGGCTTTTACGCCAAACATGGTTGCCAAAACTCTATCATAACTCACTGGAGTTCCTCCTCTTTGAATATGACCTAAAACTGTTTCACGGATTTCAGGTTTGCAGCCAGCTAGTTTCAATTCTTGAGAAAGCTGAAAAGCTACCCCGCCTAGTCGAAGATGTTCAGAGACATTTTCTCTTTCTGAACCAAATACTTGTCCGCCTTTGGCTTTTGCTCCTTCTGCGATCACAATGTTGACAAATCCTCTCCCTTTTTCATATCTGCTATCTATTTTTTCTTTCACTTTTTGGATATCATAAGGAATCTCAGGAATTAGACAGATTTCTGCTCCACCCGAAATCGCCGTATGTAAAGCAATCCATCCAGCATCACGACCCATCACTTCCATAATCATCACTCGATGATGACTTTCCGCAGTTGTCACTAACTTATCAAAACTATCTGAAGCTATTTGCACGGCTGTTTGAAATCCAAAAGTGGTGTCAGTTGCTGAAAGGTCATTATCAATTGTCTTTGGCACACCAATGATCGGAACCCCTAAATCAAAAAGGGCTTTTGAAATTTTTTGAGATCCATCTCCTCCAATGTTAACTACCGCGTCAAAGCCTAAAGCTTTTATTTTTGCGGCCAATGCATCAGTTCTATCTTCAAATACTATATTTCCATTATCATCTTGAACAGGAAATTGCAGGGGGTTTCCTTTATTTGTAGTCTTCAAAATAGTCCCGCCTTTCACATGAATCCCCCCTACTTTTGACTTCGTTAGCTTGATGATTTGGATAGGATCAGCCATGACACCATTAAAAGCTTCTATGCTACCATAAACCTCCCATTCCTTTGACTTTTTTGCAGTTTTAAAAATCCCTCTAATCACAGCATTCAACCCTGGACAATCTCCACCTCCAGTACAAACAAGTAATTTTTTCATATCCTTTATATTTATTATTTTCCGATCAAACAATTAATTAACTAACCTTAAAGATAGGATAGATATATTTGTTTACTTACGATCCAAACAAAATAATGATGAAGAAAAAATTACTCTTACTCAATTTATTTATCTGTGCAAGCCTCATGCTTGGCCTTCAAGCACAGCAATTAGACGGTTTTCAAAAGTCTTCTCAACCCAGACAAATGGCTATAGAAAAGGATTTTTTGAATGCGGTGGACTTTTCAAGATTTAAAAAACACTTGACTGCAATCACTTCAGAACCACATCCAGCAGGTTCGGAAGCCAATGATAAGGTAAAAGACTACATCGTAAAAACCATGAAAGATGCAGGCTGGGATGTCAAAGTGCATCCTTATGATGTCTATCTCTCCAAAGAACCAGGGGAATCCTTGGTTGAAATAGTCAGACCTTTTAGACAGCCATTGAATCAGCAAGAAAATATTGAAAATGAAGACCCCTATTCTGATCACCCTGATTTATGGAAAGGTTGGAATGCTTTTTCTGGAAGTGGGGATGTGACCGCAGAGGTAGTTTATGCCAATTATGGCACAAAAGCAGATTTTGAAAAATTGAAAGCAATGGGCGTTGATGTCAAAGGAAAAGTTGTTTTAGCAAGATATGGTGGCAACTTCAGAGGATTCAAAGCAAAATTTGCAGAAGAAGCTGGGGCAATCGGTTTGCTAATTTATACTGATCCAGAGGACTCAGGATACAAAAGAGGATTGACATATCCAGAAGGAATCTATTACAGTGAAACATCCATTCAAAGAGGTTCTTTGCTAACAGTAGACTGGACGGGTGATGCACTGACTCCATTTGAACCAGCTTTACCCTTGGATGGAAAAGAAAAAATCAAGCGTCTTGACCCTCAAAGCGTAGGCTTACACAGCATTCCTGTTACACCTATTCCTTATGGTTCTGCCAAAGAAATTATGGTTTTAATGAAAGGGAAACCCGTTCCAAGTGGATGGCAAGGTGGATTGCCTTTTACGTACCGTTTGGAAGGCGGAAATGAGCTTCTCGTCAGAGTAAAAGTAGATCAAAAAAGAGACTATGTTCGAGCTAATAATGTAGTAGGAACACTCATAGGAAGTGAAAATCCAGATGAATGGGTGATTTTAGGGTGTCACTTTGATGCTTGGTCATTTGGCTCCACAGATCCTAATAGTGGTACTTCTATGCTATTAAGCTTAAGTGAAACGTTAGGTCAATTAGCCAAAGAAGGTAAAAGTCCAAAAAGATCCATCCTAATTGCACATTGGGATGCAGAAGAACATGGAGTAATTGGTTCCACCGAATGGGTTGAACATTACCGTGAGGAATTACAAGCAAAAGCCGTGGCCTACATCAATTTGGATGCTGCTGTTTCTGGAAGAAATTTTGGAGCTTCATCCTCTCCTACTTTGAAGAATATCATCATGGAATCAGCCAAAACAGTAAGTTTTCCTGATTCTGCTAAGACAGTTTTTGAAGTTTGGGCTAAAAACCAACCTGAACCAGCAATCGGGAATCTTGGAGGTGGTTCTGACCATATTGCATTCTATATGCATGCCGGAATTCCATCTATGAGTGGCGGAGCTAGCGGTCCAACACTTTACCATACGAATTATGACAATTTACACTTTTATGAAAAATTTGCTGACCCAACTTTCAAAATGGGTGGAGCAGTAGAACAGCTAGTTGGGATTATCAGTTTGCGTCTTGCCAATGCAGAGGTTATTCCTTATCAAACAAGCCGCTATGCAAGAGACCTAGAAGGCCATTTTTCGAATGCAGTAGCTCAAGTGAAAAAATTTAATCCAAGATTTGATGGGTTTTCTAAATCAAACGAAGCAATTGGTCTCTTAAAAATAAGTTCAAATACGCTAGACAAGAGTATGGCAAATAAACTCGAAAATTCAACCATAGATTCTAAGTCTCTGAAAGCAATCAATGAAGATTTGCGAAGTCTTGAAAAATCATTTTTAGACACCAAAGGCATGTATTTTGGCTCTTGGTATAGATCTCTCTATGCCTCCAATGATCCATTTAGCGGTTATGCTTCTTGGATTCTGCCAGGAATCCAATATGAAATTGAATTGAAGTCATCAGAAAGATTACAAGAATGGGACGAGAGATATGCAAATACAATTCTCGATTTGAATAAAAAAATCAAAACTTTATTAGAAAAACTATAGATAAGGCTTGCTAAAAAGTCTCAGGGATGCAAGCCTTTCCTATCGGTATGCAAGTTCAAAGAGGACGAATCAAGATGATGCTTATCCTTTAAATGAGACCAATGCAGAAAAGGATACACCTGAGACTAACCCAAAATTTCGAATATTGAAATTTCCAAGAGCATGGGAAATAGTTTAATTCAACTTGAAAAGCATGCAATTGCTGATAAACCTTACATTCAATAAACAGACAATTTATTCAAAGTAACACAACTAACTTTACAAAGGGCGTTTTTCAGCACGCCTTAAAAAAGTAAAAAAAAACTAATTCAAATTTAGAAAGCCTGCTAGACTTTTCTAGAAAATCAGCAGGCTTTTTTTATTTGGGTATGGTGATGTAAAAGGTACTTCCTACACCAATTTCAGATTCTAACCATATCTCACCACCGAGGCTATTGATTATTTTCTTCACAATAGCAAGACCGATTCCAGTTCCAGAATACTCTTCCTTTGAATGTAACCTTTGAAAAAGAACAAATACCTTTTCGAAATATTCTTTATCTATTCCTATTCCATTATCCTTTATTGAAATTTTCCAAAAATTCGATAAACTTTCGGCCTTAATTTCAATTATAGGATCTAAATCAGCCTTTCTATATTTAATCGCATTTCCTATTATATTTTGAAAAACCTGTTCCATCTCTAAATGATACGAATTGACTTGCGGCAAACTCTTAAAGTAAATCTTTGTATTACTCTCTTCTATTGCTTGCTTTTGCATTTTCATGACATTCTGAACTATTTCATTGAGATCTACAGATTTCTTTGATTCTTTGGTTCTTCCAACTCTTGAAAACTCCAGTAAATCCAAAATAATTTTACGCATTCTCACTGCACCATCCATTGCATAAGAAATGTAAGTTTTACCTTTTTCATCCAGCAGAGGATCATATCTCTTTTCAATTAATGCTAAAAAGCTAGTGACCATTCTCAATGGCTCTTGTAAATCGTGGGAAGCTACGTATGCAAATTGTTCTAACTCTGCATTAGACTTTGCAAGGTCTTGCAAATGTTGTTCGATTTGCCTTTCTGCTAATTTTCTTGCGTGGATATCTTGAAAACTTCCGTAAATTTTTATGCATGCTCCATGAAAAAATTCAGCTTGCCCCATAGCTCTAACCCATTTTTCTTGACCTTGATAAGTGGTAATTGGGAATTCAAAATCAAAGGGGTTCCCCTTTTTAATACAATCATTTACAAGCGATTTTACTTTTTCTCTAAAATCTTCACGATAGAAATTGATTGATTTTTCTAAATCTATTTCTAGATCATCAGGTATTCCATGGATTTGTTTGGTCATTCGAGACCAATACAGTTCCATATTTCTGACATCCAATTCCCATCCTCCAATTTTTGCCATTTGAGAAGCTGACTCAAGCAATTTTCTCAACTCTCTTGTCTCTGTAATATCTCTGATTACACCGATTAATTTTTTAGGAAGATTTTCCTTATCTCTTATCAAAAACCCAATGACTTCGGCAAAAATCACTGTTCCATCCTTCTTAATAAGCCTATGCTCTTCAGCAATTTTAAACTTCTCTGCATCTATAAAAAATTCTTCGAGCTTTCTTGTAGAGTCTTCAACATCTTCAGGATGCATCATCTTCCTCCAATCTTCAGCAGTAAAATCCCCTTGATGAACATAGCCAAAAAACCGCTCAAAACTCTCCCCCCAATAAACCTTATCATTGACCATATCCCATTCATAAATAGCTTCATTTGTAGCTTTATTTATGAAAGTATTAAGTTCATTCGCATGTTTAATTTGTTCCAAATCTGAAAAATGTTCCAAAATAATAGAAGCTAACCTACTTGCCCTTTCAATTGCGACTTTCTCAATAGGTCTGGGTGTTCTAGATTCTGAAAAATAATTTGCAAAAGTCGCAACAACCTCCCCTTTTTTATTAAAAACTGGCCTAGACCAACAAGATTGAAATCCGAATTTTGCTGCAATTCCTCTATATTTTAACCACCTTTTGTCGGTTGGAATATCAGACACAATTACTTCTTTTTTTGTAAAGGCAGCTGTTCCACAAGACCCAGCATCTTCTCCGATTGGTTCTCCTTCTATAGCTTCAATAAACGCGGTGGGTAAAGAAGGTGATACAAGATTAAAAACCCTACCTTGATCCACTCTCAACATCGAAGATTTCAAGTCTGGAAAGACATCCTCAAGTTTGAACATCAAAAGACCTAATACTTCTTTGAGCGTCACTTCCCCTTCCATACTTTTCTCCATGACCTCTCTTTCCAAATGCTCAATCTTTTGTTGGAAATATTTATCATTGATATCAACTAAAACCCCCTTTAATCTATCCGGTTTACCAAGCTTTGTTTGTACTGACACCCTATCCTGAAGAAGAATATACTCCCCTGACTTTTTCTTAAATCGATATTCAAAAATATGATTCTGACCTAGATCAACCATTTTTTTACAGTAGGTATAAGCTTGGCTTCTGTCGTCTGGATGAATATGATTGATCCAAAATTGATCTTCAGAAAGCCATTCTTGTGCACTATAGCCCAACATTTGCTCAACCTGAGGACTTACAAAATTAAATTCAAAAGTCTTGGCATCTGCTTCCCACATGATGCCATCCACATTTTCGACGAGTGCTTGGAAATTATTCAAAGTATCCTGCACTTTTTTCTCGGCCTCAATTTGATCCGAAATATCTTGAAAAACACCTATTAATTTGACTGGCTTACCATCGATATCCTTTATCAAGGTTCCTCTTGACAAAATTTGTTTTACCGTACCATCATCTAATAAAAATCGTTTTTGAATTTTATATTCTTTTCCTGTAGTCAAAGTTTGCTGCATCGCTTCGATAGCTGCTGGTTGATCTTCTGGATGAATGACACCAAGACCTTTTTCGAATGTTACTTCAAAAGAGTTGGGTACATATCCACAAATCAGGTAAACACCTTCACTCCAGGTAATTTTATTTGTGCTCACATCTAACTCCCAAGTTCCGAATCCAGAAATCTGTTCTGCCTGATTCATCAAAATCTTTTGAGCCTTAAGTTGGTCTTGAAGTAATTTCAACTCTGTATTATCTTTTACGAAGTGCATGAAATACCTAGCACCATCATCAGATTTGATTGGAGTGTTACTAATCTCCAAGTTCACAATTGGATTTTGATTTAAAAGTGACTCGAGTGCAACATCTTCTAATTTAAGCGATAACTCTTTTTGACTTTTGAGTGATTGTAAGAAAAATTTTTGAAGTTCATCAATTTTTTGATGGTGCTGTGCATGAATAACTTTTTGATAGATAGAGAGAATATTCTCTCCCTCAATCTCCCGCTCATGAAGAAAATCTTTGAGGGATTGATTAGAGGAAATTACTATCAATTGATCTCCTTCTGCTTTAATTATAGCAGCAGGACTCGTTGTCGCATTGACAAAATCTAAAAATATTTTAAGATCTCCCATTGCGTTTTAGGCTATGCTTTGAAATTGGGTGAATAAAGCTTGATCTAAATAAACCTTATTAACAGAAAGGTAGTGTTTTTAACCAATACAAACAATTAGATAAGTCATTGTAACAAAAAAGTTTATCTAAATACGTAAAAATTTACAGCTAATCTTTAAGACTAGATTTATCATCATTATTTAGATGGAAACTCTACTTCAAAAACAGCTCCTTTATCTTCTCCAGGGCTGTAAGCAGAAAGCTTTGCTCCATAGCGTTCAGCTATCTTTCTGCTAATGTATAATCCTAATCCTGTGGATTTTTCTCCATTAGTCCCTTCTTTTTGATAGGAAGAAAATTTTTGAAAAAACCGACTCGTCAATCTTGGATCAAACCCAATACCTTCATCTTTTACTTGAAATAAAAATGAATTGATTTTTCCATTACCTTCTAACTTTATAGAACCTCCATCCTTGCTAAATTTAATAGCGTTTGACAATAAATTTAAAATCAATTGTCTCACCAAAACTTTTTCAGCCAGAATTTGTGAATTTCCATTTATTGAAACCTCAACTTTCAAATTTTTCTCCTCTATTTGATTTTGACTACTTTTTAATACCTCATCTAAAACAGCTTGAAAATCCTCCATATCAATTCTTGGAATCTCACGACTATTGTGTTCATCCTGTAATAATCTAAGTAAACTCTCAATCAAATCTAGCTGAGCATTCATCTCAGTAGCCAATTGGTTAGAAATATCTTCTACAAATTCTCTATCAGTTTCTGTCTTCAATAATTCAAAAACACCTCTAGCTTTTACTATAGGTGCTCTTAAATCATGTGATAACAAATAAATCAAATCATTTTTTTGATCTATCAATTCTTCAGTTCGCAAAATTGTCTTTTCCATACTTTGAAGCAATCTGACCAACTCGTCTTCTCCTTCTATACTCAATTTAGGGATTTTACGGTCAGAAATATATTGCAACAAAGCCTGATCAGCCTTTTGAATTGGTTTGATTAGATAATTCAAAATATATAAAGTCAAAGCAGTTCCTAACAAGGTAAAACCCAATACAATCCAAAATATGGTTAAAGATTCAATTTCATTCGGGAGGACTAATAAGAAAATAGACAAACCAATCAATGGAATATGAATTCCGAGAAAAGTGATTACAAAAAACTTTAACGCATAACTGCGCTTCAGACCAGGCAGTGAATAGAAACTTTTAAGAATATTATTCATGTAAATAAAATTTATAAAATTCAATCCGATTATTGAGTTCCAATATATCAGGAAATATTGATATTCTGTGATAGAATAGTTTATAAACTACAAAGAACTTGATATTTATAATTTCACTATTCATTAATTTTTTTGTAACTTTTGTCACATACATGATTTTTGTCATAAACGAATGGCAAATGTGATATTAACTTTAAACCATCAACTCAACCCGCACTATGTCGAAATTTCAAAGTTTCAAAAAATTTCTTTTTAGATATAGTCTTGTCCCTCCAAGAAAATGGAGACCTTATGCTACCGTATTGGTTGCTATAATTTTTGGACTTGGCATCTATGTCTTAAGAATCAGTAATGCAGTATCTTATCTATCGGATGATCCTCAGGCATGTGTCAATTGCCACATCATGACTCCACAGTATATCACTTGGACGAATAGTTCTCATAGAGAAGTTGCCCATTGCAATGATTGCCATGTACCCCATAATAATGTCTTCAATAAGTATTTTTTCAAAGCCAAAGATGGACTCTATCATGCCTCCATATTTACCATACGCGCTGAACCTGAAGTAATCAAAGCACTAGAACCTTCTATTGCAGTGATCCAAAGTAATTGTATCAGATGTCACGAGCCACAAGTCACAGATGCGAAAATGGCTTCTTTTGTGGATGATCATCACGCTAAAAGAACTGATAGAATCTGTTGGGAATGTCACAGAGAAGTTCCGCATGGAAGAACAAAGAGTCTCTCTGCTGTTGGTCATCAGATAGAACCCATAAAAGCACATGCACCTGCAGATATCAGTGTGATTCCCAAATGGCTCAAAGAGTCAATGGATAAAAAAGAAAATCAAGCCTCAATCAAATAACCACAACTATGAAAAATTGGATTCTTTTCGGCCTTACAGCTTTATCAGTCTTTTTACTCGCCATGCTCGCCTATACGATCATGGATAGAAAAACTGAGGCAAGATTTGCCTATCAGGCAAAAGTCAGCATAGATGGGATAGAACCTCGAGATTCTATCTGGGGACTCAACTACCCAAGACAATATCAATCTTACATGAAAACCCAAGACACCACATTCAGCAGTATGTACAATACATCTGGATTCCTTGATGTATTAGACGAGCAGCCGGAATTGGTTATTCTTTGGGCAGGATATGCTTTCAGTAAAGATTACAATCAACCTCGTGGACACGCGTATGCTGTCACTGATGTTCAAAACTCTCTCCGAATTGGCTCTCCCATGGAAGCTGGAGATGGTGTCATGCCAAGTACATGCTGGACCTGTAAAAGTCCCGATGTTCCTAGGTTAATGAGTGAATTGGGGGTAACCGAATATTACAGTCAAAAACTCTCTGATTTCGGAAAAGAAGTGATCAATCCTATTGGTTGTGCTGATTGCCACAATCCAGAAACTATGAATCTAACCATCACCCGTCCCGCTTTGATAGAAGCCTATGAGGCAATGGGAAAAGATATCAATCAAGCATCACATCAAGAAATGCGCTCTTTAGTCTGTGCGCAATGCCATGTGGAATATTACTTTGACAAAACTAAACCTGGAAAAGAAAATGCTCAATACCTTACATTTCCTTGGAAAGATGGAATGGATGTAGAATCTGTAGAAGCTTATTTTGATAATATAGATTTTGCAGATTGGGTTCACCCTCTATCTAAGGCTAGAATGCTAAAAGCACAGCATCCAGACTACGAACTTTTCACGCTAGGTGTGCATGCTAAAAGGGGCGTTTCTTGTGCAGACTGTCACATGCCGTACAAAACTGAAGGTGGTCAAAAATTCACAGATCACCACATTGGTTCTCCTTTGAGTAATGTCGAAAACTCTTGTTTCGTATGTCACAGGGAGAAAGAAAGTGATCTTATGACAGATGTCTATGATAGACAAAGAAAAATCAAAGAAGGAACCTCCAAACTACAAAAGCTTTTGGCAATGGCACATGTAGAAGCTGCAAAAGCTTGGGAATTAGGAGCCACAGAATCTCAAATGAAAGATATTCTTCTAGGAATTCGTCATTCTCAATGGAGATGGGATTATGCAGTAGCATCTCACGGAGCAGCTTTTCACGCTCCTTTGGAAACCAGTAGAATAGTCACCTCTGCTACAGGCATAGCCCAAGAAACCAGAATAAAACTTGCAAGACTTCTTGCTGATCTTGGTCACAACAAACCTGTTGACATGCCCACCTTTGATAAAAAAATACTTCAAGCCTACATAGGGCTAGATATACCAGCAGAAAAAGCGGCGAAAGAAACCTTCTTAGAACAAGTAGTCCCTCAGTGGATCAAAGATGGCAAAGCTAGAGAAGCGAAAAAAGAAGTAAAAGTCATCAGTAGTAAATAACCTATCAGACTCAGCACAATGAGAAAGTTAATGCTTTTAGGAGGGGCCATTTTCATGGCCCTTTCTTTTAATCCTACATTTGCCCAATTTAATTTAGATGGGCAATTTATTCAAAGAGGTGAATTCCGAAACGGATTCAATAGACCTATTTTGGAAAATGAAGTTCCTGCAAAATTCATCGCCCACAGAGCAAGACTACAGGCTAGCTACAAGATGGAAAACATCAACTTTTATATGTCGATTCAAGACATTCGGACTTGGGGAAATACACCACAAGTGAAAGCAACTGATAATTTCCTTTCTGTCCATGAAGCTTGGCTGGAAACCAATATTGGAGAAAATTGGAAAATCAAACTCGGCCGCCAAGAATTGAACTATGATAATTTCAGATTTCTAGGAAACCTAGATTGGGAATTGCAAGCGAGGGCGCACGATTTTGCTTTGGTCAAATATGAAAAAGAAGACATGAAACTGCATTTTGGAGGTGGCTATAACCAAAGTGAACAACGACTCGCAGGTGTCTTCTATGACATGAACAATAATTACAAAGCAGCGCAAATGATTCGCTATGAAAATAAATTTGGAGCGCTTAACTTCTCTCTCCTCTTTTGGAATGATGGGAGGCAGTTTGCTGTCAGGAATCAAGCTGGAACAATCACCGATGAAGGAATCAATTACAGACAGACCGTTGGTATTCCAACCTTGAAATACCAAAAGGGCAATACCTCCTTAAGTGGCTTTTACTATTACCAACTTGGTGTAGATAATTTTGGGAGAAATGTGAATGCCTTCGATCTTTCGGCACAAGTCACTCAGCAGTTTGATATAGATTCCGAAACAGGCAAAAAATTTAGATTCGTCGCTGGATTAGAAGTTTTAAGCGGTACATCCAATACTGGAACTCTGGAAAACAACTCCTTCTCTCCTCTTTACGGGACTAATCATCTTTTTAATGGCTATATGGATCTTTTCTATGTTGGTGGTGCGCATGAAAACAATGTTGGCTTACAAGATTATTACATCAAAGGAAGGTATGACTTCAACCCTAAATTCTTTCTCCAAGGTGACATTCATCGCTTTTTAACACATAAAAATGTGATTCAAGGAATTTCGCAACTGGACAAGAATCTGGGAACTGAATTGGATCTTTCTTTTGGATACATTTTCAATTCGGCTATTTCGCTCCAAGGGGGCTATAGTCATTTCCTCTACTCAGATACTTTCCAAAGTTTGCAAAACAGAGGCACTTTAAAAAACACCCAAAATTGGTCCTACTTGATGTTAATCTTTAGGCCTACAATGAAAAATCGATTTATAGGGATTTTACTCTAAGTATATGAAATTTTTGAAAATTCTATTTTCAACCAAAGTTAGTTTAGTCTTATTAATTGCCTTTGCTGTCTCTATGGCTGTGGCCACATTTATCGAAAATGATCATGGCACAGCCGTCGCTTGGAAGCTAGTGTATGATGCTTGGTGGTTTGAGATCATTATGTTATGGCTAGCATTTAATTTTCTAGCACATATCAGTCAATACAAATTACTTCATGCCAACCGCTGGCCTGTGGGTCTTTTCCATCTCGCATTTGTGGTTATTCTTTTGGGAGCAGGCGTGACGCGCTATCTGAGTGTTGATGGGGTAATGCACATTAGAGAAGGAGGATCCGAAAACTCATTTCACACCTCAACAGACTACCTTCAAGTAAAATTGTCACAAGACAGTAAAGGTTTGAAATTTGAAAAACCAATCAATATCGTTCCTCATCAGTTTAGCCCTGAAGTTCATCAGGTAGAGTTCAATGACAATAAACTTCAAGTCAGGATAAAAGAATACATCAAAGCTGGTGTAGAGACATATATCGACGGTGATGAAACCTACATCGATCTCGCTGTTGCTATAGGAACTGGAAGGGAAGATTATATCCTAACCGAAGGTAATGATTTGGCTTTGGGAAATATTTCTTTGGGAACTGTACAAACCTCCACAAGCCCAATCAAGATATTCAAAGAACTTGACAAGTGGATGATAGAAACTAATACGCATCTACAAATCATGGAAATGAGCACACAGCAGATGGGAGTCATGCATGAAGGAGAAACAAGTCAGCTGCAATTGCGCTCACTATATCAATGGAATGGCGGTGCTTTTATGATAAAATCAATTGTAGAAGATGCAGCTATCGTCTACCAAGCTGAAACTGACGAAATGCTCGCCAAAAATATGCCCGATGTCGTTCATCTTGAAATTTTGGACACAGATGGCGAATTGATTAGCAACACCTATATCCGCAAGGTAAGCTTCAACCCGAGTTGGCATCCTTTCACCCATGAAGGATCCAATTATAGTCTCACTTTCGGTCCAAAAAACATCAAACTCCCGTTTGAACTTTACCTCAATGATTTTGATCTAGAACGCTATCCTGGGAGTCAAAGCCCAGCTTCCTATGCTTCAGAAGTAATGGTAAGGTCAAATGGAGAAGAATTTCCCTACAGAATTTATATGAATAATGTGCTCGATCACCGAGGATATCGCTTCTATCAGTCTTCTTATGACAATGATGAAAAAGGGACTATCCTTTCCGTCAATCAAGATCGTCCAGGTACCTATTTGACTTATTTAGGTTACACACTTTTGACTTTAGGAATGATTCTAACACTTTTTGCGAAAGGTAGTAGGTTTCAATTACTCAATAAAAAACTTGGGATGCTCCGTAAAAAAGCCGCTGCATCTGTCATACTGGTACTGCTTTCTATCTCAACTCTATTTGCACAGGAAGTACCCATGCAGGACCCTAGATTATCCTTGACACCTAAGGAACAAGCTGAGGCGTATGGAAAATTGATCGTGCAAGATCTTGATGGAAGAATGAAGCCCTTGAATACATTGGCCAACGAGATTATAAGAAAGCTCAGTGGAAAGACCAAAATCGACGTACCAACGGAAAGTGGGCTGATGACATTTAGTTCTGAGCAGTTTTTGCTCGCTGTACAATTAGATCCGGTTACCTATAGTCATCTTCCTTTGATCAAAATCGATCAAAAAAAATCTTATTATGTATTTCAAACGCTCGGAGTAGAACCAACTGAGAGGCTAAGTTTTCGGGATTTCTTAGATGAAGATGGCAATTATCTTTTGCAGGAAATGGTCGAAGCTAGTAATAAGCTCAAACCGTCCGAGCGAAATGAATCAGATAAAGAAATTCTCAAAATAGATGAACGTTTCAATATTTTCTACGCCTTGTTGACTGGTGATTTCTTACGACTTTTTCCAAACAAGTTAGACAGAAATAATACTTGGTTTACAAGTCAGCAATTCATGCAAGGATTTGATGAAGACGACGCCGTATTTGTCAAAAACATTACCTCACTGTATCTCGCAGCTGTTGACAAAGGAATCAAAACTGATGATTGGGCAGAAGCAGAAGAGACACTTTCTTATATCGAACTCTATCAACAAAAAGCCGGAAGTGAAGTCTATCCAAATGAAACCGAAATCAAAGCCGAACTTCTTTACACGAAATTGAACCTAGGAACACGGTTGTTTGGTCCATTTTGGCTTCTTGGAATCGTTATGCTTGCTTTAGGAATTCTATCGCTTTTCAAACAAACCAAAATGATAGGCCTTTCATGGAAAGTTGGAGTGATTTTGACATGGATAGGATTCATCTTGTTCACGTTCCATCTTGCGTTGAGATGGTATATTGCTAAGCATCCACCCTGGTCTGATGGCTTTGAGATGATGGTATTTGTAGCTTGGGGAGTTTTACTATTTGGGATGATCTTTTCCAACAAATCACAGTTCACTATCCCATTATCATTGCTGTTTTCAGGGACTTTGCTGTTTGTTGGTTTTTTGGATTGGCTCAATCCAGAGATTACAAACCTCATGCCTGTGCTCCACTCCTATTGGCTCAAAATACACGTGGCAATCATTGTGAGTGGGTATGTACCTTTGGCACTTTCTGCTATTATTGCCCTACTGAGTCTAATTTTGATGATCTTCAAACCTTCACTGCCAAAAGCTAAATGGTGGCTCAGCTTGCAAGAGCTGAATATCGTGAATGAAATGTCAATTACAATCGGTTTATTCCTACTCACTGTAGGAACGTTTTTAGGTGGCGTTTGGGCAAATGAAAGTTGGGGAAGATACTGGGCTTGGGATCCAAAAGAAACGTGGGCATTGATCTCTGTGATCGTTTATGCGATTGTTCTTCACCTAAGGCTAATCCCATCACTCAAAAAAAGTCTGATTTTTAATTTGGCAAGCCTTTGGGCTTTTAGCTCCATTATCATGACATCCTTTGGAGTGAATTATTACCTTTCTGGATTACATTCCTACGCAGCCGGAGACCCTGTCCCTATTCCTATTTGGGTATATTGGATAGTAGCATTATTGCTGATTATTTCTCTTCTAGCCATTTGGAAGTACAATAAAATTGAAAAAGATCAGCTAAAGAAGTTGATGGTATAAATAATAAGACCTGTCAGATTTGAAAATCTGACAGGTCTTATTTTAACCTTTTGAACTATTTCTTAAAATTCTGTAAGACTTCAACGAGTGGCCGGATATCTACTTTTATTCATTCCTACTCTCAGTACTAACCACTGATCAACTGCTAACCAATAACTTTTAGACTAATCAACTAAGCTTGGAACAGCAATTTCTTCAATCTCAGCTAGTGTTGCTTGGAATTGATTTTTCATCCTACTAATCATCTCTTCTGTATCTACAGGAATTTCTTCAATTAACCTTTGATAATAAGCAACTCCTTGTTTGAGGTTAGCTTTAAATTTATCGACGTAAGCTTCAAATTTTGCAGGTTGGTCAAGTAGATAATTATCAATCTCTTCCTTAAGATAAGAGATGTAAAGTTGAAGTTCTTTTACAAACATATGTGGACGATCTGAATCACGGAGGATCGAAATTTTCCCATAAATATGACCAACCATTTCTTTCAAGCTAAATACACCTGAAAAGTAAGCCAAATTTGGTCCAGGACAAATAGTCACAGCAGTAAGATTCCTCGCAGGAATTTCTCCATTTGTCAATAGCGCTGGAGCTCCAAGACCTTCACAGAGACAGTCTTTTGCCAAAAACCTTTCTGTTCGCTTTTCAAAATCAATCACATTTGAAAATTTGCTTTTCATTTCCTTCATTTTCAAATTCAGGTATTGTCTGGAGGCTGTACATATTGGCTTTTCCGTAAACTCAGTATTGAAAGAAAGAAACTTCTTATAACATGGACTGCCAGCGCGGTCTTTATTTATTCTTTTTTTCCTTTGATCTTCTGAGCTGCTTGTCCTGAGATTATTAAATCTGACACCCAAAGGCGATGCATGACTGAGATAATAATCAGATTTCTTAGCATGAACCAATTTTTGTAAAGTATCATCGTCAACATTGGTAGCTTCAGGAACCATCAAAAATGGGCTTCCCCATCCTGTGCCATCTAGACGGTAATAATCCAACAAAAATTCATTTTCAAGAGCTGTTCCAATCCCCCCTTGAACTGTGATTTTCAATTTTTCATCTGATAGCAAAAGTGGTTTCCCTTGAGCTAATAAAGCCTGATTACAAGCTTCCAAAAGCACATTATTGAGATTTTCTCTATTTTCTTTAAATTCTTCAAAGATTGGTCCAAGTAAAATCCCATCCGTAGCAAAGGCATGTCCACCACAATTTAGACCTGATTCTATTCTAAATTCAGATACCCAAAGTCCTTTTTTAGCCAAAAATCTTCCTTGAATCATCGCTGATCTGTAATCACTCACTTTCAAAATTATCCGCTTACGAATATCGCCTTTGTGATCCGGAAAAAATGCATCGAACTGCTCAGCATAGCTATAAAGCGCTGGATTCATACCCGCAGAAAACACCACTGATGCATTCAATTTGCTATTTGCAAAACCACGCAAAGCGGATAAGGCATCAGAAAACTCTCTAGGCAATTCCTCTCCCTTTTCATCAAAATTCAACTTATCAACTTTAGTCATGATGTTCACATCAATCTTACCTCCTTGAATATAAGCCTTCAGTTGATTTTCTGCCTGAACTCTATCTTCGCCATTGAGAAATGGTAAATTTTCAAAAAGTTTTTTGGCAGGATGTTTATCAGATAGTAATTCAAAATAAGTGTCTAAATCATTTCCTTCACCAAAAAATTGTGATTTTAAAAGGTTAATTTGATTTTCTATTTGCTCGTGCAAAAAATTTAAATAAGCTGTAATCCGCAAAGCACGGCTATCTTTTACACTTGTATTTATTGGAAAATAAGGAACTCCTAAATTTCTGCTTTTCACTCTTCGCATGTCTTCCAAAAGTGAATCATCCATGATGGAGACTACAGAAGAGATTCCGAATTTAGCAACTTTGAGTGGAGTTTCTAAGGTATATCCTAATCCCATTACCGGGATGTGAAAACTATGAGGCTTTGAATCTTGCATTGTATTAGCGGTTGGTTATAAATAAAGAACCAAAAATACAGTGCTCTCAACCGCTAATAAGCAACATTGCTCATGATGATTCCTGATATAAATCAGAGAAAATATTAAGCATCTTTCTTGCCTTTATACAATTCATATTTCAAAAGCCTACAATCAATAGTTCCATTATAAAATTCCATTTTTCGAGATGGTCGCAATCCTACTCTTTTGGCTAAATCCAAGTTGCCCGTAAATACAAACCCAGTGTATCCGGCACACCTTTGCTTCATAAAGTCTCCTAAGCGTTTGTAGGTGGCTTCTAATTCAGCTTCTTCGCCTAATCGCTCACCATATTCTGGATTTACCATCATGATTCCAGTTTCTGAATCAGGAATGGTAGTTTCTTCAAAATCACAAACTTCATAAGAAATTAGGTCCTCCACTCCTGCGGTAGCAGCATTTTCTTTTGTAAAAAGAACAGCTTGTTCCACAATATCACTTGCAATGATTTCTATGCCATCAATCGGTGTGATCTTTTCCTCCAACTCTGCCTTCATTTTAAGGTATGCAGACTCTTCATATCCAATAATATGCATAAATGAATAATGGTCGCGGTACAATCCAGGAAATCTATTAGTAGCAATTAAAGCCGCTTCAATCGCCAAAGTTCCTGATCCACACATCGGATTCACAAAAGGACTCTTTCTATCCCAACCTGTAGCATAAATTGTTGCAGCAGCAAGTGCTTCCAGCATCGGTGCTTTTCCAGGGATTTTTCTATACCCATGCTTGGCAATAGTTTCTCCTGAAGTATTGATATACAAAGTTGCCTGAGTTTCTTTCCAAAATAACTGAAAAACAGCACCATCATACGCCGAACCTGTATCGGGTCTTACTCCTGTA
Organism: Belliella baltica DSM 15883; assembly: GCF_000265405.1. Lineage (NCBI taxonomy): Bacteria > Pseudomonadati > Bacteroidota > Cytophagia > Cytophagales > Cyclobacteriaceae > Belliella > Belliella baltica. The sequence goes on along the minus strand of NC_018010.1, from coordinate 2,796,572 downwards.
TTTTCTCTAAACCTATCGACTATGGCATCTTTCACTCGGACATTGACAAAAAGTGGATTGTCAACACTGTCATTTTCCACATGTGAATTCACTGAAAAATAGGTGTCTTTTGTGATGTATTCCTCCCAAGGAAGAGTTTTTACTCTTCTATAAATATCATCTGCATGATGCAAATAGAAGGATTTGATTTCGAAAAGCACATGACTAGCTACTCTCAAATGCATGTTAAGATACATGCATTCGTTCAAAGATGCGTACAATTCAATGTATGTTCTAAATACATTTTTTGGCTTGAATCCGAGGTCTTTTAATTCCTTTTCAACAAATGGAGAAAATCTATCTTTAAAAGTAATGACTACCTTTCCTTTTTGAGCAAAATCTAACATCCTGCAAAAGTAAGGAATCTAAACGATTCGAAATTGATTTTTTAATTAATCAGATTTATCTTCTACAATATTTACTACAGCACCGAGGTATGGACTGACCATAAAATAACCTAAAACATCTCCTTCACCATCCAAAGGACGAATATTTGAAACAGGATTTTGAGGTGGCGGACTAAACAAGCCGCCATCATTAAAGAGTAAATTCACTAATTGTGATAGGTAATCATAGACATCCAAATTCAATCTAAAAAGCTCTAAACGTACTCTATCGCCTTCATTAAATGCAAATCCACTTAATTCAAACCCTCGATCAAGTATAGAAGTCCCAAACGAATCATCAAAAAGCAAATAGTCAGATCTTCTATTTAGTAAAGTATCATTTCTAATAATTCTGATCCGATAATTATTATCATCTACAAATGGAATTTTCCCATAAAGTGTCAAATAATATCCTTCTTCTCTAAAAACTCTTTCTTCCTGATAGGCAAAAGTCAAAGAATCAAGTACGGGAGGCTCGAGCATCTTGCCTTGTGAAATATATTCTTTCCCCTCAATGATAACATGTAGTTCATAGATCGCCCCCAATTTACCAGTTACATTATTAACAGGAAGATAACTTTGAAACTGTTCATTAAACCTAAATCGAATTCTTTGATTATCCTCCAAATTCAGGATAAAAACATCTGCATCAGTTACTATTTCATTGGGATCCTCTGAATAATAATCTCTCGAAAAAGAAACTTGAACTTGATTAAGCCCAACAGTATTCGTCCAAACAGCTTCAATAACAGGAGTTCTTTCTGATTTTTGAAGATCCAAAAAAACCTCTTCTTGACAAGAGAAATTTAAAATGGCTAACAATATCAATAAAATAGAATTTCTCATTTTTAAAAATTAAAATTGTATGTTAAAGAAGGAAGGAAAGTAAATAAATAAGTCATAATTACACCCGGTCTTCTACTAGTGACCATTTCATTAGGTCCGGGCGTAAAATTAATTTGATCATTGAAAATCTCTGTAAATTGATATGCAAATGGATTTTTTCTTCCATAAAGGTTATACACACTAAAGTTCCAACTTCCTCTCCATTTTCTTCCTTTATCAGCATTTTTCCAAGTGACAGAAGCATCCATTCTGTGATAATCGGGAAATCTATCGTCATTTCTTACACCACTAAATAAAGGCAAGCGTTGACTGTCAACTTCGTACGATCCAACTGGAAAAGTTACCGCTTGTCCAGTGGTATAGACAATTGTCAATCCTGCTGACCATCTTTTATTAAATTCATGGTTCACTACCAATGTTAAATCATGAGGTCTATCAAATCTTGGATTATACCATTGGTCAAAGCTGATCCCTGGTACTTGTCTCCATGTTCTTGAATAAGTATAACTTAACCATCCAGTCGATTTACCTACATTTTTTCTTAATAAAAATTCAAGTCCATAGGCATAGCCATTTCCTGTAAGGATTTCCGTTTCTACATTATCTGTGAAAAGGATATTTGCACCTTGTCTTAAATCGATGATATTTTTGAAATCTTTGTAATATCCTTCAGCTGAGATTTCCCAAATGTTATCATTAAGATTTTTGAAAATCCCCACTGAAACTTGATCTCCTCTAATTGGGGGAACATATGTTCCTGCCAAAATCCATCGATCTATAGGAAGACCTGCTGAACTGTTGGATGCTACTTGTAAATATTGAAAGCTTCTATTAAAAGATGCTTTTAGTGAAAGTCCTTCATTTAATAAATATCTCGCTGCCAATCTAGGTTCTATTCCTTGAAAATCTTTTATTCTCTCAAATCTTCCAAAAACTAAAGAATCTATTATTTCTGCCTCGGGGCTTGGTTGACCTCCTTCATATCTGTAATCAACCCCTTTTCCCTGTTGCTGATAAATAGACCATCTTATTCCAGCCTCAACACTTAATTTAGGATTGATTTCCGTTGTCCCACCTATGTAAAGATTATTCTGAAGACCATTTCTTGGATTGGTTGCGAATGGCTCTATGGCACTCCCTGGTGTAGGAATAAGGCTAATTGGGGAAAAACTATAAAGCTGACTATGTGCACCCCATTTCAATTCCGTTTTTTCTGTAGCTTGATAGGTCCAAGTTGCCTTTAAGCCTGATTCTGCTAAGGTATTTCCCCATTTGAACCCACTATCAGGATCATCAAAATCCACATTATATTGGTATGAACTGTGATATGCAGTTAAGTCAAAAAAGAAGTTTTTGGAGATATTCCTATTCCATATTATTGATGAAACCCAATTGCTCCAACCTAATCCAAACTGAGCAGACAAACCTAAGTAATCAGATCCGTAGTAAGATGAAACAGTCAATTTATCTCTATCGCCTAAGAGAAAAGTAAATTTTCCATTCAAATCATAAAAATACAAATCATTGCTATTGATATTCGGATCAGAAGATAATCTCAAGAACATATCTGCATAAGTTCTCCTACCTGATATTGAAAAACTGGATTTATCGGATAAAAGTGGCCCATCTACAGTTAAACGAGAGCTTATTGTTCCTATTCCACCTTCCCCTTTTACTTTTTCAAAATTGCCTTCCTTCAACGAAATATCAATCACACTGGAAACTCTTCCACCGAAATTAGCAGGGATATTCCCTTTATAAAAATCAACTCCACTCAAAGCATCAGGATTGAACACCGAGAAAAACCCAAAAAAGTGAGATGGATTGTAAACAGGTGCTCCATCTATTTGAAGCAAGTTTTGATCTGCCGAACCACCTCTCACAAAAAGGCCTGTTGTCCCCTCTCCTGCTGTTTGCACTCCAGGAAGCAATTGAAGGCTTCTAAGCAAGTCAACTTCGCCAAATAAAGCTGGAATATTTTTGATCGTCTGAATAGGAACTACAGATTTTCCTAAATCCAAACTTCTGACATTTTCATCGGGTCTAGTACTACTTACAGTTACTTCTTGTAAATCTATATCTTCTTCTCTAAGAAAAAATTGAATTGGCTTAGTTAAATCTTTTGCTTGAATTACTCTAGCTACCTGCTCAAAACCCACAAAAGAGATAATCAATTTTGAAGGAAGATTCGTTAATTTAATTTGAAATTTTCCATCCAAATCAGTAGTAACACCACTACTCAAATCATCTTCCCAATAGACATTTGCTCCTGGAATGGGCAGATTTTGTGAAAAATCAAATACAACTCCTTCTACAAGGCTCTCATTTTGAGAAAAAACTGTTCCATGAGATACCAGTCCAAAACAGATAACAAATACTACAAAACGAAATAAAAATTGCATAAAGGGATTTTGCTTTCATTGGTAAACGCCAAAGAAGCATTTTTGATTTCCCAAATCAAACATTTTATTGATGTAACTATTGCTTTTTCTTTATCCATTTTCTAAGAAAGGCAATAACAATAGCAGCCAATAAAATAAATGGCCAAATATTCATAAGTCCCAAACAAAATAACCTAAACCTTTCCAGCCAATTACAAATGAATTGACAAGTTTATTGAAAAAGCCTAAATCTGGATTTTTGGCAACAGTTATATTTTCAGAAAGAATTATTTCTAAACTACTAAAGATGTTTGTCTTGTCATATTTTGTAAGCGTTTCTGAGAAATAACTAATTATTATTTACAAATCACTAATGGACCAAAATTTATTTTTTCAGTCTTTTTGAACGGTAAAAAATAAGAATATACCGATTTCCAGTTAGATTACATTTTTCTGTTTAATTCGTAAAAATGTGCGCTATCACCAATTTTTTACAAAAATCACCAAATATTTGTACATCTAAATTATTGCATTTCGTCATCAATAATATCTTAGATATGAAATAATATACTGACTTATCACATTATTCAAAAATCTTATTTTTAATATGTAAATTATTTTTTACAATTTTAGTCACCCTAAGCACCATTATTATAATTCAAATATCAATAAACACAGATTCTAACATGAGTCAGAAGATTTACAAAAGAAATTATTTAATCATTGTTGTATTATTTTTATTTTTCAGTAATACTCAAACAGGTTATTCGGTTGAAATCAATAATTTGAATGACCTCAATCAGCTAACAAATATTAGCAGCAATAAGGGAACACTGAACCCTTCATTCGATCCAGACATTTATCAATATAATGTCCAAGTATCATTTTTAGATTCAGAGATTATATTAAGAGCAGAAACTGATAATGCTTCATTATTGATTCAAGTCAATGGTAACAATCCTAGAGCAAGTTTTAATGAAACTAGAGTTCCTCTTGTCTTTGGTACAACTTCGATACCCATCAACCTTATAAAAGATGGTCAAATTGTAAATCAATACTTTGTAGATGTTATCCGACCTATTCCAACAACTGAGGAAATAGATGATTGGAGAACATTAATCAAGGATCTATCAATTTTGGCGATATCTTCTTTGATAAAAAGCCTCGCGTGAGTGTTTTCCAATCAGGTTTTAGACACACCATTTCTCCAGTAGTGAGCATCGCTTCGCACGTCATGTACAGGGCGCAAGATGATCTTCCAAACCATTTTGAAGCTAATATAAAAGGCATTTTCATGGATAAGATTTGGGTTGGAGTGGGTCATAGAGTAGATTACGCTAATAACTTCACATTTGGAGTGGTGCATAAGCAAATCAAACTGGGATATACCCATGAAATCCCAACTAACAAATCCTACCTCATCCCTCAACCAACACATGAATTTATAGCTACTTTCTCACTTTGGAGAAAATATGGTAATGGAAATGATGGTGATATGGTAATTTGGTAATTTAGAATATCAATAATTCTGATTATCTGCTTTATTTCAAATTTCTTCTAGAAAATACTGCAGATAATCAGATTTTTAAATGCATGCTATTATTCAGATAAGTTTTTTATAAGAAACTTTATTTATATCCTTTAAATATTGATATTGAGCTATTATTACCAAACTAAAGTGATCATATCTAATCCCCATGATTTCTTTACTTGATTTTTAATAAATAAATAGCCAAGTTATCTGAGTGTATGGAAAAGGGTAATTCACGTTTTCAAGCCATCTTTGAAATTGTACCTATTCCTATCTGGGAAGAAGATTTCTCTGAGGTGAAAGCTTATCTCAAAGAATTAAACTTGATAGGAAAAGATGAAATTTCAGTTAGAAAATTTTTTATCGACAATCCCCACCATTTAATTATTTGCGTTTCAAAAGTAAAATTATTAAACCTCAATAAAGCTTGTTTAGACCTTCACCATGCCTCTACTAAAGAAGAATTACTTGAAAATTTCTCCTCAATTTTTGTTGAAGAATCCCTTGAAACCTTGAGGGAACAGTTATTAGCTATTTGCTGTGGATCTGATCATTTTGAAGTTGATACCAAGATCAAAACCTTAGATGGAATTATTAAGCATATTCACTTAAAATGGACTGTAGTCACTGGATATGAAGACTCTCTAAAAAGTGTCATCATCACAACAAATGACATTTCAGACAGAATTCAATCGAGAAAAAAAATTGAAGATAGCGAAGCAAAACTTCTTTATGCACAGCAACTCGCTAAGATTGGAAATTGGGAAATTGACCTCCCAAGTCAAGAATTAACCTTATCTGATGAAATTTATAGAATTTGGGAAATTGAGAAAAATGAAGATGATCCTAAAACAGATTTTTTCATCTCCACTATCCATCCTGAAGATTTGAATCAAGCCTATTTGAACTATGAAAAAGCGATCAAAAAAATAAGTGCAGCGGATTTGAAGCTGCGCATTATTCTAAAAAATGATCTCGTAAAATGGATACATATTAAAGCCAGTATTGAAAAGGATGAAAATAATATTCCAATTAAGATAGTAGGTACTGTTCAAGATATCACAGAGGAAGAAACCCTCAAAGAATCTCTTAAAGAGCTTATCAAAAGGTATCATTTTGTTACAAAGGCTACTTTCGACACAGTTAGAGATCTGGATTTGGAGACAGACACAATTTTTTGGGGCGAAGGAATCAATAGTGTTTTTGGATACAACCGCAATTCCTTTGATAATTTCAAAGAGACATGGATTAATCTCATTCATCCAAATGATCGATCTCGCATATTTGAAAGTATGCAAAAAGCAATTCAAAATAATTCGGACATCTGGCAGGAGGAATATCTCTTTAAAAAAGCAAATGGAAGATACGCTCTTGTAAATGACAGGGCAATGATCATTAGAGATCCCAAAGGTCAGGTAAAAAGGTTCGTTGGGGCGATGCAAGACATCACTAATCAAAAGAAATCCGAAAAGGAGCTCAAAGCAAGAACTCAATTTATTGAAACCGCATTAGATAATTTACCAATCGGTATCGCTGTAAATAGCATAGATTCTGGCGAGGCAACATTGATGAATAAGCAATTTTCAGAAATCTATGGTTGGCCTGAAAAAGAGTTGCGTGATGTTGAATCATTTTTTGAAAAAGTATATCCTGATCCAGCTTACAGAGCACAAATGACGGCTCAAATCATCGCTGACATAGAAAGTGGTGATCCCAGCAGAATGGAATGGAGTGGAATAGAAATCACAACTAAATCTGGAAAAAAGAAAATTATCTCAGCCAAAAATATTCCTGTTTATGATCAGCAAATCATGATCTCAACGGTAATCGATGAAACTGAAAAAATTAAGGCTGAAAAAGCACTACAATTGAGCAATGAAAGATTCCTTTATGCTACAAAAGCTGTTTCTGATGCTATTTGGGATTGGGATATTGAATCTGAAACAGTTTTTTGGGGTAGTGGTTATGAATCCCTTTTTGGCTATCAATCAGATCAAATGTACGTCAAGGACGACTTGTGGGAGACCAAAGTCCATCCAGATGACAAAGAAACCATCTTAATTGATGTTGAAAAAGCTCGTAAAGATCCTAAAATTAACAAATGGAAAGGGGAATATAGATTCAAAAAGTCAAACGGAGAGTATGCTTATGTTCTTGAAAACACAGTGATCATTCGAAACAAAAATGGCAACCCAATCCGGATGGTCGGCGCCCTACAAGATATCTCCGACAGAAAGAAGTCTGAAGAAGCACTCTTAAATAAAACGCGCTATCTCGAAACCATCTCCAAAGTAGTCGAAGCGCTTTTATATTACAATGACTGGGAAACTGTTTTAAATGAAAACTTAAAAACCATAGCAGAAGCAGTGAATGCTGATAGAGCTTATTTTTTGAAAAACTTTAAAGAATCAAACAGCCAGGAATTGTCTGCAAAGCAAATTTATGAATGGGCCAAAGATGGAATTTCACCACAAATCAACAATATCAATTATCAAAAAATCCAGCTATCTCGCTATCCAGATTTCTTGAAAGAAGTTTCTAGAAAATCACATTTTGCAGCCCTAACTTCTCAAACTTCTGGTGAAACAAGAAAGATTTTAGAAGAACAAGAAATCAAATCAACTCTTCAAATTCCCATTTTTATAAACGATAATTTCTTTGGATACTTAGGTTTAGATGATTGTACCTCCGATAAGATTTGGACAGATGAAGAAATCTCATTTTTACAAACATTAAGTACAAATTTCGGAGTGGCAATCGAAAAAGCTGAATTTGAAAAATCACTCACAAACCTCAACTACGAGTTGAAAATCAGTAATAAAAATCTAGAAATATCAAATTCTGAATTGGAGCAATTTGCTTATGTTGCTTCTCATGATCTTCAAGAGCCATTGCGCATGATCACGAGTTTTTTGACTTTAATCGAAAAAAAATATCAAGATAAATTAGATGAAAAAGGTAAAAAATACATCTATTTTGCTACTGATGGTGCTAGAAGAATGCGTGATATCATTTTAGATTTATTGGAGTTTTCAAGAGTAGGAAAAGTCGGAGAAGTAGAAAATCAAGAATTTGACGTAAACAGTCTCCTAGACGAAATAAAAGGATTGCTCAAAGTCCAAATCCAAAACTCAAAAGCGGAGCTAGTCACTTCTAACATTCCAATTGTGATCACACAAAAATTGGCACTTAGACAACTTTTCCAAAATCTGATTTCCAATGCTATAAAGTATAAAAAATCAGAGATCAACCCAATTGTTGAGATCAATTGTGAAGAGAAGAAAAACGAGTGGATTTTTAGCGTAAAAGACAATGGATTGGGAATAGCTCCAGAATATCACGAGAAAATATTTGTTATTTTTCAAAGACTTCATGACAAAACCGAATACTCAGGTTCAGGAATTGGGCTTGCTATTTGTAAAAAAATAGTAGACTCTTTAGGCGGCAGGATTTGGGTAGAATCGGAACTAGGGCTTGGCAGTATATTTTATTTTAGTATTCCAAAAATAAATAAATAAAAATATGCTCAATTCTTATAAATGCTTACCTTTTGACAACCTAAGCAGCCCAGCTTTCAATCAAAAGCAATATCCCACATCTCAATGAAAGTCGACAATCGTCCCACCAATAATATCCCTCAAAAAAAAGTACTGAAAGTAATAGCAATTGGAGCTTCTGCAGGTGGCTTGGAAGCTTTACAGGATTTTTTGTCGCACCTCCCTCCTATTGAAAATGTTTGTTTGATCATCGCTCAGCATTTGAGTCCTTCACACAAAAGCATGCTTGTGTCTCTTTTGACTAAAGAAACCAAATTAGAAGTTGCTGAAGCCATTCATGGAGATAAATTAGAAAGCAATAAAATATACATTACTCCACCAGATAGTGAAATTACTATTTACAAGGGGAAAATTATTTTAAATAAACCTTCTTCAGCAATTGGTCCAAAACCTTCCATTGATATCTTGTTAAAGTCTCTATCAAAAGACTTTAAAGAGAATGTAATTGCAGTCATTTTATCTGGAACAGGCTCTGATGGAGCCGCTGGAATCTTCGTTGTAAAAGAAAATAAAGGCTATGTAATTGCTCAAGAACCCCATACAGCCAAATATGATGGGATGCCTATTTCGGCTATCAACACAGGTGTAGTAGACGCCATCCTTTCACCTGATAAGATCGGTGAAGAAATACTAGATTACATCATCAATCCAAATCATGAAATCCAGCAATCATTAGAGGCAGAAGGAACTTTAAATAAAATTTTTCAAATCCTCAGTGACAGAACAGGAACCGACTTTACCAATTACAAACCTGCCACTATCGGTAGAAGACTCAACAAAAGATTAGCAAATTTCCATATAGATAATTTAGAAGATTATCTCCAGATACTAAGAAATGACCCTAAAGAAGTGGACGAAATGTTTAATACCATTTTGATAGGGGTAACTTCATTTTTTAGGGATCGATCCGCTTTTCTAGCATTGGAAGAGCAGATCAAAAAAATCATTGCTAGCAAAACGAAAACTGACACCATCAGAATTTGGACACCAGGCTGTTCCACAGGTGAAGAACCTTATTCAATTGCCATCACATTTGACAAAATCCTTCGTGAAAAAGGGCTCTCTATCCCTGTTCAAATTTTTGCTACAGACATCGATGATCGCTCTATTGACTTTGCCAGAAAAGGAATTTATTCAGAAGAAAAAATATCTAAACTTCCCAAAGAAACTCTTGATACTTACTTCACTCCAAATGTGGAAGGATTTACCATAAATAAAAATATCCGTGGAATGATCTTGTTTTCCAAACATAACCTGATCAAAAACCCACCTTTTTTCAAATTGGATTTAATTTCTTGTAGAAATCTCCTGATCTATTTCGATAATTATTTACAAAATCATCTTATTCCCCTTTTCCACTATTCCCTACTTCCAAAAGGATTCCTATTTTTAGGCAAATCAGAAACTGTTGGCCAATTTGAAAAACTCTTTCAAACCTTGGATGGAAAAAACAAAATCTATCAAAGAAAACCTGGGGAAAGCTTGAGAAAATCGAAGTTGCAATCCCATCCCATTTTAAAAACCAATAGTCAACAACTAGAAAGTAAATCAAATGAATCTCTAGTGACAATTAATGACTTGATCAAGGAAACCATCTTTAAAACGTATGAACATCCTTATGTGATTGTCAATGATGAATTTGAAGTTCAAGAGATTCATGGTGATATCCGACTTTTTCTCAGCCTTACCTCTGGGAAAGCAAACCTGAACCTTTTCAAATTACTCAACTCAGAACTTCAGATTGAGGTAAGATCAATTTTAATAAATACAATCAAAGAAAGAAAGGTTACAAAAAGCAGCATAAGAAGATTTACACTTTTTGAGAAGACTTATTTTGTAAGAATAATTGCTAAGCCCTTGATTTTTAATCATAAAATCAAGGATCTCTTTCTTGTGATTTTTGAACAGTTGGACTTAGAAGATTATGTGTCCAAAGGTATTGTCACAAATGATAGTAAAAATGAAAATCAACGTGTGGCTGAATTGGAAAATGAACTTTTGGCTACAAAAGAACAAGTTCAAACCTACATCGAAGAGATAGAAACAAGCAACGAAGAGCTGCAGTCTCTCAATGAAGAAATGCAATCAACCAATGAAGAACTGCAATCGACAAATGAAGAATTGGAAACCAGCAATGAAGAACTGCAATCTACTTACGAGGAAGTTCAGATTGCTTACTCAGAATTGAAATCCACACATGAAACCTTAGAACTTAAAGAACGAGAACTTCTCGAAAAAGAATACAACCTCAAAGCTTTGTTGAATAATTCTCTTCAAGCATTTTTACTAATCGATGATGCATACGCTGTAATTGAATGGAATCAAATTGCGAATGACCTTTGGAATAAGCTGAGAAAAGCGAACATAAAGAAAGGTGAAACTATCCTAGACCTTATTTCAGAAGAAAACCTCGAAAACTTTATCAAGCAAATTAGAGAAGCTTTCAAAGGAAAAACCATCAAAAAACAGCTCAAAGAATCTAGTGTTGATAAAATAGAATATTGGTTTGAGTACTCGATTACTCCCGTTCAAGATCATACTGGACAAGTAAAGATTATATCTATTGGACTGATAGACATCACTGAAAAAATTGAAGTTTCAGCAAAACTCAATAAATCTGAAAAGCTACTCACCTCTGTATTTAACGCCAATGGCACAGGCATTTGCATTACAGATTCATCAGGCAAATTTATCGAAGTCAACGACGAATATTGTAAGATTTATGGTTACAGCAAAGAGGAATTACTTGGACAGCATTTCACAAAAGTAGTCCCATCCGAAAATAGAGAAGAGCTCGAAAAACTTCATGACGACTTTATTTTTGGCAAAGAAGAAATGAGCAAAGAATGGATTGCAAAAAGAAAGAATGGTGCCTTGATCGATATTTTTGCGAGTCCAAGGCTACTTATTTATGAAGATGGATCTCGCTACAAAGTAACATCAGTTAGAGATATTACTGAAAACAAGAAATATAAAAACATCTTACAAAAATCATCAGATTCTGCCCTTGTTGGTGGATGGGAATATGACAATATTACTGGGGTTTTTGCGCTTTCAGAAGAGGCCAAAAATATTTTTGAAATACCCAAATTGACAGAAAATCTTTACTCATTTTCTTCAAATATGTTTAAAGATGAAGCAAAAGTCATCTTAGACAAAGCCATGAAAGATGCTCTAGAAAAAGGTGAAGCTTTTGATCTGGAAATACAAGGACATAATACCAATGACGATTCCATTTGGGTAAGAATCACCTGTAAACCTATAGTTTACAATAATAAAACATTGAAATTATTTGGTACACTTCAAAACATAACTCAGCAGTATTTTCTACTTAAAGAACAAAAAAGAACCTCAGATCTACTTAAAAGAACTGAAGCCATATCTAAAGTGGGAAGCTCAGAGTTCAACCTCCTCACCAAAGAGTCGGTTTGGTCCGATGAATTTTATAGAATTTGTGGATTAGATAAAGATACCCATCGAGCTTCATTTGACTTGCGAATAAGCCTAATTCACCCTGATGACAAAGAGTATGCACTCAAAATCTATCAAGATGCAATAGAAAAAGGAGGAGATTATGAATTAGAAAAAAGAATCATCACTCCAGAAGGAATCATCAAACATATAAAATCTGAAGGAACTGTTGAGCTAAATGAAAGTGGAATACCAAGCCGAATGATCGGGGTATTTAAAGACATTACCGAACAAGTTAGGAATGAAAAAATTGCTAAAGAAAAAGAACAAATCTTCAAAAACCTCTTTGATAATGTCAGTCATTTGGCCGTACAAGGTTTAGATGAAAATGGTCAAGTAGTATATTGGAACAAGTCAAGTGAAAAGCTTTATGGCTACAGCGAAAAAGAAGCTGTAGGAGAAATCATCTCAGACCTTACGGCTTTGGATAATCAAAAGTCAAATTTGATGATTGAATTAAAAAGCATGATTCAAACTGGCCAAAACCTCAAGTCAAGAGAAGAAATTCATAAGAAAAAAGATGGGTCGATTGTGCCTGTATTTGTGAATTACACATTGATCGAGATTCCAAATAGACCAACCCAAATTTTTAGATTCAACATAGATATCTCAGAGGCTAAATCAGCAACTGATGCTTTAATACAAAGTAATTTAAGATATGAAATCGCTACAAAAGCAACTTCTGATACCATATGGGATTGGAATTTAGAAACTAACACGGTCATCAGAGCGGAAAACTTCAAAACCATCTTCGGGCATGAAATTGACAAGTTTTCTTCCAACAATAAGTATTGGCTTCAACTCATTCATCCAGATGATAGAAGGGGCATTTCTAGAAGTTTAAACAAGTTTCTTGACAGTGACCAAGAGCTTTGGGAATCTGAATTTAGATTAATAAAAAGCAATGGTGAGTATGCTATCGTTCTAGATAAAGGGATATTATTAAGAGATAGTAACAATAAGCCAATTCGAATGATCGGTGCTACACAAGATATCACCGCAAGAAAAAATGATGAACAAGAGCTCCTCAACCTAAGCACTCAACTCATTCGAAGAGCAAAAGACTTGGAAACCTCTAATGCTGACTTAGAGCAATTTGCTTATGTCGCTTCTCATGATTTGCAAGAACCTCTGAGGATGATAACCGGATTCCTTTCTCAACTTCAAAAAAAATATGAAGATATTTTAGATGAAAAAGGGAAAAAGTACATCTACTTTGCAACTGATGGTGCCACTAGGATGAGGCAAATCATCTTGGATCTATTAGATTTTTCAAGAGTGGGAAGAATCAAAGAAAATGAACAAAATATTGACATCAACGAAATCCTAGAAAATATTCTAATCCTCAATAGCCGACTGATTGAAGAAAAAGAAGCTCAGGTAAGTTTTGAATCCATGCCAATAGTTTATGCTCAAAAAACTCCTTTGCAACAAATCTTTCAAAACATCATCAATAATGCTCTGAAATATCAAAAGCCAAATCAAAAACCTATAATCAAAATCAAAGCTGAAGATCAAGGAACGAATTGGCTTTTTTCAATTTCGGATAATGGGATAGGAATCGAAAAGGAATATCTAGTAAAAGTCTTCACAATCTTCCAAAGACTGCATACCAAAGCAGAATATGAAGGAACAGGATTAGGTCTAGCGATCTGCCAAAAAATAGTACAAAATTTAGGTGGAAAAATATGGGTCGAATCAGATATAGGTAAGGGAAGTGTTTTTTATTTTACTATACCTAAATAGCATTAAATTAAAACTTATATTTGACCATAGATGGTTTTGTAAATTCATACGAATAGCTAAATATTATTTCATGAAATCAAAAAGCAGAAACATTTTTTATAAATACCCCCTACTCTCAGGTATTTTGGTTTTTGTACTTATCACTGGATTGCAATACTTTACAGTCAAAGAATATGACTTAAAAATCAGCAATGAAAACCAAAGGGTAAAAGATTATAGTAATCTTATTCAAAAACAAATTTCTAATGCTATCGCAAGTAGCATTTCCACTACCAAAGTTCTCAAATATATTGAAGAAAATTATGGTATTGATGAAGGCTTTGATACCATCGCTGCAGAGCTTCTAGAGACAAACAGGTTCATCGATGCAATTCAACTTGTGGAAGGTGGAAAAATCAAATTCACTTATCCTTTAGAAGGCAACGAAAACGTCATTGGCTATGATATTTTGGCAGAGCCAAATCTTAGAGACGAAGCTCTAAAATCCATTGAAAAAAGACAACTTTATTTTGCAGGGCCACTCAAGTTGAAGCAAGGAGGAATAGGAATAGTGGGTAGAAATCCAATTTTTAAAAATAATGAGTTTTGGGGTTTTGCTGCTGTAATTATGAAATTTGATTCATTTTTGAAGCTATCAAATATTGATACTTCTGCAGATAATCCATTTTATGTCCAATTTTCAAAAATAAATAATATTACAGGTAAAGAAGAGCTTTTCCTTCCCCCTGCTACTGATGATTATACAGGATTCGAGGATTCTTTTACCTTGAAAGAAGGAGATTGGAAAATCTCTGTTCAACTCAAAGAATCTACCGCTTTTAGAGAAGTCTTGCCTTTTTTGATCTTGCGTGTAGTTCTTTCCGCTGTTTTAGGGTTTATTGCCTATTACTTAACAAAGCTCCCTTCCATCCTGAACGACAAGCTAGATGATAGAACACGAGAATTAAAAGAAAGTAATCAACGCTTTGAGTATGCGTCGATTGCAACTTCAGATGCAATTTGGGACTGGGATTTGACATCAGGGCACGTATTTCGTTCTTCTAATTTTGAGAAACTTTTCGGACATCGGATAGACAAATACACCAATAATAAAGATTTTTGGATCAGTCAGATCCATGCAGAAGACTATCCAGAGGTAGAGCGGGCAATGCTGTCTTTCCAAAATGGTACAGACGAATTTTGGGAATCTACTTTTCGATTCAAAAAGGCGAATGGAAAATATGCCTATGTTTTAGACAAAGGAATTATAATCAGAGATCAGGATGGTAAAGCTCTGAGAATGATCGGAGCAACACAAGATATAACTGCCAAAAAATTAGCTGAGAAAGAATTAGAGAACGAAAGAGAATTTTTAAAATCTCTGATGGAAAGTCTCTCTGAAGCCATCGTAGCTTGTGATGAAAATGGAAAAATCATTATTTCAAATCGTGCAGCAAGAGAAATCCATGGGATGGAAGTCAAAGAAACCATGCCTGAAAATTGGGGTGAAACTTATGACCTTTATCACAAAGATGGTAAAACACTCCTACGCAAAGAAGAAATACCACTTTATAGGGCATTTCGAGGAGAAAAAATCATCGAAGAAGAATTCAAAATCATACCTCAAGGAGAGTCTGAAAGAACAGTCTTGGCAACTGGAACTCCGATTACTTCTTTAGAGGGGAAAAATCTCGGTGCTGTCGTAGCGATGAAAGACATCACCAAATCAAAATCCAACGAAAGAGAACTTTTACAACTTAGCCAAGAATTGGCTATCAGAGCTCGCAAACTAGAAATTTCCAATACTGAATTAGAGCAATTCGCTTATGTAGCATCACATGATTTGCAAGAACCACTTCGCATGATTACAGGATTTCTCAATCAGCTTGAAGTCAAGTATCGAAATGTTCTTGACGAAAAAGCTCAAAAATACATCTTCTTTGCTACTGATGGAGCAAAAAGGATGAGACAAATCATCCTAGACCTTTTAGAATACTCTAGAGTTGGAAATTACCACGAAAAGGAAGAAGAAGTAGCTGTAGATCAAATTCTCAAAAATATCATCATTCTCAATAGAAGGATAATCAATTGGTAGTACCTTCTTTTTTACCATTCCAAAAATCAAAGAAGTAAAATGAAGCCAGGCTTTAAAATTGCGCTAATTTATTTGTTCATAGGTGTGATTTGGATTTTAACCAGTGACCTCCTTCTAGATTTTATTCTTGAATCTACTGGCTTGGAAAAATCAACAAGCTATCAATCCATAAAAGGAATTTCTTATGTGACTATCACAGCTGTTCTTTTATTTCTTTTGGTAAATAAATTTTACTCAAACTTATCTGAGAAAATCGAACAATTAGAATTACTCAATAAAAAGCTGAATCAACAGTCTAGGAAACTTGAAAATTCAAATAGAGATTTGGAACAAATGGTTTATGTAGCTTCTCATGATTTGCAAGAGCCTTTGAGAATGGTTTCGAGCTTTATGGGGCAACTTCAGCAAAAACATAATGAAGAATTAGACCAAAAAGGAAGGCGCTACATCAAGTTTGCACTAGATGGGGCTGAAAGGATGAAAAGAATCATTCTTGATCTTTTGGACTTTGCCGAAGCAGTAAATATTGAAGAGAGTACCGTCACGATCAACCTCAACGAGCTGATGGAAAAAGTAGTAGCTTCCCATCAAAGAACAATTCATGAAAAAAAAGCAGTGATCACTTGGGAGAATATGCCTGAAATCAAGGGGAAGAAAATTCAACTAATACAAGTTTTTCAAAACTTGCTATCAAATGCACTGACATACCACAAAGAAGACACCATTCCAAAAATCCATATTGGTTTTGAGAATAAATCAGACACTTATCAATTTTCTATCAAAGACAATGGGATAGGAATTAATCCAAAATATCAAGAACAAATTTTTAATATTTTCAAACGACTGCATACCCAAGATGAATTTCAAGGCACCGGAATGGGCCTGGCCATTTCTAAAAAAATAATCCTCAATTTAGATGGGAAAATTTGGGTAAATTCCTCTGAAGGAAATGGCAGTACATTTTATTTTACTCTTCCAAAATCCAAAAATAGTCCGCAGTAATGAACAATAGTCTTAATCTAAAAATTTTCGAAGCCTCACCGCTTCCCTCCTTGTTGATTTTAAAAGATGAACCAAAGTTCACTTTACTTGCTGCGAATAAAGCTTATTTAGAAGTAACCAACAGCAAAAAAGAAGATTTGATTGGAAAAGGACTCTTTGAAGCATTTCCAGCAGAAGTGAATGAAGCAGAAGGTGATGCAGAAAAGTTATTATCTGCAATTCAGAAAGTTATAGACACAAAGCAAGCCTACAAAGCACCAGTACAGAAATATAAAATTCCCGTTAGAGGAACTGAAGAGTACCTTGATATTTACTGGGATCCTATGTTCACTCCAATTTTTGATGAAAAAGGTGAGATTTCTCATATCCTTCACACAACGGAAGATATTACTTCAACAGTCCTCGTAGAAAAAGACCTTGAGTCTTCAAACCAAAAATGGGATGACTTGATTTTCACGATTGATGGTATATTTTGGGAAGCGAAAATCAACCCACTTCAATTTACTTTTGTCAGCCCTCAAGCAAAAGAAATGCTTGGTTATGATACGGAAGAATGGAAAGCACTAGGGTTTTGGGAATCAAAAATTTACAAAGACGATAAAAATTTCACGATCAATTATTGTGAAAATCAAGTTCAAAAGGGTCTCAATCATAATTTTGAATACAGATTTGTCAAAAAAAATGGAGAGGTTATCTGGATGAGTGATGTAGTATCTGTCATAAAGGAAGATGGCAAACCAAAGCTCCTCAGAGGAATAATGACCAATATCAATGACAGAAAAAATGCAGAAAAAGAAAGAGATAAAAACAGATCCAAACTAGAAAATATCCTCGATAGATCCCTAGACGTCATCTGCACCATTGACCAAAATGGTTTTTTTAGAGACATGAGTTCAGCTTCTATCAATATTTGGGGTTATCAGCCTCAAGAAATGATCGGTAGAAAATTCATGGATTTTGTTCATGAAGAAGATAAAGAGAAAACCAAAAAAGCGGCGGAAGAAATCATGAATGGTCTCAATATGACCAATTTTGAAAATAAATATCACAGAAAAGATGGTTCTATTGTACCCATAGTTTGGTCTGCAAAATTTGATTCACGAGATCAAATCATGTATTGTGTGGCAAAAGATGGAACTGAAAAACAAAAATTAGAAGATAAAAACAAATTACGCTTAGCCATCAATTCGATTTTTACCGAAGATTTGGATCTCAATCATATTGCAAGCAAATCCTTAAAACTTTTCTTAAAATATTCTCAATTGGACTATGCAGAGCTTTGGATGCTTAGCTTGGATAATAAAAGCATGATATTGGAGGCTTATGATGGGCCTGAACATATCAAACCCAAACGCGAAATTCGTGAATACAATGGAAAGGTCGGCCTGATGTCAGAAATTAGTAAAAGGGAAGACTTGCTCTACATTGAAGAACTTCAAAAACACAAAAGTGTAGCGAGAAGCGAATTTTTAATCAAACATAACTTCAAATCTGCGATATGCTATCCTGTAAGATTTGATGGAAAAGTAATTGCTGGGATATTGCTCTGTAGCATCGATAAAATAGTTGACCTAAAAGATATCCCAACTTTAGACATTGAATTCTTGGTTCAACTGGGATCAATGATTAAAAGAAAAAAAGCCGAATATGAATTGAATCTATTTTTCGATCTTTCTCCAGACTTATTATGTATTGCAGGGTTTGATGGCTATTTCAAAAAAATCAACCAATCCTTTGTCAAAACACTTGGATACACTGAAGAAGAAATTTTAAGCATCAGCTACAACGACTTCACACATCCAGAAGATAAAGGAAGCACACAGTCAACAGTAAAAAAACTAAGTGATGGAAATAACATCACCTATTATGAAAGTCGCTACAAAACAAAATCCGGTAAATACATTTGGCTAGCCTGGACATCAACACCTTTACTAGAAGAAGGATTAATTTTTGCGATAGCTAAAGATATTACAGAAAGAAAAAAACAAGAAGAAGCGCTAAAAGTATCAAACAAAAAAGTATTTGAAATTCTTGAAAGTATCCAAGATGGATTTTGTGCATTGGACCAAGATTGGAAGGTGACCTATTGGAATACAGAAGCAGAAAAACTCTTGCTCAAAAAAAGGGAGCTCATCTTGGGGAAAAATATTTGGGAAGCATTTCCTGAGGCATTGAACCTAAACTTCTACTCCTATTTGGATCAAACCATGAAGGAACAAAAACCAATAAGGTTTGAAGAATATTTTTCTCCCCTCAACCTTTGGTTAGATCTCAGTGCTTTTCCTTCTGAGGATGGAATAACGGTTTATTTTAGAAATATCAATGATCGTAAAGCCGCAGAAGAACAAATGTTGGATTTAAATCTTTCTTTAGAACATAAAGCAAAAGAATTGCAAGAATCGAATGCTGAATTGGAGCAATTTGCATTTGTAGCTTCTCATGATTTACAAGAACCTCTCAGGATGGTGACGAGTTTTCTTCATCAACTCAAAAAGAAATATTCCCCAGTCTTAGACCAAAAAGGACTTCAATACATTCATTACGCCTCAGATGGCGCTGTGAGAATGAGGCAAATCATTCTTGACTTACTTGATTACTCAAGGGTTGGTCGTGTTGAATACCAAATAGAAAAGATCAATTTGAACGAGCTGATGAAAGAAATCAGCAGAATCAACCATACTGTTTTAGAAGAGAAACAGGCGCTTTTAACATGGGATAACTTACCGGAAATCAATGGTGAAAAAGGTCCTATTTTTCAATTATTTCAAAATTTCATCTCCAATGGCCTCAAGTATCAAAAGAAATCTGTCAACCCAAAGGTGCATGTTTCTTTCAGAGAAAACAGGGAATATTGGGAGTTTGCAGTCACAGATAATGGAATAGGAATTGCAACTGAATATCAATCCAAAATCTTTGAAATATTTCAAAGGCTTCATCACAAAGACGAATATTCTGGTACTGGAATCGGCTTAGCTATCTGTAAGAAAATCATAGAAAAATACGGAGGAAAGATTAAACTTGAATCTGAAGTTGGAACAGGAAGTAAGTTTGTATTTACCATTAAAAAGAAAATATAATTAAAATCATTTTAATTATAACATTAATAAAATTTGTATAAAATTATGCATAATACTTGATGAATTGCATTGGGATTTGTCTTAAATTTAAACTGTAAGATCGCCCCAAATCTTCTTCAGATATGCCCAGCAATAATCAAAAACTAATCTATGGAATCTTAAGCATTTCCCTATCTCTATTCGTACTAGGAATAGTTTGGATTGCCAATCTAAATTTTGAATTTCAAATACTTCCCATCCTAACAATTGTTCTTTCATCCTTAATTTTTTTCATAGGAGCAAAACTCAAAAACAACCTCAAATCAGACCAAGTCTTATATAAATATTTCTTCCACTCCAGACGAGTTTACCACAGCATTTGAATTTGCTTCTATTGGAATGGGATTGGTTTCTTTGGAGGGTAGATTTTTGAAAGTGAATAAAAGTCTTTGTAACCTATTAGGCTACACATCAGAAGAATTTACAAAGCTGACCTTTCAAGAAATCACCCATCCAGACGACCTTGAAAGAGACCTTGAATTCGTCTATAAATTGATTAATGATGAAATAGAAAACTATCAAATTGAGAAACGCTATTTTACTAAAAATGGGAATGTAATTTGGATCAATCTCAGTGGTTCCAAAGTCAAAAATCCTGACGGAAGCTTCAAGCATTTTATTGCACAAATTGAAGACATTACACCTAGAAAAAATGCATTTAAGAAAATCGAAGAGCAGAATTTTCGAATCCAAAATATCATTGAAGGAACGAATGCTGGTACTTGGGAATGGAATGTGCAGACGGGTGCGACTATATTCAACAAGCGATGGGCTGAGATGATTGGTTATACTTTAGAGGAATTAGAACCAATCAGTATCAAAACTTGGCTAGAAATCGTCCATCCTGATGACGCCCCTATCTAAGAGCAAAAATTGAAGGAATGTTTTGAGAAAAAGACGGAGTTCTATACATGTGAATGCCGAGTGAAACACAAAGAAGGTCACTGGATTTGGGTTTTGGATCGGGGTAAAATCTTGTCTTGGACAGAAGATGGCAAACCTTTGATGATGTTTGGTACACACATTGAAATCACTAGCTTAAAGCAAAATGAAGAGGAGCTCGTAAAAAGTAAAGCATTTTTGGATACTGTATTGAACGCTGTAGATGTAGGAATAGTAGTTTGTGATGAAGATGGTAAATTGACTGCTTTCAATCGAGCAGCTACAGACATGCAAGGCATTCCTTTCAAAGCAGTGGGTACACAAGATTGGTCCAAGCATTATAGCCTTTTGAAAACTGATGGCATCACGCCATTACCACTTGAAGAAATCCCATTACACAGGGCCTTAAAAAACGGTCATTTGGAAAATGTTGAATTCATTATTCAGCACCTATCTGGCAAACAGATTAACCTAAGTTGTACAGGTGATCAAATAAAGGATCAAAATGGAAATCTTTTGGGAGCAGTGGTGGCCATGACTGACATCACAGAAATCAAAAAATCCACGAAGGAAAATGAAGAATTCGGACTCAAATTCAAAGGTATATTCGATTCCACATTTCAATTTATCGGTTTCCTCAGCCCTGATGGAACACTTCTAGAAGCCAATCAAACAGCTATGAATTTTGCAGGCTTGGAAGCAAGTGACCTGATAGGAAAGAAATTTTGGGATTGCTATTGGTGGACCATTTCCAAAGAAACGCAAGAAACACTCAAGTTAAATATTGAACGAGCTGCCAAAGGCGAATTTGTTCAGTATGAAGTTGAAGTTTTGGGTAAAAATAGCACCACAACTATTCTTTTTAACCTTAAACCTCTTTTCAATTCTACTGGAGAAGTCATCGCTATCATTCCTGAAGGTAGGCCTATTCAAGAAATCGTCGATGCAAGAAATGCTCTGCTTCACAAAAATGAAGAGCTCGAAAGATTTGCAAGTGTAGCTTCCCATGATTTGAAAGAGCCGCTGAGAATGATCAGCAGTTTCATGACTTTATTCCAAAAGAATTATGGAGATTTGTTAGATGAAAAAGCCAAAAAATACATTCATTTTTCAGTGGATGCAGCTTCCCGGATGACAATTTTAATTAATGATCTTCTCAATTATGCAAAAGTTGGCAGCGAAGAAGCCCCTATTGAACTGATCAAAACCAATGAAATGCTTGAAAAAATAGTGCCTTTGTTTCATGCGAGTTTGGAAGAACAGAACGGAAAAATAATAATTGAGGAATTACCAGACATTCTAGCTAAGACTACGCCTATCAAAATGCTTTTTCAAAACCTTATCGGAAATGCATTAAAATACCAAAAGCCAGATTCCTCCCCTCTAATAAAAATTAGTGGAAAAGAAAATAGTGAAAGTTGGGAATTCTGTGTACAAGATAACGGGATAGGAATTGCTCCTCAATATTTTGAAGAGATCTTTCAAATGTTCAAAAGACTCCATACCAAAGAAGAATATGCAGGAACAGGAATGGGATTAGCCACTTGTAATAAGATTGTAAAACAGCATGGAGGAGAAATTTGGGTAGAATCTGAAGAAGGTAAAGGCAGTCATTTTTATTTCACAATCAAAAAACAAAATATGAATTGAAAAATTATAGTTACGAAATAATTTTCAGAATTTCAGTGAAAATAATTATATCATTTCGCTTTTTTATATTTCATATTATATTTAATTTCATTTCGATTAGATCACCACATCACCGTAATTATCAAATCGAGAATGAACAGAAAAATCCTTTTCAAGACATTATTCTTGATTGCCTCTGTAATTAGTGTTTTAAAAAATAGTCCTTCTCTTGCTCAACAAATCGCTGTTGGCGCAAATGACCTACCCTATATTCCTGTTTTCTTCAACAATGACAATAGTCTTCCTCAAAATACAGTTTTTGATATTGAGAAAGATGACTTTGGCTTTTTGTGGATTGCAACGGAAGAAGGGATGGTTCGCTATGATGGGTCCACATTTTCACAGTTCAACAAAGATAAATACAAAGAGATCGTATCGAATATTTTTTATGATGTTCATAAAGTAGAAAACGAGGGAGTTTGGGCAGCAAGTGACAATAGCCTGGTTTTATTTAATAAGCGAATTTTGAAAGTCATAGATGCTAGAGAAGTCATACATGACAACGTAATCAGCTCAATCGCAAAAGACAAACAGGGAAGATTGTGGATTGGCACTTTGGGCGACCGCTTATATTATTTAGAAAATGATGAAATCAAAGTTTTTGAATCTTGGGAAATAGCCGAGGGGAGAAAAATCCAAGTCATAGATGTCGTAGGAGATAATTTGCTCATTGGCACAAATAAAGGTCTTTATCAATTCAACCTAATTTCTGAAAAAATCACTTTAGTCAATCAATCTGAAAACCTTGATATTCAGACCATTCTACCAAATGAAAATGAATACTTTATTGGGACTAAAAACAATGGAATTCATCACTTCAAAAACAATACATTAGCTCCAGACTCTTTTAATGAAAATTTTGATTTTCCTTTTGTAAACCATATTGCGCTGGATCAAAACAAGAATATCTGGGCAGGTATTTCTGAAGAAGGGCTCTACTTTTCAGAAAATGGAGAAATTCAAAAACTAGATATTGAAGGTTTAGATGAAAACTTAATTCGGATTATCTACATAGATCAAGATCATATTTGGTTAGGTACTACAGGCTTTGGGATGATACAGCTTAAACCTGCATCCATCCAAATGGTAAAAACAGATCAAGAAAAAATTGAAGGCTCAGTTTTTCCAATTTATCAACACACAAACAATCAAGTATTTGTAGGAACTGCAAGAAAGGGCTTTTATCAAATTATTAACAATGAAAGTAGGCTATTTGATGAATCAGATGGTTTGACAAATAATATCATAGCATCAATTACTGGCAGAGATCAGAAGATTTTTTTCGGTACTCATGAAGGGGTGAATAGCTTTGATTTGGAAACTAATACTATCAGTGCAGAAAAAAGCATCAACCAACAACTCAAAGGTAAAATTGTCAATACCCTATTTAAAGATTCAAATGATCAAGTTTGGATTCTCACTTCCAATGGCGGTGTCTATACAATGGATCAAGAAGAGCGGCTTACTCCAATAAAAATTCCTGAAAAATTCAGCCATACTGATTTGATTACAATATTAGAAGATTCAAAAAAGCGAATATGGCTAGGTTCATTTGCCACTGGAATGCTCAGCATAGAAAACTACAGGCTTGTAAAAGAATATCAACTTCCAATTGAAATAAAATCTAAGATAATTTTCGACATCTATGAAGACCCTGAAGGTGATTTATGGCTTGCGACAGAATCTGGTCTGATATCCTTTGATCATGATGATTTCACAGAGGTAAAACCTATCAACGGATTAAAATCTCAAGCAATTTATGCCATTCAAGATGATAACAAAGGGCATATTTGGCTGAGTAGCAATTCCGGCTTGACCAGTATTCCAATTGAAGACTTGGTACAATTCAAATCTTCGTCTGATCACTTTTTGATCCGTTCCAAATCATTCAATCGATCAAATGGAATGGCAAATAGTGAAACAAATGGAAATTGCTACCCTTCTTCTCAAATGCTTAATAATGGTGAACTTTGGTTTCCTACGATAAAGGGAATAGCCAAAGTAGATCCAGGTTTCATTACTCATCAAACTGATGCACCTCAGATAATTATAGAAGGGATATACATTGGGGATAGCTTTTTGGATACTCAATCCGACATCGAAATCCCCGCAGGTACTTTCAAATTTGAAATCAATTTCAATTCTATTGATTTTGAAGATCCTGAAAACACACAATATTACTATAGATTCAAAAATCAATCTACTTCTCTGATTTCACTTGGCAGAAGAAACCAAATCATTTTGACATCTATAGATCCAGGAACTTATACAGTAGAAATTCACGCTTACAAAGCTGGAAAATGGTCTGTACCTCAAGAAATAAATTTCAAAGTGAATGGTTTCTTTACAGAAAGCATTTACTTCAAGTTTTTAATTTTCACTTTCATCTTTTTGATGGGTGCCTTGACTATCATTTATTTTAAAAAATTCAAAGAGGGAAAAGAACTTGAACAAAAAGTAAAAAACCGAACTGCTGATTTAGAAAAATCTAGATTGGCCCTAGAAAATGCTTTAAAAGATATAGAGCTTCAAAATACCAAACTTAAGGAAATCACATGGTTACAATCCCATGTCGTAAGAGCGCCTCTGACAAGGGTGATGGGACTTGCACATTTACTGAAAAATCAAGAAAATTATAAGCATATTCACAAATCAAAATCTGAATTAATCACTGAATTGGAAGATGGATTATTGGAGATCGATGATATCATTAGAGAAATTCATTTGAAATCCGAAAAATTAGAAAATAACTAAAATATGAATTTTGAAATTTTGATTATAGACGATGACACAAGTGTATTGTATTACCATGAGATGATGGTAATAGAAAGTGGCCTTTCTCTTCATCCAAAATGTTTTAATAATCCAACGATTGCCTTAGAATACCTCAATTCAAATCAAGACAAAAGCACCGAATTTTTGATTTTCCTAGACCTCAATATGCCCAAAATGTCAGGATGGGAGTTCCTGGAACGCTTAAGAAAGCTTGATTTAGACATATTTTACAAAGTAGTCATAGTTACATCTTCCCTGAGTCAAAACGACAAAATCAAGTCACAAAATTATTCTGAAATTGAAGGTTTTTGGGAAAAACCACTTACAGTTGAGAATTGCCTTTCTTTTTTAGAAAAATTATAAAGTCAATGCTGTCCTAAATAATTTACAAGACAGATGTTTAGCTGTGTTTCTACAATTTCTATTGTGATTTTATCTGTAATCCGGAAATAGAACCCCCTGTTGGCTTTTTTGAGGAGGTTTTTCATGGTCTTCAAAGGGTTTGTCCAGCCACTTTTGCAGCTCTATTTTAACGAATATGTTCAGTCTGATAAATGCAACCAGATTGGACAGATGCCATCCGAATTTAGCGGTTGCCTTCATCACTTTTAGGAGCAGAATGGTGATCAGCGCGGTCCATATCTGGATCATCACGGCATTTTTCGATGTTCCGATAAAGGTTTTGATATGGAGTAACTGCTTGATGTCCCTGAAGAAGATCTCAATCTCCCATCGGCACCGGTAAAGATCACCGATTGTCTTTGCTGACCATTTGAAGTTATTGGTAATCAGTTCTACGGTCTGTTGGTTTTTTTCGTCCCATACAGCCACTCTTCTGAGTTTTCCGGGGTACTTCACTTTGGACTGCTGGTGGACCAGTTCAATTTCTTCGTCTATGAGTACTTCCTGTGCAGTATTTTCAGGGAGTTGACGTTCATTGATTGTGCTGAACTTAAGGTTATCCTTGTGCCTTATGACGAAAAAGACCCCCTTGCTGTCCCAAATGTTGAGCATCGGAAAGTCATTGTAATAGCGGTCAGCCACTATAACGGATCCTTTCTCCAAAGGAATATCATAAGCGCCCTTATGTCGGCCATACTTCCTTCTGTAATATTCACATAAACAGGGAGTTTCCCGTCATAGTCCAGAAGCGTATGCATCTTTACAGCACCCTTTTTGGTCCTGAAGGTTGCCCAGTCAAACATCGAAAGGCAAAGACTTACCACCGTGGAGTCGAGCAGATAGACGGGAGCCTTGATCCGTAATTTTACCCTGCTCAGGGACGCCTGCTGTCCTAAATGCTTCAGAAGTCCGTAATACAGCTCCTTGAACAGGTCAGAGTCCCTGCGCTTGTTCTGATAACTGATACTGGACTTGGATGGTGCCTTGGCAATCCCCAGATGGTTTAGGTTCCCCGTGGCCGAACGCAGGCCGTTTGAAATATCCCTTACAGAAGTACTCTTGGCAAAATGACAGAAAAGCATGGACACCAAATGCGTCCAGCTGTCAAAGCCTTTGCAGGCCTTGTCTGTTTGCTTCTCTTCAACCAGTTTCTTGAAAATTGAACGTTCGATTTTTTTAATAATCTGAGAAAACAATGTAATATTACTCATGGGAGGTCTATGTTTTTTGGTGCAATCCCAAAATAGCTATTTTGGGCAAAAAACCAGACCTCTCATATCTTATTTAGGACGGTATTGATAAAGTAAAATTTTCTCTTGTCTATCTTTGATCCTTAAACTTTTTACTATATTGAGTGCATTATTTTGCGAATAATTACCTAAGCTTAGTAATTAATTACACTTTATGAAAAATGTGCACATTCTCCTTGTTGAAGATAATGAAGGGGACATTCTCTTGACTTTAGAAGCTTTGGAAGAAGCAAAGATGAAAAATACAATCAGTGTCGTAAAGGATGGAGAAAAAGCTATCCAATACGTAGAGAAATTGGAAGAATATAAAGATGCAATCTATCCTGATTTGATCATTTTAGATGTAAATCTTCCCAAACTCAATGGTCATGAAGTGCTCCAATACTTGAAAAATAAAGATGAACACATGCATATTCCTGTAATTATGCTCACTACTTCTTCATCTCCTAGAGACATCAATGAGCCTTACAAAAACCACGTCAACTGCTTTATAACCAAACCAATAGACGTAGAAGATTTCATTCAAGCAGTGCTAAGTATAGAAAATTTTTGGATTAATCTGGTAAAACTTCCTTTAGTCAGGGAATAAGCTTTGCATATTGACTGTAGAATTGCGTAATTATAACCTTGTAAAATAAATAAAAGACTAAATAACAATTTGTAAGTCAAGTAATATGAGGAAAATACAAATCCTATTAGTTGAGGATAATGAAGGTGACATATTGTTGATTACAGAGGCGCTTGAAGAGGGGAAAATCTTGCATGATTTACAAGTTTCAAAAGATGGTCATCAGGCCATTTCACTTCTAACAAAAAAAGGTGAATATAAACATGTAGCTACTCCAGATATAATTTTCTTGGATATCAACCTTCCAAAAAAGAATGGACACGAGGTACTTAAATATATTAAAAATGATCCAAATTTAAAGCAAATACCAGTAATCATGCTCACGACTTCCTCTACTCCCAAGGATGTTCTTGAAGCTTATAGAGCACATGCCAATTGCTACATCACCAAGCCAGTTGGCGGATCTGATTTTCTTTCAATAATTTCTCAAATTGAGGAATTTTGGTTTTCCATTGTAAAACTACCAACCACAACCTAGAGTACTATGACTGAAATTGACTCTGAAAAAAGAATTTGTAACTACTCAGGTACATTATTTACTGACCGATATTCAAGTATTTGGAGTCTTGTTGCCCTCTGTGGTGTATTGATGCGTATTTGTATGTGAATGTACGAAAATCAGCTTTAAAGTTGGTTTATCCACATTTTTTTGTGGGGAAAAACAGCGTGGATTATTGGTATTCATGGGATTATGTGCTGATATTCAGGAAACATTTCTATAGTATATTGGACCACAGGGATACGCTTATTCAGGAACTGATCAAGATGAACCTCCAGCTTATGGAGCAGGTCAAGTCTTTAAAATCTAGGGTATCCGATTTGGAAAATGAGCTTGCCCGTTACCGTAATCCAAAAAACAGCCGCAACAGCTCGGTTCCCCCTTCAAAAGACGAGAACCGCCCCAAAAAAAATCAGAGTCTCCGTCAGGATACAGGGCGCAAAACCGGCGGTCAGCCTGGACACAAAGGCCATACCCTTGAAATGACATCCTCCCCGGACATAATAGAAAACCACATCCCTTTATTCTGTACCTGCTGTGGTGGTGATCTGTCGGCGGTTCCAGCAGAACTGTCCTCCAAAAGACAGGTCCTGGATCTTCCTGTGATTAAAGTGGTATGTACCGAGCATAGAATCTTTTCCAAAAACTGTTCCTGTGGAGAAAAGATCAGTGGGTCATTCCCTGACAATATCAATGCCCCCATACAGTACGGGAGCGGTGTTGAAACCATTGTCGGTTATCTGCATGCCAGACAGTATGTTCCCTATAGAAGGATGAAAGAACTTCTCAGGGACTGCTTCGGTATTAATCTCAGCGAGGGGAGTATCGATAACATTATCGGTAGGTTTGCCCGCAAGTCTGCACCAATATATGCAAAGATAAAGACGGCAGTCTCTAAAAGTCCTGTGATAGGAGCTGACGAGACTGGGGCTAAAGTGGATGGAAACAAACAGTGGGTCTGGACTTATCAGACCGAGGAACTCACCCTGTTAGCTATATCTGAATCACGTGGACTTAAGGCGATGAATACACATTTTCCCGATGGGTTCGGAAAGGCAGTATTGTGCCACGATGCATGGAGGGCATACTTCAACTATTCGGAAAACCTGCACCAGCTCTGTTGTGCACATCTGCTTAGGGAGCTCAACTACATTGTTGAACGCTATAAATCTAAATGGGCTGACAGCCTTAGGGCCCTGTTCAGGGAAGCTATCTCACTGAAGAGAAAACTCAAAAAACTACCAGATCCAGAGAATAGCAGGAGTATTGCTTCCATTGAAGAGAAGATGGATAACCTACTCGCCCAACCTGTAGAGTCAAAACATAAAGAAGCAGTATCCCTACAAAAAAGACTCCTGAAATACAGAAAGTCACTTTTTACTTTTCTCTATCACCAAAAAGTACCACCGGATAACAATGCCTCTGAAAGAGCCATACGCAACATCAAGGTGAAACAAAAAATATCAGGACAGTTCAAATCCAACAATGGAGCTGAAAACTTCTGTGTTATAAGATCCGTCGTGGATACCCTGATCAAACGTTCGGGAAATATCTTAGAAAATCTAAATCATATAGCTAATTTACAACCTGAGTAGTTACAAGAATTTTAATTATTGAGGATAACATGGGGGACTTCCTTTTGATATCCGAATATTTAGCAGAACAATTCAACAACTTGGAAATAGAGCATGTAACTACATGCAAGCAGTCTTTGACCAAGGACCCACATGAATATGACGTTATTCTTTTGGATCTAAGTTTACCTGATAAAAGTGGCGAAGATCTAGTCTATGAAATCATCAAGTTTGCTGAAAACATCCCAGTAATCGTTCTTACAGGCTATTCTGATAAAAAATTCGCAATAAAATCTATCGGACTTGGAACTGCAGATTATCTTCTCAAAGACGAGCTTAACCCAGATATTCTCCAAAAAAGCATAACTTATTCGATAGAACGTAAGAAGGTCTTTAATCAATTGGAAGATTCAGAAAAGCGATATAGAGAGCTTTTCCAGCTCAGCCCGCTCCCTATGTATGTGTTTGATAAATCTTCCTTTCGATTTTTAGATGTCAACAAAGCAGCAATCTCGCATTATGGTTATTCCAAAGAGGAATTTCTTTCCATGACTGTTTTCGATATCCGCCCAGTAGATGAAATCGAGAGAGCAAAAGATATCATCCAAAATGAAGAAAATACTGGCATGAAAACGCCAGGAGTGTTTAAACATTTCAAAAAAAATGGGGAACAGATAGATGTAGAGATAAGTTATAATGAAATAGACTTTGAAGACAAAAGAGCCTTATTAGTCTTAGCTAATGACGTGACGCTAAAATTCCAACATATAGCTGCTATTGAAAAGCAAAACGAAAAACTTAAAGAAATTGCTTGGATTCAGTCCCACGTCGTCAGAGCTCCACTTGCCAGATTAATGGGTTTAGTCAATCTGATTTCTATGACTGAAGATAGCGATCCTGAAATAGATAAAAATGAATTGTTGCAACATATTCTAAATTCTACAGAAGAACTAGACAAGATCATTCGCGATATTACCAACAAAACAGAACAAATAAACATAGATAAAATTCAATGAGATACGAAGTCATAATTGTTGATGATGAAGATATTATCATCAAACTCGTTCGACATCTGATAATAAAAAGTGATCTACATCAGGATCCAAAAGGATTCTTGAGTGGTCAAGATGCTTTAGAACATTTGAGTTTACTCAATGAAACTGCTCTCCCTCAAATCATACTTTTAGATATCAATATGCCTGATTTAGATGGTTGGGACTTCTTGGATTTCTTGATGAAATCTGATCTTAAAAAGAATATTTATGTAGTGATCATCACCTCATCGATAAACAAATCTGACAAAATAAAGGCAGAAACTTATGATATCGTAGCAGGACACATTGAAAAACCTGTAAGCATGAAAAATATGGAAGAAATAAAAAATTTGAAAAGCCTTGAATCTTTATTTCACAATTAAAGGCGCTTAATGTATTCTTCTGGACTCATTCCAGTCTGTGTTTTGAATGCCTTAAAAAAGGTTATTCTAGAACTGTAACCTACTGCCAAAGCATAATCTTGAACAAGCCAATTAGCCTTATGCTTACTCATCAATTCTTGTGCTTTATGAATTCTAAATTGATTCAAAAACCCTCTAAAGCCAAGATCAAAAGCTTCTTGGACTAAGCCCGATAAGGTACGAGGGCTTACTCCTATGATTTTACTAAAAGTGTATAAATCTAAATTAGTTTTTTTATAGGTATCGTTCTCTTCCAGAAATCGGAGCATTTCTTGACCTTGAATTCTATTAATTATTGAAGTCATTCTACTTTAATTTTAACCCTAACCCGTAATTATTTTCATAAAGTTGTATCAAATAAACCTGCCAGATTTGAAATCTGGCAGGTTTATATTTTCTGATTACTTATTACCAAATCAACACTTCCTTCTTATCTTCTCTAATATTCTTCTTGAAAAGTGGAATCACCGCCAGAAATTCATGGGTAGTGTTTGGAAGCAAGTAGGACTTGTTCTTCGGCAACTCATACACATAACCAATTCGCATCATCGGAAGTATTACTGGGTATAATTTGGATTGTTTGGTAAATAAATAAGTCGAAAATTTCATCGCACTATGCAATTTAGTATTAAATCAGCGAAAAAAGGATGAATTAGATGGAAATTCTATGCTTTTATGTGGCAAAATTATCAACACCAATCTTATAGGTGAAGATTATCCCCTGATCATCAGTCTAATATTTAAATCCCGCAGGCATTCCAATCTATCTGATTGTTGAAGATTTTTCCTATCATAAATATTAATTATGATAAACATTATAAATATAAATAAAAACTAATGATCATAATTTATTTGTTTTGCCTGATAAATCAAACATAATTATCGAAAATGGAAACAAAAGAAGAAGTTTTGGTCAAAGAAAAACTGGTAAAATTAGTTGATGGAGAGTTTACTCCCGACCAAGCTATGGAAATTCTAAGAGCGCTGATAGATCAAAAAATCAACTATCACAAAATTGAAAATCAACAAAATTGGGAAAGAAATCATAACATAGATTCCGAACCTTTCTTCAAAAGAATCCAAGAACTCGAAGAAGAAAAAAAGAATATCTATCAGTACATCTCTAATCTTAAAAAAGAAGGGAAATCGATAGAAATAAAAGGTGTTTTAACTGTTAAGCCAGTGATTTGAATTTAAAGATGCACTAAGTCATAGATCGAAAAACTTTAAACATCAAATATGGAAAGTTATCCAATATCCTCGCTTGGAAATCAAACTCAAAAATCAAATATCAAACCTATTTTACCTAGCATATTCGCTTCAATTTATTGGTTCTTACTCTTGGCGAATATTTCTGCTTTAATTTATTACCACACATATTCTCCAAGTTGGACAGGCTTAGGAATATTTAGAATATCAGGACTTACACTCCTTATTTGGACTACCGTTCTTTTTTTTAGCTCAATAGTTGGTACTTACTCAAAAAATTACCTCACAGGTTTTAAGTACCAAAATCGTTTTTCTCTTCTAAGCTTTGGATTTACTTTTTCTGTCTTACTTTTCGTCCTTTCTAATCACATCTTACCTTTATTGCTCTCTTGGTTTGCCATGGGAATTTTCATGGCTAAATTGATTGGTGTCAATCAAGATTGGCAAGAAGCAAAGGAAGCTGAGAAATTTTCGCTTCGCTATTTTTTCTTTGGATCCCTGCTTTTAACTGTAGGTGTTCTCATACTAAGTTTCCAAAACAATCAGTTTACCTTATCGGGACTTACAAACGCTTACGAGAACAACACTTCGTTTTTAATCCTTCCATCAATTCTTATCATCCTAGCTGCTTTAGTCCAATCAGCCATCTACCCTTTTCACAAATGGCTACTTTCTGCCATGACATCCCCTACCCCTGCATCAGCCTTGATGCACGCTGGCTTTGTAAATGGCTCTGGCATTTTATTGACTCTATTTGCACCATTGCTTATCGCTTCGAATTCACTTTGGGTATTATTTGTCATTGGAGGAATCACAGCAATCGTGGCACAATTTCAAAAATTGATTCAAGTGAATGTCAAACATAAACTCGCTTGCTCAACGATCGCTCAAATGGGATTTATGATCATGCAATGTGGATTAGGTTTTTTCAATGCTGCAATCGCACACTTAATTTTACATGGTTTTTATAAGGCTTACCTTTTCCTCTCCTCTGGAGAACAAGTCATACAAAGTTCCCCCGTAGCATCTCCAAAAATAAAAATCACTTTTATTCAAGCTCTTGCAGTGGGCATATTCGGTGTCTTGGGAGCCTTTTTGTTTGCCTACCTTACTGGCAAAACCAATTATTCAGACAGCAGCATCTTCTTGACGCTAATTGTAGCCATCACTGTGGGTCAGGCTACCTACAATATTGTCAAAGAAAAAACACTGACTTACCTAGAAAAAATAGGCATTTCCGCTGTTCTATTCTTATTAGGAATAAGTACCTACGCCATGTTTTTCAATGGAATCACCTACTTATTGGCTGATGTTCCCATGATTCAAGTTAAGCAGCCTCTTGATGCACTTCAGATCGGCTTTGGACTTATTTTTCTCTTAGGATTTTTTATCATGAAGCTAGGAGTATATAGAAAATCAGCTTGGCTTTATGTGATGTTCATGAATTTATCTCAGCCATACAAAAAAACAGTTCATTATTACAAAAAGTAAAATTATGCAACAAGAAAGAATTTTACAGAAAATTGAATTGGCCTCAAAAAGCCTGGGGAAAACATGGCCCCTCTATTCATTTGTAACTTCCAATCCACTCACCGGATTTGAAAATAAACACTTCAAACAAGCAGCTTTAGAAGCAGAGCAGCTTATGGGTGGACACCTCTTTCCAGACTCCTCAAGCTACAACAAGGCTTTGCAGTCTGGGAAAATAGACCCTGAAGAGTTAAAAAACTTATTTGATGAAAAAGGAATCAACTTTTCCATAGAAGAGAGCCTGAGTCAAATGAACCCTCAAATAAACACCTCCAAAAACTCCACCCATCTACTAGACAGCTACATCATCAAATGGCTGATGACTTTCATGGATGAAGGTCTAGCAGAATGGAGTATGCCGGATAGAGAATTGGGAATTTACAAAGCTTGGAAAGCATTGGTGAAATATGACAAGGATATCACCATCAACTTCCCAAATAAGCTTCCTGAGAATAGCTTAGACTTATTAAAGGATTTACTTGAAGATTTTTCTGAGGAAGATCAAATTGAGGTAATCAAACAGCATTTAGCGGCATTGCCGGGTTGGACAGGATATATCAAGTATAGACTCGAAACAAATTCTCAGTGGCAGCAAAAATTTCCAATTACTATCGAAGATTATCTTGCAGTAAGACTGTGTGCAGCTAAAAATCTAAATATCAACCTGCTTCAAATCAATAAAAAAGCAAGCATCGACAATCACGATAGAGAACTAGAATATTTATGGTTGAAAGCTTGGGAAAAAACTTGGCAAAAAAACATGGCCAAAAACTTAGACAAAAAGCTACAATCAGATCAAAACCCAAACCATCCAGATCAAAAAAACTATTCTCCTGAGGCTCAATTCGTATTTTGCATTGATACCAGATCGGAATTGATCAGACGTCATGTTGAAGCATGTGGCAACTATGAAACTTTTGGATATGCGGGATTTTTTGGAATTGCGATGGACTATGAAAACCTTAGCGATGGAATTGTCAAAAAATCTTGCCCACCAATTTTAGCTTCTTCATACAAAGTATCAGAACTGCCAAAAGAAAAAAATAAACATGAACTCAATAAATTTCTCCAACGAAATGAAAAGAAAAACTTCACTCATTACTTTTTGAAAAGAATGAAGCACATGCTTCCTTCTGCCTTTGGATACGTAGAAGGATCAGGAATTTTCTATGGAGCTTCACTCTTGAGCAGGACGATAATCCCAAACAAACTTTATAATTCAAAAAAGAAAGAAAAACTGTCTTTTGAGAATTCCTGTAATCCGCATTTAACTACCATATCAGATACAAATCTTTCTGCAAAAATCAACTTAGAAGAAAAGGTATCAATTGTAAAATCAGCCTTTGACTTGATGGGTTGGAAAACTTTCTCTCCAATCATTCTATTTGTTGGGCACGGAAGCCACACTGCCAATAATGCATTTGCTTCAAGCTTAGATTGTGGTGCTTGTGCAGCTAGTCCAGGCAGACACAATGCAAGAATGCTTGCGCTACTTGCTAACCAACCTGATGTAAGACTGGAACTGAAAAAATTGAATATTCATATCCCAGAAACAAGCTTTTTCATGGGAGCTGAACACAATACCACCACAGATGAAATAGTCATATTCGACTCAGAATTACCTGATTCGCACAAAGAACAATTCTTACAGCTCAAAGAAAACCTCTTTAAAGCTCAAGTTTCAGCAACGGCTGAGCGCTTGAACACCTCGAAAAATAGCATTCAAGCAGCAGAGAAGAAATCAAACAATTGGTCAGAAACAAGACCGGAATGGGGCCTTGCAAAAAATGCTGGATTTATCGTCGGTCCTAGAGCTTTGACCAAATCACTAAATCTACATGGAAATTGTTTTCTGCATTCTTACAATTGGGAATTGGACACCGACGGCAATGCCTTAGCTGCCATTATGCAAGGACCTATGGTAGTCACCCAATGGATCAATAATCATTATTACTTCGCAACAGTGGACAATGAAAATTATGGCGGAGGTTCCAAAATCACCCACAACGTCACAGGTAGATTTGGTGTGATGCAAGGGAATGGAGGCGACCTCAAACGTGGTTTACCACTACAATCTGTAAATGAATCCGACCAACAATATTATCATCAACCCCTGAGATTATCTGTCTATATCCATGCCCCAATAGCAAGAGTTACCGAGATTTTAGAAAAATATAATCACCTAAAATCCTTGATTACCAACGAATGGATTTACTTGATGGTAATAGACCCTCAAGATTCAAATAAAATCAAAGCTTATGCCGATGGGAAGTAATGGAAAACCAATGAACTAGAATTAGCTGAAGTCTATGCTTCAAGTTCAAGCGATTTGTAAAATTCTAAACCAACCTATTGAAAACTCTATCAAAATTTTTAAAAACCACCAACAACAAAAGGCTGTCTCAAAATTTGAAACAGCCTTCTTTTTTTGAAATCTCTTACAAGGAAAGGTAAACTCCAAACTTTAACCAAAGCCTACTCCTAAACCTATTTTCCACCAAGTAATCATCTGTTCTGTAATCCAAACCAACTTCATACTTGGTCTTATCACTTACAAAAAAACCCAAAGAGGCTACAAAACGATTTTCTATATCATCTTCAGAATCTTGATTCATATAGATAACTTCATTCGATAAGGTCAAATATTGCTCTCCAGGATCCAACTCCCTCCCCTGTAATGGCATTTGCAAAGCATATCTATACCTTATCCTTAGCAAAAGATCTTCGGTATCAAAAAAAGTCTGATCCGCTCTAATCCTATGTCCAATTCTAAAAAAATTACTGCGTTGAAGAATAGCAACTTGCTGAATTGTCCGATGGGTGTTTTCACCCTTTTCAATCCTATATTGATAGCCAATATCTACCTTTACAAAAGGATTTATCCTCATGCCTATAAAAGTCTGCAAATCAGTTAATGTATGCGCATATTCTAATTCTCTGTTGAGCCTTTGTGCATCAAACATACCATGCTGAGATTCCACTTTATGGGTTACATAATAATCCTTGTTGAGCTTATAGCTGAGTTGAGCTTCAGGAAATAAGCCAGAGGTAAATAAATGTCTATTTTGCCCAAAAGCAGCACTCGAAAATAAACAAGCAAATATAAAAACAGAAAGAATGTAAGACTTTGTCATCATGCACTAAAAATCTAAGATATCAGTAGAATTAAGTTCTATAACCCTTTTTTTAAGCATCTTGCCTAATCGATCAAAGTGTCCTTCCCACATTTTGTTCTCCCCTTTTTCCCTCCCAAAATACTCTACTTCATACTGCAATATCAATTGCTCAGCAACCTCATTCTCATCAATCAAGTCTTCCAAATCATCACTTTCACCAGTATACTGAATCTGAATTCTATCAATTTTATACCTTTGATAGTTGGCTGTAAAATACTGAACCATATTTTCATATACATCCTCAGGCAATTCTTTGATAGTAATCAAAATTTCAATATTTAATATTTCCCCGCTTGGTAAAAACTCCACACTATGCCACTTCTTTTTCCATTTGAGCTTTGCTTCGTAAACTTCTTTTTCCCCATCTGTCTGAAAATACCACTTCACTCTACTTTTACCCTCATATGCATCCTTTAGCCATAATCTAGCTTCCTCAGGTACATCTGCTGCCTTTACACTTTTCTCTACCTCTCTTTTTTGGGCATAAGTGATAGAACTAGTGATCAATAAAAAAAATAATAGGAAGAGTTTGAATTTTTTAGACATAATCAATTTTTGAATGTATGCAGTTACAAATATATCGAATTTATCTACTACATTTTTTTTGAGATTGGGGTATCTTACTGTTGAAACCTTGACATTTCGAAAGGTTCGATCATTTACTTATTCAAACAAGAAATATCAAATCAACAATGGTCACAACCGCATCCATTTTTTCCTTTTGGTTTTTTTTGAAGGAAGGTCTTATAAAAGGTAAACCCTAGAACAGATGCAAATAAGATAAATACAATTATTTCCTGAATCATCTTAACTTAAAATTTGATAGGTCATCAAAGCGGCTAAATAGGCAAAAGCAGTCATCGCAAGAGTTTGGTAAACTGGCCACTTCCATGATTTTGTTTC
The DNA here is from genome assembly GCF_000265405.1 of Belliella baltica DSM 15883. Lineage (NCBI taxonomy): Bacteria > Pseudomonadati > Bacteroidota > Cytophagia > Cytophagales > Cyclobacteriaceae > Belliella > Belliella baltica. Next base: position 2,758,450 of record NC_018010.1, on the reverse strand, counting down.
TCTTCTGACTACTGCCAGCGTACTCATACATTGCATCGCAAAGCATAAAAGACCATCAACGAAATCCCAGTAGGAAAGTTAAATACCTTTTCACCTGAATCAGGTCTGATTTCCTGTGAAAGCTTTTTACGTAAAGTAACTTCTTCTTCAGCATCTTCTCCAATGCTGTAAATGGTAGCCAAAGTACCAATAAATACTTCTCTAGCAGCAAATGAAGTGATAATAGCAATCCCAATCTTCCAGTCATAGCCCAATGGTTTGATTACCGGTTCGATGGCTCTTCCCATTATGCCGATGAAGGAATTTTCCAATGCCTTAGATGCATAGTAGTTTTCCAGTTCTGCTATTTCAGTTTCTGAATTAGCTGACTCCATCATTTCATTTTTTTCAGCTTCTAATTTTGACATGCGAGAAGGGGGGCTATAGCTCGCTAAAACCCACAGGATAACAGAAACTGCAAGAATAACTTTTCCTGCTTCGAGTACAAAGACTTTAGATTTGCTGAACATAGTCAAGCCTACCGCTTTCCATCTCGGAATTCTATAAATAGGCAATTCAGTCAATAAATAACTTTTTTGATCTTGCTTGAAAATAAAATTCAATACATATGCTGCTCCTAAAGTGGCCACAACCCCTAGCAGGTACATTCCTAGCAATGCCAAGGCTTGATAACTAATTCCAAAAAGTGTGGTTTCAGGAATAATCAAGCCAATGATGATGATATAAACAGGCAATCTTGCCGAGCAACTCATCCAAGGAGCAACTAGAATAGTTATCAATTTTTCTTTTCTATTGCTAATAGTCCTAGCAGCCATAACTGAAGGAATGGCACAAGCCAAAGCTGAAATCAATGGGACAACACTTTTACCATGCATACCCAAAGGCCGCATGACTCTGTCCATCAGAAAAACAACCCTTGAAAGGTATCCTGTATCTTCCAGAATTGCCAAAAAGCCAAACAGCAAGGCAATTTGAGGAACAAAAATCACTACCCCTCCTATTCCCGGAATCAAGCCTTCTGAAATCAGATCCGTCAGAACCCCAGCAGGAAGATTAGTAGAAACTAAGGCTGAAAAACTCGCAAAAAAAGTATCAATCAAATCCATGGGCAACGAGGCCCATGAAAATATAGCTTGAAAAACCACAAGCATGATCCCTAAAAAAATCAAATAGCCTCCTATTGGGTGAATGAATACTTTATCCAGTTTCCTTGTGAAATCACTGCCCTTTTTGGATGAAAAACTTACAACTGAGTTGACAAGCGTTTTGATTTTCTGATTTCTCTTTTTCGCTTCTTCAAATTTGGCTTTGTTTAGCGAAAAACCTTGTTGCTCCACCAATTCCTTTATCCAAAGCTTATCTCTATTACTTAAAAATCTATTGGCCTCTGAAAAAACTATCATTTGAAAAGCGCGATAGTCTTGTTCAAGATTAAACCTTTCCTTGACCTTTTGAACGATGATCGGATCTATAATATCTGATAAATCTAAAAAATCTTTTGACTTGTGAAATTGATTTTCAAAAATCATCGTCCTAATCGCATCTAATCCAGTGGCTTTTCGGGCATCCGTCATGATAATTGGAACCCCCAATTCTTCATACAGCTTATGACTTTTGATTTGGATACCTTTTTTGTCAGCAAGGTCTTTCATGTTCAAAACAAAACCTATAGGAATCCCTAAATCCATTACCTGAGTAGCTAGAAGCAAACCTCTTTCCAGATTGCAAGCATCTAAGATAACAAGGACGGCATCAGGTTTTTCTGCTTCCATACCTGATAGCACATTGAACGCGACTACTTCATCTTCTGAATTTGGAAAAATACTGTATGTTCCGGGAAGGTCTATTAATTGAATCTTCGCATCTTGGTGATTTAAAAATCCCAAAGATTTATCCACTGTAACACCCGGATAATTCCCTATTTTTTGGTTTAATCCAGTCAGTTGATTGAAGATACTAGATTTTCCCACATTGGGATTACCCATGATTGCTATCGTCTGTACAGCTATTTTGTTTTTAGTTTCCATATTTTGGAAAATCCCAAATCCTTTAGAATGGTGATGAATTAAATAAGAAAAATACAGATTTTAATTTTGTGGTATAACCATGATCAATTTAGCTTCTGAAGGCCGCATACAGATGATATTCTCACCTACTTCGAAAGCATAGGTTCCTGCAAAAAGTGTTTTACCTGCTAGTCGAATTATTTTCCCCTCCATAACCCCTATTTCCAAAAGGTTGACATCTATATCAGAAGTCATGATTTCTTTGATGAGATAAGTGTTGTTTGGAGAAATTTCAGAAGCATTCATAGATAGCATTTTAACTTAATTACAAATATGCATTGTGACTGAAAGAAGAACAATACTTATTAAGATTTAATTTAAATAAACTGATTAAAGGTTGAATTGTTATCTTGATTGGGGATTACCCTTTTTCCTTTGTTCTTTAACCTAAATCGACCTTTTCAACCTAATTAACTAATAACCAATAAACATTTACACTCATCCATTCTCAATCTTTCCCTTTTCAACCCTGATGAATAAAAACCAGACCTATTTTTAACAAATAGATCTAGTTTTTACTAATTTACTTATTAACATTTGAATTTATAATTTTACAAATTCTTGATATCAGCTGCCTGATAATCATTCATATATGGTTGATTGTATTGCCTTCTACCCGATGATTTGTAGAGGGCATTGGCTAAAGCTGCAAAGATTGGTGGGAATAACGGTTCACCAAGCCCAGTTGGGTCATGATCATTTTTTACAAAATGTACTTCAATTTTCTTTGGTGCCTCTGGCATGCGGATCATTCTATAAGTATTGAAGTTGTTTTTTTGAGGAACTCCATCTTGAAAGCTCAACTCTCCAAAAAAAGCATTTCCAATACCATCTACAATAGCGCCTTCACCCATATTTGCAGCAGCATCTGGATTAACTACAATACCACAATCAACAGCAGCATATACATTTTCTACCACAGGTTTATTGTTTTCAATTTTTATATCTAACACTTCTGCAACATAAGAATTATGACAAAAATAGGCCGAAACTCCACGATGCAAACCCGATGAAGGCACATCCCACTTTGATTTTTCACGAACCAAATTCAGTACTTCCGCATAGCGCTCAGGATCATAATCATTCCTCTCTCCTACAGGATTCTTCTTTGCCCTATCCAAAAGTTCTAACCTAAAGTCTATTGGGTCTTTTCCCATTTCTTCCGCTAACTCGTCCAAAAAACTTTGCTCTGCTCCAGCGATAAAGTTGGATCTTGGAGCTCGGAAAGCTCCAATGGTAATATTTGACTCAATTTGCCAGCTTTCTGCAAGGTAATTGTCGATAGCCCCGGCTGGGAATCTATTAGCATGAAGTGGAGACTCTGGAATTCCTCCAGCTTTCACATGGAAGGCCAACAGGTTGTTGTTTTCATCCAAAGCTGCCCGGTAAGTGGCTGAATAAGTAGGACGATACACTCCCGCACTCATATCATCTTCTCTGGTATAAACCATTTTCACAGGTGCTTGGATTTTCTGGGAAATCAAGGCGGCTTCGGTCAAATGATGACTGTATGCTCTTCTTCCAAATCCGCCACCCATTCTGGCGAGATTGATCTGAATATTTTCTTTGGGAAGGCCAAGACTACTTGAAAGAGCATTCATAATTGACTCTGGGGCTTGAGTTGGCCCATAGATTACAGCCTTGTCACCTTTTACATCCGCAAATGCATTCATCGGTTCCATGGTGTTATGTGCCAAATACGGAGCTGTGTAAGTTCTCTCAATGATTCTGGCTGCCGATTTAAAAGCACTTTCAGGATCCCCATCTTTTCGCTGTACATTGCCTGGTTTACTGATGTACTCAGCCATTTTTTCTTTATGGATTGTTGAATTTTCCAAACCTCCAGGGACTTTGATGTCAATATTTTGCCCACCTCTTCCAGCCATAGGAAAGGTTGAGTCCGGAGTTTTTTCCCATTCTACTTTCAAACTTTTTTTAGCCTGTAATACTTCCCAAGTCGAATTTCCCACTATGGCAACGATCACAGGGAAAGTGGTTGTATCAAAGAAATTACGTCCATAATCATCTTTAAATATTTTGACTTCAAAAACATCCTGAATTCCGGGCATAGCAACAACGGAGCTCTTGTCAAATGATTTAAGCTTCATACCAAATGCAGGAGGATGAACTATTGCAGCATATTTCATTCCTTCTACTTTGTGGTCTATGGAAAACAAGGGCTTGCCAGTTACAATCTTTTTCCCATCCACATTCTTGATAGAGTTACCGATAATTTTAAAATCGGAAATTTCTTTCAGTTTTACAGATTCAGGATCCGGTGCTTCCAGAGTTCCTGCAAGGGACGCCATTTCTCCGTATCCCACTTTTTTTCCCGAAGACTTATGCTCTAAAATTCCATTTCTGGCGGTAATTTCATTTGCAGGTACATTCCAGGTTTGCGAAGCGGCAGAGACAAGAAGGTGCTTGGCTGTGGCACCTGCGGTCCGCAGCGGTTTCCAACTGGACCTGACACTATTGCTTCCTCCTGTGAATTGTCGCTCAAACCGCTCTGGATAAAAGTCTGCCTGTTCCACAAAAACGTTTTTCCAATCAACATCCAACTCGTCTGCCAGAATCATAGGCAGGGAGGTCTTGACATTTTGTCCAAACTCTGGATTTGGGTTGAAAAGTGTCACAGCTCCATTTTCACCGATTTTGATGTAACTATTGATTGTGAACCACTCCTCAGGCATGTTCAAAATTTCTTCTTCAGAAGGTTTACAACCAGCCAGCCAGCTAAAACTTAGCATCATCCCACCACCTGCAAGAGTAGATACTTTCAGGAAGGATCTTCTATTTAATTTTTTTTTATTCAATAAAGTCATACAGTTTGGAGATTAAAGTGATTTGGATGCGATTTTAATTGCTGTCTTGATCCGAGTATAGGTTCCACAGCGACAGATATTACCATTCATAGCTGTATCGATCTCCGCATCGCTTGGATTGGGAACATTTTTCAAAAGTGCTGCCGCAGACATAATCTGTCCTGTTTGACAATAGCCACATTGTGGTACATCGTGTTCCATCCATGCTTTTTGCAAAGGATGATCTCCATCTTGGGAGAGTCCCTCTATAGTTGTGATCTTTTGACCTTGAACAGATGATATTGGCAATACGCATGATCTTACCGCTTCCCCATCTAAATGTATGGTACATGCACCACATTGTGCAATACCACAACCATATTTCGTTCCTACCAGATCCAAGTGATCTCTCAATACCCATAAAACAGGTGTTGATGGATCAATATCTACAGTCTGTTCTTTTCCATTGATTGTAAATTCTATCTTTGCCATAGGAGTTTAAATTATCATGTGGTTTTAATATATCCCGTTGGGGAAATGATTTTATAAAATATCGGGAAAAAGAATGGAAAATCAAACCTATACCCACTTTATATCCATTTAATAATCAGAATAAGGTCTTTTAAAAGCAACTCTTGTTAGATCCTATAACTACTTTGGAAATCCACTGCCAACTTTTGAGCTGTTTCTTCTACGCAGTTTAATCTCTATTACTTCTTATCAATTTGCCTTATTTACAAATATCAAATAGTTTACCGAACATTCGTGTATATAAATTACGGAATTACTAACCAATCTTACTGATTTATGGTATCCACTTATGATTAATATTTTAGAAAAACCTATTTTTATAATCTAAAAAACCCTATTTGCATGGAAACTTTACGTCGCTTTGAAACAGTCAACGAATATAATGAATTCAACAAGAATGAGACTTTACACCCAATGATCAGTGTTGTTGATCTTTCCAAGGCAGATCCAAGACAAGGTTCACGAATGTATTTTAATTTCTATTGTGTCTTTTTAAAAGAAGTGAAATGCGGAGATATGGTTTATGGAAAGCATACCTATGACTACCAAGAAGGGACTTTGGTCTTTATGGCTCCAGGCCAGTTTGCAGGTGTAAGTAGTAACGGCGAATACTACCAACCCAAAGGCCATGCCCTGGTATTTCATAAAGACCTTTTGCATGGTTCTTCCTTAGGCAAACAAATGAATGAGTATTCCTTTTTCGGCTATCAGTCGCACGAAGCACTACACCTCTCTGAAAGGGAAAAAAACATCATTCTTGACACCTTGGGTAAAATCAAGTATGAGCTCGAACATGCTATTGATAAGCACAGTAAAAAGCTTATTTTATCCAATCTTGAACTGTTTTTAAATTATTGTACCCGCTTTTACGATCGACAGTTTATCACACGCGATACGGTTCATCAAGGTGTTTTAGAGAAATTTGAGGTTTCCCTCAATGAATATTTCCATTCAGAAAAGCCCCAGTTGATAGGACTGCCATCTGTGGCGTATTTTGCTGATCTTTTTCATTTGTCTGCCAATTATTTCGGAGATCTGGTAAAGAAAGAAACAGGGAAATCCGCTCAGGAATATATCCAGCTAAAACTGATCGATGTTGCCAAAGAAAAAATCAGTGATGTCAACAAAACAATGAGTGAAATCGCCTACGAACTTGGATTTAAATACCCGCAGCATTTTTCTCGGTTTTTCAAACAACATGCAGAACAGACACCAAACGAGTTCAGGAGTTCCCTGAATTAATCTGGAACAGGACTTGCCTAAATATCTGCCGCCATCTTTTTAGTAAATCCTACTCTTTAAGAAAAACATCCTTTCAAATTAAGTAAGTAATAGCTAGATATTTTATACATATCTGCTTTCTTACCAGTAGCCATTTAAATAATCTAAATCCTAAATTTAAATCGCTACGCAACAGGCACATATGTGGACTGTTAGATGTCGATACTTGTACGCCCAATTGACAATTATCCGCAAGATTATTTATTATAAAATCATTTACTGGTATCATTGAGGATAATAATATTTTATTTTTAGTTCTTAAAGTAACCTCTTCTTATACTTCTGTTTTAAGTTGCTAACAACAATATGACAACTTAAAGAATTAAAGTCTTGTGAATGTTATCTCGATTGAACTTCTCATTTTGGAAAATTATTATCCTGGAGAGTTGAGCTTCGTAAATGAGAGTGATCCCATTTTCCAATCTCCATCCATTTTAATATAAACTTCTGTAACCATGAAGGGATTGGTGACTTCATTTCCACCTACTTCTGCCAAAAGAGTAATCCGGCTAAGAAGTATGGCTGTGTTTTCGATAATCTCAACGGATACTTCATGGATATCGGCTTTTTTGTACCAAATCCCACCACCAGCTATGATATTTACCTCACGTTCCTTACCCCATGCACCGCCCATATGTACAAAAACTGACTTGTCATGGAAAAGATCAGAAAGCTTAGCAGTATCTTTAGCTGCCATCCATTCCCATTTTTTGTTTGAAAGTTCTATGATTTGCTGTTCTTCTGAAGAATTTTGAGCCAAAACCAACTGGTTTGCCAAAATAAAAAGGGATAAACAAAGGATTATCTTTTTCATATTATATCAAGTGTTTTAGTTTTTCTTTTTGGGACTTCTGTAGTTATTTCTCAATCTCATGGGTATCACGTACACTACTGAATGTCATAGCTAACATTTTCCAGTTCTCCTCCATTTTCTGATATACTTCTGTAACCGTAAATTCAACTTTTGCATCATTTCCACGGACAACCGATTCGAGGGTTATCCTATTCCATACCACAGCTGTATTTTCTGAAACCTCCACTGCCGTATCATAAATCGTGGCTTTTTTGTACCAGATACTTCCTGTCTCGATGATCTCAAGCTCTCTTTCCGTATCCCAGGTGCCACTCATGTGAACAAATTTTGCGTTTCCATGGAAAAGGGTTTTTAGCTTTTCAATATTTTTGTCTGCCATCCATTCCCATTTGTCTTTGGACAGTTGGGTTATTTCCTTTATATAATCTTTATTTTGCGCCATTGTAAAGGTTGCGTTAAGTAGTAAAAGTACTATTGCTATTAAGGTATTTTTCATAACTTTTCTGTTTTTTATTTTATAATACGATTATAGATACAATTAGTTAGTCTAATCTTTTCTCTTTGAGCCATTCTGCCATCAGCTCAGCAATCTCAAGATTGTTAAGGTCTGAAAATGGGAAATGGGTGTTGCCTTTGATACCGATCTCCGGCAAATGGATCAATGTAACATCTCCTCCTGCCTGATTGACCGCATCACGCCAAAGTTTGGCCATCGAAAGTGCAGCTCTCCATTGTTCCTGACCAGGATTCTCCACAGGTTCGGTGGGAATGAAGTCCCCATAATAGATAATTATAGGGATTTTAGTCAGTCTGAGAAAATCCTCTTGTGGGACTTCCAAAGCTCTTAATGTCCCACCCACATATGAAATTGGATCGGGTACATTTCCTTCTGGAAACAGGAAATTGCTTCCTGGTTCGTAAGATACAATTCCTTTAATATTACTGTTTTTAAGTGCTGTTAACCAACCTTGTCCACCGCTATGGGAATGTGTGACCAATATACCATCTCCAATTTTATCAAAAAGGGCTGAAATGGCTTCCGTATTCACTTCAAAATCAATCGGGCCAGTGTCTGGAGTGATTTGTCTGAAGAATTGATCCAAAGCTTTTGGATCTTTTGGGAACTGGACATTGGGATAAAATTCACTACTTGTCCCCAATCGGAATATCCCAAACCAAAGCTGGTCATCAGGCTTGGCTGAAATGACACCAGGAACAGTGCTCCTTGCCGCACGACCTCTTCGGGGTTGATCAATTAAATATACCGGATATTTTTTCCTTAAGAAAATATTTTGAAAACCTTCCCTACCATCAGGAGTAGTTTCCCAAGTCTTGGAATATTGTCCATACCCATGCCAAAAAACCAGGGGGAGTTTCTTTGCTTTCTTTGGAACCTGGTAGAAAACATAGGCATGATCACCATGCAAAGTCTGGCCTTCTGAGACTTGATCGGCTGGGTTGAAAGCTCCATGTTTGATGGGGTCAAAAGTACCTGATTCCTTTATGACTGTCCCTCCAACTGTAAAACTGCCTTGATCTTCAATTACAATAGGTTTTGATTTGTTGGTATTTTGTGCATAGAGTGATACGCCAATGGTTAGGGTTAAAAATAATGTGAAGAGTTGTCTTTTAACGGTATTGCGAATCATATTCATATTAAACAAAGTGTATAAATGCTTAAGCTTCTATTGTTGATACAAATTTACCCCTAATTCTCTCTGTTTCTTTTATATAAATTACGGTTTTACATACCAATTTTCCTGATATGGAGTCATTCATACCTATATCTTGTTCATACATTTTATGTGATCAGTGATTTTGGTAGGCAATACAGTAATGTGTATAAAAGACTGTCGGTTTTGTTTAGCGAAATTTGCATCAATGAAAATCCTAATCAATTTGAAGAAAATGGGACAGCTTAAATAATTAAAGTAATGGAGAATATAATATTGAACAACGGCATCGAAATGCCTTTACTGGGTTTTGGTGTTTTTCAAATTCCTGGTACAAAAGAATGTGAACAAGCAGTAAATGATGCAATCGAAATAGGTTATCGCTTAATCGATACTGCGTCTTCTTATAAAAATGAACAGGCAGTTGGAAATGCAATCAAGAGCAGCAATGTTCCAAGAGAAGATTTCTTTATTACTTCAAAACTTTGGGTACAGGATACAGGCTATGAGAAAACCAAGGCAGCTTTTTATAAAACATTGGACTTGCTCCAACTTGATTTTCTTGACTTATACCTGATTCATCAGCCAATGGGTGATATATATGGTTCTTGGCGGGCAATGCAGGATTTAATAAATGAGGGAAAAATAAAAGCCATAGGTGTAGCGAACTTTCATCCCGATAGAATAATGGATCTAAAGATAAATAGTGGACTTACCCCTGCTGTCAACCAAATCGAAACACATCCATTCCTCCAACAGGTTGATACACAAAAATTTCTTGGGGAAAACAATATTCAGATTCAGTCTTGGGGTCCCTTTGCGGAAGGGAAAAACAACCTTTTCCAGAATGGGGTTTTAGCTGCTATTGGAAACAAATACAATAAAACGGTAGCACAAATTGTCCTTCGTTGGCTGATGCAAAGAGGAGTGGTTGCCATTCCCAAGTCAGTTCGAAAAGAGAGGATGTTAGAGAATTTCGATATTTTCAATTTTGAACTGGCAGCAGATGATTTGGAAGTTATAGCTACATTGGACAGAGGCGCAAGTTTGTTTTTTGACCATAGAGACCCTAACATGGTTAGATGGTTAAGTGAGCACAAGATAGATTGAACATAGACAATATGATGATGAGGCAATTAAAAACAGTAACCTTGATATTCATTACAGTGAGTATTTCATTGTCCGTAAATTTTGCAAAAGCGCAAAAATTGCATACTACCCAAAACCTGAGTCCAAAACAAAAGAGTATTATTTCCATAGCATCACTTACAGCCAAGGGTGATCTGATCAATTTAAAGCCAGCCTTGGAATCAGGACTAGAATCAGGACTGACAGTAAATGAAACAAAAGAAGTTTTGGTGCATCTATATGCATATTGCGGATTTCCGAGGAGTCTAAGAGGGTTACAAACTTTTATGGAAGTTCTTGAGGAACGAAAAATCAGGGGTGTTATAGATGAACTTGGAAGGGAAGCTTCACCGATTCAAGAGGATGGAAACAAATATGAAAGGGGCAAAAAAATCATAGGGGAACTAACCCAGATACCACAACCCGACTCACTTACTGGCTATTCAGCATTTGCTCCCGTGATAGACACATTCCTGAAAAAACATTTGTTTGCAGATATTTTTGAAAGAGATGTTTTGGCTTACCCGGAGAGGCAATTGGTAACTATTTCAGTTCTAAGTACAGTTGGCAGGGTAGAGCCAATGCTTCGTTCACACCTGGCCATTTGTTTAAATGTAGGCTTAACTTCTGATCAGCTGAATGAATTTATTTCGGAAATCAAACCAATTCTAGGAAGAAAGAAAACCAAAGCAGCAAAAGCAGTTTTGGACGAAGTGCTGAATAGGCAATAAAATATAAAGAGATGAAAAAGATATTGTTAATAACATCATTATTAATTCCGATGCTAGCCATAAATTTATCAAATGCTCAAACTGCCCAAATGCAGCCAAAGAAAAATCCTTATTCTTTGGTTTACCAAGGGGCTATTGCAGAAAATATTAAGGGAAAAGTTAATATTGACCCTGTTACATATAAAATCAAAGACATTGCCATTGTTGCAAATGTTTATATACCAGCAAATTTTGATGCTTCTCAAAAGTATCCCACTATTGTTATTGCCCATCCAAATGGAGGGGTAAAGGAACAAGTTGCAGGGCTGTATGCTCAGCGTTTAGCTGAAAATGGATTTATAACCATTACGGCGGATGCAGCCTATCAGGGCGGTAGTGGAGGCACACCTAGAAACGTAGATAAACCCTCAAACAGAATAGAAGATATTCATGCCATGGCTGATTTTATTTCACAATACCCTGGGGTGGATACCTCAAGATTGGGATTGCTAGGGATCTGCGGAGGAGGGGGGTACGCATTGAAAGCAGCCCAGTCAGACAAAAGGTTCAAGGTCATAGCTACTTTAAGCATGTTCAATTCAGGCTTAGTTAGGCGCAACGGTTTTATGAACTCACAATTTTCAACTATCCAGGAAAGGTTGCAAGAGGCTTCCGATGCACGGGCGCAAGAAGCAGCAGGAGGGGAAATATTGTATTTGGGAGACGCACAGCCTACGGATGCGCAGATTGCAGCATTGCCGTTTGACTTATACCGTGAAGGATTTGAATATTATGGTAAAACACATGCCCATCCAAATTCTACTTTTAAATACACTAAAAGTAGCCTGTTGGAATTAATGACTTTTGATGCAAGCACAAATATGGATTTAATCAACCAGCCCTTATTGATGATTGCCGGGAGCAAAGCTGACAGCTATTATATGACAGACGAGGCTTTCCATAAAGCTACTAATGCAAAGAACAAGGAATTGTTTCTTATTGATGGGGCTACCCATATACAGACCTATTGGGAACCGGAGTATGTTGATCAAGCAGTAAATAAATTATTTAGTTATTTTCAAACCAATCTTTAAAAAAAAGACAATGAAAAATATTGATAAATTTCTTCTCCCACTTGTGATCATTCTATTTTTGTCATGTAATAAAAATCAAGTAACTACTCAGGTACATTATTTACTGACCAATATTCAAGTATTTGGAGTCTTGTTGCCCTCTGTGGTGTATTGATGCGTATTTGTATGTGAATGTACGAAAATCAGCTTTAAAGTTGGTTTATCCACATTTTTTTGTGGGGAAAAACAGCGTGGATTATTGGTATTCATGGGATTATGTGCTGATATTCAGGAAACATTTCTATAGGATATTGGACCACAGAGATACGCTTATTCAGGAACTGATCAAGATGAACCTCCAGCTTATGGAGGAGGTCAAGTCTTTAAAATCTAGGGTATCCGATTTGGAAAATGAGCTTGCCCGTTACCGTAATCCAAAAAACAGCCGCAACAGCTCGGTTCCCCCTTCAAAAGACGAGAACCGCCCCAAAAAAAATCAGAGTCTCCGTCAGGATACAGGGCGCAAAACCGGCGGTCAGCCTGGACACAAAGGCCATACCCTTGAAATGACATCCTCCCCGGACATAATAGAAAACCACATCCCTTTATTCTGTACCTGCTGTGGTGGTGATCTGTCGGCGGTTCCAGCAGAACTGTCCTCCAAAAGACAGGTCCTGGATCTTCCTGTGATTAAAGTGGTATGTACCGAGCATAGAATCTTTTCCAAAAACTGTTCCTGTGGAGAAAAGATCAGTGGGTCATTCCCTGACAATATCAATGCCCCCATACAGTACGGGAGCGGTGTTGAAACCATTGTCGGTTATCTGCATGCCAGACAGTATGTTCCCTATAGAAGGATGAAAGAACTTCTCAGGGACTGCTTCGGTATTAATCTCAGCGAGGGGAGTATCGATAACATTATCGGTAGGTTTGCCCGCAAGTCTGCACCAATATATGCAAAAGATAAAGACGGCAGTCTCTAAAAGTCCTGTGATAGGAGCTGACGAGACTGGGGCTAAAGTGGATGGAAACAAACAGTGGGTCTGGACTTATCAGACCGAGGAACTCACCCTGTTAGCTATATCTGAATCACGTGGACTTAAGGCGATGAATACACATTTTCCCGATGGGTTCGGAAAGGCAGTATTGTGCCACGATGCATGGAGGGCGTACTTCAACTATTCGGAAAATCTGCACCAGCTTTGTTGTGCACATCTGCTTAGGGAGCTCAACTACATTGTTGAACGCTATAAATCTAAATGGGCTGACAGCCTTAGGGCCCTGTTCAGGGAAGCTATCTCACTAAAGAGAAAACTCAAAAAACTACCGGATACAGAGAATAGCAGGAGTATTGCTTCCATTGAAGAGAAGATGGATAACCTACTCGCCCAACCTGTAGAGTCAAAACATAAAGAAGCAGTATCCCTACAAAAAAGACTCCTGAAATACAGAAAGTCACTTTTTACTTTTCTCTATCACCAAAAAGTACCACCGGATAACAATGCCTCTGAAAGAGCCATACGCAACATCAAGGTGAAACAAAAAATATCAGGACAGTTCAAATCCAACAATGGAGCTGAAAACTTCTGTGTTATAAGATCCGTCGTGGATACCCTGATCAAACGTTCGGGAAATATCTTAGAAAATCTAAATCATATAGCTAATTTACAACCTGAGTAGTTACAAAATCAAAAATCTACTGAGCTAAAGTCCCAAAATGAACCTGCGTTTTCTAAAGGTAAAAAAGTAACAAGCACAAATTTTACAGGAACAGTTTGGTTAAATTATTTGGTTGAGCCCGATACCACTCACAATGTAAACATTGGTTCCGTTACGTTTGAACCTGGAGCAAGGACAAATTGGCATTATCATTTGGGAGGACAAATACTTTTGGTAACAGATGGGAAAGGTTTGTATCAAGAAAGGGGAAAGCCAATTGAAACCATTGAAAAAGGCGATGTTATAAAATGTCCTCACAACATCGAACATTGGCACGGAGCAACAGATACAGATGCAATGACACATATAGCAATAGGAACCAATATCAATATTGGTGGAGCTTTTTGGTTGGAGCCTGTTACAGATGAAGAGTACCAATTAAATTCAAATATTTCAAATTCAATCTTCCTTGAGAAGCTCCATAAAGATTTGCCATTCTGTAAAGAATTCGAGCACCTACATTTCCATCCCACTCGTCACCTTCTGGACCTGGAGCTACTTCTACCAAGTCAAATCCAATTAACCTTCTCCCTGACTTCACTACTTCTCGCACCAAATACATAATTTGATCCAATTCAAAACCACCAGCTACGGGTGTTCCAGTATTAGGGCAAAGCTTAGGGTCAAATCCATCAATATCAATAGTAACATAAACTTCTTGTGGTAATTGCTCTACAATTTCATCACAAATGATTTTCCAAGCTTTTCCTTCATAGGATTCTTTCTTTATTTCTTTATCATAAAATGTAGTGATTCTATTGTTCTCTTTAGCCATTATCGCCTCCGCTTCACAATAATCTCTAATACCTACTTGTACCAATTTACTGATTTGTGGAAACTTCAAAGCATTATAAGCTATAGATGCATGAGAGTATTCAAAATTTTCATATGCTACCCTTAGATCTGCATGAGCGTCAATCTGAAGTATTCCAAAATTATCGTGATCATCAGCTAATGCCTTAATCAAGCCTAATGGTGTGCTGTGGTCTCCTCCTAAGAGCGCAACCATCTTTCCTTGACTTCTATACTTTTTAGCTTGCTCATAGACCCAATCGTTCATCTCAGCACTTGCCTTGTTGATCAAATCTGGTACTGCAGCAAATCTTTCTAATTCAACTTCAGGAGCTCCTTTTTCTAACCAGTCAATATAATTTTTCGCTAATATTCTAAAGTTAGAACTCTTATTTGCAATTTCTTCAGGAATCGTAAGCATATGAATCCCCATTTTCCAAGCATCTTTAATGTCATCTTGAAATAAATCCACTTGCATCGAAGCATTCAAAATAGCCTCAGGGCCATCGGCTGTGCCAGGTGAATATGAAACAGTCACTTCCCAGGGAACTGGAATGATGATCAATTCTGCTGTAATTTCATCAAATGGGAGACCAAAAAGACTATTATAAGTACTTACCCCATTAGGGTCAAAACTATCTATTATTTGATGTTTCAAAGACATTATTTTTAATTTTAAAATTTCAAAATGATTTGATTCAATCTGTTTATTCTGTAAAAAAACAAAATTCAACTGTAAGTTTAAACAAGTTGATAAAATATTAATTCCTTGAAGAAGCGAATATTCAACAGCTTATTGTAAAACTTCTCTGACTATTCCCGTGCCACTTCCTAAATGTTTCCAATCATCGATAGTTAACTCAATGATAACCATCATCCCAGGTTGAATTGATAAGTATCCTTGATCTGCAATATAAGACACCAATGCACTTACTCCTGGATTATGACCAACTACCATTACACATTGATCATCCTTATCTACACTTTCTAGGACTTTTTGAATTGACGGAAATTCAGCATCATAAAAGTCATTCTTATATTCAATAATTGAAGATTCAAAATTGCTACAAATAATTTCTGTCGTCTGCCTTGTTCGTTTGGCAGAACTTGAAATTACTCTATTTACAAAGATTCCGGTTTTTTCAAAAAGTGACTTTAACCTTGTCAATTGAGACTTCCCAATATTACTTAGCTCTCGATCATAATCTGTCCCACGACCAACATTAAAATCTGCCTCACCGTGTCTTAAAATCACTAATATTTTATTACTATTCATTCCTGCAATTTAATTTTCACTTCAAAACTAATTGAAATAATCATGCCAAATCGAAGATAGTACCTTTGATAATTTGGAATACAAGGTAATCGCATCTATTTTTAGATTTTAAATGTGTATTTTAATAAATGCATTGTTTTAATTTTAGAAAAATATGTCAAAAAATTTAGTCATAGTCGAGTCCCCTGCCAAAGCAAAGACCATAGAAGGATATTTAGGGAAGGATTTTAAAGTCGCTTCTAGTTATGGTCATGTCAGAGATTTACCAAAAGGAGACAAAGCCATAGACATTCAAAATAAATTCAAACCTACTTACGAAGTCACTGCAGACAAAAAAGAAGTTATAAAACAACTCAAAAATCTTGTCAAAGATGCTGAAATGGTTTACCTAGCTAGTGATGATGACCGCGAAGGAGAAGCTATAAGCTGGCATTTAAAAGAGGTTTTGAAACTAAAGGATGAAAACAGCAAAAGAATCGTCTTTAGAGAAATCACCAAAAATGCAATCACCAAGGCAATCGAAAACCCAAGGACAATTGATTATGATTTAGTCAATGCACAGCAAGCTAGGAGGATTTTAGATCGATTAGTTGGTTTTGAGCTTTCTCCGATTCTTTGGAAAAAAATCAAAGCAGGACTTTCAGCTGGCAGAGTTCAATCTGTAGCTGTAAGACTCATCGTGGAGCGTGAAAGAGAGGTCGAAAAATTCAATTCAAAGTCTTCTTACAGAATCACAGCACTTTTTGATGTTGAAGGGAAAACACTTTCAGCAGAATTACCAAAGAAATTCGAAACTCAAGAAGAAGCGGAAGATTTTTTGAAAAAGTGTTTGGGTGCTGATTTCAGCATCAAAAGTTTGGAGAAAAAGCCAGGCAAAAAAACCCCTTCTGCACCATTTACAACATCAACCTTACAGCAAGAAGCAAGTAGAAAACTTAGCTTTTCAGTAGCACAGACCATGTCGGTGGCTCAAAAGCTGTATGAAGCTGGTAAGATTACCTACATGAGAACGGACAGCACCAACCTTTCAGATGATGCAATGGCGGCTGCAAAAAATGAAATTACCTCTGCTTACGGACCTGAGTTTCATAAATCAAGAAAATATACAACCAAATCAGAAGGGGCTCAAGAAGCTCACGAAGCTATTCGACCAACGGACTTCTCCAAACATGACACATCTGGTGATAGAAACGAGCAGCGCCTATATGAATTGATTTGGAAAAGAGCGATCGCTTCGCAAATGGCAGATGCTGAACTTGAAAAAACAAATGTTAGCATTGCCATTTCTACCTTACCACAGACACTTTCTGCAAGTGGCGAAGTCATCAAGTTTGAAGGCTTTTTAAAGGTCTATTTAGAAAGTACCGATGATGAAGAAGAGGATGAAGAAAGTACAGAAAAAGGTTTACTTCCTCCATTGACTGTTGGTCAGACTCTGAAGTTGACTGAAATGAAAGGTAGAGAAACCTTCTCAAGACCTGCTCCGAGATATACTGAAGCTTCTTTGGTGAAAAAATTGGAAGAGATGGGTATAGGAAGACCCTCTACTTATGCACCTACCATTTCTACAATTCAAAAAAGAAATTATGTGATCAAAGAATCACGTGATGGAAATGAAAGAAAGTATGTAGAAATGAAGATTGCTAAGGGCGAGTTCAAAAAGGAATCAAAAACTGAAATTGCAGGAGCGGATAAAAACAAATTATTCCCTACTAATATAGCGATGGTGGTAAATGACTTTTTGGTAGAACATTTCCCCAATGTTATTGATTTTACATTTACTGCTAGAGTAGAAAAAGAATTTGATGAAATAGCACATGGAACTCAAAACTGGGAGGACATGATCCAAAATTTCTATGGAGCATTTCACACTAGAGTTGAGGAGACTTCCAATGTAGCAAGAGAAGATATCAATACTTCGAGGGAAATAGGAATAGATCCTAAATCAGGGAAAAAAATTATTGCCAGATTAGGGAAATTTGGCCCCTTGGTTCAAATCGGAGACCAAGAAGACGAGGAAAAACAATTTGCAAGTCTTAAAAAAGGTCAATTCATTGAAAATATTTCACTTGAAGATGCTTTGGAATTGTTCAAACTACCAAGAGATGTTGGAAATTTTGAAGACAAAAAAATTGTCGCTGCTATTGGAAGGTTTGGACCATATTTGAGACACGATAGTAAATTTGTCTCTTTAGGAAAAGAACATGACCCTCTGAGCATCAATGAAGAAGAAGCCATTGAACTCATTAAAGCCAAAAGGAAAGCTGATGCAGAAAAGCATATCAAAACGTTTGAGGAAAATGAAGAAATTCAAATCCTCAATGGCAGATGGGGACCCTACATTAAATTTGGTAAAAACAATTTCAAAATCCCTAAAGACAAAGATGCAGCTGAATTGAGCTATGCAGAAACAATCGAAATTATAGAAAATCAACCTGAAAAGAAAAAGGGAAGATTCACCAAGAAAAAGTAATGAAAGAGCAGGTCGAAAGTCCTGCTTTTTTTGTTCTAACTTTTAATTCTGAAATTGATCTTATAAATATCTCAATTGGCACTCTTTATTCTCTAAGATTATGCTACTAAATTGTAACATGAAGTTCCGTATATCCTTGCTGCTATTTTTTATTTTACTCAATGCTGGTAAATCCTATTCACAAGTGACCTTGAGAGGCATTGTTGAAAATGAAAATAATAATACCCCAATCCCATACGCAATGATATTTCTTAGTAATACAAGTATTGGGACTTTGAGCGATTCTTTGGGGCATTTCAATTTGACACTCAATGAAGGCAAACATGAATTAATTATTAAATCTTTAGGGTTCACTACACTCAATTTTGAACTTGAACAGTCCGAAATACAAAACAGACTCTATAGATTCAAGTTAGCTACTGATGATTTAGAACTAACAGAAGTTGAAGTTGTTTCGAAAAGAGACCAGTTATGGTACGGAAACCTTGAGGTTTTTAAAGGCTTTTTCCTAGGAAATAGTACCAATTCTCTGAAAAGTAAATTGGTCAATCCTAATATATTGATTTTAGATGATCAAAGTATTCCAAGAACACTTTTAGCAAAAGCCAATCAAGATTTAATCATAGAAAACCCAAATTTAGGTTATACTATCAGGTATTTGCTTCATACGTTTGAATATTCTTTGGCTGAGAAAAAGATTTTCTATGGAGGATACTCCTACTTTACTGAGTATGACGGCCTTTCTAAAAGAAAGAAAAAACAGATTGAAACCAATAGAAAAAAGGCCTACGAAGGAAGTTCTATGCATTTGCTTAGAGCGATATACAACAATAAAGTTGAAGAAGAGGGGTTTTTAGTAAGAAGACTTAGAAAAATCCCTAACATTAATCGACCATCAGAGGAGCATTTAGATAGCATTGCGCAAAACATAAGGTTAGGCAGACCAACTCCTTACACTATTGAAGAATTTGCAAGATTGAAAAAGCTTCCAAAAACTATAGATCAACTTGAAAAAAACCCTATAGATCTCTACCAGTATATCACAAAAGAAGATGCAGGTAAAATAACACTTCACTTTGAAGATTATCTCCAGGTCATCTATACGAAAGCAAAGCCTGATGCAAATTATATCTTACCATATAAAGCCGAAAATCAAGAAAGTTTGATTCACTTTCTCAATGGAAAAATTGAAATTTATGAAAACGGAAGTTTCTCCCCTCCCTACGATCTCTTGTTCGAAGGCTATATGGGTTGGCTAAAAACAGGTGATTTGCTTCCCTTGGATTATAAACCTTTATAAAATGAAGAAAAAGCTTGTAGCATTAACTGGTGCTGGAATATCTGCCGAAAGTGGAATTGCAACTTTTAGGGATAGTAATGGGCTTTGGGAAGGTCATGATGTCATGGAAGTTGCATCACCTGAAGGTTGGAAAAAAAATAAGAAAGTTGTCTTGGAGTTTTACAATCAACGAAGAAAGCAAGCGCTATCAGTCCACCCAAACTTAGCTCACCTCGAACTTGCTAAGCTTCAGGAATTCTTTGATGTGAGCATAATTACGCAAAATGTCGATAACCTTCATGAAAAAGCCGGCTCTTCAAATATCATTTGCAAAAAATGATGAAGTTGACCCCCTTCTGACGATTTAAATTGACCCCCAGCTGGTGATTCAAATTGACCCCCGGCTGGTGATGTAAATTGACCCCCGTCAAAAGTTATTTTTCTGGAATGGAATAAGAGGCTTTTAAGTCCTGTTAGGAGTGCAAACAATTAAGCATTCCCATGGCCAATCGCACTCTTACCATGAACAAGATCAAACAAATTTTACGAGGCCATTTTGAAGGCCATGGCTCCAAGCAGCTCAGCAAATTGACGGGAGTCTCCCGCAATACTGTCAAGTCCTATCTTAAAAGATTTCAACAAACAGGCCTTTCCTTTGAAGAGGTTAATCAGCTTTCCGATGAAGGTTTAGCTGAATTAATATTAGGTCCACCAGCCCCTGTGCAGCAAAGTGACAGGCTGGAAGTATTACTTCCTTTATTGCCTGGGATCGTTAAGAAGTTGCGAATAAAAGGCATGACACGTCAGCGTCTCTGGGAAGAATACCGACAGAAGCATCCTGACGGTTTTCAGGCCAGCCAGTTCCGCAAACATATTCGGCAATACGTGGGTAAGCAGGGGCTAACGATGCATTTTGAGCACCTAGCCGGAGATAAAGTATTCATCGACTATGCGGGTAAAAAGCTCTATGTCACTGATCCCGATACAGGGGAGCATTTTCCTGTAGAGGTATTTGTGGCTACGCTGGGCTGTACTCAATACACTTATGTGGAAGCCACTTACACCCAGAAGAAACCCGACTTCATCGGAAGCTGCACAAGGATGCTGGAGTTCTTCGGCGGGGTTCCAAGGGTAATCGTGCCTGACAACCTCCGGTCTGCAGTTACCAAAGGCAGCAAATACTCTCCAGTCCTGAACGAGACCTTTGAAACCTTTGCTGAGCATTACAACACCACTATCATTCCGGCAAGACCGCGTCAGCCAAGAGAAAAGTCTCTGGTCGAAGGTGCTGTAAGACTGGTATATCAGCGGATTTATGTAGCTCTTCAGGGAAAGGTGTTTTTATCCTTAGAAAGCCTTAATGAAGCACTTGTTCCTTTGGTATCCAACTACAATGACTATGCACTCAGAGGTGAGGAAAGTCGCAGGGAACAGTTTGAGACACTTGAGCGGAACAGTCTGCTGGCACTTCCCGAACTTCCTTATCAGCTGATGAGTGTCAAAGTGTGCACTGTAATGAAAAACACCCACATATGTCTTGGAGAGGATAAACACTACTACAGTGTCCCCCATCAGTATATGGGGAAGAAAGTCAAAGTCCTTTTCAATGATGACCGGTTAGAGGTCTTTTACAAGTATCATCCTATAGCCAAACACAAACGCGATAAAAGGAAGCATAAGTACACGACACTAAGGGATCATCTGGCCGGAAACCAGAAGTATGTATCCGATTGGAGTTATGAATTCTTTGTAAGTGAAGGCAATAAGATCAGCAAGGAGGTAGGGAAATTCCTATCCAGCCTGATGGAATCTATTCCCCATCCGGAGCAAGGTTATAGATCCTGCTCCGGGATCCTTCATCTTGCCCGCAAAGTGGGTTCACAGCGGATCACTGGAGCCTGCAAAAGAGCGTCAGAGTATGGTGTTTACACCTATCCTATGATTGAACAGATCCTTTCCAAAAATTTAGACGCAATCAGTTTTTCCGATGAACAGCTGGAGGAGTCTTCCCAGATGCCCAAACACCACAACATCCGTGGCAACAGATACTTCAGTTAACAAACACCAATTCCAATGATACAAGAAACAATTGAAAAAATGAGAAAAATGAAGCTTTACGGCATGTCACGAAGCTTCAGTCATGCCACAGAATCCGGCTCTCTGTCATCCCTTACACCGGATGAACTGATTAGTCTGCTCGTGGAAAACGAATGGGATGACCGTCAAAACCGCAGGATGGATCGAAGCCTTCGTGGTGCACGTTTCCGATACAAAGCCACTGTCGAGGAACTGGATTTTCGTCCCGGGCGTGAACTGGACAAAAATCAACTATTGAGACTCGCAGACGGAGCATACATCCACAAAGGAGAAAACATTCTGATGACAGGAAGTACAGGCACAGGTAAGAGTTATCTTGCCTGTGCCTTGGGCAATCAGGCTTGTAGCAAGGGACACAAAGTCCTTTATGCGAATACGACTAAGTTGCTTACCCAACTGAAAATGGCTAAGGCTGATGGATCTTCTATCAAAGAGATGCTCAAACTCGAAAAACTTGATGTGTTGATACTCGATGACTTTGGGATACAACCCCTGGATGTTCAGAGCAGAATGTTGCTGATGGAGATTATAGAGGACCGACATGGTAAAAAGTCCACCATCATCACTTCGCAGTTACCGGTCAGTGCATGGTATGAAATAATCGGAGATCAAACTCTTGCAGATGCTATTTTGGACAGAATTGTGCACGATGCTCACCGGATAGAACTAAAGGGAGAATCCCTGAGAAGAAAACGTAATATTAATCCCGAAAAACAATAACTTTAACGCGATGTAAGTCCACTATTCCTGACCAAAAAAACTACTTAACTCCGGGGGGTCACTTTGCAGCGCTGATAGGGGGTCACTTTGACCGCTATATGCAGAATTATGAAGGATGAAGGATGAAATGGAAAAATGGCGAAAGGAAAAAGGGGAAAGGTTAAAGGGGTTAAAAGGGTTAATTCCGCCACGGCGGACATGTGGTTAACTGGTTAATTGATTATTAAGTGAGATAGTTTAATTGTAAATGATTAGAGGGTTAAAAGGTTAAAGGTGGTTAATTGGTTAACTGGTTAACTGGTTATTAAGTGAGCTAGTTTAATTGTAAAAGATTAAAGGGTTAAATGATTTAAAGGTTATATTTGAAGGTTACCTTTATCAAATAAATGAACACGTTTTCAAACATAAAAGAATTATTATCTACACTTCACAGAGAGGAGAAGCTCCTTTCAGAAATGTTTAAGAGAAGAAAAACTACAGATTATAAATTTGAATACGCTCTTGAATTGGTCGAGGATAATGAAAACAAAATCCAATACCTAATAGACCGTTCTGTAATACGCCAAAATGGAAACACCCTTGAAATAGATGATTTATATTTGCATTTTTTTGAGCAAGTTTTGGAAGCAAATGAAGAAATAAATACTTCTTACATTAACGAAAACCTTGAAAAAGTAAAACAGAATATTAACTATTACTTCAACGAACAAAATGAACAAAGGAAATATGAATACCTTCGGATAATCAAAAATACGTTTAGAAAAATAGGTATTATCACTTTAAGGAATGTCGTTGATTTAAAAAGAAACATAGAAAATACTTTTAAAACTGAGCCAAATTACAAAAACAAACGATCCAAACTGATAAATCTTGATAATAAACGTAGAGACATTACCAAACTTATTGAACAAACTGAACATCTGATTACAGAAGATGATATTACATTTTTTAAAACAGCAACAGATGAAGAATTAAGTCGCATAATTGTTCAACTTAAATTACAACTTCAAAAATGTACGCATAATCTCATAGAAATAGAAAAGCAAGTAATAGCCTTTTTGAATCAAATTCAACTTCAAAGTGGTATAGTAGAAAAGCTAAGACAAATAAAATATTTAAAAGACCAATTTATTCTTGAGAGTACCACTGATTTAAAACAGGTTTTGGCAATTAATCGCCATGTGGTCTTTGAACCTAATCCAAGTTATCCACTTAAACTTTCTCTTGAAAACCTACAAACCGACGAGGGAGCATTTAAGAGTATTCAGAAAATAGCCATACGTCTAAAATCAGGAGTTAAACATAAGCAACCTGTTGCAGACAAAATTTCTGATGAATATCTGGAGACACAAATTGAAGAAGAGGTACAGATTAATTTAGAAGAAGTAAAAAATGGATTTGTTGCGGGAAGTAATAATTTATTCGACTTTGTAATAAGTTATAACTTTTCAAAAGATGTCTCATTTGAGGAGCGCGTCACTATTTATTGTCAAATGGTTTCACAATATGAAAGTATTTTTGAAATTACAGACCAGTTTTCTGAAAAAGGAAAAATTGAATTTGCAATGATTTTCCCAAAATAAACATGATGGAAGTACCTATACAAACAGCTGACATATTTAAGATTCTTAGCAAGGGACAATTTATCAGTTCTAATAGTTCCGATAAGATTATCAGAAATTTATACACTGTGATGGAGGATGATTATCATTTTGAAAATTTATATGCTTATTTTACTAATATAAATTTTGTTTTAGAAAAGGGCGATGAATATTTCTATTTTAGCAGACCAGAAACTAGGGTTGACCTTGAAAAGAAAATAGAAAAGGCCTTTGAATGGATTGATATTCTTGATTTTTTCAAAACTTTTGATAACGCTTTCACTGCAGGTTATCGCTTTACAAGTGCTGATATTTTGGTTAGAATAAATACTGATGCTGAACTAGAAGCAAAATTGGATAGCTTGAAGAAGCATACAGACAAGATTAAACATCAAGATATTTTAGATAAAATTTTAAAGAAGTTGATAGACGATACTTTTATTGAATTAGAGAACGAAATCACCCACCAATTCAAAATATTAACTTCATTCAAGTATCTTGAACAGTTGATTTTAGCCATCAATATCCCCGATGAAGTAAAAGATGAGATACCTGAGTAAAATAGTATTCATAAATAGTGCAGATAAATCGCTGAAATATGGCGAAGTTGATTTGGATGGTAATGTTCATTTCATTGGAACACAAGGTGTAGGAAAAAGCACTCTGCTTAGAGCCATTCTTTTCTTTTACAATGCCGACACTCAAAAATTGGGGATTCCTCGAGAAAAGAAAAATTACAATGAATATTATTTTCCATATCAAAACTCATATATCATTTATGAAGTGCAGACAGAAGCTGGTAAATATTGTGTCGTAAGTTTCAAGGCACTGGGAAGAGTTGCTTTTCGTTTTTTTAATGCAGAGTACAATAAAGATTTTTTTATTGACAAGGAAGGAAAGGCCTTTGAAACCTGGGATAAGATCAGAGAAACATTAGGAAAAATTGATTCTACTAGGATTGTTAGTAGTTATGAAGAGTTTAGAAATATTTTGTATGGTAATAACAAAGGACTTCAAAATGAATTTAGAAAATACGCCTTAATTGAGAGTAGACAATATCAAAACATTCCAAGAACTATTGCCAATGTTTTCTTAAATGCAAAATTAGATGCTGAGTTTGTAAAAGGAACTATAATTAAATCATTGAATGAAGATGATGTAAAAATAGATCTCACAACCTATTCCCAAACACATCTTCGAGATTTTGAAACTGATTTGAATGACATCAGAAAATGGACCGATGGAAAAATAGAGAAACAAGCTGAAAAAGTTGCTTCTACTTATGCTGCCCTTAGGTATTTAGATCAAAAGAAAAAGGATTTGGCTTTCCAATTAGGTTTTGCTTTGGATAATGTAAAAGAAAAACAACCAAAGGTCCAACTGCTTCTAAACGCAGAAGAATCAAAAAGAGATAGAGAAAATGGGAAACTCAAGGACCATGATACTGTTTTTGAAAAAAAGAAAGGTGAAGTTCAAAGACAAATTGGTGTTGTGTTAGAAAAACTCAAAGAAATTAAAAATAAGCGTGATGCCTACCAAACATTAAATATTGAAATCATCATAAATCGTGTTTCAAAAAAAGCACTCTTGGATTTGGAAAAGAAAAACCTTATTGAAGAAAAAGATATACTTACATCTAAGTTTCTTGAGATTCAACAGCGCTATGAAGCGCAGCTAAGACAGTTAGAAAATCAGCTTCAAGCATTTTTGAACAATAAAGGATCTATGAAGAATCAAAAAGAGCGTGATTTAAATCTTTTTGAAAAAGATTTAAATAAACAATACGATTTGATTTATGAGGGAATTCACAAACAACAGAAAGAAACTTTAGAAACTGCCAACACAAACGTTAAAGAAAAAGAGAGTTTAATTACGAATAACAGAATCAAACTATCAGAGGTGAGAGTCAAACGATTCTACGAAATTGAAATTGACAACGTGAAAGTTGAAATTGAAATTATTAAGTCAAATATTTTAAAAGAAGACAGGAATAGCAAACAGGCAAAAGATGAAATTTCCACTCTTCAAAGGCAATGGGAGTTTGATGAAAAAAATCTCAAAGCAGTTACTGAAAGAAAAATTGAAAAACTGATAGAAGATCAGGAAAAATACAACAAGGAGATTAATGCAAGAGAAATTAAAATTGAGAATAGTAAGGATTCTCTTTATGGGTGGCTGAATGAACATGTTCCTGATTGGGACAAAACTATAGGGAAAGTAGTTGATGAAGACAATGTTTTGTTTCTGAAGGGATTAAATCCTAAAATCGTTGCTGATACTAACATTAGTTTTTATGGTATCAGCCTTGATACCTCAGAGATCAAAAAGCGTGTAAAAACAGTTGCTGATCTGCAAAAAGAACAAGAGGGATATAAAAATAGAATTCTTGCTATAAAGAAAAATATCAGCAAAACGAATTCAGATCTGAATGATGAACTAGAAAAATTAAAGCGAAAATTTCAACCAAAAATAAGAGAGCAAAAGGAGCTTATCCAGCAAAGTCAATACAATATAGAAAAGAGCCAATCCAAACTGGAAGAATTATCTGTCCGGTTATCCGAATGGGGAAATAAAGCAAAAAATGAACAGAAGTTAGAGATAGAAAAAATTGAATTTACCCTTTCAAAGCTAAGCGAAGAGAAGACTTTAGCAGAAGAACAAGTGCAAAAAATAGAGCAAACTATTTCCAAGACAATTGAAATAAAAAAGAAAGAAAAGGAAACCAAAATAAAAGAAGAGAGCAGAAAATTGTCTGAATTTTTTAAGGAAATGGATGAACAAATTCGAGAACAAGAAAAAGTTTTAAGCCTTAAAGTGGAAAAAATCAAAATTAATCAGAAAGATGAATTGGACACAAAAGGTGCAAATATAGAACGAATTGCTCAAATAGAATTGCGCTTATCTGAAATTGATTCTGAATTAGGCTATATAGACAACAATAGAGATACAGTAATTGAATATTATAAAGATAAACGGGAGCTATTTGATAAAGAGGGAGAATTTAAAAGCAAAAAGTCTTTGTTGGATAAACAATTAGAAACCGAGGCCGCAAGGTACCTTCAGCAAAAGAATAAGTTTGTTCAACAAATAGCTTTACATAAAGCAGAAATTTCAGCATTAAATGATACCAAAAATGCTTTTGAGGCAGATTTGCTTGCTTTTGATAATTTCACTAAGTCAGAAATTTATCCAGATGTAGAACATTTTATTAACTCTTATACTAGGGATCATAAAACGGATTTAACATGTGTCACACTGACGAATGATTTACAAACGACAGACAATACACTTACAAAACGTTATGTTGAGTTACAGGAGGCCATCAATAAGTTTGCAGGTAATTTCCAAGAGAAGAATTTATTTACATTTAAAGTAAAATTTACAGATAGAAGTGAATACTTTGAGTTTGCTGATATGCTGAAAGAGTTTGTTGATGAAAATAAGATCGCAGAATACAAACAACGTGTAGAAGAACGCTTTACTCACATCATTCGCCAAATTGGAAAAGAAACCAATTCTCTCATAGAGAAGGAAGGTGAAATCAGTAAAATAATTTCTGAGATCAACAATGATTTTATTTCCAGAAATTTTGTGGGTGCCATAAAAAGCATGGAGTTAAAAACTATTGAAAGTAAGAATAAGATTTTCACTTTGTTAGTTGAAATCAAGAACTTCAATACGGAATATTCATTTGATCTTGGCAAGCCGAATTTATTTTCTTCTAATCGGCAATCAAATAATAATGAAAAAGCGATTTCTTTACTGATACAACTCGTTAAGGAAATGAATGCTTCAAAAGAAAAAGAAATTACACTTTCTGATTCGTTTGAATTATTATTTAAAATTGTAGAAAATGACAATGACACTGGTTGGGTTGAAAAACTCACTAATGTAGGTTCTGAAGGTACAGATGTTTTGGTAAAGGCCATGATAAACATTATGCTTTTAAATGTTTTTAAAGAAAAAGCTTCTAAAAAGCAAAAGGACGAATTTCGTTTGCACTGTATGATGGATGAAATAGGTAAACTGCATCCGAATAACGTCAAGGGGATATTGAAATTTGCGAATGATAGGAACATTTTACTGATTAACAGCTCTCCTACTTCACTTAATGCAACAGATTATAGATACACCTACTTACTGTCCAAAGACAGCAGAAATATCACGAATATAAAGCGTTTGGTAAGAAAAATTGTCAAACTAGAGCAGTAAGTAACTGATGAAAATCCCAATACATATAGCCCAAAAACTTTTACAACTTTTAGAAGGCTCAACAATTCCAGCTAGTATGGCAAAACATTCATTAATAGAGGAATTGGTATCAGAAAGTATTATAGAAAGAAATGGAAGAATCCAAAAAAAATTAAAGCTCAGAAATAGGCTGGCTTTATTTCACTATTTACAAAACAAATTTGGAGTAACCGACCTCGAAAAATATATTGAAATAAGTCAAAAAGAAAATGTGCAACGAAATGAACTAGTTGCTATTTCTTCAGATTCCAAATTGATCAATGTAAGAACCTTCAAAGGTTTTTTGATCAATAGTTATCTGCCATTGGCAGCAAGAATAGATGACAGGGCTATAGTATTAAATTTTTCTAGTGGGATTTTTCAATTCATTTTTGACTATGCAAATTTTTTACCAGACCCTTCAGTCATTATCGTTGGAATTGAAAATCCTGAAAACTTCCGATATATTGAAAGACAAAAACATCTTTTCAAAGATATTCAACCACTTTTCGTCAGCCGATATCCACAAAATCAGAGTAGAGATCTAATCAAATGGCTACAATCCATTTCAAACAAATATTTACATTTTGGTGATTTTGATTTTGCAGGAATCGGGATTTATATAAATGAGTATAAAAAGTATCTAGGCGATAAAGCAAGTTTTTTTATACCTAATGATATTGAAAGGTTAATAGAAAAAAAAGGCAATGCCATAAGGTACAATACACAAAAAATAAACTTTTCTTTAGAAAATATTCAAGAAAAGAATTTAATTGAATTAATTGGCGTCATTCACAAGAACAAGAAAGGCTTAGATCAAGAAATTTTCATTAAACAATAGATTTTGACTCTAGCATGTTTGATTTTACATTAGCCCAGTAATAAATTGCTGGATTAGTAAGTCTGTCATACATACCTACTTTAGGATAGACTTACTTTCGGAGGTTAAACCTATGGCATTGGAGGAAAGTCTGGAGACTTTGGTAGGGTAGTTTGAAAACTGCAATGTGGTAGATCCAAGTCATGAGACTTGAACCAGTGGGGTTCAAGTCTCCCAAAAGGGAGGCAGGTCTGAAGACTTGAACCAGGAGGAGCAGCAGAATTGCATCATGGCACAATATCGGTCGTACCTACGGCACTAAAGAAAAACGATTTTGCTTTTGTCCCAGCAATGAATTGCTGGGTTAATATGTCGGTCATGCCGATGGCATTGGATTTAAAGTCTGGAGACTTTGAGGGGCAGTTTGAAAACTGCAGTTTTTTGGGTCCAAGTCAGGAGACTTGAACTAGGAGGGTCATGAGACTTGAACTAATAGCGTCATCTTGGATAGTGAGAGAAAGTGTTGAAGCGATATATATTTTTTCCTCTTACTTTTTTCATCGATAAAAAAGTAACAAAAAATCTAGGCCTGAGGAGATGCTTTTAAATTGGGAAGGAAGATATGTAAAATATACCGGATCTATACCCAATTTAATTTTAAGTCAATTGTTCCAACCTAAAAATGGGTGGATCTCGCTGCAAGCTTCGCGAGCTAACCCATTTTTTTAACGGTTTCCTCAATCAACTTAAAAGCAGCCTCACCTAGGGCCGTCCTTAGGATACCAGTAGGTGAAAAAATAGGTTCTGTATTAACATTTGAATTCTGAGAATGATGATGTTTTCCTTCAGATTGGTTAGAAAATTCGACACCTTTCAGGGTCGAGAACCTGGGATATTACTCGGAGTATTCTAGTCCCCGAGTTTCACACGGGGTAAATACCCTTGCGGATTTTAACACCTTTCGGTGTTTTTTTATATCATGTTAAATATCGGTTGTACCTTCGGCACTAGGGGTCTTGATTTTTGATCACGGTATTGAAATACCGGGTTAAGAGGTCGATTATGCCGAGGGTATTTGAAGGAAAGTCTATTTGCATTACAAATACAATTTAAAAACTGCCATAGAATTGGGTTAAAATCTTCCTTTTCTAAGGTAAACTAGGTCTTGAACAAATAGGTTTGAATTAAAGCTAATTCTGGTTTAGAAGCATCTCCATGTTGGGCTACTGAACAGCAAGTATTACCTTGTTAGGGCTACATCTTTAACTTCTCTTTCTCCACCTTTACCAATTTCTATCAATTTGGTGACACCAACGAGATGATCTGATTCCTTTTATCTAGGTCTCTATCCATAGGATAGGGAAAAATTTAGATAAGCTGGGGGTCGGAGTAAATTCCGAAAAGCTAGCTAGGTCATTAAACATTGGATAGAATCAAAAACATGCTTTAAAAAAGTACGTTTCATCATTATATAATTTAAGATGAAATGCATAGTTTTGCGAAAACTGTGTATATTTATCTAGTCAAGATATTAAACAGAAGAAAAATGAGCAAGAAAAAAGAAAAATATAGAACAGATTTTTTATTGCCAAGAAATAATTTCCTAGTAGGGATGGGAAGTGTTTTGAATATTGCAGGTTCTTATTTCGATTATAATTACTCTAAGTCAGAAAAAGAGGCTGATTTTAAAGCCATGGTTTCTGATTGGCAAAATGTTGGTAATGATTTTAGACAATCAAATGAAAAATTTGAAAAAGAGAACAAGGCTAAATTATGTCTTGATTTTTAATTATGGCAAAACAGGAAATAGAAAAAAAGATCTCACAATCGGAGAATAATAATAGGTCAGATGAACTTATTGAGTTGGAACAAGAACTGACAACGATAAATCCAAGAATTTTTCAAGGGGTTACGCCAAAGAAAAAAGAGGAGATTTTAAAGAGTATTTCTGTGACAATGATACAGGAACGTTCGCATTCTGGACCACTGCCAGATGCTGACACTTTGATTCGTTATAATTCAGTTATTCCTGAAGGAGCTGATAGGATCATGAAGATGGCAGAAAGACAGCAAGAACATAGAATGTCCTTGGAAACTAAGGTTGTAAATAGTCAATCAAAGCAAAGTGGTTTAGGGCAATGGTTTGGCTTGATTATTGGTTTAGTTGGGATTGGTTGTGGTACTTTTTTAGCTTATTCAGGAGAAACTACAGTAGGTGGGATTATTGCAGGCGGAACGGTTGTAAGTTTGGTTTCTGTTTTTGTTATTGGCAAAAGCCTTCAAAAATCGCAAAATTAATTTTAATTTTTTGACAAATATTAGAATATCCTAAAGAGTTGCTGATTTTAAGCATAGACTTAGGTCAAATCAAGTCACATCTTAAACAGATTTGTCAACGAAGAAGCCATTCGTTTTATTTATTTTTATATTGTGAATTGGTATTCATGGATTTATTAAAAGTTGCCAAAATAAATATTTGAGCTAATAATTATTTTTGAAAATGAATGAATTATTAAATCATTTGCCAGAAGAAAAACAAAAAGAGATTAATTTTATCTTAGAAATCATTAAACTAGAAGCAGACCCCATCAAAGTAATTTTATTTGGAAGCTAAGCTAACGGAAAATGAGTTGATTCTAGAGTTTTACATGATAGTCTCGATTCCGAAGTTTTGGAAAAATTTCAAGAAGCTGGTTTTGATATCGTCCGTACCTACGGCACTAACAAAAGTCGGACTTGATTTTTGAGCCCGGCATTGAAATACTGGGTTAAGAGGTCGGTCATGCCGATGGCATTTGAAGGAAAGTTTGGAGACTTTGAGGAGCAGTTTGAAAACTGCGATGTGGTAGGTCCAGGCCTCTACAGGTGAGGTAAATCCTCCTTAGCAGGACAGGTCATGAGATTTGAACCAAAGGGACTTAAACGTCAAATGAAAAGTATGCTGTTTCACCGATTGGTGCATATAGCGGTCAAAGTGACCCCCTTTCAGCGCTGCAAAGTGCCCCCCCGGAGTTAAGTATTTTTATTGGTCAGGAATAGTGGAGAATTGAACTAATAGGCCTGAAAATTCGACACCTTTCAGGGTCGTGAGCTTTGGCTTCTCTAGGATTATTCTAGACCCCGAGTTTCACACGGGGTAAATACCCTTGCGGATTTTAACACCTTTCGGTGTTTTTTTATATCGTCTTAAATATCGGTTATACCTTCGGCACTAGGCGGATACAGGTTCGCTTTTAGCTCAGCATTGAATTGATGGTTAGTTTGTCGGTCATACCTAGCTTCTGTAGGCAGGTCTACCTTCGGGAGGTAAACCTATGGCATTGGATTTAAAGTCTGGAGACTTTGAGGGGCAGTTTGAAAACTGCAGTGTTTTGGGTTCAAGTCAAGAGACTTGAACCAGTAGGGGCAAACAGCTACCACTATTGCGATAGCTATCGGAACAATGATAGATTTTCACATCAATCATGGCTTTTCTCTATTGTGCAAAATGTTACCAGTAGGCCTTCTGTCTGTCCACTATTGCAAACCATTGTCATTGTTGAGTTTCACTTTCATTTTCTGTACCGTGTTGGTCTGTGAATTAACAATGACCTGATTGCTCACAAATCAGTCTAGCTAAGCCAAAAGGACTTAATCTGTCATTAATACTATTCAAATAATTTAAAAGATTACGAGCCATTTCATTTGATATATTTAAGATGCTTTCAATAGCTTCGATAATACTTGATAATAACCCCCAGAAGGCATCTATTGTTAATCTCGCCTTTCCGCATAGAGCATATATAATGGTTAGAGCCATAATCTTGCACCATGAGCAACGGTCAAAAAAATCTTTAAATCGTAAAATGTTTCTCAAACCATAAGAAAATCTATTTAGAAAGAAATCTTGATTTTGATTATTTATATACTTCATTATTGCAAGCCCTGACTCCCGCAAAAATCTAATTGGTTTTGATTTAAATTCAAGAAACAATTCATTGTTTTCTTCAAACAGGATAGATAGCTTTTTGAAAACATCTATTGCATTTTCAATTTCTTGTTTTGTGAATTTTACGTTTTCAGCCATGATAATTTAGTTTTTTTTCAGTGTCGGCTTACTCGCTGTCTGTTTGAAATATGGTCTGTATGTTGGTCACCTGTCATAATGGTTTGTCTGCGTTATTTCGTTTATGTTTTTAGTCGTCAGTTTATAGTTGTAGTGTTATTTTTTAGTCTAACTGGCAACTTTTAAATACCCCTGATAAAAATCAGTCTTAGCTTTCTAACAATTGATAGTTAAGCCTGATTAGATATCCATATTTATCAGTTCTGCATTTTTAATTCACCAAACCTACTTATAAGCTTTTGAACAAAAAATACCTTGAACAGGGTATTTTGACTAATTAAATGTATTGGTTTGTAAATATAGGGAATTATTTGAATGGTGTTTTGAATGTGATTCCTTTTGAACTAAGTTCTTGAAGGTAGGTGTTTAATTTTCAAATTCTCTTTTTGATCACTAAAAAAAAAATCGTAAGCTGATCTCCTACTCTATCAAGAATCCAGTGCATCGTACCTACAGCACTAACAAAATTCGATCTGGATTTTTGATCCCGGTATTGAAATACCGGGTTAAGAGGTCGGTCATGCCTACCTTCGGCAGGTAAACCTATGGCATTTGAAGGAAAGTCTGGAGACTTTGAGGGGCAGTTTGAAAACTGCAATTAGTTAAGGTCCAAGTCAGGAGACTTGAACCGATAAGATAGAGTTTATTCAGAAGTTTTATTAAAATCAGTTTTTAGGTCAATTTCAAAATCAAATAATTCTTTTGGTTGAACACCCAATGCCATTGAGAATCTGTAAATTTCACTAGTACTAAAATTTGTCTCAGCATTAATAACTCTACCTATTTGTCTAACATCATTTAAATCCATTCTTTCAGCTAAAATCTCATGTGTTAGATTCTTCGATTTTCTTATTGATTCAATTCTTGAACCTACTAATTTTAAAAATTCTATATTCTTAAATTGACCCACGGTACAATACTTGAAAAAATATTAAAAAAATAACAGGACATATTTGTCGTGTTAAAATTTATTTATAAATTTACAGACATCAACATGATAGGAATTCTATTCATTTTGATAAAATTGCGGATGTAATTTTATTAGCATTTGCACTTAAGCGTCTCGTCTTAGAAAACTGGTAATTTGAAGAGGAACGGGGTAATTAAGTGAGAATGCTCACGCCTTTGGCGTGGGCTCCTTACTTTCTTGTTCCTCAGGTATACCAGTACCTCTAAGACAGTTAGTAAGACCCACGCCTCTTTTTTTGATGCTGATCTTACTTAAAAAAAGACGTTCCAACATAAATATTTTATTAAAATGGAACAGAAAAAAACAACTTCTTTTATTCAAAAGAATCCAAAAACTGGAAGATTAAAAGATATATTTTCTGTTTTAATTGATAGAATTCAATTAGACGCAATCAGTATTTCTGGTTGCCCTAGTCCATTCGATATCCTCTTTGAGCGGAAACCGAAGAACCCTATTTAAACCTATTTTATACATGCGAGTCGAGCCACTGACAGAGATACGTTTTTCCAAGGTAGTTACGCAAATAAGTGAGCTCGCAATCTTTATATAGCTGCTGCAGAAGCTATTTAAGGTTTTCAATTTAAATCAATTTATTAACCCAAGTCTTACAGAGGATATTCCACTGAATAGTATTGTCTTGTCTAAGATTAAAGAAACTCAAATGCGAGAATTGTACCAAGTACCACGTACCATGTACAAAGATTTGGCTTCGCTGTCAATCTGATTGCTGATTCTCCAAATACATTCAGTTTCCCTCAAGACTTCAAACAACCAAAGTATGAAAACACAAAAAACATACTTCCTGGGATTGCTATGTCTTATGGTGAGATGAGAGAGTCGAGATACGAGAAGCTAGAGACGAGATCGGGAATGTATGGAGTACATAAATATAATTCCTAAAGATGAGATATCTCCCTCTGGTCGATATGACAACTAAAGGACACAATCTCATCCACTAACTCCAACTCAATTAACCAATTTCAAGAAAGGTTGCTTCACCTCAATTTCCCAGGCCAGTGGAATCTATGTCTAACCTAAAAACAAGTGATGCTAAACTGGTTTGCAGCGTGCCACATTGCTGCCCACTGTGCTTGGGTTTTCTTTAGATGCGAGAGGCAAGAGACGAGATTTTAGACTCGAGAACTAAGAGGCAAAAGAAAAGAATAAGAGTAGTTGAAATTTTAAACGATAAGAAGTTATGAAGAAGATAATTACGATTTTATTGCTTGTATTGGTAGCAGGAAGGATTGCTGTCGCCCAGTCTATTCAGGGGATGGCGTTTGAGGACGCCATTCCTGATGGACAAGATATGGAGAAAAGTGCACTGGTCTACTTTAAGTATATCAAGTACTCGGATCGGGAACCTGACACTTTGAAAGTAAGTATTTGGGATTATTATTTTGGGCAACTGGCATCTACAGAAGGTCAGGTTTCTAAGCGTATTCCTTTGAGAAAAGGAAGCATGCTTGAAGGATTGTTTCCTAGCAGTGACCGAGTAATCACGGTAAACATTTCAGATCTTCAAGGACCTAGCTATATCAGTTTGTCGCTGAGCAGTAATGAGACCTTTAATAAATACCTAATCTTTCCAGGGGATAGTATTAAAATTTACTCTCAGCCTTTCCGAAATATTCTGACATTTGGTGGACCATCTGCTCCCCTATTTGAATGTCAGCGAGCCTTGAATAATCATCGTCAAGCTTATTCATTTCAGAGAGCTGCAAGGTATACCCACAGAAGTCAATCCAGTCTGGAGGAATTTTTAGAAAAGAATGACAATCGGCTTATCTATGAACAGGCTCTGCAAAATTTTGGAGAGGTCTTGAGTCTTCCTATTTTGGATGAAAGTTACCTCGCTTTGTTGCAGTCAGAGGCTGAGCAAATCCCAATAGAAAAGTCTCTCCTAATATTGGATTCTTATCAAAGCCAGTTATCAAAGGATGTCTATGAAATCCTACTTGCCAATGAAATAGGCTTATTATATAATAGGCTTGTTCTTGATTGGTCCCAGATATATATCCATTCAAAAAAAGTTGGCAACCAAAGCCTTGTTGAAAAGCTTGAAGAATTCTATTTCAATGAAATTGGAAATCTGAATTTTGAATTTGAGGAAGAGACTATCAAAAGAGCCATCTATTATCAGGAATTCCTAATCAATCAATCTAAGGCTATCAGTCAGCTAAAGCAACAGCCTTTGTTTGTCAGCTTAGCTAATTACCAAGAAAATGTTAGAGACTTTTTGATTGGGAGATATATAATAGGGAATTATAGAACCTTATCCAATGGGTCAGAGGTACTTGAAAAAGCGCTTAGCAGTATTGAGGAACCAAATATCAGGCCCTATTTGGAAAAACTATACCATAGACAAGGTGCAGGACAGCCTATAGAAAACTTTGAATTTGAAAATCTGAATGGAGAAAAAGTCAAGCTTGAAGATTTCGAGGGAAAGACCGTATTGTTGGACTTTTGGTTTACGGGTTGTAAGGCATGTATCAATTTTTATGAAGCACACCTTCATAAAGTAGAAAAGCATTTTGAGGGCTCGGAAGATTTTGTTTTGATCTCCATCAGTATGGATAGTGATTATGAGAAGTGGAAAAAAAGTGTAGAAGGGGGTAGATATTCCTCACCTACAGGTATCAACCTATACACCAATGGAGAAGGCTTTGATCATTCTTTTTTGAAGCAATATAATATTGTCGGAGCTCCCCATCAACTTTTGATAGATGGTGAAGGAAGGATGGTTCAGTCTGGGGGATTGCAGTTGATGCCGGAGGAGTTGGTGGAGATTTTAGAGGAAGTTCTCGCAGAGGGATGCTGAGGTGCAAAGGTTTTGAAAGGATGAAGGATGAAGGAAGAGGGATGAAAAAAGGAGAAAGGAAAAAAGTGAAAGGTTAAAGGGAAAAGGAGAAAGGGGAAAGGGAAAAGGAGAAAGGGTAACCTGTACTTCCCTAAATAGCGTTGACCGTTTGGTTCAACATTCATTAAGTATTTCCATCGGGCAATCATGAGCCAGAGGTTCTTCTCTTGGGCAAACTTCGTAGGGGCTCGACGCCCCTTCGAAGTTTTTCTTTCCTTCGGTATAAACAATCACCGTCGGTCTTTCTTGGGCAGATAAATGTACTAATTTTTGATAAAATCCCATAGGAGTAAATTTCATTTTGAAAGCTCTGTGTAGTCTTTTTGTATTGTAGTGTTCAACTGCTTTTCCCACTTTTTTCTTCAGGTCTTTTAAGTCCTTAATCTGCCATCTTTTGAGGTATTCATTTTTAATAATTCCGTTGATTCGTTCAGCATAAGGGTTTTCCCATGCAACTGTTCCCATACTGATGTGAATATGGTTTTCTTTTAGTAAACAGGTATATTCCTTACTACTATACTGGGATCCTCTGTCTGAATGATGGATCAAGCCCCAAGACTGGTAATTCATTATCTTGAGAGCCATTTTCATAGCCGCTATATTTCCTTCTGTCCTCAGATTTTCGTTGACTGCATATCCTACTACCAATCTGGTATAAACGTCAATGATAAACACCAAATAATAATGCTCACCGTTTAAGTGAAAATAGGTTATATCGCTTTGGATTACCTGAAATGGCCTTTTTATTCCCATCCCCTCTATCAGGTTGGGATAAATATAAGCCCCGCTATAAGTAGTTCTATGATAATTACTTACACGTTTGACTCCATAACCTAATTCCATGAAAATCTCACAGAACTGATCCCTACCCATAAAGGATGGGCGCAATGTATAATACATCTTTTCAACCCCACAACCAGGGTGTTCTTCCTTGAGCTGATCTGCTAAGATTACCAATTCGGAAACCTCAAGATCAAAGGCTTCCTGTCTTTTCTTAGCCTGATGAACAGCTTGCTTGCTCACGCCTACGACCTCGTAAAGTGAATTGAGTGAATAACTCATAGCTTGTCGGTTGTCTTGGAACCACCAGAGTGTGGGGTGTTGGAGTTTTTTTAATATCAATCGAATAGTTCTCCTTGGCCAGATCAATCATCTTCTCTAAGTAATCAATCATTATCTGCTTCTGACCTACTGCGCGTTCCAATTCCTTGACCTTTTCTTCCAGTTCCTTTAGCTTGTTTGTCTGACTATCTTTCATCTCAACTATCCTAACATTTTTTTCATTATACGTCGAATACTTATAAATCCAATTGTAGATAAGACCATTTCTAATATTATAAAAACGCTCCATCTGAGCAACAGACATTATCCCTTTCTCATAATCATCAACCAATTTACGTTTAAACTCTTCAGAAAATCTCCTTTGGGAATTAATCCTTTTTCCAGTCTTTAACATCTAATTTAAGGGTTAAAAACGGTCAACCTATTTCAGGGAATGACAAGGGAAAGGTTCCCGCCGCGGCGGGCAAGAAGGGATGAAGGATGAAAAAAAGGGGGAAAGGTTATAGGGGTTAAGAGGGTTAATTGCTTAATCGTTTAATTGGTTAACTGATTAAGGTGGTTGTTTAAATCGTTAAGCGTTAAATGTTTAACGTTAAACAGGGTCTTTGTATTTCGGGTTTTTGTCGAAATGTTAGTACGAGATTTTCCCGCAATGCTGAGGGACAGGACTCCCTACCCCTGTAAACCATTCCTTCGGGAGGCAGGTCTCTTTAGGAGGTGAATTCGAAATGACAAGAATAATATGGCTTTCCGATTTTCTCATGGTTAAACGATAAACCCAATAGGTATTTCCGATTCGCAAACGGCGAGGGGTACTATGGAAAGAGGAAGGGAACTTCCTGGGTCAGCTGGGTTTGTGGGAGCTTGGCTGGCCTCCTTTTTTGGTTAATTGGTTAATTGGTTAACTGGTTAATTGGTTAGAATACTCCTTTGATGAATAGAGGGTTAAGACGTTAATCGTTAAACTGTTAAGCGTTAATCGTGGGACTGGGGAAAGAGAAGTGAGAAGCGAGATACGAGAAGCGAGATACGAGACGTGAGATGATGAGTTAAAGATACAAGAAGCAAGAGGAAAGAATTAAGATTTGAGATATGAGACGTGAGAAGCGAGATACGAGACGTTAGATGTGAGATTTTCCCGCAATTCTGCGGGACAGGCCTCCCTACCCCTCCCCCCGTAATTCTACGGGGCAAGCTTACGTGAGGCAGGCTCGAAATGACAAGGAGTTGTGATGAAATAAGAAAAAATTAATAAAAAACTTAAAGAAAAAAGATATGAAAGGTATAAGAATAATGATTGGTGTTTGGGGGCTGATGGTATTTATGAGTTCCTGTGATGGGTTTTTGGATGAGAGGCCGAATAAGAATATTGTGATTCCTAATACGCTTGATGATATGCAGGCTTTGATGGATGCGAGTAATTGGGGAATGAACCAAAGTCCTGGATTTAACCTCTTGAGTGGAGATGAATTGGTAGCTACACCCAATGCATTTTTAGTCTATAGTTTGGATGAGCAGGAGGCTTATAAGTGGAGTGAAAGTTTCTTCGAAAATGAAGCAAGTGACTGGTCTGTTCCTTATAGTCAAGTATTCTATGCCAATGTGGTTTTAGAAGGTGCTGAAGAGATTAATCCTTTAAGCGAAGAAGATAGAAGTCGTAAAGAAGAAATTGTAGGGAGTGCATTATTTTTAAGAGCTAATGGGTTCTACAATCTTCTCAGCCAGTTTGCGCCAGCTTATCAGCCTGGCATTAATGATGGGGCTTTGGGAATTCCTTTAAGGATGGATCCTAACATTAATATTAGGGTAGATCGATCTGATTTAAAGACTTGCTATGATCAGGTGATTGGAGACCTTAGTACTGCTCTACCCTTGCTTAGGGATATGACTATCTATAAAAGTCGTCCATCAAAAGCTGCTGTACATGCATTATTGGCTAGAATCTACTTATCAATTGAGGATTATGAAAAGGCATTGACACATGCGAATAGTGCATTGGGTATTCATGATGTTTTGATAGATTATAATGCTTTAAACCCTAATCTCCGCTTTCCTATACCTGCCTTCAACGAAGAAGTGATTTATCATACACAGATGGTGACCTATTTGTTTAGCGCATTAGTGACAACAGTCGTAAATCCTGAGATTTACCAATCCTTTGAGACGAATGATTTGAGAAGACGTGTATTCTTTTTAAATAATGCATTTGGTGCAGTTTTCAAAGGAACCTATTCTGGTACGAATAATATGTTTTCTGGATTGGCTAGCAATGAAGTGTATTTGATCAAAGCTGAATGTGAAGCAAGGTTGGGAGATGGCGAAACTGGATTGCAAGTGCTTAACTCTTTATTAGAAAAGCGGTGGGTAACTGGTAATTTTGAGCCTAAAGAGGCAACGGGATCAGGAATTTTGGATTTGATTTTGGAAGAACGCAGGAAAGAGCTGCTCTATCGCGGTGTTAGATGGACAGATTTACGCAGACTTAATCGTGATCCTAGGTATGCAAAAATTCTAGAGCGAAATATTCAGGGGGAAAACTTCACTTTGGAACCAAATTCTAGCAGGTATACATTACCAATACCTTTGAATGAGATCAATGTCAGTGGGATTTCTCAAAACAATCGCAATTAAGCGGAATGAATTCACTGAATGATTTTGACTGCATTCTATTGATAGATGATGATCCAATCATCAACTTTGTCACCAATAGATTTTTAAGAAAAGCAGGATATCAAAATGAAATTATCAAGTTTGAGCATAGTCTCGAAGGATTTGACTATGTAAAGGCAGTATTGACTTCATTTGATTTAGGTCCTTGTTCCGTCTTGATTTTCTTGGATATCAATATGCCAGTATTGAATGGTTGGGGGTTTTTGGAGCAATTTGAAAAGTTACCAGCTAAGGCAAAGGAAGTTTTTCGAATTGTGATTTTAACGAGTAGCTATGATCCCAAGGATATAAAAATGGCAAATGATGATAAAAATGTATCCGGGTATGTTGTCAAGCCTTTATCAATATTTCGTATTGGAGAGGTGGAGGACTATTTGGAAAAGTTGAGGTTTTAAAGAAAGCGGCGAGGAGCCGCTTTCATTATTTAAGATTTTAGATATCAGACCTACATACCAGAAGGCAGGTTTTAGATTTAAAAAAAGTCGGTATGATGTTTTTCCCTAGTTAAATTTTGAGCATATGTATCCAAATTTTAATTCCATCGAGTTCGATGGGATTAAAAACTTGTCAGAGTAGTTTAGATATTGCTTAAAGTAGTTTAAAACTACTTTCTAGAAGGATTTTGTAAAAAGGGTTATTATAACATCTTTTTAGTTTCATAATATCAAAATATTAATTAAATTAGTTTAAATAACGCAATGATCATGGGAGAAAATGAAGATTCTGGATTTACTGTCCTCGAAAATAAAAGTATTGGAAGAAACTTTTCAATGTTCCGTAAATTACGGGATAAGAAAGCTATAGAAGTAGCTGACTATTTAGGCCTGAAAGAAGCTGCCTATACAAAATACGAAAGAGGAGAAAGCAAAATCACCATAGACATGATTCAGAGTGTTGCTGAGTTCTTAAATGTGGATCCGCTTCAAATAATATCCTCTCAACCAGGTCATATTATCGAGCATTTGACAAATTCTCCTGTTTCGATTAATTCCAGTAATAACACTACTTCGATCAACGATAAGCAAACTGAAGTTATGATGAAAATGATGGAATCAATGATGCAGATGAATGAGGCGATTAGAAAAATATTAGAGGGGAAGTAAGATTAATTTCCGAATAAAATTGAATTTTTTAAGCTAAACTTAAAGCGAAAAAGCATCTATCTTTGTGGTGGGTATTTTAGAAATTTAGATTACACTGCGTATTTAAACAATTATGAATCAAGCATTATTAACACGTCTTTTTAAAACTATTGAGGGCAATCAAAATACTCCGTTGATGAAAATCGCTTTTAGTATAGTGGAGGAAGAGCGCAAAAAAGGTCATGCCCATCTTGCAGACAAGTTAGAGTCCATTCTTCGCCAGAACCTTTCAATTGAGTCAGATCAAACGCTTAGACCCATTAAAGTTAAAGACTTTAAATTACCTGTTGACCGGAGATATAGACTTCCTTTAGCTAACCATATTCCCCATGAGCAGCTTAGGCATCATATGATTTTGGATACAGTTGTAGAAGAGAAAATAGAAAGAATCGAAAAGGAATTTTTAGCTGGGGAAAGGTTAGCGCATCATGGTTTGAAGCCTAGAAGAAAAATGCTTTTTTATGGAGCATCTGGCTGTGGCAAGAGTATGGCTGCTGAGCGAATTGCATGGGATTTGGGCTTGTCTTTTTACAAAGTAAGGTTTGACTCTATCATCTCCTCATACTTAGGAGAATCTGCTGCCAATCTCCAAAAATTATTTGACAGCATTGAAGATTATCCATGCGTATTGCTTTTGGATGAATTTGATATTATTGGCAAACAAAGGGAGAGTAGGTCTAATGATGTTGGAGAAATCCATAGAATTGTAAATATTCTTTTGGGATTGCTTGAGGAGTATAGTGGGAAAGGACTGCTGATAGCTACTACTAACTTAGAAGGAAGTTTGGATAAGGCTCTTTTTAGAAGATTTGATGAATTTATTGAATTTCCCAAACCATCAGCATTCGAAATACAAAAAATTCTTCAGCAATCGTTTTCCTCTTTACATGTCAGCAATGAGGTAGATCTTGGTGCACTTTCAAGAAAGATGGATGGGCTTTCTTATGCGATTGTAGAAAAAATAGCCCATGATGCTGCTAAAAAGGCGATTATTTACGGTCACAAAGAAATCAGTCATAAAGATATAGAACAATCCTTGAATGAAAACCGGTTTTTAAACGCATAAACTTATGGAGCAATTTCCACATCTGAATTTTTTTCAAGTCGTAGAGGGTAAGGCAAGAGGTTTTGGAGGCGGAGGGGAAAATGAAAGATCTAATCGAAATAGAACAAACCGTAGAACACATGCGGATTTTTTGTCCGAACGAGTGACCCAAAACAGGGAAGAATGGCTGATTGATTTTTCGCAAAGAAAAGGACTTGCAAAATTGAGTTCAGAAATCCAACCTGTTCTACTAGAAATCAATCCAGATAAACTAAAGGCTATAGGTTTTAGTCTGCTCGACTTTAATATAGAAATAGTGTCTGAAGGTGATGAAGGACTAATCGTTGCAGCATCCTTGGATAACCTTAATGCTCTAGAAGAGAAAATCAGGGGTTTTATAGATAAAAAGCATGGTACTGGAAAAATTGCAGACTTTTGGAGTATCGTGGATGGTGATAGATCAAGCTGGAAACCACAGCATATATTGTCTTCTCACCTTTTAGAGATGTGGCCCCAAATTCAAGATGATCAATACTATCAATTAGAGGTCGGGATTGCATTTGATAGACCAATTCCTAAAGAACCCGATATTTCAAAAAGAGGAGGAGAAAAAAAACATGAAAATTTCGAAAAATCTCTAGAAGAGAGAGATATTCTTTTAATGGAAAGACAAGATCATTTCGAGGAATTTATTAATTTTTATGGAAGTATTATAAGTTCTTTTATAGAACTGGAAGATAGTTTTAGCTGTGAGATAGAGATATCTGGAAAAGGCTTAAAAGATCTGGTTGTAAATTATCCTTTTGTATTCGAAGTCAATGAAAAAGAAGAAATTGAGATTTCTACTGATGACTTGGGTGCATCTACTGAAATTGAATTTGAAGTTCATCCTCCTGAAACAGACTCCCCAATAGTTGGTGTAATAGATAGTGGAATACAGGAGAATCATAGGTTTTTGGAAAATGCTATCAATGATTCTACATCCTATATTCCATCTGATCCCTCAACGGCCGATCATGTAATTCCTAATGGTCATGGCACCCGCGTAGCTGGCGCAATTCTTTATCCTGATGGTATTTCCCATCTATCTTCTCCTTATGTACTCCCAGTATTCATTCGAAACCTTCGCGTCTTGGACAGTGGAAATGGACTTTTACACAAATATCCAGCTGATTTAATCAAGACAATTGTACATGAAAATCCAGACTGCGAAATATTCAATTTGTCGATCTCATCCAAAGCAGGCTTTAGGAAAAAGCATATGTCGGCTTGGGCTTCTACTATTGATGAACTTTCCCACTATGAGGATATTCTTTTTGTTCTTGTTGCAGGCAATTTGTCCAGAGACACGATTAAACACTATCTATTAGATGGTTTAAATTACCCTGATTATTTGAGAGCGGCCTTTTGTAGAATAGCCAATCCTGGGCAAAGTGCTTTTGGGATTACGGTAGGAAGCATAAATCCATGTGAATTTGAAGATGATGATTGGGAGTCTTTAGGGGAAAAAAGTGAGATATCAGCTTTTTCTCGTATAGGTTTAGGTATATGGGAAATGACCAAACCAGATGTAGTAGAA
Source organism: Belliella baltica DSM 15883 (assembly GCF_000265405.1). NCBI lineage: Bacteria > Pseudomonadati > Bacteroidota > Cytophagia > Cytophagales > Cyclobacteriaceae > Belliella > Belliella baltica. The sequence goes on along the minus strand of NC_018010.1, from coordinate 2,713,930 downwards.
TATGGAGGAGGATTAGTTGTTTCAAAAAATTTATTGAAGCTTGTAAAAGTGCATGAAAACCTTGCTCCTGAATTATTGAGATCAACCTTAGCTGGTGGGCCTGCTCATTCAAAAGATGAGGTAGGGACTTCATTTGCTGCACCAAAGGTGACTTTCATCTTGGCTCAGCTAAAGAAACTTTATCCTAATGAAGGCAATAATTTACTCAGGGCTCTTTTGGTTCAGGGAGCACGGCTTCCAGGAAGACACTTTTCTGAACCTTCCTTGGAAAGTATTAAATATTATGGCTACGGACTTCCATCTCTTGAACGGGTCACGCGTAATTCAGAATACAGAGTAACCTTCTACAATAATGCAAAAATCAGCGCGGAGCAGGCGCATGTTTACAAAATTGATATTCCTAAAGGATTAAGGAAACCAGAAGACGATTTTGATATCTTGGTTGAAATCACCCTAGCTTATACGTCTAAAGTCCGGAGGACGAGGCAGCGTTTAAAATCTTATTTAGCTAGCTGGCTGGATTGGGATACATCTAAAATTGGAGAATCTCACGAGCAGTTTAAAAACTTTGTTCTCAAAGAAATAGAAGGAGGTGAAACCCATTATGACAGAACCATTCGTAACAGATATTCAGGGATTCCTTGGAAAATAAGAGAAAAATCCAATTCTGGTGAAATTAGAAGTATGAATAGAACCAATTCAACCATACAAAAAGACTGGGCGATCATTAAATCTTACGATCTGTCGGACGACTTCAATATTGCTATCAAAGGGCATAAAGGATGGGATAAAAATCAGGAAGAAATTCCATACGCTTTGGCAGTATCATTTGAGATACTTGGCGCTAATATTCCTATTTATGAGATGATAAGAATAGAAAATGAAGTAGAAATTGAAACCTAAATTCAATATAATATTCAACAAGGGTATATTTTCAAGCTACACTCCCCTATTAATAGATAAAAAATTCAACCCTTTCAGGGTTGGAGACAGCATGTGTTTTCACTTTGTCCCTGGGTTGGTATCCAGGGTTAATAACCTGCGGTATTGAATCCTTTCAGGATTATAAATGATTAATTGAGGCATAAATTTGGAATTCAACCTTCAGAATTTACAAGACCACGGATTTTAGGAATTGAACGAATTAGGATAAAAGGGATTTGGAGGCTGATTTGGTTTTAAAACTGATATATTGTACAAAAAAAGAAAAAAAGTGGGTCAATATAATTTCAATAAACAATTTCCTTATTCTTTATTGTTGCTATTTTCTCTTTTAATTTCTTCTTTTTTAATCATTTACTCGTGGAATAAGGGTTTTGACCTTTCCGATGAAGGGTTTTATTTATTAATGGCAGATCCATTACAATCAAATGAATTTAATCTAACTAGGTATGATTTATTTTTTAAAATCGTTCATGAATTTTTTCATTTTGAATTTGGTATTGCATCACTTAGGATTATCAGATATATACTTTACCTCATAACCTTAATACCATTAGCCCTAGTAGTCATTCAGCATAATCAGCTAACTAGCAGAACCCTAATATTCAATATATCTATCACGATTCTCTTATCACTTTTTTTAAGCTATGGATTCCAACCACACAGTTTATCTTACAATCACCTTAATGTTTTTTTCTCTAGTTGTTTAATATTTTTGATCTATAAACTGAATAATAATCAAGCATTAAGTGTTTGGAAAATACTATGGCTCGGTTTAATTCTAGGCTTCATATTTTATATAAAAATAAGCACAGCCCTTCTTTTAACAATAGTGAGTTTGGTGCTTTTGATCAAAAGACATAGATTCACATATAAGCTCTTCATCATAATTTTACCACTCTGTGTATTTGAATTGATATTTTACTTTCGATTGAATCAATCATTATTACAAAGTGTATTTTTACACTCTAGCTTAAATTTCAATAGAACTGACTATGGTATTTTTGACTTATCAAAAAACTTAATTGTTGGAGGTGTTTGGACTAGTCTATTTTTTTGTTCAGGAATATTGATTGCAAAGTCCTCAAAAATAAAAAACCTATATTATAAAACTGCCTTTATAATCTTTATTTTGGTGATAATTCTTTGGTGTTTAGCTATGGTCAAAATAGCTGAGCCATGGGTATTTTTATATCCCGCCGTGCTGTTGATTATTCTTGGGTTTTTAAGTTTACATTACATTAAAAAAAGAACTCGGGGGGAAGATTTAGTTATTTATCTCTTGTTACTCTTTTTCCCTTTTATCCTACATGCAGGAAGTAATCTGTATTTCTATTGGGTCAATATACATTATTCATTTAGCTGGGTTATACTTATTTTTTTGATTTCAAAGGATAATCCTCAATTAAGAAGATTCGTTTTTCTTTTAATTTTGGGATCTCCATTATTAATATGGGATGGATTATGGAATAGGCCATTCCAACAGTGTGGGATTGTTGAAAACATCAATTCATATAGTTACCGAGAAGGAAAAGAAATCTATATCTCGACCTCACTATTCAATTTATTAGGTGAAATAAAAAATCGACTAACAGAACATGAAGAAATTGACTTGATTCCATTGTATAGAAATCCTGGGATTAATTACCTTTTAGGAAAGCAAGTTCCTTACATTCCTGGTTATTGGGATCAAAATCATTTTAAGGCAATTTACAAGGAAGGGAAAAACAAAAGGCTTTTTATATATAATGGCGTTTTTGAATTGCCTAAATTTGATTCAGAGGAAGATATTATTCTTTTTACTTATCCAAGAGATGTCGTATGCGTAGAATAAAACCACAGCACTACTTTGCATTTATTATTCTTTGTTTTTCATTATTTTTCTTTAGTTATGCCTTTAAGTTTCTTTTAAGTTCTGACTTTAAAGCACATATATTTTTATATCAAGATGCGCTTGAGAAAAGTCAAATCCTTATCCCCCCACTCTACTATTGGACCGTACACTTGTTTGATTATGTTTTTTACTTTAAGTACGAGTTTATTTTAAGTGCCATTGTTATCATGAGTATCTCCAATGTAACCAAGTACTATATAACGAAGCACTATCTATCAACAGAAGAACAAAATGGGTCTATTGCCTTGATTTCTTTTGGATTGGTTTTATTTATGCCACTGGTTGCTCCATTTGGAGAAGGAGATTTTTGGTATTTAGGGAAATTCACGCCAAATATTTGGCATAATTCGACAACAATATTTGCTTTCCCTTTTTCTCTTTTCCTATATATTTATAGTGTCAAATGGTTGAAGAACCCAAAAAAAAGCACCTATCTCTATATGCTCTTGTTTGGTTTGCTCACCTTACTTGCTAAACCAAGTTTTTTATTTGCATTTATCCCTGCATTCCCACTATTCGCATTGATTGTAGAAAAAAAGGTTGCCAAGAAAACGATACAAAGTAGCCTTTTAAGTTTGATGTTATTTGGGTTGATCCTAATGCAAAAATTAATACTTTATGATCTTGAAAGTTTAAAACATCAATTTTATAGTCTAGCAGGCAGAACAGAGATTGGTATTGCTCCTTTTAAAGTCTTTTTATACTATTCAGAAAATGTGGGATGGGATATCCTTTCTAGTTTTCTCTACCTTGGAATAATAGGGATTCTTTTTTGGAGAGAAATTAAATTAGAGTAACTACTCAGGTACATTATTTACTGACCGATATTCAAGTATTTGGAGTCTTGTTGCCCTCTGTGGTGTATTGATGCGTATTTGTATGTGAATGTACGAAAATCAGCTTTAAAGTTGGTTTATCCACATTTTTTTGTGGGGAAAAACAGCGTGGATTATTGGTATTCATGGGATTATGTGCTGATATTCAGGAAACATTTCTATAGTATATTGGACCACAGGGATACGCTTATTCAGGAACTGATCAAGATGAACCTCCAGCTTATGGAGCAGGTCAAGTCTTTAAAATCTAGGGTATCCGATTTGGAAAATGAGCTTGCCCGTTACCGTAATCCCAAAAACAGCCGCAACAGCTCGGTTCCCCCTTCAAAAGACGAGAACCGCCCCAAAAAAAATCAGAGTCTCCGTCAGGATACAGGGCGCAAAACCGGCGGTCAGCCTGGACACAAAGGCCATACCCTTGAAATGACATCCTCCCCGGACATAATAGAAAACCACATCCCTTTATTCTGTACCTGCTGTGGTGGTGATCTGTCGGCGGTTCCAGCAGAACTGTCCTCCAAAAGACAGGTCCTGGATCTTCCTGTGATTAAAGTGGTATGTACCGAGCATAGAATCTTTTCCAAAAACTGTTCCTGTGGAGAAAAGATCAGTGGGTCATTCCCTGACAATATCAATGCCCCCATACAGTACGGGAGCGGTGTTGAAACCATTGTCGGTTATCTGCATGCCAGACAGTATGTTCCCTATAGAAGGATGAAAGAACTTCTCAGGGACTGCTTCGGTATTAATCTCAGCGAGGGGAGTATCGATAACATTATCGGTAGGTTTGCCCGCAAGTCTGCACCAATATATGCAAAGATAAAGACGGCAGTCTCTAAAAGTCCTGTGATAGGAGCTGACGAGACTGGGGCTAAAGTGGATGGAAACAAACAGTGGGTCTGGACTTATCAGACCGAGGAACTCACCCTGTTAGCTATATCTGAATCACGTGGACTTAAGGCGATGAATACACATTTTCCCGATGGGTTCGGAAAGGCAGTATTGTGCCACGATGCATGGAGGGCATACTTCAACTATTCGGAAAACCTGCACCAGCTCTGTTGTGCACATCTGCTTAGGGAGCTCAACTACATTGTTGAACGCTATAAATCTAAATGGGCTGACAGCCTTAGGGCCCTGTTCAGGGAAGCTATCTCACTGAAGAGAAAACTCAAAAAACTACCAGATCCAGAGAATAGCAGGAGTATTGCTTCCATTGAAGAGAAGATGGATAACCTACTCGCCCAACCTGTAGAGTCAAAACATAAAGAAGCAGTATCCCTACAAAAAAGACTCCTGAAATACAGAAAGTCACTTTTTACTTTTCTCTATCACCAAAAAGTACCACCGGATAACAATGCCTCTGAAAGAGCCATACGCAACATCAAGGTGAAACAAAAAATATCAGGACAGTTCAAATCCAACAATGGAGCTGAAAACTTCTGTGTTATAAGATCCGTCGTGGATACCCTGATCAAACGTTCGGGAAATATCTTAGAAAATCTAAATCATATAGCTAATTTACAACCTGAGTAGTTACAAATTAGATAATGAATGGATTTTTTCGCTATTGCTCTTGATTTTTGGGCTTAGTGTTTATTTCTTATTTGTTGAAAAAGGATCAAGAATCTACGATGGTAACTTTTATTGGCAAGTACCCATTGTCCTATACATTTCGCATTTGTTTGTTACTAAAAAGGTAATAAATGCATGGTACACTAAGGTTCAGAAGAAAAAATGGAGATTCTTAATATTCATCACCCTTTTTGCATGTTACTCTATTTCTGGTATTGCTTATCTGATTAGGTATTTGGTGATAGACCGCTTTCATTGAAGAAAATCATCAATGAAATTCAAAGAAAATTGCAAGAGATTATAAGCCTGAATAAAAGCGGAATTAATAATGACACCTATATGTGAATATTTTACTATTAATTATGCAAATAATCGCCAACTACGCCACGGCGCACGTGAGTCCATTGTCAACTGACCACAGCTGATTGTGCAGAACTTCATGAAAATTATAAATGACTACTGTTGTAAAAGAATATATAGATATTTATTTCAAGTCTATTTCCTTTGCCAAAGCCCTCTTTCTCTCCTCTTCCTCTACGATTCGGTTGTAAATCATTGCGCGTTTTTTGATGCGCTGAGTTTTTTGCCAGTCCATAAATGCGACGATTACAAAGAGCATAAAGTACATGATCTGACTTTTTTGGCGGATGATAATACCCAAATTGGACATGATGTAAGTCATGGAGATGGAAATGGAGATAAACACCACCCCTGACATCTTGACCATGGAAGGAGCAATCTTGATATAGGTCAAAAAGTCTTTACTCAGAATTTTGCTGAACATGTAAATATACAAGGCATTTTCCATACTGACTACTATACCTAAGGCATTGGGAGAGTCTATAAACAATGGTCTAAACCAAAAAGTAAAGAGCTTCATAGGCAGGCTGTAATTGCTCATATCTACCCCCGAACCTGCCGCTTGTAATCTTTGAGCATTCAATCCAGATTCTTCTTCGAATGAATCTACTAGGTTATTGGGGTCATAACCTAGGTAAAGGATAATGCTTTCATACATCAGAATTGAAAAGACCACTCCCGCTGCTGTTACCAAGTATTTTTGATAAAGTGGCACTTTTTCTTTTCCTAATACAAAGCCTACAGCCATCCCTATCAATACTGCCACTAAAATATGAGGTCGCACCATATAGGATATAAATGCGCCTATGATGAGGTGAGGAATTCTTTTTCCAGGCCAAGAAAGGCCATAAACCAAAAAGCCCAAGCCACAGAAGATGACGGCACCTTTGCCTAAAGAAGCTGTCCAAAAGTGCATGTTGGGAAGGAACATAAAGATGGTGATGGCATCCCAACCTTCAAATTTTGGGTTGAAGCGAAGGTTTTCTTTGATAAAGAGGTAGAAATAAACAAATCCTAAGTACCCAAACCAGGTAAAGAGGAACATCATCATTTCATAGTTGAAGTTCAGGTATCGGATAAATGGAAATGCCAACCACTCCATAAAGTCCGTACCTGTGGCAAAGGCATCGAACCAATTGGGCCAATAGTTTAAAGTTTTGTAGTAGTAGTTGACGGAATCCGAGCGGTTGAACTGCGCATAGGTGTAGTACACACCACCAAAAAACATGTGGTACCAATAGAGTTGATTCAGTAATCCTGCTTTCAGCCATTTATGTTTCGTCTGAATGTTGCTCAGGATAGACTGATTGAGAAAGAAGAGGAAAATTATCAGTAATAGACCGCCGAACATGGATTCGATTTATTTTTGCAAATTAATGTGTATTGGGGAGATTTGCATCATTAGGGGGATGTTATTGTTGTTGGGGGTTGTTGGGGTTGGGAATGTCGGTGATGTTGGTGATGTTGGTGATTTTGGAAATATTGTCGGGTTGTCGTGGTTAAAAGGGTTATTGAGTTGATTGGGTTAATTGGTTGATTGAGTTGAATTGGTTAACTGGTTGATTGAGTTGAATTGGTTAACTGGTGAAATGAGTTGATTGGGTTAATTGGTTAACTGGTTAATAAATGATAGTCCTATATGTTAGATAAGATCTAGTCAGGGAAAGTAGCCCCAGCGGGGCTATATGCTTATTAGCCCTGTATAAGGCGCTTATGAAAGATTTATAGTCACTACTACCGTCATGCGCCGCAATGCAGGGTTAAGGAGTGCGCACACCTGACCGGGAGTCCCGGCTGTGGATGTTTTTAGAAATGTTAGTATTTCTCGGGAAGATAGGGTTCTTGTAAAATTAGAAGCGCTAAAAGGGGATCAAAAAACTTTTGTTACACGGAGTGGCACGGAGGAGGCACAGAGCTGCACAGAGGAAATCTCAGGGTTGGAGGAGGTAAAAGGAAAAGATTAAATAGTTAAAAAATGTTGAATTTCCAATTATGAATTATGATCTAATATGTCAAGATAAAATGATTCGAAATCTTGGGTGACTTTGGTAAGGGTATATTTTGATTGGACTAGGGTTTGGGCATTGTTGAGGATTTGATTTTTTTGATTGGGGGGGAGACTGAGAAGGTTGTGGATGGCGGATAAAAATTCCGCTTGATCTTCTGGGTTAATGCAGAAGCCTGTTTCACCCGTTCTTAAAACTTCGGGGATACCTCCTACTCCGTAGGCTACTACATGTACCTTGCAATACATGGCTTCGAGGATGACTGCTGGCAAACCTTCGATTTTCGAGGGCATGACAAGGGCTGTGGCTTGGGATAAGATTGGAAAGATATTGGTTTGGTTGGGAATGAGTTGTACGCGGTCTTGAAGGCTTAGTCTTTGGATTTCTTTTAAGAGTTTGCTTTCTAATGGGCCTGAACCTACAAAGACCAAATTGATTGATTTGTCTTTGAGTGTGTGGAAGATGTGTAACATTCCCAAAGGATCTTTCTCAGGCACTAGCCCTCCTATTTGGAGTAAAAATGGTTGGCTGAACTGATAGCTTGCTGCTGCTTTTCGTTTTTCCTCTATCTCTTCCGGTACTATTCCTATGGGAATTACTTTGCACTGCTGTGATGGAAAACGGAAGGTTTTTAGTAGGTCATCTTGAGAAGCTTGGGAGACAGAGGCTATTGCTCCCACCCTATTTAATAAAAACTGATTGAATCGTCTGTGCCAGGATCCTTTGATGAAATCCCCCATTTGATTGGCATTGCGGTAGATGATGGGTTGCTTCCATCTAAAGAATAATTTGGAAAATACAGCAAACTTTAGGGTATCTGCTGCATTGGCTTGGATAAGATCGGGTTGAAATTCTGTGATGATCTTGCTAAATGCTGCCCAACTCTTATAATCTGTCAAGCGCTTGCTGATCGGTCGCTGTAGGTGGATTTGTTTGCCTGTAAAATCAAGTTGCCCGTCTCCTTCAAACACACTGACCAAAATCAGCTCATGTCCTAGTTGCTGTAGGGCATGAGAAAGCTGGGAGGCGAATATTTCGGCGCCACGGCGTTGGGGTTTTTGGATGAGTTGGAGGATTTTCAAGGGGTTGGGAAATGTTCGTGATGTTAGGAATGTTAAAAATGTTTGAAGGGTTGTCTGGTTGTCATTGTTGTCGGGGTTGTCGCGTTGTCAAATGTTGGTGATGTTAGAAATGTTAAAAGGGTTGTCTGAGGTGATCTTGGTTGTCGTGGGATGTTGAAATGTTGGGAATAGCTTGTCCGCTACGCCTCGGCGCACAAGCGGGGCGGATTGGAAGGGTTGTCAGGGTTATCGTTGGTGATATAATATTTACATTTAAAATGTAATATTATTCAACTTCTCTTTTAAATGCGGGATATCTACGGTGATGATTTGCCATATGATGATTTCATCTACCCCAAAATATTCATGAACCAAAAAATTTCTAAGACTAATTATCTCTCTCCAACTAATGTCTGGTGTACTCAATTGTAATTCCTTTGAAATATGGTTTGCAGCTTCACCAATTATTTCAAGTTGCTTTATTGTTGCAAATCTGATGATAGATTTATCCAAAAATGTAGCATAGTTGACACCTTTAATATAGCCTTCTATCTCCTCAATTGCTTCTAATATATGGGCTATTCTTTGTGGGTCACCTATACTACCTTTCATAAATTAATTGCTTATCCACTTCGATAAAAGGCTGAATATGCTTGGAAACCGCATTACTAGTAAGTAAATCAACGGGCTTATTAAAAATATCTTCTAAGTCATTTTTTAGCTTTATAATTCTTAAGCCAATGTGTTGATTGTAATTCAATTCAACCAATATATCAATATCGCTATTCTTACCAGCCTCACCTCTTGCGTATGAACCAAAGATGTAGGCACGATCAACGGGTGAACCTTCAAAAAGCTTCTTAATCTTATCAATATTTCTTTTTGTGATTTTCATATCCTTTTATCTTGATCAAATATAATGCAAAGATGATTAGAAGGCAATGTTGTCGTTGTTGGGAATAGCTTGTCCGCCGGGGCGGATTGGAAGGGTAGTTGAAATGTTTTTAATGTTTAAAAGGTTGGAAGGGTTGTCGTGGTTGTCGAGTTGTCGGGGTGTTGAAATGTTTGAAGGCTAGTCTGGTTGTCGGGGTTGTTGTCAAATGTTGGAAATGTTGTCTCGGTTGTCGTTTTTCTTGGGATGAGGGTTTGAAGGTCTGTGGGGGAACATACCTTTGGAATTAAAGTTAGAAATTAATTAAATCGTAGATAATTCTAATAAGTCAAAATACATTAGCCTTGTATTTACATCTCTGTCGTTGTTAAGTCCTGTGTACAATCTTTCTTGATCTTCGTCACCAAATAAAAATTTAAATCCATTATTTTGATAATATTTTATCGGGCCTGGCTCGTTATAAGCATCCACAACTAAAAAGCGACAACCCGTTTTATTATTCGAATCGATAAACCAAGATTTAATAAAATCCATTAGTTCTTTTCCAATACCTCTACCTTTAAAATCTTTATTGACTCCGAGTCTTCCGATCAATACGGCAGGGTAACTTCTATATTGCTTAACTCTTGGAATCAAATCATTCACTTTCTTTTTTCTACTATTAGGTAAAAAGTTAGCTTTAATGCTATCATTTGAAAGTGTAAATGCGCAAATTATTATTTTAGGATTTTCATCATACTTGAAACAATAAGATTTTCCCAACAACTGTTTAGAGTAATCTAATGTATCATTTAAAAAAAATTCATTTAAATCTTTATGCCCACAATCAAATTCAAAAGTTGATTGAATTATTTCTTTTGTCAATACAGAAAAAGTACAATTATCGAGTAAAAAGTTCATTTTAAGTCATTTTAGCCTTTTTAAGAATCTCATTTGCTTTCTTTAACTCTCTTCTGAAATCTACTTTTTTCACTTTGAGTGCAGACTTATCTGCCGATTTAATAAATTCCTTTGCTTCTTTATCTTTAAGCACTGGAATACTTTTAATTGTTAGAGCCATCAGATTAAATATTTAATTTCTTCACTGCTTTACAAAACTAGTTGATAGTAATCATTTTACAATTATTATTTCTGAAAAGTTCAAATTTTGTTTAAGAGTTAGAGGTGGTGTTGAAATGTTAGTAATGTTAGATGGGTTGGTGAAATGTTGGGAATGTTTGAAATGTTAGAAGGGTTGTCTGGTTGTCATTGTTGTCGGGGTTGTCGCGTTGTCAGGGTTGTTGGTAATGTTGGAAGGGGGTTGAAATGTTGGAAGGGTTGTCGGGGTTGTCTGGTTGTCTGGATTGTCAGGGTTGTCGTGGTTGTCGAGTTGTCGGGGTGTTGAAATGGTTGGAATGTTGGGAATGTTGGGAATGTTGGGAATGTTGGAAGGGTTGTCGGGTTGTTAATGAAATTTACGATATACTGAACTACGACAACAGCGAAGCGGAGAACCATGACAACAGTGAACGCAGTGAACGGACAACCATGACAACAGCGAAGCGGAGAAAGCGACATCACTAATCAACCAATAACTCAATCCACTATTCACTCAATTCCCTAATTAACTCTGAATAGGTTTCTTCGTAGGTCTGGGCAATTTTCTCGATATCAAAATGTTCACAGGCAAAGGCATGGGCAAGGGATGTTCTTGTGGACCAATCTTGGGTCGTTAGGGCAGCTTGAAGCTGGGTGGCGAGGTGCTGGGGGTTGCGGACTTGGTGGAAAAGTGCCATTTCGGAGCTGAGGCATTCTTTGTTTTCGGGGATTTCGGAGGCGATGATGGGGACTTTGGCCATCATGGCTTCGATCAGTGCGCCGGGTAAACCTTCGTAGTGAGAGGGAAAAACGAAGTAGTCTGCTTTTTCAAAGAATTTATTCACATTTTGTTGACTTCCCATTAGTTGCACATTAGCCTCTAAATTAAGTTTGGAAATCAATTTATCAAGTTCAGATCGGAATGGTCCCTCTCCAACTATTTGGAGATTGAAATTATCTCTTTTTATTAAAGAAAAGGCTTCAATCAATTCTTGAATCCCTTTAGATTCAATTAGCCTACCGACAAAAAGGAAGATTTTATCCTCAGTCTCATTCTTTTTATACGGTAATTGTGGTATTTCTCTCCCTCTATAAATTACTTTAATCTTGTCGGCGTTGATATTTAGTGCTTTAGTATATTGTTCTTTGATTGTTTCAGAATTTGCTAAGAATAGATCTACTTTATGAGAAGAATAAAAATCCATAAACTGTATTGCTTTTAATTTAAGCTTCAAAGAAAGCTTTAAATTCGTAAACCTTCTTTGGCTGTATGAATTACTCACAAGGCTATTTATGATTGGAATTTCCATATTTAACCTCCTCGACACCATATCTGCATAAAATAAAGAAGAGTGGATTATATCAGGATTGATCTCCCTTAGTAAATAACGCACTGGCTTAACGAGTTTATGAAAAGAATAAGTCTTTTCAAGATTTAATGAATGAAATTCAATTCCATTATTAATAAGCTCTTGCTGAAAATCATTCTTTTCAAATAAAGATATAAAAATAGGTTTCACCTTATTAAAGGATCTGGCTAGCTTAACTAGACTCTTTTCTGTCCCTCCTGTTTGAAGTGAATCAATTAAAAAAACGACTTTTTTTTCTTTCATGAAAGTCCGTATGTTTTTCCTGACTTTTTAATTAGGTAGTGCCAAAATGCCATTTTTATCATTTTGAAATTCTGATTCCCATAGGAAAAACCAAATTTAAAGCCATAGATCATTTTCAAACTCCATCTTACAAATAATCTCAATTTCATCATGCTTGATCCTAAGGAGTCTGCAATCATCAATAAATTCCTTAAACTATAATATTCTCGGCTTAAATTATCCTTCTTTATATATTTAGGCTTTATGAAACCCATCCTATCTGACGCCTCTCTAGCTTGCAAAAACAAACCAGAATCAACCACTACTTCAAAACCTTGCTTTTTTACTTTCAGGCAAAAATCTAATTCTTCAAATCCAAAGAACAATTTAGGATTAGGTGAAACTCCATTCCTCGCAACATCTCCATTAACGATCATACACATCCCACCTGCAACAAAATCTACTTTTAAGAATTTATCTTGGTGTAATTGCTCGTTAGATGTTCTTCTCACGATTCCCTTGTCGATATCAAAAAAATGACCCACAGTTCCCAAAACCCCTGCATTGGAAACTTTGTCTCTTATATCTAATAACCTTTCAAAACAGTCCAATCTAAACGGTGGATCATTGTCATCACCCCAATAGATCCAATCATAGCCTGCATTTCCTACTATCTCTAAACCTTTTGCTGCAGCTCCCGCAGGACCAGCATTATAACCCATTCTAACATATTCAAGAGGAAATGTTAAAAGTAATTTAATCATCTCCTCCGTTTCATTTCCTTCACTGTTATCTATAATCCATAGTTTTTCAGGAGGCAGCGTTTGAGCAAAAACCTGTTCAATGGTATCCTTTAAAAGATCAGGACGATTATAAGTGATGATAAAGCCAGCAAATTTCATTTGACTGGGTTAACAGTTTCTGTATAAATCCTTTTTGCCAAGAAAGGAAACCATGCAATTATTAACCTTATCCAAGTACTCATTTTATATGGTTTATATTTCAATGCATTTGCAAGACATATTCTTGCTTTTTCATATTGTCTGAAACGCATATAATTGACCCCAATAATTTGATTATAAAGAAACTTGACATGATTTGATAAATAGTCTTCATGTTTATTTAAGATAAGTTGAAGGCTATCAATCATATTTCTTAAGTTTTTACTACCTCCATCTATAGATGGAAAATAGAAAAAGTTAGCTTTTGGAATTCTATGAAATTTTGGTTTAGCTTGATAGGCTCGCATGAATAATTCTGTGTTCTCAGCGTATTTCAATCTTTCGTCATAGCCTCCAATTTTTTGAAAAAAATCATTTCGAATCATCCAAGCTCCTGGAATAAAAATTTGTTTAATTAATTTAGAGCCTTGAATTTCTACCTTTTCAAGTGTTTTTTCACCATTACCATATTTTGTTGTAATCATATCACAAAACACCATGTCTGCTTCTGATTTACTTGCGGCCAAAAAGTCTTTTAACCATTCCTCTGACACCTTATCATCATCATCTAAAAACAATAAGTATTGACCTTTTGCAAATGAAGCCCCATAATTTCTTGCTGAACAAACTCCTAACTTTTCACCTCTATGCAGGTATTTAATGTCTTTAGACAAATTGGCAAGTTCCATTGGGTTTTTAGAATCATCAATTACAATTAATTCTACATTCCTATTTAAAAGTAAAGAGATGTTTGAAATCAATACTTTGGATTGAATAGGCCTATCCAAAGTGGGGATTATAATGGAAATCTTCACACTAGATTATTTTTTTTATTCCTGTTGTCAAATCTTTATTCCAATCCTTCAATGCAAATTTACTATTTGACTTTTCGAATATAGTTTCTTGAATTTCCCCCAAATTGGTGCGTTCAAGTATACTTTTTGTTTGCTCAAAAAACGAATTAATATCTTCACATATATTCAAGAAATCATCATTTTCTTCAAATCCTTTCGCTCCAAAACTTGTGGTCACTACTGGTCTGCCCATCAATAATGCTTCTGTTACTTTTAGATTTGTTCCTGCTCCTTGGAAAATGGGCGCAATCACCATTGCATTTGAATGATAGGCAATTTGAATATCTTCAAGGTTGATTTTTTTGGTAATGGCAGGATATATTTTGAGTAAGCGATCTAATTCTTGATCAATTACATCAAAAGTGGAAACTATGGTTAGCGGTAAGTCTGGAATTTTTTCAAGAAGCTTAGGATAAACATTTTCAATAAACCATTTTATCCCGTTTATATTTGGTTCGTAGGTAAGTTTGCCTACAAAAAGCAAACTTGGCTGCGTACAAGCAATGAAATCTATTTCATCTTGGAATAAGAGTTGGAAAGGTAAGTTGGGAAGAATTAGAGGGTTTTGAAATCCTTTCTCTTGTTTTACTAAAATAGATAGATCTACTCTACTTTTTAGCTTCTTGTATTTCCGAAGATTTATGAATAAAATTTGATTAAGTCTGATCTTCTTATACAAAGATTTTGCTTGCTGAATTCTTGATCTATATAGTTCTATAAAGTCATCATCTATATCAGCAATAATTTTGATTCCTTTAGGAACAAGGATAACAGGTTGGATATATCTAGAAAAAACGAATTGATACTTCTTCTCTTTGTTTAGCTGATGAATGTAGTTTGTAATGGTTCTATCTTTAAAAAAGAGCAATCCCACCTTTTTAAAGATTCTTTGCCAATTAGATCGGCTTGAATTAATTTTTAGAAACCTGATATTTTTATTTTCATTGTGATTTATGGCAAGCTGATAATCTGTTTCTTGATCAATAATCAAATAATCCACTTGATATTGCTTTTCTAGGGCTTTCAATAAGGCTAGAGTGCGTTGCTTTTTTCCATCATGGGGTGGGTAAGGTCCTGAAAAGGATACAAATAAAACAGAATTCTCCATCAGTATTTGACTCTATTTATTAAGGCTCCTAATAACCTCCCATATTTCAAATGATTGTGCTTTTTCAATTGAGGCTCAAATACCAATTTAATGGCTCTTTTTATTTCCTGTTCTGAAAATCCTATCTTAATAAAAAATAACTCAAAGTTCGGAAGCGTCTCTTTTAATAAATGGTTGATTTGTTTTTTATCAAGAAAATATCTGAAAGTCAATTGAGAATTCAGTCCATCAAAATCTTTGGTTTCAAAATCCCATTCCCACTTTGCTTTTTCTTTTTGATACCAATTGGTAGCCTCTTCAACTTTTCCTTGGTGTAGAAGGATCCCAAGGCATTTTATAAAATAGCTTTTAATCATTGGAGAAACATCCCAACTCAAATCATGATTCACATTAGATTCTGAATGAATTCTGTCATCGGTTCTAACAGCTCTTTGTGTTACTGTGCTCAAAGAAAAATACATGATTTTCGCATTTCTACTCATACTTCCGCTTACATATCTGTATCTAGCAAGAAGATTAGGAATCGTTTTAATTTGGGCATCTGATTTGGCAACACGAAGCCATAAGTCCCAATCTTCGCAGCTTTTGAGTTGCTCGTCAAATCCACCAATATGCTGAATCATTTCTCTTTTTAAAAAATGGGCTACAGGAGGAGCTTGATTAGTTTGTATGAAATCAATAGCGTGCAAATGCTTTTCTGAGAAAGTATGTGTATGAAAATCATCTTGATCAAAATAAGAATAAGAACTAATCCAAAGTACTGTATTCAGTTCTTTTTGTGATTTTTGATAGATTACTTGATAAGCTGTTGGAAAAATCAAATCATCGGCATCTAAAAAATGTAGAAATTCACCGGTAGCTTGCCTAATCCCTGCATTTCTAGCAGCAGATAGGCCTTTGTTTTCTTGATGGATAAGCTTTATTCTAGCATCTGTTTTAGCGTAGTTCTGAGCAATTTCAAAGGTATGATCTTCACTTCCATCATCTATAATAATTAATTCCCAATCTTGAAAAGTCTGAGCTTGCACCGACTTGATAGCTGCTTCTAAGTAGTGAGCTAGGTTATAGCAGGGACAGATTGTGCTTAGAAAAGTCATCTTAGCGCTTAAAACCTATAACCAATTCTCCTGATTGACTGACTTGAAAACCAGCATCTCGGAGATATTGAATGATGAATTTTTCAAATTCTACAGAATGAGGTTCGATCGAGATGCAAGTCACTTTATCCAAAGCTTGACTGATTTGGGGATCTTGATAAAAAATTTGCTCTTCTGCACCTTCAATATCTATTTTAAGATAGTCTATGGTCTCAAGTTTAAATTGTTGCATGACATCAGTAAGCGATGTGCTTTCAACAGCTCCATTTGATTCTTCTTCAATCTCCACCATGTGAATTCCCCAAGCACCATCACCCTCCTGCTCTTCAAGATAGCCTTTTTGAAACCAAAGTGCTTTTTGCAGGATTTGATAATTTGCGTATCCCAAATTTTTATGAATCATTGCAATATTTTCCTTATTGGGCTCAATGCATAAAATTTTAACTGATGGAAAGTTTAGCCTTGTAAACATGCTACTAAGCCCAATATTCGCCCCCGCATCTATCATCACCTTAGGAGTAATTCCAGAAGCAGTAAAAAGCTTAACAATAGGATCTAATTCTCGGTCTAGAATGATCTGTTTAAAAACCAAGATATCTGTAGACATCCATCTTAAATTGAATTGTACCTTTTGTTCATTAATCTTAGCATCAATGGTTAAAATATCATTTTGAATATGAAACTTTTCTTTGTTCTTGAATAAATATTCTAAAAGTTCTAAAGTTATTTTAGCTGGCCTTGAGACTTTAACATTGATTTTCAACAGAATAGTAATCCATAATAAGCTGAAAAAATATAAAAAAGGTGCATTTCTAAAATAATAAAACCACTTACTCATCAGTCCTTTTTTTTAAATATTAGGTTGTAACAATACACCTTCAACTTTAGCCAAAACTTGAAAAAAAATAGCTTGTGCTGATTTGAATTTTTGTATTCTTCTGAGTATTTGATGCTATTGTTAATATAGAATTTTAAGGCAGCGAAAAACTTAAACTCATTGAGAAGGCTCAATTCATTTTTCCAGCTGTGATTCCAAAGATGAACAGCGTATGAATTATTCGTCAAAAATCCTTGATAATCCTTTTCTTTTTGATCAAATGGTAATGCATAAAAGTAATCTGGTTCGTACACTCTAATTGATTTTCTTTCTTCTTGCAGTAATTGGTCAAATAAATCAGGGATTAAAGTTGGTGTAAGTAGATTAAATTCTTGGTTTATGTAGTATGATAAAACTTTGTCGATTATGTTGTGATTCTTAATTGAACCAATAATCCCCAATCCAATTTTTCCTTGTATGTGATCGCCAAGAAAAAATTCTTGATTTATTAAATCTGAAAATGATTTTACAAACAACATATCTGTATCCAAATATATTCCCCCCTCCTGCTGCAAGGCATAAAGTCTAGCCACATCGGAGACGAAAGCATACTTTCCTAACCTATATGCTTCCTTGGTAAACTCACAATAATTGATATTAAAATTATCCTCGTTCCATAGCTTGATTTGATAATCAGGACAATGCATTTTCCACGATGCAAGGCATTTCTTTTCTAATGCTGTCAATTTACCATCACCGAACCAGCAGTAGTGGATAATTTTGGGGATCATTTGGGTTGTTTTGAAAAATATTTTACCAAAAAAGAAAAAGGTAAATATTTCAATGAGTAATAAATACCTCTAAATAGTTCTTTCCGTGTTTGCTTTTTCCACATCAATAAAAGCCATTTAAAATTATAGTTGTACTTAAAATCTATACCTAAAAATTGATGCAACTTTCTTGCAACTTGTGTGTTCTCTATTAATTTTATCCACTTATTTACTTGAATTGAGTTCGTTGCTGAATTATTATGTAATCTAATATAATTTAGAGGCTCTGAAACAAATGCCACTTTACCCTTCAATAGTATTTGCCCCCAAAAAAACCAATCACCTGTATATCTATAAGATTTTGGGATAATAATTCCACTTAATATACTTTTTCTAAAAACTGCAGAACTAACATTGATAATGGGACATTTAAATCTTCCATAATTTATCAATAGTTCCCTACCGTTCATGACAAAGTCTTTGGACCAAATAAATGGATCAAAACTTAACCACCAATCATTTAATTTTTTTGAATCTAATGAATCTCTAAACTCAAAACTTCTACTGTGAGCAACAACAATACTTTTATTTTCAAAAGAAGAAACTAATCTAGATAAGAATCTTTTGTCTACTAAATCGTCTCCTTCTGCAATCCATATCAATTCTCCCTGAGCTAAACCAAAAGCTTCTTCCCATCGCCCAAAAGGGGATTTTGAATTTTGATTTTTAAGAATAATTTTAGTTTCTGGGTATTTTATCTTTAAAGATTTTAAAAATTCTTGACTTCCATCTGTTGATGAATCATCAATTATTATAACCTCAAAGTCCTTAAACGTCTGATTAATAACAGATTTGACTCTTTCATTTAAGAATTGCACCTGATTAAAACTTGTTATTATAACAGACACTAAGCACATTAGAGTTCTATAGTTTTAATCCCAAAACTTTTCCGCAAAAAATTCCAAATTTTTATAAATCTTGATTTTCTTACATTTTCTAACTTATAATTAGACTTTTTTAATAGATTCTTTAACTGCCTATTATTTGCTAATTCACTAAAAAAACCTTGGTACATAATATTTTCATTTAAATTTCTTAAAAGAATATTAACCTCCGATGTATTATTTAAATCTAGAGAAATAACACCTAATCCATTTCCAAAAAGAAAATTATAATTAATAAAATCATCCTTTATTTCCTCCCAAAAAATATGAACGCCAAATCCATCTTTTAAAACGCATGTATCATGAAATAAAATCACTCCATCTGATTTGACTTTTGACCGCCATGTAACAAAATCATTTTTAACTGCTTCATAGGTATGTAGACCGTCAATATGTAAAATATCGATGGAATTATCCGAAAACATATTAAGTGCTTCATCAAATCTTTTTCTAATTAAAAATCCATTTTGAGAATAGTTATCTTCAATATATTTATTTAAATTAGTAAAAACAGAATCTTCATAAAATCCCGCATGATCATCACCTTCCCAAGTATCAATTGCATAAGCTTTTGAAGAGGGTTGAAATTCTTTAATAGCTTCTAATATCCCACAAAATGAATTTCCTGTATGAGTACCCAGTTCAACAATTAAATTTGATTTTTTGATATTGATTAAATATTTAACGAAAGGTATATGGTCTACCCAACTATCTGGCCCAGTGATTCTTTTATGATATTTTAAAAATTCAAATAGTTCATGATTATTTTTATTATTCATTTTACGAAATTTTATACCTATTTATTAATTTTAAAATATTTCCACTTTGAAGTAAAAAAACGATGTTATTAATTTCTGTAATTGGTAAATTCCACCACTGAAATTTTAATAAAAATTCAATTTCATCATCACTAAATCTTTTTCTAATCAATTTTGAAGGATTGCCAGCATGAATTTCATATGGATTAATACTTTTAGTAATCACTGATTCAGCAGCAATTACGGCTCCGTCTCCTATTTTGCATCCTGAAAGTATTGTCACACCTCTACCAATCCAAACATCATTCCCAATAACCACATCACCTTTGGTGGCTGGGTGTCCGATATTTTTTTTTGCAGAAGGGAAATCACTATTTAAAATGTTAAATGGGTAGGTAGAAACCCAATCTATTCTGTGATTCCCTCCTAGAAAAATTTTTACATCATCAGCTATTGAACAAAACTTTCCTATCTTAAGAGTAGTACCTTCATTCCAATCTAAGACTAAAGGATGACCATATGTATAACTTCCAATTTCATATTGTTTAAACTCTGAAAACTCATTAGTATAAATTTTATGCTTATCTGATTTTTTCCTTTTAATAAAAAGATTAATAAATTTTTTAATCATGTTTTAACCAATTATAATTTCCAAATACGTACCCGTAATCAAATGTTTCTAAGTGACTAAATTCTGAACCAGCATCTACAACTGAAAAACTTAAAGCTTTTTCAATTAATTCAAATTGGGTTACTCCTGGTTTATATATTATAGTTTGTATTAAATAGTCTCCTCTAGTTAAAAAATTTTTGTTAATTCTTAAATTGAGTTTTTTATCTCCAATTATATGTTCAGCAGAAAATATTTTATTGCTCTTCAGATCTAGTATTGTAACCAACAAAAATATTTTATTTGGTATATATTTAAATTCAATATTGATATTAATGAATATTGGTTCATTATGGTTAAATATATTTTTGGAATAACCGTTATCATCATTCAGATAAATAGAACTTATCCAATATTCCGTTTTATTTTCATCATTAAAGTTCTCGTAACTACTTATGATTTCATTTAAATTAAAATATTTATCAATGACTCTTTTTGTATTTCCATTTATTGAAATCGATCCATTGTCAAGTAATATTGCTTTACTACATAACTTTTGTACTGCACCCATATTATGACTCACAAACAACACCGTCCTTCCTTGATTCTTACTCACATCCTCCATTTTTCCTAGACACTTCTGCTGGAATTCATAGTCCCCTACTGCAAGCACCTCATCAATGATCAAAATCTCAGGGTCTAAGTGTGCCGCTACTGAAAACCCAAGGCGAACTTTCATCCCTGAGGAATAAAACTTGACAGGAGTATCGATAAACTTCTCTACTCCTGAGAAATCAATGATTTCATCTAGCTTCTTATCAATCTCTCTTCTTGTCATACCTAAGATGGTGCCATTCATGTAGATGTTTTCTCGACCTGAGAGTTCGGGGTGGAAGCCTGTACCTACTTCCAGTAGTGAAGCTACTCTACCATGAATTTCTATTTTTCCTGAGGTAGGTTCGGTGATTTGGGAGAGAATTTTGAGTAAGGTAGATTTCCCTGCACCGTTTTTTCCTATGATGCCTAATACTTCGCCTTGCTGCACTTCGAAGTTGATGTCCTTGAGTGCCCAGAAAACTGATTCGTCCGCTTCTTCCCCAAACTTACTGAGTTGACGTAAGCGCTTGTAATTCTCATAGGGAGACTTGATGATGTTGGTCAATTGTCCAATAAGCGTATCAGCTTGTTTTTCTTTTAAGCCAAGGCGGTAGCGTTTGGAGATGTTTTGGACTTTGATGATTGATTGAGACATGATCTCTCGCAGATTACGCGGATTTCGCGGATGAATTTATACTTTTAAAATATTCGATGGTTTTGAGGAGGCCTTGTTCGAGGTGGTTGGTGAGCAGTTTAATTTTCCTTGGGCAATGGTTATATCTGACATTCTTTGTTTTGAGCTATCTTGAGGGAGTGGTTTGAAGATGAGTTTGCTTTTGCTGTTGGTGAGTTTTTCTTCTTTAATCTATCACTTCCAAAGATGTAACCTAAGAAAACCTAGGCCTCTGGTGACTACGATTATTTTTATTTTATAAATGATATGATCATCCGCAATAGCACCAGTATCTGATTTTATCACAAATAATCTTGCGGATATACATAATAAATTTTACTGCAAAATTTACAATTCAATTTTATAAAGATTATAAGTCTTGAAATTTGATATGCTTTCCAAATCTGGAAAAATAGTACTACTTGAAACGAGATATTTTATTTTATTTACTTTCATAAACTTTATTAAACAATCTGATTTTAAATCAATTTCACCACACATTTGAAAATAAGGTGAATTTTGCCTGTATATTTTCAACATATGTTCAGATTGAAATGAATTAATTCTTGAAGAGGCGGGCAATGCTGACGTTATATTTATCAAATTCAAATCTTCCCTTTCTAAAAAAATGGTGTTCAATGGATTGTACATCGGTTCGTTATATTGATAAATGGATGGGTTTTGTATCCAATCTGGCAATACCAACACTTTAGCATTTCTTGGAATTAGATTTAGAGTTTCGATTTCTAAATTATCGCTATTATTTATAAAATCTGTTTTAGCAAAAATTATTGTCGATGGAATTAAATACAATGAACTAACAAATATTAATCTTTTGAATTGCCTTTCCTTGATCATCAAGATGAGATGTAATCCGATTATCAAGACAAAAATTGAATGGAAAACATTTCTAAAAAATTGATTGGCATCTATGTTATCCGCAAATAATAACCAAAGGCAGCATGCAATGATCAAAACAGTTACAAAGAAGTAAAGCAATTCCTTTTTAATTATATCCTTTTCAAGCAACTGAAAAACTGAATAGATTGTAAAAAGTATTGGAAGTGCTAGACCAATAAATATTGTTTTTAAGAGAAATCTCCAATCTGAAAATCCATCTAGAGAGAATCCTAAACCATCACTTCCTATAATTAGCGTATAAGAGACAAAATAGATCGCAAAAACTAAAGGCCAAAATAATTTCCTTAGCTTGTCATATTCTATCAGTAAAATATACACGATTAAAGAACCGAGGACAACAGGCATCACATTAGGATATAAAAATGTAGATAAGCTAATTGAAAAATAATCAATTTGCTTCCTTTCAAAGGATTGAAAAATCAGAAGGATAATCGGAATAATCATTAAATTTTTCAGAGAAAATATGGTCATCCCTACACCAACTATGGGAAGACTTGCATTGGTAAATTTAGGAATCAAATCATAAGGAAATATTATAAAAAGGACAAATATGGTAGCAAATAAAGCATATCGTTTTTGAGATGTGATTCTCAACTCAAGAAATCCAAGGTATATAATGTAAGTCATCAAAGGACAGACTAAAAAAAAGTAATTCATTAATAAACTTTGTCCATTTATCCATCTAAATAGAGCCATAGCCCATAATTCTGTATAATGATAAATATCATTGCTTACATCAGGTGACAAAAGATTATAAAATGTTTTTGTGTTTTCAGCACCAAAAACATCATTGTAATGAGCAATTCTTGAATAGATGATATAGTCTTCACTTTCTATATTGAAATTGAATCCTTGCAATACATAGAAAATCAATAAATAAACCAACCAAAAATAATTGGCAATAAATAAATTAGCAATGCTGGGTTTAACTAATATAAGTTTATTAAAATTATTATAGATATAAATTAAAAAATTACACAATAAAGAATTAAAAAAGAATTCATAGATGTTTTAATTACAGCGTAAAAGGTAACTATTCCTAAAAAAAACGTAATTGGAATTATAATTAAACAATGCTGTTTTATAGAAAATGAAGATATAAACACAACACATATGTTAAAAAGAAAGATATAATACTCCCCAAAATTGAGACCAGAGGTTAAGTTAAAAAAACCGTTTAAATTTAACCTTATGAACAAGCAAACAAGACGAAAGTTTTCTCCTGAGTTCAAGGCAAAAGTGGCCCTTGAAGCAATCAAGAATCAGTTTACATTGGCTGAATTGTCCAAGAAGTTCGATGTTAGCCCTGTGATTATCTCCAAGTGGAAGGGTGAGTTTTTGGATAATATGTCAGCTGTATTTGAAAAGGATCATTCAAAGAAAAAGGAAGAAGGCCCTGCCCTTGAGCAGCTCTATGCCCAGATCGGAGAGCTAAAAGTAGAGAATGACTTTTTAAAAAAAAGCTGCAAGAAACTGGGGATATGAAAGACCGGGCGACATTGGTTTGTTCCGATTATAAGGGGCTTTCTATAAGGAAACAGTGTGAAGTATTGGAGGTTCCCCGAAGCAGTCTATATTACAAACCAAAAGGGGAAAACGAGATCAATCTGAAACTGATGGGAATCATGGACAGGCATCTTACCGATCACCCTACTGAAGGCGTTGTGTCGATGGTCTATCTGTTGACAGGACTGGGCTTCGTTGTCGGCCCAAAGCGCATCAGGAGGCTTTTCAGGCTGATGGGCAGGGAAACCCTTTACAGGAGGAAGAACCTTACCAAATCCGGTTTGCGTGAATATATCAGGCCTTATCTTCTCAGGAACTTAAAGATTGAAAGGCCCAACCAAGTGTGGGTAACCGATATCACCTACATTCCGATGCAGAAGGGGTTTATGTTCCTGACCGCAGTCATGGATGTTTACAGCAGAAGGATACTGTCATGGGGTATATCCAACAGTCAGGACGCCAAATGGTGTAAGCAGGTAATCGAAGAGGCCATCAGAGAAAATGGTAAGCCAGAGATAGTCAATTCCGATCAGGGAAGCCAGTACACATCAGCCTTATGGATCAATTACCTTGAAGGGCTGGATATCAAAGTATCAATGGACGGAAAGGGAAGGGCTTTGGACAATGTATATATTGAAAGGTTCTGGAAGTCGATCAAGTATGATTACATCTATCTGAACCCAAGCGAGGACGGTTATGACCTGCTCAAAGGTGTCAAATGGTATATTGAATATTACAACCAAAAGGTTCATCATACCACTAGGGAGAAGCCTGGGGAAAGATATTATGGGCCAACCCGAAAAGCAGCATAAAGTAAAAGTTAGTTGTCCTATTTCCCAAGGGTACCCTTGGGAAATAGGACAACTAAAGAAGTATTAACAAATAAATAAATTAACTTAGCAACTGATACTTTTGGTCCAACAAATGGGGAGTGTTATAAGAAAATAATGATAATTTCTAGGAAATTTGAAAAATACGCAAGACAGTAATTCAACATTTATTTAATGTATTTAGCTTTATTCTAATTTTAAAAAGCGTATTAAATTGTTTGTTTATTAACATATCTTTTTATTTTAAAAAAAATAAAATATTTGAGCTTTTTAAAGAAACTCTGGTCATATTTCGAATTATTAGATCCATTATATCCACTGTAATCAGGATAGATAGGTAAAAATTCGAATTTCCCATCATTGCTCAAAAAAGCGTGTAAACTTTTTGCAAAAACATGTTCA
The DNA here is from genome assembly GCF_000265405.1 of Belliella baltica DSM 15883. NCBI lineage: Bacteria > Pseudomonadati > Bacteroidota > Cytophagia > Cytophagales > Cyclobacteriaceae > Belliella > Belliella baltica. Next base: position 2,688,867 of record NC_018010.1, on the reverse strand, counting down.
AATAACACCCCTTCTTTTTCATTCAAATATTTGTCACAAATTGGAGAAAAATATTCTTCATAAAATTCCTTATTTAAAATCATTAATCTAGTATCTGCCCAAGAAAAATTTCTAGTGAAATTACCGTGAACAATTGATTTGTTAAATTCTATGTTATTGATTATCAATTGTAGATTCTTAATTATTAATCTTCCTGTTATTTTTATGAAGAAAGTAGACGTTTTAAGCATTTCACTATGTTGTAAAGCAAAATCAATTATTTCCTTTTCTCCGTGCCCTTTTCCTAAATGGCTGTGTTGACTACTAAAAAATAAATACTCGAAATTTTTATAGCCTTTAAATTTGTCAAGAATCATCTTCGATTCAAAATTTGAATTATCGATAAATATTACAATATGATCGTTTTCTAAATAAAAAATTAGCGATTTAAAATAATCTAACTCTCTAATTTGACTTCCTTTTCTACCTACAAATTCGTGATCTGCAGGGTTTATAGCAGCAGTTAGTAAAATTGGATATTTTTCAAATTTCATACATTCATGTTTCTATAGGCAAATAAAACACCTGGTCTTAAATAAGGCTTTTGAATTTGACGATCATAATAAAACAGCATATAACCACGTCCAAATCTAGTTTGAAATCCATTTGTTTTAAAAAAGTTGTCAAAATCATCAGCATCATTATTTTGATGGTAAGTACAAATAGCAATTTTAACACTTTTAGCTATTGAAAATAAAGGTTCTATTAATTCTAAAACCTCTCTTTCATTTCCATCAACATCTATTTTGATAAGGATATTCTGATTTAAAAACTCCCGCGAAAGATCTGGATGATTTAATTCATTTCTATCTCCATACCTTTGATTAAAAATCTCAACTTTATTTTTCCAATTGGAAAATGTATGTTGGAGTGGCTGAATCCAAATTTCATTTGGTTCAAACAAATAAACTTTTTTGACCTGTTCAATCATTGACAACGAGTAATTTGCCTCAGCACAACCTATATCTAATAGGATATCATCATTGTCTATTCGGAAAATTGGAGAGTTGTACGAATGTGGTGAAAGTTCATCTTGTTCTAAAAAAAGACCATAGGCATAATCAATAATTTGATTGTGACTGAAATTTTTAGGAAAAAAAAGATTTTTACCAAAATACTCTACACACATCAAATTATCTATTTTATTAATTTTGATTTCAGATTTAGAATAGTTTTTAATAAAAGAATATGGAAAAACTGTAAGTCCATGTTCTTTCAAAAAATTGATCTCAGATTTATATTTAGAACCTAATGAAGTTGATGAATAATTTATAAGTTTTTTTAGAAGATTCTTTCTAAATAAATCAAGTCTTAAGTAGTAAAGCTTTACTCTAATTTTTTTAAGTAAATTCATCTATAATGGTTGTTTTATGAATCTAACAAATAATTGAAAAATAATGGAATTAATTGATTTAAGAAAAACAATTGGACTTACTCTAAATTGAATAGATTTACTAACAAATCTTTTAAAAACAAGAAATTCCACTTTTAGTTTAATATTGTGATTTCTATTTTTCGCCTCAGAACAAGCTAAAATGGTGTTTACCCAATATACTTTATTGACATGTCCTTCGGAAAAATGCTCCATTAATATATCAGGAATAAAATAATTTTTGGAATTCTTAGCAACTCTTAGCGTAAGCGAAGTATCATACCCGTGAAAACCTGATAAATTTTCATTAAATCTATGTTTCATGAAAACACTTTTTTTTAAGGCTAAAAATATACCATCTAAACAATAAACTTCAATTGGAGAAGAATCATTAGTTTTAATTAAAGTTCCTGAATTTGAAGAGTTAAATTTATCTCCCTTAATATAATTATAATGTCTATTCTCACTCGAAGATCCCCACCAATCAGAAGGGGAAATAGGGAGATAAGAATTTCCTGCAACCCCTAAAACGCCTGGATTATTTAGATTTTTAAAGTGGCTTATCAATATATTTCCCCAATCAACAGTATGAAAAACTATATCCTCGTGAACAAAAACCAAAATTTCAAATTTAGCTCGACTTGCTCCTTTGTTGTAAGCCTGTGCAATTGAAAGCTTTTCTAAACTATTATCAATCTTAATTATTTCATATTCCAATCCAACTGTACTTTCAATAGAATTTGAAAGTTTATTGAATAAGTTAGAATTAATTGAACAAACAATAATTGAGATCATTTTTTTTGATTTGATAAAAGGCTAGACATTTACGAACTAGAGATTTTTATTAATTAAGCTAAGATTTTGAATATTAGGCGCTATTTAGGACACTTGAAATTATTGTAAAGTTGCTCTTGTTGTTTAGGGATGTTGAGGCTTTCAGGTTGTCGTGGTTGTCAATCTTTGAAATGTTGGTAATGTTTGAAATGTTGATAATGTTCCAAATGTTGGGAATGTTTGAAATGTCCTCGTTATTAGTAAATAGACCAGTCTACCTACTAATTACTGAAACCCTTCCAATCCGCCACGCCTGTGCGCCGAGGCGTAGCGGACAAGCTACTTCCAACTCGACCGAAGGGAGTAATTTACCCTAACTCATAAAACAAAGGCAACCTCACTAGGCAATCCGAATACCGATCTGCATTTGGGAGTGTTGTTTGATTTTCTCCTTGGTAGGCTTTGATAAAGTCGCTTTGATGTAGAGACTGATAGTGGAAAACACAGAGTGTATTTTGCTCTTTCATTTGGTTGATAAAAGCTGTTCTCTGGGACAGTTGCTCGAAGATTAGATAGAAGAGGTGTGCATTGGGTGAGCTGTCTTCTGTGCAGACCTTGTATTTTTCAGTGAGTTGGGCTTCTTCTATCCCTTTGGTGAATTTTTTCAGGTACTTGTCGCTTAGGATTGTTGGCTGCTGCGCATCCTCTGAAAAGAAACCTTGATAATCCTGCCAGATGGCTTGGCGTTTGGCTTGGATATCTTGGAGGTTTTCGAGTTGCGCCCATAAGAAAGCCGCTTGGAGTTCTGAGGGTAGGAAGCTGCTGCCCATATCCACCCATCCGTATTTGTTGACCTCCCCTCTGAAGAAGGCGGCTCTGTCGGTTCCTTTTTCCCAGATGATCTCTGCCCGCTTGGCGAATTGGGGATCGTTGATGACGAGCATCCCTCCTTCTCCGCACTGGATGTTTTTGGTTTCGTGGAAGCTGAAGGCTGCCAGGTGGCCGATGCTTCCTAGTGGTTTGCCATGGTAGTAGCTGTCTATGGCCTGTGCGGCATCCTCCACGACAAAGAGTCCATGTCGCTCAGCGATGTCCATGATCGTATCCATCTCACAGGGTTTTCCTGCATAGTGCACTACCACAATCGCTTTGGTTTTGGGAGTGATCAGTGCTTCGATTTGCATTTCATCCATGTTAGGATGCTCGGCTTTGCTGTCCACAAACTTAATCTTAGCGCCACGAAGGACGAAGGCGTTGGCCGTGGAGACGAAGGTAAAGCTGGGCATGATGACCTCATCACCCGGTTGGATGTTGAGCAAGATCGCCGACATCTCTAGTGCATCCGTGCAGGAGGTGGTGAGGAGGCATTTGTGGAAGCTGTACCGATTTTCGAAGAAGGTTTGACAACGGCTTGTAAACTCTCCATTCCCAGAAATTTTCCCTAATGTGACAGCTTGCTGAATGTATTTCAGTTCGTTTCCCGTCATATAGGGCTTATTAAATGGGAATTTGATTCTGGAATCCATTAGCGCTTTGGGCTATTCAGTGTGTTTTTGACAATAAAGACAGGGCGGTGAGTTGTCTTCAAATTAATCCTTTGAATGTATTCTCCAATGATCCCAAGACCTAGCAAAATAGCCCCAAAACCGAATCCTAGCATGGTAATCAAAGTTGGGAATCCTGCTGCATAGGTATCATACATCAGGGTGTTGAAGATAATTACAACAGCATATGTAGAGCTCAAAGCAAATAGCAAGAAACTAAGCGAGGTCAGTAGTCGAATTGGCAAGCTAGAGAAGGTTACAAAAATATTGATAAAATGCCTGATCAGATCTTTGAGTTTATAAGAACTTCTTCCAGACTGACTTCTTCCATGCTCCACATCAACACTTACTACATTGGTCGTCACCCAAGTGAGATATCCATCCAAAAAGGTGTAAGAACTTCTCATTTCTAGAACGCCTTTGGCAACATCCGTCCGAATCAACCGGAATCCACTGTAGTGTGGATGTAATTCTGGCATGCCCAATTTTAGAAGGGTATTTAGGATTTTTGATGTAATGTTTCTAAAAGAATTGTGAGAGCGATTTAAAAGATGGGCATAAACGATATCTGCGTTTTCTTCTTTTTGTTTTATAATTAACTTTAATATATCTGTTGGATGATGTTCCAAGTCTTCATCCATGGTGATCAGGTATTCTGAATCTACATATTGAAATCCACAAATAGTTGCATTATGCTGACCGAAATTCCTGTTTAATTGAATCCCTATTATATCAGGGTAGCGGTTTGCCAGTTCTTCTATTTTATTCCAGGAATCGACTTTCCCTTGGTCAAAAACTAAAATAAGCTTAGAAAACTGTTTACCAAGCAGTTCCTTGGATTTCAGGTAAATGACCTCTAAACTAGCTGTCGCTCTAAAAACAGGAATTACAATCGAATAGGTCATGGTCATTTTATAGGATGTCCAAAATAAGTTCCTGGTCTTGCAATAGTCTGTAAAACTAAGGATCCAGCTCCAATGATCGTATGAGGTACTATCTCAAGGTTATTTTTCAAAATGGTACCTGTTCCGATAAATGAACAATGGCCAATGCTAACATTACCTGATACTTGAACTCCGGGCGCTAAAAAACTGCAATCACCTATAGAGGAATCATGAGAAATGATTACACCATTGTTTAGAACAGTGTGTTCACCAATTGTGACTCTTTGGTCAATCGTCGCGTTTGGGTAGACTACAGACCCCATACCTATGGTAGCTGTGCAATCTACATAAGCAGTGGGATGAATGAATGTGTAAAAAGGAATTTCAAAGGCCTTGATTTTTTGAGCCAATTGGTGCTTAAATGCTAAATGATTGTACCCTATAGCAATCAGCAATTCATCAAATGCATCTTGTTGAGAAAAGAGTTCATCGATTTTCCCAAGAACTTTTTCATGTTTTGAGAAATCATCAAAATAGCCAACAAATTCATCATTGGAGTAATTTTCAATCCAATGTTGAAATTGAATGCCTAAACTTCCGCTTCCAATAATTGCTATCCTTTTCATTTTTTAAAGATATAAGCCCCACTATTAGGACCTTTGAAAAATAACAAATCTACAATAGACACCTGATGATTGAATTCATCATTCAATTGATCATAAATAGGATAAGGCCCATATTCAAAATATCTTAGGGTTATATTTTCAGCTTGAAACAGGCTTTCATCAATATAGCTTCTTGCAGCAGGTCCAGTTAGATAGGTTTTTCCACCTACCTGTTTGATAATATTTATTAATTTCTCAGTTTTATTTCCTTGAAAGACATATTCAGAGGAGGAAGAAAGCTTTGTATTTATACCTAAATAGGCACATATTGAAAGAATCAAACGTTGATTGATTTTTGATAAATTAGTTTCTTGATCCTCGTAAAGTGGTCTTAATAGCTGATAGATTTCTCCAAAAAAAGGTGCTTTTTTATATGCATGGAGCAAAGTACTTAAATGTTTTTGTTTCCATAAATTATCAACAGTAGTAGTCTCAGAAATTTTCTGCTCATACTTTCCTTTTACTGAAACAGGAATTGTCAACCATTGGCTACCATTTGAAGTATTGATGATGTTGCGATTTCTCCAATCTCTTTTGGTGTATTGTATATCGTCATAAAAAATAAAATGATCGACTGAATTTATCAAATCAAAATACCCTTTCCAAGGAATGTAATTAGACTGGCTAATGGCGACTTTCATGGTATGGATTAGGGAGAGTTCGACTGGTATCGATTATCAATGAGATGCTGATTGAAATGTTATTTGTTAAAATCGTTAAGCTTTAACTTACTTGAAAATGATTGATAAATTTCATTAAGCTTATTACCTCAAAAACTTTGAATACAGAATACCTTTTTAGGGTTGTATCCATAAATATTTGATTCAATAGATTTTGTTTAGTGGGGTGTGCAAAAAAATTATAAAATTGTTTACTGGACTATACAAAATTGGGATTCAGGTATTTGTTGGAATGCTAGTAAGTGATTTTCCCGCAATTCTGCGGGACAGGCCTCTCTACATTCGAAATGACAAGGGGGTTGAAATGACAGGATGAGTCTATCTTTGTACTTTGCACATCGTACTTGGTACAGTTCAAGTGATTACCCTCCGAAGATCATGATGCCCACTCCTTCACCGGGGTCGGATTCTTGGATGGTGACTTTGACTTTGCGTTGGAGTTTCTCGTAGGTTTTGTCTCTGAGGAAATCGAGGTAATCAAGGTCGAGATCTTGTCCGATAAGTAGAATTTCTATTTCTCCGGAGTCGATACCCATGGCATAGTCGCCGATGATGTATGCTTTTTGTACGGGTCCCATACGTCGGACGATCTTTTCCATGAGTTCGTCGAGTCCAAGAAACTTCGCCACCATATTTGATATTTCCGAGAAGAAGGGGTGTTGTTCGTTGGCTTTATAGACTTTGAGCCTTCCCTCCTCTTCAGTTGTCAGCAGTCCTGCATCAGTGAGTCTATTGAGTTCGACACGAACTGAGTTGGTCGATTCGTTGAATTCTTTTGCGAGTGCCCTTAGGTATCCTGAATTCTTATGTGAGAAGAATTTGAGGAGGAGTTTGATGCGGGTTTTGGAAGTTACGAGGGAGTCTAGCAAGGAATGGGGAATAACTAAGAGAAAAGGGATAATTTGGTTAATTGAGTTGAAAAGGGTTAAGAGGTTTAAAGGGGTTAAGAGGTTAATTGGTTAATTGAGTTGAAAAGGGTTAAGAGGGTTAAAGGGTTTAAGAGGTTAATTGGTTAATTGAGTTGAAAAGGGTTAAGAGGTTTAAAGGGGTTAAGAGGGTTATTTGGTTAATTGGTTAATTGAGTAACTGAGCATCCCGGTCTCCCTTGCAGGAGGAAATCACGGCGGGTAAGAAAGGTTAAAGGTTGGGTTAGTGGTTGAAATGGTATCTTAGGGACGTCATATCGAACAGAGTGAGATATCTCGGTTTATTATAAATAGGGTCCTTATATTTCGGGTGTAGGTAGTGATGAAAGTACGAGATTTTCCCGCAATTCTACGAGGCAAGTTGATGGGAGGTAAACTTAAGGATCAGGTTTTCTCTAGGCTACATTCAATTTTACAACTTCTAATTCAGCTCCTTTGTCATAAGCTTCCTGGCCTTTATCTAAAATCATTTTTGTGGTTTGGGCATCTAGATAATAATGATTGCAATTTTGACAAACATCAGCTGGAACATTTTTAATTAAAACGATTGTTCCACCACGCTCTAGCGTGACAGTTACGAAACCTGAAGCAGTTTCACCATTTTTACAGATAGAACATTCCATATTATCGATAATGGATTAATAGGGTTAAAGGGGTTAAGAGGTTAAGGCTGTTAACCGTTAAAGGTTAAGTGTTTATTGAGGAATTGAGTTTTTAGTAGTCATTTTTTTTTAAATGTTAAATTTATCCAACAAATATTTTGCTACCCATGTGGGTGCGTTTTGATTATGGATAGTAATCTTGTTTTTATTTTTCTCTACAATAACATCTCGGTTTCTATTAGAACTATCTATTACGAAAGCTCTATCAGCGATAATAAAAGCATCGTATAGTAATTCCAGGGATCTATAGTATCGTTGAATTGTCTTTTGTTCATCTACGTGATGCCCCCCATTTTCAACTCTGTTGATAATTCTTTGAATATTAATTTTATAATCTTGCGTACATATGAAGTACAAATAGGTCGTAAAACCTGCTGACTTAGCCTTTTTAAGGAAATCAATCTTAGATGGATGCGACATTACAGTTTCGAATGAAAATGTTTTGTCGTCTTCAAGTAGTTTAATTCTAAAAAATTCCGCAATTAGAGCTGCATGGTAGCTATTTAACCCATTTTTACATATAAGAAATTCATCAGTGAAATTAATAATTGGTAATTGCTCCCCTACTCTAGGGTCAGTCATTTTTATTGTATTTATAAATGACTCCCACTCTTTTTGTTGGATAATTTTATTGCTGTAAGCACTAGTATTTAAGAATTTATGTTGGTTAAGTTGTGCTTCAATTTCATCAGCATTTATAAAAATTCCTACTTTATAATTCTTTTTAACCTCTTGGATTAGGGTTGATTTACCTGATCCATTAGGACCTGCAAACATTCTGAATTTCCTAGGCACTTGGCTTTAGCGTTATTTGCTTTTTTTCAATTCTTTTAGTGCCAAATTCGGGTTTGCCGATAATTGTTTCTTTCCCATCCGGCTCTATTTGAATGAGTTTGTTATTTCTAACTACCAAATAAGTCATTCCCATGGCTTTATTAAGTTTGATAGCATTGTCACTTGCCTTTTTTTGGAGTTTGTTAAGGTCTTCGACTGTTATTTCTTTATCGCTCATGTTGTAAATTTAGTCAATGATTACATTTAAAAATAACGTATAGTCATTGTATTGAGTTTTGTAGGTAAATCTGTTAGATTAAAGGCGGATTAGTGGGTAAATGAGGTGAAAGGGGAAAGGGGTTAAGAGGGTTAATAGGGTTAAAGGGGTTAAGAGGTTAATTGGTTAATTGGTTAACTGGTTAATTGAGTAACTGAGGTTAAAGGATAAAGGTTAAAGGGGTTAATAGGGTTATTTGGTTAACTGGTTAATTGGTTAACTGGTTAACTGAGTTGAAAAGGGTTAAGAGGTTAAAGGGTTCTTTAATCGTTAAGTGTTAAATGTTAAAACGTTAAACGTGGGGTAAGTGTGAAATTTATGAGCGGTATACGATTAACGTGGTTTTAATGGGGTTAAGAGGGTTAAAGGGGTTAAGAGGTTTAAAGAGGTTTAAAGAGGTTAAGAGGGTTAAGAGGTTTAAAGGGGTTAACTGGTTAATTGGTTAACTGGTTAATTGCTTAGGGGGTCAAATTTTTTGACTAGATGAAATTTTCCCGTAATTCTACGGGGCAGGCCTCCGTTCCGTCGAAATGACGTAGGGATTGAAATGACATAGGGGTCGAAATGACGGGGGGAAACCTAAATCTTGTGTCTTTTGTCTTACGTCTAATATCTTCTTTCCACGGCTTCGCTCTTTCGGTCACAATGGGGGTGCCTAGCGGGGTGAGTAATTTTTTTACTCGGTTGAACAAATTTAGGGAGTTGGGTGAGTTTTGCAAATATTAGAGAGGGATTTTAGATTTTAGATTGAAGATTTTAGATTTATCTCACGCGGATTAAACGGATTGCGCGGATTTAAATGGTCATGCTGAGACGCTGAGGCGCAGAGGTTTTTTGAGAGGATATTTAGAGCGTATTAACTCCGCTATGCCACGGCGCACTGGCACGGTGGACACTTGGTTAATTGAGTTGAAAAGGGTTAAGAGGGTTAAAGGGGTTAAGAGGTTAAGAGGGTTAAGAGGTTTAAAAGGGGTTAACTAGTTAATTGGTTAATTAGGTTGTTTAAATCGTTAAATGTTAAAACGTTAAACGTGGGGTAAGTGTGAAATTTATGAGCGGTATACGATTAACGGTGAACGGTTAACGGTTAACGTAGGTTTAATGGGGTTAAGAGGGTTAAAGAGGTTAAGAGGGTTAAGAGGTTTAAAGGGGTTAACTGGTTAATTGGTTAATTGAGTTGAAAAGGGTTAAGAGGTTTAAAGGGGTTAAGAGGTTAAAGGGTTCTTTAATCGTTAAGTGTTAAATGTTAAAACGTTAAACGTGGGGTAAGTGTGAAATTTATGAGCGGTATACGATTAACTGTTAACGTGGTTTTTAAGGGGTTAAAAGGGTTATTTGGTTAACTGGTTAATTGGTTAATTGAGTTGAAAAGGGTTAAGAGGTTTAAAGGGGTTAAGAGGGTTAAGAGGTTTAAAGGGGTTAACTGGTTAATTGGTTAATTAGGTTGTTTAAATCGTTAAATGTTAAAACGTTAAACGTGGGGTAAGTGTGAAATTTATGAGCGGTATACGATTAACGGTGAACGCTTAACGGTTAACGTGATTTTTAAGGGGGTTAAGAGGTTTAAAGAGGGTAAGAGGTTTAAAGAGGTTAAGAGGGTTAAGAGGTTTAAAGGGGTTAACTGGTTAATTGGTTAATTAGGTTGTTTAAATCGTTAAATGTTAAAACGTTAAACGTGGGGTAAGTGTGAAATTTATGAGCGGTATACGATTAACGTGGTTTTAATGGGGTTAAGAGGGTTAAAGGGTTCTTTAATCGTTAAGTGTTAAATGTTAAAACGTTAAACGTGGGGTAAGTGTGAAATTTATGAGCGGTATACGATTAACGTGGTTTTAATGGGGTTAAGAGGGTTAAAGGGGTTAAGAGGTTAATTGGTTAATTAGGTTGTTTAAATCGTTAAATGTTAAAACGTTAAACGTGGGGTAAGTGTGAAATTTATGAGCGGTATACGATTAACGTGGTTTTAATGGGGTTAAGAGGGTTAAAGGGGTTAAGAGGTTATTTGGTTAATTGGTTATTTGGTTAACTGGTTAATTGAGTAACTGAGTAGAAGGGTTATGAATGTTACTCGTTAAAATCGTTAAATGTTAAAACCGTTAAGGGTTAAAAAGGGTCTTTGTATTGCAGGTGTTTGATGAAAGTATGAGATTTTCCCATAATTCTGCGGGGCAGGCTGAAATGAGGCAAGTTTTAGGAAGAGCAGCGAACTGCTGTTTTAATATAGGAAACCGAAGAGCCAAAGCGGGATTTTGTTGTGTATGCCTGTTTCTATTTGATCTATGGCATAGTAATCACAAGTTGGATTTGATTTTTTATTTTTACCACCTACCTCAATGATCCAATTTTTATCGATTTGAAAATCAGAATTATGAGGAAGATTGAGTTTGTGGTTTACACTTACTTGATTGAGAAAGAAAGTTTCTCTAATATTTCCTATATCTACATTCGTGCCTAAGGCAAAAGCAAGATTGGGATTGTTAAGATAGATTTTTTCTGGCTTTTGAAGTAATGATATACCTTCGTTATTTTGATGTAAGCCATAGATCAAACCACTCTCCTCCAGAAAATGAAGATAGGTCAATAGTGTTGCACGGTTGATACCGATTTTTTCACTCAGTTTTGAAATATTTGGTGTGAAGGGTACTAAGTCTGCGATAATGGCTAGGAGTTGTTTTATCTTAGGAATATAAGCCACATCAACTTTTCTTAACAAGGGAAGTTCTACTTCTAAGATAAGATTGACGACAGCTAGAATTTGTTGATGGTATAATTCACCAAATTCTTTGTAGAATGGATAATATCCGTGATTGAGATAATCATTCCAATACTGCAGGGGTTTTACCTTAGAAACGATTTCATCTGCGATCTCTTGATATTGATTGAGAATAGTATCTAAGCTATAAATAGGGAGGTCACAGCCTTGATCATAGTTTAGAAATTCACGGAAAGATAGTCCTCTCAATGAATAAAGAACAGCTCTTCGGCTCAAATCAGCTGCTGAATTTAAAATCTCGAGGAGAGAGGATCCTGTAAAGACTATTTGTAATTCAGGGTAAAAGTCATAAATATTTTTAATTTCTCTGGACCAGTTGGCGTATTTATGAACTTCATCTAAAACCAAGACTTTACCTCCTGATTTTGAGAATTGATCTGCTAGATCAAGAAGTGTATTTTTAGAGAACCAAATATGGTCTAATGAAACACATAAAGAAGAGTTTCTATCCTTGTCTAATCTTTTTCTGAGGTACTGGAGTAAGAGGGTAGTTTTCCCTACACCTCGAGCACCTGTGATTCCAATTAGCCTATGATTCCACTGAATTTTATCCATCATACTTCTCTGAAAACTCATATTGGTAGTTTTCAAGAGTTTAAAATAAAGTTCAAAGAGTGATTCCATTATTTTTTGATTACCGTACTATACAAAAGTAGGTAATTTTTGTTTACCAGACTATACAAGTTTTTAATTGAGTGAAAAGTAAGGGGAAAGGATGAAGGAGGAAAAAAAGGGTTAAAGGTTTATAATGGTTAAAAGGTTAAAAGTTTAAAAATGATGAAAATAGCCGCAGGTGAAACCTGTGGATGGATGGTGATTGCACACCTGACCCCGAGTCCCGGAGAAGGATGATTAAGTGAGGTAGATGTTATCCGGGACGATAGGAAATTCGTAGGAAAAGGATTAATCGTTTACCTACTTAACTATTTAGGCTGGTGGTCTTTGCTAAGGATTAAATGTTAAAATGTGAAACGTGAGATAAGTGTGAAATTTATGAGGGGTTGTACGTTTAAGGATTAACGGGAATTCTTTGAATGATTGGGTTTAATTGGTGGTTAGAATGCTTTTTTGGGGTATAAGTGATTGACTAGGCTGTTGAGATAAATTTCTAAATTGGTGTAATACTTATGCAGGTCTTTTGATTTTGAGTCTGAGGGGTTTTTTGGGTCAAGACCATTTTCGACTTCCCAATGGTCGGGCATTCCATCTAGATCAGAATCGATTATGGCTTCCCCCTTCTTTAAGATTGGCCAAGCTCCTACATCTTTTTGAGAATCGATGATTCCATTGGCATTTTTTCCGTGGGTACTTTCACCTGTTTTTGCTTCCAATACCAATCGTGCGTCGACCGCATCTCTCCTATGGCTCGCCCCCGCAAAATTCAACACTGATTCAAATGCCTTTTCTGCTTTTTCTTCAAATGCCAAAATTGACTCGTAAGGACTACTAACCGCTACTTTTTCTACTGCTACTCCATCAATTCCTTTCCAGTTATTTTTAGTATTTTCCTCAGAACCGAATACATAATTTCCTGAAAGATAAAAGGTTCCAAAAGGTTCGTAAGGCTCTACAATTCTAAATTTATTGGAGGCTGTAGCTGGGCCAAATTTATAATAGTTACCAACGATGTTATGCTTTCCTTCTTCTCCAGCATAGGAACTGTTGCTCTTCCAATTGTACAATACATTGTTTCTGAAATCAACAATTTCAAGTTCTGGCTGCTTGTGGTATCTCGCTCCATTGAATCTTGGTAGTCTGCTGTTGTGGTTAGAAATTAGATTGTGGTGAAAAGAAGCTTTTTTGCCTCCCCAAATCCCCCCATAGCCATGGTCGCCTTTGGCATGAACAGATTCATTGAGGCTTTCAGAAATTATTGACCATTGCAAGGTGAAGTTTTCATTGTCATAAAAAGATCCACATTCATCCGTTGCCCAGCTTAATGAACAATGATCGATGATGACATCTTTGTTTCTGATGGAACTCATGGCATCATCTTGCACATCATACAAATCCCCAAGTCTGCTTCTAATAAAGCGAACGATGATATTATCTCCCTTGATTTTAACAGGGAAGTTTTGAATGGTAATTCCATCTCCTGGTGCAGATTGTCCGGCTATGGTCAGGTCACCATTATTGATATCGAGCACAGACTTGAGTTCTATATTTCCTGCTACTGCAAAAACTATGGTTCTTGGACCCTTTTTCCTCACTGCTTCCCTTAATGTACCAGGACCATCATCTTCTAATGAAGTTACTACATAAACATCTCCCCCTCTCCCACCAATCGTATATTTGCCAAATCCATCTGCACCCGGAAAGGCTAGAACTTGGCTTGATTCAGACGATGGCACATTTATATTTTGATCCAATTCCTGAGCTTTGCAAGCTAGGTTAATTAGCAAAAAGGTTAGTGTTACAAGTATATTTTTCATTATTGACATTTTGATTTAACTTGAATAGTTGAATTCTAGCGAATAATCGCCAACTGTTCCTAGTAAACAGCCCCTAGCTGATTGAAATGAACTTTCTACAACATGATAAATGGCTACTGGCAGGAAATCGGATTTATATTTTATTATAAAAGACTTTAACATTGGTCTGGTTTTTTTGCGAATATGGATGTGTTTTATTCCTTGCAAAATGATCAAATTATAACCCAATAACCGCCTTAACCTTTTCAATTGATCACCTATTTTTCGTATTGTTTTTCGGTGATTTCTTTGACTAGGCTGTTAATGTAAACTTCGATATTGTCATAAGCGGTACTTAGATTTCTTTCTTTGGCGTCATTCATATTTGGGTTTAGTCCACTGGCTTTTTCCCAATCATCAGGCATGCCATCATTGTCAGAATCTAAAGGCGCAGGAAGGGAGTTTAGCATAGGCCAAGCTCCAACATCTTCTTGAGAATCGATCAGTCCATTGGTACTTCCACGAGAACCTGCAGCAGAAAAGCTAGCATCTTTGACATCTGCCAAAACCCGAAGATCTACTTGATCTCTTTTGAAGCTAGCTCCGCCATAGTTTAATATTTTATTGTAAGCTTCCTCGGCAGAATGATTGAAAGCCAATTCTCCAAATTCCAGAGGAGTGTTCAGTTTCATGTTGTTTTTATCGGAAACTGTCCCTTGCTTGGCAAGTACGCCAAGCCAATTTTCTGCGGTAATATCTTCCCTACCCTCTAGTGTATTTCCAGCAACATAGAACTTTCCATATCCGTAGATGGGCGCGCTATTTGAGGATTGTTTGTATGCATTTAGAAAAATGTTTTTGTTTTGAGTAGCTGGTCCAGGTTTGAAATAATTATTGACCAAATTGAAAGTTCCAGCCTCTCCGCCGTATGCAGCGTCAGTACCCCAATTATAAATTACATTATTTCTAAAGTCAACTACTCCTCTAAGGTCTTCAGCCCTGTTGTTAGAATTGTACACACCTGGGTGATCAAATCTTGGGTTTCTATTGTCGTGGTGCGCTAGAAGGTTGTGATGAAAAGAGGCATTTTTACCACCCCAAATCCCCCCGTATCCATGTTTTCCTTTTTCATGAACAGAAAAGGTCAAACTTTCTGAAAGGATACACCACTGCATGGTGAAATTTTCATTTCCATAAAACGAGGCTGTTTCATCTGTGGACCAAGACATGGAGCAATGATCTAAGATGATATTTTTCTTATATCTTCCCTCTATAGCATCCGCTTCAGCAGCACCTTCATCACCCATTCTAAATCGCAGATATCTGATGATGACGTTATCTGCATTGACGATCAAAGAATGGTTTTTCAATGTAATTCCATCTCCTGGAGCGGTTTGTCCAGCTATGGTAATATTTCCTATTCCTATCACGAGATTGCTTCCTAATTCTATATATCCAGAAACCTCAAAAACTACGATTCTAGCTCCAGGTGTGATAATCGCTTGTCTCAAGCTACCAGGTCCAGAATCATTTAGGTTGGTCACTTTGATTACATTCCCTCCTCTTCCACCAGTGGTAAACTTTCCAAAACCTTCAGCACCTGGAAAGGCAAAAGCTTCTTCTTCAATGGGATTGAATAAATCAGGGGTTTCCTCTTCGACAATTGGATCCAACTCTTCCTTCTCTGAACAAGAAAAGATGAACAAAGCTAAGGTAATCAAGAAAGGAAAAAGATTTAGGGATTTCATTAGAGGAGTTAATTGAAAGATTTTAAGGTTGAGTCCCCTCCTAAAACTATGTTTCAGGAGAAAGCTGACAATTTAATATTTAGGTAAATTTGAGTTATAGTCCTGATCTTTGTTTTTATTTCAAAGATTTTGGATTTAATCTTTGTTGTGGTGGTCTCTGCAAAACAAATTTGAGCAAATATCACCTTCAAAAGGTCACTATCGGCATTGTTTTTCACATGTTTTGCAATTCTGGCAAAGTTGACCCATAAACATCGGATGTTTGCCCACATTTTATGCCTGATCAGCCCTCTATATCTTGTTTTGTCATTTGTATAGTGATAACCTAACTGGAAAATGGTGGCTTCTACGTTGTTTCGAATATTGAGTACTTCTTGAGGAATACTTTCTATTTTCTTTCTCAACGTGCATGCTTTTATTTCCTTATCAGTAAAATATCTGTAGTGTTCTGTTGTTTTGACCCTCCATTTCTGGGTGTCTTTCATCTTTAAAGCTTCTTGCTGAATCCCTGTTTTCAGGTCTTTTACAGTCAAAATCCCATTTTCATCCAACTCCAGATCATATCTTCCTTTTGGTCCCTGAATCGCATTTAGGATAAGTTCTGCATTTTTGCTGCTTACAAAATCCTGATTAGATGGGCTGTGGTAAGCTCCGTCAGCATGGACGTTCTCTACTTGATCACAAAACAATTCTTTAGCCTGAATAATAGCTTTTTCAAGAAAGGTATTGTCGGCAGCATCTGCTTTCTTCACCTCAACTCCACTGATCAGGTTCAGGCCTCCCTTGTCACAACTCTCGGTTACGTTTACGCTATACCCTTTTACCTGATTGCCGTCCTTGTTTCTGTAGTGACAGTCTGTGTCGTGTGGAGACTGGATTGAGTCTGAACTTATAGACTCCTTTGGCTTTGGTATGACAATTTTATGTTCATCCACATCAAACTGCTCCTCAAAAAGCCTGGAAAGTATGGTATAATAATCATTGGACAATTCCCGATAGACATCCAGAAGTCTGAAAATCAATACTCCCAAGTCTATCAGCTTTATTTTGACTTCTTCACCTGAACAGCGATAAACCACTTTATACCTTTTTCGGCAAGCAGACTTTTTACCAACTCCATCTCAGATTGAGATAAAGCTGTTTCAAGTTTTGTGAAGTCTGCTTTGGAACAGAACAGCTGGACTGTTTCATGGATCAGTTCATACCGACTCAACCAGGCTATGTTGCTTCCAAGGAGTTTACTGTCCATTCGTATACTTCTGCCACTCACATGAAAATCTTTTGCCTGTCCTTTGGTGACAGATGCAAATGTCTGTTCCAACAAATTTGGATTCCCATCCCTTTCATGATCGACTATACGCTTTCGGAATAGGTAATAGGTCGATTCGGAGGGAATTGGATCATCCATATTGACCAGGCCCAAAGCCCTTCTGACCAAAAGATTAAACCTACATTGTTCAAAAAGCTGAGAATCGCTCCACCGATTGGCCTCTTTCAGGATCATCATGGCTACCATAATTCTGACCGAAGCATTGGGGCTTCCAGTTTCCTTTGAATACAAAACCTCAAATAAAGACTCCTCAACCCTTAATGTCACCTGATTCTTAAATAAATTATGCCAAGCTCCATTCTCCTCGTAGAAGCGCTCCGAACGATCTGTAAGAAAGGAATTGGGGTTGCTAAACACGCTTAATTGAGCTTTTTCTGAAGTTTTTTTGAACATCTATTTATACTTTAACTATCTGTAATATAGCTATTTATAACATAATAAACCAGCATGTAACAGAAAGAAAATCAAGGCTTTTAACCATTCTTTTTCAAGTAATTTTAGCTTAAATACTTTTCGGAGTGGACTCAAGGTTGTAAAGTTAAAAGGTTGGTTTACAAGAGAAGTTGAGAGACTAGTTGATTGAGTCGATTGGGTTGAAAGAGTAATAGAGTTGATTGGTTAACTCTAGTGTTTTTGTTTTAATCTTGATTCTTAAGTCTTGTATCATTTATCTCATCCGCCACGTAGGACGAGTCATCTTACGCATAGCATCTAAATAAATAAGCTATGAAACAGCAGGCTGTCTGCCGTTTCATAGCCTAGGGTTTATTACTCAAAAGAGCATCATTAAAATGCCCATCTTGGATCACCAATTGGACCACTTGTTGTGCTGGCAGACCTTAAAGGCGAGTCAGCAGGCAAAGTCAAGTCAGTAGTTCTAGAGTTCCATCCCAGGTCAATATTGAGGATATTGGAGGTTTGAACGTATGTTTGAAGTGTAGCATCTACCGGTTCGGCTCCTCCTGTTGTCAAGTTGAACATATTCATGTTGCTCAGAATAATTTGTGAATCAGAATTGGCTCTAACCAATCTACCTCCTACTGTTTGGTCTTCATAAGGCATGTTGGTCACAATAGAGTTTGTCATGGTAAACTCTATCAAATTATTATTCGCATCGAGTAAATTGTCATTTCTATTTCTTGAGCCAAATCCATTTAAGCTAATTCTATCTATAGTCACTTTAGGAGTAAAAGGCATGGTCAAGTTGGTAGCCCATCCTATAAATCCTCTGCTTCCAATAGATGAAAATGTAGAATTGGTGATTTCAATTTCTCTAAATTCCAATTTGTCAAGGTGGAAAATATGATAGTTTTCTACGCTATGATTTCTCAAAATTGAGCTAGAAACCTTAATCAAGTTCATTTTGTGTGCATTATTTGCAGCTCTATTGGCACGCATGAAGGAAGTACCTACATTTTCTACAATACAATTGTCAACAATGATATCTGTAAATTGTGCTTCGCCTCCGGCAAAATTCAGGAAGTAAGAACCTCCACCATGAACAAATAGAATTCCAGGATTTAGTTTTTTTGGATCTGTTTTCTGTGGAACAAAAACATCTATTTCAAGAAATCTATTTAAGGCAGTGATTGATTACTAGGGCCATGATGTCGGTCGCACCTACGGCGCTTTTTGAGATTTGTATTGTCTCAATTTGGGGTTGGTTTGTGTGGTGCAGTTCTTCCATTGTTTGAAACCTTGGGCAAGTGAATTCTAACTATTTATCTTAATTTAACCTTTCAGTCGATCTCAAGGCACAAGCTTAATCTTGTTTCTTTTCTCTTGTTTCTTGTTTCTTTTCTCTCGCATTTCGAATCTTTTTTCTAATCTCTCGCTTCTTTAAGCTCAGTCTTTAAAATAAGCAGCTATTGCTGGGATTTTTTCTTTGATTTCTGTTACTGCAAGATCACAAATCCTGAAAGCTCCTGTTGGAGAAAAATGGGTGTTGTCCACTATTCCCTCAGGAAATCTATCGTACTGACCTGGCTCAATATGCATATATAGCTCTTTGGATTTTTCTACTCCCCAAGCTGTCAACAATGCTCTGCTTGTTGCATTCATGTCTAGCAAGATAACATCCATTTCATTTGCAACTTCCTTCATTTTCAAGGTGTATTCCAAATGTGTGTCTTTTAGAGTCCCATCTGTATCAAAACTTCTTCTTGAAAGAGGTGTCGCCAAAATAGGTATTGCTTCTTTTTCTCTTGCTTCTTGGACGTACCTGGACAAATTTATCTTGTAATTATCAGGTGAAGCATAGCGATTAGGGTCATCTACTTTTTGATCATTGTGCCCAAATTGAATGAAAACATAGTCACCTTTTTGCACTTGATTCATTACAATATCCCATCGGCCTTCCTCTCGGAAATTTTTAGTACTTCTTCCATTGACAGCATGATTAAATACCTCTACCCCTTCTTTGAAGTACAAAGGAAAAATTTGCCCCCAACCTTTTTCAGGATTTCCGGGAGTATAAGATTTATTGGCCATGGTAGAATCTCCAACCATGAAGATTCTGACTTCATTTTTATCTAGTTGATAAGAAATCAAGAAAATAAAGGATAAGAATAAACTGAAGAAAATTTTCATATTAGTTTGTTTTTACTGATGCTGCATTTACCTCTGAACTTATTTTCAAATCACTTTCTGGATTTTTCAAATCAGATTTTGATAAACTAATTTGAGAAGTGAGTGCGCCCATGATGCTGATTGCAGGGCCTTCCTTAACAGTATATTTCATTTCTAAAACTTCTACATTCTTACTGTTATAAAGCGTCAAAGCTGTTCCTGAAGTAGGGATAACTGTTACATTTTTCAAAATCAATCCATCTGTATCCACAGCAATGATTCCTTTTTTAGCTTCCAAAAAAGAATCTTCTAAAGACACATTCTGAAGATTCATCTCAGGTAGGCCTTGGAAATTCGCTGCTACACCACTTCCAGTTGCTTTGATGTTTTTCATAAATATGTTCTTGAAGGATGGTGTGGTTTCAGACACAGGAACAGCCACTTCATCTCTTGCTTCGTCCTCTGCACTTTGATCTGCTTCAAGGACTGGAGAATTACCTCCATAGAACAAATTGAAATTGATCACATCTGTAGGAATATTGATCATATCAATATTGGAAATGTATATATTCTCTACCACCCCTCCTCTACCTCTTGTACTTTTGAATCGCAATCCTACGTCGGTTCCCATGAAGGTACAATCCGAAATGTGAACATTTCTAACTCCGCCTGACATCTCACTGCCTATCACAAAGCCTCCATGACCATGATAAACAATATTATTTTTTACCACCACATTTTCTGTTGGCATTCCTCTGTCTCTACCGTCTTGATCTTTTCCTGATTTGAAACAAATTGCGTCATCACCAACATCAAAAATATTATCATAAATCAGGACATTCTTACAAGATTCTAAATCCAATCCATCACCATTTTGTGAGTACCAAGGATTTCTTACATTGAGATTTCTGATGATGATATCCTCACTCATCAAAGGGTGAATATTCCAAGCTGGAGAATTCTGAAAAGTAGGCCCATCCAGCAAAATTCTTTTGCTGTTTTTGATGCTAACCATCACGGGTCTTAAAAAATCCTTGACAGTTTCCAATTCACTAGGGTCAATCAAATCTGGAACGTTGAAGTTGCTACTTGCTTGATATCCTTTTATAGAAGATTCTGATGGAAACCACATATCTCCTTTTTCATTGAGTAAACCACCTGAGGCAAGAAGGCTTTTCCATTGCGAAGAAGTCATTTTACTTTTCTTGACAGGTCTCCATGCATCCCCATTCCCATCTAGTGTGCCAGTTCCAGTAATGGCAATATTTTCAACTCCATCTGCATAAATTGGAGAGATGCATCTCACTGTGTTGAGCCCTTCAAAACTCGTCTCGATTAATGGATAATCATCAAAATCCTTACTGAACAAAATCAAAGCCCCAGCTTCTAGATGTAGGTTGATATTGCTTTTGAATTGAATAGGACCAGTCAACCAAATTCCTCTAGGAACCAAGACTTTACCTCCACCTTTGGAAGCAACTGCATCAATTGCCTTAGCAAAAGCCTCTGTATTTTTCGTCACACCATCAGAAACAGCTCCATGTTCTAGAATACTCAGTGTAAAGTTGGGAAATGAAGTCAATTCAACTTTGGGCATATCAAATTCCACACCTTCATAAATTGAAGTTTCACTTTCCTGATTTGAAATTTGATTCGTAGAATTGCTCTGAACTTGACTATTACAAGCAAAGCAGGCTGCTACAGAAATAAGGAAGATTAGAGCTAGTTTGTTCATGGTTTTTGGGATTGAGGATTTTAGATTGTAGATTGTAGATTTTAGATTGTAGATTGTAGATTGGAAAGTTTTAAGGTTGGGTTGTGCGTGCGTTTGAAATGGGGTTTTGGATTGGAAGATTCGGTGTTGTTGGAAGGTTGAAAGATTGGAAGGTTGGTTTGAGATGAGGTGTTTTGGGATCTACTCTTTTTTCTCTCTCAACTATTCCACTATTCACCAATTTAACTCTTAAACCCAATCAACTATTCCACTATTCACCAATTTAACTCTTAAACCCAATCAACTATTCCACTATTCAACCAATTAACTATTTCCTGAAGCGGAACCAATCGAAATCGGCGTATCCGGAATCGTTGGTTTGGGAATTTCTGGTTGCAAAGAGACCGACTTTTGCGCCAATCCATTTGCCTGCCAAAGCTTCGAAAGATTCAGGAATTGATATGAATTCATTTCCGTCTTCACTAAAGCTAAATTCACATATTGCATTTTTACTTACTTTAACTTTCAATTGTATTTGATTTCCATCGATTTTTTTTATGATTTGAATTACTTCTGACTTTCCATTTTCGGCATCTCTGCAAGTTACATACTGCAGATAAATCCCGTCTTCTTTACTTTCCAAACCCAAATATGCATAGCTCATTCCCATCACCAATAGACCTACCTTCTCCCCCTTCAATTTATCATTGGGATGAAAAACCAATGAAGTTGTCGCATCGAATTCTTCAGCTGGGAATTTTTGCAAAAGCAAGTTTGGCACCTCCCAAAGGTTTTTGGCTTGCTCAGGAATCAATTGGGTGTAGAGTCGCAACTGCGATTTGGAAGGATTCAGAAATGACCAGGTAGCCTTAGGATTGGCATGCCATTGCCACTGAAGTCCTAATTCTAGTCCATCAAATTCATCTGAATCCAAAGGCGAACTTAAGGGATGACTTTTTCCAACATTTGGTTTTTTATGCCTTAAGACTGGCTGACCTGATCCATCTCCATTTATATCTTCTCCAATCGTCGGCCAATCCCCCTTCCAAACCATTGGCTGAAGGTGAACGATGCGACCGTAGGCATCTTTATCTTGAAAATGAATAAACCAATCTTCCCCACTATCTAAATTCACCCAAGCCCCTTGATGTGGGCCATTGATATTTGTTTCACCTTGAGCCAATGCAATATGCTCTTCATAAGGTCCATAGGGATTTTTTGCCCTTAGCACCAATTGCCAGCCTGTAGATACGCCCCCTGCAGGAGCAAAAATGTAATAAAATCCATTTCTTTTGTAAAACTTGGTCCCCTCAACTGTTGGATGGGCTTGATGTCCGTCAAATACAATTTTTCCAGATCCTATGGTTTTTGTGCCCTCAGCATTCATTGGTTTGACTACCAAAATACTTTTGATTCCTGATCTGCTTCCGGCATAGGCATGGGATAAGTATGCATTTCCATCTTCATCCCAAAGTGGACAAGGGTCGATTAAGCCTTTTCCTGCTTCAACCAAAACAGGTGCTTCCCAGGTTCCCTTGGGATCTTTGGTTTTCACCATAAAAATCCCAAAATCAGGATCTCCCCAATAGATGTAAAATTCCCCTTGATGATATCGAATCGCAGGAGCCCAAACACCATTACCATGTTGTGGTTTTGAGAAATGATCTAGTGGCTCCAGTCTTTCTATAGCATGACCAATCAATTTCCAATTGACCAAATCATTAGAATGTAAAATGGGTAATCCAGGGACAGCATTGAAACTTGAGGCAGTCATATAAAAATCAGCTCCAACACGAATGACGTCTGGGTCGGAGTAGTCAGCATGCAAGATTGGATTGATGTACGTGCCATCTTCCTGATCCGCTTTCCAGACAGCAGATATTTGTGCTTGAGTCGCAAAAGAAATACTCAAAGCCATGATGAAAAATGATAGAAATTGGATTTTTTTCATCAGACTCAATCTTTAGATTTTGGAAGATGATGCGGCGATGGCCAAAGTTTGTTTTCCAGATTTATTCCAGGAATCCATCCGTCTGAACCAGAAAGGATATTTTCAACAGTGAATTTACTCATCTCCTCTTCAGTCAGTTGTTTGGACCACGAAACTCGCGCGCTTGGATGTGCCCCTTCTCCAGAAGAGCCAAATTCTGCATAAAAAGCAGTGGCTTCGGCTTCGGGTTTGTTCCAATTGTGCCATCCCTCAGGACGAATGTGTTTGCCCATTTCTGTATTGATGAAAACTGTCTTGGCATGAATTCTCCATGGTCTTCCCAAGTAAACTTTTCCTTCAGGAGCATCTCCAGTGAGTTTACAATTGATAAATACAAAACCATTGGGTACCGATTCCAAAGTTGAAGCTGCAGTGATGTATTGGCCTCCTGCTTTGGAGAATATTTCGCAGTTTTCAAAAACAGCTGTTGACCAGCCGAAGATAAAGTCGGTCGTTCCTTCAATGTAGCAATCTTTGTAGTATTGTCTGCTCTTTTCTCCATGTGCATAGAGCGTGTCTTGGAATCCAAGAAATTTACACTTCTCAAAAAATGCTCGATCACCTGTCACCCGAATTGCAACCGCTTGTCCGACAGGACCTGAGGAATTGGCAAATGTCAAATTCCGTGCAGAAAAATCATCTCCGAAAACAAAAAAGCTACTTGAACCCGTTGTTCCCATTTCCTCACCGAATTTATTGAGTTTTGAGGCAAAATCGTCAAAAGTTAAAATGGTATTTTCTACATCTTCACCTATCAGAACAACTTTAGTTTTGGAAGTAGGAAGAATGATTTTCTCCTTATAAATTCCTGATTTGATGAAAATATACGTTGGAACATTTCGAAAATCAGGCACTGCCATAATCGCCTCTTGGACTGTCACAAAATCTCCAGAACCATCTTGGGACACGACAAAATCGCTCTCTTGTGCAAAAGAAATTTTACTGATTAAAGTTAGAAGTATAAAGATCAGCGCTTTTTTCATTTGTCCATATTTTCATAAATCAAAGAAGCGAGAATAAATGGGCCTACACCTTTGGGATCATTATCTCTTATGATTTCATTGATATAATAGTCATAGGAACCATCTCGGTAAGGATTTCCCCCAAGACCGGCAACGCCACATACTTGGGTGATCGAAATTCCGCCATCCTCCTCTTTTCTAATAAATTCATTCAATATCCCATTGTAAGCATTTATTCCAGCTGTTCTGAATTCCTGACTCAAATATCCTTTTTCAGCTCCTTTGAGAAGAAAATAGGCAAACATGCTTGTTGCCGAGGCTTCTAAATAATTCCCTACTCTATCACCTTGATCAACTACTTGGTACCAAGTGCCTGATTCATGTTGGTATTTTACGATTCCTTTGGCGAGTTTTTGAGCAATGGAAATAACCTCAGCTCGCTGCGGGTGATTCTGTGGCAAATAATCCAAAACATCCACCAAGGCCATTGCAAACCAACCAATACTTCTTCCCCAATAATTTGTAGAAAGTCCGGTTTCTGGATCAGCCCATTTCTCTGATTTACTTTCGTCATAGGCATGATGATAGAGACCAGTTTCTTCGCTATAGCCATATTTATCCATAACCAAAATCTGATTCACCACATCATCAAAAAGTGCAGGTTCATCAAAAGCGGCAGCATATTGTGCTAAGAAAGGTGAACCCATATACAATCCATCCAGCCACATTTGATGTGGGTAAACTTTCTTATGCCAAAATCCATTTTCTGAATTTCTAGGATGATTGCGCATTTGATCTCTCAATTGCTCAATCGCCAATTTGAATTTCTCCTCTCCTGTTGCTTGATAAAGATCGATTAAAAATTTCCCACCATTGACCCTATCGATATTGTAATCACTTTGTTTGTAGGTTTTGATCACTCCATTTTCATCAATCATGAAGTCAACAAATGTTCTGATGTAATCATAGTATTTGTCCTCTCCCGTATCTTTCCACACCCGATCCATAGACATCATGATCAAGCCATGTGTATATTCCCATTTGGGTTTGGCATTGAAATCTAAGGTCCAGCCTTCTGGATTTCTTTTGATTTCAGAATCAGCCATCCAAGAAGAGTATTTTACTTCCTCTTTTGAGATTTCTGTTGATTCTACTTCTTTTTCCTTACAGGAAATTTGAATCAAAACTGTAAAAAACAAAAATATTTTTCCTAGGGTCTTCATTTTTGGGTTGTCTTGTATATTGATCAAAAACTCAGAAGAAAGCTAGCCTTCTTCCGAGTTTTATCTACCTATGAGCTTCATTGAAATAAGGCAATTTTATTAATTTAGAGAGATTTGCACTGGGTTAGAAAGTTCTCTGACAGTTTTGTCTAAAAAGGCTTTGAACCCTTCAATTTCTGTGATTCCCTCAGGTTCTAATTCCCATGCTGCTGCGAAATAATAGGTAATCGCATTATTATTTGGCTTCAGTACCACTACATGCGAAAAGGGATCTTCTGTAATTTGCATTTTTTGGTCATTTCTGAAGAAAACTACAATACCTAGGTTATCATCATTTAGACTTTGCTTTCCATAAGATGCCATGTAGCCATAGGTTTGGTCTTCACCTCCAACAAGGAGCTCTGCTTTCTCGTCCTTGATCAATCCTGTCGCATAATTTTCTATAGGAGCCGAGCTTGTCAAAACCTGCTTGCTCAATCTAGTTCCAGCATGAATGCTTAAGTTGGAAGTCAAATCAGTCTTTCCACTTTCTACATCCCAGCCATAATATTTGGTTAAAACTGAGGAATAAATCACTCCATTATTTGTAATAGCTGCATACAGGCTATCAGTCACATCTACTCTTCGAGCAAGCTCGTTTTCAAAAGTAGCGATCGAACCAACACCAAGAGATTTCCCAACTTTCAGCACATCCATTCCCCAATCATTGATTTCATGATAAGAATCAAAACCATCTCCACCCACATCTTGTAATACATTATCACTTACTTGCTTTCCAAATACATCCACGCCATTTCTCCAATCCAAATAAAATCGGTATCCTACTTTGTCTGATTCCCATCCTGGCCCTTCATATCGAATAAACCATGAATGGTCAGTGTGCTCTTTGGGCACATGGAGTTCATTTACATTTCGAAACTCTCCACCTATATATTCTCTCCCTTCAAATTTTCCATCAAATTTATGTGACAATTCAGCTTGCGTTCTTTTTGGATATTCTCTTTTGATTTCATTTTCAGGATCGTAGGAAACTTTCAAATTCAAAGTTTCATTAGCAGCTAAAAATGGGAGGACAAAGGCTAAACCTTTATCAGAACCTTCTTGATTGTATTGGGAGGGAATTTCCACTGCATTGTTGTAAACGATGAATCCTTTCGGGTTGAAATCAGGATATTTTTCCAACAATTCTTTTTCTTCAATCAATACAAAAGCATCAATTCTTGTTTCATCTAAGGGATTTGTAATGGACAAATCAAAACTTGACAAAACATCTTCTTGGGGTTTCTGCGAACAAGAAATTGTCAGCAATTGAAAACAGAAGAGCAGAAGGAACAGGATGGTTACTTGTTTCATTTTTTTCTTATTTGATATTTGAAGTTGCGCAAAGAGATGTGTTTTTTTGCACAAAAGTTGCACAAACATCTCCAAATCAAAGTATATTTGAGCAATCGATTGCATATTTAAAAATGTTTAATCAAAATAAAAAAGAATCCTGTCATTATTTTACAGAATCTTTGAATAAAAGAGAATTTAAATGGTTTGATAGAATTTTATTTGGAGATATTGAGCAAATTAGTCTTTAAAAGTTTTGAGCAAAACATTTGATTATTTGAAATAATATATGGTATATTGCGCAAACGATTACACTAAAGAAAAAGAAGCATGCATACCTTTATAGAAACCAGATACTCCAACCATCCATCCGATGTCAAAAGTTATGATACCTCTACATTGAGAGCGCATTTCCACATTGACTCACTTTTCAGTGCAGATCAAATTAATGGTGTTTACACGCTGAATGATCGCTTGATTGTAGGAGGAATTCAACCTGTATCGAAGGCTCTTGCTTTAGAGACAGTGGATCAGTTGAAATCTGAATTTTTCTTAGAGAGAAGAGAGATTGGGATCATCAATGTTGGTGCTACTTCAGTAATCGAAGTTGATGGCAAGTCATACGAGTTGGCAAATAAAGAGGCTTTGTACATTGGTCAAGGCGTGAAAGATGTGATTTTCCATCCTTCCAAATCAGGTGACACATTTCTTTATTTTAATTCTGCTCCAGCGCACCATGCCTATCCAACAAAGAAAGTAGGCAAAAGCGATGCTGAAGTTGTGACTTTAGGATCATTAGAAAATTCAAATCATAGAACGATTTATAAATTATTGGTCAACTCTGTAGTTCCAACTTGCCAATTACAAATGGGGATGACAGAATTGAAACCAGGTTCTGTTTGGAACACCATGCCTGCACATACGCATGATAGAAGGATGGAAGCCTATTTTTATTTCGATCTTGAAGAAGATCAAGCTGTATGCCATTATATGGGACAGCCGGAAGAAACCAGACATATCTGGATGAAAAATCACCAAGCAGTCATCTCACCACCTTGGTCCATTCATAGTGGAGCAGGGACTTCCAACTACACCTTTATCTGGGGCATGGCTGGAGAAAATTTAGATTATGGAGATATGGATATTGTAGCTCCAACAGCATTGAAATAATGAAAAACCTATTTAACCTAAACGGAAAAGTTGCCTTAGTCACCGGCGCAACACATGGATTAGGCATGGCGATGGCCAAGGCGCTAGCACATCATGGAGCTACCTTGGTCATCAATGGTCACACCCCTTCGAAAATGGAAGTTGCACTTTCAAATTATAAAGCTGAAGGAATTATTGCGCACAGCTATCTTTTCGATGTTACTGATACTGCTCAAGTAGCCACAAACATTGAGCGCATAGAAAAGGAAGTTGGCCCGATTGATATTTTGGTCAACAATGCAGGAATGATTATGCGTGTTCCCGCGTTGGAAATGGATCCTGAGGATTTCAGAAAAGTTGTGGATGTGGATTTGGTTTCACCTTTTATTCTTTCTCAAGCTGTAGGTAAATCCATGGTCAAAAGAGGTGGTGGCAAAATCATCAATATCTGCTCTATGATGAGTGAATTGGGTAGAGATACAGTGAGTGCATATGCTGCCGCCAAAGGTGGATTAAAGATGCTCACAAAAAATCTTGCGACAGAGTGGGCAAAATATAATATCCAAGTCAATGGAATTGGCCCGGGATATTTTGCCACAGAGCAAACTGAACCAATTAGAGTGGATGGTCACCCTTTCAACGATTGGATTGTGAGTAGAACTCCTGCGGGAAAATGGGGAGATCCAGAAGATTTGGCCGGTGCTGTAGTATTTCTTTCCAGCAAAGCAAGTGACTTTGTCAATGGACAGATTCTTTATGTAGATGGCGGAATCCTAGCAACCATAGGAAAGCCAAGAGAATAAATATGAAAAAAGGCAAGGCAACAATTCACGACATAGCCGAAAAATTAAATATCACGGCTTCTACAGTTTCTAGGGCATTGAATGACAACCCTAGGATTTCTGAAAACACCAAAAAGCTCGTCATGAAAATGGCTAAGCAGCTGAATTATCAGCCAAACCATATTGCTTCAGCGTTGCGAAGTGGAAAAAGCAAATTGATTGGTGTTCTTGTCCCTACTGCAAATAGGAACTTCTTTTCTTCTGTGGTTCGAGGAATTGAAGATATTGCCAATGAGTTGGATTACAAGGTAATTATTTCACAGTCTTATGAAGATTATGAAAAAGAGGTTCAAAACGTAGAAGCACTCTTAAATGCAAGAGTAGATGGAATCATTGCTTCTATCGGGAAAAACACAGAGAACTTCGATCACTTTCAAAAAGTATTGGACAAGGGCATTCCTTTGGTGCTTTTTGACCGAATCACCAATGAAATAGATGTCAGCCAAGTCATCATAGATGATTATCAGGGTGCTTATGACACCACCAAGCACTTGATAGAACAAGGTTGTAAGCGGATTGTCCATTTCACCTCTCCTAAAAAAATCAATATCTATCGAGAAAGATTACGGGGATATGAAGATGCCTTGAAAGACAATAAAATTGAAATAGATCCTGAATTGATTGAAGAAAGCAATATGCAGCTCGAAGATGGCAGGACTTGTATGGAGAACATCATCAAAAAAGGAATTCCTTTTGATGCTGTTTTCTCTTCTTCCGATTATGCTGTTATGGGCGCACTTCAAGTCCTAAGGGAACATAAAATAATCGTTCCAAATCAGGTCAAACTCGCGGGATTTGGCAATGAGCCATTTACTTCATTCACCTTCCCTCCTATCACTACGGTTGATCAAAAAAGTATTCCGATGGGAAGAGTTACAGCAGAAACCTTCTTCGAATTATTGAAATCTGATGGCAAAAGGGGCAACAATCAAAAAACCGTCTTGAAGCCTGAATTGATAATTCGAGAATCCACTCAAAAAAGAAATTAAACCTATTTAACCCTATATTAAGATGATTTCCGCCACTGAAAAACAAAGCAAGTTTCTCAATGAAGATTTTCTTCTCAAAAACGATTTTGCTAAGACGTTATATCACGACTACGCTTCAAAGCTGCCTATTATAGATTATCATTGTCACCTTTCTCCAAAGGACATTGCGACCAATAGAAAATTCAATTCTATTTCAGAAGTTTGGCTTGCTGGTGATCATTACAAATGGAGAGCCATGCGTACGCTTGGTATCAATGAAAAATACATTACAGGAAATGCTTCTGACGAAGAAAAATTTCAAAAATGGGCTGAGGCTGTACCTTACACATTGAGAAATCCACTTTATCATTGGACGCATTTAGAATTACAAAGATATTTTGGAATTACGGAATTGCTTGGTGAAGATTCTAGTGCCAGCATTTATAAAGAAACCACTACTCTCCTTCAAACTCCTGAATATCACACTCAGGGACTTTTGAAAAAAATGAATGTAGAGTTGGTCTGCTCAACGGACGATCCTATTGACAACTTAGAATTTCATAAAATCGCTGAGAGCAGCAGTCCTACCACCAAATTACTTCCTGCTTTTCGACCTGATAAAGTCTATGCAGTAGAAAATCCAAGTTCATACCAAGCCTATATAAATCAATTGGCAGATGCTGCAGGTATTAGCATCAACAATTTTGATGATCTATTGTCAGCCTTAGAAAATAGAATTGAATTTTTTGCTGCTAATGGTGGGAGCCTTTCTGATCACGGATTAGAGCAATTGTATTACTTTGAATTGGGTACTTATGATGTCAAATCACTCTTCTCGAAAGTATTAGAAGGTAAAAACCTGAGTCAGGAAGAGGTCAATTATTTCAAGTTCCACACCTTGTACGAGCTTTGTAAAATGTACCACTCCAAAGGTTGGACGCAGCAGTTCCACCTTGGAGCTTTGAGAAATACAAATGAAAGAATGTTAGGCAAATTGGGTCCTGATACAGGTTTTGACTCTATAGGAGACTTTTCGCAAGCAAGAGCCTTAGCTAGCTTTTTGAATTTATTAGACGGCACTGATCAGTTGGCAAAAACAATTCTCTATAATCTCAATCCATCAGACAATGAAGTGATGGCTACCATGATTGGCAATTTCAATGATGGATCGGTCAAAGGAAAAATTCAATTCGGTTCTGCTTGGTGGTTTTTGGATCAAAAAGACGGAATGGAAAAGCAAATTAATGCGCTCTCCAATATGGGATTATTGAGTTGCTTTATTGGGATGCTGACAGATTCCAGGAGTTTTCTATCTTTTCCAAGACACGAATATTTCCGAAGAATTCTTTGTAACCTCATCGGTCAAGATGTTACGAATGGTGAACTTCCTGCTGATGAAGCTTGGTTGGGCAAGATTGTCTCTAACATCAGCTATTTCAATGCTAAGAACTATTTCAACTTCTAAGTCGCCCTAGAAATGAAAGCACTCAATAGAAAAAATATACCTACTCCCAAAAGACCTGTAAAAGTGTTGCAATTTGGCGAAGGAAACTTCCTTCGTGGATTTGTAGATTGGATGATTGAGGAGATGAATGAGAAGGCAGGTTTCGATGGTAATGTAAAAATCGTACAGCCACTTGCCCAAGGGCTTGGTGAAATGCTCAATGCACAAGAAGGTTTGTATCATGTAAAGCTTCAAGGCATTCAGGCTGGTCAATCAGTTGACGAAACCAAGTTAATCACCTGTGTAGAAGGTGTGAATAATCCTTATGCTGCTTATCAAGAATATTTGAATTTAGGAACCAATCCTGATCTCAAGTTTATCATTTCCAATACTACAGAAGCAGGGATTGCTTTTGACGAGAATGATATAGAATATAGGAAAACGCCGGTTACTTTTCCAGGAAAACTTACTGCACTCCTCCTTGAAAGATACAAGGTTTTGGGAGGAGATGAAGCAAGCGGATTGGTGATCATTCCTTGTGAACTGATAGACAAGAATGGAGAGCAGCTGAAAGCAGCAATTTTGAAATACATTTCCCTTTGGGGGCTTTCAGAAGAATTTAAAAATTGGATAGAAAATCACAATACTTTCTGCAATACGCTAGTGGACAGGATTGTTCCCGGATTCCCAAAAGATAACATCAAAGAAATTCAAGAAGAATTAGGATTTGAAGATAATTTGGTGGTCATGGCGGAGCCATTTCACTTGTGGGTGATAGAAGGTCCTGAGGAATTAGAGAAGATATTCCCTGGACCAAAAGCAGGACTTCAGATCAAATTTGTCAAAGATCAGAGCCCATATAGAACAAGGAAAGTAAGAATTCTCAATGGGGCGCACACTGCCTTAGTTCCTGTAGCTTATTTGGCTGGACTGAGAACAGTGAGGGAATCTGTTGAAGATCCAAAAATTGGAGCTTTCATTCATGAGACTATTTATGATGAAATCATCCCAACTTTAGATCTTTCTCAGGAAGAATTAGAGCAGTTTGCTTCTGATGTTTTGGACAGATTCAAAAATCCATTTATCCGACATGAATTGAGTGCGATTGCTTTGAATTCTATTTCGAAGTTTAGGGTCCGTGTACTTCCAAGCATCTTGGAATATCACAGCAGAAATGGATCATGGCCTAAAAATCTCATTCAATCATTTGCTGCACTCCTACTATTTTATAAAGGAGAATTTGAAGGAGTCAAAACACCGGTAAACGATGATGCAGAAATCATAGCATTTTTTGAAAAGCTCTGGAGTAATCAAAGTGAATCGGCGATCGTAGAGGGAGTTTTAAAGAAAGAATCATTTTGGGGTGAAGACCTCAGTAAGTATAAAGGCTTGAGCAAAGCTATAAGCGAAGCCATGCGATTAGCTGTAAAAATTGCATAGCAATTATTTATTTGGGTTATTTCATTAGAAACAGGAAGTTCATGTGAATTTCCTGTTTTTTTTATTTTATTTTTGCCTCATGAATACACCAAGTCAAGAAACCAAGGCAGCCATATTGGCCAAATCTCAGCAGATACTTAAAGATCAAATCGCCGATATTCAAAAGCAGCTCAGTGATCTTCAGGAATCTTCTGAAGTTGAGGAGAAAAGTTCAGCTGGTGACAAGTATGAAACTCATCAAGAGATGCTCAATCAAAATCGCACACTTCTTCAGAAGCAGCTTTCATCTTCCAAGATGATGCTCAATCAGATCAATGCTGTCCCAGTTAAGCCAATGCAAATTGTCGATGAAGGAGCTTTGATCAAAGTACCGATGGGCTGGATTTGGGTATCCACTCCAATGGGTAAGGTTTCTTTTGACGGAATTGACTATCAGCTGGTCTCAAAAGACTCTCCGTTAATTACTTCACTTTGGGGATTAAAAGAAGGTGAGTCAGGTGAGTTTAGAGGAAATAAAATTACAATAGAGAAAATTCTATAATCAAAAATGGTCTGAAAGTTCAGACCATTTTTGATTTAAAGCGTGATGTAAGTATTCCAAATAAGACCATTGTTATATTGCATATACTCTTGAGCATTTATTAGTCTTCCAAATTGAACTGTTTGACTGATAAAGCCTATTTCAGAACGGATTTCTTTGTTGAATTTATGTCCTATCAGCAGACCAATCCTATTTTGATCAAAAATATTTTGATTTACATTTTTTCCAAAACCGATAAACATTTCATCGTAAACGGCTAGGTAAGGCACCTTTTTTTCAACCGAAGAGATTCCAAGAGGAATATCTAATCGAGCCATATACCGAGCTCTGTTGAGATATACCTGATCATCTGATTTGGATAAGTTAGAATCAGTAAAAATACCTACCCATCGTTGTTCTAGCATAAACCTGTGGGTTAGCATAATATTACCCAGCGGATTGCTGACCTGAGCCATTTGATAGGTTCTGTACTCTGGAAAGGTTTTTCCGGCACTTTGGATTGGAATTTTTCCATAAGGATAGGTATCTATGTAAGCAAAACCCGATCTTAAAATCACATTTGGATGAATTTTATAATTGATTCCTGTTCGATAAAGATTTTGCTTTCCTTCCGAAATGATCTCTGTTCTTCTCCATTGAAATTCACCATGAATGCTCCATTTATCATTGAGATTATATGTAAGAAAGGCAGCATACCATCCAATTGAATTATTTTCGCTCGTACGATAACTTTGAGCAGTCAACTGTGAAGCATTCAAATAGGCGAAAAGAAAAATTGTAAGGATAGATAATTTTTTCATAGTTGGTGTAAAGCTTTAATTCCATTATTTTTAAGTTGCTCAAAGTTGCTCAAAATTACTCCAACTACAATCTTTAATCTGTGCTAACGGTCACAATTCTTTTCAAATGGAATCAGAATGAGTGATTGTTGCTCCAGCATTTTCCATTTCTATCATGGCTTTTGAGAAATCATCAGGATGGATGTTCACGGCGCGTGTAGCGTCCAAAATCAAATACACATCAAACCCCTCAGCCAACCCATCCAAAACGGTGAATTTCACACAGTAATCTTCTGCCAATCCGCAAACAAAGATTTCCTGAACTCCTTGATCTTTAAGGAACTTGCTTAAGCCAGTATCTCCTTGTCTATTGTTATCAAAAAAACCAGAATAAGAATCCACCTTTGGGTTTGTCCCTTTTCGAAAAATCGCCTGCCAATTATCTTGATTCAGATCAGCATGGAATTCTGCTCCAAAGCTCCCTTGAACACAATGCACAGGCCACAGGATTTGATTGACGCCATTCAGATCTACAAAGTCACCGACATTTTTATCGGGATGATTGATTGCAAAACTTCCATGATCTTCAGGATGCCAGTCTTGAGTAGCGACGATAAAATCAAACTTAGCCTGAATTCCATTAACTATTGGAATGATCTGATCCCCTTCTGCGACGGCTAAAGCCCCTCCAGGAAGAAAATCATTTTGTACATCTACTATTATTAATGCTTTCATGGTTTTCTTTGTGTTTAAATCAGTTTTAAGAATTAAGGTATTATTTTGAGTCTTTGATTAAGTCCTGAAAATAGATCCCGTCTTTTCTTTAATTTAAAGAAGTTCAACCCTTCCCAGGGTTGTTGTTCCTATCAATAATCTTTGTTCCCCGCATTTCATTCGGGGCTATTGAAAGTTTAACCACTACGTTGTTGATTGTATTTTCACTTTTATTATTAAGTCTTATATCTTGAATCTTATGTCTTGTCTATTGCATCTTAAATCTTACTTCTCACTTCAGCTCCTCTACGATCAAATCAGCTATGCTTTCAACTCTCAACAAGTCAGATTCCAAAGCATAACTATTGATATGTGTGTCGGTTGATATTACTTTCTCTATCACTCCGGAAGCTTTAATTTTCGCCAAGGCATCATTATTAAAAAGCCCATGTGTGGTGATGGTGAAAATTCTATTTGCTCCAGCTTCTTTATATGCTTTCGCCGCATTGATTAGAGAACCACCTGTTCGAATCATATCATCATAGATAACTACATCTTTTCCTTCTACATCTGCTGAGATGCTTGTTACTTCAGTTTTATCTCCCGAAACTCTTCTCTTGAATACAAAGGCTGCATTTACTCCCATGTCATTGGCTAGAGATTCTACCCATTTAGCTCTCCCAGCATCTGTACAAGCCATTACAAACCCTGGCGCTGCCAACTCCAATGCCACTTTAGTTACAATTGACTTGCAATACACATGGTTGATCAAAACTTGGCCTTCAAAATAATGTGGAATTCCTTCCGAGTGTAAATCAAAAAACATGAAATGATTGCCTTGACTCGTTCTAGGAAGAGAAGAAAACATCACTGCTCTGGATTTTGCAGTGACCACTTCTCCTTTTTTGACTGCACGCTCCATGGTGGAATAACCAAAATATGGAAAAATGATAAAGATTGATTTTGCTCCATATTTGATCAATGCATGTGCTAAATCATATATTTCTAAAGTGTCTGAATCAGAAATTGTCCCACCGATTAAGACTACATTTTTCTCATAAACATTCGTCAAAATCCGCTGATAGCGCTCACCATCTGGAAACTGCTTGACTTCAATTTCACCCATCTCAAAATCTCCAGCTTTCAAAACCCTTTCTTTAAGGTAACTATAAGCTTGTGTTGAGAAGATGATTTTTTTATTCTTTGTCATAATTCTTCATTTTGAAAACTAGGTCTGTTCTAATTTGATAGAGATTTTCTTCTAGTCCTACTGGATAGACATGTGGATTTGTCAATCGCTTATGGGTTTTATCGAAGTGTAATAAATTATCTTGGGTCTTTTGTTTGATGACATTGATCTCAGGGCAATTATAAACTTGCTTTCCTTTTTTAAAAATCGGCTTTAACAAGCTGACTTCCTCAAAATCCTCAAAACTGATTCGCTTTCTTTTTGTAGGGTCTATGGGGTCAATGATGGTTGCAGAAATTTTCCCTTTTCTATATTCTGGAAGAAAAATCATATCTGCTACTGCTCTCCCATTTTTTAAAAATCTGCTGACCTGATGTTCTCCGGGGACGTTAATCTTAATAGACTGCTGGGAAACCTTTACTTTGGGTTCCCAATCTCCTGTTTCATTTTTGATTGCAGCTAATTTATAAACTGCTCCTAGAGCAGGTTGATCGTATGCAGTTACCAGCTTAGTTCCTACTCCCCATATACTTACAGAAGCATCTTGGATTTTTAGAGAAGTGATGATATGTTCGTCCAAATCATTGCTTGCTACCACTTTGGCTTCCTCAAAACCAGCTTCATCTAACATCTCCCTAGCTATATTTGAAAAGTAAGCTAAATCGCCAGAATCAATTCTTACTCCAAGCATTTCCTTACCTTTTTCTCTTAAAATCTTACCCACTTCTATTGCGTTACGAATTCCATTGATAGTATCATAGGTATCGACAAGAAAAATACACTTATCAGGAAAAGCATCAGCATAGGCTTTGAATGCTTCCAGTTCTGTATCAAAAGACATGATCCAACTGTGCGCATGTGTTCCAGAAACAGGTATTCCGAAGAGCTTTCCTGCCATCACATTACTCGTGGCAGAGCAACCTCCAATAAAAGAGGCACGACTTGCTGCCAAAGCACCATCAATTCCTTGTGCCCTTCTCAGACCAAATTCCAAAACAGAGTCACCTTTTGCTGCCAATGCTACCCTTGCCGCTTTAGTTGCTATTAAGGTTTGGAAATTGGTGATATTCAACAAAGCCGTTTCCAAAAGCTGACATTGGATCAATGGGCCTTTGACTTTGATCAAAGGTGTGTGCGGAAAAATAACCGTCCCCTCTTCCACCGCTTCCAAATCGCAAGTGAATCTCATTTCTCTCAAATATTCAATAAAATCCGACTCAAAAACCACCGTTCCGTCAGAGTTTTTCATCTCACTCAAATAGTCCAAATCACCTTTATTGAAAGTGAAATTATTGCAGAAATCTATCACATATTCCAGACCTGCGGCTATTGTAAAACCACTTTGGAAGGGATTTTTTCTAAAAAAAAGGTTGAAAATAGCTTCTTGTTCAGCTTTTCCCGACTTCCAATACGCATAGGCCATTGTGAGTTGATAAAAGTCTGTCAAAAGTGCCAAGGAACCTTGGTAGAGGTCTTTTGTGATTTTCATAGGCTAAATTTACTTTGACTTCAAATTTAGGATTTAAATGGGAAAATTTGAGTTTATTGGATCAACAAAAAGTACTTCACAGAAAAAATGGCTACTCAATAAGCAGCCATTTTTTAGTTATTAAAAAAGAAATCAATGCCAATAGGTGGCAAACGGGGAATATCAACGTAATGGAATTAAGTAACAATCAATGTCAATTCTTTTTAGGTAGACATCAATTGTTGATAAAACCTATTGAAAACCCACATTTAAACAACAGGTTTGTGAGAATTAAAATAAAGTAATAGCTAATTGAAGCCCCGCTATCTTGCCTGACGGGTTATAATACGGCATGGCTGAAACCGGCATTTGATGTGAAAAGACATTAATTGTACGACTATAATCCATATTCACATTTACCAAACCCGCCTTAGATGCATAGAAATTGTCATTTTGACCGTCTCGATTATCCAATGCAAAAGCACCTCCAGCTGCTAGATACAAGGTACCACCAGACTGATCTCTGAATACAGGAAACCCAACTTCAAGATAAGTACTAAAACGACCCTTTAAATTATTCTGATCGGTTTCCTCAATATAATAGTCCCTTCCCAAAACGATTGTACTTGAAGAGATTTTCAATGGAAAATTTTCATTCTGAAATTGATATGCCAAAGTGACATCTACAAACCTACTGCTCTGACGACTATAATCATAAAACCTACTATTTGTATTGTAGTAATCGGTATCATAATTTGTGAAGTTATTTATATCCCAAATTGCTATTGTAAATCCCTTGTCAGAAAATTGAATAAAGTGATCTAGTTCTGTATAGTTACTATTGTCACTTACACCACTGGTTCTTCCCAAAGAGTATCCACCCCAAAAACCAGCTGACCATTTCCCATTTCGGCTAGACCAACTAAGAGTGGTGGCCGTCATGAAATTATCAGTCACCCGAAACGCTCTCCATAAATGCATAGTTTTGGTTTGAAAACTTAAGCTAATAGGTTTGTAGGATTCTTCGTTTTCAGATTCATTTGAAGTTTTTTCAATTTCCCCATCATAATTCTGTGAAAAACAATTCAATAAATGGAAAACAAAACACGTAAATAAAAATAACTTTTTCATATCGTTCAAATTAAATGGTTATCAAGGTCTATTTAGAATCGAGTGTGAATTGCAATCTATGTTGTAAACACATAAATCAAATTGGCTTTTGGATTTATCAATTTGCCAGTCATATATTGAATTGTAAATTCAATTAGCAAAACCAAGTCACCAAGTTTCTCTTTCCAACTTTAAACTATTTAGGACCTACTAATTAAAGTAAAACACTTGCTGCTAAAGCTGCCAAAACCCCACCTATTATTGGGCCAATGACAGGAATCCATGCATACCCCCAGTCACTCGATCCTTTAGATTTAATTGGTGCTATTGCGTGAAAAATTCTAGGCCCCAAATCTCTGGCTGGATTAATTGCATATCCCGTGGTACCACCCAAACTCAAACCAATCACCCAAACCAAGAATGCCACAGGAATAGCACCAACAGACCCAAGACCTACCGGTGTAACCCCATCACTAGATTGTATCTCCGCACCAGTAATAAAATAAATCACAAACAGTAAGATAAATGTACCTGTTACCTCTCCAATAAAATTGATAGGGGTATTTCTAATAGCTGGCCCTGTTGAAAAGACAGCAAGTTTAGTCCCGCTATCTTCTGTTCGATCAAAATGATCTTTGTAATTCAACCAGCATAAAAATGCACCTATAAACGCACCAGACATCTGAGCAATAATATATCCTGGCACTAAAGCCCAATCAAAACTCCCCATGACAGCCAGTGAGACCGTCACTGCGGGATTGAGGTGTGCTCCACTGTATGGGCCTGCTACAACAACAGCAATATAAACGCCCAATGCCCAACCTGTAGTGATCACGATCCATCCACTATTATGGCCCTTTGTATCTTTCAATACTACGTTTGCTACCACAGCAGTACCCATTAAAAGGAGAATAGCTGTTCCAATAAATTCAAAAATGTAAGCTTCCATCATTTTTATTATTTACTTGTTTGAAAATTAAAAATCTTTGTTTGTCCAAAATTGGATCGTCTTAATTGCATGATGCCAATTCTCGATACCAACTTCAACCTTACTTCTATCAGGGTTTGGTTCAAAAACTCGATCTTTGACCCAAAACTCACTAATCTCCTCAGTATTCTTCCAATAGCCAACAGCCAAACCTGCCAAATATGCAGCACCGAGCGCTGTTGTTTCTGTTACTTTGGGACGGATCACATTGGTATCCATTACATCAGATTGGAATTGCATCAGCAAGTTGTTGACTGTAGCCCCTCCATCTACTCGGAGTTCTCTGATTTTCAATCCACTATCAGCTTGCATTGCATGCAGTACATCCATTGTCTGATAAGCAATTGCATCCAAAGCAGCTCTAGCAATATGAGCATCTGATGTATTCCTTGTCAATCCAAATAGAGTTCCTCTGGCATAAGAGTTCCAGTATGGAGCACCTAACCCGGCAAAAGTCGGCACAAAAATAACACCCTCAGTATCTTCCACTTTTCCTGCTAGTTCTTCTACTTGTTTGGAACTCAGAATTACTCCTAGCTTGTCCCTAAGCCATTGAACAACTGCCCCACCTATAAAAATACTCCCTTCCAAGGCATATTGGGTCTTTCCGTTTATAGACCATGCTACTGTAGTCAACAGTCCGTTTTTGGAAATAATTGGCTTATCACCAATATTCATGAGCATAAAACAACCAGTTCCATAGGTATTTTTCACCATTCCAGTTTGGGTACATTGTTGTCCAAACAATGCTGCCTGCTGATCACCTGCTATACCCGAGATAGGTATTTTGGAAGCGAAAATTGTGGTTTTGGTATGACCGTAAATCTCACTACTCTCTTTTACTTCTGGCAAAATTGCTTTTGGAATGTCAAAAAGCTGAAGAAGCTCATCATCCCATTGAAGCGTGTTTATGTTAAACAATAACGTTCTAGAAGCATTACTGACGTCAGTAACGTGTGTTTCCCCTTTAGTGAGATTCCAAACGAGCCAAGTATCTATAGTACCACATACGAGCTCTCCATTTTGGGCTCTTTCTCGTGCCCCTTCGACATTATCTAAAATCCATTTAATTTTTGTTCCAGAGAAATAGGGATCTAAAACCAAACCTGTTTTTTCTCTCACAATTTTTTCTTTCCCATCACTTTTGAGCTTTTCGCAATAATCTGACGTACGTTTATCTTGCCAAACTATAGCATTGTAAATCGGCTGGCCTGTCTTTTTTTCCCAAACCAAAACTGTTTCTCTTTGGTTTGTAATCCCAATAGCAGCTAAATTTTTACCATTTAGACCAACTTTAGCAGTAGCCTCTGCCGTCACGGCAGCTTGAGTTGACCAGATTTCTATAGGATCATGCTCTACCCAACCTGGTTTGGGAAATATCTGTGTAAATTCCTTTTGGGCAACCGATATGATATTGCCACTCTTGTCAAAAATTATGGAACGGGAACTCGTAGTTCCCTGGTCCATGGCTAAAACATACTTTTCCATTTTACTTTAGGTTTACAGTTAAACTATTCAACATTTCAATAAATATTTATTAGACAATTCTTTGAAACTTTCTAGCTGATCATCAATCCAATTTTGGCCTTTTCCCAATAAATTAGCCATACAAATTGCCACTTTTGGTGCACTCTCTTGGGCAGCTTTGGCATCCAAAAACAATAGTCGCAGTCGTCTTGCCAAAACATCTTCTATCTGAATTGCCATTTCATACTTTACGGCAAAGGCTACCATATCCAATCGGTAAGCATATTCTGGATGGATTTTTTCTTGATATTCGGGATTCTCTTTTCTAAGTCTTTCCAAAGTATCCATATCACTCCCATACACATAATAAGGATTTGAAAAATCTACTGGTGTTTTCCCAGAATTTCCATGTATAGAAATTTCTTCTGTTCTACATACTGATAAATCCAATTTCCCAAGTGCAATAAGCTTGTCAACTATTTCTTCAGCCATCTTTCTGTAAGTAGTCCATTTCCCTCCTATCATGCTCACTATACCTGATTTAGAAACAATAATTTTGTGACTTCTTGAAATTTCTTTTGTGCTTTTTGTTTGATCTGATGGCGCTGCCAATGGCCTAAGACCTGAGAAAACAGCCTTGACATCTTTTCTTGTAGGTTTGCCAACCAAAAATCTTTGGGCAGTCTCAAGAATAAAATCTATCTCCCTTTCCAAAGGGTATGGTTCATAACTACATTCCTTTATCAATGTGTCTGTTGTCCCAATAATCACTTTGCCGTGCCAAGGAACAGCAAACAGTACCCTACCGTCAGAAGTTTTGGGAATCATCAAAGCTTTATTTGAAGGCAAAAAAGATTGATCCAATACCAAATGGATTCCCTGACTAGGAATTATTGTTTTTTTGGAATCGGGATTGTCCATCTGCATGATTTCATTTGTGAAAACACCAGTGGCATTTACTATTGCTTTTGATTTCAACTTATAGACAACACCTGTTTCTTTTTCTTTCGCTTCAACTCCTATTACTTTACCTTCTTTATCCTTTTCAAAACCAATAACAGAACAATAATTTAACACAACAGCACCTTGCTCTACTGCAGTTTGAGCTAAATTGATCGCCAACCTTGCATCATCGAATTGTCCATCCTGATATAACACACCATTTGCCAATTTATGAGGATTGATGGTAGGAATATACTTTTGGATTGTACTTTTTGAAAGATATTTGGTCCTTCCCAAACTTAGTTTACCAGCCAATAAATCATAAATCGAAAGCCCAATCTTATAATAAACCCCTCCCCAAAAATTGTAATTTGGAATTACAAAACTTTGATTTTTAAAAAGATGAGTAGCATTTTTTGCTAACAACCCCCTTTCTCTTAGAGCTTCTTTTACTAATGAAATATCACCATTTGCCATATAGCGCACTCCGCCATGTACCAATTTGGTACTACGACTTGAAGTTCCCTTCGCAAAATCATGTGACTCCAACAGTATTGTCTTGTATCCTCTACTAGCTGAATCAACTGCAACCCCCAATCCTGTAGCCCCACCTCCTATAACTACAACATCCCAAACTACTTCATTTTTTAAATGGCTCAAAGATTCATTTCTATCAAATTTCATATCGAGTTTCGTTTTATCTTTATTAGGTTTCGATAATTTCATTTGTTTTCATTTTTAAAACTAGAACAATAAATTAAGTATTCAAAATTTTGCGTAGTTTTAAGTTGATTCTCTTTGATTAATTGTTCCATGAATTAAAAAAATAGAGTATCATCAATGTTGGACGTTGTGTAAGAAGAGGATTAAAAATTAGCGGATACCAGATACTCATCAACTGTCTACAGTCATCTGAACTAAGCAGCTAGAAATGTACTTCAAACTAAATTGCAAATAGCTACTAGTATCAAAAGGTATTTCCAATTAAACGAAGAATCAAAGCCTGACACCCGACACTAATGTGCAAACCAAATTCAGGCAAGATCAACCTGTCAACCGAACTTGAACTCATTCATCCATCAATCTATCGTTTGGCTACTTGCAGAAAGCGGAGACACTTATTAAAAAATCATTTGAAAAAAAATAACCAGTACTAATTACAAAGTATAATTGCAACGAGTAACCTTCGGCATTTTGGAAAGATTGACTACATTAGCTTGATAAATTACCAATAGCAGCATGGTGATAAATTAAATAACACAGATATGATAAAACGCCATACCTATATTTTAGAAAAACTAAAAAACAAGCAACATATTTCTGTCAACGAGCTATGCG
Organism: Belliella baltica DSM 15883; assembly: GCF_000265405.1. Lineage (NCBI taxonomy): Bacteria > Pseudomonadati > Bacteroidota > Cytophagia > Cytophagales > Cyclobacteriaceae > Belliella > Belliella baltica. Next base: position 2,645,840 of record NC_018010.1, on the reverse strand, counting down.
AAGAGCTAAATATCTCAGCGGTAACAATAAGGAAAGATTTTACTTTTTTGGAACAGAAAGGACTTTTGTATAGAACCTATGGAGGCGCTTCGATGCACAACCCTTACACGAAGGAAATATCGGTTTTGGAAAAAGAAAAAATTTCATTTTATGAAAAAAATATGATCGGTAAAACTGCCTCCGGTCTTATTGCAAATCAAGACACCATAATCATGGCCTCTGGAACTACAGTACAGTTTATGGCAGAACATATAGCGTTTGATTTAGACCTGGTAGTGATAACATCTTCATTGAAGGTCGCTCTTGAATTGACCAAAAGGGAAAAAATCAATGTCATTCAGTTAGGAGGAGAAGTTAGAAATTCTTCAAACTCTACTGCTGGGTACCATGCCGAATTATTTCTCAAAGACATTTCATGCGACAAACTATTTTTGGGAGTTGATGGGATTGATTTCAGTTATGGAATCACCACCTCGAATGTAGCCGAAGTATTGCTTAACAAAAAAATGATTTCCTGCGCAAAAGAAGTAATTGTAGTTTCTGATTCCTCAAAATTTATGAAAAGAGGATTCGGCAAAATATCGGATTTGGATATAATCAACACGTTGGTTACTGATGAAAAAATCTCAGAGGTATTAGTCAAGCAATTAGAGGAACTTGGTATCAATGTAATAATAGCAAAGTAAAGGGCTATCGGCTTTATGTATTTTGAATAAAAGGGAATTTTAATTGAATATAATGAAATAAGGATTTAGGAAACTTTGTCAGTAATGATAGAAAAATCTAATTTAGCTTAGCTCCAATATCAATTGATATTAGATTCACCACATCGGATAAGTTTTTCGTAGATATTTAATAAGTCGAGCTATCAACCATGGAATTGAAGCAACTGCCAAAGTTGCATATAACCATGTATTGAAAAATAAGTTCTAGATCATTTAAATTATTTTTTAGAAGTCACATTCAAAATTACTCCTGCCAAAACAAGCACCATCCCCATGTAAGTAATCAAACTATATGTCTCATCAAAAATCAAAAAACCAAAACTCAATGCATAGATGATTCCAACATAACTCAAACTTGCCACTTTGGAAAGATTAGCATTCTGATATGCTAAAGTCATAAAATATTGTGCGGCCTGAGTCAAAACACCTACAATGATTAAAACCAGCCAATCGGTTCCCACAGGTGTGATCCAATAAAAATAAGAAAGTACAGCTGCAATCGGTGTTGTAATTAAAGGAAAATAAAACATAATTACCAGAGGGTGTTCTGAGTTTTTCAGTTTTCTAATCACATTGTATGCAACCCCCATAGCTAAAGATGCTATCAAGCCAATTGCCAAATCGAATGAAGTGATCCTTGGATCAAACCCTTCTATAATAATAACACCTATAAAGGAAACTCCAAAATAGAGGTATTTTCTCTTAGCTACTTTTTCCTTTACTATAAAAATCCCCAAGATGGTCGTGAAGATTGGAGCCAAGTAATTTATGGTAACTGCGCTAGCAAGAGGTATGGTTTGAAGGTTGTAAAAGAAAGCCATTAAGCCAATAGAACCTGCTATCCCACGTGTAATCAGCAATTTTTTATTATTCCCGAGAAGAGGAACATGGATTCTTTTGAGTGCGAAGTATGTCATAAAAAAACTCATCACAGACCTAAAAAGAATAATTTCTATGGCTGGAATATGAGGAATCATTTTCACCGCTACATTCATCAGTGAAAATAATAGACCTGCCAGAAGCATGTGCTGAACACTTTTCTTACTCAAGATCAGAAAGATTTAAAGGATAAAGTTTTTGGATAAAGGAGAAAGTTGAAAGAATAGTTCCTCAATTAAATGTGAGAAAACATTGTTGACAAGTTCCTGTTACTTCAATGATATCAACAATTACATTATCAAAATGGCACTCAAAAAAGGACAAAAGGCTCCAAACTTCACTTTACCTTCTACTTCAGGAGAAAAATTCACACTCAATAAAGATGCTTTGGGAAAAGCTTGTATCATCTACTTTTATCCTAAGAATTTCACAAAGGTCTGTACAGCCTAAGCCTGTGATTTCAGAGATCAATTTGCTGCTTTTAGAGACTTAGATATTCCAGTTTATGGTATCAGTCGTGACTCGATTGATTCACATCTTAAGTTTCAAAAGGAATTCAATCTCCCTTTTGATCTTCTAAGCGATCAAAAAGGCGATGTTTGTAAAGCTTATGACGCCTTGATTCCACTTGTTAGAATGCCGAAACGAGTAACTTATCTACTTGATAGCGAACATTTTGTGCAGGGTGTATTTTCAGATTTGTTTGAATCCAAAAAGCATGTGGATGAAATGTTGGCAATTCTTCAAAAGAAATAAGCTTCAAATGTTTATGGGCTATTGTAATTAAATTTATTTAAAAATTAATGTTTTCAGCACTTCTAAATTCCAGAAACAATTCTCCCATCCTGCATGGTTAGCATTCTATCTGCCATTTGAGCAAGTTCTTGATTGTGCGTTACAATCACGAAAGATTGACCAAATTCATCTCGAAGTTTAAAAAACAATTCGTGCAAATCTTGTGCGCTCTTCTCAGACCAAATTCCAATACAGAGTCGCCTTTTGCAGCTAGTACCACCCTAGCAGATTTTGTTGCGATTAAAGTCTGGAAATTGATAACATTGAGTAAGGCTGTCTCGAGAAGTTGACATTGTATCAAAGGACCTTTTACGCTGATCAAAGGGGTATGTGGAAACACCACCGTGCCTTCTTCTACTGCATCAATATCACATGTGAAATTCAATGATTTCAAATAAGCTAAAAATGCTGATTCGAATACAGGGCTGCCGTCGGCATTTTTCATTTGACCAAGGTAGCTCAGGTCATCATCTTTGAAATAGAAATTGTTACAGAAATCTACCACATACTCAAGACCAGCTGCTATTGTAAAACCACTTTGAAAAGGATGCTTTCTAAAAAAAAGATTGAATACTGCCTCTTGTTCTGCCTTACCAGACTTCCAATATGCATAAGCCATGGTGAGTTGATAAAAATCCGTCAAAAGTGCCAGTGAACCTTGATACAGGTCTTTGGTGATTTTCATAAGGTTTATTCTTTGATCTCAAATTTAAGGGAAATTGAGCTCAAAAACCCGAAAAAATGATTTTATGATATCCACTGAATATTTTAATGGAATTATGGCAAAAAGATTGTTCTTTAAACAAATTATGAAAATTCCTATTACCTTTTTGAAACTTACTTCGACTTATAAATAGACCTGAATGAAAATAAATAAAACTAATTCTGAAGATTCGATTCTTGATGACATTAAAGCAGGCGGAATCTTGCTAAATAAAGCTTTAGAATACATGTATTCAACGTATTATAGACTCTTAGAAAGCATAATTCTCAAGAATAGTGGAGACGAGGATGACGCAGCAGACGTAATTCAAGACACGTTTTTGGCTTTTGTGAAAATGGTACAAGATGGGAGATTTCGTAAAGAGGCTGGCGTCAAATCTATGCTTTACAGTATCGCGCGAAATCTTTGGATTACAGAAATAAGGAAAAGAAAAAGCACTCAGAATAGACATGAGATATTTGAGCAGGGAAATGATGTTGAGGTGATAGGAGTTAGTGTAGAAATAGAGAAAATTGAAAACCAAAAATTGATATTATCACTTTTTGAATCAATTGGTCAGAAGTGTAAAAGCATTTTAATTTCATTCTACTATGAAAACCTGTCAATGAAAGATATTATGGAAAAGGAGGATTTTTCAAGCGAGCAAGTCTTGAGAAACAAGAAATATAAGTGTTTGAAATCCTTAATTGAAAAAGTAAATGGGAATGAAATATTGGCTAAATCTGTAAAAAATGCGCTCCAAAATGATTGATGATAAAAATATTACCCGCCTTGATGCCTATTTAGACAATAAGCTTTCTGAAGAAGAAAAAAACTTACTTCTACAAGAACTAAAGGAAAATGCAGCGTTGAATGAACTTTTGGAATTATTAAAGATATCTAGAAAAAGCATCGAATTAGCAGGATTGAAAAATCAAATTCAATCAGTCCAGAAAGAATATCTCAAAAGCAGAGTTATCAAAGTTGTCAAAATCAAACCGTCCACTTGGTGGATTGGAGTGGCCGCGTCTATTTCACTTTTCATACTAATTGGAAACTTTTGGATTCAAAAATTACCATCTCAACTTATTGAAGAAAATTACATTCCCTATGAAATATCAACCATGCGTTCATCTGAAATCCCTTTGAGCGAATTAGAAAATGATTTTAAAAACAAAGTTTGGACAAGAATTCTGTCTGCTGTTCCTCAAAACTCCGAAAATCAAGCAGAAGTATTCTTGGCTGGCATAGCTGCATATGAACACGAAGATTTTGAAAGTGCCATTGAATATTTGGAACGTGTAATTCAGCTCAATCAAGTCATAATCGAAAGGTATTTTAACGACGAAGCAGAGTATTATTTAGGTCTTTCATTATTGAAATCAGAAAAATATAATGATGCATTTGTATTGTTTCAAAAAATAAATTTGGATGAAAATCACAGTTATTATGGGGTTTTTACTAGTTCTGATTTATTTAAACTTAAAGTCTTAAAATGGATTAAAAATTGGTACAATTATTGACAAATAATTTCCTGAAAAAACCTAGATAAATGATTACATCATGAGTATCGGTTTCGACTAAATCATGAAATTAAAATTAAAACTATTATGAAAATCACAAAAAACATTTTAACAGCATTTGCATTAGCTGCGGCATTCGCATTCACATCTTGCAACAATGACGATGAACTTCCAGGTACTGGAGAGGGTAGGTTAGGTTTCGCATTTATTTTGAATAATGGAGGAACAAGTTCTACAAATGGAAGAGTTGCTAACAGCAACCTGACAATCGAAAATGGTTTCATTCAAATCAAAGAATTGGAGTTTGAAGTAGAAGGAAGAAACGAAATTGGCACTTTTGAAAAAGAGTTTGAAATAAAATTCAACGAGATTAGAAAAGTGACTTTTGATGAATTTGACGAATCTACTGACTTCTTTATCAACATAGAAGCTGGAGAATACAAAAAAATTGAGTTAGAACTTGACTTGATTGATTACAGAAATGAACCATCAATTTATATCGAAGGATCTTATGCATTTGAAGATGGTTCTACAACTCCTGTTGTCTTTGAATACTATGGAGACGATATTGATTTTGAAGTAGAAATAGAAGGGGATGATAATGAATACTTTATCATTGATGCTCAAAACAACCCTTTGGCATTATTTGAAATTAGTGCTGTAAACTGGTTCAGGGGAGTATCAAATGGAGATTTCGAAAATGCTGAAGTTGTTGATGGCGTTATCTTAATTAATAGAGACAATAACCGAAGCATCTATAATAGAGTCAAAAACAATATTGAAGAATTTGCAGATATTGAAATAGAATTGAAAAACTAATTGAAAAACTAATTGAAAAGTTTATAACATTTCCTATTAAGTCCATCCCTTTTGGGGTGGATTTTTTTTGAGATAAAATAAAATCAAAATAGCTCCTAGAAGAATTGCTGTTAAATACCAAATATTCGTTGTCCAATTTTCATATAGTTGGCTATCTCCAATAAAAATCAAGTGACTCCAAAAAGATGGGTGATGAAATTGACTCATTTTAGGGTCATTTAAAAGGTCTAATTGAGCCAAGCGCAATGCATCAGCATATCCACTTCCCTTGTCAAAGTGATGATAGAATCTGGTTGAAATATATGCTGTCGCTAGGTCTTCTGCTTTCCATAATGTGGTGACGATATTTGAGCAACCTGCAAAAGAAAAAGCGCGAGAAATACTCAAAACACCCTCACTTTGACTGATTAATCCTGCATTTGTCTCACAAGCACTCAAAAATACTAGCGAAGTACTTCCTAAGTCAAGATTGTAAATTTCATGAGTAAAAAGCCGACTTGAAATATCTCCAGGGTAAAAAGCTATAAATGCTTGACTAGGATCTTTGGGATCAGAAAGCGCATGTGTTGCCAAATGAATAATTCCAGAATTTGGGGCAATTTCCAGAAACTGCTGTTTTGTGGCTAATTCATCACTGAATTTATTTTCGGATATGGCATCAGTTTCTATCTGGGAATGAGGTAATTGATTTAGAGAAATATCAGCGTCAGACCAAAAATTAGTTGAAAAAGGTGCAAAAGCGATCTTTTTCTCTTTTGAAAATTTCAAGTTTTTTATTTCAGTTAAGAATTCTACTGAATATTGGTAAGAGATTGTGAACTGTTCGACCAAGAATTTTCCACTTTCAGTTTCTAATACTGCAAAAGGTAAATCCATCAATACTCCGTGTGGAATGACTATCAAATTGCTGTATTTGCTCCATTGAACATCAGAAAGTGATAAAAGCTGTTTTTGTAAATTCACTCCCAGGTTTCTTTTTTGATACCGTACTCCTGGTTGATACTCTTTTAAAGCTCTCTTGAATATCTTTAAATTGTTTGTTAATTCCTCCTTCTTTTCTATTCTATCGACAGCTAGATTTTTATTGTCTAGGAGAAAAACATAGATTTCTTCATCAGTTTCAAAAAAAGAAACCAAAGCTGAGTTCCTATCTAAAATATTGTTTTGAATTGTTTTTATATCAAAAATCCCATAGGCAAGCTTCGCTTGCATGTATTCAGGAATTTCATTGAGTTGATCTATCAATCTAGAAAGTGCAAGTCTACTAGATCGAAGTTCAACTTGATATTGTTCAATTAGATTATTGTCATTTGTAGCAGAGATTTGCTGTTGAAGTCTTGAAATTGAAAATTGTAAATCTTTTTCCCTCTGCAATAAATCTGCTGGCAATTTAAGGTTTCTCTTTACTTTCTTTTCTTTAAGACTTAAGTCCAATGATGTTGCTTTATTTTTTTCCACCCATTCAAACAACAATGTAAGATCTTCATAATTTCCAGATATCTGGTAAAGACTATAAAGGTATTTGATTGCATTTTCATAAGCTTTCAGTGCATAATCAGCAAGAAATATTCTGGCTTCATCATTGTCATAATAGTTTGCAATTTGAAAAGCAATGTTAAAAGCAGTTTGAAAGGTCTCGATTGAGGACTTTCTATATTTTTCATCTTTGGTCTGAAGATATAGTTCCATGAGCGAATTGGCTTTTCTATTCACACTTTCAAATAACTGGAAAGTAGCAAAGCCCAAACTGTATTCTGATGGATTGGACAGCACATTTTCATCTTCAAAAACTCCGTCTATTCTAATGATTGATTGATGGAAAAAGTTGATCGCATCTTCAAATTTTCGTTCTTCAAAAGCTATTTTACCTAAAAGTAGAAAGGTGTTTCCAAGTTGAAAATTATTCGCTCTAATACCTGATTTCGTTTTTACCAATTCTTTTAAAATTTCATTCGAGCCTGCAAAGTCTTTTTTCAAATATAAAACTTCGGCCAATTGATTTTGGAAGGAAATTGAACTTTTGATTTCTTCTGAAGAAATTGAATTTAAATAATAGAATGCAGAATCGGGTTCTAATTTTTCAAGATAGACTTCCGAAATTTGAGAGAGTGCACGGTCATCATTTATCCCAAAAGAGAGCATATCTTGATATATTTTTAAGGCACTATCTAGTTGACTCAAGCCCATCAAGGATGAAGCGATGTTATTTAAAAAAGAGTATTCGGCGAATTGAAGAAATTCATCTAATTCCGAGAACGATTTATCTCCTACTGAAAGATCTCTAGCTTGATTGAAATAATTAATGGATTGGATATAATTGCCAGATTCATAATAAATTACTCCAAGTGAATTATAGAGTCTTGAAGCTTCGAGTTTAGAGTTCTTTTGACTTAATATTTTTTCTGCATTTTTCAGGAAGAATATACTGCTATCAGCCTTTGAAACTCGATAATATGATTCACCTAAAAACAAATTGCTAGCAAAAAACAATGTATCCAATACTTCTTCACTGTAATTAAAAAATATCCCCTTTCTATAAGCAGATATCGCTTTTTCAAAATCGTTATTTATTAAATAAATATTTCCTGCTTTTTCATAGACATCCAAAATAACTTCACTTGAAAGAGAAGTATTCAAGGGATCATTCATTATTTGAGTAAAAAGATCTAATGCGATGCTATCAGACTTATTTGTTGGTTGTGGAGGTTCATAGTAAGAAATTGCCTTTTCATATTTAGTTAATAGGGTCTCATTTTCTGTCGGATTATTCGTTTGGATAGATAGAAATAAAAAAAGAAAAAAGATCCTTAGAAACATTGTACAGAGGTTGATTCAACTTGTACAATGTTACTTAATTTATTGTAATCTGGCAACAATAATCAAATAGGGAGGCCTTGGTTTTACCCTCAAATTATCTTGTGCTAGCCTAGTATTCAAATAAGAATTTGAATTACTTAGTCCCAAAAGTTGGTTATTCTTTTCCTCAACTTCATCTATAAGACTTTGCGGAACCTCTGTCAATGTTTCAAAATAAAATAACCTTAAGTCCAAAGAATTCAAAGCTCTCAAACTATTGTCATTTAATCTGTAATACAAAGTCACATCAAGAGTTGAACCATTAGCTGGGTTGATACCAAACGCGTTATTTGCAACCGTTTGCTCTAAATCAATTTCACCCGTAGAGGCACTAACCTCAATTCCAATGTCTGACAAATCTGTTCCATCTGGACCATCTTCATCAAATTTACAATCATCATCGTCATCATCATCGTCTTCAGGGCAGGGTGATGTCCCTGATGAATCTCCGTTGAAGACTGGAAAGGCAATTTGTTCTTGTTGATCTAAGATATAAATTTTATCTAAATAATTAACTCCTGAAATTACGATATCCAATTGACAACTCTGATTACTATTAGCAGGGGTAAAAGAGACTCTGTATTTCAATCCTGTCTCACTGGCATTGATATCAATCTCTCCTGTTAACGAATCTAATGCAAGGCCTTCGGGAATAGAAGAAAAAATTCCATTCAAATTCTGCTGCGGAAGGATTATATTAGTTAATGCATCATTGATATAGAAAATAGTGTCCGAATAAGAAGACGCTTCACATATTACCTCAAATTCTCTCTCATTTAAATCTTCTTTTTTACAAGAAATAAAAACGAGATTGCAAAAAAGTAATAATACTAAGAAATACTTATTCATGTTTATTTAAATTGTTGTTTTCTATTAGTCGAAAGTTAAATATAAATTGTAATCAATTTTATTTTTTTTTATTTTCTAGCTTCTAAATTGGTTTAACAACAACTAAGCACTTATAACTATTTTATAAGGTAATTACAAATTACCGAAATAAAAGATATGCTCAACAGAATGTGGGATTCTCGCCCCATCACCTGCTTTTTCGGAATTTAAGGATTATTTTTTTGAGGTTACATTCAACAAAACTCCTGCTAACACGAGAATCATTCCCAAATAGGTCAGTAAACTATAAGTCTCCTCAAAAATCAAAAAACCAAAACCTAGTGCATATACAATCCCCACATAACTCAAACTAGCGACTTTTGACAAATTAGCATTCTGATAAGCCAAAGTCATGAAATATTGCGCACCTTGGGTAAGTACACCGACGGTAAGAAGTACGACCCAATCCCAGCCTTGAGGCATCACCCAAAAAAAATAAGAAACAATAGCCGCAATTGGTGTAGTAATCAAGGGAAAGTAGAACATGATTACCAATGGATGCTCTGAGTTTTTCAGTTTCCTAATCACATTGTAAGCCACACCCATCGCCAAGGAAGCAATCAGACCCACACCAAGATCAAAAGCAGAAATCCTAGGGTCAAAGCCCTCAATGATCAATACCCCAACAAAGCTAACTCCAAAGAAAATGTATTTTCTTTTTGCTACTTTTTCTTTGACAATAAATATCCCCAAGATGGTTGTAAAAATCGGTGCGAGGTAATTGATCGTAACTGCACTAGCAAGGGGAATGGTCTGTAGATTGTAGAAAAACGCCATCAAGCCCACAGACCCAGCTATTCCTCTTGTGATCAATAATGGTTTATTTTTTCCAAAAAATGGTACATTGATACGCTTCAATGCGATATAAGTCATAAAAAAACTGAGCACTGATCTGAAAAGTATAATTTCTATCGCAGGGATATGCGTAATCAATTTGACAGATACATTCATCAGGGCAAAAAGAAACCCCGCCAATAGCATGTGCTGTACACTTTTCTTACTCAAGAGCTTAGATTTTTGGATGATCAACGATTGGTAAAGGAATATTCAATCGTAATAGTTCAATCATAACTTTTCGGTAAAATGTCAGTATCATTCTGATTATACAATAGACTAAATAGGGATATACAGAACTTTGCCAATAACATTACAATATTCCGATTTATCTAACTTCCGATATTTATTGATACCTGCCCGACGCAGGCGGGTTGGATACTTATGGATATTGACCATCAGCAACCGAATGAACCAATAGAATGAAGTTACAGGCAAACAAGCGTATAAATCAGAAAGCTAAAAATCAGGATGTAATTTTCATTAGGAAATATTTTATATGTGATGGTATGATGCCTAAAAATAATTTTTAACCCCGCAGCAACGCCAATTCGCATTTAGATAATCTTTCCGTCTTGCATGGTCAGCATACGATCGGCCATTTGAGCTAATTCTTGGTTGTGAGTGACAATGACGAAAGACTGTCCAAATTCATCTCTCAACTTGAAAAATAACTGATGCAAATCCTCTGCACTTTTGGAGTCTAGGTTTCCACTAGGCTCATCTGCAAAAATAATCTTGGGGTCATTGATCAGTGCCCGCGCTACTGCGATACGTTGCTGTTCACCACCTGAAAGTTCAGCAGGCTTATGATCTAATCTTCCACTTACACCAAGAATCGAAGCGAGTTCCAAAGCCCTTTTTTTCAACTCTTTCTCCCCCCTACCAGCAATCAATCCAGGAATGATGATATTCTCTTCAGCTGTAAACTCAGGAAGTAAGTTGTGAAATTGAAAAATAAAACCAATCTCTTTATTTCTGTAAGCTGCCATTTGATCTCCCTTGAGTTGGGTAATAACTACATTCCCTACTTTGACCTCACCCTTGTCTGCATCATCCAAAGTTCCGAGAATATGCAAGAGGGTACTTTTGCCTGCGCCAGAAGCACCTACTATGGAGACCACTTCCCCAGATTTGATCGTAACATCCACGCCCTTAAGCACATGGAGATCTCCATAATATTTTTCTATTCCTTTAGCTTCCAGCATTGTGTAAATTGATTGAGCATCAAAATTAAAACATATTCGAGGATTCCCTCAAAAATGCCATTATTTTACCAAAAAGAGGCATACTTAACTTGAAAAATCAAGACGAAGGGCTTAACTTCGGGCAAAAATTTCACAAGGATGAATATACACGAATATCAAGCAAAAGAAGTTTTAAAGAGTTATGGTGTTAGAATTCAGGAAGGCATCGTAGCAGAGACCCCTGAAGCAGCACTCGAAGCAGCCAAGAAACTCAATGCAGAGACAGGCACTTCATGGTATGTGATCAAAGCACAAATCCATGCCGGTGGACGTGGAAAAGGCAAAGTTCAAGAAACTGACTCCAATGGTGTGGTACTTGCCAAAAAATTGGAAGATGTAGCTGAAAAAGCCAAAAACATCCTTGGAGGAACATTGGTAACGCACCAAACAGGTCCAGAGGGCAAAAAAGTAAATAAAGTCTTGATCGCTGAGGATGTATACTATCCAGGTGATTCAGAACCAAAAGAATATTACCTATCTATCCTTCTTGACAGAGCAAAAGGTAGCAACGTGATCATGGCTTCTACAGAAGGTGGTATGGATATCGAAGAAGTAGCAGAAAATCATCCAGAGAAAATTATCAAAGAGTGGATTGACCCAAAAGTAGGACTTCAAGGCTTCCAAGCTAGAAAAGTTGCTTTCAAACTAGGTTTGGAGGGCAATGCATTCAAAGAAATGGTGAAGTTCATCACTGCGCTTTATGCAGCTTATGAAGGAACTGATTCTTCTCAGTTTGAGATCAACCCTGTATTGAAAACATCAGACAATAAGATCTTGGCAGTAGACGCCAAAGTAAACTTGGATGACAACGCACTTTACAGACACAAAGACCTAGCTGATCTTAGAGACTTGGCTGAAGAAGATCCTTTGGAAGTAGAAGCAGGAGAATCAGGCTTGAACTATGTAAAGCTTGAAGGAAACGTAGGCTGCATGGTAAATGGAGCTGGACTTGCTATGGCTACCATGGATATGATCAAACTTTCTGGTGGTGAACCTGCCAACTTCCTTGATGTAGGAGGAGGAGCTAATGCTACTACTGTGGAAGCAGGGTTTAGAATTATCTTGAAAGATCCAAATGTAAAAGCCATCTTGATCAACGTATTTGGTGGGATCGTAAGATGTGATAGAATTGCCAATGGTGTAGTTGAAGCTTACAAATCAATCGGAGACATCAGCGTTCCTATCATCGTAAGACTTCAAGGAACAAATGCTGAAGAGGGTGCTAGAATCATTGACGAATCTGGCTTAAAAGTATCTTCTGCAATCACTTTGAAAGAAGCTGCTGAAAAAGTAAAATCAGCAATCGCTTAATATATTTAAAACAGGGCTGATACTTTATCAGCCCTTTATGCACCCGTAGTTCAACTGGATAGAATATCGGATTTCGGCTCCGAGGGTTGAGGGTTCGAATCCTTCCGGGTGTACATAATCCCACTAGTATCTGATACTAGTGGGATTATTTTTTTTCCATTCCCAGCCGTCCCTAACTGACTTTTATCATATTTTGAGCTAACCTATCTCACTGATAAACAATTTAATGTCATTTATCTTTGAGCATTAACCATTATAAAACCTTCAAGCATATGAAAAAGATTCTAATTCCAACTGACTTCTCAAGCTGTGCCAAAGCAGCTGAAAAATATGGTCTTGCCCTTGCAAAAAAAAATAGATGCAGAAATTCTATTCATGCACATCATTATCACTCCCATTGTTTGGGCCAAACTCACACCTGAACAAGAAAACTTATTTCTAGATAAAAAAAGTGAAATCAACGCTGTCAAGGCAAATCTTAAAGACCTTGTGGAAAGAGCTCAAGCAATGGGTATATCGGCCAACAAACTACTTGTCTACTCCAATGGAGCTGAAAGAATCAATAAGTATGTAGAATCAGAAAAAGTTGATATGGTAGTGATGGGTTCTCACGGAACCTATGGCTTCAAAGAGCACATGCTTGGCTCTAATACCTACTCCATGCTTAGAAGAACCAATGTACCTGTCATTGTCATTAAAGAAGGGTTTGAGCATAGCAGTATAGATACTTTGGTAATCGCTACTAATTTCAGAGAAGAGACAGGTAAATCCTTTGCACAAATTGAAAACTTTACTGAATTGCTAAAGGCAGAATTGAAGGTACTATACGTCAATACGCCAGATCATTTTGTAGAGACAAACGACATCTTAAAAATTGGACAGTCATTTTTAGATGAATTTGCAGCTTACAATCATGAAATTAATATTGTAGATGCTTTCCGAGAAGAACGAGGAATTATACAATTCGCCAAAAAGACCCAAGCCGATGCCGTAGCCGTAATTACATTTGGCAAATCAGATTTACTCCAATATTTCTCACCAAGTGTCACGGAAAATTTGATCGCTATGATAGATATTCCTGTGATCAGTTTGAGAAAAAATACTTTTTAAAAAATAATGATTAAAATAGGTTTTGTTAAAAGTAAAAAAGCAGGAGAAATTCTCCTGCTCTTTATATGAAAACTAAACCAACTATTATTTAACTACCACAATTGAAACAAAAATACTATATAAAAATAATATTCAAAATTATTTACAAAAAAGGTGTACAAATACCTACTTTTTGTTATTCACCTTATACAAAATACCTAGTGCAAGTGCCTGAGAGTATTGAATTCCTGGATCCATGTCAAGATCATAGACATTGATACTAGTGAAAGTCACATCAACAAATTGGGTAATTTTTGCAATCAAGGTCACATCCAATCTATGGTCAATGGTTCTAAATGCCAATGTTTCATAATTAGCAAACATCTGATATCTAGATCTGATGGAAAGATTATCTGTGATATCTTTATTGTAAGTAGCAAAAAGCTGCAAGGCTAACCATTCTGTTCGTACGGTTTGACCCTCAGGCACACCATAGTTACTAGGTACATTCTGGATGATTGTAGGGTCAGTCACGAAAGTAAACCTAGGTGAAAAAGGCGCTATACGCAATGCAAAGTCCTTGTTAGGCTTGTACTCCATACCAATACCAGAAGTCAAAAAAGCTGGTGAGAAAAACCCCGAAATCAAGGTGCGCTGATCATCTGGACCGAATTCAAAACCATCAGTAAACTGCGTCAAGAAATTTATTGATCCAAAATACGACCAATTCCCTCCTGCTTTATAACCAACTTTGGAATCAAAGAAAATTCTATCGTTTGATTTTCTTACTTGCTGACCTTCATTCTTTACAATGCCATAAATTAATTCAATTTGATTGTCCCAACTTAACTTACCTTTAGCATAGTTCGCCTTACCCGCAGCAATTGATCCAAAGGCAATAGAATTTACCCCGCCTGCTTTCCAGTTTCCACTGAAAGCTGCTTGATTGAAATTCAACCCTACACTAAATTCGGAATTCCAGTAAGTAGTATCTTTTAAAACAACTTGGTTCAAAGAGTCAGCATCTTGAGAAAATGATTGCTGTAAGGCAACGAATAAAAAGCAAAGCGTAAATAAATTTTTCATAATAGATATAATTTTAATTTAAACTAGAACAAAAATGATGATTTATTGTAAAGAATAAAACTTTCAGTGAATTGAAGATCACATATACATTTATATTTCCAGATATGATTATCTGCAATGATTGCAATACTTAGTATCCTGCTATATACATACCTAAATAGAAATGATGACTATTCACAATAAATCCAAGATGCTTAATTTTCAGAATTGATATGGGGATAATCATTATTTACGTCATTGTCTTAGGGGATTAAAACACGACATTTAAGTATTCTTTGTAGGTTAGTTGTCAGTATATCATTTGGATTGAAATACCTCACTTACTTTGGGCACTGATGTGAAAGTAGATATCAAAAAATTAAATTAATCGATCTCTCCGAATTCAAAAAAAATATTTAAAATAGCACCTAATCGTATAACTTACCGTTATTACCGATGTATTAAGATCACTTAACTCTTTCAAATTATGCATAGATCACCCACTCTAGTCCTTTTGATAGTCGCTTTATTGATTTCTTCGTGCAGTTCTATAGAGCTTTTTAAAGAACGTACGGAGATCCGTCCTTATAAAGAATATACTTCTTTTGTCATTGTCAACAAAGAGGTAGGGTCTAAGAGTTTTAGTGATGAATTGATTGATGCTAGAGTCACTAATGAGTTAGAAGTGAAGATGAAAGCACTGGGCCTAACTTACAATTCGGAATCTCCTGATTTAGTAATCAGATATACTTCCAACGAAGATCCAAGACAAAGAGAAGTTTACAACAATCAATTTCCAATGTGGGGGATGCGAGTTTGGGATCCTTGGATGTATGATCCTAGATTTATGGGTCGACAAAATATGGTAAATACCAAAAGTTATGAATTGTTACAGCTTATCGTAGATTTTATTGATCCAAAACAAGACAAAATGCTAATGACTATAACAGCAGTAAGTGAAGCTAGCAGCAAAAAAACTAAAAGTAAAAAATTGGTCAAATCAGCTGATAAGGTGATTCAAGCTTATAAATCTCATATGGAATCAAATTGAATCTAGATTTCACTTATCAGCAAGCCCTAAGTAGCTTCTGAATATTTCACTCTATAGTATTCAGATATTTTAGCCAAATTCTGAGCAGTTCTAGAAACTTAGTAAACATTTTTTTACTTTTTCTGGAGATTTCAAGAAAAAAAGAGAAAATCAATCCAAAAAACATTTGATATTTTAAATAATTATCTTTTGGCTATTGTTTATTAAAAGTTATCCATTATTTTTGTATTGAATTTAATGCATTTCAAAACAACATTTCTGCACTTCAATGCTCAAAATAGTTCTCATAGACGACGATCCAATAAGTACTTTCGTAACAGAAAAGCTTATTTCCAAAAATATTAAGGTTCCTTGCAGAATTTTTAAGTTTCAGAATGCTTCTGATGCACTGAAAGATATGGCAAGCATTCATCCAAACTATTTATTTTTGGATTTAAACATGCCTGAAATGACGGGATGGGATTTTTTAGAAGAATTTGAGCCGAATGATTATAGTCCAGAAGTTTATATCTTAAGCAGTTCTGTTGATGAAAGAGATATTAACAAAGCAAATAATTATTCACTTGTCAAAAGCTATCTTTCCAAGCCATTGATCAAGAAATATATCAAAACGATTTTCAACTAACGGGTAAACAGCCCGTTATTTTTTTGCCCTTTATTTTTCAATTTTCATGAATATTCTAAAACTTGATCTTCATTATAGAGTTATAATGATATTAGAAGTAAATCAAAGAATACGATTATGGCAAGACCAAGTGTAGAGCTAATCAGCGCATTTAGAAGAACGATAGATAAATTAAAAAATGGGGCACCTTATCAATGGGGTCATATGGGTGCCTGCAATTGTGGAAACTTGGCTCAAGAGATAACTGAGTTTTCCAAAGGAGAAATCCATCAAGATGCCATGCAGCGATATGGTGACTGGAACGAATAATTGAACGACTATTGTCCAACGAGTGGATTGCCTATGGATTTGGTGATCGATCAACTTGTAAATGCTGGTTTAACAATAACAGATTTGAGCCATTTAGAAAAGTTAAGTTCTCCTGAGGTTTTAAAAGAAATTCCTTTTGAAAAGAGAATTAACCTTAAAAAAAATAAAAAGGAAGACGTGATTTTCTATATGGAAACTTGGGTGAAGATTTTAGAGAAAAAATGGATTGAAGAGCAAAATATTCACTTGAAAATCAATGATATAAAAAAGAAAAGTAAAAAATTTCATGCCAGCATATTGGCTTAAATAAAAAATTTCCTGTATTTAGTATTAGTTTAATAATTTACTTAATTGAAGCAATAATTAACATTAAGCTATGGGCGATTTAGATGACGATTTTGAAGATGAATTTGATGACTTCGAGGACGAAGATGATGAGTTTGCAGACGAGTTTCAGGATGAGGTTTATGACCTAGATGAAGACAGTGAACTTCTCGACGACAGTTTTATCGATTTTGACGAAGACGAGGATGATGACTTTGACGACAATGACGATTTTGAAGAACTCGATGATGAGATAGATTAATCGTCAATGAAAGAGCAGGACAACATTGAGTTCTGCTTTTTTTTATATCTGCTTTGCCGAATTAGTTCTGTGTACTATCTTGCGTAGAATTTCAGGCTTAAAATTTAACTTTACATACTATGCTATTACAAATATTCAACTCACCAATTGCTTCTGGAGCCCAATTATTCCTGCTTATTGTTTGTATCCTTATTGGATTAGGTGCTGGCTTATCTGCTATGGATGTGAGAAGTACTTTATTTAAGAAAAAGTCAGAAGACGAACATTAATTAAAAAGAAAAATTTGAAATCAAAAAAGGCTCCGATTGGAGCCTTTTTTGATTAATGAACATTTCCCATTAATTTTTTAATTGGTTTACTTAGAAATAAGAGTAAAACACCGCCACCCACTACAGTTGCGACGATCAACATATATTGACTTGGCATTGCTTGCAAGGCTTCATCTGTTCCTCCACTTACTTCTCCAGACACCAATCCCGCTATAAGGTTACCCAATGCTACTGAGATAAACCACATTCCCATCATTTGCCCTTGATATTTTTCAGGAGCAAGTTTTGTGGTTAAACTTAAACCTACTGGGCTTAAACTCAATTCACCGAATGTGTGTAACAAATAAGTGAAAATCAACCACGTTGGAGCGGCTAATTCGCCTGAAGCTGCAATTTTCGCCGCAAAATACATCACTAAAAAACCCAATCCTAAAAGCAATAGTCCATAAGCAAATTTCAATGGTGAACTAGGCTCTAGATTCCTTCTTCCTAACCACACCCACAATGCACCAAAAAATGGTGCAAATAAGATAATAAACATTGAATTGATAGATTGGAAATAGCCAGGAGGAATCTCCCAACCCATAAAGCTTCTATCAGTGAACCTATCGGCGAACAAGTTTAATGTTGAGCCTGCTTGCTCAAATCCCGACCAAAATAAAGCCGAGAAAATCATAATCACGACAATGGCAGCTGTTTTTTTCTTTTCATCTTTATTTAACCCCCCAAAAAGAAAGACATATCCAAAATATAAAACAGTAATCACTCCGATAATCTTATATGCAAGATTTGCAATTTCATTGGCATTGATATTTATAATACCCATAAAAATCAAGGCAACAAATACTATTGAAAGTAAGACAAGAATTACTGAATATTTGATCAATTTAGATCTCGATTGAATCTCTTGTGGAGTTGTCGCGGAAACTGCCTCCCCTTTTCCTTCGAGATATTTTCCTGTTAATTTATATTGAATCAAACCAATAAACATTCCTAGACCTGCTAAACCAAATCCAAGATGCCAATCATAAACAGCCAAAGTGGAACAGGCTATTGGAGCTATAAAAGCTCCAAGATTGATCCCCATATAAAAGATTGAAAAGCCAGCATCTCTCTTACTACTACCCTGAGGATAAAGCTGTCCAACAATAGAACTGATATTGGGCTTGAGAAGGCCTGTACCAACAACAATCAAAATAAGACCTAGAAAAAATGCATTGATATCAAGACTTGAAAGTTCTGCTACTTGTACGGGATTTTTGGAAAACAAAGCGACAATTCCTGGTAATGCCATTGTAAAATGACCTATTGTAATGATGATTCCACCATACCAAACCGATTTTTTCAATCCAAAAAGTCTATCTGCAAACCATCCTCCCGGAAGAGCCAACAAATAAACACCCATAGTGTATAAGCCATAAATAGCTCCGCTAGTTTTATCATCAAAGCCCAACCCACCACTTAAAATCGGTGTGGTCATAAATAAAATCAAGAGAGCACGCATGCCATAATAGCTGAATCTTTCCCACATCTCAGTGAAGAAAAGCGTCATCAAACCTTTTGGATGACCGAAAATGGTAGGCCCTTCGGTAATATCTGCGCCAAGGGATTTCATTGCATCATTAGGGATCTTTTCCAATTTTATATCGTTTTGTTTAGAATTGAGTAATAAGTAGCTACAATGATAAGAGATTTTTTTAATTCTTACCCAAAGCCTATTTGATATCTTCTTTGAAAAGTAAAAATATACAAAGTATTAAATAGAGATAGAGATTGAATTTCGATAGCTATTTAAGTTGGCCTGCTCTCTTTTACTTAAAAGAAAAAGAAAGGATTTTTAAATTATTTCAATTGGAGAAAGAAAGCGGTAGATTAAAACCATTCTCAGGATGATTTTAATCCCTAAAAAATTGAACATCATAATTCATTCAAAAACCTTCTATTCAGGCTAACCATTCAACATACAAAAATACCATCTGACTCAAACAAAAACCAAAACCCTCATTAAAGTCTCCGTAATCGATTGAAAAGGAAAAAAAAGGCATTTTTTAGTAAAATCAGATTTCATAATTACATATCTTTGCCCATCGAAATAACCCAAATAAAACAAAATAAATATGCAAGATCTAGAGCTCAAGTCAGCGAAAAAAAGCTTGTCTGAACTAGGCATTCAAAATGCTTCGGGCGTAATGTGGAACCTTAGCCCAGCAGAATTGGTAGAGCAAGCTCTTCTTAATCAAGAGGCTGTATTAACAGACAATGGTGCCTTGATGGCTGATACGGGAACATTTACAGGTCGTTCTCCAAAGGATCGATACATAGTAAAAGATAACAATACTTCTGAAAGTGTTTGGTGGGGAGATGTGAACATTGCTTTTGATGAGGAGAAGTTTGAATATCTACATCAAAAAATGATAAACTTCTTAGCAGATAAAAAGCTGTATGTCCGAGAGGCTTATGCGGGCGCTGACGAAAATTACAGGCTGAATTTAACAATCATCAACACCCTTGCTTGGCAAAATTTATTTTGTTACAACATGTTCTTAAGACCTAGTGTTGAAGAGCTGGAACATTTTGAATCTAATTTTACAATAATTTGTGCTCCAGAATTTGAAGCAGACCCAGAGGTAGATGGTACTAGGCAGAAAAACTTTGCTATCATCAACCTAACCAAAAGAATAATTTTAATTGGTGGAACAGCTTATGCTGGTGAAATGAAAAAGGGAATATTTTCTGTTTTAAATTACATTTTACCTCATGAAAGAAACGTACTTTCTATGCATTGCTCTGCAAATGTAGGGGAAAAAGGAGATACAGCTATATTCTTTGGCCTTTCTGGAACAGGTAAGACTACCCTTTCAGCAGATCCAAATAGAGGGTTGATCGGAGATGATGAACATGGATGGACAGAAGATACTGTTTTTAACTTTGAAGGTGGATGCTATGCAAAAGTAATTGATCTGAGCAGAGAAAAAGAGCCAGAGATTTGGGATGCAATTAAATTTGGAGCAATCGTAGAAAACACAAGATTCTATGAAAATTCAAGAACCGTAGATTATACCAATAAAAGTGTCACAGAAAACACAAGAACTGCCTACCCCATTCATCATATCAAAAATGCTATAGAACCTTCCATAGCTGGCATTCCAAAGAACATCTTTTTCCTTACAGCGGATGCTTTTGGAGTCATACCTCCTATATCAAAGCTTAATAAAAGTCAAGCAATGTATCATTTCATCTCAGGCTATACGGCAAAAGTTGCCGGTACAGAGGTGGGGGTTACAGAACCTAAAACTACTTTTTCTGCCTGTTTTGGAGCAGCATTCTTACCACTTCATCCTACCAAGTACGCAGAACTATTTGGTGAGAAGATGGAAAAGCATCAAGTAAATGTTTGGTTGATAAACACAGGTTGGACAGGTGGGCCATATGGAGTTGGCTCTAGAATGAAGCTCAAATATACAAGAGCGATGATAACTGCTGCTCTAAATGGTGAATTGGACAATGTGTCTTACAGAAAGCATAGTGTCTTTGGAGTATCGATTCCAGAATCATGCCCTAATGTACCTGCAGAAGTACTGAGTCCAAGAGCAACTTGGTCTGATAAAGATGCATATGACAGAAAAGCAAGAGAACTTGGAGCTGAGTTTATTTCAAATTTTGAGAAATACAAAGCATTTGCAACAGAGGACATCCTAGCAGGATCTCCGAACCTATAGCCGATTGGCCCTTTATAAATAGTATAAACCCAAATAAAAGGAGTGTTTCGGCACTCCTTTTTTGTTTTTTGCTTTAAAGAAGATCAAACAACATTTATCAGACAAAAGAGTTAAAGATTGCTTATTTTTGTAAAAAATTATTCAAAAATATGAAAACAGCAGAAATACATACCGTCAAAGGGGTAATGAAAGTGGAGTTTTATGAAAAGGATGCTCCAAAAACAGTTGAGAATTTTATCAACCTTTCAGAAAAAGGATTTTATGATGGTTTGACATTTCACAGAGTTATTCCTGATTTTGTAATCCAAGGTGGATGTCCAAACGGAACTGGTACTGGTGGCCCGGGATACAAAATAGACTGTGAACTCACTGGTGACAACCAATACCACGATAGAGGTGTTCTTTCAATGGCTCATGCAGGTAGAAATACAGGAGGATCTCAGTTTTTTATCTGTCATAGCAGAAACAATACAAGTCATTTAGATAGAAACCACACATGCTTTGGGAAAGTCGTTGAAGGATTAGATGTCATAGATGATATCAGAGCAGGAGACAAAATTGAAAAGATTGTAATCAACAATGCTTAATAAATTAAAAATTATAGCAAAGAGGCTGTTTCTTGAAAAGAAACAGCCTCTTTGCTTTAAAATGTCTTCTTTTCAATATTCATGCAATCAAATAAATGATTACAATTTTATTTTTTATGCAAAGAGAGCTCCTGCAATCGTCGCAGTCATCATGCAAGCTAAAGTAGCTGCTAACAATGCCTGCATGCCAAGCTTTGATAAATTCCCTTGTTGATTTGGTGCAATACTTCCTATTCCTCCAACTTGAATAGCAATAGAACTGAAATTAGAAAATCCACACAATGCATAAGTAGCGACCACAATAGATTTTGGAGAGAGACCTCCAGCGTCCTTCATTTCGGATAAGCTCAAATAGGCAACAAATTCATTGATTACAGTTTTTTGTCCTAGTAAGGAACCTACTTGTAGTGTTTCGCTCCATTGCACACCAATTACCCATGCAAATACTCGAAAAATCTGTCCCAATATATATTCAAGAGAAAATCCTGAAAATTGTCCCTCTGTAGAAGAAACAACGAATGCATTAAGTCCTGTCCATTCTCCAATTAATCCAGATAAAATATAATTTAATGCAGCGATAACAGCTATAAATGCAAGTAACATTCCACCAACATTCAAGGCTAAATTTAACCCTTCAGAAGCACCAATAGACATTGCATCAATCAGGTTGACGCCCATATTTTCTTGATTTACTTCAAGTTTATCATTGATCTTTTCTTTCTGCACTTCAGGAATCATGATCTTAGACATCACAATAGCAGCTGGTGCATTCATGATACTTGCACCTAGCAAATAAGCTGCAAATTTACTTTGCTCTTCTAGACTATCCCCGCCTAAAAATGCCACATAACCTGCCAAAACTCCTCCAGCGATAGTTGCCATCCCACCAGTCATCAAGCACATCAATTCTGATTTGGACATCGTAGGAATGAACGGTCTTACAAGTAATGGAGCTTCTGTTTGTCCAAGAAATATATTGCCTGCAGCTGATAAACTTTCTGCACCTGATAGCCTCATAGTTCTTGCCATTACCCAAGCTATCCCAAAAACAATTTTTTGGAGAACTCCTAAGTAATACAGTCCCGCAGAAACAGTTGAGAAGAAAATTATGGTAGGAAGTACTTGAAATGCGAAAATAAAACCAAAGCTATTTGTCGCTAAATCACCGAATATAAACACCGCACCAGCTTCTGAAAAGCTAAGAAACTTTACAAACCCTCTACTTACCGAAGCGAAAACATTAGCGACAAAATCAACTTTCGTGATCATATATCCAAAGAATGCTTGAAGCACCACCCCTATACCAACTAATCTCCAGTCGACAGCTTTTTTATTTGCTGAAAAAATGAAAGCGACTAATAACAGAACCAATATTCCAATTAAACCTTTGAAATAATCCATTTATAGGAATTTTTTGAATAAGTAAATTTTGATAATTAATTAATCGCTAAAGATAATTGATTTAAAACGATATTCTAAAGAGAAAAGCCTGGCTTTTGACCAGGCTTCTCAAAATTATTAGTTACGTTTATTAATTTCATCTCTTATCCTAGCAGCTTTTTCATAATCTTCATTATTGATAGCTTTTTCTAACAACTGATTCAATTTATCTAGGCTGTAATCCTTTAGTGAATCACCAGAAGGTTTTTTTGGCGCTGCACTTGGACTTGCTTTAGAAGACTTGGAAGATTTTTGTTTCGCACCACTTTCTTCTTCTTCACTTATTTCTATGGCAGCTTCAGACATTACTTTAGGTACACAAAATATTGGTGCATTAAATCTTACAGCAATTGCAATTGCATCAGATGGACGTGCATCAATTTCTATTATTTTGGACGAGTTTTTACAAATTATCTTTGCGTAAAACACCCCTTCTTGCATATCAGAAATCAGAATCTGCTCTATAGAATAATTAAAACTGGAAGAAAAAGACTTGAACAGGTCATGAGTCATAGGCCTGTTTGGAATAATTTTCTCTATTTCAATAGCAATTGCTTGCGCTTCAAACATCCCGATGACTATCGGAAGCCTCCTTCTTCCTTCCAACTCACCTAAAACCAAAGTAAATGATCCAGATTGAGAATGATTAGAGGTAAGCCCAAGAATTTCTAATTCAATAGTATTGTCCACAAGATTTATTTTATTGCTTTGATTGCCTCGGTTAATTTTGGAATAACTTCGAAGGCATCACCAACGATTCCATAATCCGCCGCCTTGAAAAAAGGTGCTTCAGGGTCTTTGTTGATAACTACAATATACTTCGACGAATTTACACCTGCAAGATGTTGAATCGCACCCGAAATTCCAACTGCGACATACAAAGTTGGTGCAACTTTTACTCCTGTTTGACCTACGTGCTCGTGGTGAGGCCTCCAACCAATATCAGAAACCGGCTTGGAACAACCTGTAGCAGCCCCTAGTTCTTTGGCTAAATTTTCAATCATTCCCCAATTCTCAGGCCCTTTTAATCCACGACCACCAGAAACTACAATATCTGCTTCTGGCAATAAAATATCTCCTGTTGCCTTGTCTGTTGAGGTTATTTTTGTTGCAAAATTATTTTCTCCTATTGACAGACTTACTGTTTCAATTGACGCATCTTCTCCATCAACTTTCAGATCGACTGCATTTTTCTTAACTGCTAGGATTTTATGTTCGGTAGTCACTTCTGTTTCTGCAAAAGCCTTTCCTGTGTAGATACTTCTTTTTACTTTATAGCCAGCACTTGTATCAGGCAATTCTACTACATTAGAAACCAATCCAGCGCCTAGCTTGATTGAAAGTCTTGCTGCCACTGCATCTCCTAAAGATGATTTTGCAAGGACTAGCGTGGTCGCCCCTACTTGTTTGTAAACTTGAGCAACTGCATCAGCGTGTGCTTGAATTACGCCTGCTGTAAGCTTGTCATCATTGACATGCATTACTTTGCTAGCTCCGGCTGAACCCGCTTTTGCTAGTTCTGATGATTCAACAGTCCCAAGTGCTACTGCTATCACATCACCTGCTCCTATTTTTTCTGATAAAGCCTTTCCATAAGAAACGGCCTCTAAACTTGATTTTTTTACTGCACCTTCTGCGTGCTCTATGTATACTAAAATTGACATTTTATCTTGAGTTTAATAATTTGAAAAGAAGAATTAAAGGACTTTGGCATCGTTTTTCAATAACTTCACCAATTCTTCTACATTGTCTTTATCAACCAATTTTACAGCCCCTTTAGCTGGTGGAAGTTGAAATTCCAAAACCGATGTATAAGTGCTATCATCTGAAGGTTCTACTACATTCAATGGTTTTGTCCTAGCTGACATAATTCCTCTCATATTTGGGATTTTCCATTCTGCAATCGGTTCTTGGCATCCTGCTATCAAAGGCAATTTAGCTTCCAAATACTCTTTACCACCTTCTATTTCTCTTGCCATTTTTACCGTATCTCCATCTAGTTCTAATTTCATCACAGGGGAAATTGATGGGATATTTAACATTTCACCGACCATGCCGTGAACCATACCACCATTGAAGTCAATGGATTCTCTACCCATTAAAATCAGATCGTAATTACTTTCTTTTGCTATGGCGGCAATTTGTTTGGCTACAAAAAGTGAATCTTTTGGAAAAGAATTAACCCTAATGGCATCATCCGCTCCAATTGCTAAAGCTTTTCTTAAAGTTGGTTCTGTCTCAGCTTCTCCCACATTCAATACAGTCAAAGAAGCGCCCAATTGTTCTTTCAACTCTACCGCTCTCGCTAATGCGTAATCATCATAAGGACCGATGATAAACTGAACACCATTTTTATCAAACTTGGTGTTGTTGTCAGTAAACTGAATTTTGGATGTTGTATCCGGTACGTGTGTAATACAGACAAGAATTTTCATTATGTATATTTAGGTTATTTAATTTTTATAAATTGCGTGAATTTAGTGATTAAGCCTTTAATTAAAAAGAAACCATGAGCAATTTGTCCCGCATTGAATCTCTCAAAAGTTATGCTGAACAAGAGCCTGAAAACCCTTTTAATTGGTATGCACTCGCCTTGGAATATAGAGTGCAAAATCCAGAACAGGCTTTGTTCTACTTCAATAAACTCTTAAATGAGTTCAAGGTTTATTTACCTACCTATTTTCATGCCGCTTCTTTACATTCAGAAATGAATTTGATTGAAAAAGCACAAAATATTTATGAAGAAGGAATTTCTCTAGCCAAAGATCAAAAAGATAATCACGCATTGAGAGAGCTTCAGAATGCTTATCAAAATTTTTTAATTGAAAATGACTTAGATTAAAACTAGCTGAATTTGATAACTATTTTACCTAGTTGCTTTCCCAATTTCATTTTATCAAAAGCTAATTTTGCTTCTTCAGGTTGAAAAATCTGATCTAAAACAGGTTTGATTTTATTTTCTTCTACAAATTTCAACATAGCTTGAAAGTCTTCGTCTGAACCCATCGTACTACCTATTAGATGAAGCTGATTCCAAAAAATCTTTCTAGCATCAACTTCTGATGGATTGCCTTGAGTCGCTCCATAAAAAACAATTTTCCCTCCAGGTCGAGCTACTTTAATAAGCTTATTTAAAGTATTCCCCATGGCACTATCTATGATTAGATCAAATCCCTCAGTTTTTTCTAAAACCTCTGTAACCCAAGCCTCATTCGTATAGTTGAAGCCATCTATTGCTCCTAGGCTTTTGGCAACTTTTATTTTTTCCTCTGAGCTGCTGCTTACATAAACTTCAGCTCCACCGGAAATAGCAAACTGCGCAGCAAATTGCGCAACTCCTCCGCCAAAACCTGTCACCAAAACTTTTTGCCCTCTTGACAATGTGCCTTGAACCATCAGAGCACGAAATGCTGTCAATCCTCCTAAAGGCAAAGCAGCCGCTTCTTCCCAGCTCAAGTGCTCAGGTTTTGTATGTACCCTACCCAATTTAACTTTTACAAATTCTGCCAAAGTCCCATTCTCAGGCATTCCTAAAATTGAGAATTCTTTTGCTTGTGCCCTAGGATCCTCTCCCCAGTTATTAGATGGATTGATTATCACTTCTTGGCCAATCCAAGATGTTTTTACACTTTTCCCAATTTTCTCAACAATACCAGCACCATCAGAGCCAAGTACAACTCCGTTTTTTAAACCTGGATACAATCCTTGTCGACACCATTCATCTCGATGATTCAATGCTGCTGCTTTTATCTTAACCAACACTTCATCTTCTTCTAAAAAGGGAATTTCCAAATCAACAATTTCAATTTTATCTTCAAGCTCTCTGTTTAGTACTATTGATTTCATCAGGGTTGTAGATTTTAGAGTTAATATCTTACGTCTCCTTTTTCATTTTCTCAAAAAGGCGCTGGCTCATCACTTCCGAAGCCTCCAGGGAATGGTTCTTCATTGTCGCCTCCATTGGCTTTAGATTGAAGACGAATGGTATTACCAGAATCAAAGCCCTGTCCACCAGCACTGCTTGGGAATTTACTTCCGTAAAGGGCATCCTGTGGTTTGTAAGGAACATTCAATTCCAAATCTGTAAAGCGCGTGTATTTACCAATAAATCTCAGTTTGACTGTTTCCAGAGAACCATTTCTATGCTTGGCTATGATCACTTCACCAACTCCCATGGTAGAATTTCCATCCTCATCTTCATTGATACCATAGTATTCTGGTCGATAAAGGAACATCACCATATCTGCATCCTGCTCGATCGCACCAGATTCCCTCAAATCTGAAAGCTGAGGTCTTTTATCTCCTCCCCTTGTCTCTACTGCTCTGGACAACTGAGAAAGTGCGATAACCGGTACAGCCAATTCCTTTGCAATCATCTTCAATGAACGCGAAATACTGGCAATCTCTTGTTCTCGGTTGCCACCTCCACCTGACTTTGAATCTCCAGACATCAGTTGCAAATAATCAATTACGATCATTTGAATATCATGCTGAGCTTTTAGCTTTCGGCATTTGGCACGTAATTCTAATATCGATAAAGCAGGTGTATCATCTACAAATAATGGGGCTTTAGATAATTTAGCAGTTTTATGAACTAGCTGTTCCCATTCATAATCAGCTAGGTTTCCTTTTTTGATTTTCTCGGAATCCAATTCAGCTTCAGAGGAAATCAACCTATTCACCAACTGAACAGAAGACATTTCAAGTGAAAATATTGCAACCGGCCTTTCATGATCCACTGCAGCATTTCTCAATACAGACAATACAAAGGCAGTTTTTCCCATTGCAGGTCTTGCTGCTATAATTACCAAATCTGATTTTTGCCAACCCGAAGTTACTCGATCTAAAGCGGTAAAGCCACTTGGGACCCCTGTCAGACCATCTTTCTGACCTTTTCTCGCTTCTAGCTCCATGATTGCGGCCTTCATGATAGAGCGCATATCGGAGTAGTTTTTTCTTATATTTTTTTCAGATATCTCAAAAAGAGATTGCTCCATTTTATCTAAAAGCTCAAACACATCGGTAGTATCTTCAAAAGCCTCCTTTTGAATTTCTGATGCAATTCTTATCATATCACGCTTCATGGCTTGCTCCGTGATAATCCTAGAATGAAATTCCAAATTGGCAGCGGAGGAGACTTTGGACGTCAATTCGGTAATAAAAAATGCCCCTCCAGCCATTTCCAATTTACCCTTTTTCCGCAATTGATTGGTTACAGTCAACAAATCAATAGGTTGACTTTCTGTAAAAAGGTCAATGATGGCATTATAAATCTCTTTGTGGGCTTCCTTATAAAAACTCTCAGGCCTCAGTATATCTACAACTTGGGTTAACGCTTCCTTTTCAAGCATCAAGGCTCCCAGCACTGCTTCTTCTAATTCAATCGCCTGAGGAGGAAGTTTCCCTACTCCGCTGACTCCTGCCAAATCAGGTTTTCTTCTACCTAATAACCTGTCTTTTCCTTGAGATTTATTTTCTGCCATACGAACAAATGTAACCTGTTTCTCTAAAAGGTTTTGAACAATTTATACACGAGTTATCAACACTCCTAATTAACCAACGGTAAATCAATTCAATATCATACAGGTGGAAGAATTTGTTGCTCATATTAAAAGAAAAAATAAATGGATTGGTTAGCTTTCCTATCAAATTAAAACCAAAATTTTTCAACTTTAGACTTTGATAAATAATATGAAATCAAAAAAATATCATTTCATAGCGATTGGAGGAGCTGTGATGCACAACTTAGCACTTTCGATGGTGGAAAAAGGCTACGAAGTCAGTGGTTCAGATGATGAAATTTATGAACCTTCACTTACTAGACTTCAAAAAGCTGGAATTTTACCAAAAGAGAAAGGCTGGTTTCCAGAAAAAATAAGTCATGATATTGATGGCATCATTTTAGGCATGCATGCACGTCAAGAAAACCCGGAATTAATTCGTGCACAGGAATTGGGTATTCCTGTTTATTCCTTTCCGGAATTTATCTACAATCAGAGTAAGGATAAAAAACGAATAGTCATCTCAGGAAGTCATGGAAAAACGAGCATCACAGCAATCATTTTACATGTATTGAAAAATGAGGGCGTTGATTTTGATTATTTGGTTGGTGCGCAGATTGAAGGTTTTGACTTGATGGTTCGGTTATCAGATGCACCCATCATCATTATCGAAGGTGACGAGTACTTGACATCTCCACTTGATCGAAGGCCCAAATTTTTTCACTACAAACATGACATTCTTTTGATGTCGGGCATTGCTTGGGATCATTTTAATGTCTTTCCAACTTTTGAAAATTACACTGAACAATTTGAGAAATTAGTAGAGATGACGCCATCCACGGGGACATTTATTTACTGTGAAAAAGATGCCATCGTAAAGCGTTTCGGTGAGACATGTGAAATCGAAGGAGTCAATCTGATTCCTTACAATTCACATCCAAATCGAATTGAAGATGGAAAGACGATTCTTCTGGATGGAGATCAAGAAGTTCCCATTCATATTTTTGGCGATCATAACCTTCAGAATTTACAAGGTGCCCTTTATATCTGCGAGCAAATCGGTATTTCTCCTCAAAAATTTTATACACATATACAGACTTTCAAAGGTGCTGCAAAAAGACAAGAAATTCTAGCTAAGTCAGATTCAGGTATCATGTTTAGAGATTTTGCTCATGCCCCATCCAAACTGAAAGCAACTGTGGAAGCAGTGAAAAATCAATTTCCAGAAAGAAAATTAATCGCTGTTCAAGAATTACATACTTACAGTTCGTTGAATAAAGATTTTGTATCTAATTATTCAGGGACTTTTGAAATGGCTGACGAAGCGATTATCTATTTAAATCCAAAAGCTGTATCTTTGAAAAAGTTGAAATTGATGGATGAAGAAACGCTCCGAGATGGATTCCAACGAAAAGACTTGAAGCTTTTTACAGAAATTGCGTTACTCAAAGAGTATCTAGAGAATCAGACCTATATCCATACCAACTTACTTTTGATGAGTTCTGGTAATTATGATGATATGGATTTGACAGTTTTAAAAGAAAAAATTAATCAAAAATTATAAAATGAATTTAAATATCAACACTCCGATTGCATTCTTTGACCTGGAAGCCACAGGCATCAACATTTCTACAGATAGAATCGTGGAAATTTCCATCGTCAAAGTTCATCCAGGAGGAAAAGAAGAAATCAAAACCATGAAAATCAACCCTACAATTCCAATCCCT
The DNA here is from genome assembly GCF_000265405.1 of Belliella baltica DSM 15883. Taxonomy (NCBI): domain Bacteria; kingdom Pseudomonadati; phylum Bacteroidota; class Cytophagia; order Cytophagales; family Cyclobacteriaceae; genus Belliella; species Belliella baltica. The sequence goes on along the minus strand of NC_018010.1, from coordinate 2,615,292 downwards.
TTGGAATCGTCTTTAATTCATGGAATATATGATCAAGACGTCAAAGATGCACCTACTTTCAAAGAAGCTTCAAGAGAGCTTTATCAGTTTTTTGAAGGAGCGGATTTGGCAGGGTTTAATGTTCTGAAATATGACATTCCACTTTTAGTAGAAGAGTTTCTTCGCGCTGGAATTGACTTTGACATTGAAAAAAGAAATTTACTTGATGCACAAAAAATTTTCCACTTGATGGAAAAGAGAAATCTAAGCTCAGCATATAAGTTTTACTGTGGGAAAACCCTAGAAAATGCACATAGCGCCGAAGCAGATACAGTAGCAACTTACGAGGTTTTCAAGGCTCAAATCGAGCGCTATACAGGTGAAGAGGCTGTTGATTTATTAGGAAATAAATTGGGTGTGCTTGAAAATGACATGAAAAAAATTCATCAGCTTCTCAACGAGAAAATGGTTGATTTGGCAGGTCGTTTTATTTTCAACAATGAAGGAGAAGAGTGTTTCAATTTTGGTAAGCACAAAGGAAAAACGATCGAGCAGGTACTTAAAGAAGAACCTTCCTACTATGATTGGATGATGAAAGGTGATTTTCCTCTAGATACCAAAAGAAAGTTTACACAAGTGAAATTAAGGAGTTTCAATAAAGGTTAATTTTATCATTTACTAAATTAAGAGTGAGAGTAAAGCATCCAAAGCTATTTCCTCTCACTCTTTTATTTTATTCAAAACTTAGATAAGTAAATCCCATCCTCATTTTTGATTTAAAAGATTGTTATTTGTTAGTCGAAAATTGGCTAAATTTAGATTCGCTAAATTCGAATAATTGTGAAAAGGTCAATTTCATTTTTATCTCTTATCATCATCTTCTTTTTTTTCTCAAGTTGTAAAGAGAATGAAGGTCCTGATTCAATTGGATTATACTTTCCGCCAGCTAATTCCGAAACTTGGCAAACCATCAACCCTTCAACGCTGGGTTGGGATACATCAAAATTAGATGAACTCTATCAGTTATTAGAAGATGGCAATACACGCGGATTTATAGTCTTGAAGGATGGTAAAATCGTGTTAGAACAATATTTTGGCACACAGCTGATAGGTTCACAGCCATTCAATCAACGTTCCAACTGGTATTGGGCCTCAGCTGGAAAAACGCTTACAGCTACACTTGTAGGTATAGCACAAGAAGAAAGCTTGCTCAACTTGAATGATCCAAGTTCTGATTATTTAGGGAAAGGTTGGACGTCTCTATCTGAAAATCAAGAGCAGAAAATTAGCATTTGGCATCAATTGACAATGACAACAGGCTTAGATGATTCCGTAGAAAACAAAGACGATTTTACTCCTGAGAGTTTGATTTATAAAGCCGAGCCCGGTACTAGATGGGCCTATCATAATGCCCCATATACGATTTTGGATGAAGTGATCGCTTCTGCAAGCGGAGTTACTTTCAACAGTTATTTTGAAGCTAAGATTGCAACAAAAATTGGTATGCAAGGGGCTTGGCAGAGAATTGGTTTCAACAATGTCTATTTTAGTAATGCTAGGTCAATGGCAAGATTTGGTTTGATGATTTTAGCCAAAGGAAAATGGGGAACTGAGACAATTTTAAGTGATCAAGAGTATCTAAACCAAATGACATCAACTTCACAAAGTATAAATGAAAGCTATGGATACTTATGGTGGCTAAATGGCAAGTCAAGCTTTATGATTCCAAGTTTACAACAAAAGTTCACTGGACCGATATTTCCAAATGCTCCTTCGGATATGGTATGTGGTTTGGGAAGAGATGGCCAGTTTGTCTGTATAGTACCCTCTCAAAACCTTGTTTTGATTAGGATGGGTTTAGATGCTGATGAATCTTTGGTATCATTTACTTTTTTAGATCAAATTTGGGGGAAATTAGTACCAGTCATCAAAAATTAGAAAATTTAGAAATCTGATAATCAGGATCAAAAAGTTAAAACTATATAATTTTAACTGAATACCTTCGACTTGATTTAAATGATTCGTAACTTAGGATAATAACCAAAAATCGATTTTTATGAGTAAGCAAAAAGATTACAGTTTATTCAATGATGTTTGTGGATTCGTCGATGATGCAGCCAAACATATGAATCTAAACCCAGGTTTAATTGAACAAATAAAGCAATGTAACAGTATTTATAAGTTTAATTTTCCATTGAGAAATGATGACGGCACTTACGAGACATTGACTGGATATAGAGTTCAGCATTCTCATCACAAACTTCCAGTAAAAGGAGGTATTCGCTACAGCGAACATGTCAACGAGGACGAAGTAAAGGGACTTGCGGCATTGATGACTTATAAATGTGCCCTCGTAAATGTTCCATTTGGAGGAGCTAAAGGTGGTGTAAGAATTGACCCTTTAAAGTACAATGTCAATCAATTAGAAAAAATCACCCGACGTTACACTTCTGAATTAATCAAGAAAAAGTTTATCGGTCCTGCCATAGATGTCCCAGCGCCTGACTATGGTACAAGTGCAAGAGAAATGGCTTGGATTGTCGATACCTTTGAAGCTTTTAATCCTGAATTGATTAATGCAAAAGGTTGTGTAACTGGCAAACCTTTATCTCAGCATGGTATTGATGGCAGAACAGAAGCAACTGGACAAGGAGTTTTTTTTGGCATCAGAGAAGCTGTAGAAGTCGAAGACGATATGAAATCTTTGGGCTTGACTACGGGAATGAAAGGTAAAACAGTGATTGTTCAAGGTTTGGGTAATGTTGGCTATTATTCAGCCAAATACATAGAAGAAGCTGGCGCAAAGATTATAGCAGTTGCGGAATGGAATGGAGGTATTTTTGATTCAGAGGGAATCGATATTGAAGCTTTGAAAGCTTATCAATTGAAAAACAAGGGGTTCAAAGGTTACCCAAAAGGTGAATTTGTAAAAGATAGTAAAGAGCTATTGACTTATGAATGTGATATTCTTGTTCCTGCTGCTTTAGAAAATCAAATCACTAAAGAGAATGCTCCAAAAATTAAAGCTAAGATAATAGGTGAAGCTGCTAATGGTCCCGTCACGCAAGAAGCAGAAAGAATCTTGATGGAAAGAGGCATAATGGTCATCCCTGATATGTATCTGAATGCGGGAGGTGTAACTGTCTCTTATTTTGAGTGGTTGAAGAATCTTTCTCGAGTATCCTTTGGCAAGCTAGAAAAGCGCTATGATATGGAAAAATACAGAAAACTTTTAGGGACCATTGAAAATGCTACTGGGGAAGAATTTACTGACCAAGAAAGAGATGCGTTAATTAGAGGCGCCTCAGAAAGAGATTTGGTTTTATCTGGTCTAGAAGAAACAATGGTAGAAGCCTATCATGCAATGAATAAGACTAGAAAAGAGAAAAATATTAAAAGTTTGAGAACAGCAGCTTTTATTCTAGCTATCGAACGAATTGCGATCAGTTATACTGATTTGGGAATATTCCCTTAAATAAGATTGAAAGATTAGCAGATTTCAAAATTGAAAAACTGTACTCAATTGTTGAAAAGATGGGAAAGTTTAAAGTTTTGATTAAGTAATTAATTTCGAAAATGTAAACATCACCTTTGCATCTGCACTAACAGTTTTGGATTAAAAATGGCCTCTTCAATTGATACCGAAGGGGCTATTTTTTTGACAAAAATAAAGGGCTAAAAAATATAGCCCTTTCAAGTTTTCTTGTTTGGCTAATGCCAAAGAAAAATTGCTTAATCACCCTCAACAAATGTAGGAATAAATTTATTTAAAAAAATACCCATAACAGGGTATTTTAGAATTATTTTCATTGAATTATTTTAATTTATATTGTAATAAAACAAGATTTTGTATTTCCGTAAGGGTTCCATTAAACATTTGCTAACTGGAAATTGCCAACAATCATTGTAAAACAACCTCTTGATACTGAAAATTAATTAGATAAAAAAAGTTATAAGCAACTACTTGTTTATTGCCTTGCTATTAAAGAATAAGGCTCGACCAAGTTACTTGGTCGAGCCTTATTAAATATTTTGTTAGAACAAAATCATTCTCTAATTCCTAAAATATCAAAGGCAAATGCATATTCTCGAGCGACTTCTTTCAGACGTTCGAATCTACCACTGGCACCACCGTGCCCAGCATCCATATTGGTATAGAGGAATAGGTTATTCTTATCAGTCTTTAAAGTTCTGAGCTTGGCAACCCATTTGGCTGGCTCCCAGTATTGAACTTGTGAATCATGAAGACCTGTTGTTGCGAGAATATGAGGGTAATCTTTTGCTTCCACATTATCATAAGGTGAATATGATAGCATATATTCATATTGCTCTTGAATATTTGGGTTGCCCCATTCAAGCCATTTGAAAGTTGTAAGTGGAATGGTTTCATCCATCATGGTAGTCACTACATCTACAAAAGCAACATCTGCCACCACTCCCCTGTAAACTTCAGGTGCCATATTTAAAATTCCTCCCATTAGCAGTCCTCCAGCACTTCCACCTGATGCAAAAAGCTTATCTTTAGCTACATATCCATTGTCTTGAAGCCATTTTGAGCAATCAATGAAGTCATAAAAAGAGTTTTTCTTATTCATCATCTTGCCATCCTCGTACCAGTCACCACCCATTTCTTGGCCTCCACGAATATGGGCAATTGCATAGACCATTCCCCTATCTAACAAACTCAACCTTGCGGAGCTGAAAGTTGCTTCCATAGAATAACCATATGAACCATAAGCATAAATCCAACCTGGCATAGTTCCATCCTTCTTGAATTTAACTTTTCTGTAAACGATAGACATGGGTACTTTTTTACCATCTCTCGCAGTCACCATGATTCGTTCAGTTTGGTAATTTTCTTTTTCAAAATCTCCCAAAACCGCTTGTTCCTTCATTAATATCTTATCTCTAGTCTCCATATTATAATCGTACACTGAATTCGGAGTAGTCATAGATGTGTATGAATATCGAACTACATCGGTTTCAAATGCAGGGTTATTTCCTAAACTAGCAGTATAAGCAGGCTCTCCAAACTCTAATTCATGAGAGGATTGATCTTCATATCTAATGATTCTAATTTTGGCAAGTCCTTCTTTAGTTTCTTGAACAGCCATATAATCTTTAAAATAATCAACTCCTTCTAAGAAAATATCAGTACGATTTGGAATGATATCCTTCCAATTCGAAGTTGAAGGATTAGAAATTGGCGCATCGACTAATCTATAATTGACAGCATCTTGGTTCGTGTAAATCATAAAACTCTCTCCACCAGCATGATCAACATTATATTGAACATTATCTTGAAGAGGTGCGATTACAATTGGCTTTACAGGATTATCCACTGGAAAATACATGGCATAAGAAGCATCAGTTCTTCCAGAGCCAATGATAATATATTCCTTGGATTTGGTTTTGCCCACACCACAACTGAGGGTTTGATCAGTTTCTTCAAAAATCACTTCATCTAGACTTGAGTCTTGGCCGAGGATATGTCTTTTTACTTGAAAATTCCTTAATGTAATAGGATCAGGAATGGAATAGTAAAAAGATTTATTGTCATTTGACCAAACAGCCGAACTTCTAATATTCTCAATTTTATCTGGAAGCATTTCACCTGTTGTCAGGTCTTTTATCATTACTGTATAAAAATTTCTCCCTTGCGTATCCATGATTATAGCAGCGAGGTTATGGTCTTCACTGACAGATGTGAAAAAATTGAGAAAAGATTTCCCTTTGCCCAATTCATTTCCATCCATAATAATTTCTTCATCAGCATTAAGAGATCCCTTTTTGCGAGCGTATATTGGATATTCACCACCTTCTACGAAACGTGAGTAGTAAAAATAATCATCCAGTTTGTATGGGACAGAAGAATCATCTTCTTTGATTCTGCTTCTGATTTCTTTGAAAAGTTTATCTTGAAAATCCTTTGTATGAGATAGCATGGTATCCAAGTATGCATTTTCAGCATTAAGATAATCTATCACTTCTTGGTTGTCACGGTCATTGAGCCAGTAATAATTATCGACTCTGACATGACCATGTTTGGCTGTGATTTCAAAAGGTTTGACATTTGCCACTGGAGGCTGAACATCTGGATATTGGAATTCTTTTTTTTCTTGCGAACACGATATATTCATTCCTACACTTAAGATTAAGAGGTTTTGAATTATTTTTTTCATAGTGCTAGTGATTAAGGGAGTAAAGATATGAAAAGTACTTCGATTTAAACTTTACTATTATTCAACTCTAGAAAACTTATTTAACAAGTAATTCTCCGACTCTTTTACCCAAACCTTCGGCTTTTTTAAGAAAAATTTCTTGTACTTGCTTTCCAGCAAAATCCCCCTCACCTGTAATGGCAGAAGCACCAAAAGCTGCTTCCAATTCATCTCCGCCAACGATAATCATCCCATGAATCATCATGGCTCGGATCATACTGAACATCACTTCTTCTTCTCCTATGGAAAAACCTCCACCTGTCACAAAGACAGCTCCAATTTTATCTTTCAAAGGCCTGCCTTCAAAAGGCCATGAATTGATAAAAGCTTGCACTTCAGGAGACATATTTGCATTGTAAACTGGTGAACCTAAAATTATTGCCGAAGCAAATAGCAAATCACTTTCAGTGACTTCGTTGATTGGCTTTAGCATATAATCTACTCCCTTAATAGCATCAATACCTTTTGCCACAGCATCAGCCATAGCTTGAGTTTTACCTGTTTCTGAATGGTAAGCAATTAAGATACTCGGTGATGATTGTGCAGATAATGGCTCGTAAAAACCTAGGAGTAGAATAAATGGCAAACATAAAAGACGTTTCATTGATGTTATTTAAAAATTAAGGACAGAAAAACACCTGTATTTCTTTTTAATGCAATTTTTTTTATGGAGTATGACGAAATATGAATTATTTATTTTAAATGAATGGGTAAGGAATTCATACAAAATGAAGTCCCTACCTATTTCAAAATAGAGCATCTATAATTCAAATCTTTTAACTGAGAAATTTTATTCCACTATTCCATTTTATAAACTTTCCCGTCTTTCATAACAAAAACAACTTCCTTCATCACCTTGATATCTTTTTCTGGGTCACCATCTACAGCAATGATATCGGCAAGCATTCCTTTTTCTATGATTCCAATTTTATCTTCCATTCCTAGTAACTCGGCCGCTCTCAAAGTAGCTGATTGAATTGCTTCCAAGTTTGGCATTCCCATTTCAGTCATGTAAACAAACTCCCTGTAGTTTTCTCCATGGGGAAAAACGCCCGCATCAGTACCAAAAGCGATCTTCACTCCTCTTTTATAAGCTTTACCAAATGTGCTTTGAATCAATGGCCCAATTGTCTCAGCTTTGGTTTTTACTGCTGCTGGGTAATATCCTGGAATCCTAGCATATTCTGCTACCGATTTCCCTGCGGTGATTGTTGGAACATACCAAGTACCCGCTTTGATCATCATATCCATTGTTTCTTCAGACATATAAGTTCCATGTTCTATGGAATGAATGCCGCCAATGACAGCACGCTTCATTCCTTCATCTCCATGCGCATGTGCAGCCACATGAATTCCAAAGTCAGTAGCAGTTTCTATCACAGCATTGATTTCATCCTGCTGAAATTGCGGTGCATTCCCATCTCTCGCTACACTGAGAACCCCTCCTGTTGCTGTGATTTTGATTACATCTGAACCATTTTTCACTTGTTGTCGAACGGCCTTTCTGGCATCAGCGACTCCATTGATAACTCCTTGATCTGGTCCTGGGTCACCCATCAATTCCCTTTTCATTCCATTAGTTGGATCAGCATGTCCACCTGTTGGAGCGATAGACTTTCCAGATGTAATAACTCTAGGTCCATCTACCTTTCCAGCATTGATCGCATTTCTTAAAGAAATATTTACTCCTGTACCACCTAGATCTCTTACTGTAGTAAATCCTGCCATCAAGGTCGTCTTAGCGAAAATAGTGGAATTGAATGCTACATCCGCTTCATTTTCTACAAATCTATCCAAGTATCTACGTGGGCTAGTTTCATTTTCTAGATGTACATGCATATCCATTAGACCTGGCATTACTGTCTTAGATTTTAAATCAATTACTTTATCGGATGCTCCTGCAACAGTGTATCCCTTTTGCACATCCAAAATGATATTATCTTCAATGATTATAGTCATTTCAGAAAGCGTTTTATTTGATTTTACATCCACCATTTTTCCAGCATGGATGAATGTTTTTTGTGCAAAAGTTACTTGATTGATCAAAGCCAATACAAATAGTAAAGCGAATATTCTCTTCATAGTTTTTAGGGTTTTAAATAGATCCTTAAGCTAAAAAAAATACTGGAATAGATCGTAATTAGTTATAAGAAATTTCATGTTTAAAGGAGCTGCTTATAATTAAAACTCGTAAGGAATTTTAAGTATGATCTTGATCCTTCAAAAGTAAAATAAAAAAGTGGCTCTAAAATCACAGATTCAAGAGCCACATCGCAATTCCAAAATATATAGCAAGTCCAAAAAGATCATTGGCAGTAGTAATAAATGGACCTGATGCAATTGCAGGATTTATTCCAAACTTATCAAGAATCAATGGAGTCACTGTCCCCATAAATGAGGCCATCAATACAACACAAAACATAGAAAAACCAATCGTGAGACCGAATATTTTTTCATTCCCCATGATAAAAACGACAACCAAAAACACAAAAAAGCCCAAGACAAGCCCGTTCAGTAAGGCTATCAAAAAACCCTTAATAAACCTTTGCCAAGGTGTATCATCAAAAACTGATTTTGAGGCCAAAGTCTGTACGACCAAAGATGAAGATTGAATCCCAACGTTGCCTCCTGTGGCAGCCACGAGAGGAATAAAAGCCGCTAATGTCACATATTTTTGTAACCCTTCTTCAAAAATATCTATAATCTGAGAACCCAACAAACCTCCAATGACTCCGATAAGCAACCACGGCAATCTTGCTTTTGAGATTTTAAAAATACTATCTGACTCCTCTACATCCGATGAAATCCCTGTCATTGCTTGAATATCCTCATCTGATTGTTCACGAATCACATCTAAAATATCATCAACAGTAATCCTTCCAACAAGCTTGTTTTTAGCATTCACGACAGGAATAGATTCTAAATCATATTTCCGCATAATTTCTGCCACTTCCTCCTCATCCATATGCGTAGGAACAGAAATTAATTCAGGGTCATAGATATCGGCAATTTTTGTATCAGAGGAAGCTAGGATTATCTTCTTCAAAGATACCCTACCCAACAAATGCTGTTTGTTATCAACTACATAAATAGAATAAATTTTTTCAACTTTCTCAGCTTGTCTTCTGATCTCTTCAATAGTCTGAATAACATTCCAGTTTTGGTTGGCTTTGATAAACTCTTTGGCCATCAATCCACCAGCGCTATCTTCATCATAGCGAAGAAGATCCAAGATATGAGCAGACTTTTCTTTTTCTTGAAGGTAACTAATGATATCTTCCCTTTCTCTTACCGAAAAGAGATTTAAAATATCAACCCCATCATCCGAATCCATCTGATCAATATATAAAGCGAGTTCGGAAGCCTCCATTTCCCTCACCACCTTGAGTAAGGAATCTTCATCAAGCTCAATTAAAATGTCAGCTGCCACTTCGGAATCTAACAAACGCAAAACATAGAGCGCTTCCTCCATATTCAGTTCGTCGAGAAGCAAAGCTACATCAGCTTCATTAGCTCCATCTAATGACTCTTTGATAAAATTATTATCTTGAGACTCGATGGCATCTCGGAGACTTTCTAAGTACTCTTTAGATAACTCAAATATTTTTATTGATTCCAAGATCTCTGAATTTTATTGGTTAATGTGACAAAATCATCGACATCAAGTTGCTCTGCTCTTAAATCCAATATTGGATCTGATTTGAGTTCCTCAGAAATCCCCATGCTTTTTATTGCATTTCTAAGGGTTTTTCTTCTTGTACTAAACCCCTGTTTCACAACCCTGAAAAAGAGTTTTTCATCACATGCTAATTTATCGGTACTATTCCTTGTCAATCTAATCACTCCAGAATTCACTTTTGGTGGCGGATTAAAGACTCCAGGAGGCACTGTAAAGAGGTATTCTATGTCATAGAAAGCCTGTAGCAAAACAGACAAAATCCCATAGTTCTTATTGCCTTTGGGTGAAGCTATTCTCTCTGCCACTTCCTTTTGCAACATGCAAACTACTTCTGTCACTTGATTCCTGACCTCCAATATTTTGAAAAATATCTGAGAAGAGATATTGTAAGGAAAATTACCCGCCACTGCATAAGGCCCATTCATGATAGGTTCGAAATTTTCCTTTAGATAATCTCCATCGATTATTTTATCTTCTAATTGCGGATACTTGTGATTCAAATAGGTAATTGATTCCTTATCTATATCAACCAAATAAAGGTCCCAATCTTGAGCCAAAAGAAAATCAGTCAAAACCCCCATGCCAGGACCTATCTCAAGTACTTTTTTTACTCCTCCATGTCCTGTTACCGCCTTGGCAATACGCTCTGCGATACTCAAGTCAGTGAGAAAATGCTGTCCAAGGTGTTTTTTAGGTTTGACTTTTTCCATGCGCTAACTCTAATATTTTTAATTAAATTGCAGGTCAAAAATAAGACAATAATCACAAAGGTCTAAACTTATTTGAAAGCAAAGCCTTTGGATCAATTGTTGAATGTAGGAATTAATAAATAAGTTTAGCCTCGAATTGATGAATCAACGAAAAAATAAGCCAGTCATAGGAATCAGTATTGGAGATATCAACGGAATCGGAGCCGAAGTGACTATGAAAGCACTTCTTGACAATAGAATTCAGAAATTGATCACTCCTGTGATATACGCCCATGGCAAGGCCATCACTTTTTACAGAAAGCAATTGGAGATGGAAGACTTCAATTTCATGCAGATCAAATCTATTGATGAAGTACATCATAAAAAAATCAACCTGATAAATGTAATAGATGAAAGTCCTGAAATTCTTCCTGGAGTGGAAACCCACGAGGCTGGAAAACTTGCTATTGCTGCATTGAATCATGCAATACAAGATTTGAAAGACGGAAAGATTGAAGCTTTGGTAACTGCTCCATTGAATAAAAACAATATCAATTCTGATGACTTGAAGTTTGTTGGTCACACCGAATATCTAACTTCTGCTTTTGGTGTGAAAGATAGTTTGATGTTTCTAGTAGCAGATGATATACGTGTTGGTGTGGTCACAGGACATATTCCATTGAAAGATGTCGCTACAAAAGTAAATTCAGAAAGCATAAGAGCAAAATTAAATTTGATGCTCAACTCATTAAAGGATGACTTCGGAATCAACAAACCAAGAATAGCCGTTTTAGGTCTCAACCCTCATGCAGGTGAGGATGGGTTGCTTGGTGATGAGGAAATAAATATCATTCAGCCTGTAATCAAAGAGTTCAAAGAAAAAGGACATCTTGTGTTTGGCCCGTATCCTGCTGATGGGTTTTTTGGAATGCTACATCAAAAGAAATTTGATGGTGTTTTGGCCATGTATCACGATCAAGGTTTAATTCCATTTAAGTCTTTGGCTTTTGAAACTGGCGTAAATTTTACAGCGGGTCTTCCAATTGTCAGAACTTCACCAGATCATGGCACAGCCTATAATATAGCTGGCAAAAACATCGCTGATGAAGGCTCTATGCGGGCAGCTATTCTCCAAGCTCATGATATAATCAAGAATAAAGATCATTGGGAGGAAGAAGAAGATTGAATTTTAATCTGATTTAACAACATATTATAGATGCAAAGAACTTGATTTAGAGTTGTTAAGAAGACAAATCAAAATTGCTTTAAAATAATTACTCACCAAATTTTATTTTTCTAATTGGAATGTCTAAATTTGCGGTCTTGAAATAAGGGGAGGTCAAATGAAATTCTTGAGGAACTATAATATCGACGTCATCAAACTCAAGGAAGGTAAACATGAATTTACTTTTCCGGTTGACAGAGAGTTTTTCGAAAATTTCGAAGCAGAGGAATTCTTGCATGGAGGAAAGCTCCAAGCGACTATACACCTCAATAAGCTAACTTCCTTAATAGAAGCTACATTTGAGATTGATGGAGAAGTCACTTTGACTTGTGATAGAAGTTTGGAAAATTTTAATTTTCCCCTTTTCACAAGTGAAAAAGTAATTTACAAATACGGTTTAGAAGAGATGGAAGTCACTGAAGACGTATTTATGATTACTAGGGACACGCCAAACATCAATGTAGCACAATTGATATATGAATTTATCTTGCTTGCTATTCCCGCCAAGAGAATTCATCCAGATTATTTAGAAGAAATGGATGATGAAGATTTTGAAGGAGAAGGTGAGTTGGTATATATTTCGGAAGAGGAATTTGAAGACGGTCTTTCAGAGGAGAAAGATAATTCACTTGAATCAGACCAAAAAACTGATCCCAGATGGGAAATATTAAAAAAATTAAAGAAATAAGATTAATCTAAAATTACATAGAGATGGCGCATCCTAAACGAAAAATTTCGAAAACCAGAAGAGACAAGAGAAGAACTCATTATAAGTTAACTGCTCCTGCAATGGCAAAATGTCCTACCACTGGTGAATTTCATTTACCACACAGAGCTTTTTGGCTAGATGGTAAATTGTACTACAAAGGACAAGTAATCATGGAGAAGGAAGTTCTCGCTTAATTAAAAGAAATAAAAAAAGGCCTTTTATATTAAATCCATTCCGATTAGTCGGAATGGATTTTTTCATTTTTTAGAGGTAGTAATCAATTGATTTAAAGAGAAATAATATCTTAAGATCAAATTCTAAAATCAAAAAACTTTGGTGGTACAGCACATTTTAAATATTTTTGATGCCTTAATCTAAATGGGAATGAAATGGAATCACTCAAAATTCAGTTCAAATTCCTAAAAGTCAGCATTTTGATTCAATCAAAAAATCGATTAGCTGTCTAAACAAAACACTTAATGAAAAAAACAAGAGCAGTAATCTCAGGAGTTCATGGTTGGGTACCTGAATATATCCTAACCAATCAAGAATTAGAAACCATGGTTGACACCAACGACGAGTGGATTGTCAGCCGAACGGGAATCAAAGAAAGAAGGATTCTTAAAGGTGAAAATCAAGGAACTTCCGTCATTGGCACAGAAGCAGTCAAAGGATTGTTAAAAAAGACAAACACGAATCCGGAGGATATAGATTTAATCATTTGCGCTACTGTGACCCCCGACATGCCATTCCCTGCAACTGCCAATATCATAGCAGACAATGTCGGTGCAAAAAATAGTTTTAGTTTTGATATTTCAGCGGCTTGTTCAGGCTTCCTATACGCATTGACAATGGGTAGTCAATTTATAGAAACAGGCATGCACAAAAAAGTGATTGTCGTAGGTGCCGATAAAATGTCTTCGATAATCGACTACACTGATAGAGCTACCTGTATTATTTTTGGAGATGGTGGTGGTGCAGTATTGCTAGAACCTACCACAGAAGAAGTTGGCATCATGGACAGCTTACTACATGCTGATGGGTCAGGTGCCCCCTATCTTCACATGAAAGCTGGAGGAAGTAGAAAGCCAGCCTCCCTAGAAACTGTAAATGCAAGAGAGCATTTTGCTTTTCAAGAAGGTGCTACAGTTTTTAAATTTGCAGTAACCAATATGGCAGAGGTAAGTGCACAAATTATGGAAAGAAATGGTTTAACTTCGGAGGACGTTTCTTGGCTAGTACCACATCAAGCAAATAAAAGAATCATAGATGCTACTGCAAATAGAATGGGTGTAGGTCCAGATAAAGTGATGATGAATATTGAAAAATATGGAAATACCACAGCTGGAACGTTGCCTTTATGTCTTTGGGATTATGAATCTCAACTCAAGAAAGGAGATAACATCATCTTAGCTGCATTTGGAGGAGGATTCACATGGGGTTCGATTTACCTCAAGTGGGGATATGACCCAAAATAATACTAGAAACCAATAAGTTAATCAATAATGGCAAGTACCGCAGATTTTAAAAATGGATTGTGTCTTGAATTCAATAACGACATCTTTACCATTACCGATTTTCAGCATGTCAAACCAGGAAAAGGTGCTGCATTTGTCAGAACCAAAATGAAAAGCTTGACCAATGGAAAAGTTTTGGATAAGACTTTCAATGCTGGTGAAAAAGTAACTACCGCTAGAGTAGAAAAAAGACCTCATCAGTACCTTTATTCAGATGATATGGGACTTCATTTTATGGACAATGATACTTTTGAACAAATCCGTATCGATGAAAAATTAATTGAAAGAGCAAACTTGATGAAAGAAGGTCAAATTGTTGATGTGCTAATTCATGCAGAAACAGAAACTCCACTTACTGTGGAACTTCCTCCTTTCGTAGAATTAATGATCACCTACACAGAACCTGGAATCAAAGGTGATACAGCTACCAATGCCTTGAAACCTGCTACTGTAGAGACAGGTGCCACTGTTATGGTTCCTTTATTTGTAGAGCAGGATATCATGATCAAAGTGGATACAAGAGATGGCTCCTACTCAGAAAGAGTAAAATAATTTCATTTAGCAGTGTGATTTAGCTAAATTACATTGCTGTATTGTTTTTAACCCAATAAAAAGAAAGCCAATTGTTTTGGTATTTCGCAAACTAAATAACTTATGAAAGCAAAAGAAATTCAAGATTTAATAGATTTTATTTCCAACTCAGGCCTTGCTGAAGTCAAAATCAAGACGGAAGAATTTGAACTTTCTATCAAAAAAAATAGTGAGGTAAAGATGGTTTCTTCAGCTCCAGCAGCCCCAACTCCTCTACCTGCAGCTGCGCCTGCACCTGTATCAACCCCAGCAGCGCCTGCACCAGCAGTAGCTAAAGATGATACATCAAAATATTTGGAAATCAAGTCTCCAATGATTGGTACATTTTACAGAACTCCAAATCCAGATTCAGACAACTTTGTAAATGTAGGAGATGATGTCAAGGCAGGTCAAACTATATGTATTATAGAAGCTATGAAGCTTTTCAATGAGATAGAGTCTGAAATTTCAGGAAAGATCGTGAAAATATTGGTTGACAATGCTACACCAGTAGAGTACGATCAACCCTTATTTTTAGTAGATCCAGCTGGATAATCTTATTGTTTCACAAAACTCAAATATTGTGTTTAAAAAAATCTTAATAGCCAACAGAGGGGAAATTGCACTTAGAATCATCCGTACTTGCAAAGAAATGGGGATCAAAACTGTGGCGGTATATTCTACCGCAGACAAAGATAGCCTACATGTAAGATTCGCAGATGAAGCGGTGTGTATTGGACCGGCACCAAGTAGAGAATCTTACCTAAATATTCCAAGAATAATAGCCGCCGCAGAAATCACTAATGCAGATGCTATACATCCAGGATATGGTTTTCTTTCAGAAAATGCCGAATTCTCCAGAATTTGTGAAGAATACAAAATAAAATTCATTGGTGCTAGCCCTGATATGATCAATAGAATGGGTGATAAAGCTACAGCTAAGGCAACTATGAAAGAAGCTGGAGTTCCTACCATACCAGGTTCTGAAGGTCTTTTAGAGTCGATCGAACAAGGTGTCAAAATTGCTACCGAAATGGGCTATCCTGTTATTCTAAAAGCAACAGCCGGTGGCGGTGGACGTGGCATGAGAATAGTCAAGCAAGAAAGTGAATTCAAAAAAGCTTGGGATGATGCAAGACAAGAATCTGGTGCCGCATTTGGAAATGACGGACTTTATTTAGAAAAGTTTGTAGAAGAACCTCGACATATCGAAATCCAAGTGATCGGTGATAGCAATGGAAAAGCTTGTCACTTATCCGAAAGAGATTGCTCTATCCAAAGAAGACATCAAAAATTGGTGGAGGAAACCCCTTCGCCATTTATAACAGACGAACTTAGAGATGCAATGGGTAAAGCTGCGATCAAAGGAGCAGAAGCCATTGGCTATGAAGGAGCTGGGACGATTGAATTTTTGGTTGATAAAAACCGAAATTTCTACTTCATGGAAATGAATACACGTATTCAAGTAGAGCATCCGATTACAGAAGAAGTTACTGACTTTGACTTGATCAAAGAGCAAATCAAAGTAGCAGCAGGAGAAAAAATATCTGGCAAAAACTACTATCCAAAACTTTATGCAATGGAATGTAGAATCAATGCAGAGGATCCTGCGAATGGATTTAGACCAAGTCCTGGCAAAATCGTAAACCTTCATCTTCCAGGTGGTAGAGGTGTAAGAATTGATAGCCATGTTTATGCAGGGTATGTCATTCCTCCCAACTATGACTCTATGATTGCTAAGCTAATTGTAAGTGGACAATCTAGAGAAGAGGTAATCGTAAGAATGAAAAGAGCACTTGAGGAATTTGTGATTGATGGAATTAAGACAACGATACCATTCCACATTGCACTTCTTAATGATCCCAAATTCAAAGCTGGTGAATTTACTACCAAGTTCTTGGAAAATTTTGATTTCTCAGTAATCAAGAAATAATAAAATCAATTCATCCATACAAAAGGCTGTCTTATGGACAGTCTTTTTTTTATAAAATCAATTTGTAAATTGAGTCATGCACGAGTTTCAAACAATCTATCAAACTCTAGGTGAAGAAAAAATCAAAACCTTAGTACACCATTTTTATAAAGGTGTTGCTGGAAACGCTGAATTGCTCACTTTATATCCTGAAGATCTCAAACCCGCCGAAGAAAGACTTTTTTTATTTTTACAACAGGTTTTTGGTGGACCTCAAATATATTCTGAACAAAGAGGCCACCCAATGCTAAGGAAAAGACATTTCCAGTGGGAAATTGGTGGTGATTTGAGAAATGCTTGGCTCAACTGTATGTTTGCAGCAATGGAAAAAATCGAAATAGATCAAAATACAAAAGAAGCCATGATGCGTTATTTTGTTCAAGTTGCGAATCACATGGTAAACAAATAAAATGAGGCTTTTGAGAAAAATTTACACCATCTATGCATTCATTGCGTTTTGCTTAAGCTTCCTATTGCTTTTCCCTTTGCTTCTTATATGCATCTGGATTCCAAAATGTCAAAAATATGGTAGAAAAATCAATAGATTTTGGGCGAAACTATTCTTTATACTCATTTTCAAGCCTATTCATATTGAAGGTGTGAAGACGGTAAAGAAAGGGAAACCCTATATTTTTGTAGCAAACCATTTTTCATACATTGATATTGCAATGATGGGCTTCGTACCAGGAGATGTAGTCTTTGTAGGCAAAGCTTCTTTGAGAAAAATCCCTTTATTTGGCTATTATTTTAGCAAATTACATATCGCTGTAAACAGGGAAAGTCCA
The DNA here is from genome assembly GCF_000265405.1 of Belliella baltica DSM 15883. Taxonomy (NCBI): domain Bacteria; kingdom Pseudomonadati; phylum Bacteroidota; class Cytophagia; order Cytophagales; family Cyclobacteriaceae; genus Belliella; species Belliella baltica. The sequence continues at coordinate 2,597,946 of NC_018010.1, read as the reverse complement.
AGAAGCCGTGGTGAAGTACTGATAAGGGCAAAGAGCGCAATAGAGAATGGGAGCAGTATAGTTATCTTCCCCGAAGGAGGAATCACTTCGACAAACCCTCCGATTCTCAATAGTTTCAAAGATGGCGCGTTTAGTTTAGCAGTTGACAAACAAATCCCTATAATTCCTGTAACTTTATCTTATAATCATTTAATTTTGCCCGATGCAAAAGAACTACTCCTAAACTTCAAATCAGGAAAGATTGTATTTCATCAAGAGATTTTGACAGATGGGCTTGGCACAAAGGATATCGCAGACATTAAAGAAAAAGCACATCAAACAATTCAAAATCAATTATTTAAAGATAATAAAGTAGAAGTCAAAGCTTAAAGAAAATATGAAAATTGATATCAACTCTCTTAAGAAAATCGCTCATCTAGCTCGACTGGAGTTTGACGAAAAAAGTGCTGAAAAAATGACTCAAGATATGACTCAAATTCTAGACTGGGTAGAGCAGCTTAACGAATTAGACACGGATGGAGTGGAACCAATTACGACCATGTCATCAGAAGTAAATGTCTTAAGAGAAGATAAAGTCGGTGAACACCTTACTCATGAAAGCGGCCTTAAAAATGCCCCACAGAGGGATTCTGATTATTTTAGAGTTCCAAAGGTAATGGAATAATGTCGGTAAATTCGTTGAGAAAACTAGAACAAATCTTATTCAAAGGCCTTCCCAGCTTGATAGCAATATTGGGGGGGCTTTTCCTCTTGCTTAGTTTATTTTTTTGGCAGGAAGCATCGATGCCTGTTTTACCTGGTGTATTTGCAGAAGAAATCTCTGTTCCTCTTCAATTTTTCAAGTTAGGAACTGAGTTGATCAATATTGAAGTTAATAATTTTCTTCTGTTCCAAAATTTCGAATCCCTCCCCCCTATTTTAGATAGTAAATTCAGTCTGATCTATGGTGCTTTAATTGTATCTTTACTCGGTTTTGGATTAACATTATTGAGTACATTAAAAAAAATGTATTTCATTGGGAGCACTGCGGGAGTAATTTTCTTTTTCACTTTCACAGTAATAAATGGACTTAATATCAGTGGCCTTTCTACTAATTATCCTTTGATCATTTTATTAGTTGGCACAATAATTCCCTTAGTTTTTATTCATTTTTTTAAAACCCACTGGGATTTATCAAAAAGGATTTTAGTAATTTTACCCAGTTTTATACTTACGCTGATAGTTTTATTATACTTTGCTAAAGTAAATAGCGCACAATTATTTTTATCTGAAAACATCACACTTCCAGTTGCCTTTTTGGCTGTTTTGTTTATGTTTCACATTGGGCATGCTGTCGTGTCAAGCAGCAGCATTTTCTTGATAAAACTTAATCAAGGCCTAAAACTTAAAATCAGTTGGCACATTACTATCCTTTCGATTCTGTATTTCTTTTTGGTTCTTTTCACTCTTTTATCAATTATGGGAGAAGTGAATCTCCCCTTTCCTACTTTGCCACCGTCTCTTTTATTTTTAGTATCTGGTATATTTGGATATTTTGTATTAGAATACAAAATCAGTCAAACAGAGCAAATTTTTGATCATCATCTTGTAGGAAAATCTTTTTATCTAATCGGTTTTGCCATGACTTCATGGACTTGGGGAAAAGCCATTTACACCTTTAATGAACCCTTGATTGAGTTTTTCAATCACACTTTTCTGTATGGGCAGATTGCTTTGACATTGCTTTTTTTCGCATATCTATTAACAAACTTTTCAAGTATTTTAAATTCAGGCGGAGCTTTGGAGAAAGTAATCTTTAAACCACAGCATTTCGCCTATTTTCACATGCGGATCGGCGCCACCATGCTAGTGGTCATTTTAATCATCTTCGCCAATGGTGTAATTGCAACCCAACTTACAGCTGCATCAGCCAATTTGTACGCCGATTATAATTATCAAATTGGGAATTTGAGAAATGCCCGCATTCTTTATGAAAATTCTTGGATGGAATATTTTAAAAATGACAGGGCAAAAAATACAGTTGCTCATATTTATCTGGAAGAAAATCAAAATAGTAGCGCTTTGAGGCATTTGGAAGAGAGTTTTGACTATGCTCCAAATGTTCCCAATATTTTGCTGATAAGCTCAATGCTTCATAAATCTGATAAAATCTTAGAGGCGATTTTTTACCTAGAAAAAGGCTTAGAATATTATCCAAATGATCCAAAATTATTGAATAATCTAGCTTTGCTTTATTCTAAAATAAATAAACCTGACCAAGCAATTGCAGCATTGGAAAATATATCAACTTCTAAGGAAATTAAAATTTCTAATACAATAGCACTTTCTATCAAACATAACCTAACTGTTCCTGAGAACATGAATTTGGGAGTAGATAAGATCACAAAAATCAATCAGCTTGCTCTAGCAAATAAACTTGGGAATTTTGCTGATTTCACTTTAGATACTAAAAATCTTCCAGAGCAATTTGTTATCAAGTCTTCACTTTTGAGAAATCAATGGACAAATCAAGCAGTTTCAGATTTTGAAATTGATTTGGGAATCATAGATAGTCTAGTCAAACAAAATCAGACTGCATACGAGGAGCGAAATTATTGGGAAACAAAAGTGATTCGGTCGCATCAAGGAAATGAAATTGATGAGACCTTAAAATATCTCTCAGGATCAACTTTTTCCTTTCCCAATCATGCTGCAGCCTATCATGTGATGGCTGGAGAGATTCTAGCTAGTCAGCTGGATTTCGAAAAAGCAGCAATAGATTTCAAAATTGCAGCGGCGGATGGATACAAAGAGTTTAAACCTTTCCATTTGGCGATTTTATATTTTAGTGGAAAAATCGAAGAAGCTCTAGCACTAAAAGAAAAGCAGCAAGTCAACTTCCCAAGTTGGATGGAGTGGGATGAAAATGGAGCTTTGATTCAAAACCAACAAGTAAAATATTATCAAATCCTAAAAACATTTCATCAGAGCATATCAAGCAAAATCATAAAAAGTCTTTCTGAGTTAACTGACTCTGAGTTAAAATCAGAATTGGCATTTTTCGTTATGATTCATAAAGCACACAGCCTTAAGAAGGATGATTTTGAAAGTTTAGAACAAATCTTAACAAACGGTGATAATGCTGTTTGGACGAAAGAAGAATTTGAGGAATTAACTCTCGCCTTGCTTGAAGGAAAAAGTGATATAAAGTCAGACAAAGTAAGTCGAATTATCAAGCCAAATCTCTCTTTAATTAGAAATTCATACTTGACTCCACTCGTCATGCAGGCTGTTCAAAAAGAAGAGGATTCTTTAAAGAAATATGAAATTCTCCAAGAGGCCATTCAATTTAATAAAGATCCAATTCTTTGGATGGCTTTTGTAAAGGAAAGTAGGATCAATGGATTAGGGAACTATGGAACCAAAGCTGTAGAAGAAATGGCTGCATGGCTAAGCAACGAAGAGTTAGAAAAACTGATGATGGAAAACCTCTAAAATATTTCACCGTTAATCAAATTAATTTTTCCTTTCTAAGCATTTAACTTAAATTCAAGCTTTAATAAAATTGATGATGAAAAAAATAATAGAAACCAACGATATTCAGAAGACTTATAGAATGGGTGCAGAGGAAGTGAGGGCCTTGAAGTCTGTATCGATTTCAGTTAATAAAGGTGAATATGTGGCATTTATGGGACCTTCAGGCTCTGGTAAATCTACTTTGATGAATATCATTGGTTGCTTAGATACACCTTCGGCAGGTACTTACATTTTGAATGATAAAGATGTCAGTGACATGTCTGAAAACGAACTTGCAGAGATCCGAAATAAAGAAATTGGTTTCGTATTCCAAACATTTAATCTCCTACCAAGAGCGACTTGTCTTGAAAACGTAGCTTTACCTTTGATCTATGCAGGCTACAACAAATCAGATCGTGAAGACAAGGCTTTTTTAGCATTGAAAAATGTCGGTTTGGCTGATCGAGTTCACCATAAACCAAATGAACTTTCTGGTGGTCAAAGACAAAGGGTGGCTATTGCCAGAGCATTGGTTAATGACCCAAGTATAATTTTGGCAGATGAACCAACTGGAAATTTGGACACCAAAACCTCATATAGTATCATGGAGCTCTTTCATGAATTACATCAAAAAGGCAATACCATTATCATGGTTACTCACGAAGATGATATCGCTCATTATGCACATAGAGTCATCAGACTTCGAGATGGTTTAGTAGAATCTGACGAAATAAATACCAACCCTACCAGAGCCGTAGCTGTAGAATTAGACGAGTAAAAAAGCCTCTTTTAACAAATAGATTGTTACTTTTGTGAATCGGTCTATATTGATCGATATCAAGTTTATTTAAGGTTTTTAATGAAGATTTACACAAAAACTGGTGATACAGGAAAAACCTCCTTATTAGGGGGTAAGCGTGTCTCAAAAGGTCACCTTAAGATAGATGCATACGGAACAGTGGACGAGTTAAATTCTTTTATAGGGTTACTCAGAGATCAGGAGGTAAACAGCTCCAGAATTGGTTTTTTGAAGGAAGTTCAGGATAGACTTTTTACTATTGGAGCTACTTTAGCGACAGAAGTTGGAAAAGAAAATATCAAAAAGCCTGATATCCAAGAAGAGGATTTGCTTTTGATGGAAAATGAAATTGACCAAATGGAAGAAAAGTTACCTCCACTAAAAAATTTCATCCTTCCAGGTGGACATCAATCAGTTTCATTTTGTCATTTAGCAAGAACAGTTTGTCGCAGAACCGAGCGCTGTGTCATTGATTTGATGGAATTAGAACCAGTCGATGAAATAATTGTAAGATATTTAAATAGACTTTCGGATTATCTTTTTGTCCTAGGTCGCCTAATGGCTATCGAATTGGGCGTAGAAGAAGTTACTTGGAAACCAAGATCATAAAAATCATGAACACAACCTTAACCATCGATATTACCAAAACATCATCATCTAAATTGGCACAAACTAATTTTGATGATTTGAAATTTGGTCAGACTATAAGCGATCACATGTTTATTGCTGATTATGAAAATGGAGAATGGGGGAATTTCCGAATTGAGCCCTACGCTCCTCTTCAGCTCAATCCTGCAAATGCAACTTTACATTATGGGCAGTCAGTTTTTGAAGGGATGAAAGCTTACAAAAATGATGCAGGAGAAACATTATTGTTTAGAGCAGATGCCAATCAAAAAAGATTAAATGAATCTGCCAAAAGAATGTGTATTCCCGAGCTGCCTGAAAATATTTTCATGGAAGGGCTTTTACAACTTTTGAAAATCGACAGTGCGTGGATTCCAAATAGACCTGGCTACTCACTGTATATCAGACCATTTATCTTTGCGACAGATGATTACCTTGGTATCAGACCATCTGAGAAATATAAATTTATGATCTTTACTTGTCCAGTTGGTCATTATTATTCCAAGCCTGTTTCTGTCAAAGTAGAAAGTAAATATACCAGAGCCGCAGAAGGTGGTACAGGTTATGCAAAAGCTGCTGGAAATTATGCAGGCTCTTTGTATCCTGCCCTTTTGGCTCAAAAAGAAGGATATGATCAGTTGCTTTGGACAGATGGGAAATCACATCAACATATTGAAGAAAGTGGTACCATGAATGTGATGTTCATCATTAATGACACACTGATTACTGCTCCGACGACTACTGGAACCATTTTGAAAGGAATTACTCGAGATAGTGTTTTGACTTTGGCTAGAGAAATGGGAGTTAAAGTTGAGGAAAGATTTCTTCGTGTTGCTGAACTTGAAGATGCCTTGAAAAGTCATACTTTGAAAGAAGCCTTTGGAACAGGAACTGCAGCAACGATTGCCCATATTTCTAAAATTCACATCAGTGGAAATGACTATGAATTGCCACAAAAAGATGAAACTGCTTTTAGTAACCGTGTGCTAAAGAGGCTCGATGACATCAAATATGGCAAAATAGAAGATTCACATAATTGGATCATTAAACTGTAAAAAGATGTTAAAAAGGTGTCAAATTTAATGATTTGACACCTTTTATTTTTGGACGCTATACCTCTTTTTGAAATTTCAAGATTAATTTGATATCTTAATCCTTCAATTAAAATATTAAAGATGACAAATCGAATTTTTAAATCCTGCAGCTTAATTCTGATAGTACTTTTACTTTTTTCAGAAAATGCCTTTTCTCAAAAATTCATTCTTTTACAAAAAGGTTCGAAAGAAAAAAATCGGTTGAAATATGAAATTGGGGAGACTTTCACTTACAAGACGAAGAAAAATGATTTCTACATAACAGATGTGATTAAAGATATTCAAAATGACATCATCGTCCTTTCTGAAAATGTACTCCTTCCATCAGATATTACTTCAGTATATATTCTCAAGAAAGATCCCAGAAATAGTACTTTAAAAAATTTATCTTTTTTGAGTTATGGAGCGGGTGCAGTGCTGCTATCTGCAAATGTAATCAACTCTCTATATCAAGATGGATCAATACGTTTTGAATCAGGTGGTTTGATTACCTCAGGAATACTTTTCGCAAGTGGATTTGGGTTTTCAAAACTCCGATACAAGCATTTTAAAATTCACAAGAGAAACAAAATTCAATTGATCACACTTTATGGTGATTAGGAAATGAATAGGTTTCCATCTGATTTTTTACGATTTTTGCAGTCGAAAAATAAATAAATTTATGACATCAGACCAGTTGAAAGACTTGAAAGCCCGCGTTTCGGCTTTGAGGAGGTATCTTTGACTACGATCGTAAGATTGCAGAAATAGAAGATCTAGAGGCCGTATCAGCGCAAGCTGACTTTTGGAATATTCCCGAAGAAGCCGAAAAAACAATGAAAATAATTCAAGGAAAAAAATCTTGGACCAATGCCTACGAAAAAGTAGAAACTGGGATTCAAGATTTAGAAGTACTTTATGAATTCTATTCAATGGATGAAGTTTCCGAAGAGGAATTGAAAGCCGAATACAGCAAAGTTCATAAAAATGTTGAAGACCTTGAGTTAAAGAAAATGCTAAGCAGTGAAGAAGATCAGCTTAGTGCTCTTATGGAAATCAACCCAGGTGCAGGAGGTACAGAAAGTAATGACTGGGCTTCTATCTTGATGAGAATGTACATCATGTGGGGAGAGAAAAATGGATACAAAGTCCGAGAAGTTGATCTTCAAGAAGGAGAAGTTGCAGGAATCAAATCCGTAACATTGGAATTTGACGGCCCACTCGCTTATGGCTTTTTGAAGTCGGAAATCGGTGTTCATCGCTTAGTAAGGATTTCACCATTTGATTCCAGTGGAAGAAGGCATACTTCATTTGCTTCTATTTATGTGTATCCGGTCATCGATGACACGATTGAGATTGAAATCAATCCAAGTGATGTTGAATTACATACTTCGCGGTCAGGCGGTGCAGGTGGACAGAATGTAAACAAGGTTGAAACTAAAGTTCAGCTCACACACAAGCCTACCGGTATAGTGGTAGTATGTCAAATCGAAAGGTCTCAGCTAGCCAATAGAGAAAAAGCCATGCAGATGCTAAAGTCTAGACTTTATCAACTAGAGATGGAAAAGAGAAATGCAGAAAGAGCTAAAGTAGAATCAGGAAAGATGAGAATTGACTTTGGTTCTCAAATCAGAAACTATGTACTTCATCCATACAAGCTTGTGAAAGATGCAAGAACAGGTCATGAAACTTCTGACGCTGCATCTGTATTAGATGGCGATTTGAATGATTTTATAAAAGCATTCTTACTTGCACAAAGCGAGGAAGAGGCAAATAAAGAGTAATCAAATTATAAGCTTTGAATTGCCTCTCAGATATTTCTCGAATAATTTCAAATAGTTCGAAACAATTTATCTGAGAGGCTTTTTATATAAAGCAACACCTCCTTCTATTCCGTAAAGTATGCTCAGCAAACTTCCTTCATTCTATACAGTCAATTTTTTTACACTATGCTTGAGTTCTTTTTTGTTTTTTGCCAGTTTCAACATGATAATCCCAGAGTTGCCTTCTTATTTGAGCTCTTTGGGAGGAGAAGATTATAAGGGTTTAATTATATCATTATTTACCTTGACAGCAGGCCTATCCAGACCTTTTAGCGGGAAACTAGCTGATAAAGTAGGGAGAATTCCTGTAATGATATTTGGTGCTGTTATTTGCTTTCTCGTCAGTTTGCTTTATCCAATGATTACTTCTGTTGCTGGATTTTTACTTTTGAGATTTGTACATGGGTTTTCTACAGGCTTCACTCCTACCGGAACTTCCGCTTTCGTAGCTGATATCATTCCTTTCAATAAACGAGGAGAAGCGATGGGAATTCAGTCACTTTTCGGTTCTCTTGGAATGGCCGCAGGACCAGCTTTAGGTGGGTATATTGCGGCAGAATGGGGAATCAATCCACTATTTTACGCTTCCGCTTTTACAGCAATTTTATCCATTGTCATTCTATTGAGACTGAAAGAAACACTGGTTGAAAGAGAAAAATTATCCATAGAACATTTTAAACTAAATAGACACGAGATCATTGAAAAGAGAGTCTTGACACCTTCCTTGGTTTTATTTCTTACCGTTTTTTCATTTGGCATTGTTCTAACAATTATTCCGGATTACTCTGAGTATTTGGGTATCAAAAACAAGGGATTATTCTTTGCGGTATTTACGCTTGCTTCCTTAGGTATTAGGATTATTGCTGGCAAAGCATCTGATAAATATGGAAGAATTCCAGTGATGAAAGCAGCAACATTTTCTATGGCTATTTCTATGCTATTGATTGCATTCGCTGAGACTAAAGGGATGTTACTTTTTGGAGGAGTGATATTTGGTGCATCTGTTGGGATGAATTCGCCAACTATTTCTGCTTGGACTATAGACCTTTCATTGGACGAGTTTAGAGGAAGAGCGCTTGCCACCATGTATATCGCTCTTGAAGCTGGTATAGGAATTGGGGCTTTAGCCTCAGGATTTGTATTTAACAATAATTTAGAAAATTTCTTTCTAGTCTTTTCTTTAGGTACGATTACTTCATTTTTAGCTTTTATCTATTTATTTACTCTACCAAAACAACAAATTACTCCAGTAAAATCTAAATGAAAATAATTATTCACAAAAAATTCTTTTTTTTATATCATATTTACTCTTAACTATTAATTAATTTTAAAAATACGTTTATATAGTTATTTCATTATTTTTATATTAAAAATATTCAAGGAAACTATATTCGCTTCAAAATTTTTGACATAAATTCGATTTTTAAAGAATAATATTTGGAAGTCTTCATGAGTAGGTATTCAAAATTAGAACTAGTTTATAGTATAATTTCTTTAGTGAGTTTATTTTTTTTGGTAACAAAAAATGAACTTGGATTTTATATTACTAAACCTCTAATCGTACCAATTTTATTAATTTATCTATTTCACAAATTCAACGAGACGCAACACCAATTGATCCCTGCATTGATGGTTGCTACAATCTTTTCGTTCTTAGGTGATATCTTCCTCTTATTTACAATTAATGAGGAATTATTCAAACTAGTTGGGATTTGCACATTTATTGTAGCCCAAACTTCCTATGCATATTTATACTTTTTATCTGTAAATTCTTTCCCTAAAAAGAAAATTAGCTTTTTAGCACGTTGGCCAGAATTTCTATCAAGTGTCGTTATTTTAGGAGCTACAATAATTTTATACCCATCACTAGGTAACTTTGCAGCTCCTGCAATCATTTATTCATTCATTACATCAATCACGATAATTTTTGCATTAAATAGACGGTTCTATGTGAGCAGAAAGAGCTTTGTTTTGACATTCCTAGGAGTTATTTCATTTTTTATCAGTGATGCCTTGATGGGCGATGATATTTTCTTAGAAAATATTTTAAATCATTTCTTTATCATGCTTTCCTATCTTATTGGTCATTTTTTGATTATTAAAGGAATCCTTTTTCAAATTGAATCAACAAAAAAAAAAGACACCTTTTCAGATGTCTTATCTTTTTCTTAATTCCCTAAATAACTTCTATGCCGAGGGATTGGCATGATTTCCTTTTGTCTTCCATCTAAGTAAGTGACTTTCTTTCCATCAAAAAATGCTCCTTCCGCAAGAAGCCATTAATGAAACCAATTCTCCTACCTCCACAGGTTCTAAAAAATCAACCGTATCTACAGAAACAGTTACACAATAAGCTCCGCTATGCTTGGACGCTGTTGCATAAGCAACTTTATCCATGAGGGAAAGTAAAATTCCTCCATGTATTTTACCTCCAAAATTAGCATAAGAAGGGATCATCAATTCTGTAATAACTACTCTAGAAAAACTTGCGGGACGTGCTGCTATCATGCTCTATTTTTTCCTCAAAATAGGAATTAAAGCAGGAATAAAAAAGCATGATTTATACAGCTTGAATTACTCCTTGCTTTCGAAGCAATCTCGCACTGAGTGAATGGAATCTATAAAGCAACATAAATCCTGTGACTGTCAACCCAATAAGCAATCCGTACCAGATACCTTTTTCTTGCATATCAAAAACAAATGCGAAAACATAACCTAAGGGAAGACCAATCACCCAATAGGCAATCAAAGTAACAATCGTAGGGACACGTACATCTGCCATTCCCCTCAAAGCACCCAAACCGACCACTTGAATACCATCTGAAAGTTGGAAAAATCCAGCAATAATCAATAAACTAGCACTCATTTGAATCACTGCTTTATCATCGATGTAAAGGGAAGGCAAGAATTCTCTCAAGGCAATAAATAAAACAGCAGAAACCAACATAAAAATCGCAGCCATTGCAAACACAGTAAAGCCAGCCTCTCTAAGTGTTTTAATATCCTTTCTTCCCAACTGATTACCAACTCTTACCATTGCTGCAGCAGACAATCCTGACGCCATCATATAACTGACTGATGCAAGATTTATGGCAATCTGATGCGCTGCTAGAGCTGATACGCCTATCCATCCCATCATAATCGCAGCAGTACTAAAAGCACCTACTTCAAAAATAAACTGGAAACCTGTAGGCACTCCTATTCTTAGCATTTTTGAAATCATTGGAAATGAAAATCGTTTGATACGGAATCCCAAATCGAAAGATTTGTATCTCCTAGATTTGAAAACATAATAAGCTATCACGATTCCCATTAAAACTCTTGAAATTAAAGTTGCCCACCCCGCTCCATTCAAACCCAAAGCGGGGAAACCTAAATTACCATAAATCATGACCCAATTGAGGAATACATTCAAACCATTGCAAATAATGGTTATATACATTGCTTGCTTAGTTTGAGACAATCCTTCTGCAAACTGCTTAAAAGTCTGAAAAAACATAAAAGGAACAATGGATAAAGTAATAATTGCTAAATAGGGAATTGCTAACTCTACAACTTGTTCTGGTTGGTTCATGTATTGAAGTAGTGGAGAAAACAAAATAATCAGTAGAAACAAGACTAAGCCGGTACCCATATTTATGGTAAAACCATGCCTAAATAGCCTTCCAATTCTGCTACTTTTATTTTTCCCGTCAGCCATTGCCACAAGTGGTGTAATAGCCATAGACACACCAATACCAAACATGAGCAAAACGAAAAATATACTATTAGCTAAAGAAGCTGCAGCTAAAGGCTCTGCTCCCAGCCTGCCAACCATCATACTATCTGCAACACCAACAAGTACCTGTCCAAGTTGACTCAACATCACAGGATAGGCTAAAATAAATGTTTTTGAAAAATGATCTTTAAAATTGATTTTGGTCATAACAAAAATTACTTTTAATCAGAATTCAAAGATTGAACATTTTTGCAACTTTAAGAAGACCTGCGATGGAAATTGCATCAGTAATTTCCCCTTCCATAACTTTCTGAACTGCCAAACTCAATGGTAATTTCACAATTTCTAATTGCTCAGTTTCTTCAAACTCCGTTTCTCCTTTAGTAAGTTCTTCAGCCAAATAAATGAACCCTTCTTCATCTGTCACAGAATTGGAAGTATGTATAGTCATAATTTTTGTCCATTTTTCAGCAGTCAAGCCAGTTTCCTCTTTTAATTCTCGTTTTGCACTATCCAAAAAGTCTTCATTGATGGGTCCTCCACCCATTGGGATTTCCAGGGAATAGGCATTTAAAGTATAGCGATATTGCCCCACTAACCAAGTATTCCCTTCTTTATCAATTGGAATGATACCAATTGCTTTATTTTTGAAGCATACCTTACCATACACACCATCTTTTCCTGAAGGTATTACTACATCATGATGCTCCAATTTAATCCAAGCATTCTCGTATATGGTTTTGCTATTCTTGGTTTGCCAAGGATTTTTCATATCTGAATTTAAGTCCAATAAAAAAGGGAGACTATCTCTAGACTCCCTTTTCAATGATTTTGAAATTGATTACATTGGAATAGGAAGAACTTTGCTATCCTTAAAAGTAGAAAGGATTACCATAGACTGCATTGAATCCACCTCTCTGATTTCACTTACTTTCTCAAGCATCAATTTTTGGTATGCAGTGATGTCTTTTGCAATGATTTTCAAAATAAAATCACCTGTACCAGTAATGTGGTGACATTCAATCACTTCTTGAATACCATTGATCTCCTTCATGAATGCATCAATATTGCTTTTATTGTGACCTATTAAGCTTACCAAAACAAAAGTGCTAACTCCAAGTCCTATTCTTTCAGGGTCTAGCTTTGCATGATAACTTTTTATGATTCCTGATTGCTCTAGTTTTTTTACCCTTTCCAAAGTTGGTGCAGGAGAAAGTCCAATATCTTTTGAAAGCTGCGCATTTGTAATTTTTGCGTTTGCTTGAAGAATCTCTAATATCTTTCTATCTATTTTATCAAATTTTACTCTTACGCTGTTATCCATGTTCTAAAGAATTTACAGAATTTTATGTTGTACAAAGTTAATATAATTTAAATTTATTTTCTAACCCTTTCCAATAAAAAACGACCACTCTTACAAAATATTGTTATTTCTTATTGCAGGAATGGAGTAAAATTCAACTGTTTTATATTAGGTTCTTTAATTTATTCAAATTATCTATTGAAATTCATTTCCAGTAAACGGCAGATTTCAATTAAAGTTTATTCTTTTTGATATAGTCTCTTGCTTCTTTGTGTGCAGGATGTTTTCGCTTAGCATATTTCTTCACTTGGTTGAAATATGCCTTTGCCTTTTTCTTGTCTTTTTGTTCGTTTGCTATTTTCCCCAATGCAATAAGTGAATATAGATAATAACCGCTTTCTTGGCTTTCTGATTCTTCACCGTAGGAAAGGGTTTTTTCATAATACTTCTTGGCTTCTGCTTTGTTATTTATTCTATCATTATACTGTGCGATGTAAAAAGCGGCATACCTTCCACTATTAGATTCATATCCTGTCCACTTTTCGTCTAGCCTTCTGAGAATTTCCATAGACATGTCTTTGGATTCATTTATTCTTCCTACTGCATACAAATGTCTGGCATGAGATCTATGAAAATATGGGTTATTTGGATACTTTTCATGCAAATACTGTGTGATTGCTAAAGCTTTATAGGGCTGCTTTTCCTCAGATGCATATAACCGAAATAAAAAGTATTGCGCTTCTACTCTTGCATAAAAAGCATTTTGAGCGACATCCTCTAATTGTAAAAGTCCAAGATTTTTATCACCTGCTGGAAAAAAAGCAAGTACTGGCTTTAGTAAAGGATAATTCTCCGGAATCCAAACAGAAAAATAATTGAAAAGTGCATCTCCAAGAAGCAATTCTGGATTCAATTCATCTTCACCTTTACTTAAATTGAGGTACTTCATCGCATTTTTACCAGCAAAAGTTGCTTTTGCCCAACTTCTCCTCTCGCTATATAGTCTTCCTTGAAACCCATAGGCGCCAGAAAGAAAAAAAGCTGCCTCTTTATTTGTGGGGTCTTTTTTGTAAATGGCTTCTGCTTTTTCAATAGTCACATCCATCTGTCTAATAAATAGCTCATCGAAACGCTTATTCTCCAAATCAGGGGTAATCTTCCACCAAGTACTCAATCCCATCAAAAAATATGGTAAGGGATGATCTGGATATTGAAGTTGAATGACTCTAAAGCCTCGTTCAGCCACCTCAAAATCAAAATTGTAAAGACTATTCACTGCCTCGGTTATTCTGAACTGAAGCCCTTTGTCCAAAAGTAAATACTCAGAACTTGAAGAACTGCTTTCTGCTTGATCTTTCTTGTCATTTTGATCTGCGCTGAGCTGACCAATAAACGAAACAAATAAAAGACAGCCCATAAATAATTTTAATCTCATGGTTATCACAATTTACAACGCAAAACTATCAGGTATTCCAAACAAAAATTTACTTTTGGCAATAATAAATTTTATTCAATGGCAAAACCTACTTCTCCTCTTGCACAACGTATCGAAGACTTAATTAATTTCGACAAAAGATTATTTTTTGTCATCATTGTTCTTTTATATATCTCAATCAGATTTGTGACCAATGATATTATTCTTGAATCAATACCTGGCTATGAAAAATTAGCACAAGATGGCTCTTTAACCTTTTTCTTTATTTTTAATGCCTTGGACTATATTTGGACACCTTTTGCATTACTTTGGAAATTTACTCTGACAAGTTTTACTATTTGGACAGGCGTGTTTATTCTGGGTCACAAAATTTCATTTAGATCCATGTGGAAATTTGCTTTAGTAGCTGAGATTGTATTTATTCTTCCTGAGCTTATCAAACTCCTCATTTACATTTCACCAGCTGAATCTGTTTCAGCACAAGAAATCAAGGATTTTTATCCTCTCTCCTTATTAAATGTTGTTGACACTTCAGATTTACATCGCAAATTCTTTTACCCTTTAAAAACGATCAATATTTTCGAAGCGATATATTGCTGGTTTTTGACATTAGGAATACATATTTACAGCAAAAGAGATTTAAAAAAATCTTTTACCATGGTTCTCTTTGGCTATGTAGTCCCACTAATAGCTTGGCTTGTATTCTATATGTTGGTTTACAAATAAAAGATAGAGAAATTTAAAAATGCCCTTTCTTGAGCCTATTATTTTTAACTTTGTACTCCTAAAATCGTTTCTTTTTTGAAATCACTTAAATAAAATATGATGACTAATCCTTTATTGGAAACATTCAAAACCCCATTCGAAACAGCCCCATTTGATCAAATTAAAACAAGGCATTTTTTACCAGCTATCAAAGAAGCTATTCAAATTGCCAAATCAGAAATTGACCTAATTAAGAGTCAAGCTTTACCAGATTTCCAAAACACGATTGAAGCTTTAGATAATGCTGGTGCTAAATTGAATTTTATTTCCTCGATCTTTTTCAATCTGAATGCTGCCGAAACAAATGAAGAAATTCAAGTTTTGGCACGTGAGATTTCTCCCCTCTTGACAGCACATGGAAATGATATTTTACTGGACGAGGAGCTTTTTGATAGGATCAATCAAGTATATTCCCAAAAAGACCATCTTAATTTATCTGAGGAGCAGGCTACACTTTTAGATAAAACTTATAAATCTTTTGTGAGAAATGGTGCAAAACTTAACGAAGAGGAAAAACTCAAACTTCGAAGTATAGATCATGAGCTCTCTCAGTTAAGCTTGAAGTTTGGTGAAAATGTCTTAGAAGAAACCAACAAATATCAACTTGTAGTTGAAAATGAAAGTCAGCTGAACGGCTTACCTGACTCAATTAAAGAAGCAGCAGCTCAACTTGCCGATGAAAAAGGGTTAGAAGGAAAGTGGGTTTTCACTTTGGCTTTCCCGAGTTACCTGCCTTTTATGACATACGCATCTGATAGATCCCTGCGTAAAGAGCTTTTCATAGCTTATAATACCAAAGCTTCAAAAGGTGACAGTTTAGACAATAAACAATACATCATCGACATGCTCAAACTAAAATCAGAAAGAGCAAAACTACTGGGTTATCAAAGTCATGCTGATTTTGTATTGGAAGAAAGAATGGCAAAAAATGGACCTGCAGTACTTTTATTTTTGAATAACCTCTTAGAAAAAGCAAAGCCAAAGGCAATTGAAGATGTAAAAGAGGTAGAAGCTTTTGCAAAAGCGCAAGACGGAATTGAAAGATTAGAAAAATGGGATTTTGCCTATTACTCCGAACAACTTAAAAAACAAAAATACGAGGTCGATGATGAGTTACTAAGGCCTTATTTCAAACTAGAAAATGCTATCGAAGGTGTATTCAAGACTGCGGAAAAACTCTTCGGAATAAAGTTTAAAGAAAATAAAGAGATTCCAGTTTATCATTCAGAAGTAAGCGCCTATGAAGTGACCGACCAAGAAGGAAATCATATTTCTGTCTTTTATGCAGATTTTTTCCCAAGAGCAGGAAAGCGAAATGGAGCTTGGATGACGAGCTATAGAGGTCAAAAAATGATCAATGGAATAGATCAAAGACCTCACGTCTCAATTGTATGTAATTTCACCAAACCCACTAAAACCAAGCCTTCTTTATTGACCTTTAATGAAGTTACAACCTTGTTCCATGAATTTGGACATGCGCTTCATGGCATGCTTGCCAAAGGCAAATACGAATCCTTGTCTGGAACAAGTGTGTATTGGGATTTTGTAGAGTTGCCCTCGCAGATATTTGAAAACTGGTGTTATGAAAAATCATGTTTGGATTTATTTGCCAAACATTACGAAACTGGGGAAAGTATTCCGGCGGATTTAATAGAAAAAATCAAAAAAGCAGCAAACTTTCAGCAAGGTTATCAAACTGTAAGACAAATTAGTTTCGGATTATTAGATATGGCATTTCATAGTACTGATCCGAATTTAATTGAGGATGTAAGAGCATTTGAGAAAAATCAAATGAAAGCCATAGAACTCCTTCCAGAAGTTGAAGAGACCTTGATGAGTACTTCTTTTTCTCATATTTTCCAAGGTGGCTATGCCGCTGGATATTATAGTTACAAATGGGCCGAAGTACTAGATGCGGATGCTTTTGAATTATTCTTAGAAAAGGGAATTTTTGATCAAGAAACTGCTCATTCTTTTAAAGAAAATATTCTTTCTGCCGGAGGAAGGGCACATCCATCCATATTGTACAAAAGATTTCGTGGAAGAGAACCAAAACCTGATGCTCTACTCAAAAGAGCAGGATTGATATAGTGATCTTTCATTAAAGAAAAAAAAAATCTACCCTCGCAGAACTGACAAGTCTGCGAGGTGGGTTTAAGGTCAATTTTTAAAGAATTCAGAAAAAAAGGATACATAAAAATGTATCCCTTTTAAAATTATCTAATCCATTTGAAAAGCAAACTGTTATTAACAGACCTTAACGCTTTTAGTCTTAAATATCTTACAACACTATTATAAACCCTACTAAGACTAACCAAACTATTGACGAGATGGCCAATAGTAGTCTGAATTGTTTATCCTCGTTCATAGCTGTTTTTTTGTTGAATATACATTATAATCTGTTGAACTTCAACAAAAATGGGTATTTTTCTGTAAATAATCTACCCTCAACACAATAATTTTCAAGTCAGTCTTTCTTTTTTGAAAATCAAAGAAAATCATGTGTAAAACTCACTATAAGGCTATTTCAAGAATAAAAAGATTTGATAAATATCAACAAGTGAAATAAACGTATCAATAATGGAAGAAATTATGTCTGCAAGGCCTTTCTATCAAGTAAAAATCGATGACAGCTTTTGTGAAAGAGGGCTTATTAAATATCGCTTATAAATTATCTGCCAAATCATGATAATGTTTTTGATTTTTAGTCATGTTGCTAGCTTTCCATAGTATTTTTGATTTTTGACTAAACTTTCTTACTTGGCATGTCTTAAGTTGACAATAATGACAGCACTTTTCAGGGATACATGGATCTGCATGCACAAAAACTTCAATAGCTCCGTCAAATCGATTTTCTAGCGCCTCTTCTACTATTTCTACTTCGTCATGAACTTGCTGAAGTTCGTAGTAATAGGGCAAGGTAAGGTGTAGATCAATATGTCTATCTCCACCATATTGCTGAACTCTCATATTATGAATGTCAATCCAGCAATCCTTTCTTTCTTTATTTAAAATTTCAACAGTTTCTTTTAAAGCTTCCGGATTAGTCTCGTCCATCAATCCTGCCACTGATTTTCTAACTAATAAATATCCTGAATAAATGATGTAAGATGAAAATAGAATAGAGAGAATAGAGTCAAGAACAATTAAATCAGTAAAATAAATAATTGCTACACCTAAAATTAAAACAAAACTCGTAATGGTGTCAGTTAGTAAATGTTTGCCACTTGCCTCAAGAGTTAGACTATTCAATTTTCTACCCTCACTTTTCAGCTTCAGGCCTAAAATACCATTTACTAAACCTGTGAAACCTATCAATGCCATCCCTTCCAATAACATATTTAGTTCATGCGGAATGAAAAAATTATACACTGCCTGATAGATAATAAAAAAACCAGCTACCATAATCAACGCACCTTCAATTCCTGCACTAAAAAACTCGATCTTACCATGTCCGTAAGGATGATTATCATCCTTTGGCTGTGAACTAAGATAGATGCTATATGAGGCAAAACTAGCGGCTACCACATTCACTATACTCTCTAAAGCATCTGTAAGAATGGAAGTAGCATTCGTTAAATAATAAGAATAAAATTTTATCAACAATAAAATTATACTTATTACAAAAGAAATTTTAATCCACTTGGCTTTATTGTTGTTCACAATGAATTTGATTTTTCAATTTCAAAAATAGAATTTATTTTATTGATAAGTCATGTTTAATTCTAATATTGAATTGTAATTCAAGTTTAATCTTAATTTGCTTTTATGTCTATGAATGATCCCAAGCTTCAATTGCCAGCTTTTGTAAATGCTTTATTGGTTTTACTCTTGATCAGTTTAATTGTTTTCATCTTGATTATCGGGAAAAGTTTACTAATTCCTCTTTTTCTTGCTGGTTTTCTTTCTATTTTATTAACACCGATTGGGGATTGGTTAGAAAAAAGAGGTCTGAATAGAATATTGAGTACTTTGATTTCTCTTATTTCAGCACTACTAATCTTGATTGGTTTCCTCACATTTGCAGTCTTACAAGTAGCAAGTTTTAGTAAAGATTTGGGAAATGTAGGAGATAAGTTAAACAATTATTTAAGTGATATTAACAACTGGATTGTATCTACTTTTCAGGTCGAGACAGGAATTGGGCAAGGGATAGATCAAGGATATTTAATAGAACTATTACAATCGAACAGTTCAAGTTTAGCCGAATTTATCCTCAATACTGTCGGATCCCTTTCGGGAATAATTCTCTTGCCAGTATTTATTTTCTTCTTTTTGATATACAGAGATCATTTGACGGAATTTATTGTTCACCTTTTCAAAGAAAAAAAACAGGAACATATCAAGTCAGAAATTAAAGAGCTGAGAAAAGTAGTCCAAAAATACATCATTGGGATATTGAAAGTAATGGCAATTCTCGCAATTTTAAATGCTGGAGTATTATTTGGTTTGGGAATAAAGCATGCAATTTTCTTTGCAGTCTTCTCCGCAATTTTAAGTATCATACCTTATTTAGGGCCATTTCTTGGAGCTGTCTTACCTACGATATTTGCTTTTCTTACCACCGATAGTCTTTTTTATCCAATTGGAGTGGTAGTAGGATTTCAAGTTATTCAACTTATCGAAAGTAACTTTTTGACTCCAAAAATTGTTGGAAGCAATGTAAACTTGAATGCATTTGTAACCTTCCTTGGTCTTTTGATTGGCGCGTCTATTTGGGGAGTTATTGGTATGGTATTGATCATTCCAACTTTAGCTGTCTTGAGGAAAATATTTGAATTAAGTGAATCTACAAAACCCTTTGCTCTTCTTTTTGGTGAGGAAAAATTAAAAGAAAAACATGAATCTGAATCTAATTAAGTACCCTATTATTCTTGCGATATTACTTTTAACACTAGTGAGTTGTGACTCTACAGAGGATAAAAAAGGACGTTTTTTACTTAAGGGAAATGAGAAATTGAAAGAGAACGACCTCACTGGTGCTATAGCTTATTATGATGAAGCATTGATTATTGATTCAGAATTCAATGATGCCCTACTCAACAGAGCCATCGTTTACGAAAGGTTGAATAGACTCGATTTGGCAATAGCTGATTACTCAAAAATCTTATCCAATAAAAATTCCATGGATACTTTGGTTTATTTTCAACGTGGATTGGCATATTTAGATAATGGAGAATATTACAAAGCCCTGAGTGATGCGGAAAAATTGATTGAAATTTACGATACTAATTGGAAGCCCTATTTCTTGATGGGCTTGGTAAAGGAGCAATTAGCAGATTTAGATGGTGCTTTGATGGCTTTTGAAAAGGGCTTGTCAATAAACCCTAGCAATAATGACCTTTTAGTGAATCAAGCAACTATTCATTATTATAAAAAAGATTATGATGAAGCCATTGCTTTACTTGATCAGGCTGAAAAAAATAATCCAAAAGAAGCAAATATTTACAATTTAAGATCTATGATTTCCTTTGATATGAAAGCTTATCAAGCTGCTTTCGATTGGGTAGAAAAAGCCATTGCTTTAAATGTAAATGAAGCTTATTATTACAACAATAGAGGTTTGTACAGGTTGTTTTTAGATGATTTAGAAAAAGGACTTGAAGATATTAATTTCAGTTTGAAAAAGAATCCCACAAATCCCTTTGCATGGAGAAATAAAGGAATATACTACTTTATGAAGGGAGAGAAGAGCTTAGCAATCAAATACCTTGAAGATGCGCTCAAAAATAACCCTGATATGGATTTAGCACAATATTACTACGATCAATCTTTAAGTTTATAAGAATTAGAAGAGAGGACTTCCTTAATTTTTCTAAGCAATTCTGCGGCATCAATCGGTTTGGCAACAAACCCATCAAAACCACTTTTCTCAATATTTTCCATAACTTCTAGCTTGGCTGCAGCTGTCAAAGCGATTACAGGAATCTTTGAGAAAGATTTTATTTTCTCTGTGGCTTCAAAACCATTCATAACAGGCATTTGGATATCCATCAATACAATGTCGAAGTTTCCATCTTGTACTGCATCTACTGCCTCTTTGCCATTCATGACACGAACATGGTCAAACCCCCATTTTTTGATGATCTTCCCTAAGACAAGAGAGTTCACATCATTATCTTCTGCCATCAAGATATTCAATGAAGAAAAATCTAAAGCTTGCTTGTTTGGTTTTTTGACGCCATTTTCGCTAAGTTCTGGGAGTAAATCAAATTCTATTTCAAAATAGAAACTAGAACCTTGTCCTACTTCAGATTCTACTTGAATATCACTATCCATTCTATTCAACAACTTCTTGGTAATTGATAAACCAAGACCTGTTCCACCATATTTTTTACTGAAGGAATGCTGAATCTGATCAAAATCTTGGAAGATTCTGTCTTGATGCTCTTTAGCTATGCCAATTCCGGTATCTTTTACCTCAAAATATATTTTTGCTTTATTTTCATTTGATGGTTTACGTTTAACAAACACATCAACTTTCCCTTTTTTAGTGAATTTTAGTGCATTGGTAATCAAATTATTCAAGACTTGTGCGAGCCTTACCTTATCCCCCATTACCCTGATATTTACTTCATCTTCAATGTGAAGTTTTAGATCATTTTGACTGTCTTTGGCATGAAACTCAAGTCCGTTTAAAACCTGTTGTATCACTTCATTCAGTTTCATTGGATTCAATTCCAAGTTCAACTTACCCGCTTCGATTTTTTGGAAATCTAAAAGGTCATTGATCATGATGATCAAATTATCTACAGCAAAATTGATCGTGTTGAGTGCTGATGCCTGTACCGGCGTATGTTCATCCTGAAGCAAAGTATATACAGAACCTGAAATCGCATTGAGAGGTGTTCTCAATTCATGGCTGATCATTGACAAGAATTCAGACTTGATTTTATTGGCTTTTTCTGCCGTTTCACGCGCATTTTTAAGGGTTTCTTCAAAAACCTTTTGCTCCGTAATATCGGATAAGTAACCATACCAAACCACATCTCCTGTATCAAGCAATTCTGGTTTTGCAGCACCCATGACCCATTTGTAATTTTCAGACCCCACTTCTTTGACTCTAAATTGACATGACCAAGGACTTAGCTTTTTGGCAGAAGCTACTGAAGTCATCAAAACTTGAGCAATGTCCTGAGGATGAATTTTGGAAATCGCCAAACCAATATCACTCATGCTATTGATTTCATTTTCTCCAATATCTAGAATGGATCTGATACCAGGACTTAAATAAGCAAACTTCATCTCCCCTTCCTTATCCAAAACAAACTGATACAAAGCTCCAGGAACTTGCTCTGTTAGATGTAGTAAAAAATCGGACGAATCTTGAAGTGATTTTTCTAGTTGTATTCTTTCAGTGATATCTCTAGAGAAAGAAATAATGTATTTTTCACCTTGTAAAGTGATTAAGTTGCAACTTACCTCTACTGGAAATTCCTTGCCATCAGTATGTATCAACTTACTTCTGTACCTTACATTTTTTTCTTTTTCAAGGATTTGTATGTGGGTATCCCACTCTCGATCAACAACAAACTTTTGATCATAGGAACTAATCAAGTGTTGAGATTGACTACCATCAAATATTCCTAGGCGCTTGTGAGCTTCTTGGTTCGTAAAAATAATTTCACCCTCAATATCCATGATCAAAATGGCCTCCGGTGATAAATCAAACAATTCTTTAAACAGACCCAATTCATCAACTAACCTTCTTTCCTCAGAAACATCTTGGAATGTACCAAAAACACGAATAACTTGATTATCCCTGAATTTGGCTTTACCAAGTGCTCTTACCCACTTTTCGTTGTCTTTTGAAGTCTTAATCTTAACGACATGATCAAAGTCTTTACCTTCATCAATGCAGCTTTTGACCGCCTGTTCCATAACAGGTCTGAAAATAGGAAGATAAAAATCTAGGGCTTTATCGATATTGAAATTTTCTCTATCCTCTTCTATTTCATGTATGGCATACACTTCATCACTCCAATAAACTGAATTTTCAATCAGATTAATTTCCCAAACTCCTACTTGGGCTACTTCTTCACCTAATCGATAAAGTTCATTTTGCTTATTTTGCTCAAGTTGAATTTTAAGCTGATCTGAAACATCTCTTCCGATGGTATAAAATTTACCATCTCTAAATTGAATGTGCCAATCTATCCATTTATAATCACCATTTTTAGCTAAAATCCTTGCTGTAAATTGGCTTTTGTCTAAGCCTTTTTTGACATCAAATAAAAATTCTTTAGCTACAGGAAGGTCTTCTTCATGAAAATACTGACAGAGATCCATATTGATCACCTCCTCAGGTGCATAGCCCAGCATTGGTCTAATTGATTCACTGACCCATGTAAGGAAGTTTTCTTGCCCAATACCAATAAGATCAAGGCTATTCTTAAAAAACTGTTGCGCATCTGCCTTAGGAGGAAGTCCAATTCCTCTAATTTCTTTTCCTTTATAAAATAAAAAGTAATTTGAGCCATTTTCCTGTGGTAGCTCCAATTGAAAGGAATATTCTTTATTTTGGAAATTAATGATTAACTCCTCTTTAAAAATATAGGAATTGATATCCAATCCCAATCCTACGAGGTTCTTTTCTTTTAAATTCTCACCTATTACTTGGTCGAAAAGTACATTGCTGTAAAAAATATTATATGGAAAAGAATCGTCCGCGAGAAAAACCATCTCGGAAGATTCATATATAATCTTTTTAAATGTACTATTTATTCCCCTTTCCTTCATAGATTCAAAACAGAAAAAGAATAGATACTCAAATGGATGATTAATGGAGAGTCCCTAATTTTCTCTGTTGCGTAAACATACAACAAATTGTTTTTCACAACAAATTTTTTGTTGTTAAAATAGTAAAAAATGTTTTTAACATTAAATAGAAACGAAGCTGAATCTGAAAAAAGCTACTGATAAATAAGTGGATATATATATCATAACAAGTAGAAATTAGAGAATTTAAAAATAAAAAAAGCTGTGGCGAACCACAGCTTTTTCATTTCATAAGAAAATCATACGATTATGCATCTCCTTTGATCAAGTTCAAGGCAGATCCTGCTTTGAACCAACCTATCTGACCTGCATTGTAAGTGTGATTTACTTTGATTTTATGTTTATTTCCATCAGCATGATTCAAAACCACCGTCAATTGCTTGCCTGGAGCAAAAGAATCTAGCCCAACGATATCGATACTATCATCTTCTTGAATTAATTCATAGTCTTCTGGATTGGCAAAAGTCAAGGCCAACATCCCTTGTTTCTTCAAGTTTGTTTCGTGAATTCTGGCAAAAGATTTCACCAAAATAGCTCTTACGCCCAAGAATCTAGGCTCCATAGCTGCATGCTCTCTTGAGGAACCTTCACCATAGTTTTCATCACCAATTACAATAGAACCAACTCCATGTAACTTATACTGACGCTGAACAGCTGGAACTTCACCGTATTCGCCTGTCAATTGATTCTTAACTTTATTTGTAGCTTCGTTAAAGAAGTTTACAGCACCGATCAACATGTTGTTAGAAATGTTATCCAAATGACCTCTGAATCTCAACCAAGGTCCTGCCATAGAGATATGGTCAGTTGTACATTTACCTTTTGCCTTGATCAAAAGTTTCAAGCCTTTAAGATCTGTACCCTCCCAAGGAAGGAATGGTTCTAACAATTGAAGTCTTTCAGATTGAGGATCTACAATTACATTCACATCCGAACCATCTTCTGCTGGAGCTTGATATCCTGCATCCTCCACTGCAAATCCAATTGTTGGAAGTTCTAAACCCTTTGGCTCTTCTAATTTCACTTGCTGACCATCTTTGTTAGTCAAAGTATCGGTCATAGGATTGAAAGTCAGGTCCCCTGCGATAGCCATTGCAGTAACGATCTCAGGTGAGGCTACAAAAGAGTGTGTATTTGGGTTTCCATCTGCTCTTTTTGCAAAGTTTCTATTGAAAGAAGTGATGATAGAGTTTTTCTCTTGTTTTTCCGCACCATGTCTAGCCCACTGACCGATACAAGGTCCACAAGCATTGGCAAGAACTACACCACCCATTTTATCAAAAATATTCAAAAACCCATCTCTTTCTACAGTGAATCTCACTTGTTCAGAACCTGGAGTAATGGTATATTCAGATTTAGCTTGTAATTTTTTATCAACTGCTTGCTGCGCTAAAGAAGCTGCACGAGAAATATCTTCATAAGAAGAGTTGGTACAAGAACCGATTAGTCCCACTTCCAATTTTGCAGGCCATCCATTTTCTTTAACAGCAGCGGCAAATTTAGATATTGGCCAAGCTAAATCGGGAGTAAATGGCCCATTAATATGCGGCTCTAATTCTGAAAGGTTGATTTCAATTACTTGATCAAAGTATTTTTCAGGATTTGCATAAACTTCAGCATCTCCATTCAAATGTTCTTTGATTCCGTCAGCTAAAGCTACAATGTCTGCACGATCTGTTCCTTTCAAGTAATCCGCTGTTTTTTGGTCATAACCAAAAATTGAAGTTGTTGCTCCAATTTCAGCACCCATATTACAAATGGTTCCTTTTCCTGTGGCGGAAAGAGCATTAGCACCTTCACCGAAGTATTCTACTACAGCACCAGTTCCACCCTTCACGGTTAGAATTCCTGCTACTTTAAGGATAACATCTTTTGCTGAAGTCCAGCCAGAAAGCTTACCTGTTAATTTTACACCAATTAATTTAGGGAATTTCAATTCCCATGGAAGTCCTGCCATCACGTCACAAGCATCAGCCCCACCAACACCAATAGCGATCATTCCAAGTCCACCAGCGTTTGGTGTATGTGAATCTGTTCCGATCATCATACCTCCTGGGAAAGCATAGTTTTCTAAAACAACTTGGTGGATAATCCCTGCTCCAGGCTTCCAGAAACCAATACCATACTTATTTGATACCGAAGCCAAAAAATCATAAACTTCTCTATTTTTATCTTTTGCTTTTGTCAAATCTGCTGTAGCACCCACTTCAGCTTGAATCAAGTGATCACAGTGAACTGTTGAAGGTACTGCTACCTGATTTCTACCAGCTTGCATGAATTGTAAAAGTGCCATTTGTGCTGTTGCATCTTGCATGGCAACTCTATCAGGTTGAAAATCCACGTATGAATTTCCTCTTTCGTAGGCTACTTTAGCTTCACCTTCAGATAGGTGAGCGTACAATATTTTTTCTGTCAATGTAAGAGGTCTTCCTACTGCTTTTCTTGCAGCAGCTATCCTTGAAGGATATTTTTCATAGACCGCCTTTATCATTTCTATATCAAATGCCATTGGTAATGTATGGTTTAGAGTGTTGATAAGGTTTATTTAAATCGAGCGCAAAGATAAGAAATTAGGGATAAAAGAGAAGCAAATAAGTAGATGTCTTGGTAATTTATATAGCCCCGGAAAATAGTTAAGGGTTATTTGATTATTTGAGGAAAGACATCAATTACACGAATAAGTTGGGTTAAAAAGTTTAAAGGATTAAAAGGTTATTTGGTTAACTGGTTATTTGGTTAACTGAGTGATTGAGTTTTTGGGTGAAAAGGGGAATTGAGGAATTCTACGAGAGCAGCCAAGTGTAGAAGTGTTTAAAAGGTTAATTGGTTGATTGAGTTATTGGGTAAGGGCTTAAATGCGTTAAGTGTCAATTCTTTACTGTGGTTATTTTTTTGCGAAAGAGATATGTTTGGGAGCGCGGAGTAGAAAATTAGAATAGCATAAAAAAATTCACGCGGAGATACAGAGGCGCAGAGGTTTTTTTGAAGGGTGCATTTAAGAAATCTTGATAGATTTTGAGTTGATCTATTCTGTTTAATGACTTTTTAAGAACGCAGAGAGCAGCGGAGCTGCTATCCTAAAACCTGATAAGAGGGTGAACCATCAAACTCTGAAATAACAAAGTCTAGCGTCTCATCTATTTATTTGGTGAAATATTTAAAAAAGAAAGTAGATCCCTAGACCAAAGACCAGCAAACCGATTAAAAAGAAGTAGGCTGTATATTTCAGAATTTCTTTTGCTGGGACTCCTGTGATCGCTAATAAAGGAAGTGCCCAAAACGGTTGGAGCATATTACTTAATTGATCGCCATAAGAAAATACCATAACCATTTTTGCTTGATTTAAACCAAGTTGATTTGCAGCATCCATAATGATTGGGCCTTGAATTGCCCACTGTCCCCCACCAGAAGGAATAAAGAAGTTGACCATAGCAGCACTCAAAAATGAGAGAAGTGGAAAGGTCTCAGGAGAGGAAATATTAACCATGCTTTCGGAGAAAATCGAGAGCAAACCCGAATATTTCATCATGCCCAAAATACCTGCATAAAAGGGAAATTGAAGAATGATTTCAACTGATCCTGATAGGGCAATAGTAACTGATTTTATAAAAGAAGTTAAACTTTGGTAAGCCAAGAGTCCTGCACCTAGCAACATAAAATTCACATAATTCAAATCTATAAATCCCAAAGATTGTGGAGTTTGAAAAAAGTCTGAAATCCCTAAAATCAAAACCATTTGTAAAGTAAATTCTAAAAGCTCCCAAAAACCCTTTTGCCAAAATTTGAGCACATCAAACGCATACAACAAATCCAAACTGCTATCAGGTTGCGTAAAAATTACTGCTGACAGGAAAACTATCAGACTCAAAAGTAAAGCGACAACAAAAGTAGGCGAAAGGTTTACTTGCTTTGATTTATCCAATTTTCTAAAATTTTGATTGCGAGATGCGGAAAGTTAGAATCAGAAGGTTAAATTAAAGAATATTATGAGCCGCAAAAATATCAGCCTGAAATTTTATCACATACAATCTTGGGAAGTAGATAGATTCGATAGTTAACAGTGCATTGAATAGCTATAATCTGCTAAAGATTTAAATCTAATAAATACAATGGTAAATTGGATACTGATGTGAAAGCAAATATTGATTTAAATTTTATTGACAATCTACTTAAACGGTCAAAAATTCAATTAAATTTATTGCAAGAAAGAATTTGATAATTCTAACTGAAAACATGAACCTAGATTTTAATATTTTTTCCTTGACACTCCTGATTTCAGGAATAGTGGTGACAGCTCTTTCTGCTATCATCATCAACAGATTGAATGACTATGTAAGGTGGTTTGCCTTTACCATGCTTTTGGTTTCTTTGTGGTCCAATATTAAAAGTGAATTAAATGTGGGAAGCGAATTTGAGTTTTCACTTCCCATTTATAAAGATGAGTTGATTATAAGTTGATCAGAAATTCTACTGTATCCACCCCGTCGGCATAATCTTCTAGGGCTGGACATTGAGCTTGACCGAAATCTGAACTCCCTTCAAACCAAGCATTTTTGCTCACTACACATTGGATTTTTTCATTGATTTCGTTGAGTTCCGATTTTAAGCTTTCTACATTTTCATATACTTCATAAAATAGTACAGAAATAGGTGAAACAAGCTCTTTACTTTCCTTTAGCAGCAGAAAACCATTGTCAAGATGCTCTTCCCCGTTGACTAAGTAAATGGATTTATTGTAATCGTAATTATTGATGTATTTATGATTGCTTGATAAGATTTGGAAGCCTTCTATGGCATCTAAAAATTTGATCAACAATTCTTTATTTGGGACATAAATCTTGGATACATTTCTACATCCTAAACCAAAGTATTGAAAAATATCTTGACCAAGCGCTACAAAGTCTTCTTCCTTTTCAGTTCCATCTAATATCCCAATAGAAGTTCGATTTTTTCTGATGATACTTGGATATTTCCCAAAGTAATACTCAAAATATCTAGCTGAATTATCACTCCCAGTTGCGATATAAGCATCTTTGGCTTTGAGCATTTCCTCAAAACTAATCATGCTATCAAACTCAGGTTCAATTTCTATCAATTCTTTCACGAGCCACTTCATCAAATAAGTATCAGAAGAACTGAGTTTTACCGCAGCGCGATGACCTGTGATCAGTACACAGAGTAAGTCATGAAAACCTACAGCAG
Organism: Belliella baltica DSM 15883; assembly: GCF_000265405.1. Classification (NCBI taxonomy): domain Bacteria; kingdom Pseudomonadati; phylum Bacteroidota; class Cytophagia; order Cytophagales; family Cyclobacteriaceae; genus Belliella; species Belliella baltica. The sequence goes on along the minus strand of NC_018010.1, from coordinate 2,568,928 downwards.
GAATATTCCCAGCCATCAAAATCCCTATTTCCTTGGCATTTTTTGGCTCTTCGAAAGGATATTTAGCTATCCATTTTTCCAAGTTGGATTTGTTTAAAAACTCAGAAAGGCCATTAAGTGCTGACTTGGTATGGTCGGGAGTAAACCAGTTGTTGTTGTTTTCAACTCTCCAAGCCAAATCTTCAAAATCTACTTGTGAGAGTCCATTTATTTTTTTTCCGAGATGATCGAAGGCTAAAATTCTTTGTTCTACAGTCATTTCACTATCTTTGGCCTGCAAAGTTATTTAATTCAGGAGAATAAAGACTTCTTAGATTGAATATAAATTAATTAGCATGACAACTTTTTTTTGGTGGTTATGTTAATTGCTTATTAATTTTGGATCGAATAAAAAAAATTGAATTGAGCCATGGCAATAATGATAACAGATGAATGCATCAACTGCGGTGCATGCGAACCAGAATGTCCAAATACAGCAATATATGAAGGTGGAATTGAGTGGACCTGGGCTGGAGGGACTACTCTGAAAGAGGTGACTTTACCTGATGGTACAGTAGTCGATGCAACTGAAAAACAGGAGCCTGTTTCTGATGAGTTCTACTATATCGTCACTGATAAATGTACTGAGTGTACTGGATTTCACGAAGAGCCACAGTGTGCAGCAGTTTGCCCGGTGGATTGCTGCGTGGATGATCCAGACCATAGAGAAACGGAAGAGGCCTTACTTGCGAAGAAAGTTTATATGCATGGAGAATAGGACTTTAAAGAAAAAGGGTTGAAATATTGTAGATATATAATTGATATATGCCTACGGCGAAATATGCTTGAAATAAAGTAGAAATACAATTGATATAAGCCCTTGGCGAAATATGGTAGAAATATCATGAAATGAGGCCTGACTTGAGTTAAGGAAGTAATTCTAATTGCTATATTCATAGGCAATTAATATTTAAAACAAAAGAGAGGAGACAAACTCCTCTCTTTTGTTTCTACACAAATACACCTGATTTTTAGCCGTTTAACTCCTTTATTTGACGAGCCATTTAAAAAAATCTGAAAGAGCACTTGAATTTCTTTATTGAATTCATTTATCTTGCCTCGGATTTAAAACCTAACAGGTACAACAAAAACTTAGGGCTGTGGAAGACAACAGAGGAAATGACAGAGAAGATATCTTCTCAAAAAGAGTAAAGGCTGGTAAAAGAACCTACTTCTTTGATGTAAAATCAACCAGATCGAATGATTATTATTTAATCATCACAGAAAGCAAAAGAAGAGTAAATGGTGATTCTTTCTCTTATGAGAAGCACAAGATTTTTCTTTACAAAGAAGATTTCGGGAAGTTCATTGAAGCTTTGCAAGGTGCTGTGGATCATGTGAAAACAGACTTATTGCCGGATTTTGACTTTTCACAATTTGATGAAGAGGAAGAATCAGAATATGATGATGAATTGAAGTGGGATTAATTATTCCACCTAATAGATTTTAAAGTCGAGAAAGAAACAACATTTAGACAATAATTTTTGTCTATCTTAGGAAGTAAAATATACTTCTATGCTGTTTCTTTCTCTTTTTTATTTTAGTTCATGAAAAAGGTAATTCTATACGTTTCTATTTTTACCATCCTTTTGTTTATAGTTGGATGGTACTTTTCATCTATTGCCTTTTACATCATTTTTTCCATTATCATTTCTGCCGTACTTCGTCCACTGACAAATAGGATCAATTCCTTTCATTTATTAGGAAGACATATTCCAAGATGGTTTGCCATTTTGGTTTCATTCTTTGCGGTTGTTAGTTTATTCATTGTAATAGGCTTACTGTTTATTCCACTGATTAGTGCGCAGCTTCAAGTGATTGCTTCTTATGATTTAGAATTTCTTTACGAGCAGATTCAAAATCCAGCGGGTAAATTTGAGGACTTGCTACGCCGCTTTAAGTTGATCCAAAGCGAACCAGGCTTTCTGATTAAGCAAGTGCGAGAAAACCTGATTTCCAGTTTTAACATTCTAAATATTCAAGGCTTCATCAATACGGTGGTCAATACTACGAGTAGTATTTTGATTGGTACAATGGCCATTACATTTATTACCTTTTTCCTGCTTTTGGAAAATGGATTATTGAGAAGGAATATTATCAATTTGGTTCCAAACGCATATTTTGAGCTTTATGTATCTACTTTCAATAAAGTTGAAAAGCTCCTCTCCTACTACCTGATAGGTCTTTTGATTCAAATGGCTGCTATTTTTGCGATTGCTTCCATTGGCTTGACGATTTTGGGGATTGAGTATGCTTTGACCATTGCTTTTTTTGCAGCAGTGGCCAATTTGATACCTTATGCAGGTCCGATTTTGGGAGCTACTTTTGGGGTCATTGTAGGACTGACAACCTCGAGTTATGGGGATTCCAGTGAAATGACCTTCTTTATTCTCAAAATTCTTTCCGTATTTTCGGTCGTTCAATTGACTGATAACATCATTTTGCAGCCATTGATTTTTTCTAAATCTGTAAAAGCGCATCCACTTGAAATTTTTGTTGTTATCTTTGCGGGTGCAAAAATCGCTGGCATTCCCGGGATGATCTTTGCGATTCCAGTTTATACCGTTTTTAGAGTTTCCATTATGGAATTTTACAAAGGGTACAAGGCATATAAAATATTCAAATTATAAAAAATCAATAATGGCTTTACAGTGTGGCATCGTTGGCTTACCCAATGTTGGAAAATCTACTTTATTTAATGCTTTATCAAGTGCGAAAGCAGAGGCAGCAAACTTCCCTTTTTGTACGATCGAACCCAATGTAGGTGTGGTCACTGTACCAGACAAAAGACTTCAAATCTTAGAAGAGCTTGTTTCACCTCAACGAGTATTGCCAACCGTAATCGAGTTTGTAGATATTGCAGGTTTGGTAAAAGGAGCGAGTAAGGGAGAAGGATTGGGAAACAAATTCTTGGCGAATATTAGGGAGGTGGATGCGATCATTCATGTGATCAGATGTTTTAATGATGACAATATTGTCCATGTTGCTGGAGGAGTTGATCCGATATTTGATAAAGAGGTCATAGACACGGAACTGCAATTGAAGGATTTAGAGTCTATAGACAAGAAAATTCTGAAAGTTGAAAAGATTGCAAAGTCAGGTGATGCTAAAGCTCGCAAGGAGTTAGAGACCTTGATGACTTTCAAAAACGCTTTGGTAGCAGGAAAAAACGCGAGAGCTGTAGAGGTTGAGAAAGAAGATTTGGAAGCAGTAAGAGACTTGCATTTATTGACCATCAAGCCAGTGCTTTATGTTGCCAATGTCGATGAAGACAGCATACATAGCGGAAATGAGTTTGTGGATAAATTGAAGGAAAATGTGAAGGATGAAAATGCTGAGGTAATCATTTTATGCGCAGCTTTGGAAGCTCAGATTGCTGAATTTGAAGATGCTGAAGAAAAGGCGATGTTTTTAGGAGAATATGGCTTGGAAGAGAGTGGATTAAACCGATTGATTGCAGGCGCTTATACTTTATTAAATTTGATTACCTATTTTACTGCGGGAGTTCAAGAGGTAAGAGCTTGGACGATCAAGCGAGGTTGGAAAGCTCCACAAGCAGCTGGCGTGATACATACGGATTTTGAAAGAGGCTTTATCAAGGCTGAAGTAATCAAATTACCTTCCTATGAAAAGTACAAAACAGAGGCTGCCTGTAGGGAAAATGGTAAAATTGCCATAGAAGGTAAAGAATATGTAGTCCAAGATGGTGACATTATGCATTTTAGATTCAATGTTTGATAATTCTTAGAAAAAAATTTGTACTTTTGCAGGAACCTTTAAGTAAAACATAACACTAAAAGTCAACAAAGTTTAATAATTGTTTCAATTTTATTTTTAAAAACCGTGAGAATAAGATTAATATTTTCCTTAAAAAACAAGGGTGCCTATTTACCGTTTCACCATCAGTACATTCTGGCACAATTCCTAAAAGGACTCATCGTAAAAGGTGGTCGTGAGGAGTTTTTCAATTACAATTACTTCAACTTCTCAGGTCTAAAAGGTCAGACCAAAGTAAGTAGAAGCGGATTACACTATTACTCGAGTTTAGTCACTCTAGTGCTTTCATCACCCAATGAAGAATTTATCGACTATCTCTTGGAGCAGGTGTTTGCAACTCCGAAAATTGAGTTGGGAAATCTTGTAATCTCTCCAGAATATACGGAGCAGGAAACAGAGCCAGAATTGGAGACTTCGAACAAGTTCGTTTGTATCTCGCCATTGGTGCTATTGACGCCATCGTTCAATGATGAGTCGGGCAAGAGATTTATCAATCCAGATTCAGATGAATTTTCTGATCTGTTGTATGAATCCACGCTTACTCGAATGGAAAGATCGGGTTGGTATAGCCAAGAGCAGATGGAATCGTTCTATAAGTTCCAAGTTGTCCCTGACATGAATTATGTAAATAAGCTCAGAGAGCAGCAAAAGAAATTTGCTAGAATCTATTCTGTTTACGATATGGATGTCAAGTATGAAGTAAGAGGATATACACTTCCTTTCACCTTGTATGCAGCGCCAGAAGTACAGGATTTCGTGTTCAAATGTGGCTTGGGTGCATTCACCCACAAAGGCTTTGGTATGTTAGACCTTGCCAATCATGGCCAAGCACAGAGAACAGAACCTTACAAATTCAAGAGAGAGGGTTTTATCCCTTACAAGCCTCACGAAAGGCAGAAACCTCAAGAACTTGAAGGTGGTGAAGAGAACTCAGGAACAGAAGAAGCTTAATTGCTTCTCAAAAGAATTAAAGCCCAGCTGAAAAGTTGGGCTTTTTTTTATGGATTTTATTTTACCACAGGACCTGTCCCAAGAATATCGGAATGAACACAGTTGAAAAGGTTAATTGGTTATTAGGTTAATTAGATGACTGGTTATTAGGTAGAAAAGTTCATTGTATTTATTGTAAATGATTAGAGGATTAAAAGGTTAAAGGGGTTAAAAAATGATGAATGATGAACTCTTAATTTCGAATGATGAAGGGAAAGATAAACTGTGGGATGAATACTTTTGAATCTTAGATTTGAGACACAAGACGCAAGAACTAAGAGGTAGGGAATTGGTAATGCTGTTGAATGGTTAATTATTTAATTGAGTTATTGGGAAATTGGATCAAGCTGTTAATTGGTTAAAGTATTGATAGGTCAAATCAGGTAAACTAGTAGTAGATTGCATCTACAACTTCGTATCAGAATTGGGGAATATTTTATAAATCATAATATGTTCGGTAAGTAAACATTGTAATATTTGAGTGTAGTTAAAAACTACACATAGGTCACAAGCGACTATAATCTCCTTTTATTAGGGTTGATGTTGATGTAGCCGACGAGTTCGTCGTAGCGGGAGCCTACATCTCGGAAATAGACTAAGACTTCGTATTCATTTTCAGTTTCAAAGTGATCTCCTTCAAGTGGTGACATGTTCCATCCATTTGGTGTGAGGTATGCAAACTGATAATCGTACCAACCTTGCTTAAGGAGCAAGGTGCTTTCATAGGTATTGGTTTTGGTATTTAAAGTCATTTTGGAATCAGGGTGATTTTCCCAGTTGGTTAAAGCACCAATCAAATAGGGTGTTTCATTGATTCCCTCAGCACTTAAATTGAAGGTCGTCAGGATATATTCTCCTTCGAGGTCATAATTTTGTCGTTCAAAATTGAAGATTGCATATTGCCCATTCATGTCTAGGTATTGTGAATAGGCGGCCGAAGGTCTAGCTTTTTCTACCAAAGTTTCGGCAAAAACCACATCTTCTTTCATTTCCACTTTGGCTACGTTATTCCCCCTAGCTCTAACATATCTAAGATCAACGAATCGAAATTCATTTCCTGCAAAAAATGCATTGGATCCATCAAATAGTTGGTATTCCATAGTTTTGAGATCTTCTCTTACCATGGTTGGCGTAAGGTCATACTTCACATTGTCCCAACGTTGATTTTGCCTTATGATTACCTTGATGCTATTTCTAGGATCAAGTACCTCTCTTGCTTTATAGTTGATATTGAGATTAAGCTGCTGTTGTTTTCTACGAAATTCTGTTTGACTTGGAGGTACTATCCTCGCTCCTACTTGCATAGAATTGTCAAAAACCATGAATCTTTTGGTAAGGATTGTTTGCTTCTGATCTCTATTCCTATAGACTTGAATCACATAATTTCCTGTTTTGGTTACTTTCGGAAGAATAAAATTGAAGTGGATGTAAGGAACTCTTGTATCGATGGAATAATTGTAATCATTGACATTAAACTCGTTGAATTGATCTAGGTAGTCATTTTCCTTCAAGTCTGAAGGTGTCCAATCCATATTGCAATGAATAATTTTAGCCGAGTACATATCCGGATCATATGCGATATCATCAAAAGAAAGCAATAAGGGCGATGCTGCTTGAAGTGAAATCACTGGTGAAGTCATCTGACTGCTAAACTCTTGTGTTTTGGGAAAAAGCCGTACAGACTGAATATTTTCTTCATAAACTTTATCCACTAAAGCCTGCTGTGCATTAACCGAAATTGAAAAGATTGTAAATAGAAAAAGGTAAATGTATTTCATAGGTTGAATATACGGGAAAATTGTTGAATGGTTGATTGGGGAAAGGGTTTAAATGGCTTAAGAGGTTAACTGGTTATATGATTATCCGCTTGTATACAAGTAGGGGCAAATGCTTGCAATAACCAATCTGTCAAATAGTTTTTCACCAAAGTATCTTCGGTTTAGTTTGTAACAGAATTCATTGAGATAGTTTTGAAGCATCTTTTCTGAAACCATATGGTACTTCTGCAGATCTCTTTTGAGGTTACTTATTGCTATATGTACCCATTTGAGATTGAACTTACCTTCTTTTGTGGAGGATAGTTCGCTTACATGGACATCGATACAATCTTCTAGGTTAGAATAAGTCGTACTTTCATCAGTCTGAACCACAGCTTTCTTGTCAATCAGGCCTTTTATCAGTTTTTCGGCTGTTTTTGCCTTCAAGTTATCTATTTTGACCATCTTGAAATATCTGCAGCTTTTGTCCTTTTCTCCGGTAATTAAGTCTTCAAGAATAGATGATTCAGCCATGACAGCAACGGAAGCTTGTTTTTGACTTCCGCGTCCTTTCTTCAGCTTCATCCTTTCCGAAGATTTTGTTGCCTTGCTTACAAAAGCCTCATCATATTCAACCATATCCTCTAGTTTATATTGGCTATCACGTTTACCCATTGCTTCTCGGAGCTTGTGGTACAGCCTGAAAACAGTCTCGTATCTACTATGCCCCATCTGCCTCTGGAGTTCCAGGCAGCTAAACCCCTTCTTGGTTGCACTTACAAGTGTCATTGCAAGCAACCAGATCCTTAATGGCAACTTGCTGTTTTCCATAACGGTACCATTCTTCAGGCCTGTCCTAAATTCACAATGTTTACATTGAAACATATTGAGAGAATTAAGCCAGTAGTGTTCTCTGGACTTACATTTCTTACAAATAATGCCTTCCCTTTCTCTTTGTTCCTTAAAGAAATGAATGCAACTTGCCTCATCTGGATATCTTTCATTGAATTGTAGGATAGTCATGGCTTCTTTCTTTATTTCAAGCCAATTAAACACTTAAAATACAGCCCTGAAAGTTATTGACACGTATTGTCAAAGTATAAAATTTGCCTACTTGTACGTAGGCGGATATTCATAACTGGTTAATTGAGTTAATTAAGTTGATTAGGTTAAGTGCTAATTTGATTAACTATTAAATTTGTTAATTATATAATTGATTAAGGACTAATTAGCTAATTGATAAATGTATTGGGTTTTACTAGGTCTTTGTTGAAGCCTAAATGGCTTCAACCTTGAATAGCCGCCGGTGGAACCGGTGGTTGAGATGTAGATTCCATTCCCATAATTCACGACCCTAAGTGGGTCGAACTTCTTCATTACCTTTTATATAATCTTCCTTTGCGATACCTTTGCGAACCTCTGTGGTTATTTTTATGCCGCGAAGAAACGCTGTGGTGTGCTGATTTTTTCTACCACAGGACCTGTCCCGAGAATATCGGGATGAACACTAATGGACACAGATTTGAATTATTGCTAGCAGATGGATAACCACGCCTGCCTACTGCAGGTAAAAATTGATCGAATTTCAAATTTGGATTTTAGATTGAAAGAAAAAGGAACCACGAATTTACCGAATTTACCGAATTGGGATTTTTGGGATTTGATGTATAAATAGGATTTAAAATTAGATAAGCTCCACTTGGTTGATTTTGAATTAGAAGCGCTGAAGCGCTTGGGATTCTCACGAAATAGAGATATAATCGAAATGAAAGGGGAATCTCATATCTTATGTCTAACGTTTCACCTCTTAATTCTAACCAATTAAACGATTAACCAAATCAACTTCTCCTATAATCATCTTGGATTCTAACGATATCAGATTCATCAGACGGGTTGTTGGGGTCGGTGTGAACCCAGATTTCGGCTATGATACCCCAGGTGTTTTTGCCGATGAGTCTATGGCGTTCGCCTTGCGCTAAAGTAACGACCTCCCCTGTTTTCATGTCCTCAGCTGGATTTTCCTGGTCTGTTTGGGATCGTGCGATTGCCGCTTCTCCTTCAACCAATTTCCATAATTCAGATCTTCTATGGTGGTACTGCCAAGAGAGTTTCTGCTCCGGTGCTACGATCAGGATTTTTGGGCTGTAAGAGAGTTTCTCGTCAAAGCTCAAAGTCACTTCTCCAAAGAACATCTTTTGAAATTCCTTTACTTGTAAAGGTTCGATGACTAAAAATGCTCCCCAAGGTCTTTCTATGTCTTGCGCAATTACGGTAAAACCCAAGGATTCCATTTGAGCTTTTATTTCAGTGAATACTTCTAGTTTATCGAGGTCTTTGCTGATGGCGTTGAACATGGGGGTTGGTTGATTAGGGATTAGTGGATTAAGTTATTGGGGAAATAGTGGATTAGGTAATTAGGGATTGGTGGATTGAGTTAATGTTTGAATTGCTCCATTAGAATCAATCCACTTTGATTTTCAATGACATTTTCAGTTATTCTTTGATTTTTATATTCAAACCATACCTAAACCCATCCTCCGCCTCTGAAAATACGATGAATGGTAAGTTTGTTAAGCGTTAATGCTGGCTGTCGCCGAGCGTTAAAGACGTTAAGCGTGAGATATTGCGTAAATGATGGTTTTTCTTACGTTTTAACGATTAACACTGAACGCTGAACGTTAATATCGTCAATGCTAGCTATCGCTGTGCGTTAAAGACGTTAAGCGTAGAGAATTCCATAAATGATGGTTTTTCTTACGTTTTAACGATTAACACTTAACGTTTAACATCCATCAAACCCCTATTCCATAATGCACAAACTCCAACTCTTCTAGGTATTTTTTGTCGTAGATGTTTCGGCCGTCGAAGATGACTTTGTTGGTGAGGAGTTTGCCGAGGGCTTCCCAGGAAGGGATGCGGAATTCAGACCATTCGGTGACTAAAAGCAGGGCATCTGCATCTACACAGGCGTCGTAGGCATCCCTGGCATAGGTGATTTTGTCACCGATATAGATGTGCTGGGCTTCTTTCATGGCGATGGGGTCATAGGCCTTTACTTTGGCTCCTGCAGCGATCAGTTCATCGATGATAACGATGGCTGGGGCTTCACGTAAGTCGTCTGTATTCGGCTTGAAACTCAATCCCCAAATGGCGAAAGTCATCCCTGAGAGGTCTTCTCCGAAGTGCGCTTTGATTTTCTTCACGAGCACATGCTTTTGGGCATCATTGACATCCTCTACTGCTTGAAGGACTTTCAAGTCATAGCCATATTGCTTGCCTGTTTTGATGATGGCTTTGACGTCTTTAGGGAAACAAGAACCTCCATAGCCCACACCCGGATAGATGAATTTGGTACCGATACGAGGATCTGAACCAATTCCTTTTCTGACCATATTGGCATTGGCACCAACCAATTCGCAAAGGTTGGCGATGTCATTCATAAAGGAAATCTTGGTGGCCAACATCGCATTCGCTGTATATTTAGTCATCTCTGCAGAGGGGATGTCCATAAAAATGATGCGGTCACCATTCAGCTGAAAGGGTTTGTAGAGTCTTTTCATCATCTCCTCTGCCCTTTCATCATCTACTCCGATAACGATTCTGTCAGGCTTCATAAAGTCTTCTACCGCTGCACCTTCTTTCAAGAATTCAGGATTAGAAGCTACTGCAAAAGGTAAGTCTGAGTTTCTTTTCTCCAAAGCTGCTTTGATGGCTGCACGTACTTTTTCTCCTGTGGTAACAGGAACAGTACTCTTGGTCGCAACGACGATATAATCAGACATGGTGTTTCCGATTTCATCCGCTACTGCCAGGACATATTTCAAGTCCGCAGAGCCATCTTCACCTGGAGGGGTACCAACAGCGATAAAAGCCACTTCAGAACCTTGGATGGCTGCGCCCAAGTCCGTGGTAAACTCTAACCTGCCTGAGGCGTAATTTCTTTTGACGATTTCTTCGAGTCCGGGCTCATAGATGGGCATGATTCCCTTTTTAAGTCCCTCGATCTTTTTCTGATCGACGTCCACACATACTACATGAATCCCTACTTCTGCAAAGCAAGCACCTGATACTAAACCGACGTAGCCGGTACCAATAACTGTGATTTTCATAATTCTATAAACTAATTATTATGGATCTTTTAAAACTTCAATTCTACTTTTTCTTATCAAAAAGATAGATCAGACTCACTTGGGAGTGAACTGAAAATAGGTTTTCTCCTTTGGGATATTCGGGGGTACTGTCGGGGGCGAGTTGCCATTGGTAGTTGAGAGAATTTACAAAATTCACATTTGAACTGATAATCAAATTATTAAACTGCCAATCGGCCAGAATTCTAGCTGAAAGGTCAACCCATCTACCTTGTTCAGAAGGATCATTAAATCTTTTGGTATAAATATCTTGATGCCTATTCAATCTCTCAAACCTTATACCTAATTTTTTGAACCCTTTTACCCAAGCACCTTCTATTGTTTGAACATTGCTACTTGGTCCAACTCCCGGACCAAGCATCTGACCTCTATGGGTAAAACCATGTCTAACTGGTATATGACCACCCCAATTTTGTCCTCCTCCTATACCAGGATATCTTACTAGGATATTTATTGACTCTTGCTGTTGAAGTACTTCTGTTCTTAACTGAAAAGCTGCATCATTTGGTAAAGAAAGTAACTTATTGAAACCGAATAAATAGGCTCTAGCATGTTCAGGGTTTAAAATAGCTTCTCTCCAATTAAAAGCATGATCTCTTCTTCCAAATTCAAAATATAACTCAGCTTTTGCTTTCTTGTTTATAAATCTTACAAAACCAGTAAGCTGTTGATCTCTTCCTGCCCTATCAAATTCACCGGGATCTTCAAAGTCTTCCAAAAGTCTTTCTTTTTGTAATCCTCCAAAAATTGGAAAATAATCTCTAAAAGTATCACCTCTTGTTTCTGAATATTGCTGAAACACTCTCGACACTCCAATAAAAAAGCCGGGGATCCATTTGGGACCATAAACTATATTTATTCCGTTGAGGTATCTTGAATCATCTCTTAATAGATTACTAATTGGTGATTCTAAGCCAGACCCTTCAAGCCTGCCCATAATGACTTGACCTTCAAAAGTCCCTAAAAATGTTTTTGCGGGACGCCTAGTATTTAAAGTTAAGTGTTCAAACCCAAAGGCATTGTTTGAAAAAAGTAGGGAGTTGAATTGCCCTGGACCCCACCAGATATTCTCAGTAGAGGCACCAATGGAAAATGCACCTGCACTGAGTCTAATACTACTTTGACCGGGAAGAAATGTTTGATAAGATCCTTCCCCAAATCGCTCAAGATATTCAGTATTATTAGATTTCTGAGAACCTATATTAAACACTTTGTTTTGTGCATAAATAAACTCTGGTTGTACCTGTATTGATAACGGCCCTAGACTTGCGAATAAACCCGCAGAAGCATAGGATTGAAAGCCTAGATTATTAATGAGCCTAGAGACTTCTGGATAAATGGTTTTTGATGAATATTGACTTAGAAGGGTAATTGGTAAAAAAGAAACTTTATAAGGTAAAACTTCTTTAAAAAAAGCTCCCTTTCTTGATATTATTTGATCTACATTTTCTGGCAGGACTTGATATGCATTATTTTGGAGGAAATTATTTGAAGTATCTGTATTTAGCTGATTAAGTCTATTCAGCTCGTAAAATTTATTATTATTTGTTGAGGCATTTTGAGCATAAGATAAGTTAAAAGTAAAGACAATAAAAATCGCAACCAGAATTTTATTGATATAGTACCTAGTCATTCCCAAAACTTCATTTAATAAATATCCCAATCTGATTTTTATTTTCGTAATAATGAAGAATATATAAACTTCAAAGTGGAAACTGGCAATAATCTTAAAGGAAATCTAATTAACACCGCATTAATAAAATCATATAATGAAATTAGTTTTTCTTTATAAGCTGATTTAAAAAAATTATATTCGTGCAAAGCATATTTAAATCCTTGCCTACGTCCAATCATATTATTTCCAACCCTAAAATATAAAAGAGGATCTTGGATATTATAAAATTTTCGTCCTGATTTAATCAACCGTAACCAGAGATAATAATCTTCGAAAAACAACATAGATTTGTAGGACCCGGCATTTAGCACCGCCTGTTTTCTAAAAACAACAGAAGGATGATTGAAAGGAGATCTTTTTTGTGAATACTTGAGGATATCTTCATGTTTTTCTGGAACTTTTTTTATTATCCCCAAGTCACCAGGAACATTATTAAACTCTTCTATATTTGAACTAACTAAATCATATTCAGGATTTTTAATTAATATATCTATTTGCTTTTCAAATCGATTTGAAACCGATATATCATCAGCATCCATTCTCGCAACAATATCATTTGAAATAAAATTTAGACCAAAAGAAAGCGCATGACCTAAACCCCTATTTTCATCAATACTAATGATTTTCAAAGGAAGCTTATCTTGAAATTCAGATAAGATTGCATCCAATTCTAAACTTACCGGCCCATCCTTTACTAAGACTATTTCATTCGCTTTTAAAGTTTGGTTATTAATGCTATTTAAAGCTTCTTTTAAAAACCTAGCAGAATCTCTTTGATAAATTGACATCAAGCAGGAAAAATCAATTTGCTTTCTCATTTTTCTATTTGGCTTTTTTAAGTATCTTATTTAATAAACTTTTACCAAATAAATTACTTAATAATATTTTTGAATAATGTTTAATTTGATTCTTTATAGCATAATTTAATGAATAGTACTGAGTATCTAATTTCCACAATTCCTTTGAAATAATCAATGATTGCTTTAATTTATTTGAAGATGAAATCCCACCTAAATTAAATTTACATATAATTAAGTCACAAAAAACAAATGGTATTTTGAATGATTTTTGAGCATTTAGTTTATAGTCTTTATCAGAACTAATTTTTAAAGCTAAATTATATTTATATCTAGAGTAATATGATTTTGGAAAAAACATAGCTTGATGATTAGGGACATTATTCTTCAACCATAAAGTGATATTATCTTTTTTATATCTAATCGGCGGGAACAGCCAATCATGAGTTTCCCCATCAACTAAAGCCCTACCAAAATAAATTGCATTAGGGTTATTAAAGTTTTTAACAACCTCTGAAAGAATTTCATTAGAATAAAAACAATCTCCTGCATTCAGAAAAATAGCAAATTCCCCAGTCCCAAGGTTTATTCCTTTATTCATAGCATCATAAATCCCCTTATCTGGACCTGATGTCCACTTTGAAAAAAAATCAGAATTTAAAGAAATAAATTCTGCAGTTCCATCGCTAGAACCACCATCAATGACTATAAATTCTAAATTTTTATAAGTTTGAGTTATAACTGAATTAAATGTCCGTTTAAACCCAATTAAATCGTTAAATACAACTGTAATAATTGAAATTTTCATACGCATTTTTTACTCAATTTTTTAACTAAAAAATTAACTTTGTTAGTTTTATAAGGATAAAAGTTCAACACTTTTAACGAGAACTGTAAGATGATGTTTGAAATTTTAAAATAATAAAGAATATAATGATGTATGATAATTTCATAAACGAATTATAATTGTAAATGTTACCTTTAAAGTGTACAAATAAAACCGTAATCATTATTGCCAAAACTATTATTTTTATTTTAAAATCCTCCTTTTTAATGTAATTTAAACAACCTATAGCTAAGAATTTAAACGAAAAAATAATTAAAATTAAAAAAAACAACCCGCCATAAAATATAAATTGAATGTAACCTATGTCTGATTTAATATAACTAAAGGGATTTGAAAAAATTACTTGACCAGAACCAAAAACGAAATCAAAACATCCATTTGGAAAAAATAAATGTTCTCCAAGTAGTTTTTCTATAATGTTATAACTTGAACTCGAACCGACCGTATTACCACCAAAAATATTTATAAAACCATTAACAATCCAACTAAATGTATTATTTAACTCTAATATTTGAACAAATTGTATTATTAGAATTAGTAAAATCAAGACAAAAAAAGTGTTTTTTAACAGTATTTTTATTTTGCTTTTTTGCATTGAAATGAAATAAAACAAAGCTATAATGGAAAAAAAAATTAAAACTGGTACTACTCCAACTCTCGCATTAACTAAAGAAGAGATTAAAACTAAAGGAAAAACGAAAATATACTTAAACCAACCGTTTTTGAAAAAGAATAAAACTAAAACTGCTGCAAATCCTTGAAATAAAGGGAACGCAAACAAATAATCCCCAGACAAACCAAATCCTCTAAGAGAAAAGTCTCCAATACTTATGATTTTATCATGACCTTCCCTAAATTTTAAAAGATTAAAGAAAACAAAATCTCTGAGGGCTGGAGATAACAATGTAGCAATTACAATAAATGATTGAACGATTGCTATGTTTATAAAAATATGAATCACTTTTCCATACGTATTATATCCAAACTTTATTATTAAATTTAATATTGCTATTGTAACTAGAGGTAATTCAAAAAAAAATCTAAAATACATTATTGGAAATCGAAAAGATAAATGTTCATTATCAGAAAAAAATGTTAAAATAAGCGTGTAAGAAAAAGTTATTAAACCTAAAATAAGATAAATGAAAATATATTTATTTTTTAAAATTCTTTTCAAATTAGGCGCTCCATTAAAAAAATAAAAAAGTAAAATTAGAAATGAAATGATCACACCTGAATCAAACGGTAGAAATCTAATCATTGGATTATATATATACAAAAACATTAAAAAATTTATAAACAATAGTTTTAATAAATTCATTTATCTCTACTGAGTTTTGACGAAATTAATTAAATTGTATGGAAGTACAGCTAGGTATTTTAGCTTAGTTTCACCCTTCAAATTCAAAGTTAAATAATATTTAAATTTTTCTTTATAAGATAAATTAGAATATTTAATGACGTTATATATTGACTCTCGATAATAAAAATCATAGAACTTCTTAACTCCAACAATTAATTCAATTTCATTTTTCCATTTATCGATCAATTTATTTAAACCAGTCGCGCGTTTATCTATATTTATACTAACTCTATCTTCTAAATGAATAGTGAATTCAGAAAGTAAGCCATTATATTTGAAAATGGGACCATTTTTTGATAATCTATACCATAAATCTAAATCCTGAAAGCTAGGGAGATTCTCATCAAAAAGACCAACATCAATTAAACTCTGCCTTTTTGCCATCATTAAAGTGGTAGAAGCAGGAACCTCAAAATTCAAAATTTGATGGGAATCAAGTTTATTAAAATTTTTAACAACATTTTTCTTTTTATTGTAAATCCTATCATTCAAGACATAGTCTGTAAAGGAAGCATTCCCTCCAGTATCTATTAAATGCTTCAACTGATTGTGAATTTTACCCTTAAGAAATATATCATCATCATCTAAAAAAGCTATAAAGTCACCAGATGCTTTTAATATCCCACTATTTCGCGCACCACAACCTCCTTTTTTCCTAAAGTTTTTTAAATACTCAACATTATTGAATTTAGCAATTATTTTTTGAACTTTATCTTGTTCGCAACCATCTGAGTTATCATCAACAACTAAAATTTCTAAATTTTCATAAGACTGATTTAAAACAGAAATAATAGCAGATTCTAAAAGTTTACTTCTTTTGTAAGTTGGAATTACAACTGTAACTAAACAAATTGAATTATTTTTATTTTTTTTCATAAAATTTAAATGCAAGTAATTTTGAAGAAACGAATATATTCCATAATTAGCTATTATTTAAATAGCTCTAATAATTAAAAAAAGCATTTTTTTAATTAAATTTAATAGCTTTTGAATTATTAAATATATGGAAACTTTACACCGGTAGCCACTTAAAATAATTTAAGCACTTTATTTTATTAGAACTGTTGACTATTGACAATTATATAATATTCTAGATTTGATTTTGAAGAAATTTAATTCCTATCTAGTTATAATACTTCTAAGG
Source organism: Belliella baltica DSM 15883 (assembly GCF_000265405.1). NCBI lineage: Bacteria > Pseudomonadati > Bacteroidota > Cytophagia > Cytophagales > Cyclobacteriaceae > Belliella > Belliella baltica. Next base: position 2,552,391 of record NC_018010.1, on the reverse strand, counting down.
GAAACCTTTATTGATCATTAATTAAATCTTTTTTCGATATTATAGTTTTTTTAATATCCACTGATACTATTTTTGTAGCAATCATAGTCAAATCAAAATTTTAAGCACGCTATGATGAAACCCCCTCACATTTAGGAGAACAAAGTTGACTGCTTTAACTAAAGTTTGTTCAAGAACTATTGTATCAAGCGGATCAGAGAAAGGCGGCTGGATCATCTAAATATTAAGGAATAAATTCAGAACTTAAAGCAATGAATAGCCTGTCAGAAGTAATTTCTATCAGTATAGTTCCTGATGTAAAGATAACTCGATTAGGTAGCATTTCGACATCTGAGTAATCAAAAGCCCTTAAAGTATTGCATATGAACCTAAAAAAGGCTCTATTATGATCCTCCCGAAGTCTTGAACAGCTTATTTTTCAATAATTTTTTTTAAGATTTTGAGCCAAAGTTAGTGTCCAACTTTTATATGTTATTCCCTATACAATCTCTAAGTTATCCTTAACAAATTTTGAAATTTATAATGTGCATGAAACAATAAGAATAATTTATCAATAACATATACTATATAATTGCAATTAATTCTATTTAAACATTATATTATTTAGTTTATACATGATTAGAAAGCTCTTCTATTTTTTAAAAAATCTAAGGCAAGATTTCGATTATTTTTATTAAAAAAATTCACTAATAAGAAAACAGAGAATGAAATAACTATTTTTCCTAATAAAGAAATGTATAAATTATCAATTTTAATTGATTGAAAACTTAAAAGACACAACCAAATAATTATACTAGTTGTAATAGGAAACAAAAAAGATTTAAAAAAATATAAAACACTGCCTTTCAATGCAAACTTTATCAAAATATAAAATCCTTGAAAAAAATTTATTAAAAAAGCAACAATCAAACCAAATCCAACTCCCTCCAAACTTTTTTCAATAAAAATACCATAACTAATACCACCTACCATAAAGACAGCACTAATGGCGCCTGAATAAAATAGTAAATCAGTTCGATTTATAGCCTGAAAAATAGATCCAGAACTAGAAAGTACCATTTGAATCCCAACTGTTAGAGCTAAAATTTTAAATACAGGAATACTTTTCTCCCACTGAACTCCGTATAAAATTAAAATGATTTCTGAAGCAGTGAAATACAAAAAAACTGAAATAGGAAAACCTATAGTAGCTAATAGTCTCACCACTTTGGTGTATGCGTTTAATATTCTTAGTTTATCATTTTGGAATTCCGAAAGTACAGGGTGTAAAACAGGTGTTATAACATGCGTTAAATTTTGAACCGGCATCATCATTAATTGGTAAGATTTATCATAAAACCCTAAAGAGACTGGTGATAAAAACTTTCCAATCAAGAGGTTATCTGTATTTCTTGAAAAATAATTAATGAAATTAAATAAAAATTGAAAACTCGAAAAATGTATAATTTTATTTAAGGCACTTTTTCTCAAATACAATATAAGCTTTACAGGTGACAGTTTAAAAAGAATAACAAAAGTTATGAAACTGTCAAAAATACTTTTAAAAACCAAAGAATAATAACTAAAACCTTTATAAGCAAGAACAATAGCAAGTATTCCACTAAATAATTGAACTGTAATAGTAACAAACCCTATTTGTTTAAACTTTAATTTTTTTAGCAATAATGCATTAGGTACAATCCTTAAAGAACTAAAAAAAACAGTTAAGGAAAGTAATCTAATTAATGGGATTAAGTCCTTATTTTCATAAAAAGAAGCTATTAAAGTTGCTGAAAAGAAAAATAGAAATGTTAAAACTAATCCGAGTAAAATGCAAAGTAAGAAAATTGACTGTACATCTTCATCCGTCAATTTTTTGTTTTGAATAACAGCGGGTCCAATACCGACGTCGGTTAATAAATTGAAAAATGAAATAAAAACAGTAACTAAAGCAACAACACCAAACTCAGCTGGAGTTAGTAATCTTGCTAGAATTGCACCTATTACTATTGATACCAATACACCAGAATAACGGGTGATACCAGTATATAAAATACCAGAACTTAGGGATTTACGTATAGACATTATATAAGAATGATCATTCTATAATTTAATTAAACTAATAAACATGGTAAATTTCTACCCCTTAGTCTTTAAGGTTTTTAAAAATATAATTATTATCTTTTTACAATCTCTTAAATTTTTTAGATTTCATAAATATCATATTAAATAAAAAAGTATTAAAATAGATTTTTTTTTAGTTTTTAAAAATGTAGATTATCAATATTTTCATGCATCTAAAGAACATTACTATTATTAATATAAAAAACTGATTTGGCAATTTTCTGGTATTGATTGATAACTTCTTGTAGTCTAGAATCTCATGCTCTTTTAATATAATCAAGTTTAGATTATAAAATTTAGGCTTTTAATAAAGAAAGTTACAATTATTTTTTTCACGATCGTTCTATCTCGAACTGTAATTGTAAAAGTTTAAAATCAAAATTTATCTGTACTAATTTAAAAAATATCGACATCTTTAACTGTGAAGCCAACGTAAAACAAGATTTACTAAAAGCTTCTTAAAGAGATGCTATAATTAAATTATTATTTAGAGATACTGGAAAACCACCAACAAACGGAAAAAATATGCAGGTAATCATATTTTTAAAGTAAATTATTTCTTACTTGAAATTATTTTTTTTAAAGTGTTAGTCAAGATGTTGGTTTCTTCAGAAACCTTCGATTGCTTTACAAAGGCAAAAATAATTCTATTCATTAAATTACATACATCATTCACTATCGATATGAACGTATAATTTTAAGAGTTCTTAAATTACCTGTACACCATCTTACTAACCTAATCAAAAACCTTATTGGATGATAAAAAAACGATGACTTAACAAATTCTTTAAATTTACTGAAAGCTTTATTTTCTAAAGCTTTAGTCGCTTGGGCACTAACCAATTCCCGTTCAACAGCGATATTACTATACACTGTTAGCTCTTTAGAAAAATGAATGATTGGATGTTTGATTGCATAAAGGTTTACAAAGTCAGATACACCTGTGTAATGATCAATTGGAGCGTCCATTTTTTTCGCAGCATTGATTAATTTTCTTGCACCTTTGTAATTAATTAAGTAGCCATAACAACCAAAAGCCATCTCAACAGGCTTACCTATCGTAAACTTACCTAATCTTTTCCTTCCCCAAACACTTATACGAGCTCCTCTAACTCTTGCTACCTGATGTCCTAACAATACAAGTTCCCAACTTGAAGGTAATTTCTCAATTAAATCTATGAAATCAATTAAATCTCGAGATATAACAACGTCATCTTCAATTATTAAGCAAATATCATTAGATTTCATCCTTTTATAGATTGCTTGATGGCTCATCGAGCACCCTATTTCTCCAGCTGTTAATGGTCTATTAAATTTTGTCGGTAAAAATGGTTTACGCTTTAAATTTATGAAATTCTTTATGCTATTATCTAATTCATTTCCATATACAGCATCAATTACTTGAGAACACTTCAACAAATTAAGATCAACTAGCTGCGAAAGCATCAATTCTCTTTTAATTTTATCTTTCCTTAAATTAATAATTTTTATTGAAAACATATTAATAAATGAATCCTATAACAATTTATGATCCCCAACTACTATAATTTTTGGAGAAAGTGAAACAAAATATAATTCAAATCAGTAAATTGAAAATAATACAGCATTAAAAGAATAGTGAAAATAACGAATCAATAACTTAAAGAAATGATTGAGTGTTAATCCGAAATAACTAATAATTAACTCTTAACTACTAATTCTGATACAACACCCTCTGCCCTGACTAGACCATAAAGTGTTCTCTGCGGGACAATTGAATATCCGATACCATCATATCTTCCACTAACCCTTGAAGGTCATATTCAGGTTCCCAGCCTAGTTTTGTTTTAGATTTCGTTGGATCTCCGAGAAGAAGATCGACTTCGGTTGGACGGAAGTAGATGGGATCGATTTTTAGTAAAGTGTCTCCGGCGTTAAGGGTTAAGGAGTTAATCGTTAAGCCAGTTGCCTTTTCATAAATCACTTGATCGACTGAATTAAGGATTCCAACTTCGTTTACTCCTTCGCCTTCGAATCTAATGTTAAAGCCGACATGAGCAAAGGCCATTTGGATGAAGTCACGGACTTTTGTGGTGACACCTGTGGCTATTACGAAGTCTTCTGCAACGTCTTGTTGTAGAATTAGCCACATGGCTTTTACATAATCCTTAGCATGTCCCCAATCTCGTTTGGCATCAAGGTTACCCATGTAGAGTTCTTTCTGTAAACCTAAAGCAATTTTAGCAACTGCTCTGGTGATTTTTCTAGTTACGAATGTTTCCCCTCTTCGAGGCGACTCGTGATTGAAAAGTATGCCATTACATGCAAACATGTTGTACGCCTCACGATAATTTTTGGTAATCCAAAAGCCGTAGATCTTTGCTGCACCGTATGGAGAACGTGGATAAAACGGTGAGTTTTCGTCGTAGAATCCTTTTTCATTTTTGTTCTCAGGCATCCCTCCATAAAGTTCAGAAGTTGAAGCTTGGTATATTCTCGTTTTCTTTTCTAATCCCAATATCCTCACCGCTTCCAAAATCCTCAATGTACCAATTCCATCTACATTCGCTACATATTCAGGAGAGTCGAAAGAAACTTTGACATGGGACATGGCGCCCAAGTTATAGATTTCATCTGGCTGAGTTTCTTGAATAATTCTAATGAGGTTCGTCGAGTCTGTTAAGTCACCGTAATGGAGTTTGAGTCTTACATTGTCTTCATGCTGATCCTCATATAAGTGATCTACTCTTTGGGTGTTGAAGGAAGAAGCTCTACGTTTAATGCCGTGAACCATGTAACCTTTTTCTAAAAGTAATTCGGCGAGATAGGAGCCGTCTTGGCCAGTTATTCCTGTTATTAATGCGACTTTCATATTTTTTGGGTCCACGGTGTTACACTGAGTTAGGCACTGTGTTACACCGTGATTTTTTATAAAATAATTCTTTTAATTCCGTTCTTTAAGCTTTTGGTATTGAAATTAAGAAGCAAGCCTATCTTCTTATTGGATAATTTAAGATAGGTTAATATTTGTGCTATATGAACATCAGCAAAGCTTTCAACGGTCTTTAACTCCACTATTACTTGATTTTCAACTAGCATATCTAATCTGTAACCACACTCAAGTTTCACTTCTTCATAAACTAAAGGTAAGGACTTTTCAACCTCTACTTGTAAACCTGCTTTCACTAATTCGTACTTCAGACATGCCTGATAAGAAGATTCTAAGAGTCCTGGGCCTAAAGCTGTGTGAACTTTATAGGCTGCGGTTAAAATTTTACCTGTAATTTCGTTTACCTCCATTTTTTTAATTCCACAGTGTTACACTGTGTTGAACTCTGAGTTACCCAGTGGATCATCAAAAATACTTTCAAAAAATTACTTTGGGAGACCCAATGTTTCCAAAGCTTTATTGGCCTTATCAAGTTTACCGGAAGCAATAACATTCCCATCAAAGTGATTTAGTGACGTATCAATTTTAACTATAGGGGTTTTTCTTTTATTGAGATCTTTCAAAAGATTTACTGTTTTCATAACTTCGCTTTTATATAGCAATATTTTTACAGTGTTACACGGTGTTTTACCCTGAGTTACCCAGTGGACCTTCACATTTTTACTTCCTTGAAAGAGTCTTGGTTTTCGAGGAACCATTGGTAGGTGCCTTTTATTCCTTCTTCTAGTCCGATCTTGGCTTGCCAGCCTGCCGAAGTCATTTTGGATACGTCCATGAGTTTTCTTGGGGTACCGTCGGGTTTGCTGCTATCCCAGATGATATCTCCTTCGTGACCTACTATCCTTTGAATCATTTCAGCGAGTTCCTTGATAGTGAGGTCTGTTCCTGTTCCTACATTGTAAAGGTTGTCTTGGAATTGATTTTCTAAGGCGAAAACTACTGCATCAGCCATATCATCCACATGTAAGAATTCTCGCATAGGCGTTCCAGATCCCCATAGCGTAACGGGAGCCTGTTGACCGTTGACTGTTGAATGTTTTGCATCATGGAATTTGCGGATCATGGCTGGCAATACGTGAGAAGTCTTTAGATCGAAATTATCAAATGAGCCATATAGGTTTGTAGGCATCAATGAAATGTAATCCTTCCCATATTGCTTTCTAATTGCCTCACATGCTTTGACTCCTGTAATTTTCGCAATGGCATACCATTCATTTGTGGGCTCTAAAGAGGAAGTTAACAAGTAATCTTCTTTTAAAGGTTGAGGTGCCAATTTTGGGTAAATACAGGAAGAACCTAGGAAAATAAACTTTTTCACATCTGCTTTGAGTGATGCGTTTATGAGATTATTCTGTATCTGCATGTTTTCCATCAAAAACTGATAAGGAAAATCATTGTTAGCCAGAATCCCTCCTACCCTAGCTGCTGCATCAATTACAACTTCTGGTTTTTCATTATCGAAAAAATCATGGACTGCTTGTTGATTTCTTAAGTCCAGTTCTTTGGAAGATTGACCAATTAAGTTGTTATAGCCTTTGGTTTCTAAGGCTCTCCAAATTGCGGAACCAACCATGCCGCGATGGCCGGCGATGTAGATTTTAGTCGTTTTGTTCATTTTTTGGGTCCACTGAGTTACGCTGTGGAATCACAGTGTTTCACAGAGATTTAGGGTTAAGGGTTAAGCGTTAAATCCGCCACGGCGGACAAGCTGTTAAATGTGACTTTACTAAATTTATTCTTCTTAACGCTTAACAATTAACGTTTAACATTTTATTTTTTCAACAACCAACTACTTGATTGGATTTTGTCTCCTAGGCCGTCGATGAGTTCTATTCCTAGCTCCTCACATACAGGGACTTCTGGTATGGATTGGTTATTTTGATCGCCTCCGTTTGCAAAAGCTAATTGGAATGATTTCCCCAGTTGTTTATGAATCTCTCTGATGGTTTCGCATACTGTCCTGTCTTGATCGATAGATAAAAATACTTGATCTACGCTTTTGATATTGGAAACAATAAACACCCGTTCATCTTCTAATTGAAACTCTTTTGAGCCTTTTAAGGCTCTTTGATGGTCATTGTTTACGATGACAATTAGTACATCACCTGCTGCTTTGGCATGGTTAAAGTATTCGATATGACCTTTATGTATGGGGTTGAAGTAACCGGAGACGATAATGGCTTTTTTCATAGAAGATTAAAGTTTAGGGGCTCTCGCTAAGTTTGCAAAGTTGCAGAGTGCGCTATTGATTTTTTTTGGGAGAAGGTTATAGGTTTAACCCTAGATTTTTCATTTATGACAGTCGATAAGGAAATTTCATTCTAAAAAAGTTATCGATTTACAACCATGTTCTCAAGTCCTGCAAAGGTGTCGTTGCTTCTGAATGTAATATTGCTTTAAGCCGTAATCCATGAGCTTTTTCAAGTTTCTGATGCGTCACTCTATCGATGCGGTGGTTTGATATCACAAATGCGGATTCAATTATACTACCTGATCGATTTTGTCTAAAATGATTTTTTAGGCTAGTATATTCTGTGCGCTGTTCTCTGGTGTATTTGATTTGCTCAAATGCATGGTCAATATCTCCTCCTTTAAGCTCAACTAAAATTATATAACTCGTATTTCTTTTTTCATAGAAGAAAACTCCATCACACTTTGGGGAATTATCTTTTAGGACACAACCATCCAGAATTAAAAGTTTTGCAGATTCTCCTGACCTAGGTTTGAGCGTGATTTTCTTACCCTTTTCTTGAAGCACCAGACGATCAGCACAGGATTCAGAGGGCTGACCTGACCTTTGACAAACACAGGCTTCAAAATTTCCTAAATCAATCATGAATCGGCTTTTCCCACTGTAAATCTCTCATCCGATCGTACAGCTTTGCGATTGAGTTGAATGGATGTATCAATTGATCATCCAACAGCTGAACTTCAGAATCAATAAGATTGGTTTCCTTATTTTCCTCAATAAAATAGGCTTTTACTTCACCCGGGGAAATCGGTTGAATGTCTAAGATATCCTGATCCTTGGTTGGGATATTATGGATATGATATCGTTGCAAGTGGTTATTGATCGACTCAATAATATATGGACTATGAGTAGTTAACAAAAACTGTGTGTTCGGGAAAGTACGAAGCAAGTCTCCTACCACCCTACGTTGCCATTCGGGATGAAGGTGTAAATCTACTTCATCTATCAATACCACAGCCCCTGATTCCAGAGGCCTTTCAGATTCGGGATTGGCTAGGGCCATTCTAATAGCCAAATCAATCACCAAAGATAGAAGAGTCTTGTATCCGTCACTTAGCTGCATGATATCCAAAGTCTCGTCGTCTTTATTCACCACAAACTTGAGAGGATTCAAGGTAATATGAGGATTAGATATCCCTGGGAAAATACTTATGATTGCGCTTCTCACAGCAGCTAGTTCGGGAAGTTGAAAGTCAAAATCTTTTAACTCACGCTGTTTACGTTGCTCTTCATTTTCTTTGTTGTAAAACCAAACAAAAGCGGATCGGAAACGGCTATCTGCAACTAATGCTCCTTCCAATGCTTCAAATCTGGCATGAGCTTTTGGAAAACCTCTCCTGCGAAGTGGTACATCCAATAAGGCTCTAGATACTCCATAATAGGAAAATATAGGGAGCTCCACCTTTTTGGAATCGTTAAAGGGATCAAGTATTTGATTATCGAGGTATTTACGAAGGTGTTGAAGTCCAACAGCAGGTGGAATTTGCCTAGAAGTAGATTTGCTTTTATCCCTTCTTTCCGTTCTATCCCAAATAAGCCCTTCGTCGGTTTCTATACGAACCCTTGTATATGGAGTTTTTTGATTTTTGATTTGACGGATATCCGTGTTCTTGAATGAAATTCCAGAAACACCAGGAAGATAAGTTAAAATTGACCCTAAACCTATTGCTAAGCCATCGAGAACACTCGTCTTGCCTGAACCATTCTCTCCGATGAGAATAGTCAGTCTCCTTCCAAGCTCTAATTGGAGTTTAGATTTAGATCTGAAATTATCTAAAGAGATGGATTTGATAATCATGGGTTTTGATACTGTATTAACTAAATAAACAACTTATTTATTGAAAATCAAAATAGAAGTTTGAGTTTAAATCAATCAAAATAGCTCCTCAAATTTCTTTTTCCTCTCGACTATAATCTTGCATCTACCTTCTCCTTCTCCAATACACTTTTCACATCGAAGATTACTTGATGATCAGATTTTTGGATGTTCCAGTTTCTGAATTCTTTGTGCGCTACGGCCAAGATTATCGCAGCATATTCAGATAAAATTGGTTTTTTATTTTTATCAAGCATAGAGATGTCATAATCATGCTCTACCTCTTCTCTACTTGCCCAATGGTCATAGACATCTACCTCCATATCGAAAGACTTCAATTCGTTGTAGATATCAATTACTCTTGTATTTCTTACGTCTGGACAATCTTCTTTGAAGGTAAAGCCGAGAATCAATACTTTTGAATCTATAACTTTTAAGTCTTTGCGCATCATGTGTTTGATGGTCTCTGTGGCCACATGCTTGCCCATGGAGTCATTTAGTCTTCTACCTGCTAAAATGATCTCTGGATGGTATCCTACTTCCTGTGCTTTCTGTGCTAAGTAAAAAGGGTCAACTCCAATACAATGTCCTCCAACTAAGCCAGGTTTGAATGGAAGGAAGTTCCATTTGGTTCCCGCGGCTTCTAAGACTTCTTGGGTATCGATATTGAGTAAGTTAAAAATTTTAGAAAGCTCATTGACAAAAGCAATGTTGATGTCTCGTTGAGAGTTTTCTATCACTTTTGCTGCTTCAGCAACTTTGATTGAAGAAGCTTGGTGGGTGCCTGCAGTGATGACAGATTTGTATAGGTCATCTACATAAGTGGCTACTTCTGGAGTAGAACCTGAGGTAACTTTTAAGATTTTGGTGACTGTATGTTCTTTGTCTCCTGGATTGATTCTCTCTGGAGAGTAGCCGGCAAAAAAATCTTCATTGAACTTTAATCCTGAAACTTTCACCAATACTGGAACACATTCTTCTTCTGTGACTCCTGGGTAAACTGTGGATTCATAGATCACCACATCCCCTTTTTTCAAGACCCTTCCAATAGCTTCAGAAGCCTTAAGCATTGGGGTGAGCACAGGCTTATTGTGCTTGTCTGTGGGTGTGGGTACTGTAACTATATAGATGTTACAGGAAGAAATTGGAGGAACTGAACCAGTAATTTGAAGTCCAATTCTTTTTTCTTCTAATTCTTCAGGCGTTTTGACCAAGACTTTTTGGAGGTCTTCATCCTCGACTTCCAAAGTTCTGTCATGGCCTTTTTGTAGCTCCTCCACCCTTTTAGAATCAATATCATAGCCCACAGTTTTGTACCTCTCCGCAAAAGCAACCGCCAAAGGCAGGCCTACGTAACCAAGGCCGATGATGGCGATTTTTGAGTTTTGAAGAGGTATGAGCATGATTTATTATTTTTTGGGACACAAAGAACTCTAAGGGGCACGAAGATCTCAAAGAATTACTTTTGTGAGCTTTGAGGGATTTTGGGAGCTTTGTGTCGCTTTATTATTTTTTGGGACACAAAGAACTCTAAGGGGCACGAAGATCTCAAAGAATTACTTTTGTGAGCTTTGAGGGACTTTGGGAGCTTTGTGACGCTTTATTTTTTTTGGGAACACAAAGAACTCTAAGGGGCACGAAGATCTCAAAGAATTACTTTTGTGCGCTTTGAGGGACTTTGAGAGCTTTGTGACGCTTTATTTTTTTTGGGACACAAAGAACTCTAAGGGGCACGAAGATCTCAAAGATTATTTTTTTGTGGTCATTGAGGGACTTTGTGAGTTTTGTGACGCTTTATTTTTTTTGAACACTAAGAGCTCGAAGGACCACGAAGAGCTCAAAGATTATTTTTTTGTGGGCTTTGAGGGGTTTTGTGACGCTTCTTTTGTTTTTTGGGACACCAAGAACTCTAAGGGGCACGAAGATCTCAAAGAATTACTTTTGTGAGCTTTGAGGGACTTTGTGAGTTTTGTGACGCTTTCCTTTTTTTTGGGAACACAAAGAACTCTAAGGGGCACGAAGATCTCAAAGATTATTTTTTTGTGGGCTTTGAGGGACTTTGTGAGCTTTGTGTCGATTTTTTTTTTTCTTTTTTGGAACACCAAGAACTCTAAGGACCACAAAGAACACTATGAAATAATTTTGTGGTCATTGAGGGACTTTGTGAGTTTTGTGACGCTTTCTTTTTTTTGGAACACTAAGAGCTCTAAGGACCACGAAGAACTCAAAGATTGATTTTTTTGTGGGCTTCGAGGGACTTTGTGAGTTTTGTGACGCTTCTTTTCTTTTTTGGGACACCAAGAACTCTAAGGAGCACAAAGAGCACGATGAATTATTTTTTTGTGGGCTTTGGGCTTCTTTGTGAGTTTTGTGACGCTTTATTATTTTTTGGGACACAAAGAACTCTAAGGGGCACGAAGATCTCAAAGATTGATTTTTTTGTGGGCTTTGAGGGATTTTGGGAGCTTTGTGACACTTTATTTTTTTTTTGGGAACACAAAGAACTCTAAGGACCACGAAGATCACAAAGAATTATTTTTGTGAGCTTTGAGGGACTTTGGGAGCTTTGTGACGCTTTCTTTTTTTTGGAACACTAAGAGCTCGAAGGACCACGAAGAACTCAAAGATTGATTTTTTTGTGGGCTTTTTGAGGGCTTTTGTGAGTTTTGTGACGCTTTCTTTTTTTTGGAACACTAAGAGCTCTAAAGACCACGAAGAACTCAAAGATTGATTTTTTTGTGGGCTTTGAGGGACTTTGGGAGCTTTGTGTCGCTTTATTATTTTTTGGGACACAAAGAACTCTAAGGGGCACGAAGAGCTCAAAGAATTAATTTTGTGCGCTTTGAGGGACTTTGGGAGCTTTGTGTCGCTTTATTATTTTTGGGGACACAAAGAACTCTAAGTAACACAAAGAGCTCTAAGAATTTATTTTTTTGTGGACTTTGAGGGACTTTGGGAGCTTTGTGTCGCTTTCTTTTTTTTGGAACACAAAGAGCTCAAAAGTGGTTATTTGCCCCGAGGGGTCGGGGTTGCTTATTTGAAGTGCTATTTAACGGAATCAGTTAAACGATTAAGCAGTTAAGCGATTAAACTTTATAATGGTTATTTGGTTAGTTGCTTATTTGATGTTCAATTGTGAGGTTCGGTTAAGCGATTAAACTTTTTGTGGTTAATTACAGAATAGCATGATGAAGAAGTTGATTAGTATCAACGAATTTAGTCCAACCTTGCTTTGACATTCCTTTTATTAGTTTTTTATCACCAGTCCACAATGAGGCTCCAAGATAGTCCGTCAAGGCAATGAATTCAGTATCATCTTCATCAACTTCCTTTGTTAAATTGTAGGCATTAAAGAGAAAATCTTTTGGTATTAGCAAAGGATTAATAAAATTGATGTTTTTAGTTAAGATATTAAAGATTCTAAAAAACTCGAATTCTGAATAACCAGCTATTTTCTTAAGTTTTTCAGCGTGAGAATATATCTCTTCTTTTAGTGATTGCGAAGAATAAAAAGTCAATTTATTAAAACTAAGAAGCAGAACTTTTGCGAGATTACCATCACTATTAAGCATTCCACTGAATACGATATTGGAATCTACGACTATGTTCATTAGTCAATTTTTGATTTTAGCCTCTCCCATCTTCCTCTTTTTGCATCACTAACTATATTCTGTACTTCATTACTATCAGAATTTTTAAAACCTGACAACTCCAAATACTCAAGCCAATCACTAATTGCTTGAATTTCAATTAGACTGAGTTTTTTTGAGTCTAACTTGAAAGTAATCTGATCTTCTTTTCTTTTAATAATCATGATCTTGATTTTTTCTTTATCTAGTTTGATAACTTATATTGAATATAATAGGTTTTATGTAGTTTATCAAGTTTGATTTAATAGTGATGTGGTTTCGTTTAGTTGAAGTGAAAGGTGAAAGGTTGGGTTTGTGAGTTTTGTGGTGCTTTCTTTTTTTTCTTGGGCAACTAAGAGCACTAAGAATCACAAAGAGCCATCCCTAGCGGGAGGCAGGCACGAAGATTGACTTTGTGAGCTTTGTGGAACTTAGTGGTCTTTGTGACGCTTTATTTTTCCGCTAATAATACTACCATCTCCATCAAGGTCTAGGAGGATTTTTAGGTTTTCTTTGACTTGATTTGCTAATGGGCTTGGGATATTTCCTATTTTCTTAACCAACCTTTTATTGTCAATAGCTCTGATTTGATCGATCATGATATCACAATCTTCTTTTACTTTCGCAACTCCTTTTTTCAAATGGACTCTTAATATTTTACTTTGAAGTTGAACATTGGTAGTAATTGGGCAAATTAAAGTAGAAGGATGGACTTCATTGAGTAAGTTCGTTTGCACAATCAATACAGGTCTTGTTTTACCAGCTTCCGTTCCAAATCTTGGATCCAAATTAGCTACCCAAACTTCATCTTTTCTAGCCTTCATCCTCCTCTAAACTTTCAAATTCATTCAGAATAGCCATTGACTCTTTAGCTACAAGTTTCGATTCTAAGATTAATTGCTTTTTCAGGAATTTCTTTTGTTGAATATTATTATAGTATTGTATTGCTTCATTGAAGTAACGGTTTCTTGGCATTTTAATTTTATTCAAAAGCTCCTCTGTTTCTTCAAAAACAAGGTCATCTAATTTAAGAGATAATGTTTTCATAATTTTGGAAGTAGTATATATCAAAAGTATATACTTTAAATTAAATATAAAAGTTTAGGGAGTAATATTGGGGGTTTTGTGGTGCTTTCTTTTTTTTTGGGACACCAAGAACTCTAAGGAGCACAAAGAGCACGATGAATTATTTTTTTGTGGGCTTTGGGCTTCTTTGTGAGTTTTGTGACGCTTTCTTTTTTTTGGAACACTAAGAGCTCTAAGGACCACGAAGAACTCAAAGATTGATTTTTTTGTGGGCTTCGAGGGACTTTGTGAGCTTTGTGTCGCTTTATTTCTTTTTGGGAACACAAAGAACTCCAAGTAACACAAAGAGCTCTAAGAGTTTATTTTTTTGTGGACTTTGAGGGACTTTGGGAGCTTTGTGTCGCTTTATTATTTTTTGGGACACTAAGAGCTCTAAGGACCACGAAGAACTCAAAGATTGATTTTTTTGTGGGCTTTGAGGGGCTTTGTGAGTTTTGTGACGCTTCTTTTTTTTTGGGGACACGAAGAGCGCTAAGGATCACGAAGAGCTCAAAAGTGGTTAGTTGCCCCGAGGGGTCGGGGTTGCTTATTTGAAGTGCTATTTAACGGAATCAGTTAAACAATTAAGCGGTTAACCAATTAAACATTCTTGGTTATAGGTACTAACCAGATTTAAGCTCTATTTTCCCAGTAATTTGGTTTTCTGTGTAAATGAGCGATTGCTATAATCAAAATTTCATCCTCTCTTATTTGGTAAATTATTCCAAAAGGAAATTTATTTAATAAACATCTTCTTAATCTTTTTGAAATTGGGGTCCAAGCTGTAGGTTGATTTTGTATTCTTCTTATTCCTTGTCTTACTTCCCTTAAAAAACTTGCTCCGAGTTTCGGTTTTTGAGACTCGTAGAATTCATATGATTGGTCTAATTCGATTTTTGCAAGACTTAAGTAGCGCAAGGTCATTACATTTAGCTTTTCTTCATATTAAAAAACTCTTCATCTGTTAATGCCTTAAGTTTACCTGATTCATAAGCATTTATGCGATTTTCTGATTCTTTTACCCACAATTTATCTACAGAAGGATCTGGTTCATCTAAGCTTTTCAGAAGCTGATCTATGATATTGGCTTTTTCAAGTGGTGGTAACTTCATAAATTGCTTGAGAATTTTTTCGGTATTTTCCATTTTATACAGACTTTAAAGCACTTGGACTAAGTTAACTGATTAATTGTAGAGTTGGTTAGTCAAGAGTCAGAAATAACGATTTTTACAAGATTTGTTTCCATTTAAGAGAACCGAAATCTCGAAGAATTAATTTTTTATGCTTTATGGGGATTCCCTGAGGGAATGAATTTTATTAACCCCGCATGGGAATGCGGTGGAGGTGTGAAGTGGGGAATCGAGAGTTTACTAATTTCCTACGGCGAACGTTTAACGGAAAGAGCGTTAAGCGTTAAAAACGTTAAGCGTTAAGCGTGGGGGTATCGAGAGTTTACTGAGTTTCTACTTTGAACGGTTAATCCGCGGCGGACAAGCTATTTAACGTTGAACGGATATAGCGTTAAGCCTAGATGGACGAGAGGTTCAGTTAAGCGATTAAGCGGTTAATCGATCAAACTATAAATGGTTATTCTATATACTTTTTTGTAGCATTGAGTATAAGTTGCTTGATACTTGACCAGTTATAATCCTCTAGCATGACTGGATCAGGTTGAGATTCAGCATCCTCAAAATAAACCAAACTTCTCAAGACCATCATTTTCATTCCGTCTGGATATTTTTCACTGTAGTATAATATCATATTATCCAAGCCTACTTCCTTTATCAATAATGCAATATCAATGAAGTCTTTCTTAGATCCTCTATTTGTAATTGCAGCCAATTTCATTGCTGCTATATCTTTTATACTTGCCAACTTGATAGGATTTTCTAGGATTGGACCATCAATCCACTTATATGGTAAAGAAACAAAATCTACTTTGACATCATTTATAAAAAATGAATTGATAAATTTTGACTTAGAGACTACTTCTACTTTTCCTATTGTCTTGATTGAAAATAAGATTTCTTCGTGATCCAACGGTTCTGTACTAAAGAAATCTAAATCTATAGATAACCTATGACCAAAGATTAATGCTAATGCAGTACCTCCAACCAACCTATGTTTTGAAAATAATGGTAAGGAAGAAATACTTTTTAATAAATCCAGTGTCTTGGGTTCGACTGTTTGATATTGTAGCACTTGAATTCAGTGATAGGTGTATCTGAAATTTGGGCTAGAAAGTTTGCTGCTTTAATATCTAGTGACTTCAATTCTTTGGCAACCCTAACGATCTTTGCAATACCATACTCTGCAACTATCAATTTCCATTCCTCGAGTGTACCTCTTTCTACAACCCTAGCAATTATAAATGCAATATCCTTTTCTGCATCTAGTGATTGAGGATTTACATCCCAAAATAATCGATTTGATAATTTATTGAGCATGACTCATTTAATTTTTTGGATAAGTTAGGGAATAATAAGTAAAAATAAAAAGGTCTGTTAAAGACAGAAAAAAGAGCGCTAAAGTTGGTTATTTGGTTAGTTGCTTAATTGGTTATTTGATGTTTAATTGTGGGTTTCAGTTAAACGATTAAGCATCCCCTAATTCTGTGGGACAAGACTTAAGCGATTAAACATTCTTAAACACTTAACTTTTAACATTTAACTTCTACTAAACTCCTATTCCATAGTGCTTCCACCCGAGTTCTTCTAGATACTTTTTATCGTAGATGTTGCGGCCGTCGAAGATGACTTTGTTGTTGAGGAGTTTGCCGAGAGCTTCCCAGGATGGGATGCGGAATTCTGACCATTCGGTTACCAACAAAAGTGCGTCAGCATCGACGCAGGCATCATAAGCATCTTTGGCATAGGTAATTTTGTCACCAATATAAATATGCTGAGCTTCTTTCATGGCAATGGGGTCATAGCCTTTAACTTTTGCTCCCGCTGCTATCAACTCCTCTATGATAACTGTTGCAGGAGCTTCTCGCATGTCGTCGGTATTTGGTTTGAAGCTCAAGCCCCAGATGGCGAAGGACATGCCTGAGAGGTCTTCCCCAAAATGATGTTTTATTTTCTTTACCAAAACATGCTTTTGTGCATCATTGACATCCTCTACAGCCTGCAAGACCTTGAGTTCATAGCCGTATTGCTTGCCTGTTTTGATGATGGCTTTGACGTCTTTAGGAAAACATGAACCTCCATAGCCTACCCCAGGATAAATAAACTTGGTTCCAATTCTTGGGTCAGATCCTATGCCCTTGCGGACCATATTGGCATTAGCACCTACCAGTTCGCAGAGGTTTGCGATGTCATTCATAAAAGAGATTTTGGTTGCTAGCATGGCATTGGCCGCATATTTGGTCATCTCAGCGGAAGGGATATCCATGAATATGATGCGGTCTCCATTGAGTTGAAAAGGTTTGTAGAGTCGTTTCATAATGGCCTCTGCCCTTTCATCATCCACACCAATAACAATGCGATCAGGCTTCATAAAGTCTTCTACTGCTGCACCTTCTTTCAGGAATTCTGGATTGGAGGCAACAGCAAAAGGCAAGTCTGAACCTCTTTTGTCTAATGCAGCTTTAATGGCAGCACGAACTTTTTCACCTGTAGTAACTGGCACGGTACTTTTGGTGGCTACTACGATATAGTCTGACATCTTTGCGCCGATCTCGTCTGCTACAGCTAATACATATTTCAAATCTGCCGAACCATCTTCCCCAGGAGGTGTTCCAACTGCTATAAAAGCCACCTCAGAACCTTGAATTGCCTTACCTAAATTGGTGGTAAATTGAAGTCTGCCAGAGGCATAGTTTCTTTTGACAATTTCTTCTAGTCCAGGCTCATAGATAGGCATGATGCCATTTTTGAGACCTTCAATTTTCTTTTGGTCAACGTCAACGCAAGTCACCTGTATCCCTACATCTGCAAAACAAGCTCCTGATACTAGTCCGACGTAGCCGGTACCGATGACTGTGATTTTCATGTTTTTGTAAAGGTTAAGAGTTTAAATGGTTTAATAGGGTTAATTGGTTTTAAGTGAATAAATAGGATTAATAGGGTTAAGAGGTTATTAGGGTTAATTGGGTTAATTGGGTTAAAAGGTTAAATTGAGGAAAAAGTTTAAGTGTTCAAAGAGGGTTAAAAGATTAAAACTTGTACCTCAGTATTGCGAGAAAATTTTTAAGGATAAAGGGATTTTTTGAATGTTAAGCGTTAAACGTTAAAAACGTTAAGCGTGGGGGTATGTGTGAATGATAAAGTCTTCTACGGTTGAACGATTAATCCGCTACGCCACGACCACAGGCGCGGCGGACAAGCTATTTAACGGTGAACGGTAAGAGCGTTAATGCTTCGCATAAAAAGCGTTAAGCGTAGGGATAGTCGTAAACTTGACTTGTACTCTACGTTGAAGACACTTAACAAATTTTACTTATACCCTTTACTTCCACTATTCTTTAACGTCATTATTAATCCTTTGATTTTGAATTTCAATGTTTCTGTTATTTTCAAGATTATATTCAATTGCTCTTGATTGAAAAAATCAGCATCAAATGCCCTATAAGCTTGAGACCTTACTTCTCCACAAGATCCTTTAGCTATATAAAGGAATTGAATAAATTCTCTGTTTCCATCTCTTTCAAAACCCTCCGCGATATTATCCATTACCGAACCAGCAGCACTATTTATTTGGGATACAAATCTAAAATCACTTTTAAATGACTGATTTGTTGCACTAACTCTTATTAAACTAGCCAATTCTCTGGCCATTTGCCAAATTTCAAGGTCTTCGAAAGAGTTTATTGCCATGAGGGGGAGAAGGTTTGTCGTAATATGTTAAGCGCTGGGATAAGCCTAAACTTGACTTGTACTTTACGTTGAACGATTAATCCGCTACGCCACGGTGCACAGGTGCGGCGGACAAGCTATTTAACCCTGAACGGTAGTAGCGTTAATGCTCCGCGTTAAAATCGTTAAGCGTGGGGATAGTCGTAAACTTGACTTGTACTCTACGTTGAACGATTAATCCGCTACGCCACGACCACAGGCGCGGCGGACAAGCTATTTAACGGTGAACGGTAAGAGCGTTAATGCTTCGCGTAAAAAGCGTTAAGCGTAGGGATAGTCGTAAACTTGACTTGTACTCTACGTTGAACGATTAACATTGAACGATTAACGATTAACATCGTCCACTCCGATAGTAATCGGGAACGGGACAAATTTTAACGAATAACATTGAACGATTAACGCTTAACCTCTCCACACTACCCCTCCTTCCATTGTTCTTTCACTCCTCTGAGGAATTCGGAGCCGAAGATGTAGGCTAGGGAGATGATGATGCCCAAGATGGTGAAGATAACTAAAATGAGGGGGCGCTTGGGAGCTGATTTTTCTGTGGGAATGGTGACGGGTTGGATGACGGAGAAGATTGGGGTGTCTTTGGAAACTTGAAGTTTAGCTTGCTCGAGTTGCTTGGCAAGTTCCGTGTAGATGTTGAAAGCAAAATTGTATTCTGCTTCTAATCTTTCCATTTGATTCATGGCAGTGGCTGAGGAGATATTTTGGTTTCGGTCGCGGAAATTTGCTAGTTGAGCTTGAATTTGATCAAATTCTGCTTTTTTCTCAGCAAAGCGTTCTTCCGTGAAATTCAATTGCTCTCGGGCATTGGAAATTTTGTAGGCAATTACTTCATTTTGAAGGAGTTCTTGAGCATACTTGGCCATTTGAGCCGCCATCAAAGGTTCAGGCATTACGAAAGAAAGAGATACAAAGCCTTCTTTTTCATTGGGAGCAACAGATAATTGACCATCTAATCTCTTGAAATGCTCGACCTCTTCTTCATTTAATTTGATCAAATCCCCTTCTTCGGTTTGAACCAGGGTGTCTTCCTGTTTTCCTTTGATTGCTTTGATAATCACCCCGGGAAGACCTAATGTATATTTCTTAATATTTGCCAAAAGCCCTGGTTGCGCAACTTCTTCATAGTATTTGGAATAGGTAACCGTTTCATTCATGCCTTCCACATTGATTGGTGCATTTAAAAGTGCTTTCCTGAATTGGACTGATGAGACGAATTTTGGATACAAGGCAGGTGGAATTTCTGAACCTCCACTCATACCACCCAAATTAATTCCTGCTAAAGAAGCCAATCCACCTAGAGATCCCCCTCCTTTTCCTGATTCGGAAGTTTGTGGGATAAAGGTAGAGGAGGCTGTGAATTCCTTAGGGGAAAGTAATGCAACTGCTAGTCCAATAAGCATAAAGACGAGTGTGATGCTGAAGACTTGCCTGCGCTTTTTCCAAACTGTTTTAGCTAGTTCTAAAAGATCGATTTCGTCTTCGTCGTTTTGGGGATTTGAGGAAGGGTTTGTTGACATAGATTTGTTTTTTTGAGACGCTTATTTTTTGGGACACGAAGAGCTCGAAGGAGCACAAAGACCTCAAAGAATTATTTTATTGTGCTTTGAGGGACTTTGGGAGTTTGTGACGCTTTTCTTTTTTTTGGGACACTAAGAGCTCAAAGTAGCACAAAGACCTCAAAGATATTTTTTGTGTGCTTTGAGGGACTTTGGGAGTTTTGTGACGCTTTTCTTTTTTTTGGGACACTAAGAACTCTAAGAGACACGAAGATCTCGAAGAATTTTTTGGTGTGCTTTGAGGAACTTAGTGATTTTTGTGACGCTTAATTTTTTTTGGAACACAATGAACTCTAAGGAGCATAAAGAGCTCTAAGTATTAATTTTGTTTACTCCTATGTAGCTTTTGTTTGGGAACACTAAGAGTACAAAGAAACTCAAAGAACATTAAAATTGACATTGTGCGCTTTGTGGAACTTGGTGGGCTTTGTGTCGCTTATTTTTTTTTGGGATGATTTTATTATAATATCTTTATAGGATTACTCTTTTGATGTTACCTTTTAAAATTTTGGACTTCCAATTAATAATCAAACCCAGTTTGTTTTCTGTAAGCTTTAAATATGTTAAAAGTTGAGCTTTATGCACATCGGTTATTTTTTCTACTGTCTTATTTTCAATGATCAACCTATTTTCAATGATCATATCAATTCGATATGCTTTTTCAAGTTCAATTTCTTTATATTTTAAAGGCAGTAATACTTCTTCTTCAACCAGAAGTCCAACTTTACCTAATTCGTATTTAAGACATTTTTGATAAGTTGACTCCAATAATCCTGGACCTAAATTTCTATGAACTTCAATTGCGCAACCAATAGTGGTATGTGCAAGGTCTTCGGTATCTAGAGATAAAGGAAACATGATTTTTTTTTGAATTTGTGAAGATTGGTGAGCTTTGTGGCGCTTTTCTTTTTTTTGGGACACTAAGAGCTCTAAGAGGCACTAAGAGCTCAAAGATATTTTTTGTGTGCTTTGAGGAACTTGGTGAGTTTTGTGTCGCTTTATTTTTTGGAACACAAAGATCTCTAAGAAGCTCAAAGAGCACAATGAATTACTTTTTTGTGTACTTTGTGGAACTTGGTGGGCTTTGTGTCGCTTTTTCTTTTTTTTGAACACTAAGCTCTCTAAGGAGCACAAAGAACTCTAAGATTGACTTTGTGGGCTTTGTGGAACTTGGTGAGCTTTGTGGCGCTTTTCTTTTTTTTGGGACACTAAGAGCTCAAAGTAGCACAAAGACCTCAAAGATATTTTTTGTGTGCTTTGAGGAACTTGGTGAGTTTTGTGTCGCTTTATTTTTTCTTATGGGACACGAAGAGCTCTAAGGAGCACTAAGATCTCAAAGGATTATTTTAGTGTGCTTTGAGGGACTTGGTGGGCTTTGTGGCGCTTTTCTTTTTTTTGGGACACTAAGAGCTCAAAGTAGCACAAAGACCTCAAAGATATTTTTTGTGTGCTTTGAGGAACTTGGTGAGTTTTGTGTCGCTTTATTTTTTCTTATGGGACACGAAGAGCTCTAAGGAGCACTAAGATCTCAAAGGATTATTTTAGTGTGCTTTGAGGGACTTGGTGGGCTTTGTGTCGCTTTTATTTTTTGGAACACAAAACACTCGAATAAGCACAAAGAGCACAATGAATTACTTTTTTGTGTACTTTGTGGAACTTGGTGAGCTTTGTGGCGCTTTTCTTTTTTTTGGGACACTAAGAGCTCAAAGTAGCACAAAGACCTCAAAGATATTTTTTGTGTGCTTTGAGGAACTTGGTGAGTTTTGTGTCGCTTTTATTTTTTGGAACACAAAGATCTCTAAGAAGCTCAAAGAGCACAATGAATTACTTTTTTGTGTGCTTTGTGGAACTTGGTGAGCTTTGTGACGCTTTTCTTTTTTTTGGGACACTAAGAACTCTAAGAGGCACTAAGAGCTCAAAGATATTTTTTGTGTGCTTTGAGGAACTTGGTGAGTTTTGTGTCGCTTTATTTTTTCTTATGGGACACGAAGAGCTCTAAGGAGCACTAAGATCTCAAAGGATTATTTTAGTGTGCTTTGAGGGACTTTGGGAGCTTTGTGTCGCTTTTTTATTTTTGGAACCATCCCCCCGCAATTCTGCGGGGCAGGCCTACTGGAGGCAGGCCATCCCCCCGCAATTCTGCGGGGCAGGCCTTCGGGAGGTAAACACGAAGAACTTATCGTGTTAGGTTATTGATTAGGAGTGCTAGGGTGGCGAGGCTGGTGCCGAGGCCAATCCAACCTTGGGCGGAGAGTGGTTCTCTGTCTGGCTTGCGAGGGACGATGATTTCTGCTCCAGGTTCTATATGAGGATAAAAATTAAAGAAAAGAACTTTTCTTGTTCTTTGAACATCCCCATTGGCATAAACAACATAAGATCGGTCTTTTCTAGAACTTTCTGTAAATCCACCTGCTCTGGAAATGTAGTTTTTGAAACCTGATCTGTCTCTGTATCTAGCTGTGGTAGGAAATAGTACTTCTCCACGCATTCTTACCGTCTGCAATTCTTTAGGAATAGAGATGACATCCCCTTCCTGCAGAATAAGATCATTGGCTCCACCTGGGTTAGTTATAATAGCTTGCAGGTCAATCCCAACCATTTCTGTTGTTTTTATTTCAATATTTCCAGAGTCTCTCTCAGCAATGGTTTGAATAGTTTGTCTTCTGAAATCATCTGAAATCAAGCCACCTTTTTTATTGGCCTGATCACTTCCTTTTTCTTCAATCTTCTCATCAATTCTTTCAAGTAGGATTTTATCAAACTCTGTTCTGTCTAAACTGTCTCTAGCAATACTGGATTTTACAGAGGTAAGGTTTTGATTTTTGATTTCGTTTTCACTAGGTGAATTATAGAATTCATTTTTTCTAATGAGTGTTGCACCTTTCGCGTATGCGAACTGATTTAGACCACCCGCTCGTTTGAGTATATCAGATATTTTTTCATTTGTATTTGATAATGCATATTCTCCAGGAAAGAAAACCTCACCTTCTACACTGACTAATTTTTCTCTTTGGAATCCAGGGCTTCTACGAATAATGACATGATCAAAAGGCTGCAAAATTAGGTCTGCATTTTGACCACTTATTCTCAAATCCTTATCGATATCTATTCTAATTATTTCTGCTAATTTGCCAGATATATCATCTTTGACTCTCCTTGCAATTTCTATTTGCGAAGAGGAAGCTGATTCCTTAAAGCCTCCAGCTTTCAAAACGAGATCTGCTACTTTCATGTTTTCACCATAAGGAAATGCTCCAGGCTTATTGACATCACCAGAAATTTTAATATAATATTCTTCCCTTAGATCATAAATACTGGGGATATTTAGAACATCCTCTCTACGTAAGGTTACGTCATCAGCCTCACCATTAACAACAGCTTTAATATTAATAGGTAAAATTTCAAGGGAAAAATCTGCTTTGGTTCTATATAACGTTGCTCTATTGAGGAACGCATCTTCCCTTAGCCCATCTGCTTTGGAAATCAGCTGGGTAAGGGTCATCCCCTCCTCTAAGGCGAAAATTCCTGGTCGCATCAGTGCACCAGATGCTTGAACTCTATTTTCGAATCTATTCAAAATTTGTCCAACTCTAAATACATCTCCATCCTGAGGCATAAATAATTCGAAATTGACCACATCAACATCTTCTACTTTGAATTCAGCATCTGTTTTCCGGGTCACTGTCAACCTTTCTTTATAAGCTTCAGATTTAAATCCACCTGCGAAGGCTATAATATCTGCTATGGTTTCCCTAGATTTCACTTCGAATAGTCCTTCTCTTCTTACCGGCCCCATGATTTCGACTCTATTTCTCACTGGTGGAACGATTATCACGTCATTATCTCTGAGGGTGATATTTGAAGTATTTTGCCCCTTGATAATAAAATCATAAATATCAATTTCAGTGAGAAGCTTGCTGTCTCTATATACTTGAATATGTCTAAAAGAACCATTTTCGTTTGGTCCTCCTGCTGCAAATAGCGCATTAAAAGGTGAAGAAAATGAAGGTAAAGTATAATTACCCGGTTTATTCAGTTCACCTGCCATTGCAATGTTGACGGTTCGGATATCTCCCAATCTCAATTCCATATAAGTATTCGGGTCACTTCCTGCAAGACCTGAATAGATTTTAGTCAAGGCTAATTTAATTCTTGAAGTTGCAGCTGAGATTGTAGAACCTCCTACCTGAATTGGGCCAACATTAGGAATAAGGATTCTTCCCTCTGGGCTTACTTGTAGGTCATAAGATTGAGAAGAAGCACCATAAATATCAATCAAGAGTTGGTCTCCCCCACCGATAGAATAATTTTGAGGTGTAGGTATATTAAGGCTTGGGTTAAAATTGAGTTCTTTGTTATGAAATAGTGTATAACCAAAGATTTTCTTTTGTAATGGAGTTAGATTTTTATAAGGGTCTTCATACCTATTTTCTTCAAAATCAAACCCGAAGTCTTCATCCATTCCTTCCACTTGTCTGCCCTGAGTCCTTTTCTCTTGAGTATCCTCTTTTGAGAATCTTCTTCCACTTCTAATAGCAGAAATTCGCTGTTGGAGTTTGGAAATTTCACCAGCAGGCATCCCACGTTCGCGAGCCAAAGCGAAAAGCTGTTGTTCGTTCATGCCTGAAGACTCCGATCTCTTTATCAACTCTTCCACTTGAGCATCAGAAAGGTTATCTACTTTAATAGAACCAATATCAGAGATGGATTGAGCTACCACGATACTTTGTATAAAGAAAAACAAAAGTGGGAGGAAGTATTTTTTTAACATAGAATTATTTGATAAGGGCATGGGAAATGATTTGACCACGAATTATTATGATTATGCGAATTTTTTAAAGTCAGGCTATAAGATGGATTAATCAATTAAATATAAGTAAAACTGAGAAACCACCGATGAAATTAATTGAGCTGAAGCTCGGGGATTATACGAAACGGTGACCACGAATTATTCGAATTGTACGAATTTTTAGGAAGTTTGACTTTTGATTTTGGATGCTTCAAGCTAACAATTGAACTAATTGGTTATTTATAAATTATTTGAGCTGAAGCTCGGGGATTATACGAAACGGTGACCACGAATTATTTGAATTGTACGAATTATGGAGGTATTTGATTTTTTGCTCTTGGATGCCCAATGTTTTTGATTGAACTCCTTGGTTTTTTTATTTATTAATTGAGCTGAAGCTCGGGAATTATGCTAAAGTAGACTATTGACTAAATATCTTACTTACAAAACAATCCTTTTATATTCTAATGACAAAGCACCGAAATTTATTAGAATCCCTAACTTAAATCCTGTTGCTTTTAAATAATTGAATATTTGAGAAGTATGTTCAGGTGACAGTTCAGATATCGCTTTCAGTTCCAAAATTATTTTATCGTAGCAAATGAAATCTGCAACAAAATATTTAGAAAGCATTCTATTTTTATAGTCAATTGGAAGTGATGCTTCCCTTAAATATGGAATTTTATATGCAGCAAGTTCAATTTCAAGTGCTTCTTGATATACACTTTCCAAAAATCCCTTACCTAGTTCTTTATGAACTTCCATGGCAGCTCCTATGATGTTGTATGATTCATTTTTATAGATTAAACCCATATTTATATCCGATGAATATCATATTGAGTTTACAAAATATTAAAATAGGTTAATTAGTTAAATTCGAATAATCCGTGGTTAATTTTCAATAAGTGGTAACAGCTTCGCCCGGTCGGTCACAGGAGTGCCTAGCGGGAGGGGCTAATAAGAAACAGGAAGATAGGAAAAAAATCAGTCCTGTATTTGATAGATCAAGAGTGCTTCTGGATCGGTGATATTTTGTTGTATTTTAAAGCTTACTTTTTTATGAATCAAATTCTGAAGTTTGTCTGAGATGGTTTCCAAATACTCTTCATTCAAATCGCAACCTGTAATTTGAACCTCAATGATACCTGAGTCAATACCTCTGGCATAATCGCCTACAAGAGCTACTTGATAAACTTTTCCCATTCTCTCCAAAACTGTTGCCAAGAGTTTGTCAAGGCCTAAATATTTTCTTATCAGGTCTTGGATATTGGAAAAGAAAGGATGGTGAATATTGGCTTGGTAATCGATTTTGTTTTTATCAGCCACTTTAAGCAAATAACCTGCTTCAGACAGGTTATTCAATTCTTTTCTTATGGCGTTCGTAGATTCTCCAAATTCATCGGCAAGACCTCGCAAATGTCCTTGATTTTTAGGGTTGCTAAAAAACTTAATTAAAAGTTTCAGTCTAGTCTTGGAAGTGATCAAAGATTCTAACATGAAAAGATTTCGAATACCGAGTAACAAAAGTACTCGCTTGAATATAAATAGCAAAGGAAATATTTAGATATTTTGGTTATATGGTTATTGGGTTAATTGGTTAATTAGGTTAAAAGAGGTTAAAGGGGAAAGGGTTATTTTTTTGGCCACAAAGAGCGCGAAGAAGCACAAAGGGCTCGAAGTGGTTATTTGGTTATTTGCTTAATTGATGTGCTGTTTGAGAGATTCAGTTAAACAAATAAGCAATTAAACGATTAAACTTTAGTTGGTTATTTGAAAAAAAATAGGGAAAAGGAGAAAGGTTAAGTGTTCTCGCTAAGGGCGGTAAGGAGCAAAGAACGCAAAAGGTTGAATTGAGTTGACTGAGTTAATTAAGTGATTCGTTAACTAAGGGAATTGGGTAATTGAATAACTGAGTAATTGGTTAGAAGGTGTAAGAGATTAAAGGGTTAAAATAGATTAAAGGGAAAAGGGTTATTTTTTTGGCCACAAAGAGCGCGAAGGAACACAAAGGACTCGAAGTGGTTATTTGCTTATTTGGTTATTTGCTTAATTGATGTGCTGTTTGAGAGATTCAGTTAAACAAATAAGCAATTAAACGATTAAACTTTGGTTGGTTATTTGAAAAAGAATAAGGAAAAGGAGAAAGGTTAAGTGTTCTCGCTAAGGGCGGTAAGGGGCAAAGAACGCAAAAGGTTGAATTGAGTTATTGAAGTGATTTGTTAACTAGGGATTGGACAATTGAGTAAATGGGTAATTGGTTAGAAAGTTTAAGAGATTAAAAGGTTAAAAGGGTTAATTGGTTATGTGCTTAACTGATTAGGGACAGGGTTAAATTAGAAAGGAAAAAAGAGATCAAAAATCTTTTAATTACACCGAGATCCGCAGAGGAGGCACAGAGCTTCACCGAGGATAAAGGAAAGATAAAAGCAAAAGTAAGAAGAGTGAAAATAGATGAAATTTCGGATTTTCAGAACGCTCAATCTTGTGCCTCGAAATTATATAGATTTTCGTTTTTGGAGATAAAAAACCGCTTGTAAATTCTATTGAAATTTTTTCAAGAGAATAATTATCTTTGATTTTAAGGCTTGTGTATTAAGGCCAAAAAACTTAAAATCAAATAATCATCCTCAGAATATGAAATTAAAATCTTTACTCTTAACGCTGTTGGTTTGCTTTCAGCTATCAGTGCTTTTTGCGCGGGAAAATCAAGGTTATTATATGCATCCAGATATTCACAGGGATGTAATTGTTTTTGTGGCAGAAGGTGATATTTGGAAAGTAGCAAGTGAAGGTGGTCAAGCTAGTAGGTTAACCACACATCCTGGAGAAGAGCGCTTTCCAAAAATTTCTCCTGATGGAAAATGGGTTGCTTATGCTGCTTCCTATGAAGGACCAACGGAAGTTTATCTGATTCCTATCCAAGGAGGGATTCCGAAAAGATTGACTTATGAGGCCTCCCCATCTGTTCCAACGGCGTGGAAATCCGCCACTGAATTGGCCTATGTGACCAATCAATATGCTACTTTACCTAGACTTCATACAATTACCATTGATATTGAAACGGGAAAAAGTACCACACTACCATTGGAAATGGCTGCGGAAGGGAGTTTCTCGGATGACGGTAACACGTACTTTTTTGTAAGACCAACATTTCATAACAACGTCACCAAGCGTTATGAAGGAGGTACAGCAAGACAGGTTTGGAAATATACAAATGGTGATGAAGAAGCCATTAAACTTACTAAGAATTACAAAGGTGAAGATCATCACCCAACTTATCATGAAGGCCGTGTTTACTTTTTATCTTCCCGAGATGGGATAGTGAATGTTTGGTCTATGAATGTGGATGGTGAAGACTTGAAGCAACATACCCAACAAGAGCACTATGATGTGAGAGAAGCTTCATTTTCAGAAGGGAAAATCGCATATCGAGTTGGTGCTGATATCCATATTTTTGATATTAAAAGTGGTGAAGATCAGAAGTTAGCTGTTTCCTTGAATTCTGACTTTGACCAAATGCGTGAGAAATGGGTTGACAATCCTGAAAGTTACATTACTGGAATTTCTGTAAGTAATGAGGGTGACAAAGTAGCTCTAACAGCTAGAGGGAGATCTTTTATTTTCCCTACAAAGCAAGGAAGAAGAGTGAGATTAGATAGAAAAGATGGCGTTCGCTTGAGAGATGCTACCTTCTCAGTAGACGGTAAGGAAATTTTTGTGTTTTCCGATGAAAGCGGTGAATTTGAAATTCATCAGTACAATGCTTTAGGATTGGATACTGGGAAGAAAATTACCAGTAATGGAAATACACTAAGATTTAACCTTACTCCATCACCTGATGTAAAAAAACTAGCTTTTACTGATTTGAACAAAGACTTATGGGTTTTAGATTTGGCCTCAGGAAAGCAAGTCAAAGCCTCCACAAATCGAGAAGGTGTGAGCGGGTCTTTTGTTTGGTCACCTGACAGCCAATGGATCGCTTTTTCTCAATCTGCATCCAATACTTTTAATCAGATCTTCGCTTTTAAAGTGAGTTCAGAAAAACATATTGCCATTACTTCGGACAGAGCAAACAGCGTCTATCCACAATGGAGCACAGATGGAAACTGGATCTATTTCATGTCTGACAGGAATTTTGAAACGAGGGTAAATTCACCTTGGGGAACAAGACAGCCTGAGCCTTTCTGGGAAAAGCAGATGAAAATCTATCACATTTCTCTCAAAAAAGACTTGGTTTCACCTTTTCATTACAATCATGAATTAAAAAAAGAGGAGAAAAAAGCTGAGGGTGAAGTTCAAGTTGTGATAGAAGAGGAAGGTTTGATGCAGCGATTGAGAGAAGTGCCTGTTCCAGCTGGAAATTACAGCAATTTGGTTTTGACAGACAAGGCACTTTATTACCAAAGTGAGGCAAATGGAGGTGGAAAGAATTCAATCATGATGACGCCATTAAGTTCTAAGGTAGAACAAAAAGTATTTGCTGACAATATTCGTCGATTTGTTACTTCAGCTAATAATAAATACATGTTGATTACTGTTGGAAGCAACCATCATGTAGTGGAGATCAAAACTTCTCCAGTTGGTGATTTGGCAGAGAGCAAATTGGATTTAAGTAATTGGAAATTTTCAATTGATCCCAGAGAAGATTGGAGGCAGTTATACAGAGATGCATGGAGAATGGAGCGAGATTACTATTATGACCCAAACATGCATGGAGTGGATTGGGACAAAATGTACGAAAAATATCTTCCTTTAGCTGAAAGAGTGACGAGTAGAGCTGAACTTTCAGATGTAATTGGAGAATTAATTGGGGAATTGAGTGTGCTACATACAAGTGTTGGTGGCGGAGATTTAAGGAGAGGAGATGAACAGATCAACCTTGGTCTTTTAGGCGCAAGATTTTCCAAAAATGAAATGTTGAAAGGGTTTCAAGTAGATTATATTTATCAAAGTGATCCAGACTATCCGGATGAAATGTCACCACTCTCCCATCCCGACATCCAAATCAATGTTGGAGATGTAATTACTCATGTTGATGGTCAGGAAGTATTGGCTGCTTCTGATATTAATTATTATTTGAGGGATAAGGCTGGGCAGCAAGTTAGACTGAGTTTGGTTTCTGAAAAAGGAGCAAAGCTAGAAGATAGAATTATCATTCCGATGAATTCAAGAGCTGAGTCAAACTTGAGATATAATGATTGGGAATATTCACGAAGACTAGCCGCTGAAGAAGCTTCAGATGGAGCTATTGGATACGTTCACCTGAGAGCAATGACAGGTTCTGATATCAGCCAATGGTACAGAGATTTCTATCCACAGTTCAAAAAATCGGGATTGATCATTGATGTAAGAAATAATAGAGGTGGGAATATCGATAGTTTTATCTTAGAAAAATTGATGCGTGAAGCGTTCTTTTATTGGAAAAACAGAGAAGGAGAACCCTATTGGAACATGCAATATGCTTTCAGAGGTCATCTTGTGTTGTTGGTTGATGAATTTACAGCATCAGACGGGGAAGCTTTTGCCGAAGGTTTTAGAAGGTTGAATTTAGGCAAATCCATCGGAGCGAGAACTTGGGGAGGGGAAGTTTGGCTTTCCGGCTCCAATACCCTTTCTGACAATGGTGTAGCTAGGGCACCTATGATGGGTGTGTATGGAGAAGAGGGCGAGTGGCTGATTGAAGGGGAAGGTTTTATTCCAGATATAGAGGTGATCAATTTACCCAAAGCCACTTTCGAAGGAAAGGATGCTCAATTAGATGCTGCAATCAAGCATTTGAAAGAATTGATCAAAGAAGACCCAAGAACAGTTCCAAGTCCTCCTGCTTATCCTGATAAGTCTTTTAGGAACAACTGAGAGAAAGGATGAAGGCTGAAAAAGGGTTAATTGGTTAATTGGGTTGAATTGGTTCAATGAGGGAAAAGGAAAAAGGAGATTGAATTGGCAACAAAGAGCTCGAAGTGGTTAGTTGCTTATTTGGTTAATTGCTTTAATTGATGTGCTTCTTGAGAGATTCAGTTAAGCAAATAAGCAGTTAAACAATGAAACAACCTTTGATTGTTAGTTAAAAAAAATAGGTAAAAGGTAAAAGTCTATAAAAAACCCCGATGAAACTAGCTGTTTCAACGGGGTTTTATAATTTCAAAAGTGTTATTCTGGATTACTTCCTCATTTTTTTGAAGGCATTGATCAAGCCATTAGTAGAGGAATCGTGGGAAGTAACTTCTTGGTTACCATGAAGCTCTGGAAGGATTGCGTTGGCTAGAACTTTTCCTAGCTCAACTCCCCACTGATCGAAACTCAGGATATTCCAAATCACACCTTGAACAAATATTTTATGTTCGTACATCGCAATAAGTTGCCCAAGTGTATAAGGATTGATTTCATTTACTAAAATGGAATTTGTAGGTCTGTTCCCCTCAAAAACACGGTGGTTGACAATTTTATCAATTTCTTCATTTGACTTTCCTGCTTTTTGCATTTCTGAAAGCACTTCTTCATAAGATTTGCCATTCATTAAAGCCTCAGTTTGTGCAAAGAAATTTGAAAGCAATTTCACATGATGATCTCCAATTGGATTATGGGAATTGGCAGGAGCGATAAAATCACAAGGGATCAAGTGTGTTCCTTGATGAATCAATTGATAAAAGGCATGTTGTCCATTTGTCCCTGGTTCTCCCCAAATGATCGGTCCTGTTGCATAATTCACCTTCTCTCCTGCCCTACTGATATATTTGCCATTGGACTCCATATTTCCTTGTTGGAAGTAAGCAGCGAATCTATGCAAATATTGGTCGTAGGGTAAAATTGCCTCAGAAGTAGCTCCAAGGAAATTAGTATTCCAAATTCCTATCAATGCCAATATCACAGGGATGTTATTTTCAAATTCAGCAGTTCTGAAATGCTTATCCATGGAATGTGCACCTGCCAACAGCTTTTCGAAATTTTCAAACCCAATCGCACAAGCAATTGGTAATCCGATAGCGGACCAAAGTGAGTATCTTCCCCCTACCCAGTCCCAAAAAGCAAACATATTTTTAGTGTCAATTCCAAATTCTGCCACAGACTTGGCATTTGTTGAAAGCGCTACAAAATGTTTGGCAACAGCATTTTCATCTTTTGCTGCTTCTAAAAACCAATTTCTAGCAGTATGCGCATTGGTCATAGTTTCCTGTGTTGTGAAGGTTTTTGAAGCAATAAAAAATAAGGTTGTCTCTGGATCGACCTTTTTTAAAGTTTCAGCTATGTGTGTTCCATCTACATTAGATACAAAATAAATCTCAAGACCTTCCTTTTGATAAGGCTTAAGGGCCTCAGTTACCATCACAGGCCCAAGGTCTGAGCCTCCTATTCCAATGTTTACCAAGGATGTGATAGGTTTCCCGGTATAGCCTAGCCATGTTCCATTCTGGATTTGATCGGCAAAAGCTTTCATTTGCTCCAATACCTTATTGATTTCAGGCATCACATCTTGTCCTTCGAAAAGAACAGGGTTATTGCTCCTATTTCTTAAAGCGGTGTGAAGAACAGCTCTATTTTCTGTCAAATTGATTTTTTCTCCAGAAAACATCTGCTCAATTGCTGACTTTAAGTCAACTTCCCTTGCAAGATCAAAAAGAGAGGTTTTGATAGGATCATTAATTCTATTTTTGGAGTAATCGAGTAGAATATCTTCCAATTGGATGGAATAATCTTTAAACCTATCTGAATTGACAAAAAGTGATTTTATCGTTGTTTGTTCATTGTCTTTTGCAAGTTTGCTCAAGTTTGCCCAAGCTTTAGTTTGTGTGGGGTTGATTTTATTCATAATTTTTGATTTAATAGGATTACAAAAATAGGGTTAAAATTTGAAAGGGTAAAAGTAGAGATTATTCTGGGAAAGAGGAATGCGGTGGATTTAGTTATTTGGTTGATTAGGGGATTGGGTTATTTGGTTATTTGGTTAACTGGTTAACTGGTTATTTGATTATATGAGTTACTTGGGAATTAGGAAAAGGTTAAGCCCGCCCTCCCAAAGTGAGGAAATCACGGCGGGTAGACTTTTAAGTGTTAAAATCGTTAATTGGTAGACTGAGTGATTGGGGAATGGTTAATTAGGTTATTTGCTTATTTGCTTAACTGATTATTTGGTTGATTAGGTTATTGGGGAATTGAGTGTTTATTTGCTAGTTCAAAGGCAAAACCAAATTCAATTCCATTGGAGTTGGTGAATCGATACGATTAATACCCATTTTCCCTCATTGTAATGCTAATCGAGATTTATTCCCATTCGGAAATTTTTCACTGACTTCTACTTCATCTCGACGGCAGTAGAGATCTCTTCTCCTTTAAAAGGAAAGGGGGTTAAAAATAAATTTACACTGTAAAAGTACAAATTGAGATTTCTTCCCATAATTCTATGATGCCAAATACCAGAATTACGATATGAGTCACTCTTAGTACTTTGTACAGTTTAGCTAATACCTGTAAATGCCTTGGTCTCTTTTTTTCTTGAAAAGATTGCGAAGCAGAGATCCAGTTAGCGCACTAAATCCACCCAAAAGAAAGCCCAAAATCCCTGTAGCTACCAACAACAGATTACTTTCTCCAATTCCCATCAATTCAGCCATTTTATCAGGCAGTGACGAGTTTGTTTGAACAGCAATATAAAAGGCTTGAAAAAGCCATACCAATCCAAAGGATAAACCTCCTGCAAAGAAAGAGATCGCTCCATTTCCACCAACTAAATACGCAAGAATAAATACTCCTATCATCAGAATAGGATAGGAAAAGAAAGGTCCTAAAAACAGCATAAATAAAGCTGAAAATACTAATAAGGCTATAAATCGTATCATGATTGAGGTTTCAAGGTGGTTGTAAATAAAACTTGCTGCTGATCGGTAGCTTTTCTTAACTTGAAATCAACATACTCCCCATTAGCCCATTTCTTTAAGAAGGTATCATAGAATTTACTTCCTGGATTACCAGATTGACCACCAGGATAAATCCCGAAAGCGGTAGGCTGCTCTCCGAGTTCAACTACCATTCTCCAGCTTGCTCCATGTCTTTCGGAGGTTGCATTTAAGATGCTAGCTCCTCCACCAGTTTGGATCCCTTGATATGAAAAGGATTTGAAATTCGGAACAAGATGCTGAACAGTTGTATTTTTGAAAGTAGCCCATGTAAGCTCTCCTTTTTCAGATTTTAATTTCTCCACAGCTACAATCATAGAGTCGAGACTTCCCAAAACATGATCAACTGCCGTTTCTAATTTGTCGGTATTTTTTATGTCAAAGAGAGAACTTTCTGGCTCATTTTGAAGCAGTTTGACTGTTTGGTATTTATGTGGAAGCACCACAGGCTTATTTGAATTGATCAATTCTTCCCAAACACTTCTATTCAAATACCTCCACCACAAATCAAAAAGGGTGGGTTGTGTTTGGCTTGGATGAGTATAAAAATCCCATGCAAGTAGTGATTTCAGGTATTCAGATGTTGGATTCCCTTGAGCTATCAATGAATCTGCTTGAATCAAGTTCAACATCACAGGAAGAACTTCAGCAGCATGCAAATGATAGTTATCAAATTGCAACATCATCATATCCTCAATTCGGATATTTTCCATCAGTCTCAACCTTTCATTCAATCTTCTATTTCTATAATGTTCAAAACTATTGTCAAAAACATAATATGGATAAGAAGGATCGACTGAATGCTGATTGGCTGAAGAGACAAATCCTCTTTCAGGATTGAGCGTAGCAGCATTGTGTTCATTTGGGATAAATTCTTTCCATTCCATTCTAGGATCATTTCCATCCATCAAGAATTTACCTTGATCTACCCATTTGAGCGGGAATTTACCTTGAACTTTAATTGCTATATCGCCTTCATTTGAGGCAAAAACAAAATTTTGAGCTGGAGAAGTGTAATGATTTAAAGCTTCAATATAATCGTCATGATTTTGCCCTTTATTCAAAAGTAGAAATGTTTTTTGCTCGTTGGAAGGAAGATGCGCTGTCCATTTGAGTGCAAAATTCACATCCTGACGCTCTGCTCTGAAGTTTTTATCATAGACGATCGGTCCGTGATGCGTGTACACTACTGTATCTATAAAAGTGGCTTGCCCTTTTATCTTAATTTCCTCAATTCTAAATGTACTTTGAATCCATTGGTCATTGTACAAATATTCAATTCTATCAGTTTGCTTGAATTGAATGGCATACCAGTCTCTTGTATCCCTTGTAGCATTTGTAACCCCCCAAGCAATATTTTCATTGAAACCTGAAATAATCCCCAAAGCTCCAGGTAGGGTTGCCCCTTTGACGCTGTATTCTGGAGTAGTGAGCTGCATGGCATACCAAAGCGATGGCAAGTTCAATGCTAAATGTGGATCATTGGCTAAAATTGGTTTCCCACTTTGGGTTTTTGAGCCAGACACCGCCCAATTGTTAGAACCTATTCCAGGTTCAGGTTGCGGCATTGTTTTTACAAAAATATCTTCCTCTGGATAATTGATGCTGTCAGGACGACTTATTTGAAGAGGTTCAAAATCCCATGCCTTTTCTGCTTCTATCACCGGATCATTTTCTTCGGGAAAAAGTGGAAATAACTTATTCAATAACTCTTCTCCTAGCATCTTTCTCAAATTGGTGTACTCCAAATCTCTATCTCCTACAAGCATGTCAGCCATATATTTGAGAAGTAAAATAGATTTGTATGCTGACCAATTTTCAGGTCTATAATTAAGGATTTTATATTCAATAGGCAGTCTTGCTTCAGAGAGCTCGTTGATGTATAAATTCACACCTTCCGCATAGGCATTAAGAAGCTTGAGTGATTCTGGATCGGCAGTTTCAAGATATCGTAATCCTTGTTCCGCTGCGAATGGGAGACCTTTTCTTCTCGTCATTCGGTCAAGATCTAATGCGATCGGACCTACGATTTCAGATACTCTCCCTGCTGCCGCCCTGGTTTGAAATTCCATTTGCCAAAGTCGGTGTTGCGCAGTGACATATCCTTGAGCCCTGTAAAGGTCTTCTTCATTTTCAGCAAAAATATGTGGAATCAAATCTTCATCATAGGTGATGGTGACAGCAGAAATAAGTCCATCGAAAGTGATTTCATCTTCAGCAATTTGGTCCTCAGCAAATGAATTCTGCCAAAACCCATGATTTGGATCAAGTAATTTTCCTAAAGGTGGAATAGAGCCAAACTGGAGTGAAAGAGCTACGCCAAGAGAAAGGGTGATGATCAAGGCAAAAGCAAAACCGATGTATTTCATAAAGCGATTTTAATAAGCTGTCAAGATAGAAAATTTTGAGAAGGAAATAAATAGAGAAAGGGATAATTGGGGAATTGATTTGGCTCGCAAAGGAGTTTAGCTGAGGTGCAATGATTGGGGAATTGGTTAATTGAGTAAATGTATTAAGTTGTTAAAAATTAGAATAGAATAGAGCTAAAGCTTTGTTTACACCGAGTGCCACTGAGGAGGCACAGAGATACACAGAGTTTTTAATTATCGATCAAAGGCTCTGTGAAACTCGGTGACTTCTCTGTGGTTCTCTGTGAAATCAAGCGCTTGCGCCAAAATAATTTATTCCATTTACTTGGAGAGGAATTCTCTTAGGACATAATGGAGAATACCTCCGTTTTTGTAGTATTCGATTTCTATGGCTGAATCCAGTCGGCAAACTACCTCAAATGATGTGGAAAAACCATCTTCTCTTCTTGCATCAACTTGAAGCTTTTTGAGCGGTGATAATCCATCACTTATGCCTTTTATGGTAAAACTTTCTTTACCTGTCAAGCCCAACGAATCAGCTGTTTCTTTGTCAGCATATTGCAATGGTAAAACTCCCATTCCAA
Source organism: Belliella baltica DSM 15883 (assembly GCF_000265405.1). NCBI lineage: Bacteria > Pseudomonadati > Bacteroidota > Cytophagia > Cytophagales > Cyclobacteriaceae > Belliella > Belliella baltica. Next base: position 2,515,541 of record NC_018010.1, on the reverse strand, counting down.
CTAAGTTGCTCCTGTGAATTCTCTCGTAGCTTTCTGCTAAGACTGCTTTTATTCCCAGCAATGTTGTGCCTTTTGCCGCCCAATCTCTAGAAGATCCACTTCCATACTCCTTACCGGCTAGCACGATAAGTGGTGTGTTATTTTTCTGATATTTTTGGGAGGCATCGTAAACACTCATTTCTTCACCACTAGGAATGAAAGTAGTAAACCCTCCTTCTTTCTGTGAAAGTTGATTTTTGATCCTCACATTGGCAAAGGTTCCTCTTACCATCACTTCATCATTGCCTCTTCTTGATCCATAAGAATTGAAGTCCTTTTTCTCTACTCCTCGATTGATCAAATACTGACCCGCAGGACTATTTTCCGCAAAAGCACCTGCTGGTGAAATGTGGTCTGTTGTGATCGAATGACCCAATTTCAACAATACATTAGCTCCGATAATGTCTTTTGGCTCTTCTACAGAATCAGAAAGTCCTTTGAAAAATGGGGCTTCTTTTATGTAGGTACTTTCAGAAGACCATTGATAAACCTCATCTTGAGGAGCCTGAAGGTTCTTCCATTGCTCATTGCCTTCGAAAATCTCCCCATAGCTTTTCTCAAAATCTGCTGGAGAAAGTACCTTACTCATAACTTCAAAAATCTCATCATTACTTGGCCAGATATCCTTAAGATAAACAGGTTCCAAGTTCGGATCGTAACCTAAAGGTTCACTATTCAAATCCACATCAACTCTTCCAGCAAGCGCATAAGCTACTACCAACATGGGTGACATGAGGTAGTTCATCTTTACTTGTGGGTGAACACGAGCTTCAAAATTTCTATTTCCTGAAAGTACAGAGCTGACCACCAAGTCATTTTCTTCCACTGCTTTTGCAATATGTCTTGGTAATGGTCCGGAGTTTCCAATACAAGAAGTACAACCATATCCCACTACATGAAATCTCAAGGCCTCTAAATCATCCAAGAGTCCTGCAGTTTCCAAATAGTCTGTCACCACCTTAGAGCCTGGAGCGAGTGAAGTTTTCACCCAAGGCTTGACATCCAAACCCCTTTCTCTTGCTTTTCGCGCTACAAGACCAGCTCCAATCATTACTGAAGGGTTGGAAGTGTTGGTACAAGAGGTAATGGCCGCAATAACTATGGAACCATCGTAAAGAGCAAATTTCTCATTGTTCAGTTTAACAACCACTGACTTGAGGCCATTTTTTACTTTGGTTTCATATTCTACAGTAGCAGTGGCGAGATCACTTTCTTTTTTCTCCGAAGGCTGACTTCCTCCTTCACCATACCATCTTCCCTCTTCTCTTTTATCAATAGGAATATATTCTCTGCCATGAACTTCTTTAAGAAGTTCTCCAAATTTCTGCTTAAACTCTCTCACAAGGATCTTATCTTGAGGTCTTTTTGGTCCAGAAACCGTTGGTTCGACGGTACTTAAATCCAATTCAACTACTGAGCTATATTTGATTTTATCTTCTCCTGCTCTCCAAAGCATATTAGACTTTGAATAGTCTTCCACCAATTTGATTTGCTCTTTTTCACGGTTAGTCTTTGCCATGTAGTCTAGCGTCCTATCATCTATAGGGAAATAGGTGACCGTACAGCCAAATTCAGGAGACATATTGGAGATTGTGGCTCTATCAGGAACAGTCAGGTGATCTAAACCAGGCCCAAAAACCTCAACAAATTTACCTACAACACCATGTTGTCTTAATAATTGTGTAATGGTCAAAACCATATCTGTAGCCGTAGTTCCTAGGGGTAATTTTCCGGTGAGTTTCAAACCAACCACTTCTGGCATAATGAAGTAAATTGGCTGGCCAAGAATCGCCGCTTCTGCTTCGATTCCACCAACTCCCCAAGCCACTACGCCGATACCGTTGACCATAGGCGTGTGGGAATCTGTACCAACTAGCGTATCTGGAAAAACATTCCCATCTCTTGCTATGACTCCTTGAGCAAGATATTCTAAATTAACTTGATGACAAATCCCCATACCTGGAGGGACAACTGAAAAGTTATCGAAGGCTTTTTGTGCCCATTTTAAAAATTGATAACGCTCACCATTTCTTTCATACTCAACATCTACATTTTTTTGATAAGAATAGTTAGTTCCAAAATAATCAACTTGAACGGAATGATCAATGACAAGATCTACAGGAATCAATGGATTGATTTTATTGGGATCTTTTCCTTTTCTGACAGCTTCTGCACGAAGAGAAGCGATATCTACTACAGCGGGTACACCAGTAAAATCCTGCATCAAAACCCTTGCAGGCTTAAAAGGAATATCTTTATCGGAAGGGTCTGGCGACCAATTGGCTAAGGTTTCGATGTGTTCTTTGGTAATTGCAAAGTCATCAAAATTCCTCAGGGCATTTTCTAATAAAATTCTAATAGAAAATGGAAGCGTTTCAATACTGTAGCCTGAGTCTTGCATGGATTTTAAGCTCCAATAATTGAACTCTCCCTTGTCTGATTTGATTGTTTTTTTAGAATTAAAAGGATCAAGTGACATATATTAACTTTGATTTAAGTGAATAAATAAATTAAAAATAATACATTTAAAGAACCCAGCAATTGGGTTAATAATTCCAAGCGTGTAGTTTGTTCGCTCAAGTGAGCCTTTAATTTACAAAAATTATACTTTAAAGACCTACCATTTTATTTTCAAAAATTAAAAGTATGAGCATTATTTTAACATCTCTTTCTCTACTCCTTTTGATTTCAGCTCTTTTACCTTTGATTAGGCATGACAATTGGATTTTTAGGATTTTCGAATATCCCAGAGTTCAAAAATTGATTTTAGTGATCTTCTTTCTCATTCTATGGGTAGTTAAGGCAAATGGAAGTTTCGATTTTAATTCATCGTTTTTTATCCTCACCTTACTTTGCTTGACCATCTATTTGATGATCTGTATTTTTCCATTTACCAAGTTTTCACCTAAAATGATTGTAGATTGTAAAAATAAGTCCGCTAAATCGATTCATCTTTTTGTCTTGAATGTCTATCAATATAATAGCGCTTATCAGAAGACCATCGACCTCATTCAAAAAGAAGATCCTGACGTATTTTTTCTTGTTGAAACTGATGCTGCTTGGGCACAAGCCATATCAGTTTTCAAAAGTGAATACCCTTACCAAATCGAAGTTCCAAAGGACAATACTTACGGACTCCTTTTTTATTCTAAATATGAAATCCTTGGAGAATCCGTTCATTATCTCATAGATGAAGAAGTCCCTTCCATAGAACTTGACTTGAAAATCGATGAAACCTCTATGATTCAAATATTTGGAATACATCCTACTCCACCTGTTCCTTCTGAAAACCCAAAAAGTACGGATAGAGATGCAGAAATATTACTTGTTGGGAAGCAAGCAAAAAAGCATCATGGCCCCTGTATAGTCATTGGTGATTTGAATGATGTGGGCTGGTCTTATACCAGTGAGCTCTTTCTAAAAACAAGTGGTCTTTTGGATTTAAGAAGAGGAAGAGGGATGTTTAATACTTTTCATGCCAAGCATTTTTTTATGAGATGGCCTTTGGACCATATTTTTGTTAGCAAACATTTTACTTTGAAATCTATTGATCGCTTGCCTACTGTAGGTTCAGATCATTTCCCTATCAGCACCAAGCTTTGTATACAACCAATCAATGGTAATGAGTCGAAAGAAAACTCTACAGCAGCACAACAGGAGTAGTTACAGCAAAAAGATTTCCTGATTCATTAGATGTTAAATTCTTGGCTATATTTCTACTCTCAACATTCACAGAAAGTTCTACCAAACATTTCATGGGTTGCTTTAAGCCTTGTTTGTCTTCCAAATGTTTTGAAAACTTTTGATTGCTGATGAGTAAGGTGAGGATTTTCAAGTTGAAATTATCTGCATCCAAAGCACTTTGAAATTGATCAGGTAAAAGAATTACCAAACCCAAGGCTTTAAATATCCCTTGTCTCATATAAGTGTGAAATGAGAGTAAATCTCCTTGTCTTAGAAAAATATCAAGGTTTGGCCATCTCCCCTTATCCAATTCAGTTCTGAAACTTGAAACAGTTTCTGAATCAAGAAATAACAATACTACATTTTGAGTTTTTTTGGACTGCTTAGATTTGATATCAAACTCATCCAAAATCATGGGAAGCTTGATATTGTAATTGACAAATAGGATATGCCCTTTTTTTCTATAAGAGAGTGTTCCACTTTTAATTTTTTCTATCAATTCCACCAAAGCAGCGGAGAGGACAGAAATGATAAATGAAAAAAGGACCAATCCAAAGAAGACTTGAACCAATCCAAAGATCAATTGATTGTCTGTTTCGGAGTAGGCATAACTTGAAGGATCAGCGAAGAGTCGATAACTCATGGCCAAATCCCCTAAAACGAAAGACATTCCAAAGATTAGCAGCGAAGAAACCAAAAATATTGCTGCCAACTGTACCCAAACTGAGGAAAATGCAAAGCCATCTAATGTAAAAACTCTAAAGATTTTCCTGAGAATTTTTAAAAATTTACGCCCCATAAATGAAAAGAATAAAGGTTTGGGCAGTTAAGACAGGTATTGATTCAGGATTTTACAAAGTTGTAGAAAATCCTTATTCAACAATTTCATTTCCTTAACAAACAGTTCATAAAAAAACCTTTCCATTGGAAAGGCTTTTTATTTTTGAAAAGAAGATTTAATCAATTGTCTTCTGCTTTGTTCATTCTTTTGAAACCCTTTCTAAAAGGCCAAGTGTATTCCAAGGCTTCTAGACCTCTATTCAAATTCATAGTTGAGCTATCCAAGTTTACAAAAGTACTTTTCAATGTCTTATTGAATTCCGGGTCATTGAGCATCGTTCCAATAGCGTTGTCAGTGCTATTTAATTTATTGGTAACCATATTCAAATTATCCGTCATTTTCTTGGCATTATCTGCAGTAGCTTGAAGGTCTGTTACAGAAGATTGAAGCTTATTATAAAGTTCAGTATCCGTAGCAAGGTCGTTGAACAAAGTCCCTTCCTTATTCAGATTAGCGGAAAATTCACCTAATTCAGCCACCATTCTGTTGCTCTTTACAGAAGTACTTTCCAGATTTAGGAGAATGTTTCTAAAGTTTTCAGCTAAAGTACTATCAGTCAAAACTGCACCAATAACACCTTCTCCTTCAGCTATTTTTCCAGTCAGAATTTTCAAATCATTCGTGATAGAAACCAAATTTTTATTGTTTTCCTGAAGAGTTTCCATCATTTTGTCTGTATCCAATGGCATTTCAGAAATCAACCGATCACCATCTTCTACCATTGGTACTTGTGTGGTTCCCCCATAGATTACAATGATTTTATTCCCAATCAATCCATCAGAACTGATTGTGGCTTTGGAATCCTTACGAATGTACTCTTTGGATTTGTCTTCCACATTCATTTCGATTTCTACTTGAGAATCTCCATAGAAATTGATTTTTCTAACTGTACCAATTTTCACACCTGAAAACCAAACATTGTTGCCTGTTTGTAGACCAGCAACATCGTCAAATACAGCTTTCAGGCTTGTGGTTTTTACAAACCTTTTTTGCTGCCCTCCCAAGGTCAAGATACCTGTAACTAAGATGGCAATTCCAATTAAGACGAATACACCAACCAGAACTGTTTTTTTATTATCGTTTCTCATTATTTGATGAAATTATAGTCGTAGAATGATTTAATTTTTGGATCGGAGGCATTGGTAAAGACTTCATCGAATGTTCCTACCGCTTCGAACTGTCCATCTATAAGAACGGCCATTCGATCTCCAGTGACTTTAGCGCAAGTCAAGTCATGGGTAATTACAATAGAAGAAGTATTGTATTCTTCTCTTACTTGATTGATGAGATTATTGATGTCGATACATGTGGTTGGATCCAATCCGGCAGTTGGCTCATCATAGAGCATGATTTCTGGCTCAAGGATCAATGTTCTGGCTACACCAATTCTCTTTTTTTGCCCACCAGATAATTCTGCTGGCATTTGGTTGATTGTATTTGGAAGCCCTACAGAATCTAGTAATCCTTCGACTTTGAGGTTAATTTCTTTTCTGGTAAGTCCTTTTATATTTCTAGTAAGTGGAAATTCTAAGTTTTCCCTTACCGTCATACTATCATATAAGGCTGAAGCCTGAAAAGCGAAACCTATTTTTAATCTCAGTTTGTTTAATTCTTTTAAGCTCAAGTTGGCTGTGTCCTTGCCCAAAATCCTGATGTTTCCTTCATCCTGTCTTAGCAATCCTACCATCAATTTAATCAAGACCGATTTCCCACTCCCTGATTTCCCTAAAACAACGAGGTTTTCACTTTTGAAAAGATCAAGATCTACACCTTTGAGAACATGATTATCTTCAAAAGACTTTTTAAGACCTCTTATTTCGACGACTTTCTCTGTGTAATCACTATGCATATCTGATGGCGTTTACAATTTGAAGTGCGAGAAGTTCTTCTATAAAGATCAAAAACATGGACATCACCACAGAGGCGTTGGCAGCTTTACCTACACCTTCTGTTCCATTTGAAGAATTATAACCTTTGTAGCAACCCACGATTCCGATGGTGAAACCAAAGACAAGAGACTTAATCAGAGAAGAAAAAACATCCAAAAAAGAAATTGCTTCAAATACCTGAACAAAGAAAGTTGACAAACTGACAAGTTCATTTTGATTGACATTGATAAATGAACCCATCAAGGCAACAAAATCTACATAAAGCACGAGGATAGGAATCATTAGTGTGGTTGCGATAGTCCTAGTGACTACAAGATATTTGAATGGATTGATGGCAGATACTTCCATTGCATCAATCTGTTCGGTAACTTTCATAGAACCGATTTCTGCACCGATGCTAGAGCCTACTTTACCTGCTGCGATCAAGGCAGTAACTAATGGTCCCATAGCACGAATGATAGCAATCGAAATCAAAGCCGGAAGCCATGAAGCAGCTCCAAATTCTGATAAGGAAGGCCGCGATTGATTTGTAAAAACTATCCCGACAATGAAACCTGTCAAGGAAATCAGCGGTAGTGATCTGTAACCAATTTCATAGCATTGACGAAGGATCTCTCTAAACTCATAAGGGGGAAACCAAACCTCTTGGAAAAACCGCTTTACAAAGTTGAACGCATCTGCTAAACCAACGAAAAACTTGTCTATTTTTTTTGAGATTATGGGACTGTTTTTTTCAGTAATTTCTGACATAAGATTTTTAAACTAAAGCACGAAAGTAATCATTTAAAATCAAACCAAATTTATTGATTGAGCAACTGTTCTATAACATCAATTTGCAATGGTTTGATAAGAAATCCTGACACTGATTCAAACTCTTTACTTTTAGCATAATCATCTGGATCCATAGATGAACTAAGCATGTTCACATTTATATTTATTTTCTTAGATGCGAGTCTTTCTAGGAATTCCCAGCCACTCATCTCGGGCATGTTGATATCTAATAGAAGAAGGTCTGCAGAATTTGTTTCGAGCCAATCTAATGCCAGAAAAGGATCTGAAAAGAAAATTAGTTCCAATTCAGGTTTTATCCTGATCATATTTTTCTTGTTGATCATGTGCTGGATTTTATCGTCATCCACAAAAATAATTTTACTTATGTTTTCCATTTTTTAAAAAAGAGTTTTGTTGAAAATCTATTGCCAACCCTTATCCTAAAGTTTATACGGTGAAAATCAAATTACAGATCTAAGTAGACTTTGTATCATCATTTAAATTCAAAATTAAGATTTTATCCATCTAAGGGCATAATTTTAGAAGAAAAACATTATTAGACTTATCTAAATTATTTAGGGTGATATAATTTAGTTAAGACTAAAAATATCATAATCAATTTAATTTCAATTATTTAAATTATTTCATCAAAATTTTAATTGATACATTTCTGTTCCTTATGATTCTTAGGTTTTCAATGGCATCAATTCCCTTAGACAACAGAAATAGCTCATTAAAAAGGACTAATTATTAGTTCTCCATCCTTCAATACTTTAATAATCTACCTATATTTTGACATAAAATCAAGTATTCATTTGATTTGAAAACAGCCTTCCCTCCTACCTATTTGAAATATGTATTTTGAAAAACAACAGCTGTAAAGAGAATAATTTTAAGCTTGAATTTTAAAAATTTCTCTATCTTGGAGGGTTCAAATCAGACACAACATGAATCAAAACCAAGAGCAAAAACCAATAGGATTGAGAGATAAGATCCTTCATGTTTTACTTTTTTTTAGAGATAGATTTGATCTTCACGAGGGCAAAGAAGACGAGCTTGAGACCATAGATTATGTCAAAAAGAATATAGAATTTAGAGGTGCTAATCTTTGGATTTTGATCTTTGCCATCTTCGTAGCATCTGTAGGATTGAATGTAAATTCTACAGCAGTCATCATAGGTGCCATGTTAATTTCGCCCTTGATGGGTCCGATTATGGGGATAGGAATGGCTGCAGGAATTAATGATTTTGAGTTGCTCAAAAGATCTCTGAAAAATCTAGGAATTGCAGTTTTGATCAGTATTCTTACAAGTACAATTTACTTCTCATTCACTCCGCTGATCGATGCCCAATCAGAACTTTTGGCCAGAACAGAACCTAGTATTTGGGATGTACTCATAGCACTATTTGGAGGGTTAGCGGGTATCGTCGCAGGCTCGAGAAAAGAGAAAAGCAATGCCATTCCTGGGGTGGCTATTGCGACCGCTTTGATGCCTCCACTTTGTACCGCGGGCTATGGCCTGGCAACGGGGAATCTCTATTATTTCTTTGGAGCATTTTACCTCTTTTTTATCAATTCAGTATTTATCAGTTTGTCCACTTACCTGATCGTTCGCTTTATGAAATTCCCTAAGAAAGAATTTCTCGACCGAGATCGTGAAAAAACTGTAAAAAGATACATCACTATATTCACTTTATTGACAGTGGTGCCAAGCATCTACTTGGCATATAATATCGTGACAAGAACATTTTGGGAGAAAAATGCCAAGCAGTTTATCACCATGGAAATGGATTTCCCCAGAGCGCAAATCATTGCTAGTACTTATTTGTATGATGCAGATAGCAGCAGCATAGAAATCTCTATGGTAGGTCAGCGGATTGATGATGAAGAGATAGCTAGACTTCAAAACAAACTCAAGGCATATAGTCTTACTAAAACTTATTTGAAGATTAAGCAAAGTGGAGATGGTACACCTGACCTCAATTTGTTGCGTTCAGATGTACTCAAGGATCTTTATGAAAGAAATGAATTGCTAATCCAAAATAAAGATCAAAAGATTTCCTTTTTGGAAAATGAGCTTTCACAATATACAGAGTCAAGCAAACAGGTTTTAGATTTAGCAAATGAGGCGAAAATCAACCATTCGAGCTTGGTGAGTTTTTCTTTGAATAGGGCTATTATTGCTGATGTTTTGGAAAATAAACAGGATACTATATTGATGGCTTATGCCAAATTCCGTCAACGCCCTAGCGCTCAAGAAAGAAAAAGATTTGAAGATTGGCTAAAAATCAGGACAAAAGCAGATACGGTTTCTTTGATTATTCAGTAGAGGGAATTTTAGATTGTAGATCTAAGATTTGAGATTTGAGAACTTTGAATGTAGATTTAAGTAGGACATACAACATTAATAAAAAGCACATGAAAAAGCTGATTTCTATTTTATCAATTTCAATCCTAATGATAGGGTTTTCAGTTAATTCATTTGCTCAGAAGGCAGAGTATGATTCGGCTTTAGCTTCTAAACTTGGTGCAGATGATTATGGAATGAAGCGCTATGTAATGGCCTTTTTACTAGCGGGGGATCGTGTTCAAGAATACGCTCCTGAAGAACGAGCAGAAATTCAAAAAGGTCACATGGCCAATATCACCAAATTGGCTAATGAAGGTAAATTGGTAGTCGCTGGCCCATTTATCAATGGAGGAGAAAAGAGAGGTGTCTTTATATTTGATGTTGCAACAAAGGAAGAGGCTGAAGCTTTGACCAATACCGACCCTGCTGTAAAAGCAGGTGTCTTGAAAATGGAATTGGTCGAATGGTATGGTAGTGCAGCATTAATGATGCTGACAGAAATTTATCCAAAGCTTCAAAAGAAGGATTTTTAAAGATTTCCAGTAATGGCGCCCCGAATGTAAAAATTTCAATTAAACGAATAATTGCCAACCATCTACTGTCAACTGCAGCTGGAAAGAAACTGAAAACATTATTTTTGGCAAACTCAGATCAGAAGCAGACTCACGTTTATTTTTTTTCAGAATTTCTATTATTTGTCTTAGCAATTTTTTTAAATACAAAATATCAAACGTTTGCATAAATTATTTACTTCAAAAATGCCTTAATATTCTTTAAAAAGCTTTTTTAGGTAATTTCTAAGCGCTAATTTCGAAAGACAGCTAAGCCTTTTAGCTGATTTTACTCTGAAATAACCCTATTGATATGAAAAAGTTAGTAAACATTATTCTTCTCTTCAGCCTGAGTTTTTTGGCTATGGGACAACAAATCAGTTCTCCAAATGGAGAGCTACAATTGGATTTTGAATTGAAAGAAGGAGTTCCTTATTATTCTTTAAATTACAAGAACAAACCTATAATTCTTCCAAGTAAACTAGGGCTTGAACTAAAAGGAAAGTCTGACTTTACAAGTGGATTCGTCATCTCTAATGCTGACAAAAGAGAATTTGATGAAACTTGGGAGCCTGTGTGGGGCGAAGAAAAAAGTATCAGAAATCATTATAACGAAATGACTTTGACCCTGCATCAAGATGCTGAGCATGACCATAGAACTTTGGTCATAAGATTTAGGCTTTTTGATGATGGACTAGGATTCAGATACGAATTTCCTTCACAGCCTAATTTGGCACATTTCATTATTTCAGATGAAAAAACACAATTCGCTATGGCGGGAGACCATACTGCTTTTTGGATTCCTGGCGACTATGATACACAGGAATATGACTACGTAGAGTCAAAGCTATCCGAAATTAGAACTTTGATGACGCAAGCCATCACTGCCAATGTTTCACAGACTTCCTTCTCTCCTACTGGAGTTCAGACTTCATTGATGATGAAAACAAAAGATGGTTTGTATATCAATTTGCATGAAGCTGCCTTAATTGATTATGCGACGATGCACTTGAATTTGGATGATGAAAAGATGATTTTTGAATCCTGGTTAACTCCCAATGCAAATGGAGACAAAGTGTACTTACAAAGTCCGTCTGTCAGTCCTTGGAGGACAATAATCGTTTCAGATGATGCAAGAGATATATTAGCATCAAGAATCACCTACAACCTCAACGAGCCTAATAAAATTGAAGATACTTCTTGGATCAAGCCGATGAAATATGTTGGTGTTTGGTGGGAAATGATCACAGGAAAAAGCAGTTGGGCTTATACAGATGAATTCCCTGCTGTAAAATTAGGAGTTACGGACTACAGTAAAGCCAAGCCAAATGGGAAACATGGTGCAACTACTGCCAATGTCAAAAGATATATAGATTTTGCTGCTGAACATGGTTTTGATGGGGTTTTGGTAGAAGGTTGGAATATCGGGTGGGAAGATTGGTTTGGCAATGCCAAAGATTATGTCTTTGATTTCGTCACTCCGTATCCTGATTTTGATCTAGAAGGTGTGAGAGATTATGCGAAAGTAAAAGGTGTAGAAATGATCATGCATCACGAAACTTCCTCCTCTGTCCGAAACTATGAAAGACAAATAGACAAGGCTTACCAATTCATGAAAGACAATGGCTACAATGCCGTCAAAAGTGGCTATGTGGGTACCATTCTCCCTTTTGGAGACAATCATTACAGTCAGTGGCAAGTTAATCACTATCAATATGCAATAGAAAAAGCAGCTGAATATCAAATCATGGTGAATGCCCACGAGGCTGTTAGACCAACAGGTATCGGAAGAACATTTCCTAATCTGATTGCGAATGAATCTGCTAGAGGAACAGAATATCAGGCTTTTGGAGGGTCGAAACCAAATCATGTGACCGTATTGCCATTTACAAGACAGATTGGAGGACCGATGGATTATACGCCAGGGATTTTCGAAATGGATGTCAGTAAGCTTAATCCTGATAATAATTCTTGGGTGAACAGCACGATTGCCAATCAACTTGCACTATATGTGACAATGTATAGCCCATTACAAATGGCCGCAGATTTACCAGAAAACTATGAAAGGTTTATGGATGCCTTCCAATTCATCAAAGATGTAGGTTTGGACTGGGAAAAAAGCGTTTATTTGGAAGCTGAGCCAGGTTATTATCTCACCATTGCAAGAAAAGAAAAAGGAACTGGAAATTGGTTTTTGGGAAATGTCAATGGAAATGAAGGAAGAACTGTAGAGATCAAATTTGATTTTCTTGAAGCTGGGAAGAAATATGAAGCCATTATTTATTCAGACACTAAAGATGCGCATTACAGAAATAATCCTCAGGCTTATGAAATCAAAAAGATAAAATTGACCAGTAAGTCTAAGCTTTCTCAATACAGTGCTCCAGGAGGAGGATTTGCGATCAGTATTATGGAAGTGCAGTAAGCTTATCTGACTCTAAATACTACTGTAAAACCAAATTTAGGCAAGATCAAGACGTCAACGGTCGACAGTCAACAGCAGATTCAATTAATATGAAAAGTTTTATTTTAATTGTTAAAGGTAGGCAAGTAGAAAATCATGTTTGAATTAAGATGAAGGCGGAATTCAGGTTGATTCCGCCTTTTGCTTTACCGTCCACCATATTTTTAACCTTATTCTGTATTAATCACTTTTCGTTTGGATTCGAATGCGTATTTTAGCTATATAAAATATTTATATGGCTAAATCCTCGAAATTAACCCTTTTATTCCTCTTCTTCTGCCCAATACTTCTGCTAGCCAAGATAGATACGATTGAGGTGTTCAGTAAAGCAATGAATAAATCCCTCAAAGCAACTGTGGTGTTACCGAGCGATAGTGAAGTTAAAGATAAGGATTACCCATCTGTTTATGTCCTTCATGGAGCATGGGGTGGTTATCTGGATTGGCATAAAAATGTCACCAAACCCAACCTCCTTCAAAATCTCGCTGATCAATATCAAATGATTTTGATTACTCCTGGTGTGGCTCCTTTTTCCTATTATTATGATAGCCCATTAATGGATTCTGTCCAATACGAAACTTACATCAGCAAAGAATTAATCCCTTTTGTTGATCAGAATTATCCAACCAAAAAAGACAAAAATGCGAGAGGAATCACTGGTTTGTCGATGGGAGGACATGGTGCGATGATGATTGCGGCCAAACATCCTGATCTATTTTCTGCAGCTGGGTCGATGAGTGGCGTGATGAATATTGATGTGAGAACTTGGATTGGAAATGAAAGTACACAAGAGGAGCGGAGGAAAAGTCAAAGAGAAATGCTTGGAAACATCAATTATGATTATCCTTATAGCCCTTATACTGCTGTGGGACTGATTTCAGAGATGAAAGAAAATAAGATTGCACTTTTGATAGATTGCGGTATTGATGATTTTCTGATAGAGACAAATAGGCAACTTCATCAACTTCTCTTAGAAAATGGCACTCCACATGAATATACAGAGCGCCCGGGTGCACATACTTGGGAATATTGGACAGAGGCACTTCCTTTCCATATCTTATTTATTCATCAGGCTTTTGAGAAAAAGAAATGATTAAAAGCTGTGATTTCAATAATTTCAAATAGAAATTCTTACCACCCAAAGCCAATTTCTTCCTTCTTCATTTGAATCAGCTTTTGAATTCGGATCAAATGGTTATTTTAGCTTTTCAAGATGTACTCAGCACCCAAATCTAAAATTAGAGAAATAACCTAATCACCAAGTTCAAAAGATCTTTATTACTGCTTATTAGCTTAGTTTACTTTGTACATACGAATGCACAAACAGAATTAAGTAAGTGGGAATCTTATGCCCAAAATACAGAAATCATCAGAGACCAATATGGAGTCCCGCACATCTATGGTAAAACAGATGCTGATGCAGTGTTTGGGATGATCTATGCTCAATGTGAAGATGATTTCAATCGGGTAGAAACCAATTACATCAATGCGATGGGTAGAATGGCTGAAGTAGAAGGAATCAGTCAACTCTATGTAGACTTGAGAATGAAACTCTACATCGATCCTGAAGTAGTCAAAAAAGAATATGAAAATAGCCCAAAATGGCTCAAAGATCTAATGGATGCTTGGGCAGCCGGAATCAATTATTATCTTCATACACATCCAGAAGTTAAGCCAAAGCTTTTGACGAAGTTCGAACCTTGGATGGCGCTTACTTTTAGTGAAGGCAGTATTGGTGGTGATATTGAGACCATTTCGCCCAATGGATTAAAAGCATTTTATGATAACAAAGCGCACGCGTTTTTAACTTACACCGAAAGAGATTGGGAAGAAGAACCAAAAGGCTCCAATGGTTTTGCGATCGCTCCCAAACTAACTCAGTCTGGCAATGCCATGCTGATGATCAATCCACATACTTCTTTCTATTTTAGACCTGAAGTCCACATGGTCAGTGAAGAAGGGCTCAATGCTTATGGGGCTGTAACTTGGGGACAATTTTTCATCTACCAAGGCTTCAATGAATATAATGGCTGGATGCATACCTCGGCCAAGGCTGATGCCATTGATCATTTCGCCTTGACTGTAGAAAAGAAAAATGGTAAGTATCATTACAAATTTGGCGATGATTGGAGACCATTCACCGAAAAGAAAATCACTATCAAGTATAAAGATGAAAATAACTTGGCTCAAGAGGAATTTACTGCATTTTACTCCCACCACGGCCCTGTCATTCGAGAAGAAGATGGGAAATGGGTCGCAATTGCATTGATGGTTGAGCATGAAAAAGCACTTACTCAATCCTATAAAAGAACAAAAACAAAAAACCACGAGGAGTTCAAAGCAAATATGAACTTGAAAACAAACTCCTCCAATAGTACTGTTTATGCCGATAGAGATGGTAACATCGCATACTACCATGGCAATTTTATACCGAAAAGAGATCCACAGTTTGATTGGAGAAATGTAGTAGATGGTAGTAACCCAGCTACTGACTGGCAAGGGCTACACGAAATTGAGGAAATGATCTTTATCTATAATCCGGAAAATGGCTGGATTCAACATTGCAATTCGGACCCTTTCAATGCACTAGGAGTAGATAGCCCAAAAAGAACTGACTATCCAGCTTATGTCGCTTGGGATACTGAAAATGCTCGTGGACTGAATGCGGTAAGAATTCTTTCAGAGGCGAAGGACCTAACTTTAGAAAGATTGATCAAAGATGTGGCATACGAACCTACCCTGATGGCATTCAAACCAATGATTCCAGCGCTCGCTCAAGCATTTCGTAAGCTTCCTAACTCTGATCCAAGAAAAGAAAAATTGAAAGAGCCAATTGGGATTTTAGCAAACTGGGATTTGAAGACGGGCATTCATTCTGTCGGAACCTCTTTGGCTATTTTCTGGGGGAATCAACTGATGGCAGAAGGTCGAAGAATGGATAGAGCATGGGATACTTATATTTTTGATTTCTTAGCGACAGAAACGAGCGACGAACAGAAGCTATCAGCATTTGAAAAAGCTGTAGAAAAATTGACAGAAGACTTTGGCTCTTGGAATACCCCTTGGGGAGAAATCAACAGATTCCAACGTGTTACCAATGAAATACAAGGTAAATTCTATGATGATTTACCGAGTTTACCTGTTGGATACAACTCTTCGCTTTGGGGTTCTCTAGCGGCTTATGGCAGTAGGGCTTACCCTAATACGAAAAAATGGTATGGAAATGTAGGAAATAGTTTTGTGGCAGCTGTTGAATTTGGAGAAAAAGTTAGAGCTAAATCCCTTCTAGCAGGTGGCCAAAGTGGCAATCCTTTCTCCCCTCACTTTGTAGATCAAGCAGAAATGTATAGCAAAGGTGAATTCAAAGAAGTCAGCTACTATAGAGAAGATGTACTGAATAATGCAAGGGCTATTTATAAGCCAGGTTTTTGAGGAATAATAGTTGGTTGAGTTATTTGGGAATTGAGTTACTAGTTGATTGAGTGATTAAGTGATTGAGTTATTTGGATATTGCCTGAAATCAAAGTATTTGAATCCGAGTCAAAATCAATGAAAAGACTATCACTGGGGCTTTTGATGTGGAAATGGACTGATTAAAAATTTATTCTATCCCACTTTGAAGAATAAAATTTAGTGGATCGATAACTTTTATTTTTGAAGCAAAAAAATCTTTTGAGTTGGTCGTTATAATTACTTCAGCATTGCAACTTAATGCAGAGGCATATTGCAATCCATCTTCGTAATCTGGCCAAAAATTGTAAGAAATTCCCTTAAGAGTTTCAGGTTCGAACCTACCAATTTCTAATAATTCTAGATAGGCATAGGCCCTATTTGAGGCAATTTTGGCACTCGCATATTTCTTTTCTAAAAAATATAATAACTGATAAAAAGTTACAATACTTATCAAACCTCTAAACTTATCATCTTGAATATTTTGAAAAATAAGATCTATAGCTTTTTGCAGAATGGGCTCCGCATCACAAGAGTGAAATGAAAGAAGCACGTTGGTATCTAAAAAAATTCTTTTCATCATACTTACATTTGACGTTTTCTTCTTTTAGACAAATGTTTTTCAATTTCATTTTCACTTGGTCTCAGACCAGCATCCTTAAGTGATTTTAATCTATCAGATAAAATCAATTCTCTTTCATTAAATTTTTTCAATGAAAGTAGATACTTCTCCACTAATGAACTCACACTGGTATTGTTATCTTTTGCAAATGATTTAGCCCAGTCGATTACTTCCTGATTGTCAATACTTAAAGTTAATTTGGACATACGTGTCAATGTTTGAATTATCCACAACAATATACGTGCAATAATTTAAAATCAAAAACTCAAGGCCAGCGATTTGGCACTGTATGAAAGTTCAAAACTCTATTGGCTTCTTCGATGACGGCAGGATGTTTTTGTGCATTCCAAATTTGATCACGCGCATATTTCCCTGATTTTTCCAAGTCCACAATTGGAAAAGGATAATCAACTCCTAGCCTGAAACCCATCATTTCTTGCTCAATGCTAGTAATTTTCCAAGGCTCGTGAAGTAAACTAGAAGGAAGCTTTCGCAACTCTGGAACCCATTTTTTTATAAACACACCATCTGCATCATGATCCTCAGATTGTTTCACAGGATTATAAATTCGAACTGTATTGATGCCTGTTACACCAGCTTGCATCTGAAGCTGAGGATAGTGGATTCCTGGTTCGAAATCCAGAAATTGTCTAGCCAAAAAGTCCTTCCCTACTCTCCAATCCTGAAATAAATGATGAGTCAAAAAAGAGACAACCATAGCTCTCATGCGAAAATTGAGATAGCCTGTTTCTTTGAGGCAACGGACACAAGCATCCACCAATGGATAGCCAGTCATGCCTTCTTCCCAGGCCTTGACTTTCTTTTTATCTAAGGGTTTTGCGAGATGTTCAAATCCTGTATTTACATGCTCCTTCTCCATTCTACATTCCATCTCAAACTTCTGAATGAAATGGCAGTGCCAGCGTAACCTTGACTGGAAATTAGTCAGGTTCCTTTTCTGAAACCCTTCTTTCTTCCTCTTTTCCGCAGCTTGGTAAACCTGACGGATTGATAGGTTCCCCCATGCGATATACGGTGATAAGCGACTACAACCCTTTCTACTCAATTCTGGCTTGGAAATATGCTTATTATAATTTTTAGCCCGCTCAGCAAAAAACGACTCGAAATATTTATAAGCAGTACTTTCTCCTCCTTTTTGCATCATTGGATGGATTATTTTCCAAGATTCTGGAATGATTTTATTGAGAAGTTGATCTTCAAATGATTTGGATAAAGTATAAAACTTCCCATTCTTCAAATCTGGATTCTGAAGAGGCATACTCATTTGTGCATACCACTCCTGCGACCAGTTTTTTCGATTTCTTCTTCCTCTTTTTACTCCTTGCTGTAGAGATTCTTTCCAGATAATATTATTCTCTTTAAAAAAACGCTTCATTCTTAAATCTCGGTCAAAAGTAACTTTTATATCTGTTTCAATATGAGAAAAGACAGTATGTACCCGATAGACTTTTACCAATTTTTCAAAAAAATCTAAAGGGTCAGCAAAATAAAAATGAACTTTAGTGTCCAAAGAAACCAATTGCTGATTGATATCTTGAAGGCTTTGATAGACAAAACGCCAATGCCTTTCATCACTTTGAGGAGCGGACACAAGTTCAGGTTCGAAAAAATAAACCATAATCACGGGCAATGCTGAATCTATGGCATTTTTTAAAGGTTCGTGATCTTTTAACCTTAAATCTCTTTTGAACCAAATTACATTAACTTCCTGCATAAACTGAAAACATTTATGACCATGCAAGGTTTGAAAAATATGAATAAAACTACGACACTAAAAGACGAAGAAATTGATAGGATTGTAGAAATGGCTTGGGAAGACCGAACTTCTTTTGATGCTATCGAAAGGCAATTTGGGATCCCAGAAAAAGAAGTCATCAAAATCATGCGAAGAGAAATGAAAGCTTCTTCATTTAGGATGTGGAGAGCCCGTGTGCAAGGAAGAAAAACAAAGCATGCTAGCAAGGCAACTGAAGATGTCAATCACTTCAAATGCAGTCGTCAAAAAGTCATTACTTTGAATAAAATCAGCAAAAGAAAAGCCCGATAGATACTACCGAGCTATTCTCAATCAATCTACTTTCAATCAATAAATATCTTAAACTATATCATAAGGCCAGCCCATGATTCCATCGGCAAGATTATTTACATGTTCAAAGCCATTTTTTGCCATAAGAGAACAAGCTTGACCGCTTCGATTACCACTTCGACAATACAAATAGTATTTTTTATCCTTGGGTAAGTTCTGGATTTGATTGATAAATCCGGAACCCATGATATCGATGTTTCTCGCACCTTTGATTTTTCCTGACTGAAATTCCCCAGCGCTTCTCACATCGATCAAAACTGCATCTGAAGCAGTAATACCTTTTTTGAAGTCTTCTGAGTTAAGGTCTGTATAGTTTTTTGGTTGTGTTCTAAAGAAATTAAACATAGCTATTTGTTATATTTTACCTTACAAAGGTACAGTACAAATCAAATAGCTACAGTAACCTTTATCACTTAGCTCCAACGGTTTATTTACTCGAGAAAAATTTCTTTTTCAGATGTATAAACATCAATCTTAAAAGCAAAAAGAAAGGAATACCATGAAAGAAAAAGTCAAACCAATCCATCATTTCCATCCCTTTGGCACCACCTAGAATCCACTTTATTTTTCCAAATAAATGTGGCTCAGGCACAAAGGGAGCTAAACCCAAAGTAAGACATAGGAGAATGACAAATCTCCAATTATTGATTGTAGTTTTCATTTTTCTTTTGAATAAAAGGGTAAGTAACCTGAGACCAAAATGATTTTGGGAATGTTTCCATACCATCAAAACCCAGTGGTTCATCCTTGCCTTCATTTGGAATGTAAGCAGTTCCAAACAAATAATCCCAAACACTCAAGGTCAATCCATAATTAACACCATTTCTACCTTCCGGAAGCTTCTTGGCATGATGCCAAATATGCATGATCGGATTATTGAGAATATATTTCAATGGGCCATAAGTAATCCTTAAATTCGCGTGATTGAGATGACCTATGGCGGTGGTAAATATGTGGACTATAAAGAAATCAACCAAACCAAAGCCAATCATCGCTAAAGGTATATATTGGACTGACTTATATATGATCGTCTCCATCCAATGAAACCTCAGATGGGCAGCAAATCCCATCTCTTCGACCGAATGGTGCACCTTATGAAACTCCCAAAGTGCAGGATATCTATGCAAGGCTCTGTGAACATTCCACTGTATGAAGTCTGCCAACACAAAAAGCAATAAAAACTGCACCCAAACTGGCCAAGTCTCTACATGCAAAGCAACGATATTTTCTAATCCAAAAATGCCTAGAAAATCATTGAATGCTTCTACAGCTATATTTGAAATGGCATTGTAAGCAATCAATGAAAAAAGAAAGAAGTTGAAAAACATATAAAAACCATCTAGCCAAAAATCTTTTCTCAAAGCACCTTGCTTTTCTCTCCAAGGAAAAATAATTTCTGCCAACCAAACCAATAAAGATAAGCCTATCAACCACCAAAAATAATTGGTCCAGGAAGGAAATAGAATTTCATTTTTCAGATAATCAAAGTATCCAAAATAAGCATCTTGTATGATTTTTATATATTTTTCCATAAGTATTGATTCTTTCCTGAAAAAGAGGGCAACCCATCAGGCAGCCCTCAATCAAAATCCATAAACCACAAACTGTCTTTATTGATTGTATTCTTTGATAGCAGAACCCATATCAATTATTTTTGTTCCTTTGAGGATTTGATGTAAGATACTACTTCCGGAGGCAGACCTATATCCAGTACCACAATGTACTACTATCGGTTTGTTTGTCGGTAGTTCACTGGCTCTTTCCATTAATTCAGGCAAGGGGATATTAATAGCATTTTCGAATACTTTCTTTTGATCCACTTCCCCTTTATTTCTAATGTCTAATATTGTAAAAGCATCCGGATTCTTGTCAAAACTCTCTTTATCAAATGTTGGCATACTTTCTCCAGAAGCTTCAGAATATACAAATGCTCCTTTGATAAAAGGTTCATAACCTATTTTTGCTGTCTTCGAAATCAACTCTTTCAATTCTATTTCTGAAGCTGCTACGAGATAGAATTCCTTTGATGGAGGAATAATACTTCCCAACCATGTTTCGAATTTTGCTCCATTCATGATGTTTATGGCATCAGGAATATGGTTTGTTTTGAAATCAGCTTGATTTCTTCCATCAATTACAACTACACCATTTTTTGGTGTTGAGTTTGCTTCTAGAACCTTGACATTTCCGATTACTTTTTGATAGGCATCTGCTCCTTTGCGATTTAGCTCTACACTGTAAGGGAAATATTTTGGAATAAAAGGCTGGTCTTCTAACAAGATAGCAACAAACTCTTCTTCAGTCATAGGCTGCAATGCATAATTAGAAAGCTTTTCTTGACCAATGGTACTCACTTTTTCCTTACTCAAAGACTTTCCGCAAAGTGATCCAGCTCCATGTGCAGGATATACCAATACTTCATCATCCAACTTCATCAATTTCTCCCTGGTACTATGATACATCATTTTAGCCAATTCCGTACGCTGTGCTTGGATACTCCCCGCTGCTTCTCGCAAATCTGGCCTTCCCACATCACCAATGAACATGGTGTCTCCTGTAAATACAGCAATATCAACCCCATCTTCTTCCAAAATTATTGATATACCATCAGGCGAATGACCAGGAGTAAACAAGGCTTTGAGTCTCACACCGTCGGCTAATTCTATCACATCTCCCTCATCAAATGACGTAAAATCATAATGTACATTGACCAATTCACTGATATAGATTGGAACATGGAGGGTCTGCTGAATTTCCAAATGGGAACTTACAAAATCCGCATGTGGGTGAGTCTCTATAACACCAACGATCTCAGCATCTTTCTCTTTTGCAAAATCATAATATTGCTGAGGATCTCTTCCTGGATCGATCAAAATCACTTTTTCATCAACATATATTGCATAGCTAAAATGTGCAAGTCCATCATCTTCAAATTGCTTGATTTCGGATTTTTGAGGTGATCTTGCTTGAATAAGATTTTCAAATTGCGCAATGGAATGAAAGTTGACCATCATTCCCAAAAGCAATACAAATATTGTCCTTGTGTATTTTTTCATATTTATGCTTTATTTCCAATTTGGGTTTATCAGAGTTACTCCAAATTCATACTCAAATTTAATAGTTTCAAAAGAGTTAGATTGTGATCAAAGTTACACTTTTTCGAACTTCAATTACCGTAAATTGTAATCAAAAAAATGAAAGATTTTTGGAATCAAAAATTCGATAAAACCCCTTTACTCTACGGAGAACTTCCTAATGTGTATTTTAAAGAAAAACTTAAAGAACTCAAACCAGAAAAAATCTTCTTGCCAGGAGATGGAGAGGGAAGAAATGGAGTTTATGCAGCATCTTTAGGCTGGAGAGTAGTCGCACTTGATCAAAGTGAGGTAGCCAAAGCAAATGCACTTCAACTTGCGGATAAAAAGCAGGTCTCTATAGATTACTTGATCATGGATATACAAGAATTTTCCTGCGAGGAGCAGTTTGACACCATAGCGATGATCTATTTTCACTTACCTATTTCCATACTAAAAAGCATACATGATCAACTCAATAAATGTCTCAAAAAAGGAGGTAATATTATCATAGAAGGGTTTGGTAGAAGGCAATTAGATTATAATTCTGGAGGTCCAAAAGACAAAAACATGCTCTATGACTTAGAAGAATTAAAATCATCATTTCCTGATTTTATATGGAAAGAACAGTTTGATGGTATCTTAGATTTAAAAGAAGGTAAAGGACACGATGGACCAGCACATGTAATCAGATTATTTGGTACAAAAATTTGAAATATATAGTTGCTTAATGTAGTGGTTCTTCCACTTAAACTTTCTTATCTTAGAAGTCTAACTTCTGACAGACATGAAAATTCTCGTTCCTACTGACTTTTCTGAAAACGCTAATAATGCACTCACTTTTGCTAAACACATGGCAAAATCTCAAGGTGAGGTCCAAATAACTTTATTATTTGCTTTTTATGCTGTATATGACTTTGCTTCTAATGTAGCTCAAATCGTAGATAGTATAGAATCTGACGCCAAAAAAGCAATGAAAAGAGCTGTAGAATTAGCTTTAGATGAAGGACTTCAGATTGATTATAAAATTCTCCAAGGCACAGTATCATCGACAATTACTTCAATGGCTTATCGAGAAGATTATGATTTAATTATTATGGGAACGCAAGGTGCAAACGGTATAAATAAAACTCTTTTTGGGTCAAACACTGCTCATGTTATTAAAGAGAGTCAGGTTCCTGTAATCTCAGTCCCAAACGAAGCAAAATGGGAGCATATTTCCAAAATTGTAGTTGGGTCCGAACTTGATCAAGCAGAAAGCAAATTTTACAAAAAATTACTTAAAATAACGAGTAAATTACTTTTTCCCTACGAGTTTGTCCACGTAGATTTTGATAGAAATCAGGAGTTTCAGCCAAATTTTGAAGCTTTAGAAAATCAACTAAGAGCCTTTTCTTCAAGTATTTCATTTATTACAAAAACTATTCAAGCTGATGCTGTATTGACAGGAATAGAAGAAAGTTTAAGCAATAAATATGATGCTTTGCTGGTCATGTTTTACAAAAAGAAATCTTTTTTTGAATACTTATTTGATGAAAGCGACTCTGTCAAAATGCTCTATCATACTCACCTTCCTCTTTTGATACTTAAATGATTTTAAATTTACAGCTTATAGTTTATCATATATTAATTTAGTTCATATTTTGTTTTTTGTATTATGAAATAAGACAATTGTATCTTATTTTTTTATAATATAAAGTTTCTGATTTCAGAATTATAACTCTTATTTTTAGCACTTTGAATGGAAGAATTCTTCAAAGATTTGATTAATGAACCCTCCGATGGAATCTCAAAATATATACAAATGTCACTTACCTGACTGGTTATTGATGTCAGGTTTGTTTTATGTCGTGATTACCGACATGGAAGGCAAGTATTTATATGTAAATGATTTTTTCAGTAAACGATTCACAAACTATGACGATTCTTATGATAAAAAATACTTTACTGATACGGTTGTTGTAGAGGACGTTCAAAAAGCTATTGAAACTGCAAGAGCGTGCATATTGAATCCCAACCAAGCCTACCTGGTAGATCTTAAAAAACCACTTGGTAAGGGAAAAAGTACTATAAACAGTCGGTGGACTTTTTCACTCTTAACAAAGGACGATGGAACGCCAATAGGAATCTTTTCAATTGGGTATGAAATAAGTGATAAAGAAGAAGTGAGCAGCGATCTTGCCATTAAACTTTGTGATCTATCGCTTGTTTTTAAAAACAGTGCTGATGCTTTTTTGCTCCTTGACAGCAATCAAAAAATACTTTCTTACAATAAATCAGCGCAAAAGTTTTTGGGTTTAAAATTCATGCTTGAAGAAGATGTTTTATGAAATGTGTTTGCCAAAATATTGAAGGAGAAATGCTGAAAACAATTGACTTAGCATCAAAAAATCAACAAATCGGTACTTTCAAGGCATATAACAAAGATTTAGATCTTTATTTTTATGGGATAAGTGTCCCTATAGAAGGCGGGAGCTTTGTGATTTTTAGAGAAAATACAAAGGATCAAAAGTCGAAAATCAAACTTCAAGACTCTGAGAACAAGCTAAAAGCTATATTAGACAGTACACCTGATTGTATTGTTTTAATTGATAGAAATTTTAAAGTCTTGGCGATGAACAAAGTTGCTGTAGAATTTTGCTTAGATGCGCATAAAAAAACAATGAATGAAGGGGATGATTTTAGAAGCTTCATTTTTATGGAAATAGCGGGAGAATTTCATCATCTGTTCAGTAAAGCGCTAAAAGGTGGAATATCAAAATTTGAAAAAGAAGTTGAAGTTTCAAGTAAAAAGAAAAAATAGCTTGAGTTTACACTTTACCCTGTCTATGACACCAAAAATGAAATAATTGGTGTCAGCCAATTGGTCAAGGACATTACAGAATCAAAGAAAAATCAAGAGGAAATTGAAATTCAATACAATAAATTAAAAAAAATAGCATGGGTTCAATCCCATGAAGTCAGAAGACCATTAGCTAATCTAATGGGGCTTGTTCAAGTCTTAAAAGAAGAAAGAGGAACTTTAGATACAAATCAAATCAATGATTTTTTTGCAGGCATAATTGTAGAAGCAGAAAAGCTAGACGAGAAAATTAGAGAAATTACAAAAGCAACTGAACAGCAAAAGGAAGAGTAGTTATTAAATTCTTTCTTTGACCCAATTCACAATATCATTCATAATAGACTCTTTTTCTATTTCATTGAGTAATTCATGATAAAGGTTAGGGTATTTTAATAATGTTTTATCTTCCACTCGTGCATTTTTGTAAAGCATGTCGCTACCAAGCGGGTTTGTGAGCTGATCATCAGAGCCATGGAGAATTAAAACAGGAGCTTTAAATTGATTTGATTTTTCTCCAATTTCTCGCATCATTCTCAAGAGTTCATAGCCAGTTCGGGCAGGTATCGCATCAGAATAGACCAAAGGATCTTCATCATACTTTCTTACCTCTTCAAGATCGTGAGAAATAAGTTTACTATCTAATTTGAGCACTTTGAGTTTTGGAGCAAGCTTACTGATTAAAGAGGAAATTGCGATCAAAATTTTAGAAATATTATCAGCTGGTTTTAATGCTGCCGCACTTAAGATAACCCCTGCTGCATCAGGTTGGTAATCTATTACATATTTCGAAACGAGCCCGCCTCCCATACTATGACCAAAAATAAATGCGGGTAAACCTTTATAATATGATTTAACCTTTCCAAATAAGGCATCGATATCTTTAAGATAATCTTCATAATTTGAAAAATAGGCGCTAGGTTTCGGCAAGGATGATTTGCCATGACCTCTTCCATCAAAAGTGAATACGGCAATTCCTTCTCGAACCAACCTCTCAGCAAAATGCAAGTACCTACTACTATGTTCTCCTAAACCATGGACCAACAATACAGCCGCTTTGGGCTCTTCAGGCATCCAAGCTTGCAAGTATAGTTCAATATTGTCATGGGTTGTGTAAGCTGTTTCGAAGTGCTTCATATGAGTACGGGTTTATGATTTAAGATTGAGTTTAGATTGTAGAGTTTAGATTTTAGATTTGGCTAAAGCCCTTTTTGAATCTTGAAATTTATATTTCCTCCAGCTAAAGCGAGAGACAATTGAAATGAAGAAATCTTTTTTTAATCAATAGTCAATTTAATCAATTGGGATGGTGCTTTAGCCCATCCTTTAGAGTTCAATAAAGCTAGCTTATGGCTTTAGCCAAACTATTTTCCTCCCATTAAAATCTACCTTCTAAAATCTAAAATTCTAAGGAATCCATTTGACATCTTTAAAATTCGGTTTCCTTTTTTCCAAAAATGCATTTCTTCCTTCTTTGGCTTCATCTGTCATATAAGCTAAACGGGTAGCTTCCCCAGCAAATACTTGCTGTCCTACCATTCCATCATCTGTAAGATTAAATGCAAATTTGAGCATTTTGATTGAAGTTGGAGACTTAGCTAAAATTTCCTGAGCCCATTCGTAAGCTGTATTTTCTAATTCATCGTGAGGGATGACCGCATTGACCATACCCATTTCATAAGCTTCCTGTGCCGAGTAGTTTCTTCCTAAGAAAAATATTTCTCTCGCTCTTTTCTGACCAACCATTTTTGCCAAATAGGCAGATCCATAGCCACCGTCAAAGCTCGTCACATCAGCATCCGTTTGCTTGAAAATCGCATGTTCCTTACTCGCTAAAGTCAAATCACAGACTACGTGCAAAGAGTGGCCTCCTCCTACTGCCCAGCCTGGTACAACAGCAATGACCACTTTTGGCATGAATCTGATCAAACGCTGAACTTCCAGGATATTTAACCTGTGATAGCCATCTTCACCCACATATCCCTGATGCCCTCTCGCACGCTGATCTCCTCCTGAGCAAAAAGCATAACCTCCATCCTTTGGTGAAGGGCCTTCACCAGAAAGAAGGACTACACCTATAGAAGTATCTTCCATCGCGTCATAAAATGCGTCATATAATTCACTTGTGGTTTTTGGACGAAAAGCATTTCGCACCTCAGGTCTATTAAAAGCAATTCTAGCTACTCCGTTACATTTTTTGTAAGTGATATCTTCGTATTCCTTTGCAGTTATCCAATCGATAGTCATGATTTTTCCTTTTTTTATTTTCATGCAAGATAACAGGCTTGCTTGAATTTTGTTGAATTTTGAGAAAGGCATTATCTTGTGGCAATCAAAAATTATGGGCAGCTTCATCTACAACAATCAGAATTATACATTTGAGCAAATAAAGACTGGAAATTGGTTTATTAAAGACGACTATATTGATCAAACTTTCACTTTTTGTAAAAATTGGCTGAATGATCAGGAAGAATTCGAACTCCAAACTTCAGGATCTACAGGAACTCCGAAAAAAATCAATATCAGCAGATCTCAAATGGAAGTTTCAGCCCTTGCTACTCAATCTTTTTTCAAAATTGAACCTGATTCAAAACTCTTGGTTTGTCTGAATACTCGCATGATCGGTGGCAAAATGATGCTGGTCAGAGGGATGAAATGGAATGCGAATATTTATTTGACCAAACCCGAGGTGAATCCACTTTTACTTTTTGATGAAAATCAAAAAATTGATTTCTGTGCCATGGTTCCAATGCAAATAGAAGCCTGTCTCTCTGATAAAGAAACTGCTAAAAAACTCTCCAACATCAAAATCCTTATCATTGGAGGAGCCCCTTCTTCAGCTGATTTGATTGATAGAATCATTCAATCAAAAATCAATGCCTATCAAACTTATGGCATGACTGAGACCGTTTCCCATATTGCTTTAGCAAAAATTGAGGGGAGCGAATTAGTCTATAGAACACTACCTGACGTAAGAATTGGAACTGATGATGAAAATAGATTATGGGTTGAAGCTCCAATGGCTAAGGAAAAACGCTTGCAGACAAATGACTTAGTTCAGTTAATTGATACGCATTCCTTTAAATGGATTGGGAGAGCTGATTTTACTATCAATTCAGGCGGGATAAAAATCCAAGCGGAAAGTTTAGAAGCTCAATTGGGTAAGTATATCCACCCGATTTATGGAAATGTTTCATTTTTTGTCATTGGACAAAAAGATCAAAAGTTGGGAGAAAAGGTAGTTTTATTTATTGAGACCTCCTCAAAAGAGGAAAAAAAGGCGCAAGAATTGCTAACTAATCTTAAAGAAAACTTACAAAAATACCATTGTCCGAAAAACATCTATTTCTTACCTGAATTTGTCAAAACTGACTCAGGAAAAATTAACCGAACAAAAACTTCTCAAATATGCTTTTGAATTTATTGCTGACTCTTTTTCTTATGTTTGGAACTAACACTTCAAATGATCATCAAGAACTTACTTTAACGGTCAACAACATTCCCAATTCAAATGGGGTGATTAGAGTATTGCTTTTTCAAGGACCTGAGGGTTTCCCAGATCAACCTAAACTGGCTTTTCAAAATGCGTCGATTAAAATCCTTAATAATACAGCCACTCACACCTTCAAAAATCTACCAAATGGGACTTATGCCATTTCACTTTTTCACGACAGCCAAAATACGGGGAAACTGAGAACAAATACGTTTGGAATCCCTAAAGATGGCTATGGTTTTTCAAACAATGCAGCGAGTCTTGTAGGTGCCCCAAGTTTTGAAAAAGCCGCTTTTAAACTTACCAAAGATGTAAAACACATCAATATTAAATTGAGATAATATTACCTTTACAGGAAAATTCACCCTTATGATTTTATTAGATTACCCATTTGTTTCTGATTTTCAATTGGAGGAATATATTCGAGGGGAAGAATATGCTTTTGATTGCTATTTCGACAAAAATGGCGATCCTGTTATCCTAAATATCCTTCATCATGTCTTTATCTCCGAAAAAGATGTCAGTGACCGCTGGTATTACAGTTCGGAGGAAGTCATCAATCAACTTCATGATCCACTGAATTTGGAGTATTTGGGTTTATGTTTACCGAAACAAGCAAAGAGAATGAAAAGGAATTGAGGGATATACTACATGATGATCTGGGGAAGTATATTAAATTTAAAAATTGAATAATTAAATAATCGATACTCGATAAGCCTTCGCGAGCATAAAAAAACACCTTTCAATGGTCGCGAAGGCTTTATCAGCCGTGATTTTCAGCTTTTATAAAACTCTCTTACAAAAGCTAAAAGTTGATTGTCAGTCATTTTGTCTGCATTTTGGACTGAAACCCATTTGCCATTCAATGATTTGTTTTCTGATATTCTATTCTTGAATTGTTCCTTAGCCTTTCCAGGACCAAAAAGAAGGATATCATCGAACTTCCCTATTTTATCTACTAGCATTTTATAATATTCATTGAGTTCATTTTGGGTGATGTTGTTTTTTCTGTACTCGTTATTAGAGAGGTGATTCGGATTTGAAGAAAACCTTGAAGTATCATTCTCTTCGCCTTCCTCACGCTTTATTCTTTCGTGGGGGGAAATGAGTGTTTCTATAAACATAGCCTCACCTTCTTCGAAACCTATAAAATGGGCTTTGGACTGATCCAACCAAATTCCGACGGACTTAAAATTCTTGTTTTCCATAGTGCGTTATTTTGTGATTTATTAAGAATTAATTTAAAAACTATGAGAATCAAACAAAAGGAAATGATGCAAATGGTAAGAATTCTTGATAAGCTTAAAGATGAGATATCAATTCTTATTTGAAATATATTGAGATGATGGATTCTTAATTAAAGATTCAGAATATGCAAAAATTAGGTCTAAATTTGTATCAATGGATGAATCGCAAGCTACAAGAGTCAACAAATATCTCAGTGAAGTGGGTTTTTGCTCCAGAAGAGGTGCTGACAAACTAATCGAACAAGGAAAAGTAACCATCAATGACAAAGTTCCTGAGATGGGAACGAAGGTTTTTCCAGGTGATGAAGTTCGGGTTGATGGAAAATTGATCAGTCCTCCAAAAGATGATTTTGTATATATCGCATTCAATAAACCTGTGGGAATAGTCTGTACAACTGATATCAAAGCAGAAAAGGATAATATCATAGAATACATCAATCATCCTAAAAGAATATTTCCAATCGGAAGATTAGACAAGCCAAGCGAAGGGCTTATTTTCTTGACCAGTGATGGAGATATCGTCAATAAAATCCTAAGAGCGGGAAATAATCACGAAAAAGAATATATCGTCACTGTCAATAAGCCAATTACTTTTGAGTTTTTGGAAAAGATGAGAAATGGAGTTCCAATTTTAGACACGATTACCAAAAAGTGTGAAGTGAAAAAAATCGGAAAAAATAAGTTCAATATTATCCTTACCCAAGGCCTCAACAGACAGATTCGTAGAATGTGTGAGTATTTGGGTTACGAGGTTACAAGACTTAAGCGTGTTCGAATTATGAACGTACATCTTGATATTCCTGTGGGAGTTTGGCGGGATTTGAGCAAATCAGAGATGGAAGAAATCAATCGGATGGTTGCTAATTCTTCTAAAACTTTTGATGGGGAATAGATATGAGACAATAGACTCGAGACTAGATAAAATAAAAGCTAACAATACTATTAATCATAAAGAAATTAGAAATCAAGTAACTGGTTAAAGAATTTATAACCACTATTTCAACCCGATAACCTAATCAACCAATTCCTATTTAACCTTACAGAAAATGCATTTAAAAACAGAAGACCTAACGAGAATTGAAATAGATTTTGACTCTGGGAGTACCCCTCCTCCTTTTAGTCATATTTTTAAACTGAAAATCAGTTTTGAAAAAACTTTTCTCAATACACAGCTTGATCTAGAATACACACATCGAGAAGATTTGAGTGATGAAGAGATATTGGATGAGGGTTTTTCTTTAGAAGACAATTATAACTATGTGGGTGAATTACATCAAGCATGGGAAAAACCTTTGAAATCATTATACGCTTCCTCAAAATGGTCAAACAAGAAACTAGATGAAGAAGAAGGAGGTCTAAGGCTGCTGGCAAAAGACCTACATGGTAAAATCACAAGAACAGTCCCTTTAAATCAAGAGGAATGGCAATATATGGCACAGGAAATCATTCAGGCCATTTATGAAACGAGTAAAAAAGAAGCCCCTTTGATCATTAATTTTCTTAAGATCGATCATGAAGAAACTTTGGAAATTGCTTTGACCATGAAATTTTCTATTAGAAAAGCGCTCGCGACTATCAATGGGAAGGAGAAAGAACTGAATTGGGAAAAAACAAAAGAATTATTATCCTATGTTTTTTTACCTGATTATGACTATGACAAGGCTAGGGAAGGCAAACCAAGTAAAAGAGGAACTTACATAGACTGCGGTGATGGTTTTTGGCATGAATTTGGGAAAGGTATCTATAACATTGATTCTTCTTATGATGCCGTTTCGAAAATCAAGGAAGGATTTTTAAAACTATAACCAACTATTATATATTATGAAAAATCTAAAATCGATTAAAAGTATTTTTGCTCAAATCTTGGGTACGGTATTTTTGTTTAGCTGTGCTAGCTGGAACAATACTGAAAAGGGAGTTGCAATCGGCGGTGGTACGGGTGGCGCGATAGGTGCTGTCATTGGAAATAAAAGTGGCCAAGCTGGTAAAGGTGCAGCAATAGGTGCAGTGGTTGGTGGAGCAGCCGGTGCTGCTATTGGTATTTATATGGATAAGCAAGCTAAAAAAATCGAAGATGAAGTAAAAGATGCTGAAGTAGAGAGGGTTGGAGAATCTATTAAGCTAACTTTCGATTCAGGGATTTTATTTGGTTTTGATTCCTATTCATTGACTCCAGAAGCACAAGAAAATATCATGAAGTTTGCTGAAATTTTGAAAGAATATCCTGATACAGATCTTTCAATCGAAGGTCATACAGATAATAGAGGTGCTTATGAATATAACTTAGGATTATCTGAAAGAAGAGCTGCATCAGTAAAAAACTACTTAAAAATGCAAGGTATCGACGATACCAGAATGGTAACCATAGGGTATTCTTTTGACAAACCAGTAGCGACAAATGAAACTGACGAAGGGAGAGCCAAAAATCGAAGAGTTGAGATTTTGATTACTGCCAATGACGAATTGGTAGAAAAAGCAGAAAAAGGAGAGATTGAAAATTAATCCACCTTGTTTACAGATAAAAGAAAAAAGCCAGCGAAAGTTGGCTTTTTTTATTTCTTCATCTCTTTAAGTTTCTGCAACAAATTATCAAAATCTTGACTTTGATCCCATATCGCAAGTATTTTTAAATATTGATCTTCCATTTCAAAAACTAACGAAAACCGATTAACAAAAACAAGTCTTACATTCTCTATTTCCGTTGCTTTTGAAGCAAAGGGATTTTTTACTAATTAGTCTACTTTGTTACTAATTTTATTGAAAATCTGTTTAGAGAATTTATCCGACTTATTTCTATCCGTCCAGTATTCTAGTATATTAAAAAGTTGATCTTCAGCTGTTCGAGCCCAAATAACTGTTAGCTTTTTCTTTCTAACCATGTATTAACTTTTATTTCAAGTTCTTCATGGGAGATAGCTTTCCCTTCCTCAATATCCTGAAAACTCATTCTTAACAATTCTTTTTGTACATCTGAAAAAATGATTTTTTCATCAGAACTAGCGGTATTGGATAAAAAAATATCCAATTCTTTCAAGAATGTCTCATTTTTGATCAAAAGTATCTTTTCTATCAATTGATCCTTAATTTTATCTATTGTTTCCATAGTTCCTAAAAGTACAAATTATATGAATGAGAACCCAGTATAAACAGCATTAGGAATGGTGTCAGCTTTTTTTCATCTTAACAATTTCAGTTTTCAGATCTAAAATCATTTTGGAAAGATCTTCATTGGTGATGGGGTTATTTCGGTCTTTGGGATTGGGGAAATCTGTGCTGATAAATGCTCGTGCTTCCCATACTTCCATTACATCCTCGCCTTTTATTTCATAAGGTTTGTAATGTTCGTTGTCCGATACTAAAAATAATTTGCCATTTTCAGACAGGTAGTTAAAAACACGTTTGTAAACTACCCCTTCTGTTGTAGTGACCAAAATATATGTCTTGCCACTTTTGATATCCTTCAATTGCTCTACATATCCACCTATAATTAAAGTTCCTGGCACCAAGGGCAACATACTATCGCCAGCAATCTCAAATGCTCTGTAAGTTTGATTTGTTGATAGATTTGGTAATCTGAATTGAGGCAATGATTCCATGTATTCTGGATCTGCAAAACCATTGAGGTAGCCTGCCGAGGCTTTTTGCCCTACCATGGTAATATTTTCTTGATCATCTTCATTGACAGCAATTGTAAGAATCTTAGTTGACCTATTCTGCACAGCCTTCCTCCCATTTTCCTGAATATCATGATAAAGCAATTCGTCCATAGTCACATCAAATAATTCTGCAATCACGGTCAAGGAAGCTAATTTCGGCTCCGAACGACCATCTTCATATGCAGAGATCATTGTTCGCTGCACACCGAGTTTCTCGCAAAGTTCAGCTTGCGTGATATTTTGGGACGTACGCAGGAATTTGATGTTTTTAGACAAGAACATAAGCGGTAAGATTAAGCTGAATAAAGATAGAAATTATGATCGTCTTTGAGCGGCTGCTTTACTGAAAATGGATTTGCCATTCTGCGCTGCTCCATCCTACTTTTGATTTCTTCCAAGATTTCTCCTACAGATTTTGGTTCATTGACCAACAAATATCCGTACTGTGGCTTTTGCTCATCTTCAATAAAAAATTTTACTTGACAATTCCCTGATGGTAAGGTCTTTTGTGTGAGGCTGATTTTTGTGATGTCTTCCATAGCTTTATTGATTTAACAAGAGCTAAGATAATAATGTTATTTTAAATAACATCTATATGTTTATTAAATAAACCTTATAATGACAGTATTTGTCCTAAAAATAGAATGAGACGTGAGATACAAGATACTTGTTCGCTGTGGTTGATGAGATAATTGTCCGTACTGGTTATAAAGTGGAAAGGTTGATTGAGTTATTTGTTA
Source organism: Belliella baltica DSM 15883 (assembly GCF_000265405.1). NCBI lineage: Bacteria > Pseudomonadati > Bacteroidota > Cytophagia > Cytophagales > Cyclobacteriaceae > Belliella > Belliella baltica. Next base: position 2,481,723 of record NC_018010.1, on the reverse strand, counting down.
ATTCCATCCTAGTAGACAAGTATGGAATCGAGGAACTGGGTTTTTGATTAGGAGTATAAAACGAAGAGTATAAAGCTATAAAAGTGTAAACAACATTATGTTTTATTAGATAAAAGGAGTTTCTCTTTTGTAAAAAGCTGAAGTGTCTCAAAAAAAAGCCTTCAAAACAGCTGTTTTGAAGGCTTTTAGAATTATCTAATTTATATCCGCTTTCACAGCAGTTGCTACTTAGGATATTTTTTGAAGTTCATTTCAATCAGCTGTGGTCAGATGACTGTTGACGATTATTCTCATAATTATCTTTGATATATTCACCTATTGGTGTCATTTCGAATAATCATTTATCTAAATTTTCATTTGAGCATGGCCAACTTCGCTGCTAAATCTCCTTCTGCTTCTTTTGGATCTTCCTTTTTATCTTTTGATTTGATCTTTCCTCGCTCGGCAAAAGGGTCAGACTTCATACTCAAACCTATTCGCTTCCTCTGAATATCGACTTCCATCACAGTGACCTCCACTTTTTGGTTTACAGTCACCACTTCGTTGGGATCATTGATGAATTTGTCTGCCAAATGGCTCAAATGCACCAAGCCATCTTGATGAACCCCGATATCTACAAATGCACCAAACTTAGTGATATTCGTGATGATTCCAGGCAGCTTCATGCCGACTTTCAAGTCTTTCATTTCATTCACACCTTCCTGAAAACTGAATAATTCAAATCCTTCTCTTGGGTCACGTCCGGGTTTCGAGAGTTCTTCCATGATATCCTGAAGTGTAGGTAAACCCACTGTCTCAGAAACATAGTTTTTCAAAATAATTTTTGATCTCAATTCCTCCGAACTCATCAAATCAGTAAGCTTTACACCAATATCTTTGGCCATTTTTTCAACCAATTCATATCTTTCGGGATGCACTGCTGAGGAATCCAATGGGTTTTTGGCATTTCTGATTCTCAAGAATCCTGCTGCTTGCTCGTAAGCTTTCTCACCCAATCTTGGGACTTTCTTGATTTCTGACCTGCTTTTGAATGGCCCATTTTCTGTTCGATATGCCACAATATTCTGTGCCAATACAGGCCCCAAACCAGAGACATAGGTCAACAATTGTTTTGAAGCTGTGTTGATTTCTACACCGACACCATTCACACAACTCATGACTGTATCATCCAAAGAATTTTTCAAAGCAGCTTGATCTACATCGTGCTGATACTGTCCTACTCCGATGGATTTGGCATCGATTTTAACCAATTCTGCCAAAGGATCCATCAATCTTCGACCAATCGAAACTGCTCCCCTGACGGTCAAATCCTGATCAGGAAACTCTTCTCTCGCCACATCTGAAGCTGAATAGATGGAAGCTCCACTTTCATTGACCATCGTGACGATGACACTTTTTGGTAATCCTATGGCTTTTACAAAAGCTTCGGTTTCGCGACTTGCGGTTCCATTACCAATAGCAATAGCTTGAATTTGGTGTTTTTCAACCAAATGTTTGATTGTTGCTGCTGATTCAGCTGTACGTCTTTGGGGTTCATTAGGATAGATGGCATCAAAACTTAGTAATTGTCCTTGTGGACCTAAGCAAACCGTCTTGCAACCTGTCCTAAAACCAGGATCAATGGCCATCACTGATTTTTCTCCCAAAGGTGCTGCAAGCAAAAGTTGTCTCAAATTCTCCGCAAAAACTTTGATCGCATCTTCATCTGCTTTCTTTTTGGTAAATAGTCTAACCTCTGTTTCCATTGAAGGCTTTAAGAGTCTTTTATAACAATCCCTAATCGCCAAACGCACTTGCTCAACAGAGGTGTTTGCTGCATCTTCCAAAATCATTTTCTCCATCAAAGCAATGGCAGACAATTCCTCAGGACAAGAATCCAACATCAAGAAAAGTTCTTTCTCTCCCCTTCTCATGGCCAACACTCGATGTGAAGGCGCTGTTTTTACTGGTTCTGACCAATCGAAATAGTCCTTATATTTGATCGCCTCAGCTTCTTTTCCTGGTAAAACTTTAGAAACAAATGTCCCTTCATTGATAAAGAGATCACGCATTTTTTTTCTTAATTCCACATTCTCATTGATCCATTCTGCGATGATATCCCTTGCACCTTGAAGTGCTTCTTCTATGGAGGGAACTTCTTTACTATCATCTACATACTTCCCAGCTTCTGCATCAAGATCGATTGATTGCTGTTCAAAGATTAAGGTTGCTAGAGGCTCAAGACCTTTTTCCTTAGCGATTGTTGCTTTGGTCCTTCTTTTAGGTTTATATGGTAAATACAAATCTTCCAACAATGACATGGTCTCCGCTGCATTGATTTTCTTTTCAAGCTCTTCTGTGAGTTTACCTTGTTCCTTGATTGATTTGAGGATTGCTTCCCTCCTTTTATCCAAGTCCCTCAACTGCTGTGTTCTGTCTCGAATTGCAGCAACTTGTACTTCGTCCAGACTCCCTGTCACCTCTTTTCTATATCGGGAAATAAAAGGCACTGTCGCCCCCTCGTCTAACAAAGCAATTGTATCCGTTACCTGTTTAAGTTTGATGTTGAGCTCTCCAGCTATTTTCAAATAATGATCTATATTCATACCCAAAATTCTTATTCAATTATGGTTCGCAATTTATGTTATTAAGCCATGTAATCTAAAAAGAATCCACACTTATTGTGTCAATGGTCACTAAGGTATTGGAAATGTGTGGGTAAATTTACGTTCTGAATTTATGGGAAAATGTTCAAAGAATGTTTTGTAAATATATAGGCAAGGTCAAATTGTCAACGGACAACAGTCGATGGTCCACTGTTGATAGAAATGATTTGAATTGATTGTTTTTACGAGGTAAAAGAAGCGCAAACAGAGAAAAAATATAATTGTTGATCTTTATTATTTGTAAAAACTAGGTTTGTTATTTTGTACACTGATAACTGATTATCTGATAATCATTAACTATTAAAAAATTATGGCTAATAAATTTGATTGGAAAAAAGAATTGAAAAGCTGGGGATTAATGCTTTCCGTTTTTGCTTTTCTTTATTTTACTGGGTTGATGACACCAATCATGGGTGGCATTCAATCTGTTTTGCTTTCTACAGGATTAATCAAGCCCAAAATCACTTTGGTCAACAAGGAGAACTTGGATTTTGACTATAGAGGAACATTCACTACTCCCGAAGGATCTATTATAGATTTGGAAGCCTATAGAGGAAAGACTGTTTTTATCAACCTTTGGGCAACTTGGTGTCCTCCCTGCCGAGCAGAAATGCCACATATTTCTGAAATGTATAAGAAAGTCAAAGACTCTGAAAATTTAGAATTTTTGATGATTGCGCTAGACAAGGACTTTGAAAAAAGCAAGAAGCTTGTGGATGACAAAGGTTGGAGTTTCCCAATCGTGCATGCGAGTCATGGTCTCAACAATTCCCTTCAATCTCAATCCATCCCCACCACACTTGTTATTAATCCTGAAGGGAAAATTGTTTTCTATCAAGAAGGAATGAGTAATTTTGATACGGAGGAGTTTAGGGATTTTTTGAGGGGATTGTAGATTTTAGAGGGTAGATTTTAGATTTAGGAGGCTCTCGCAAAGGATTCAAAGGTGCAGAGTTGCGCTGAGGAAAAGGTATAGACGTGAGATTTGAGACGTGAGACACGAGACGTAAGATTTGAGACGTGAGATGTGAGACTTGAGACGTGAGATGTAAGACATAAGACTCAAGAAGCATTAAAGTCATTAATTACATGTGAGAAGGTTTGAAGTCTCAAAATCACGAAGTGATTTAACCTCGATTAACTTAGCCGTGGCGGAGCCCCGCATCGCAATTCGGGAAATTTGAAAAGATGATTAAAATTCGTTTTTTTCAACCTTTTCAGGGTTGAGTTTCATCAAATCAAATTCAAAAAATATATCAAGTAAATACAGAATGATATCAGATTTGAGACCTCAACTTTTGCGGACTTTGCACCTCGGCGTTCTTAGCGAGAGACATTTACTAAACTAGAACTTGCTATGTCCACAACCTTACAACTTTATAACCTCCTAGTAAGGATCAACATCCACAACCACCCGCACACTCCTAAATTCTTTGTTGGCGTAAATTTCTTCTAAAATCAGCTGCAAATCATGTTTGAAGACCGCTTGGGCATTTCCTGATTTGTCTAGTTTGACTAGGCTTTCGAAGATGTATTGATTTTTAATTTTTCCTATCAGAGCCTTTTCTGGACCAAGCATGATTTTTTTGACTTGAATATCATTCAATAAATTATGCAAGTATCGTGCAGCCTTTTCTACAAGATTTTTATCTTTATGGCGACTCGAAATTTTGATCAATTTGACAAAAGGTGGATAGTAGAACTTTTGTCTCTCGGTCATGTCTTCGATATAAAACTTCTTGTAGTTTCCGTTGACGATTTTCTCATAAATATGATGGTCGGGCTGCCTTGTCTGCACAATGACAGTTCCTTTCTTTTCCCTTCTCCCTGCCCTTCCTGCTACTTGTGTAATTTGCTGAAAAGCTCTTTCTCCAGCTCTAAAATCTGGGAAAAACAAAATCCTGTCCGCATCCAATATGCCCACAACAGTTACTTTTTCAAAGTCCAGACCTTTGGTAATCATCTGTGTGCCAACCAGAATATCGATATTTCCAGCACCAAATTCTTCCAACAGCCTTTGATAGCCATATTTGCTCCTGGTGGTATCCAAATCCATCCGTGCTACTCGCGCCTCGGGAAACAAAAGCGTAAGACTTTCTTCTATCCTCTCAGTCCCAAGACCAACTGCCACGAGCTTCACACTGCCACAAGCATGGCAAGCTTTGGGTACTTTCTCCTTAAAACCACAATAATGACACCGCAATTCTTCAGCGAATTGATGGTAAGTCAAGGTAACATCACAATGCTCACATTCTGGTGAAACACCACAGTCTTCACAAACTAGATAAGGTGAATACCCTCTTCTATTTTGGAAAATCAAAACCTGTTCTTGATTATTCAAAGCTTCTTGAATTTTCTCGCGCATCAGACGAGTCATTTCCAATTTGAGCAGGTTCTTCTTTTTGTCTTTGAGAATATCAGCAATATGATAAGCAGGCAATTGTGCCTCTCCATACCGCCTATCTAATTGCACATAACCGTATTTATTTGTTCGTGCATTATAAAAACTCTCAAAAGATGGCGTAGCAGAGCCCAAAAGCGTCTTTGCTTGATGCAGCCATGCTAGCATAATCGCTGCATCACGAGCTTGAAATCTTGGTGCTGGATCATATTGCTTGAAAGACGCTTCGTGTTCTTCATCCACAATCACCAAACCCAAGCTGTCGAAAGGAAGAAAAATAGATGATCTGACACCAATCACCAGCGGAAACTTCCCACTAATGACGCCATTCCAAACCTCCACACGCTCGTTGTCAGAGAACTTAGAATGGTAAACACCCATTTTGCTTCCAAAGACTTTCTTTAATCTCCCCACAAGGTGTGTTGTCAAGGCGATCTCCGGAAGTAGTAACAGTACTTGACTTCCACTTTCTAAAGCCTCTTTGATCAACTGAATGTAGATTTCCGTCTTTCCGCTTCCTGTGATTCCATGAAGCAAAGCCACATGTTTTTCTTCAAAATATTCCTTGATTTGATTTATTGCAGTAGTTTGTTCCTCTGAAAGCACAATCTCATCTTTGCTTTCAGTGACTTCTTCGAAACGGCTTACAATTAGCTTGTATTCCTCCAAAACATTGTTTTTCATCAAAGTTTTGAGTGAGCTTAATGACAGTCCAGCTTCAGTAAATGCTTTTTTGTCCAAGCCTTTCAGGTTTAACTCAGGTTTTTGGTAAACAGGGATTTCTTGTAGATATTTTAGCAAAACCTCCTCTTGCTTAGGTTTGGAAGCTATTTCTTGAAAAAGTTTCTCCAAAGCCTTTTTGTCCCCTGCATATTCCTGGGTGAGCCTAATTCTCGTTTCCACTTTAGGGGAATACTTATCTTTCACTTTTTCAAAAACAAGAATTGCTTCCTTGATCACCAAACTTTTGATGATACCGTGAATGCTTTTGACTCCCAACAGGCGCTCGCAATCTTCATAAGTCAGTTCCTCTTGACTTGCCAAAGCCTGTAAAATCACTTCTTCTCTTGCGTCAAGGGGATACATCGACGTTTCCGAATCATAAGCTGGATTGAGTTGGATTTTACTTTCACTGCTCAACTTCAATCCTGAAGGCAAAGCCGCATTCATTGCTTCTCCGATGTGGCAACAATAATATTCAGCCATCCATGCCCAAAACTTGATTTGCAGTGGATTGACCATGGCGTAGGTATCCAACACATCTAAGATAGGCTTGGCTTCATATTCCTTAGGAGGCTTTTGGTGTACCTTGCCTATGATGCCCGTAAGAACCTTTTTAGATCCAAACTGAACCATCACCCGATATCCAATTCCAATTTCCTCAGCAAGACTTCGAGGAATCTTGTAGGTAAACATTTTGGGAATAGGCACAGGCAAAATCACATCCGCATAGAGCCGTGATTTTTCATCTTGAGGTTCGTAAGTATCACCGAATAAGCTTTCCAAAAATCTATTGTTTTATCAATTTCAAATATGGGTCATTCAAAAAAGACCTTTGGACAAATATAAGAGAATGATGTTAGATATGAGATTTGAGATGTGAGAAATGGTCAGGTTAATTGAGGGGAATAGGTGATTGGGGGAATAGTTAATTGGTGGAATAAGTGATTGGGGGGAATAGATGATTGAGTGGAATAGTTGATTGGGTGGAATAGTTGATTGGGTGATTGGTTAAAAAGGTATAGTGATTTTTTATTGCACCGAGTATCGCAGAGAAGTCACCGAGCTTCACAGAGGAAGTTATTAAAGGAATAATAATGAAATTGTGCGATTGATTAGGTTTATATGTTGCAGTATTGTTAATCGTTAAATTTTATAAGGGAACGCAGTTAAATGGGTTTTAAAGAATTGATTTTTTTGAGATGTGATTTATTGTAGATAAGAATCAGCGAGGGGATTATTATTTTAAGTGAGGATCTCTCATTCCCGAATGGGAATGAACCTCGATTACCTGTCCACCTTTGGTGGAACACCGCATCGCAATGCGGGGAAAATAGAATGACAAGAACGGTCACAAACAACTCCTAAGGAGTTGAATTTCATTTTTTGTATTGGATATCCTGTTATTCGGGGAGTACTTTATCTTTGTACTTGGCACAGCTTACTTTGTACAATGAAAAAGAAATTGTACTGATCATCAAAAAGTTGTCTTAGAAAAGTTATATTATTGGAATAATTATATGTTTTCTTGGTTTTTCGCCAAAAGTCGGCGAATGGTCGGGAGGGATACGGGACACGGTCGGGAGACGGTCGGCACACAGACGGGTAAAAGTGGGGTATTTTTCAGTATAAATATGAATATTTTATATTAAATTGTATTATTTTTATTTTACAAAAAAGCATTAATACGCTATCCTCTATATCATCATTTTCAATTCTGAATAACAGGAAAATCATCATTAAAAATTACGGGGTCTAGTCACGGGGTCTAACTATCCCCTACTTTACCCCAGCTTTGATACTACTTTGATGCTACTTTGGTACCTACTTTGGTACTAGTGAGAGGGAGATTTGAGAATAAGCGATTGTGAGGTTAAGGGAATCGCTTATTCTTGTGATTTATCTTATTTAATTGGTCTAGACAGATAAAATTTCCTGTAACGAACCTATGCTTTATTCAATATCCCCATAATTCCTCTAAACCCATCTAATGCAGCTTCTACATCTTCAATGATTTCTTCTGCTAGTACATCTGGGTCAGGAAGATTATCTAAATCGGCTAAACTCTTGTCCTTTAGCCAGAAGATATCCAAATTGGTTTTGTCTCGGGCAATAATTTCTTCATAGCTAAATTTTCTCCATCTTCCATCAGGGCTGGAATCGGAATAGGTTTCTGTTCTCTTATTTCTATTAGATGGATTGTAGCATTTGATGAAATCTTCCAAATCCTCCAATTTCATCGTGCCTTTCTTAAGCGTATGGTGAATATTGGTTCGGTAATCAAATATCCAAACTTCCTTAGTCCAAGCCTCTTTGGATGCGGGTTTGTTGTCAAAGAAGAGCACATTTGCCTTTACTCCATTTGCATAGAAAATTCCTGTTGGAAGCCTGAGAATGGTGTGCAATTCGGTTGTCTTAAGCAATTCTTTTCTAACCGTCTCTCCCGCGCCCCCTTCAAAAAGGACATTATCTGGCAAAACCACCGCAGCTTCACCATTAACCTTGAGTAAAGTACGGATATGTTGTAGGAAATTAAGCTGCTTGTTTGATGTGCTTGCCCAAAAATCTTGGCGGTTGTAGCTGAGATCTTGCTTTTCCTGTTCCCCTTCCTCATTGGTGATGGTCATGGAGCTTTTTTTACCAAAAGGAGGATTGGCCAAAACATAATCTACTCTAAAGCCCTCGTCAGCGATCAGAGCGTCATTAGGTGAAATGAAAGTATCTCCATCAATTTCCCCAATACTATGTAGAAACATATTCATGAGACAAAGTCTTCTGGTACTAGCTACAATTTCATTTCCTGAAAAAGTGCTGTTTTTCAGAAAGTGCTTCTGATCCCTGTCCAGCTGATGATGTGAGGTGATGTAATCATAAGCAGCCAAAAAGAATCCTCCAGTGCCGCAACTTGGATCATGTATCGTCTTTCCAGGCTTGGGGGCAAGACATTCCACCATTGCTCTGATTAGCGCCCTTGGTGTAAAGTATTGTCCAGCACCAGATTTGGTATCGGCGGCATTCTTTTCCAAAAGCCCCTCGTAGATATCACCCTTAATATCCGCACCAACCAATGTCCAGTTTTCCTTAGCAATCATGTCAATCACTCGAAGTAACTTGGCAGGGTCTTGAATTTTATTTTGCGACTTGGTGAAAATCTGTCCTAGAATCCCCCTTTCAGTACCCAAAGAGCGCAGCATCTGTGCGTAATAAGCTTCCAATTCAGCCCCTCGTTTTTTGGAGAGGGTCTCCCAATTGCAGTAATCACCATCAGGAATTTCTTTCCCTTCTGTGTCTTTGATGCGTGGAAATTGAATGTTTTTGGAATATGGAGGCTTGGACATTTCATCTGCCATCTTTAGGAAAAGGAGATAAGTGATTTGTTCCAAATAATCCCCATAACCTACCCCATCGTCACGGAGCACATTGGCAAAATTCCAAACTTTTGATATTAATGCGGATTCTGTCATTATAATTTCCAGATTTTTACAGCTAATTCAGCTAATTCTTTTCCTCTTTTTTCCATATGATAAAACTTAAAATCCCTCATTTCAGCTAATTCTTTCGTAATTAGCAATTCAGATGACTTATAACTACCTTTTTTCTTTGCAAAAGGATTATTGGATGCAGAAATATTCAGTGAGCTAGCAAGAAGAGTCATGTTTCCAATACGATTGACATATTTTTTATGATTTATTCTTGCCTTTTCACCTAAATAACTTTCCCAATCTCCAAATTCAGCCTTAGATGTTTTGGTGTCTATTGTCTGAGGAATAATATGTTCAACATGCACATCTTCTGGGCCATTTATAGAAATTTCAGTGGTTCCTTTCCTTAAAAAATATTCAATTTTTGTAAGTACATATCTAGCGCGCCCAATTACTCGTTGCTTTAATTCATGCCTTGGAAAGTTATCAAGAAATTCATCATCAGAGGGTGTATCTTCTTTTAAAATTTCTTTGATTTCATCTACATGATTATCATCAAATGATATCCTAAGAAGCTTAGCAAAGATATCATCATTATAAGCGGTGCTTTGACTAGTTACGTGTCTTCTTAGCATGGTGACCCCAATAAGATCTAAAACCTTATAAACATCCTTCTTAGGAAGCTCCATTTGGAGATAATGCATTAGAAAAATATAGGAAGGAAATGATCTAATATCTTGAAGGTCTGCAATTCTTTGATTGATCTTTTTATCAGAAAACTTTAGATTCCAAATTTTAGAATAACAGGAAGCCGCTTTAAGAATAGATTTAAGGTAATTTAAAATATCAATTCGTTCTATATGATCATATTCTGTTGGCTCATCATGACTTTCAGAAATTTCATCATATAGCTCGGAATCATCATCGAACTCAGCCGTTTCTATAGTTCCGTAATTATATCGAAACTCGCCAAGTTTATCTACTTCTTGAACTTTCTTGAAGTAATCTTTTTTAAATTCCTCAACAAGTTTTGAACTTGAAATCTTTCTTGTATAAAGACCACACACATATTGTCTGAAAAAATCATCAGTTGGAATCCCATCCAATTGAATTATCAATTCAGACCAAACTTCTCGTGCTCCATTCAATTTATCTTCACTAATTTTTGCTGCGTGACCAAGGATAAAATTCTTCAAAATATCTGTGGCAGAAAGCTGTAATCCTCTATTATTAATGGTCTCAAAAAGCTTATATGCATCTTGGGCTTGCATTACATCTAAACGGATGATTTTTGCTGTATGAATTAACTTTGATAGAAAAGTATCTAACCAAACTTCTCCTTCATCTTTGATTGCATCTTCAATAAAATCATCGAAAAATGTATAAGCATCAAATAAATTCCTGTTTTTCACCTTTTCTAAGTCACCTTTCAAAAGATTTAAGTAATCAGGATTATCTAATTCACCTAATTCTAATTTTGGTCTATTTGAAGACTTTGGATCACCACAATAAATGAGCTGGCTAACCTGACTAGATCTGTATTCATCTTTTAGAAACAAAAATTTATTCATTAAAACTTTAAGTAGAATTGTAATTGTGGTCAATCTTTGTTGACCATCAACCACATCTACTGTATTGGTACCGCCATGATAGTACCCGGTATGAAGAATGAGCATACCAAAAAGATGACCATCTCCAGGCAAAAGCATATCTATATCTTCAATTAAGGCTCTATGCTGAGGGTATTTCCATGCATAACGTCTTTGATAGGATGGTACTTTGAACTGTTCTGTTGGCACGTTCAATAAAGAATGAAGCGTGAAATCTTTTGGAGTAACATTCATATTACAATTTTTTTATTTCTTATATTTTTTCACTTTTAATCCTCTCCAACAACCTCTCAGCAGGCTCCCAGTCTGCTTCTTTTCTACAAGCTTCCAGCTCGGATGCTGTCAACAACTTTCCTTCAAAAGCCTTTTTCAAAATACTCTGACGCATGGCTTCTGCTTTCTTTAAACTCGTTTGGATTGTTTCGGTCATCTTATCTGCAACTGAAAGGCGAGATTCGATTTCTTGGACTATTTGCAGCTGCTCTGAATATTCAGGTATATTTAACTCATAGTCATAAATTTTAGAACCTGAAATAACTGGCTGCGCAGTTGAATTTGATAATTTATTTAAATTCTCAAATTCAAGTTTTAATTTCATAAAATGGAGATCATGAATTTCCCCTTGCTTAAATTCAATAACAAGAGCATTGTCTGTAACCCAAGAGAATGGTAGAGTAATGTGAGTCACACCGCATCGCACACCAACTCTGCCAATTATAAGTTTTGGATCTGAAAATAAAAATTCCGAATGATTTCCATTTATCCCGTTACCTCCATAAACAAAAAATTTTCCCCCATCCATTTGATTTGATGTAAGTCCTTTTCCACTTGAAACCTTTAGAATCTTTCCAAGTCTAATTTTTCTCCAATTATTAGGAAGTTTTAAAACTAAATCTATATTAGAAGTAAATCCTCCCTCAAAAGCCTTCTTAAGCACCGCTTGTCTATAAATTTCGAGTTTGGAAAGGGCGGATTGCAAGTTCGAAATGGAATGGTCTAGCTCACTGAAAAGCTCCTCAATCCGAGCGACGATGGCGCGTTGTTCGGGGAGTGGAGATAGTTTAATTTTAAGAATTGAAAATTTTGACTTATTAAGAATTGGAAGAGTTGTAGATGATGAATTATCTTTAATTTTATTTTGAAATTCCTGACTAACAATCTGAAAATACAAGAATTTATAATGAACGAACCTATCAGGAATTACAGCATTAATTTGCTGATTAAAACCTCCATCTTTTTTAATTAATCCTGTTTTTCCGATTGTTGCGCCAATGCAGGTTACAAGAATTGAGTTTTTTGGAGCCTTTCTTGCAAGTTTATATGCTTTTAAAGACATAAAGTCTTGGGAATCAATTGTATTTATTCCTTGATTTAAGTCTGTTGGCTTGTAGAAGGGAAAATCATTAGAATTATAATTTGTTAAATCTGCTTTTATTGGTGTTCCACCAGTAATTATTTCACTTACAGTTTTTAATTCAACTTCTATCCAATCTTTTTTCATAGGGTGACTTTTCTGATTTTGCCATTGTAAAGGATTTCATAACCAAAAGGCTTTTTTTCATTTACAGCAATATTGGTGAGTTCAGGCCAGACTTTAGCTAAAACCTCAACCATTTCCCAAATTGTTAATTGTAGTTTTTTGTTTTTCCCCTTGATAAAAAAAATCCCAAGGCCACATTTCCTGAATATTTCAATTTCATGTTTTCGCTTGGCGATTTGATAATCTTGGGTGATCATGCAGGATTTTAATGCGGCCACTTTAGGCATCCACTCTTCATCTTTCTCACTATAAGTGGAATACTCAGGCCAATGGATCACTTCTATAGGAATCCCTGTTTTCTTACTTTCTGGAGCTTGAAGAATATTGAACCCAATGGCTAGATGTGGCGGTATATTTTCATCCGTAAAAATTTTCATGCGGCCGATTCACAATAAGTAATCGCATCTTGCGCTTGTTTCTCTGAGATTTGATATATGTATGCAATATAATCTACAGGATCACCAGCTTTAAAATGACCGTAAATTGTTTCTGGGTATATATTTTTACCTTCAATAATTGGATGACCAAATTTTCGCTGAGGATCAATCACTATTGAACTTTCTTTACCCATTGGCCAAAGTTTAGAAACCACTTCTCCATCAAATTCCAACTTTTTGAAAAATACCTTAATTATTTCAAGATTTATTTGCCTAGTCCCATTCATTGAAACTAAAACATTGTCAATTCTCCAATAGACAGATTTTCCATCTGTTTGAACTTGGTCTAGTACTTCCTTCTGGGCAAATGGAAATGGTGTTTGAAAAATTTCAGCTAATTCTTGGTGCGCAGTCAAAACTTCATGGGTCTTTACGCCTTTTTCTGCAAATTGAATCATGACATAGAGTTCAACAACTGTATGGAAATTCACAGCGACTGAACCATCTCTTTCCCAGGAGTATTGCTGTTGATATTTCTTACCTAGCTTCCCATCCCAATAGGTACGAACCCACCTTCTGACCTTTCGGTAAGGTATCTTTAAGATATGGGATATATCAGGTAAGGTATAAATACCTTTTCCTATTTCTGGTTTATTTTCGAAAGCGATCATGTCATTAGATTTAAAAAGTTCTTCAAATTACGAATTTCAATTGAAATTCAAATGTATTAGTTAAACGGAGTTTGTCGAATGTTGATTCAAAAGGTATTCTTAATAATTCTAATTCCGAAATAATTAATTTAGCTTCCTTTAGATTCATTCTCCTGAAATTGAAATTAAGAATATTAACCAAACAAAGGTGTCGTACTTGGTTTTGGAGGCAAACCAGGATAAAAAACCCCAATAATTACAAAAGGATTATTAGCCCTTCGCATATGCCATTCTTTGGTGGTGCCCAAAAAGAAATATAGATCCTAGATGGCAATGGATATGTTGTGACGGTTAAAAGTACTTTTTCTCTTGGCATAATTTATATATGTAAAAGTTCATACTCAAAATCAGGAAGTTCACAAATTGCCTCAGCCAAATGCTTTCTATGGCACTGACAGATATCCGCTTCAAAACAAGTGATGGCAACTCTATCAAAATTTTTGATCAAGTCGAGAATCTCTTGCTGTTGGGTGCGTGTTTGTGGTAGGACTGTCTCTTTGTAATCTTCAAAGAGTGCGTCATAATCACTTTGATTATTCAATTCCTGCCTTTTGTCAGAGACTATCCCCACCTCTGGAATATGGATAAACCGAATTCCCACACCTTGGCAAGCCATCGTCAATTGTGATTTATTGAAGCCATATTTCATACTGAAAGAATTTTTCCTCACATCACATAGTACCTTGACATCTTCTGCTAGTAATTTGTTGATGTATTGTTCCAAACTCAATCCTTCATATCCTATTGTAAACAATGCCTTCTTATTGGATTTTGGCTTTTCGGCTTCTACTATCGCCTTTTCAAGATCATTCAAATAGCGTCCTGAAACTGTGCTATTGATCGCATAATAGGGGAATTTGGTGTAAGTATATCTTATAAGGTCTTCAGATTTCTTTCCTTGGAAAAGCGTTTTTAGCTTTGTATTTGCTAATCTGTCTTTTGGTTTTAACTTTTGCCCATAATCGATAGAGTCTATTTTTTTCCAAGTTTTTTCACTTTCTAAAACTTGTTCATACTTCCTCATTGTAGAAAGATCAGCATTCGCTTGAAATGAAAAACAGCCAAATTTGTAAGGAACAAAATGGTAATTTCTTTCTTCTTGATAGGAAGAAAATATCATCAAAAGCTTCTGTAGCTGTAATTTTTCCAATTCACCACCAAATGCTTCTAAAATCGCCAATAATATTTTTCTTCTGTTATACATCATAAGAGTGCAAAGATAGCCAATACCAATGCCTATGCAGTAAGTTCCTTGTTTAATTCTTCGATTACATCGACCATTTGTGTCTCAAAAAGATTCCACATCATTCCCCTCCCCCCTTTTCCATCAAAAGGTGTATAATCCAAATCTTCGATATCAATTTGAAAACTGCTTGCAATGTGGTCTTTGATCATCCGCAGCCACTCCACCTGTTCTTCAGAGAATCTGTTATGTTGCCCCGCATTTTGTTTGAAAATCCATTTTTGGAAATTCAGGTTTACTGTTTTGTCATAAGGAGTCAGTTGGGCATCAATACCAGCCACCTTCCTTACCAATGAAACCAAGGCTATCAGTTCATTTTTTGGTGAATTCTCTTTCACCTGATCCAATTGCTGATAAGCCTCCCACACATAAGAAGGTGCGAGTAAGGGTCGATCCAATTTCAATTGTTCAAGTAATTCTTTGATCATTTTTAGGTTAAGTTCCCTTCTTTTGTAGGGCTGATCGTAGAATATACTCAATGCGAGAATTTCATCTTTGTGTGTTTCGATGTATTCAGCAAATTCTTTGACTACTTCATTGGCTTTGTCTTTGCTGAAAGTATCCCATTCAGATTTTATCACCCGATCAATGTTGACATGGTCAATAACTTGGTCATGTGCTTTTCTGACTTTCTCGACATACTCTGTCAGCGGGCCAGTAAAAATTTTAGCAGCCTCTGTTCTTAAATCTTCCACTTTTCCCTGAATAGTTTTAGAAATATCATCTGGAGCTTGTCCAATCATTTCTTTGGAAACTTCAGCTTCTATGTCCTCGATCACATCTGGGTTATAGGCATTGAGAAGATCTTTGATTACGGTTTGAAGGCTTTTCCCTTCGGCAAGATCTGAGAATTTCTCTTTTTCAGGTTCTGTGAGCTCTTTTTCTAGCCTTAGTAGTCTGTTGGCAAGTGACAGAAATAGGTCTTCATCTTGTGCACCCATCTTTACGGCTCCGAGTAAATCTTTGAGAGGAATAGAAGGCTTTCGCTCCAAGGGACGACTATCCGTCTTTTTTGATTTGATTGCTCCTATAGCATCTACAATCACAAAATGGGTTTTGGTGTGTTTGGCGGTTCTAGTTACTTTTTGTAAATCATCAAATTTGATTGTGCGCGTGCCCCGACCTTTCATCTGTTCAAAGTAATTGGTGCTTTTGACATCGCGCATAAAAAGTAAAACCTCCAAAGGTTTGACATCCGTTCCAGTAGCAATCATATCCACTGTCACGGCTATTCTCGGAGCCCAAGAATTACGAAAGCGGTTGAGGACAGATTTGGGATCTTCTTCAATCTTGTAGGTGATTTTTTTACAAAAATCATTTCCTTCGTTGAATTCCTCACGGACGATTTGGATAATGTCGTCTGCATGGCTATCTGTTTTGGCAAAAATCAATGTTTTTGGAACTTCAAACTCACCCTCTTCATCAAATCGATCTGGGAAAATAGAAGGTAAAGCTTCCCTAAAAGCTTTTATAACCGTTCGAATTTGACTAGGATTGACAATGTTTCTGTCGAGTTGACTTGGTTTGTATTCTAAATCCTCTTCCAGCTGTTCCCACCTTTTTTTCCTTGTCAGTTTTTCACGTCTATCAACAAATTCTTTGGCTTTGATAATGGAGCCTGATTTAGTGATTTCAGTTTCTATTGTAAAAACATCATAAGGAACATTCACGCCATCTAGGACGGATTCTTCATAAGTATATTCACTGACTACATTCTGATTGAAAAACCCAAAAGTTCGCTTGTCCGGTGTAGCAGTAAGCCCAACCAAAAAAGCATCATAATAGTCCAGCACCTGTTTCCATAAATTGTAAATCGAACGATGACATTCATCTATAATGATAAAATCAAACTGCTCAATAGGATTCTTGGCATTGTAGGCTACTGGTAATGGATCTTTTCCAGAAAGCAGTTTGGAATATGTCCAACTTGATTCATTAGGGTTTTCCTCTTCTGCAGTATCTTCCAGTTCTTTTCCTTGAAGGATGGCATACAACCGTTGAATCGTCGATATGCAAACCTGAGCATCAGAAGCGATATAACTCGAACTCAATCGCTGTACATTATACAATTCTGTGAATTTTCTGTTATCGTCATTTGGCTGATACTTTAGGAATTCCTGTTCAGCTTGTTCGCCAAGGTTCTTTGTATCTACTAAAAAAAGGATTCGTTTTGCATTCGCAAACTTCAATAATCTGTAAATAAATGTACAAGCTGTAAAAGTCTTTCCAGCACCAGTAGCCATCTGAATCAGCGCTTTTGGACGATTATCTTTGAAAGAAGTTTCTAGATTTCTAATCGCTCTGATTTGCGCAGGGCGAAGGCCATATTCATCTAAGGTTGTAAAATCTCTCAACCTGGCTCTCAAAGTCTTTGCTTGATCCAACCATTCAGCGAATGTTTCGGGTTTATGAAAATGAAATACTGGCCTTGAACGCGGTTTTGGATCTCTATAATCGGTAAATTTGGTTAGCGTTCCTGTGCTTTCATACACAAAGGGAAGATCTCCATGATTTAGATACTTGAGTTTACTGGTAGCATAATCACGAGATTGATCCTCTGCTACCGTAAGCCTTTCACCTTCTTCTTCTCTTTTTGCTTCAATAATTCCAACAGGCTTCCGATCTACAAAAAGCACATAATCAGCAGGACCTGAAGAGGTTTGATATTCCCTGACGGCGATACCTCTCCCGGCGGATAGATTTACTTCATTTTTAGATTGCACCAACCACCCCGCAAGCATCAGTTGCTTATCAATCAAATCTCTAGCAATTTGCTCTGGGTTTTGGTTGGGTATAGAGGTCATAAAAAAATCTTAAATTTTTAATACAAATTGATGTACTTACCGAATCTTTGATTGATTCAGATAATTTTCAGTTGTCAAGATATATAAAAATATTAATTAAAATTTCGTTGGTTAGAAGAAAGATGCTAAATATGTTACTAAAAAATGCAATTTATAGAATCACTAATTTATAAATTACTATAACTAAATAAAACCCTTTCTCTCCCATCACTTCCTATAATCCACCTGCTTTCTCAACTGATCCATTTCTTTGGAAAAGTCGAAGCTTCGGCTGAGGCGTTCGAGTTTCTTCTGAAGATTTTCCAAGAACTTCATGTGCGCCGGACTGTCGGGATTGAAAGGTCGGTGGGCTAGTTCTCTTCTGATGCTTTCTACTTCTTGGATAGTAGTAAATGACTTTGGATCAATCCACGAATTCTTAAAATGCTCCCAAATGTAATCCTCTGCTTGTTCTGTGGGGTGAATCATATCCGATTTATAAAAGCGATAATCACGGAGTTCGTCCATCATGATCTCGTAACTCGGGAAATAATGCACATGGTCAAATGACTCGGCTATATCATGACAAGCCAATCTTAATAGGCTTTTACTGAGTTGATTTTCGGGAATCCCATCTTTGGTATGGCGAACAGGACTGACTGTCAAAATAATATTGGCATTGGGATTGAATTCCCGATACATATTGATAAAGCCGATATACGTTTTATGAATTTCCTCCAAGTTGAGTAATCTCTTTTCAAACAAGTCACCCGGTTGTTTGTGGCAATTGGCTACGATCTGTCCAGAGGAACCATATTCATACACCCATGCCGTCCCAAATGTAATCAACAAGTGCGTGGCATTTTCTAATTGCTTTTTGGTTTGTTGCTGCTTTTTGTGAATCAGCCGCTCTAGAGAATCTTTACTATATCCCGACACATCAGAATGCATCCCAAAATGAAGGTAAACCGCATCCCGAATCAAAACCATATCGGTATTGACAGGCATTTCAAGCAACGCATCTTCCAGCACTTGTGTGATGGAAATGGGGTTAAAAAGTGTTCCAAAAGGATTGTTCAGCACATTGAATTTTCTATCATGCAGTTTCTCCCCTATCATCGTAGAAAAACATGAACCAATGGCATAAAGTGAAGATTGGTGATTGATCTTTGGTTGAAACTCAGGGATATCAAAACTAGTAGTCCATTGCATGACTTAAAATTAAGGAGAATCATTTGATATAGACAATGGTTGGGGAATATTTATCGAGAAAGGGAGACGGAGGATGTTGATTAGTTATTTGGTTGTTTAGGGTTTGAAGGTTGAAAGGTTTAAAAGTTGTAAAGTTGAGGTTCCTCACAACCGTTCCCGAATGGGAACAAATCTCGATTAACACCGAGTCGCTACTCGGGGTTAAAATGAAAGAAAATATATATTCCCGAACTCCAAAGGAGTTGAATTTAAACCAGATTTAGCCAAGATTTCTCCCCGTGGACTGTGTCCAAGCAGACCACTAATTGCAATGCGAAATTTCAAAAAGGAAGAAAGGCCTCTAAGGACACAAACCTTGGAAGTAAAAAAGGCCTGTGATAACACAGACCTTAAGGTAGGCTTTATAATATTTAAAAACTGATCACTCAGGCCACTAATCAACTGATCACCAATAACTCAATCCACTAATCCCCAATAACTATTTACTAAATTAACCAATAACTAATTTACTGATTACTCAATCAACTAATCACTTCACTTCATTCACCCAATTAAACGCATTGACAAATGCCTCTACCCAAGGAGTGATTTCGTCGTCTAATCTCTCTGTGGCGTAGTGTGGCCAGTTCCATGGCTTCAACGAACGCTCAATGTGTGGCATGATGGCTAAATGTCTTCCGTCAGCAGATGCAATACCCGCCACAGCATGGTCTGATCCATTTGGATTTCCTGGATATGCTTCGTAAGCATAAGTCATCCCAACGTGATAGTCGGAGAGTGATTTTGGTAAGGAGAATTTACCTTCTCCATGTGCTATCCATACGCCAAGACGCTTACCGGCAAGACTTTTGAACATCACTGTATTATTTTCTGGAATATTGACATTTACGAAAGCAGATTCAAACTTGTGAGATGCATTGTGTAGCATTTTTGGCTTGACATCATGCTCAGGTGTAACTAGTCCAAGCTCCACCATCAATTGACAGCCATTACAAACTCCTAAACTCAAGGTGTCTTTTCTTGCATAGAAATTGTCTAAAGCTTGTTTTGCCTTTTCATTATAAAGGAATGCGCCTGCCCAGCCTTTTGCTGAACCAAGTACATCGGAATTTGAGAATCCACCTACAAATACGATCATTTGCACATCTTCCAATGTTTCTCTTCCAGCAATCAAGTCTGTCATGTGCACATCTTTGACGTCAAAACCTGCTAACCATAGCGAATAGGCCATCTCACGATCACCATTCACACCTTTTTCACGAATGATTGCAGCTGTTTTTCCTGATTTTTCTTTGCGATATGGATTGAGGCTGAATGAATCAAATGTTCCTTCCCAATTCTGACCAAATGTATAAGAAAGTGCTTGTGATTTATAATGCTCAAATCTCGCTGCAGCTAATTTTTCACCAGATTGCTTTTTGTCAAGCAAATAAGAAGACTTGAACCAAGTATCGCGCATTTCTGCAACGTCTAATTCCATATTCAGACCTGTCAATTCAACTTTTCCAGTTAGGTTGACTGTTGCGAGTGGAATATAATCTATTCCTTGATTGGCCAATACTGCTCGTGTACGCTCTGGATTGACCACTTGAATCAACACTCCAGGGTTTTCAGCAAAAAGTGATTTTATAATATCGTTTCCAGCTAGTCGATCTGTTTTTACAGTAAGCCCAACTTTTGTTGATGGGAAAGTCATTTCTAACAAAGCGGTGATCAATCCTCCTGAAGAAATATCATGTCCTGCTAAAATTTCTCCTTTTTCGATCAGTTTTTGTAAGGTCATAAAAGCCATTCCAAAATAGTGGCTATCTTTTACATCAGGAGTTTCTGAACCTATTTTATTCAAAATCTGATAGAAGCTTGAGCCCCCAAGCTTTGGTAAATCCTTTGAAAAATCTATGTAAAACAGTTTACTTCCTTCCACTGGTTTCAGATCAGGAGAGACAGTTTTATTAATATCAGAACATTCACCAATTGAAGAAATTATGACTGTTCCAGGTGAATAAACAATTTTTCCATCAGGGTACTTTTGAGTCATGGAAAGAGAGTCTTTTCCTGTTGGAATATTCACTCCCAAATCAATCGCAAACTCACTGACTGCCTCTACCGCTCGATAAAGCCTGTCATTCTCACCCACATTTTTTGCGGGCCACATCCAGTTGGCACTTAGAGAAATCCCTGCCAAACCATCTTGAATTGGAGCCCAAACCAAATTGGTCATTGCTTCTGCAATGGCTAATCTTGAACCAGCTTCAGGATTTGCCAAAGCGGCTACAGGTGCATGTCCGATTGATGTGGCGATACCTTTTTGACCTGTGAAATCAATTGCCATCACTGCCACATTATTCAATGGAACTTGAATCTCTCCTACCGTCTGTTGCTTGGCAACTCTTCCCGTTACAGAGCGATCGACTTTGTTCGTCAACCAATCTTTACAAGCCACTGCCTCTAATTGAAGCACTTCAGAGATATATTGTTTCAGATGCTGAACATCAAATTCGGAATCTGCAAAATTTGAATTTCCACTCTTGTCTTCTAGAATTGTCTTTGGAGAACTACCGAACATGTAAGACAAATTCCAATCAACTGGCTTTTCACCCGTATTTTGATTTTCAAATTTGAAGTGCATATCTCCAGTTGTCTCACCTACAACATAAAAAGGAGCTCGTTCTCTTTCTGAAATTTTCTGAAGTAATTGAAGGTCTTTTTTACCAACGACAAGCCCCATTCTTTCCTGAGATTCATTTCCAATAATTTCTTTAGAAGAAAGAGTTGGATCACCTACTGGAAGTTTATCAATGTGGATTGTGCCTCCTGTAGTTTCTACTAATTCAGAAAGACAGTTTAAGTGCCCGCCAGCACCATGGTCATGGATCGAAACGATGGGATTATTGTCAGATTCGGCCATAGCACGAATTACATTCATGACACGCTTTTGCATTTCAGGATTGGATCGCTGAATGGCATTCAATTCTATCGCATTGGAAAATTCTCCGGTAGCTACAGAAGAAACTGCACTCCCTCCCATTCCAATTCGGTAATTATCTCCACCCATGATGATGATTTTATCACCTTTGGCAGGATCATTTTTCTTGCTGTATTGACTTCTTGTGAAACCAACACCACCAGCCAACATAATCACTTTATCGAAACCATGTGCCTTGCCATCTTCTTCATGTTCAAAAGTCAAAACTGAACCAGAAATCAAAGGCTGACCGAATTTATTTCCAAAATCACTCGCTCCATTGGATGCTTTGATCAAGATATCCATGGGAGTTTGATAGAGCCAAGGACGTTCTGAAAGATTTTTTTCCCAGCTTCTACCCTTTTCTGAACGTGGATAAGAGGTCATATAAACGGCTGTTCCAGCTAGTGGAATAGATGCTGTGCCCCCAGCCATCCTATCTCTAATTTCACCTCCTGCACCTGTAGCGGCTCCATTGAAAGGCTCAACGGTCGTTGGGAAATTATGTGTTTCTGCTTTGAGAGAAATGACTGTATCAATTGTCTCAGGTTCAAAAAAATCGGGTTTATCTTGTGTTTTTGGAGCAAATTGCTGTGCTCTTGGCCCTTGAACAAAAGCAACATTGTCTTTATAAGCAGAGACAATTCGATTAGGATGTCTCTTGGAAGTTTCTTTAATGAGTTGAAAGAGTGTTTTTTCTTTTTCTTCTCCATCGATGACAAACGATCCATTGAATATCTTGTGTCGACAATGTTCAGAGTTTACTTGACTAAACCCAAAAACTTCAGAGTCTGTAAGCGGTCTTTCAAGCTTTTTCGATACATTTTCTAAATATTCCACTTCTTCTTGGCTAAGCGCCAAACCTTCAGTAGCATTGTAAGCTTTAATATCTTTTACTTCAACTACCTTTTCTGGCTCCACATGAATATCAAAAATATCTTGATCCAATCCGTCATAAGCGGCTTGTAACATGGGATCAATACTATCTTCTTCCGAAATTGGTATATACTCTTCTATTCTTTGAATACCCAAAATACCCATATTGATGGTGATTTCTACAGCATTTGTTGACCAAGGAGTGATCATTTCCTTTCGAGGTCCTGCATACCGACCTGAGACCTTATCTGACTGAATCTCTTTAGCTTCTCCAAAAAGCCAAAGTAGTTTTTCGATATCAGATTTATGAATTGGGTGTTTGGATTGAACAGCGTAAATAACTGCTTGAGGGGATTGGAAAAAGAGAATCATGTCCTGAGTTTTGGATGTCTTTTTTAAGAAGATTCAAAGGTACACAATTGCATGAAAAGTAGGAAATGGAAAAGGTTGGAAGGTTGTAATGTTCTATGGTTGAGGTTTTGTTGATGAAAAAATCTAGTATTTAAAAAAAATAACCAACAGTTGTAAAACTGCTGGTTATCAATGTTTTTATAAATAATTTAATTAGTCAATCGAAGGAAATTTAGCAGGATCGAATTCGTTCATCATAGCATAAATTTTCTCTACAACATCTTCAACGGAAGGTTTAGAGAAGTAATCCCCATCAGAAGAATAAGCTGGTCTATGAGCTTTTGCTGCTAAAGTAGCAGGCTCTGAATCCAAGTGATAATAAGCTTTTTGATCTTCGATCACTTGCTGCATCATGTAAGCCGAAGCTCCTCCTGGAACGTCTTCATCTGCAAACAAAACCCTGTTCGTCTTCTGAATAGATTTTCCTACGATGCCAGTTGTATCAAATGGCAATAAAGTCTGAGCATCAATCACTTCAATATCAATTCCCATATCGCTCAATTCTTGGGCAGCATCCATTACAATCCTACACATAGAACCATAAGTTACCACAGTCATATCATTTCCTTCTTTCAGAATTTCAGGAACTCCTAGGGGTACTTTAAATTCGCCAATATTACTTGGCATTTTTTCTTTTAGCCTATAGCCATTTAGACATTCAATCACTAAAGCTGGTTCGTCTGCTTCTAATAAGGTATTGTACATTCCTGCGGCTTGGGTCATGTCTCTTGGAACACAAATCAACATCCCTCTCAAAGAATGAAGCAGCATACCAATCGGTGAACCTGCATGCCAAACCCCTTCTAATCTATGCCCTCTTGTACGAACAATTAACGGAGCTTTTTGACCTCCTTTGGTACGATATTGCAAGGAGGCAACATCATCGGCCAAAGTCATCAATGCATAATAAATATAATCTAAATATTGAATTTCAGCCATCGGGCGAAGTCCTCTGAGCGCTGCACCAAGTCCCTGACCTATGATGGTACATTCTCTGATTCCCGTATCCGTCACTCTCAACTCACCATATTTGGCTTGTAATCCAGCGAAAGCCTGATTAACATCGCCAATCTTTCCTACATCTTCACCAAAAGCAAAAAATCGAGGATCTCTTTGAAGAATATCATCAAAACAGGCTTGTAAGATTTCTCTTCCATCTACTAGTGGAGACTCTTCGGTATATTTGGGCGCGATAGAAGCGATTTTTTCTACACTATAGATTGACTCACTGTATAAATGACTGTTGTATCTGTCATTATTAAGATCTTGTTGATTAGCATACCAAGCTTTCAAATCAGCTTTCACATCGTCAGAATCAGTTCTTACGAGCCAAAGTGCTCTCCTTACTGTACTGATTACATCTTTTCTGATTGGATTCAATGTTTTTTTCAAATCCTCGGCTAACTGCATGATCGCCGAAGTATTTGAAGATTTTGAAGCAAGAGCTGAAAGCAAATCCACCGCTTCTTTCAGTTCATCTTTGATTCCATCTGCGAAAGACTTCCATGCCAAATCTTTTTGCTCTTTGACAAATTGTTTAGCCTCTGATTCTATTTGGTTGAGCTGCTCTTCATCAGCAATTTTTCTATCTAGAAGAAATTCTCTGAATTTTAGAATGCAGTCATGATTTTTTTCCCATTCCAATCTTTCTGCCGATTTATATCTTTCATGCGAACCTGAGGTAGAATGACCTTGAGGTTGTGTTACTTCTACTACGTGAATCAATACAGGTACATGTTCTTCTCTTGCAATCCTAGCTGCATTTTCAAATGCTCTATCCAAAGCTTCATAATCCCAACCTTTGACTACAAAGATTTCATAGCCCTTTTGGTCATCATTGCGCTGTAATCCTTTGAGGATTTCAGAAATGCTGCCTTTTGTAGTATGATATTCATTGGGAACAGAGATTCCATAGCCATCATCCCAGACTGAGATTACCATAGGGACTTGAAGTACACCTGCTGCGTTGATGGATTCAAAAAACATCCCTTCTGAAGTGGATGCATTTCCGATAGTACCCCATGCTACTTCATTTCCTTTGTTTGAAAACTCGGTTAGTTCATGAAGTCCTTTATTTTCTTTGAACAACTTAGATGCATACGCAAGCCCGAGCAATTTTGGCATTTGAGCAGCTGTTGGAGAAATATCCGCAGAAGAGTTTTTCATTTCTGTGAGATTTTTCCAAGTTCCATCATTATTCAATGATCTTGTCGCAAAATGACCATTCATAAGTCTGCCTGCAGAAGCGGGATCAGCTTCCACATCAGTATGAGCATAAAGCTGAGCGAAATATTCTTTGACTGTCAGTTGATCTATGGCAAACATAAAAGTCTGATCTCTATAATAACCAGCTCTAAAATCACCATTTTCAAAATATCTAGCCATGGCCAATTGAGCCAATTCTTTACCATCACCAAAAATTCCGAATTTAGCCTTTCCCATAAAAACTTCCTTTCTTCCCATCAGAGAAGCCTGCCTGCTTTCTTGTGCTATTCGGTAATCTTTCAAAAGTTGCTCCTTATTTAGGGGCTTCGGGTTTCGATTTTTAGATAATGTCGCCACTTCTGTCATATTAATGTAATCTTTAAGCTATTTTGGGTTATCACACTTGTTTTGCAAGTATTTCAAAAATAAAGAATTTTGTTATTTTTACAAACTCGAAGACAGAATAATTTTTACATTTTTCAATAATTTATTTCGACAATAATTATTTTACAGATTTAAATAAAAATAATATTCTGTATTAATGATTATTTCAAAATATAACAAATATGAAAGAGCAAAATTGCCAATGGTTCTAAAAGTCATAGATCAAGAATAAAAATGATCAGAATTTTAAGTTTTAAAAGCACAATTTTTGAAATTTTATTAAGAAAAAGTCATTTATAAAAAATTAAATTCTAATTATCATTTGATTTCATATTCGAATCAAAATAAGTGTGATGAATTAGAAGGAGAATCCTTATCCCTTATTATATTTGCCGCCATAATTATAACCCAAATTTACACGACATGATAATAGGTGTTCCAAAGGAGATTAAAAACAACGAAAACAGGGTTGCATTGACGCCGGCAGGTGCTCAAGAGCTTGTAAAGAGAGGCCATTCTGTATTTGTTCAGCATACTGCTGGTGAAGGAAGTGGATTTACTGACGATATGTACACAGAAGCTGGAGCTGCTATTCTTCCAACTATCGAAGATGTGTACGCTATCGCTGAGATGATCATGAAGGTGAAAGAACCTATCGAACCTGAATATAAGTTAATCAAAGAAGGTCAGTTGTTGTTCACCTATTTCCATTTTGCGTCATACGAACCTTTGACCAAGGCAATGATCGAAAACAAGTCGGTTTGTTTGGCTTATGAAACTGTAGAGAGACCTGATAGAAGTTTACCACTTTTGGTTCCTATGTCAGAAGTTGCTGGCCGTATGGCAATCCAAAAAGGAGCAAATTACCTTGAAAAACCACTAGGTGGTAGGGGAATTTTGCTGGGTGGTGTACCGGGTGTTCTTCCTGCTAAAGTAATCATTTTAGGTGGTGGAATTGTAGGAACACAAGCTGCATGGATGGCTGCTGGACTTGGTGCGGATGTAACGATCATGGATGTATCTCTTCAGAGAATGAGATATTTGTCAGATGTGATGCCTGCCAATGTTAAGACCATGATGTCTAACGAATACAATATCAGGGAGATGATCAAAGATGCTGATTTGATCGTGGGAGCAGTTTTGATCCCAGGAGCAAAAGCACCTCACTTGATCACCAGAGATATGTTGACAGATATGAAAAAAGGTGCTGTCTTGGTGGATGTGGCGGTAGATCAAGGTGGATGTATCGAAACTTGTAAGCCTACTACACACGAAAATCCAACTTACGTGATTGACGAAGTGGTTCATTATTGTGTGGCAAACATGCCAGGAGCAGTCCCTTACACGTCCACACTTGCATTAACAAATGCTACACTACCTTATGCCATCCAACTAGCTGATAAAGGTTGGAAAGTAGCAGCTAAAGAAAATAAAGAGCTAGTTCCAGGACTGAATATCATCAATGGTGACGTGGTGTACAAGGCAGTTGCAGAAGCTTTCAATTTAGATTATGTGCCAGTTGAAAAATACTTAGCTGACTAATCATTCGCTTTAATTAATATTTAAAAAAAGCCTCTCTGATTTACTTCGGGGAGGCTTTTCTTTTAGAAGTAAGGGGAAATAAGCAAGAGCCAAGAGGAGGAATTCAAATTGTAGAGGGTAGATCTTAGATTTTAGATTTAAGAAGGTAGATTTTTGATTGAACCACTAAGAACAATGAAGGATACACGAGGGTCACAAAAAGAGCTTTGTGATTTCATTGTAATATCGAAAGAATGTGAGATATCGCTTTGTGATTTTAGAGAGTAGCTTTTTGATTTAACGAATATGAGATATTTCGCTTTGCTCGATATGACGTGTTAAAAAATTAATAGAGTTAATCCGTGTCTATCTGTGGTAAAAAAATTGGCGAAAGATTCCTAAAAATTCATCAGCAATCCTACTCCACTTGGAGTGACACCGATATGATTCATGATTGCGGGAAGTTCCTTGCCGTGGACATTGTGAAAAACATATTTGATAGCATCGAAGCTCATCAAAAATGCTCCTTGCAAAATTACAGATTTCCCGAAACCTTTAAACTGTTCTTTGTCCAATCGACTTCCTCTTTCTAATAAATACATACCTCCGGCCATGTAGCCCAAGTCCAAAGCAGCATTGACCAGCAATATTTTTTCGATGCTGTTTTGTGCGTGCATAGTCTCCCAAAACTCTGAGCTCGGGATTTCATTCAAAGCAGCGTAATATCCAAAACCAGCAATAGCCAAGTTGACCGTATTCCAGTAAATGTTCATTTGATGAAAAGCTTTTGTTTCCCCCGATGTTCTCCCAGCCATGAATCCACCCAAAGCGATATTGCCCAAAGCCCATGAACCTAAGATGATCATTCCTGATTTGTTGTAATCTATTCTCACTTGATTGAATTCTGTTAGTCTTGCAGGGGTATCTTGAGCTTGGACAAAAGAGACTGCGAATAATAAGAATAAAACAATAAAAAATGCGGGTTTGAAATTTCGACTTATATACATTCTGTTTTCTTTTTGATTATTTTAAATGATTCAGATTGGCAAATTAAATATTTCATCAATTTCAATTTCAAATGATTAAGAAACAGCACATAGGTGTTGTTCTTTTAAAGCTATTCTATCCGATTTTGTTTTGAATACTTTATTGCATCATAGCTACATCTTTATCGGGAAAGCTCCTTTCTTTTTTAGCAATGTACCTAATATTGCCATATCTTTGTTTAGGAGCCTACAAGATTTAATGGAACAAATTTAAAGGAATGAGTATTAAAGAGAATTTAATTGAAATAAAAAACACCTTTGTAAACCCTAACTGTAAGCTTGTAGCAGTGAGCAAAACTAAACCTGTGGATGCTCTCAAAGAAGCTTATGCGGCAGGAATCAGGGATTTTGGAGAAAATAAAGTTCAAGAATTAGTTGACAAGCAAACTCAAATGCCACAGGACACCCAATGGCACATGATCGGTCATCTTCAGCGGAACAAAGTCAAATATATAGCACCATTTATTTATTTGATCCATGGCGTAGATTCCTTTAAGTTGCTCAAAGAGATCAACAAAGAGGCAAAAAAAGCTGACCGCATCATCCCTTGTTTACTTCAAATGCACATTGCAAAAGAGGAAAGTAAATTTGGTTTTGATCAAGTAGAATTGGAGGAAATGCTTCAAAGTAAAGAAATCAAAGAACTGGAACACGTCAAAATCGTTGGGTTGATGGGAATGGCAACATTTACAGATAATGAAGACGTAATCAGAAGGGAGTTTAAAGGTTTGAAAGCATTGTTTGAGGAATTAAAATCGAATGAACTTCCTCAGAATTTTAACTTAAAAGAAATCTCCATGGGCATGAGCGGAGACTACCTGATTGCTCAGGAAGAAGGAAGTACGATGGTCAGAATCGGATCGGCGATTTTCGGAAGCAGAAATTGAAAGATTTTAAAAGTTGAAATTTTGCTAATACGAGATAAGGTCATTTCTAGCCTTTATGATATAAAAGGATCATTTTACTCAAAAAATTTCCAGCTTTCTCACCTCACAAATAATTTAAAAAAACATGAACATACATATCAAAATTGCAGCCATTTTGGGAGCTTTGGCTGTAGGAATTGGAGCTTTTGGAGCCCATAGTTTGGCTGGAATTTTAGCTGAATATGGAAGAACAGAAACCTTCGAGACAGCTGTCAAGTATCATTTCTACCATGCTTTAGCAATTGCACTTATTGGTGTTTTAAAAATTCAATTCCCAAATAATAAAAAATTAAATTTCTCTGGATATTTCTTTTTAGCTGGAATTATTATTTTTTCAGGATCGCTTTACGTGATGTCCTTAACTGGAATTACTTGGCTAGGTGCAATCACGCCCTTTGGCGGTTTGGCGTTTATTTTAGGTTGGATTTACTTATTCTTATCAAGCAGATCAGTAAAAATTACTTCATGATGTTTAAAAGAGCTTTTTTGATCACTTTTTTCCTAACAAACTTTATATTTAATGTATTCTCACAAAGAGAAGTCGCCGAGGATAGCATTTCTTTAAGGTATGAGAAACTTCATCAACTGCTTGGACCGAATACTTTTTTCGACAATCACCTGACTGGGTTTATGCTTTATGATCTGGATAGTCAGTGGGTCCATTATGAAAAAAATAGTCACATGAATTTTATCCCTGCTTCTACCACAAAGCTGTTGACTTTTTATGCTTCTCTAATGGTCATGAACAACCAAACCAATTCTTTTCGCTACACAACAAATGGGAATGAAATCACTATTTGGGGCTCTGGCGACCCTTCGTGGAAATACAATATTTTACCCCAACCAAAAATTGAAGAGTTTCTAAAGTCTTACAGCAAAATTTACTTTTCGGATCAAAACTGGAATGACACACCATTTGGATATGGTTGGCAGTGGGATGACTATTATTATGCTTATTCAGCCGAGCGTTCTCCCTTACCGATTTATGGAAATATCGTCACTTTTAGAAATGTCAATCGTGTTCCTCAAGCCAATATTCCTACATTTAAGATCGAATCAAAAAATATAAATGGAAATCTTACGACTGTAAGAAGAGATTTTCATAGTAACACTTTTTATTACAACCCGAGGACCTATACTAACCCTGGCACAATCTTGCCTTTTGTAACTTCATCAGAACTTACAGTGAGCTTATTGCGCGATATCCTTCAGAAGCCAGTTGACTTAGTCAACACCCAACTCCCTTCCAATAGTCAAGTTTTTCACGGTGGAACGATGCGACCATTGTGGAAAGAAATGCTTCAGGAAAGTGATAATTTTATAGCTGAACAAATTCTATTGATGGTCTCTGATCAAATGCTGGGAGAATTGAATAGCGAAAAAGCCATCAAAAGTATTCTAAAAAAGTATATGAATGACCTCCCTGACGAACCTCAGTGGGTAGATGGCTCAGGCTTATCAAGACACAACTTAGTAACTCCGCGAAGTATGATAAGGCTAATTGAAAAAATCGATCAAGCCATGCCAAGGAATGAATTACTTAACCTACTTCCTCAAGGTGGAATAAATGGCACGCTCAAATACAACTACAGAGGCAATAGACCTTATGTATTTGCCAAAACTGGTACAATTAGCAATAACCACGCTTTGGTAGGAATTATCAAATCAAAAAGTGATCGATATTATGCATTTGCTTTTTTGAACAATAATTATCTCAACAAAGCAAGTGAAATTCGGAGGGAAATGGAAAAAGTGCTTGTCTTCATACGTGACAATTATTAAGAATAAATTTAGTTTTATAAATCATTTATGAATTGAATAAAAATGAATAAAAGGAATTTCATCAAATCTCTTGGTCTTACACTTGGGGCAGTTCCATTTTTAGCTTTTGATCCCTTAAAGGAAGAAAGAAAGAATCTCAATTCACTCCTACCCCAACCTCTAAATGAAGGGGATACTGTGGGATTAATCAGTCCTTCTTCTGCTACAGCAGAGCGAATCCAGTTTTTATTTGCTCAGGAAGTTTTAGAAGCTTTAGGATTTAAAGTAAAACTTGGTGAAAATCTCAAAAACCGTCGCGGTCATCTTGCCGGAACGGATGAAGAAAGAGCAAGTGATTTAAATAGCATGTTTGCAGATTCAGAGGTGAAAGCCATCATTTGTATCCGTGGAGGTTCTGGGGCAGCGAGAATTCTCCCACTAATCGACTACGAACTGATTAAAAAGAACCCGAAACCACTACTTGGGTACTCTGACATTACTGCTTTGCATAATGCCATTCATGCAAAAACAGGATTAATCACATTCCACGGGCCAAATGGAACGGGTAGTTGGAATGATTTTAATGTGAGACAATTCAAAAATATTTTCTTTGATAAATCACAAGCTGTTTTTCAAAATGAAACCCAGAAAGGTGATGACTTGGTAATCAAGAATAATAGAACCATTACCTTGAATTCTGGAACAGCAGAAGGTAAAATTCTCGGAGGGAACCTCACGGTTTTAACAGCTCTTTCTGGAACTCCTTATTTGCCAGATTTTAAAGATGCCATCCTCTTTTTGGAAGATATCGGAGAAGATCCCTACAAGATTGATCGAATGATGAGCACCTTGAAACTTAATGGTACTTTAGATCAGATCAAGGGATTTGTCTTTGGTCAATGCACTGACTGCACTCCGTCAGGTGGCTATGGTTCACTTACATTGGATGATGTATTGGATGATTATATTCTTCCATTGGGAATCCCAGCTTACAAAGGTGCTATGATTGGGCATATCCCAAAACAATTTATTATCCCAGTTGGCGCTAAAGTCAAACTCGATGCAGATGCATGTACTCTAACCATGCTGGAACAAATATTTCAATAAAATCTTATGAAAAAACTTCTTTCAATCGCTTCTTTTTTCCTTGTACTTGGACAGTGGAGTTGTATTTCTTCTCAAAATATTTCAAAACAAAATCAAAAAATGGATTCAAATAAACTGACATATTTGGCACTTGGCGATAGTTATACTATAGGAGAAGGTGTTGAAGCAAAAGATCGATATCCTCATCAGGCCGTAGAGATGCTCAAAGAGTCAGGACTGATTTTTTCAGAACCAAAAATTATTGCCACGACAGGTTGGACAACCGACGAGTTAGCAAATGGAATCAAAGCTGCGGATATAGAAGGGGAAAATTATGATTTGGTCACTTTGTTGATTGGTGTAAATAATCAATATAGAGGAAGACCTGTAGAAAATTACCGAAATGAATTCCGACAACTTCTGGAAGATGCCATCACATTTGCCAAAGGAGATAAAAGCCATGTAGTCGTGCTTTCAATTCCTGATTGGGGAGTTACCCCTTTTGCAGTAAATAGAGGTTCAGATCAAGAGAAAGTAGCTCGGGAAATTGATCAATATAATCAAGCGAAAAAAGCAATCTCAGAAGAAATGGGTATTGCATATATTGATATCACCGAACATTATAGAATCAATGGGATGAAGTCTGAATCTGTTGTCTCAGACCAACTCCATCCAAGTGGTATGATTTATCAGTATTGGGCGGAGAAATTGGTGGAGATTGTTGAAGGGATGGAGTTTTGATAGGTTTTTACTCCTAGTTGAAATTAGTTATTTCAATTCCTTATTTAAAAAAGTAAAGGTCAAAAGAAAAGAAGATTTCAATCAGAATTCGGCGGAGGGTCTTGCATTGAGCAATGACCATGAAATCCCTATTAACCGAAGGGGTAGATACGCATTTGTTAATTATTTGATTCCCAAAATTTCCTCCTTTAATTTTGGTAGTTCTCTCACAATTATTGTCCAAATAACTTCATCGGAAATGTTATCATATTCGTGAGCTATTCTGTTTCTTGTCCCAACAATTTGTCTTGCGTTTTGAATTTCAATTGTAGTGCTTTTATAATTAGTGATTCTGTTAACTGCCTCTCCAATAATTTCAATATTTCTTTCAACCGCTTTTTTTGTCTTAATATCTTTTTGAAATTCTAAGAAATTTGGATTTTGAGGTAAAAAATCAAAAATTTCATCAATAGACCTTAAAATATCCTCAAGCCAAGCATTTATTTTGTTATCCATAAATAACAACTTTTGACGATTCAATTTCTTTTTTGAAAAAAGTGTTTTTTAAACCTCGTTCCTCTATCAGATCTATTTGTCTCTTTAAAACTAGCTCTAATTTATCTTTAAGTTGAAAGTACAAATCAGTATACTTTAATGGGTCTTTTTCGTCAAAATCAACTATAAAGTCGATGTCTGAATTTGGGGAAAAGTTGTCAGTCAATACAGAACCAAAAACAGAAAATCTTTTAACTCTATGTTCTTTACAAAGTTCCTTTATCCGCTCTATGTTTTCCTCTAAAATTTGCATACGAAATTATTAACAACCATAAAGTTACAATTTTTAATTGAGTTCTGAGTCAGAATTTGATGCTACAAAAATCAGCTTATGCTTATAGCTATTGCGTGAAGCAAGTGTTTTTGAGTCAATTTTTACAATGCTTGCTAAAGGTTTTTATATCCGCAATTCATTGCGTTTTCTATTCCTTGTAAAGCACTTAGCATAACAAATCACTATCACATTCCAAATACCCAATCGAAATTCATACCTAAGAACTAAACTCTTTACCAAAAAAGCAATAACTCAATTCAGAATTACTTTGAATAAGTCATAAAAAAAGCAGACCCGAGATCAGGTCTGCTTTTTAATGATTTTATACGCTTTTAATTTCCTTTCGGAAGTACATTAGAAATCAATGATACTTTTTCGATTGGTTCTGCAGCATTGGAGTAAACTCTTACTACGGAGTTTTGCTTGCCCATTTTACCGGCAGAGTTGAAGACAACTTTCATTTCTCCTTTTTCTCCTGGTGCGATTGGGGTTTTTGGCCAGTTAGGTGCAGTACATCCGCAAGTCACTGCTACATTAGAAATCACCAAAGGCGCATCTCCTGTGTTTTCGAAAACGAATTTATGCTCTACCTTGTCACCTTGTGTAATATCACCGAAGTCGATAGATTTTTCTTTAAAGATGATTTGAGCTCCTTTTTTTTCCTGGGCCTGAACTGCTATCGCAAACAGTGCCATCACCATGACTAATACTAACTTTTTCATTGCTCTAAGTTTTAATTTTATTCTTTGTTTCTATATTCTATTTTCAAATTACTCAATAAACTGATCACTAATCAATCAAATAACTTATTTAACTATCACTCCAATTCATTATTTTCTGAATTAAGGTAAAATCTCGGATGAAAGTTCACCATAAAGACTTCTTTTGTTGCTCTAGTCACCGCGGTATAAAGCCATCGGATATATTCGTGATCCACTTGCTCTTCTGTAAGATAACCTTGATCTACAAAAACTGCCTCCCATTGTCCTCCTTGTGATTTGTGACAAGTTAATGCATACGCAAATTTAACTTGCAGGGCTGAAAGATAAGGATCTTTTTTAATCAAATCCATCCTTTCTCCTTTATTGGCAATATCAGCATAATCCTCGGCCACTTGCTGGTAGAGACTCTTATACTGTTCCACACTCAAGGCGGGGGTAGCACTGTGAAGTGTATCTAAAATCACCTTTGCCTCAAAATAGGGCTCTTCGGGATAATCTATCAGCTTCAATTCTAATGTTGCAAATCTCAAGCCATATAGTTCTTCAAAAGAACGAATTTTTGTAACTTCAACAAAATCTCCATTTGCAAGAAAATTTACTTTATCAGAATCTGCCAAATAAGTGTAGTTATTTTTAACTATCATTAGCATATCTCCCGATGAAATCTCTTCTTCATAGAAGTGAATCGTTCTTCTGATATATTCATTGTATTGTACAGCCACTTTGTTGGATCTGGTGACAATGATTGTGTTTTCTACACCATATTTGTCATACGCATATCTCAAGCCATCTTCCAATCGCTCACCAGTCATTTTGAAAAAATCCTTGAATCCTTTCGTGTAAAAGCCAATCACAGGATTCTCTTGGAGAACCTGTCCTCTCAACGAGGTAGCATTATATAAAATCCCTGAGTTCAACTGCTGTCGCATTACTTCATGTAGTTCTATATCTTCTACAGGAAGTCTAAAATTGCGAATAAGATAACTTTTATCTAAAGCTGGACTTTGAGTGCTTCCTACTGGAGGAAGTTGTGCTGTATCTCCTACAAGTAACAGTCTGTTTGAGGATTCTTGAAAAACAAACCTAATCAAATCTCTCAACAAACTTCCTGCTCCATCATCTGCAAGCATGGAAGCTTCATCGACTATAAAAACAGTGTTTTTGTAATAGTTTTTCATCAATTCAAATCCCAAAGTAAGTTCTGGAGTGGTACCTTTCGGACGATAGATGATTTTATGGATAGTAAATCCAGATTTACCTGAATAATTGCTCATCACTTTTGCTGCGCGCCCTGTCGGTGCCAAAAGTAAAGATTTCAAATTTAGTCGGGGAAGGGATTTTACTAAAGCAGAAATCACTGAAGTTTTACCTGTACCTGCATAACCTCTCAAAATAAATGTACTCCCCTCCGCCACTTCGGACTTCAGAAAGTGATCCATTTTCAAAAAAAATGAACCCTGACCCGATGTAGGCTCGTGCGGAAAATTTCTTTGTAGTAAAATGGAAGGCTTTACACCGACTTGATTATCTTTATCGTTCATTATTTACGAAGCTAAGTCTAAAATGACAAATTTGGAAAAAGAAATTGAGGAGAAATTTGGGGGAAGACTAAGAACTCGTGTTAATGGAGTACTGATCCAAGATAAAAAAATTTTGATGATCAAACATAAGATGGGTGAAGAGAGATTTCTTTGGAATGTACCCGGTGGAGGGATGAAGTATGGGAGTTCTGCCGAGCAAAACCTAAAACGAGAATTCCTTGAAGAAACAGGTCTTGAAATTAAAGTAGGGAATTTCCTTTGCACTTATGAATATCTGAACAAACCACTACACGCTGTAGAGCTTTATTTCGAAGTTGAGGCGATAGGCGGAGAGTTGAAAATGGGTAAAGACCCAGAACTGTCCGATGAACTACAATTGATCACAGAAATGAGCTTTCTTGACATCGATAATCTTGCGTTTATCAAAAAAGAAGAAAAACATCGGTTGTTTTGGGGAATAAAATCGCTGAATGATGTGAGAATGTGGAAAGGATATTTTAATTTTGAAAATAATTATCTAAAATAGCACTTTAATTAATATACCATCAACCTTATTTAGCAGATTAAATCAATCCGAAAATGACGTTAACTAGAATTTTATCTATTGTCTTCTTACTGGGTGCTCTTGGCCTAGGTTACATGCTTTACAACTCCGTGGATAGCGTAGTAGAAAAGGAAAAAGAAATTGCCAGAACAGAAGCTAGAATTATCGAAAAATTACAAATGCTACGAGATGCGCAGATTGCTTATGTTGCATCCAATGGCGAGTATGCTGGAAACTGGAATGATTTGAAAAAATTCATTGAAGAAGGCCAAATTTGGTTAATCCAAAGAAGTGAAACTACTAAGCTCCTTGATTATGGTAAAGAAGAAATTACGGTTACCTTCGATACCTTAGGTTCGGTGAATGTAATAGATTCACTTTTCAATGAGAGTAAGTATCCAGATTTCAACCTTGAGGCTTTAAATGTTGTGCCCGGCTCAGGAGGTAAAACATTTGAATTCTTCTCGGATAAAATTGAAAGAAATCAAAGAGAAATTCCAGTATTCGAAATCAAAGATCCAGATCCAATCAATCCAAAAAGAAGATTGAACAATAAAGAAAAAGCTTTGAGAGTAGGTTCTAGAACTGATTCTTCTACTTCAGGTAACTGGGAGTAATCTTGACTAACTCAGCTGAAAATATTCAAGAAAATATTTATAGCGATAAATTTGATACCCAAACGGTATCAAGTTTATCGCTTTTCTTATTTGATGAAAAATATATTCTCCTTTCCAAAGATGTCAATGGGGAGGTGTCTGGAATTCATCAAAAGTTTTTCTCTGACCTCAAATCTTTAAGTTTTGTCATACAAAGAGATAAACTATACGCATTAGACGTTCCTAAAAAGATATTTTTATTCCACAAACCTGCTGCATTAATCCCTGGATTGATATTTGATTCAAATCATCTCCCTTATTATCTAGGTTTCGTAGAAAAAAACTCCATAGATGTAAGCTATCTTTTCTCCAATCTTGACAGCAATAATTGCTATTTGGTATCAAAAATCAATAATGAACTAAAAGCAATCTTTACAGGTAATCAAAGTAAACTTTCTTTTCATCATGGTGCTTCCTCGTTTTTGTCCTATATTCTAAAAGATAAAAACACCTATATCAACCAAGAAATTTTTATTTCTGTTTATAGCCAAGGCTTTTATTTGGCTGCATTCAAAAATCAAACTTTAACTGTTTTCAACACCTTTGATTGTGAGGATAGAGAAACTTTAATGAAGTATTTGTTTGGCATAGTCAAGCACCTCAACTTTGATCAGAAATATTGCCGAATCACTTTATTTGGAGAATATACAGCCTTAGATATTGATCAAGAGTTTGGTCACACTTATTTCAAAAATTTTATTTTGGATCAGCCAAAAGCCAATCAGCAATACCAAGCAAGTGCAAGCATATTCCAGAACTCAAATTTGTTTGAAGCCTTTTGGGAATACTAAAAAGAAGCCCAATGACAAAAATAGCCATCTTCCCAGGATCCTTTGATCCATTTACCAAAGGTCATCATGATATCGTGATTAGAAGTCTTGATATTTTTGATAAAGTGATCATAGGTATAGGATACAATTCTTCAAAGAAAAATAGGTATTTTGATATTGACATGATGGTCGATAAAATCAAGGGAACCTACGCAGATAATGACAGAGTAGAGGTACTTGTTTATAATGAATTGACCTCAACTTTTGCGAAAAAACATCATGCAGATTTCTTGGTTAGAGGATTGAGAAATACGACTGATTTCGAGTATGAAAACACGATTAGTCAAATGAACAGGGATCTTAATTCAAACCTAGAAACCGTATTTTTGATTACTTCTCCAGAATTTGCGGCGATTAGCTCCACAATCATTCGAGAGGTACATCGTTTTGGGGTTGATATCAACAAATACCTTCCCTACGAAGTTTGAACCTTAGGCACCATTCTTAAAAAACGTTTATAAAGATATCTCATAGAAGGGTAAGAGTTTACTAATGCGACTTTTGCTTCGTGATGATTAAGCCATTTGATATCCACTATCCCCTCTTCCAACTGTGGCTTCATTTCTTTATCATTTAAGTTTTCCATTGCGTACCAAAAGGTCTTCTTAAGAATGCTTTTTCTATTGTGCGTGTATGTATGCCAGGTTTTACAGATTTGGGGACCCAATTTTACTTGAATAGCGCACTCTTCTTCCACTTCTCGTACCGCACAATCTTGAGGTTTTTCGCCTTTTTCAAACTTCCCTTTAGGCAAATCCCATTTTCCAAGTCTATGAATAAACAGAACTTTGTCACCTTTAGTGACTACTCCTCCTGCGGCCTTGATGATTGTGAATCTGCTTTTGATAAATTTCTTCAAGTACTCTTTATCCTTAGTTACCAATACTACAGAATCAAGGTTTTTAAGTTTTCTGGTTCTTAGAAGGTACAAAAGTTTAATGATGATATCCTTAGATGGGTTTGTAATCAAAACATCATCATGAAAATCGACAGAGGCGGGCAAATCAGTGGGATTTTCATAGATGCATTCGAAGGTCCTGTCATCTGCAAGTTCCTCTGGAGTCATAATATCCAAGGGCTTATCATTTATAAAAATCTTCATAGTTGGTAAATTTTATCAAATGAAATCGATACACAAATCAAAAATGCAGAAAAAAAATTAACCTGCACAATACAGCTTGATTTTTATCTGCTATTTTTGAGGCATGAAATTATTTGATAAAACTGTAGCTGCTGAAGTAGCTTCAAAACTTCTAGAAATCAGAGCAATTCGTCTTCAACCTGACAAGCCTTTCACTTGGGCTTCGGGTTGGAAATCTCCAATTTACTGTGATAACAGGCTTTCACTTTCCTATCCAGAAGTACGTAATCTAATCAAAGCCAATTTGATCAAAGCAATTCAACATCACTTTCCAAATACAGAGGCTATTGCGGGTGTTGCTACGGCAGGAATTCCTCAAGGAGCGCTTTTAGCCGATAGATTGGGATTACCGTTTATCTACGTTCGCTCCAAACCAAAAGGTCATGGAATGGAAAATATGATAGAAGGAAAGGTTACGCCAGGTCAAAAAGTTGTTGTTGTAGAAGATCTAGTGTCTACGGGAGGAAGTTCTTTGAAAGCTGTAGCCGATTTGAAAGACGCAGGATTTGAAGTGTTGGGAATGGTTGCAATTTTCACTTATGGCTTTGATGTGGCAGCAGAAAATTTCAAAAATGCAGGAATAGATTTAATTTGTTTGAGTGACTATGCAGCGATGTTGCCACAAGCATTAGCTAATGATTATATCATTGATGATGATACTTTGGCCTCCTTGGTAGAATGGAGAAAGGATCCATCTGTTTGGGGAAAATAACAAGCTCAAGTTGATTTGAATTAAATAAAAAGAGGTCGTTTTTAATTAAATTTGGAATTAGCTGATCAGGTTGATTGGAATCATTGGGAATGGAAACAAGCTCATTAAGCATCATTATACCATTAAATAAATGCTTATTCGTGACTTTTTGAAGGTCAATTTGCTGGGCTTGAACCAAGATTGGCAAGAGCAAAAAATGAAGGATTATAATTTTATTAATTTTCATAGCGAACGTGATTTAGCTAGGTGGAAGTTAAGTCACATTCAATAATTTTAAAAATCATTTCTACAAATAACCTAAATTAAAAAAACCAGTCCGCTCTGGACTGGTTTGATATTGTTATTTGTGGATGAATGTAAAACTCACGTTTACCCGATCAGAAAGCGTCTGCTCGTCAGGACTAAAAGTAGGTTCTACCCTATCTTCGGAAGCCGTCTTCATCATCATTGTTTCCATTCGATATTCAGTTGGCTGGAAACTAGCACCTGAGCTGTAGTTCACTTTATAAACGCGGATTTGATCAATCCCCATGGTCTTAGCAATGATATCAGCCTTTCGTTTTGCGTCGAGCAAAGCCAATTCTAAAAGCTTTTCTTGATAAGATTTCTTTTGATTTTCGGAAATTCCAAAACTCACATTATAACTTAAATCCGCTGATTTATTGATTGATTCGACGATTTTCACTAAATCATTATCTCTGTGCTTAACTACAACTCTGATATTTTGGGTGGCAACATATCCACTGTCTTTAGAAGATCCTCTGGTGTAGATTCTATTGATGTTCACATAGTAGTTGTCCACTACAAATTTGTAATCTTTTACACCTGATTTTTTCAATGCATTTTCGATTGATTTTGTCTTTTTATTCAATTGATTTGTCACATCAGAGACTTTCATCCCCAATTCCCGAAGATTCATATTCAGAATAGCTTCATCAGGCATTACTTTGAGTTCACTCGCTCCATCAACATCAATAGATGGAACTGACTGTTGCTGTGCCGAAGCAAATAATGGCATTAGCAAAACGGGTAATAAAAAGAATAGTTTTTTCATAAAATATAGATTTTAGTCTGTATGCGGTATTCAAATCCCGAGCCACAAAAACTTAATAAATGTTAATTCCTAAATTGATTTTCTCAGGAAAGTATTTATTCTAAATTTAAGGGTAAGAAATTATTAAACCACAATTAAGACGTATTTTCAATCCATAATGTCTCAAGAATCATCCTAACTATGAAAAATAAATTCTTTGCATTTTCTGTAGTCGCTTTAATGATTACCAACCTAAGCTTTAGTCAGGTTTCCAATGTGATATTCTCAACAGCTGAAAAAGTCAATCAAGACTCCCTCCATAATATTAATCTTTTGCTAGAGAAAGCAGTAGATAATCAATGGATTGCTGGAGCGGTGGCATTGGTAGCTATTGATGGAGAAATTGTCTATGAAAATGCTTTTGGCTTTAGAAATATTGCTCTAAATGAAGCAATGAAAACAGATGATATATTTAGAATGGCCTCTATGACTAAACCCATCACTTCCATCGCTATTCTTAAATTATATGAAGAGGGAAAACTTGATTTCAAAGATCCCGTTTCCAAATATATTCCTGAATTTTCAAACCCTCAGATATTAGTAGCTTTGAACCCTACCGATTCTAGCTATACCACAAAACCTGCTTCTCGTGAAGTGACTATTCATGACCTCTTGACTCATACTTCAGGAATTTCCTATGGCTTTGCGGATACGTTGATGAATAAGATTTATGCCAAAGAAGGAATCATAGACTTGACTACTTTAAGGCCAATCAAATTAGAAGAAAGCATAGCTAAACTTGCAAAACTACCTTTGAAACATGAGCCGGGCGAAAAATTCACTTATGGATTAAGTATTGATGTTTTAGGTCGAGTAGTAGAAGTTGCCTCAGGACTGTCTTTTGACCAATACTTATTGGAAAACATATTTGATCCTTTAGGAATGGATGATACTAGGTTTTATTTTGATGATGAAACTCAGAAAGAAAGAGTTACTACCATGTATGCAAACACGAGGTCAGAGCCATTAGTGGAGTTTCCAGAAAACCCAAATAGAGACTTATCCGGTTTCTTCCCAATCAAAGGAGCAAAAACCTATTTCTCAGGGGGAGCTGGCTTGAGTTCTACAGCTCAGGACTACTTCAAATTTTGCCAAATGGTACTCAATGATGGAGAATTGAATGGAGTCAGAGTTTTAAAAGAGGAAACTATCGCTTTCGCTAAAAACAATCAAATCGGAGAAATTAGAATGGGTAGAGATCATTTTACCTATGGTTATCAAGTTGTTCCAGAAGACGGAGATTTACGTTTTGGAAGGATTCCTGGAAAAATTTCTTGGGGAGGTGCCTTTCAAACTACTTTCTGGATTGATCCTGCAAGAAATTCTGTAGCCATGCTGCTTACACAAATGTACCCATCATATCATCAACAAAAGCTTTACGGACCATTTGAGCAAATGGTGAATGGGGCGTTTGAGACCGGAAACTAAAAAAATTATTTAAAGACAAATAAATTACTTACCTTTAACGTTACTAATGTAATACGTACATATGATTATTTCATTTGGATCAAAAGATACTGAACAAATATGGCTTGGTATTCGAGTAAAAAAAATCCCACTTGAAATACAAAATATAGGTAGGCGGAAGCTAAGAATGCTAAATAATTCACAAGATCTAATTGATTTACGAGTTCCTCCTTCAAACAGACTTGAAAAATTAAGCGGTAATTTATCTGATTATTATAGCATTAGAATAAATAGACAATGGCGTATAATATTTCAGTGGGAAAAAGGGCAAGCTTCTGCTGTATCAATAGTTGACTATCATTAAATCATCACAAATGGAAAAATTAGCTAACATACATCCAGGCGAAATTCTATTATTTGAATTCCTAGAACCACTTGAAATCACACCTTATAGACTTTCTAAAGATTTAAAAATCCCTCAAACTCGCATTTCTGAAATACTCAAAGGTAGAAGGAGAATTACTGCCGATACTGCATTACGATTAAGTAAATATTTTGGAAATTCACCAAAATTTTGGCTTGGTCTTCAAGATGACTTCGATATTGAAGAGGAATTAGAAAATAAGGAGAATGAAATGAATGAAATTAAACGACATGACGAAAAAAGTGTAGCCTAAAATTATAAAAACCCCTGCTAGCAAACTAACAGGGGTTTTTATTTTATTTTCCTAAATCTAAAATATCTCCAATTTTGTTGATTTTCTGCATTTCTGAAGCTAGACTTTCAAAGTCTTCAGCAATGATTTTATCTCTGAATTTTGACAAATTAGATATATAAAGACTTAAGGCTTCGAGCATATTTTTTTTGTTTTCCTCCATAATCGGTGCCCACATAGCAGGAGAGGATTTGGCCAACCTTACCGTAGATGCAAAACCTGAACCTGCCATATCAAAGATATTTTTTTCATCTTCCATCTTATCCAAAACAGTCTTGCCAAGCATAAAAGAAGATACGTGTGATAGATGCGACACGAAGGCAAGATGTCTGTCATGCTCTTCAGCATCCATAAATCTCAGTTTCATATTGAGCGCTTCTAAGATGTCATAAGCCATTCCTTTCAAATGCACATCAGTCAATTCCATTTCGCAGATGATAAATACTTTCTTATCCAATAAGTCAGCTTTAGCTGCTTTTGGCCCAGAATATTCCGTACCTGCTATTGGGTGTCCTGCCAAATATTGGGCTCTTTTAGGATGCTCTGTAACCGCTTTGCAGAGATTTTCCTTCGTAGAACCAAAGTCTATAATCAATGTGTTTGGTCCTACTTGATCCAAATATTTGATTAAAAGTCCAGATAGCGTATTCGCTGGAGTCGCTAAGATGATGACATCCGTATCTGCATCTGGTTCTTCTTTAGCTTCATCTATGATTCCTAAGATTTGAGCATCTTCTAGATTTTTGGGATTGGCATCAAACCCAGTAAATTTAATATCAGGTTTAGCCTGTTTTAAAGCTAAGGAAAAAGAACCTCCCAAAAGTCCTAACCCGATAATGTGTATCTTTTTCATATTGATGGTTTTATTTGATTCTATTGATTACTTCTTCTATTTTTTTTTCTGAAATGCAAAGTGAAAAACGAACATATCCTTTCCCCTGACTTCCGAAAACACTTCCTGGCGTGATAAACAAGTGATGTTGATCAAGTAACTCGTCCACAAAATCTATATCTGTTTTATCGTTTTTGATTTTCGCCCAGACGAACATCCCTACAGCTTCTTTTTCTACCTCCAAATCCAAAAGGTCAGCTAATTCCCAGACTAAGTTTCTTCTTTTCCCATAAGTCTCATTCAGTGAAGCATACCAATCTTGACCTAATGAAAGTGCAGCAATAGCACCTTTTTGGATCCCTAGAAACATCCCTGAATCCATATTGCTTTTTACTTTCAGCACTGCATCAACCAATTCTGCCTTCCCCACTAAAGCTCCAACTCTCCATCCCGCCATATTTGCGGTTTTACTGAGGGAATTGAGCTCCAATGCAATTTCCTTCGCTCCGTTTATTGATAAAATACTTGAAGGTTTATCTTCTAAAATAAAGCTGTAAGGATTATCATGAATGATCAAAATATTATGCTTCTTCCCAAACTGAATAATCTTTTCAAATAAATCTTGATTAGCTCTTGCTCCCGTCGGCATGTGAGGATAATTAACCCACATCAATTTCACTTTTGAAAGATCGTTTTTTTTCAATTCTGCAAAATTTGGCTGCCAGTCATTTATTTTGTCCAAGTCATAGAAAACAGCCTTAGCTTCTACAAGCTGTACCGCTGAGGCATAAGTGGGATAACCGGGATTTGGGATAAGAACTTCATCACCTGCATTCAAAAACGCCATGGAGATGTGTACTATTCCCTCTTTCGAACCCATCAAAGGAAGTATTTCAGCGTTAGGATTGAGATCAACTCCATAATACTTTTGATAAAAATCAGCAAAAGCCTTTCTCAACTCAGGTATACCCTGATATCCTTGGTACCCGTGGGAAAGGGAATCTGAAGCAGTATCTTGGAGTGCCTTGATCACTGAAGGGTGCGGTGGTAAATCCGGACTTCCTATTCCCATATTGATTACAGGCTTCCCTTCAGAAATCAACTGACGGACTTCTTTAAGTTTTTTGGAAAAATAATATTCCTCGATATATGTTAGTCGATTAGAAAAACCCTTCATCACTTTCTGTTCTCGTATTCACCGAAAATTTTCACATCGCCAAAATCATTTTTTATATCTTGAATTACCGACTGATAGGCTTGATAATTCTCGAATTGCAAATCTATAAAAAATGCGTACTCCCAAGGTTTGTCAATCACGGGGATAGATTGAATTTTACTCAAGTCCAAACCAGA
Organism: Belliella baltica DSM 15883; assembly: GCF_000265405.1. NCBI lineage: Bacteria > Pseudomonadati > Bacteroidota > Cytophagia > Cytophagales > Cyclobacteriaceae > Belliella > Belliella baltica. The sequence continues at coordinate 2,436,783 of NC_018010.1, read as the reverse complement.
GCTACTGATCAATGACAATAATTTTGCAAGAATGCCTTTTTCATTGTTAACAGTTACTTTGATAGAAGCCTTATTGGGCTGAGAAAAGCCTAACTCTAAAATTGGTTTCTGTAAAATGATGAATCGGGTAAAATTATTTTTGACGGTTTGAATATCGCCTGCAAGTATTTCTAGCCCATAAATTTTTGCGGCTGTTGTGCTAGCTATTGCTGCTACATTTTTTAATTTTTCATCTCTAATTTTTCGCGAAACGGAAGCTGTATCGATATCATCAATCAATTTGATATTCGGATAGGCTTCAAAAAACTTCTTGCATTGCAACAAGGCCATGGGGTGAGACCTTACTTCGGTAATATCATCGATTTTCTGTCCTTTCAGACACATCAAATTATGAGAAATTGGCAAGTAATATTCATCCTTGATCGTCAGATTATAGCGATCTATCAATTCATAATTTGGAAGAATAGCACCAGCGATTGAATTTTCAATGGCTAAAATCCCAAATTCACATTCTCCTTTACTCACACATTTGGCAGCTTCTTCAAAAGTCCTAAAACCCAAAATCTCTGCGTCCTCTCCAAAACAATTGAGCGCCACTTGATGATGAAAAGAACCCGGTATTCCTTGAATTGATATTTTCATAGAAAGAGATATTAGAAGCGAGACATTAGATATGAGACTAGATAAACACGAGATAGGATCATATAAATAAACGATTGAAATCAGCTTTTTGCAGGTGGTTTAGTAACCAAGTTTATATTGTTAAAACTTTACAACCTTCCAACATATATTTCAAACCTTACAATTCTTTCACCAATTCCACGTGTTTCCAAAAACTTGGGTAGGATTTGTTGACTACTTCTGGATCTTCGATGATGACTTGAGTTTTGGTCATCAATGGCATAAATGCCATCGCCATCCTGTGGTCATCATAAGTTTGAATTTGAACTTCTCTTGGAATATCAACTGAAGGAATTAATGTAAACACTTCATTTTCACCTTCTACTAGTTGAGCGTTAAACTTGGCTAGTTCTTGCTGTAAAGCTAAGATTCTATCTGTTTCTTTGATTCTTAGACTTTCAAGACCAGAAAACTCCACTTTCTGACCTAAGATTGCGCACGTGACAGCCACCGTTTGTGCCAAATCAGGACAATGGGTAAAATCCCATGACTTCAAACCCTTGATAGGTTGCTTGGTTAATTTAACACCTGATTTATTAAATTCACTTCTAACTCCCAAATGATCCATGATTTCCACGATCTTGAAATCACCTTGAAGGCTGTTTTGCTTCAGTCCTCTTAGAAACAATTCTCCTTCATCGGCACATGCCAATAGACTGAACCAATAACTTGCACCGGACCAATCAGACTCTACGGCAAAACTTGATGGCTGATATTTTTGAGGAGCAATAAGAATTCTATTTTCAATCCAAGTATATGTCACACCAAATTGGGCCATCAACTCTAGTGTCATTTCTATGTAAGTTCTCGAGCCTACTTTGCCTTCCAACTCCAACTCCAAACCTTCTGGCAAAATCGGTGCAATCATCAGCAAAGCTGAAATATATTGACTGCTTACATCTCCTCTTATCTTGATTTTATTGGTCTTTTGATTGCTAAAACCATGAATCGCCAAAGGTGGATAGCCTTCTTTATTCATATAATGTATCTCCCCACCGAGCTCTCTCAGTGCATCTACCAAGATCCCAATTGGGCGTTCACACATCCTAGCTGTACCAGTCATAATCTTATTCTGATTGGTAACAGTAGCATATGCAGTAAGAAAACGCATTGTCGTACCAGCATCAAGCACATCCAAAACAGGTGGATTAGTCTCAAGCAATCGAATCATCGTTTGCGTATCTCTTGCCTCAGCGAGATTCCTGATCTGATTTTCACCTTCCGTCAAAGCATCAATAATCAATACCCTATTGCTTTCGCTTTTTGAAGAAGGAAGTGGAATATCCGTAATTTTGAATTTTGATAGTTGAGATAATGTAATGGTATTCATTAGATATAAATAGGCTTGAAGATGTTCTTAAAGAGATTTGTAAAATGCGATTGCTTCTTTTATTTCTGTTATACTCCCTGTGATGTTGTATTCGCACTGTCCGATTTTCCTAAGAAGGGAGAAATTTATACGATCGGAATCATTTTTCTTGTCTTGCGAACAAAGTGCTACAATAGCATCAACATCAGCCATTGGAATTTCTATTTTCCCATACACCCCTAAGAGTAAATTTGTTATTTGCTTCAATTCATCTAAAGTCAAGCCTGATTTTTTGTTTGAGAGAAAAGCTTCAGAAATCATTCCGATGGCAATTGCTTCGCCATGAAGCAAATGGTTTTCAGAATCCAAATAAAAGGATTCAAAAGCATGACCAATGGTGTGCCCAAAATTGAGAATCTTTCTCAGTCCCGATTCCTTTGGATCTTTTTCTACCACTGACTTTTTTATGCTGACTGACTTTTCAATCAAGGTCTTCCAATCTTGAGATTCCCAATCTTGAATTTTCAGACAAGAAAAATAATCTGCATTTTGAATCAAACCATGTTTAACCACTTCTGCATATCCTGAACGCAATTCGTTTACTGGTAAGGTTTTGAGAAATTCATCTGAAATAAGGACAGCAATTGGTTCTGCAAAAACACCGATATGATTCTTGAAACCATTGAAATCGATCCCAAGCTTCCCTCCTACACTGGCATCGACTTGAGAAAGTAGTGTGGTCGGTATGTTGATAAAGCGCACACCTCTCTTGTAAGTGCTGGCGCAAAAGCCGCCCATATCGCCCGTAACTCCTCCACCAAGATTGATTATCAGTGCTTTTCGATCAAACCCACAATCTGTCATCCATTGCCAGATTTGAATGCAGGTGTCGAGGTTTTTATTGATCTCTCCTGCAGCAAAAGCGAAAGTTCGATGTGGTAGTAGCTTGGATTTAATCAATGGATAGCAATGCTCCTGTGTATTGCTATCCATGATCAATCCGAGTTGGGAATAATCCTGTCTGTTCAAAAACCCAGCAAGATCATCCGATATGGTATTAGAAAATATAATTGATTCCAATTTTTCTATGTTATTAATTGACTCGAAATTACAAAATGCCCGGGTATAAAAGTTATAAAATTGTAAATTTGGAATGTTGAAAAGTTTGAGATTAGCAATGATTAAAAACAAAATGAAATCAATGATTGCCAATAAATTTTAAACCTTTCAACATTTTAACCTAATTACTATCTCTTAACTGGATCTGCTTCTCGTAATTGCTTTTCTTGTCTTTTAACTGATTCTTCATGAATACAGTAAAGCAATTCTTTCATGAATTTTTCACTCAAATTTTTCTTCACTCCCTTTTGTGTTCTAGATTCCATTACGTATTTCCATCTGTCAGATTGGAATACGGTCAGGTGATTTTCTCTTTTATAGGCTCCTATTTGATCGATCATGGAGAATCTTTCTTGTAACAAATCCAACAATTGATCATCCAAATGATCTACTGCAGTTCTCAAGTCATTGAGTCTTTCACCTGGATTTTCCGAACCAGCAGTTTCTCTAAAATCAATCTTAGAAAGAATTTGCTTTAAAGCAGCAGGAGTTACTTGCTGTTTTGCATCAGACCAAGCATTGTCAGGATCATGGTGTGTTTCAATCATCAATCCATCTAAACCAAAATTAATCGCACGCTGAGCAGTCTCCAAAATACCTGCTCTATTTCCAACAATATGACTTGGGTCGTTGATCACTTCCATTCCTTTCCACTCTCTCTTTAAGTGAATTGGCATAGACCAATTTGGCTTATTTCTAAAACGTTTGTCATAGGAATCGGAGAACCCTCTGTGGATTGCTGCTAACTTGTTGATGCCAACAGTTTGAAGTCTTTCCAAAGCTCCCAGCCAAAGTTGAAGGTCAGGATTCATTGGATTTTTCACCATCACAGGAATATCTACGCCTTTCAATGCATCAGCAATTTCCTGCACTGCAAACGGATTAACCGTAGTCCTGGCTCCAATCCAAAGTACATCTACTTTGTGCTTCAATGCCAACTCAACATGCGCTGCATTTCCAACTTCGGTCGTGATCGGAATGTTCAGGTGATTTCTTACGATTTCCATCCATGTCAAACCCTCTTCTCCAATCCCTTCGAAACTCCCTGGTCTGGTTCTTGGCTTCCAGATTCCAGCTCTAAAAAGATGAGGAATCATATTTTCCTTCTTCATATCCAAACAGACTTTTTCTATCTGTTCTGGCGTTTCTGCGCTACAAGGTCCTGCAATGATCAAATGACCATTTAATCCGAGTCCCCAGTCTTTTGTTTGTAAGTGATTTTCCATGAGTTTAATTGGTTTGAATAAAAAAAGCCCGACTCTTGCGAATCGGGCTTCTGTGTTTGTATGATTGTTTATTTTTTGACTAGACAATACGCAGCTCCGATTCGACCTTTAGGACGAAAATAAAAGTAAAAGAATGTAAAATATATCGCTGCTGTGATTAACATACTTCAAATGTAAATGGTCATTTTTTAAAAACAAATTAATTTTTCAATATTTTTTTACCAATTAGATAAAACTAATTGACAATGTTGCCAATTCATCAAAAGACTAAAGAAATTCTTTTTTGTGCAGAATATAATTTGGACTTGATTTTTCAAAATTACTTAAAATCTAGGATCCATCTATTTGAAAATTATTTTTCCAGTTTTCTGCCTTCCATAATTTCCGTTTGTTTATTAATCGATTCGGTATGAATAAGTTTAAAAACCTCCTTGATAAATTCAGGATTTACATTCATGGACTCTGCCCAATCAGCTCTTGTTTTGAAAACTTTCTTCCATCTCTCAATTTGAAAAACGGTCAAGTTATTTGATTTTTTATATTCTCCCACTTGCTCAACTAAGCTCATCCGGCGAGTCAAAACTTCTAATAGTTCTCTATCTACTTCATCAATCTGTTCTCTAAGTTGCTCAAGTTGATGCTTAAATATTGGATTTTCCAATCCACTATTTCTTGTCTTAAGACTTTTAAGCATTGCACCAAATGCATCAGGAGTCAGTTGTTGTGCCGCATCTGACCAAGCTTTATCTGGATCGATATGAGATTCTACGATCAAACCATCAAAATTCAAGTCATAAGCCATCTGTGCGATATCAAATAGCAAATCTCTTTTTCCACCAATGTGACTAGGGTCATTCAACAAAGGTAAATTCGGGATTTTGGTTTTTAATTCAATCGGAAGCTGCCACATTGGGGAGTTCCTATATTTTGTATCATTAAAATTTGAAAAACCCCTGTGAATCGCTCCTATTCGCTTCAAACCTGCTTGATCTAATCTTTCTAAAGCCCCAATCCAAAGTGCTAAATCTGGATTCACAGGATTCTTGACAAAAATTGGAATATCTACTCCCTTTAAACTATCAGCAATTTCCTGAACCGCAAACGGATTAACGGTGGTCCTTGCTCCAATCCATAATAAGTCAATACCAGCTTCAAGCGCTTGTTCCACATGGTTAGGGTTTGCAACTTCTATTGCGAACTTGACACCATACTTCTCCTTCACTTCTTTGATCCAAGGCAAAGCAATTGCTCCCACCCCTTCAAAATTACCCGGTCTCGTTCTAGGTTTCCAAACTCCACCACGGATGATTCTCACACCTTGATCTACCAATCCTGCAACAGTCCTATCCAGCTGCTCAGGAGTCTCTACGCTACAGGGCCCTGCGATGATCAAAGGTTTCTGGAGATTCATTCCCCAACGATCTAAAGTTTTTGTTTCCAAATGGGATTATATTTTAGCAAATTAACAATCGTCTAAGGTAAAAAGTTATTGAATCAAAAGTGAAACAATAACATGCATTTTGACAAAAATCATGAAGATTAAAAATAGATTGAACAAATGCTTTTGTAACCATATAAGGTTTGGAAGGCTTTGTTTGATAGCGTATATTTGCAGCTCTATCATCAGAATATGCCCACAAAAACGAAAATTTCTTTGGAAAACTTAGAAGTAGCTTTTGCTTCTAAAACGGATGCGGAATTGAGAAAAATGTATCTCATTTACGCAACTATGAATAACAATACCGCTGTAAAATTGGGTATAAAAATGGCGAATTTCGCATTTGCTATCAAAGCACCCATCAAAGGTTTGATGAAAAAAACGATGTTTGGGCATTTTTGTGGTGGAGAAAGCATTGAGGATTCCCAAAAAACTGTGGATGAATTAGCTGCTTATCGCATTAGAACAATCTTAGATTATTCTGTAGAAGGTAAGGGAAATGAAGCCAGCTATGAAGCAACCAAAAATGAGATTTTAAGAACTATAGAGCGGTCTGCTGGAGATGAAAATATTCCTTTTGCAGTGTTCAAAGTAACAGGATTAGGTAGCTACGAGATCATGATGAAGGTTCAAGAAGGAAAAAAACTTTCTGAAAAAGAGCAAACATCATTTAATAAACTGAAAGCTAGAGTTGACGAATTATGTAAAGCTGCTTTTGAAGCGAAAACCAAAATCCTGATTGATGCCGAAGAATCTTGGTTTCAAGACGTCATCGATGAAATGGCATATGAAGCCATGGAAAAATACAATCAAGAACATTGCGTGGTTTACAATACTTATCAAATGTATATGCATGAAATGTTGCAGAGACTTAAATCTTCACAAGCAGTTGCGGCACACAAAGGATATAAGTTTGGCGCTAAACTCGTCCGTGGTGCCTACATGGAAAAAGAGAGAGATCGCGCAAAAGACAAAGGATATAATAGCCCTATACAGCCAGATAAAGCATCAACAGATAGAGATTTCGATGAAGCGCTTCGCTTTTGTGTAGAAAATCATGGTCATGTCAGTCTCGTGGCAGGTTCACACAATGAAAAAAGTAATATCCTATTAACTCAGCTAATCGAAGAGGCTAACATTAGCCCAAGTGACGAAAGCGTATATTTTGCTCAGCTCTATGGAATGAGTGATAATATTTCATTCAACCTATCTCATGCAGGATATAATGTAGTAAAATACGTTCCTTATGGTCCAGTTGAGAAAGTAATGCCTTATCTAGGAAGACGAGCTGAAGAAAACACCTCAGTTGCAGGTCAAAGTTCAAGAGAATTTGACTTGATCAAAAAAGAAATTACAAGAAGAAGAAATATAAAAGCATAAAATAAAAACCAACACTGAGCGCAGTTCATATAATTTCGCTCAACATCTCAAATCATTGAACAAATGCAATTATTAAGCGAACAGGAAATAGAGCGTAGAAAAGACCGGGAAGAACTAATGAAACTGGGAATCAATCCATACCCAGCAGAGTCATTTCCTATCAATGTGACTGCGGCAGATATTCATAAAAATTACGAAAATAATAAAACTGATTACAAGGGTATCACCATTGCAGGTCGATTGATGAGTCGTCGTATCATGGGTTCCGCTTCTTTTGCAGAAATCCAAGATTCTACTGGCAGACTTCAAATTTATGTAAGAAGAGACGATATCTGCGAAGGAGAGGACAAGACCCTTTATAATACTGTTTTTAAAAAACTATTAGGAATCGGTGATTTTATTGGCGTTCAAGGATATATTTTCACTACGCAGACAGGTGAAATTTCTCTTCATGTAACTGAACTTAAAGTGCTTTCAAAAGCCGTAAAACCTCTTCCTGTTGTCAAAAGAGATGAAGATGGAAATGTATATGACGGATTTACAGATCCCGAGTTGAGATACAGACAGCGCTATGTTGATTTGACAGTCAATCCAGAAGTTAAAGAGGTGTTCATTACCAGAACAAAAATCATCTCCAACATGAGAAGATACTTCGACGATCACGGATGGTTGGAAGTAGAAACTCCAATTCTACAAGCTGTTCATGGTGGTGCCGCAGCTAGACCTTTCAATACCCATCACAATACCTTGGATATGCCTTTGTATTTGAGGATTGCTAATGAACTGTACTTGAAAAGGTTGATTGTTGGCGGATTCGACGGTGTGTACGAGTTTGGGAAAATGTTCAGAAATGAAGGGATGGACCGCACTCACAATCCAGAATTCACTTCCATGGAAATCTATGTTGCCTACAAAGACTACATTTGGATGATGGAAATGGTGGAAGAACTTTTGGAGAAAGTAACCGAATCCATTCATGGCACAACGACAGTTACTGTTGGAGATAAAGAAATCAACTTTGCAGGGCCTTACAGAAGAATCAGCATGTATGATTCCATCTTGGAATACACAGGTATAGATGTTTCTGAAATGGATGAAGCAGGATTAAAACAAGTTTGCAAAGATCTTGGTATCGAAACTGACCCAAGCATGGGCAAAGGCAAATTGGTTGATGAAATCTTCGGAGCAAAAGTAGAGGCTAACCTCATTCAGCCAACATATATTACTGATTATCCAATTGAAATGACACCTTTGGCGAAAAAACACAGAACCAAAAAAGGTTTGGTTGAACGTTTTGAGCTTTTTGTTAATGGAAAAGAAATCGCCAATGCTTACACGGAGTTGAATGATCCAATAGATCAAAGAGAACGATTTGAAGAGCAATTGAAACTAGCGGCTAGAGGAGACGACGAAGCCATGGCGATGGATGACGATTTCTTGAGAGCTTTGGAATATGGTATGCCTCCTACTTCGGGTTTGGGTATAGGTATCGATAGATTGACCATGATGTTGACCAATAAGACCACGATTCAGGAAGTTTTATTCTTTCCACAAATGCGACCTGAGAAAAAAGTAAAAATCGCATCTGATGAAGATTTTATGGCTTTAGGGATCGCACAAGGATTGATTCCTGCATTGAGAGATTTGAATATCCATACTATCGATCAGTTGAAAGAGCAAGACGCCAATAAGCTTTTTAATGATGTCTGCGGAAGAAGAAAAAAACTCAAGCTTGAGGCGAATAACCCTACCAAAGAAGAAGTTGAAGCTTGGTTAGCCTAAGGTTGATTTAAGATTTAAGATCTTTAATTTTAGATTTAATAAAATAACAAGCCGGGTCGGAAGATTCGGCTTTTTTTATTTTTTGTTTTACCTTTTAGTCCTATTACTTTTTGACTTCTATTCTTTTTGAATTTGATTCTACTTATTTGGTTAAGAAGAATTTAAAAATGGAACAATTCATTTCATTGTGATATTTTTTCTTACAATCTATTTTCAATATTGAGATGTTTATCAAAAATGGATTGTCAATTAAACCATATTCTAAAAATTTTACAGTAATTTTAAGAAAATAAGTAAAAAAAGACACCATGAACTTGAGACTTAACTCTGAATTCGGAACATTGAAGGCTGTATTGATGCATAGACCAGGAAAAGAGATTGACCGACTAACTCCATACAACAAAGAATACCTTCTATTTGAAGATGTACCCTATTTGGATGCGATGCAGAAAGAACATGATTTTTTCACCGATTTGATCAAGCAAACTACGGGAGCTCAAGTTTTTAGATTACATGAGCTCATGATTCAGGTATTATCAGATGAAAAGCTGCTTTTCCAATTGATGCGTCAGGCGCTTACAAAATCAGGAATGACGCATTTGACGGAGCACATCATGGGTAGATTATCTACCGCAGAATGTGCTACTGCCCTTACAGCAGGTGTGAAAGTACACGAACTCAAACGAAAAATACCCAATCTATCTACTGGAGAATTGATGGATTACGCATTTGTAATTCCGCCAAGTCCAAACTTATATTTTCAAAGAGACCCTATGGCTGTCACTCCAGGCGGAATTATTTTTTCAAGTATGAAAATGGATGGCAGACAGAGAGAAGCAGATTTGCTGAGAAGCATTTTTGAAAATCATCCTGACTTCAAAGAAAATGTCAACAAACTCTACCCTGTCAATGGACACGATAATCCACCAAGCATAGAAGGTGGAGATGTTATTGTGCTTTCGAAAAAAGCAGTTGCAATTGGGAATTCCGAACGAACTGATGAAAAAGCAATTTATCATGTAGCCAAAGCGCTACTGGCAGAGGGGACTGTAGAGCGCGTTTATGAAGTTCATCTTCCTCAAAAAAGGAATTATATGCATCTAGATACTGTATTCACCATATTGGATGAAAACCTTGTATTGACCTATCCTGACGCACTCAATGCCGTGCTGCAGACTTCCCTCTACACGCTCAAAGAAATCAAAGACGACAAGGTCCATATCAAAAGAGAGGTTTTGAATGTATCTTTACTTACTGTTTTGGAAAAAGAAATTCCTTATTTGGAAATTCTTCATACTGCTGATGGAAATCCAGATTATGCCATGCGGGAACAATGGTTTGATGGTGCCAATGTCTTCGCTATCGGCCCAAGAAGGGTGATTTCCTACAATAGAAATAAACACACCAATAGAGCTTTGAGAAATCTTGGTGTTGAAGTATTGGAAATTCCATCTTCAGAACTCTCTCGAGGTCTTGGAGGCCCAAGATGCATGACCATGCCTTTAAGCAGAGCTAAAATCTAGAATTTTAACTCAATTCCATTTCCAAACTTTCAATTTCCTCAGCTAGCTTTTCCCATTGGGCATTCAAAACTCCCTCTTTGGCTTGAAACGTTGCATAATCTTTATTCAAAGCCTCTAGCTTTTCTGCATCTGCATAAACTTCAGGCTTAGCCATTTCTATTTCCAAAGCTGCTTTCTTTTTCTCAAGACTTGATATGTCATTTTCAACCTGTTCCAAATCTTGCTGCTTTTTCTTGAGCTCTTTTTTGATCAAATTGGCTTCAGATTGGTTGACTTCTTTTCTTTTAGGAGCTTCTACTTTCGGCGCAGACTCCACACTTGGAACGATTGGTTTTACGAATTCTTGCTTCGCTTTCCAGTCCACATACTCTTGATAGCTGCCTAAATATTCCTTGATTTCATGACTTTCTATGTACCATATTTTATTTGCAACACCCTTGATAAAGTGTCTATCGTGAGATACTGTGATAAAAGTCCCCTCGTATTGCTCCAAAGCCTGAATCAAAATATTCACAGATTGCATATCCAAGTGGTTGGTCGGTTCATCGAGTAGTAAGAAATTCGCTTCTGAGATCAATGTCTTTGCTAAGGCAACTCTAGATTTTTCTCCGCCTGACAACACTTTGATTTTTTTGAAAACATCATCATTAGAAAACAAAAAGCAACCAAGGACATTTCTCAATTCTTGCTCGGTCTTTTTCGATCCTGCTTGAGACATTTCTTGTAAAATCTCATTGTTCACATTTAGAGCTTCAAGCTGATGCTGTGCATAAAAAGACTTGATTACATTAAATCCATGCTCTCTTTTCCCATCTATCGGTTCAGTTCCATCTATAATCCTTAATAAAGTTGATTTCCCCTTACCATTTGCTCCAATCAATGCGATCTTATCGCCTCGCTCTATCCTAGCAGTGGTATTTTTGAGGATAACCAAATCTCCATAGGCTTTCGAAACGTTTTCTAAAGAAACAATATCTCTCCCCGATTTTTGAGAAAACTTAAATTTGAAATTTACTGAAATATTATCATCTACCACTTCATTTACTCGATCAAGTCTATCCAAGGCTTTTACCCTAGACTGAACTTGGTTGGATTTCGTTGCCTTTGCACGGAAACGTTCAATAAAACGCTCCGTTTGCTTGATCATTTGCTGTTGATTTTCATAGGCATTTTGCTGAATTTCCATTCTTTCCTTTTTCTCTTCTTTGTAGAAAGAGTAATTTCCAGAATACAAAGTCAAAGTACCATGTGAAACCTCCACAGTAGATTCAATACAATTATCCAAAAAATCCTGATCGTGGGAAACAACAATTACTGCACCTTCATAGGTTTTGAGGTAATTTTCTACCCACTGTATGGAAGGTAAATCCAAGTGGTTGGTAGGTTCATCAAGCATCAATAATGAAGGCTTTTCCAAAAGGAGTTTCGCTAACATCACACGCATTCTCCAGCCTCCAGAAAAAGTCTTTAAAGGTCTTTGTAAATCATTGGTATTGAAACCAATCCCTTCCAGAACCTCTTCAGCTTTAGCTTTGATGGTATAGCCTTCATTCGCTTCGAATTGATCCTGAAGTTTTGCTAACTTATTGATAACTTCATCAGAATAGTCCGTTTCCATTTGCTTGAGGACAGCATCTATTTCCTCCTGCAAACGCAAAGTTTCTTGAAAAGCTTCCAAAGCAACGTCTAAAATGGATTCTTCAGATTGGTAAGAAAGTAAATCTTGATTTAAAAATCCAATTGTACAATCTTTCGCTTTTTGAATTTCACCTGAGGAAGGCTGAAAGTCGCCATTAATGATTTTAAGCAGCGTTGATTTGCCTGTTCCATTTAAGCCAACAAGTCCAATTTTGTCTTTTGGTTTTATATGTAAAGAAGCATTTTCGTAAAGAGCCCTGCCTCCGATGAAGTACGATAGATTATTAATTGATAACATGGCGCAAAAATAGGCAATCTCCCATTGATATAGAAAGATGCTGGAAAATTTAAAGAAAATGATGATATTTAAGTTCAAGTAAATTCATGACGATGCTTAAAAATGCTCTTTTACTTGCAGCTATGATGATTTCCATAGCTTGCAATGCCCAAAATAAAGTGGTGAAAGAAGAAGTCTTCGCCGAAGGCTGGCTAGATAAAGACTCACAGGAGGTTTGGGGAAGACCTGTTGATGTTCTCCAACTCCCAGACGGAAGCATGTTGGTGTCAGATGACATGTCCAACTGTATTTATCGGATCAGTTATAAGAAGTGAAAATTTTAGATTGAGGATATAAAACTATGGACAGTAACGAATTTAAAGTCTCAATAGAAAAACCATGTGATAAGAAGTGGGATTCTTTTTCAGTGAATGAAAATGGTGGTTATTGTCCTAAATGCATAACGACAGTTATTGACTTCACCAATTATTCAAACACAGAAATCCTTCAATACTTAAAAATGACTGTTCAATTAGTTCTTGATATAATAAACAAACACTGTAAAAGTTTATTTTATACTTTAATAAGACCTAACAAACATTCGATAGGTTTAATAATTATAATGAGACTTTTTGTTTTGACCAATTCCAATATGGTATTCGCAAAAAATCAATTTTTCAACGAAAGAAATTATGTTGGAAATCAGAATCTCAATAATTCTTTGAATGTAAAATATCAGGTACTCAATAATGAATTTTCAGAAAATTTAATTCAAGGTAAAGTTATTGATAACGAATCAAAAGAACCTCTTCAAGGTGTCTCAATACTTATAGAAAAATCAGTGGTTGGAACTGTTACAATTAAAAATGGGGATTTTAAACTTGGGATTCCTGATAATCTTAGTAAAAAGAATGTAAAATTAATCTTTAGATATATTGGTTATAATACCAAATCGATAAAAGTCCGACAAAATCAATCATCTAAATTTTATACTATCAAACTCAAAAAATCGAAAGAAAAGTAAGCAGTCTCTTTTGTTTCTAGAATGAGTATTTCAATACTACAAACTAAGAACTTCGAAAAGTAGAAATAACAAAATAAAGAAATGCGACCAATTTTGGTCGCATTTCTTTATTTGATATTAAGTTAGATTCATAACTATTCTAACCAAGAAGGTTTTGTAGTTGTAATATTTGCCTCTAGTTGATTCAGTAAATTATAGATACCAAAGTAGGTTCTGTTAATATACAACCCATGTCTGCTTCCACGAGCCTGTCTGGACTTTCGGGACATTTTATCATTAGAAATGCGATCTCCTAATTTAAAAATTTGCTCGAAATAATCATTGTTAGCAAAGTCAAAGGTATCTACGTGAAATGGTTTACCTAGTAAAGAAATCATCTCCTTGAATACTCCTTTGAAATATGCTTTCTCAACTTCAGTATCTTTATCGCTGATAAATTCTAATCCATAGAATATCTCATTTAATTCCTCTTCATTGATCAACAATTCTCTTTTGATCAGCGAGAAATAGCCTTTATAAAAATCTTCCGGGATTACTTTCACACAACCAAAATCAATAATTCCCAACTTTCCATCATTTTGAATAATAAAATTACCAGGATGAGGATCGGCATGTACTTGTAATAAATTGTGCACTTGATGGTGATAGAAATCCCAAAGTGCTTGTCCAATTTTATTCTTTTCTTCCTGAGTTGGATTTGTTTCTAGCCATTCTTTTATATGCTTTCCTTCTATCCAATCCATGGTGATGATTCTATCAGAACTCAACTCTTCATAATATCCTGGGAAATTCAAACCTTCGATATGCGAACAAGCCTCTGAAATCTCCAAAGAACGCTGTACCTCTAAATTATAATCAGTTTCCTCAAGTAGCTTTTCCTCCACTTCTTCCATATAATGATCAAGTTCCTTCTCGTTCATGTTGAGTAATCTCAATGCAAAGGGACGCACTAATTTCAAGTCAGAACTTACTGAATCTGCAACACCAGGATATTGGATTTTTACTGCTAGTTTTTTGCCATCTTTAGTGGCCTGATGAACTTGACCAATGGATGCTGCATTGACAGCTGATTTAGTGAATGTATCAAAAAGACCTTCTGGAGTTTGACCAAAATATTTTTGAAATGTCTTTACAACCAAAGGATAAGACAAAGGAGGTGCACTGTACTGCGCCATCGTGAATTTGTCCTGATATGCTCTTGGAAGGATGTTTTTATCCATGGACATCATCTGCGCAACTTTCAAAGCTGATCCTTTCAATTCACTTAGAGAATTGTAGATATCATTCGCATTGCTGTTATGAAGTTCATCCTTCGTCATGGAAGGATTCACTACTTTTTTAGCATAATGCTTCACATAATTGCCACCTACTTTGGCGCCTGTACTGATGAATTTTGCGGCTCTTTGAACCTTAGAAGTAGGAATACTCTGCTGCTCTTTAACCTTGCTCTCCATGATTCCTGAATTATTTGTTTTGATATAAGAATTTTGCAAAATCTATAAATGTATCCAAAGCACTTTTTCCCATCAAGTCAAAAGCTAGATTTACAGATTTTTCAATAGCCGCATCTGTTTTCTCAAATGCTGGAGAAGTATCATTCAACCAAAATTGGAAAACAAACCAAGCTTGTAGCCACAATGCTTCGTCGTATCTATCACTGATAATTGGTCGACTAGCTATCTCTTCAGTTTCTTTCCCCTCCAAGATTATCTCATTAGCAAAATCTTTGAACTTAGATTTGAATTCTTTTACCTCAGTAGGAAGGATATTTCTAAGGTCTTTTTTATTTCCATATATAGACAATAAATAAGATCTGTTTTTCTTTAATTCCTCAATCCAAGTAAACAAAAAGCTAAGCAATTTTTCTCTGGCAGAATACTCTCTATAAACTTCTTGAGACTCAATACCACTTACTGTTGCTTCAAATAAATAAGCCCAAACCGCAGATTTGATAGATTCGAAAGAAGTGAAATAGTTATAAAACTCCTCTTCCTTCATTTTTAAATCCTTGGCAAACTTAAATACTGAAACTGGCTCGTGCCCATGTTCCAAAACATGATTGATGTATCCTGTTATGATTTTGCTTTTATAATCTACTTTGGCAGTTTTCTTAGCAATTACTTTTTCCATGATGCTTTTATTTTACTACCATCATAACCCTAAAAAGTCCTTAGAGGTTTAGCTTTATTTAAAAAATAAAAATAAATGTCCTTTTGGAAAGAACGGATTAAATTCATTCACCAAAAGGACAATTTCGATTATAAAGTCACTTTCTCGACCACCAAATTGTGATTAGTGTAGATACAGACATCGGCAGCTATCCCTAGGCTTTCTCTGACCATTTCTTCAGCTGACAATTGTGGAGCAAACTTCTTCAAAGCACGGGCTGCAGACTGCGCATACATACTCCCAGAACCAATGGTGGCAATTTCCATATCTGGCTCGATCACATCTCCTGTGCCTGAGATAATCAGTATGTCTTGAGCATCCGCTACAATCATCATCGCCTCAAGCTTGGAAAGCATGCGGTCTGTTCTCCACTCTTTGGCAAGTTCCACAGCTGCTCTCTTCATGTTATTCCCAAAAGCACCCAATTTCTCTTCAAACTTTTCTAAAAGTGTAAACGCATCTGCAGTAGATCCTGCAAACCCTGTTACAATCTTGCCTCCTTGGAGTCTTCTTATTTTATTGACACTACTCTTTGCAATTGTATTACCTAAGGTAGCTTGTCCATCAGCACCGATTACTACCTCTCCATTATGCTTAATCGCCACTACTGTGGTTGATTTCAATTTTTCCATTTTCCTCTTTGAGTTATATGTTAATAAACTTACACCATGAATAAAATTTCAGACTTAAAAATCCAAATCATATCGAATTCATCTGAACATTTTATCAATAACTATACAAAAAGCAAAAAGTCCTGCGAAACAGGACTTTTTGACATATTTATTCAATAAATTTTAGATCAAGATTCTAACTGGATCCTCCAAAAGATTTTTGAAAGTCTGGAGAAAGGCAGAACCAACAGCTCCATCGACTACTCTATGATCACATGATAAGGTAACTTTCATCAAGTTTCCAATTACCATCTGACCATCTTTGACGATCACCGTTTCTTTAATCCCTCCTACTGCCATTATACAAGCATCTGGAGGATTTATAATTGCTGTAAATTCATCAATTCCAAACATTCCAAGGTTAGAAATGGTGAAAGTGTTGCCTTCCCAATCTTTTGGCTGTAATTCTTTGTTTTTGGCTTTTCCTCCAAGAGATTTAGCTTCATTTGATATTTGAGAAAGGGATTTGTTATCAGCAAATCTGATCACAGGCACCAAAAGTCCTTCTTCTACAGCTACTGCCATTCCGATGTGGATGTGGTCATTGTATCTGATTTTATCACCTAACCAAGAAGAATTTACTTTTGGATGCTGACGCAAAGCCGCTGCAGCGGCTTTGATCACCATATCATTGAAAGAAATCTTCACAGGTGCTATTTCATTCATACTTTTTCTCGCTTCAATTGCCTTATCCATGTTGATTTCCATGGTCAAGTAGAAATGAGGAGCATTGAATTTACTTTCAGCCAATCTCTTAGCTATCACTTTACGCATTTGAGAAACTTTCTCTTCTTTGAAGGATTCTTGACCTAAGGCAGGCACTGAAGTACTTCCCTCCGAAGCTTTGGCAGCAGGAGCTTTTACGGATGCTGGATCAAAGCTTTCTATATCTCTTTTTACAATTCTTCCACCTTCTCCAGAACCTTTTACCAAAGAAATATCAACTCCTTTGTCAGATGCAAGCTTCTTGGCAAGTGGAGAAGCTTTTACTCTTCCGCCATCAGTGGTGGAGCTTGCTGAACTACTTTCTTTCGGTGCAGGCTTTTCTTCTTTCTTTTCCTCAGCTTTTTCAGGAGCCTTTTCTTCTTTTTTAACTTCTGATTGCGCCTCTTCAGTTGATCCTCCTTTAGATTGATGTGCTTTGATCAAAGTTTCATAGTCTGCACCTTTTTCTCCAATCACAGCAATCACACCATCTATTTCAACAGCCTCACCAGCTTCAACTCCGATATGCAATAAAATCCCATCATCATAAGATTCAAGCTCCATCGTGGCTTTATCTGTCTCCACTTCAGCGATAATATCACCTGCTTTGATCTCATCACCAACTTTCTTCAACCATGAAGCAATTACTCCCTCTGTCATCGTATCTGACATTTTAGGCATGGTAATCAAATTAGCATTGATTCCAGATGTATCGATGGATTCAGTTTTGGCGGATTCTTTAGGCTCTGCAGCCTTTTCAGGCTTTTCTTCCTTAACGTCCTCCTTATCACTTTTTGATTCTGATTTTGCGGGAGCATCTCCACTATTCGCTTCTTTGAGCAAATTGTCAATATTTTCTCCCTTTTCACCAATTATAGCAATCACACCATTTACAGGCACAGCATCTTTTTCTTCCACACCAATGTGAAGCAAAACACCCTCTTCGTAAGATTCTAGTTCCATGGTAGCTTTGTCAGTCTCCACTTCTGCTAAAATATCACCTGGTTTTACTTCATCACCAACTTTCTTCAACCACGCTGCGATCACCCCTTCTTCCATGGTGTCACTCATCTTGGGCATTCTTATTATTTCGGCCATAAGCTTTTTAGTATCCTAGTCAAATTTTCAGCAGGTCAAAAATAGTTCTTAAATTGTCTTTAATCAAATTTAATAATAGTATTTTCAAGTTTGGAAATGTAGAATTTACACATATTGATTTCAAATGCCGCTGATTAAAAATATAGATTACGAAAATCCAAAATGGCTATTCAATGGTCATATGCAAACTATCGTACCAGCATTGTTTAGAAACTCAATACCCTTATCATTTGAGAGAGAAAGGATTAGCACTTCAGATGGTGATTTTTTAGATTTGGATTGGCTGAAAAAAGGTAGTGACCAATTGGTCATTATTAGTCATGGTTTGGAGGGAAATAGTCAAAGACCTTACATGCTTGGAATGGCTCATCAATTTTTTTCAAAAAATTTTGATGTTTTGAATTGGAACTTTCGGGGGTGCAGTGAAGAAATGAA
The DNA here is from genome assembly GCF_000265405.1 of Belliella baltica DSM 15883. Taxonomy (NCBI): domain Bacteria; kingdom Pseudomonadati; phylum Bacteroidota; class Cytophagia; order Cytophagales; family Cyclobacteriaceae; genus Belliella; species Belliella baltica. The sequence continues at coordinate 2,418,308 of NC_018010.1, read as the reverse complement.
TAAAAAACCAATCTTTTATCATTCAGGAGCTACTTATGACTTAGACACCGTAGTCAATCACGCAGCTAAATCCTACTTAAAAATCTTTTTGGTTGGTTTCAGTCTCGGTGGTAATTTAACTTTAAAGTATCTTGGCGAAAAACGTAAAAGAAATCCAAAAATAAAAAAAGGTGTAGCTATCTCAGTTCCCTTACATTTAGAAAGTTCTTGTATCAAAATTTCTTCAGCCGAAAATATTCTTTATTCGAAAAGGTTTTTATCCACCTTGAAAGAAAAAGTGATTAAAAAGTCTTTGATTTTTCCTGATAAAATCCCCGTGGGTACGCTTAGGAAAATCAAAACACTCCAAGATTTTGATGACAATTTCACAGGTCCACTTCATGGTTTCAAAGATGCACATGACTATTATGAACAAAATTCATCCTTGTATTTTATAGATCAGATTCAAATACCTACTTTGATTCTAAATGCTCAAAATGATCCATTTTTAAGTGAACAATGTTTCCCAATAGGTCAAGCGAGAAACCTAGATCAAGTTTGGATGGAATTCCCAAAATATGGAGGCCATGTTGGCTTCAGCCCTAGAAAAAGCTCTGATATCTATTGGTCTGAAAAGAGAGCATTTGAATTTATCAATGCAGATCATTAATTTGACAAAATAATCAAAAATCCATGTGCGGTAGATACTCCCTCAATAAAAGTAAAATAGAATTAGAAGAAAGATTTCAAGCAGAAATGCTGGGTGATTTCAAACCTAGATTCAACATTGCTCCTACGCAACTTCTACCTGTTCTCACCTCAGATAGCCCAAAAGGTTTTTCCTTTTTTTATTGGGGAATTACTCCTGATTTTGCTAAAAACAAGCCAGTTTCCCAGAAGCTAATTAATGCACGAGCGGAGACAATCAATCAAAAAATTTCGTTCAAATCTTCTTTTGAAAAGAGGAGATGTTTGATTCCTGCGGATGGTTTTTTTGAATGGAAAAGAATTGGGAAGAAAACAAAAACTCCATATAGATTCACACTTGCAGACGAGAGCCTATTTTCTTTTGCGGGAATTTGGGAAGAATACGAGAATGATAAGGGCGAATTGAATCATACCTTTTTGATTTTGACAACAGAACCAAATGGTTTGGTGAAAGATATTCATGACAGAATGCCTGTTATTCTCAAAAAAGAAGATGAAAAAAAATGGTTAGATTCTTATTCTAGTGAAAAAGAACTTTTAGAAATGCTCCTCCCCTATCAAACATCAGAAATGATCAGTTATTCTGTCAGCCCTTTAGTGAATACAGTTAGTAATGATACTGCTTCTGTACTAAGAAAAACTTCACCGATGGATCAATTTGGAAACTATACTTTATTTGGATAATAAATAATTTACACATTATTGATTTACCAACTTTTTATCAAAACAATAAAGAAGTTGCTTGGTATATTTGTTGTAAGAAAATGCCTAGCAATACTAATCGACAAAGCCCAATTATAACAAAAAACGTATGAAAAAATCCAGAATCACTGGAGTTGGACATTATGTTCCAGATCAGATCATCACCAATGAATATTTGTCATCCATCATGGACACAAATAATGAATGGATAGTAGAAAAAACAGGCATAGAAGAACGAAGATGGTTTACACCTGGCAAGGACACAGTTACAAGCATGTCTTTCGAAGCTTCAAAAATGGCACTTAAAAGAGCTGGAATTGACGCCAAAGAAATTGATTTCATTGTTTTTGCGACTATAACACCTGATTATTTTGTTCCAGGAAATGGAGTTTTGTTGCAAAGAGAATTAGGAATTCAAGGCGTACCTGCTTTAGACGTCAGAAATGCTTGTTCTGGTTTTATTTATGCGCTCTCTGTTGCTGATCAATTCATAAAAACAGGAATGTACAAATCCGTTTTGGTGGTAGGTGCTGAAATACAATCATCTGCATTGGACAAATCTGATGCAGGTAGATCAAGTGCTGTTATTTTCGCAGATGGTGCCGGAGCTGCAATATTACAAGCTGTAGAAAGTGATCAGCCTGGGATTTTATCAACACACCTTTATGCTGATGGAGATTATGCCGAAGAATTGTATCTAAAAGACCCAGGCAGTAGTAGAGAAGTAAGGCTATCACCAGAGATTATCAACCAGCCAAGTTTCAAGATGTTCATGAATGGCAATACGGTATTTAAGCACGCTGTCGTACGTTTTTCTGAGGTAATTCACGAAGCTTTAGAGGCCAATGGAAAAGACAAATCTGAGATTGACTTGCTTGTTCCTCACCAAGCCAATTTGAGAATAAGCAATTATATCCAACAAAAAATGGGTTTGAGTGATGAAAAGGTTTTCAACAACATCATGAAACTTGGTAATACTACCGCAGCAACCATACCGATTGCACTTAGTCAAGCATGGGAACAAGGCAGATTGAAAGAAGGAGATTTGATTGTATTGGCTGCTTTCGGAAGTGGATTTACTTGGGCGTCAGCTTTACTAAATTGGTAGAATGATATTGAATTCAAAAATCGATATTGACTTTGTACAAGACAAATTGACATTTGAAAAAATCCAAATTCAAAAATCAATTTTCATTAAGATTTTTACAGAAATTGCAAACCTGTTTCCTCAATCAAAACTTGAAGAAATTCATAAGAGAGCCAAAGGTTCAAAAGTTTCAAATGGAATGAATTTGGAAAACTGTCCTTATCAGGTATTAGATCTGATTCGTGATTTTGACGCGACGAAAGGCTATAATATCCGAATTTTAAATTGGTGGGGACATGGTTTGTATATTTTTATTCAATTTGGGAGAGAAATTATAACCCTGTATGAAAATACTATTTTTGAAAATCTTTCAGAGTTTCATATAGGAACTTTCCTTGATCCATTTGATTATAAAAGCATTATAACTACAAAGAAAAAATTAACAAAAACTAATTTTAAAAACTGTCTTAAGGATTCACAAACTGTCATTCTACATAAAAAAATATCTTACCTGAGCTCTCAAGCAAGGTTGCAAGAAGTCTTGTTAGAAAATATCAATTTGATCTTAGATAAAGACAGTTAAAACTTTCTGAATTAAGCTAATTTAAACTAATTTAGAACCGACTTAGATCTTATTCGTACTCAATAAGTGTGCAATTAAAAAAAATTCCTATTTCAAAATGTATTTAAAGTAAATATTATAGTTTACTTACAAAATAGTTGAATCTTAATGAAACTCTCGAACCATCGAATTATGAAATATATATTAGGAGTTTTTCTCCTCTTTCTTTTAACTGACACGTTACAAGCCCAAAACAATAATGGCAACATTGTTTCCATCTATAATTCGGATTCTACATTTGTTGGAACAGGATTGATGAGAAATAACCTTATGGAAGGTTTATGGAAATTCGAAAATCCAAAAACGGGGAATCTAATTCAAACTTCAAACTTTTTAAATGGCCTCAGAGATGGTACTACCATTGCATATTATAATGGACTTGTAAAAAGGCTCGAAGCTGAATACCGAAAAAACAAATTAAACGGACCATTTAAAGAATATGACATATATGGTAATTTACGTTTGGAACTGGTTTTTCAAGACTCAATTCCCGTAGGTCCTTATAAAGAATATCACCCAAAAACTAGTAGTGCTTCTAATTTCAATCCAAATTTGGTTAAAATAGAAGGTAATTATTTGAATGGAAAAAAAGATGGTCTTTGGATTACTTACTATGACATGACTCCCCCTACAATAGCTATTAGAGAAAATTACAAAAATGGTATACTAGAAGGGAAATATTCAGAGTATGATTTTGATGGATCATTGGTTTTAGAAGTAAATTATATCGATGGAGAGCCTGACGGTCCTTTTAAGAAATATGTTTACAACAAAATGATATGGCAGGAAGGTGAATTTGATAAAGGAAGAAAAGTGGGCAAGTGGCTTTCATATTTTCCTGGTACAAAAACAATAGAGTCTGAAAAATATTATGACGAAAGAGGTAATAAAACAGGCGAGTGGAAATATTATTATGAAAATAAAAGAGTTGCTAGAGTAGAAAATTATGAAAACGACATTCCTGTGGGCACATGGGAAGAGTTTTTCCCGAATAGAAATCTGTCTAAAAGAAAAACATATGAGCTAGGTGTGCCAGTTGGTGAATACATAGAAAACCACTCTAATGGTGATGTATCAGTAGTTGGTCAATACAAAAGTGGTTCAAAAGATGGCTTGTGGAAGAGTTATTTTCCAGATGGAAATTTATATTCTATCGGAGAATATAAAAACGACTTAAAAACTGGTCTTTGGAAATACTTTAATAAGATAGGAATTTTAATTGCCGAAGGAGAGTATAATTTAGGTTCTGAAAATGGTCAATGGTTCTACTATTATGATGGAGGACAGTTAAAATCCGTCGGAAGTTACTTTTTAGGATTTGAAGAAGGAACCTGGGGACTATTCTATGACAACAAACAGTTAACACAAGAAGAATATTGGAGTAATGGTAGATTGTTAAATGTTGGAGAATATAATAATTTCACAGGAACCAAAACCTTTGAAAAAGGCACATTAAAAGATGGCAATGGAACCAGAATAACGTATTACGTTAATGGAAAAAAAGAATCTGAAGGCAATTATAAAGACGGTAAGCCAAATGGAAAATGGTCTTATTTTCATGAAAATGAAAGACTAGCCTCAGAAGGTCAAATGATTGATGGCAAGAAAGAGGGTTTGTGGAGATACTTCAACATCAATGGTAGGCTTGAACAAGTCATTACTTTTGAAAATGATCAAATCAAAGAGCCAAAAGATCCAGAACCTGAAATTAGTTTTAAAACTTTTAATTAATAAACACTTAAAGGTTTTGGCTGTTTCTAAAATAAAAAACGATGTTTGGATTATTCAAGAAAAAAACAGAATTAGAAAAGCTTCAAGAAAACTACAAAAGCCTTTTAGAAAAGGCCCATAAAGCGTCTCAATCAAACAGGACATTAGGAGATAAGCTTATGGCTGAAGCTGAAGAAGTAGCTAAAAAAATTGATTCATTAAAAAATCAATAGCTAAAGGGAGTGTTAGCTAAAAGCAAGATTTCTTTAAAAACTATAAGTAAGAAGACTCAACATTCGTGTTGGGTCTTTTTTTACTTTCTTTCCGATTATCAAAAAGATAATTTTCGGATAATATTATTATTTTTTTTATAATGAATTAGTGTTTGCTAAATCGTTTTTATCAAAATTTAAACACTTCAATATTCTTTCATGCAAAACATTTTTTCAATTAAGCTCGTAAAACAGACTATAATACTAAACCACACTACAATGAAAAATCTAACTCTAATCCGCTTGGGAATCATTCTAATGCTAGGCATTGGATATTCTCAGAATAACAAAGTAGAGGCTAAACCTTCTCCGATGGGGGTTAGTTTTCAAGTATTCTACAATGAATTAAGTCCTTATGGGGACTGGGTAATGGATCAAAGACATGGCTATGTTTGGATTCCAAACGTAGGTCAAGATTTCCACCCATACGGTTCAAACGGATATTGGGAAATGACCAACTATGGAAATACTTGGGTATCCAACTATAACTGGGGATGGGCTCCATTTCACTATGGAAGATGGTATTGGGATGATTTCTACGGCTGGGCTTGGGTTCCTGGATATGAGTGGGGACCAGCTTGGGTAAACTGGAGAACAGGTGGAGGTTATTATGGATGGGCACCTTTGGGTCCTGGTGTTGGCATTAACATCTCTATAGGCTTCCATAGCAATCATTGGAGATTCGTGCCTCAAAGAAGATTTAGACATCGCCATTTCCACAAATACTATGTCCCTTCTTACAATATGGTAAGTATTTATAACAGAACAACTGTCATCAATAATACTTATGTTTATAATAATAGAACCTATGTAGCTGGCCCATCAAGAAGAGAAATTGAAAGAGTGACTCGAGGAACAGTACCAGTATATCAAGTAAATGATAGTGGTAGACCTGGAAGAGCTTCTGTAAACAATAGAACGCTGAATGTGTATCGACCAGAAATTGACAATTCAAGATCTGCAAATGCTCAAGCTAGACCTTCAAGGGCTTTCACAGCCGAAGAGTATAGAGGCAGAGCATCAGCGCAAAACAGAAGTTCAGCACTTAGCAATGGGAGATCAGAAAACTCAAGAAATGCAACTATTTCTAATCAAAGAAATAGTTCAGCCCAACAAAACAGAGCTGCAACTTCGAACAGAAATCAAGCAATATCTTCTCAACAAAGAAGCCAAACAAGAGCTGCGGCAAGTCAACCTAATAGTAGAATAAACACTACACAGCCGAATACACGAGGTCAAGTTAGAACTGCACCGAGCTCAAAATCAACTAATAGAGGTGGATCAGTAAGTACAACAAACACAAGACAATCACAAGTGAGAACTAGTCCTCAACAAAAAAGACAAAGTTCTCCAACGGTGAGACAACAAAGAAGTAGTAACAATTCTTCGCCTAGAGTCACTAACTCGACAAATACGAGGAGTAACAGTCCAGCAAATGTCAGAAAAAGTGCACCAAGCACCCGTAGTACTGGGACAGTAAGAAGTACTACTAGCAGACCTAGCACAAAAGCTGCACCTGCAAGATCAACTTCTAGATCTTCGGGTACTACTTCAAATACCAGATCCAGAGGAGGAAGAGGCAATAATTAAATCATAAAAAATGGAGGCTTGTAAGCCTCCATTTTTTATGATTTTGAAAATGTTGATTTTCTTGGAACAAATTGATTAGCAAGTTCAACTTTGAAGGTTTTTGATTCTATATTTTCATCTAGTTGATTTAGTATCCCCTCCATTAATTTCTCAGCAATTCCTTCTAAAGGTTGGGCAATAGCCGAAATACTTGGTTGATAAAGGCTAAAGAAAAAGTGATCATCAAATGCCAAAACTTGTAGATCTTCTGGAATCCTTAATTCTAGTTTCCTAATCGCATGTAAACCCTCAAACGCTAAATAGTTTGTAGCAAAAAATAAAGCATCTGCGTCAGGATGATTAAGCAAAAACTCCTTTATTTGATCCCCCATAAATTCTTCTGAAGAAGAATGAAAAGGTTCTTCAAATACAAAAGGAGAAAGATTTGCTAACTCTAATGCTTCTAAATATCCTTTAAGTCGATCCTGCATTTGCGTTTGATCCGAGGAGACTGTAATAAAAATAATTTTTTTGGCTCCAGTATCTATTAAATGTTGGGTTGCTTCAAAACTACTCCTTCTATTTTCAACAATTACATGACTACAATCTAGGCCTGGAATCCATCTATCAAAGAGTATTACGCCAAAATTTTCCTTAATTAAATTTTCAATTTCAAATTTAAGGTCTGCTGTAGGAGTAATAATAAAACCATCTACATTCCTACTTTTGAAAGTGTGAATTAACTCTTTTGCTTTTTCAGTACTATTTTCTGTACTACAGTAAATAATCTTGTAGTCATTTTTAAACGCTTTCTCTTCAATTAAGCGTGCAATATTTGAGAAAAATGAATTAGAAATATCCTCAACCATCAAAACAAGTACTTTGGATTTGCCAGATCTAAGACTTTGAGCCAAATGATTTGGTCTATATCCTACTTTCGCGACATAATCCTCAACTTTTTTCACCATCTCTTTGCTGATTCTTTTTTCTTCAGCCTTTCCATTAATAATAAAAGAAATTGTAGTAATTGATACACCTAGTGCTTTTGCTATATCTTTAATAGAAGTTTTCTTTCTCACCATTCAGCTTGAATTTTTCTTGATCATTACAAATTTATTACCAAATGTAATTGAGATGCTAAAATTTTTAGCAAAAGCCCATAAATATTTAATATAACAAAAAAGACCACAATTTGCGGTCTTTTTCATTTTAGGTAAATAGGTTAAATTACTTAATAAATAACATTTCTCTATACTTTACTAATGGCCAGGATTCATCATCTACCAAAAGTTCTAGCTTGTCAACGGCATATCTAATTTTGTCAAAGAAAGCTTCTTTAACTTCAAGGCTATAACCTTTAGCTTGCTTTACAATATCCTCCTCTTTATTTAGTTTTTTCCTAGCTTCAATCATTTGATTTACATTTGATTTTAAGGATTCTAAATGACGGCTTACATCTTTGATTGTTTCGATAGCAGCTGTATTATCCAAACCTAGCCCTTGAAGACCATTGGCATTTTCAATCAGTTTATTTTGATATAAAATTGCAGTTGGGATAATATGATTCAGTGCCAAATCACCCATTACTCGAGATTCTATCTGAACTTTTTTGATATAGTTTTCAAGCATGATTTCATGTCTTGCATGCAGCTCAACTTCTGAAAGGACATTATGCTTTGAAAAGACTTCTAGTGACTTTTTCTCCAGATAAGTATCTAATGCAAATGGAGTACTTTTTAAGTTAGAAAGACCTCTTTTCGCTGCTTCTTTTTCCCATTCTTCAGAATACCCATCTCCTTCAAATCTAACTTTTTTACTATCCTTGATATATTTTCTTAAAACATTTACGATAGCAATTTTCTTTTCCTTACCTGAAGCAGTTTCCTTTTCGATATCTTTTGCCATTTGCTTCAAAGTCTCGGCAACGATCACATTCAATACTGTCATCGGACCAGCTGAATTGGCTTGGGAACCTACCGCTCTAAACTCAAACTTATTTCCTGTGAAAGCAAATGGTGATGTTCGATTTCTATCTGTATTGTCCAAGATGATTTCAGGAATTTTTGAAATTCCCAATTTCATATACATGTTATCACCCTTTTCAATCTTGATATTTCCATTTTTCTCTAGTTCGTCAAGAATCCCTGTCAAAGTAGAGCCAAGGAATACAGAAATAATGGCAGGCGGTGCTTCATTTGCTCCAAGTCTAAAGTCATTTCCCGCAGAAGCAATACTTGCTCTTAACAAATCAGCGTAGTCATAAACTGCCTTTACAGTCGCTACCAAGAAAGTCAAAAACTGTAGATTCTCTCTAGCAGAGTTGCTTGGCTGGAATAAGTTCACACCGGTATCTGTAATCAAAGACCAGTTATTGTGTTTTCCAGATCCATTTACTCCAGCGAATGGCTTTTCATGAAACAAGACTTTCAAACTATGTCTTTCAGCAACTTTATCCATCACATCCATCAAAAGCTGATTATGATCAACAGCTTTGTTGATTTCTTCAAAAAGTGGAGCGACTTCAAATTGACCTGGAGCTACTTCATTATGCCTAGTCGAAACAGGAATACCCAATTTCAAAGCTTCAATTTCAAAGTCCATCATAAAGTCTTTCACTCTAGTCGGAATTGTTCCAAAATAGTGATCGTCTAACTGCTGACCTCTAGCTGGATTATGACCAAAAACAGATCTACCTGCCATAACAAGATCTGGTCTTGTAGCAAAAAGAGCTTTATCTATCACAAAATATTCTTGTTCAACACCCAAGGAAGGTGTGATTTTCTTCACATTTCTATCAAAAAGCTGGCAAATGGCTACGGAAGCTTCGTTGATTGCTTCAATTGATTTTAAAAGTGGAGTTTTATAATCCAGTGCTTCTCCTGTATAGGCTACGAAAATCGTCGGAATACAAAGTGTATTACCAAATATAAATATTGGCGAAGAAGGATCCCAAGCTGTATAACCTCTCGCCTCAAATGTCGAACGAATACCTCCATTTGGAAAAGAAGATGCATCTGGCTCTTGCTGAACTAATGCTGATCCTTTAAACTTTTCAATCCCAGCATGTGCATCAAAAAAAGCATCATGCTTCTCTGCAGTCGATCCTGTCAAAGGCTGAAACCAATGTGTATAATGTGTCACACCTTTTGCCAATGCCCAAGTTTTGACTGCTGAAGAAATTTCCTCTGCTGTACTAGGATCAATTTTAGATCCTTTGTCTATCGCTTCTGTTACTTTCTTATAAACCGAAGGCGCCAAGGACTCCTTCATTTGTTTGGTACCAAAAACATTGACTCCAAAGTAATCGGAGATCTTTAAAGAAGGTGCCGTAACTGACACGATTGGTCTTTCTTGTGCTTTTAAAAGCGCTTTTTGTCTTAAAGTTGCCATTTTCTACAATAAGTGGTTTGATTTTACACTTACAAAAATAGAAAATATTCTCTATTTATAAGCTATCCGCTAATTTTTGAGCCAGATTCTCAAAAAAAATACACTTTTTTCAAAAAAATAGCTCTGATTTTAACAAAGACAACCAAAAAAATTGATTTTTAGCTAAAAAAATAGAAATAATATGGGTGAAAGAGTAAATTGAAAACTTGACTTAAATAATTAACTTTGCAAATTGAAATTAGAGGAGAGCGTTGTGAAAAAAGTAGCATTCTATACATTAGGTTGTAAGTTAAATTATTCTGAGACATCTACCATCAGTAGAATGTTTGAAAACAAGGGGTATCAAAAAGTTGAATTTGACGAGACTCCCGATATTTTTATAATAAATACCTGCTCTGTAACTGAGAATGCAGACAAAAAATGTAAAAAGATCGTCAAAGAGGCTAAAAAAATATCTCCAAATTCTTATGTGACGATTATTGGATGCTATGCTCAATTAAAACCTCAAGAAATTTCCGAAATTAAAGGTGTGGATGCCGTACTAGGAGCAGCTGAAAAATTTAGATTAATTGAGCTTTTAGATGGTTTTGCCAAAGAGCAGGAAACAAAAGTTTTAGCCTCCGAAATTCAGGATGCAACTATTTTCAACAATGCCTATTCTATGCATGACAGAACAAGAACTTTTTTGAAAGTTCAGGATGGTTGTAATTATGGCTGTGCATTTTGCACTATCCCTCTTGCACGAGGAAAAAGCAGAAGTGACAGTACTGAAAATATCCTTAAATCAGTAAGAGAAATTGCTCAAACTGATGTGAAAGAAGTAGTTCTTACAGGAGTGAATATTGGAGATTTTGGAATTCAAGAGGGAAAAAGAGAAGAAAGGTTTATAGACTTGATCAAGGCAATTGATGGAGTTGATGGAATAGATAGGTTTAGAATTTCTTCTATTGAACCAAATTTATTGACAAACGAAGCCATAGAATTTGTTTCCAAATCAAAAAGATTTGTCCCTCATTTTCACGTTCCACTTCAATCTGGAAGTAACGAGATTTTAAGAAAAATGGGCAGAAGATATCTTCGTGAGCTTTATGAAGACCGAGTAAATAAAATCAAAACCTTAATGCCGCATTGCTGCATAGGTGTCGATGTAATTGTAGGATTTCCTGGAGAGACTGATGAATTATTTTTAGAAACTTATAATTTTCTAAACGAATTAGATATTTCATATCTACATGTATTTACATATTCAGAACGAGCAAATACAAGGGCAGTTGACATGGATGGTGTGGTACCAATAAAGACGAGGAATGAAAGGTCCAAAATGCTCAGAATTCTGTCGGAGAAAAAGAGAAGAAAATTCTATGAAGATAATCTAGGAAATACATTTACGGTTCTATTTGAAGAGGATATCGAAGATGGTAAAATGCATGGATTTACCGAAAATTACATCAGAGTAGCAGCCAAATATGATCCTATATTAATCAACGAGCTCAAAATGGTAAGTTTAAAAGAAATAAATGAAAAGGGGACTGTAGAAGTTCTTGAACCAGAAGCAAGCTATGAATCACATTAATAATTTAATATTCATTTTATAAATAATTATATAAAAATCTTAAAACAATGGGTTTAACAAACTTTTCACCCTTGTTTAAGTTATATAATTATGAAAAATTCAAATAATTTCTTTAGACCAACAGGTAGAATTACAAGAAGAAAATACTGGCTTTTATTTCTAGTTTTTATTGGACAAACATCATTGCATTAGTAAAGATGTATGAAGCGTTTACGCTTTCTGATTACATCTCGTTTGTTACTTTTGGAGTTATATTAGTGACAACAATTATTTTACTGCTTATCCAAGCAATAAAAAGACTCCATGATATTGGACTTGATTGGAAGTATGCTCTTTACTTATTGATTCCACTCCATTAACTTCATAGGATTCATTTGGCTAGGGCTAAAAAAAGGACAGGAAAAGGCAAATGAATATGGCGAGAGCCCGCTCAAGACAGATGTAATTTAAAACTTTCTTAGTAAGAAAGAAAAAAACCTTAATACCGAAAATTTCCTTCAGTATTAAGGTTTTTTTTATTTTAATGAAATTTCAATTAATTACTCATAGCGTAATGATTCGATAGGGTCTAATTTACTTGCTTTGAAGGCAGGTATATACCCTGAAGAAAGTCCAACAAATACACAAATTACGAAAGAAACCAGAATCCAAATCCAAGGAATTAAAAAACCACCTGGTCCAATCGTATTCGCAACAATATTTCCTATTCCAATCCCAAGTATCACTCCAAAAACACCTCCAATCAAACAAATAACAATCGCCTCAATTAAGAATTGCTGACGAATCCTCAAAGGAGTTGCTCCTAAGGCTTTACGAATTCCGATTTCTCTAGTTCGCTCAGTTACAGACACCATCATGATATTCATCAATCCAATTGAAGCTCCAACTAAGGTAATAAAACCAATTGTAAAACCACCTATCCTTAAATACCCAGCTACTTCCTCTAAGCTTTCTCCAACGGTTTGACTTTTGGTAATCTCAAAGGAATCATCTTCCCCAATTCCATCTTGTCTGATTTTTCGCATTACTCCAGTAGCTTGACCCATCTCGTATTCAAGATTGATTGGGTTAGAGCCACTAGCAGTTATCGTGTACCTAAACGTACCCCTCCTATCAAGCCTGCTCCCATTGATTACAGGTATAAAAACTGCTCTATCTGCGCCAGATCCACCACCAACACTTCCTTGCTTCTCAAGAATACCAATGATCGTATATCTATTACCGAAAAATGAAATTTGCTTGTTCAAAGCATTTTCTTCTTTCTCAAATAACAAATCGATTAATTCAGTACCTACAATACATACATTTGAACCATATTCAATTTCAGTATTACTAAAATTCCTTCCTTCTTCAACTTTTATTCCTTTGATTGGTAAATACAAGTCATCGACACCGGTAACTCTAATATTTGGATTAGTCTTTTTGGAGCCTCTTTTTATTTCTACAGCACCCGAGAGGGTAGAATAAACTGTTGATAAACCGATAGACGAGTATTCACTTTTAAATTCTTGAGCATCCCGGAATTTTACCGCAGGATAAGATTTTTCTGTCTTGCCATCTTGTACAGCTCTTCCACCTGAAAACCCTCTTGATCTAATATCAAAATTATTGGCACCCAATCCAGAGAAGCTATCCTCAATTTGAGCTTTTATTGCATCTATAGCAGTTAGCATTCCGACTAAGGAAGTAATTCCGATTGCGATAATTGCACCAGTCAAGACTGTTCGCAATAAATTAATTTTCACAGACCTTAAAGCCTCTTTTATATTTTCGGTCAGATTCATAAAACGTTCAAATTAGAACAAAATTCAACAAAATATTACTTTCAAGACCTTTAATATGAAGGATAATATTCAAATATTATCATATTCGTTTAATATTTTTTTCTTTCTTCTTAAATTCTCTCAATGCATGCGGTCTCCACGAATTTCAAGATTTTTAATAATTTCAGCTTCATAAGTAAGCCACTCTTGCCAACGCAAATTCACTTTTTCTTTATCATAGATTTTTCTTGCTAACTCTATGAAATTCACATAATGGCCTGCTTCAGAAATCATCAATTCGTAGTAAAATTTTTTCAGCTCATCGTCTTTGATTTGCTGAGAAAGTAACTTAAAACGCTCACAACTTCTAGCTTCTATCAAAGCATTCATCAACAAATGTTCGGTGAGTTGTTGCTGTCTGCTCCCCCCTTTTTTAACAAAATCTAGTAGTTTGATTACATATTCATCTTTTCTAGGCTTCCCAAGAGCAAATTTTCTTTTGTTCAAATGCTCAATTACTCTTTCAAAATGCCCCCATTCTTCAGCAACCACTGGTATTAAAACCTCCGTAACTTCCTCAAAATCATAAAAATTGATTATTAAAGAAATGCAAGAGGATGCAGCTTTTTGCTCACAATAAGCGTGATCTACCAAAATATCTTTGATATTCATCTCTGCAATGTCAACCCAGCGTGGATCTGTTGGCAGCTGCAAATGCAGCATTTTTTGTTTTGTACTTTCTTCCCAGCTCATCATCAATCAAATAAAGGCCATGAAATCCCTATATCAAGTGTTCTCTTCAATCCTGTGAAATCAGGAGTGACAAAATAACCAGGTACAGAAAGCAAGTTACTATTCACATGGTTATATCTCAATAAGATTCTAGTTCTATTAATTCTTGCATTTAGAAAGAAATCAATCACTGGATATCCCTCAACATTCGAAAATCTATCCTGAAGATAGAATTGCTGCATGGCCGGATTATATGCCTCAGCGAAATATTCACTTCTGTATCTACCTTCCAAACCGATTTGAACAAAAAGGTTTTCATCAAATAATGGGCTATCGAAATAAATTCTACTATTTACAAATATCTCTGGAATCCGGAAGTTATCGGCGCCTCCTCCTGTGATCAAAGTATAGTAAGCTTCTGTCTCCCAAAACAACTTCCCACCTGCATTAAAACTAGTTTTGACCCCTGGGATTAACATAAATGCTTCACCTGAAGCTTGAGTAGCTTGTTGATTTTCATCAAAAAAAACATAATTATTTACTCTATTGATCGTCAGGTTAGGTCTGATACTCCATCTTTTGAAATCTGCTTTGATAACACCTTGGATTTGATCAAGTCCAATATTTGAAAAGTCATTGCTCCATCGATGATGATTCCCGCGAGATAAGACTTGCATAGAAGTTGGCTTGTATAGAGCTTTGGTGTATGAAGCCTCTAAAAAAGGTGAGACAAACAATCCATGAATCCTAAATGCTCCAGGAATCAAATATTCTCCCTCCGCTTCAAAGCTCCATTTCTCATTCAAATCCCCTCGCAAAGCGCCACCTAAAGATAATTCATCAAATCCATTGGGGTTGACAAAATAGTTACTTTCCATTCTTCCCGTTCGGAATTTCACAAAAGCATTATAATATAGCAAACCCAAATCTCCTTTGAATCCTGCTTCATTTCTCCATTCTGAAAAATTATTATAATTGATTGTACTATCTTGTCTATTGAACCTATCAGGATTGTACAAATCAAAAAAAGCACCATCAGCAGAATTTAATGCAGCCTTGAATGTGACATCTTGTTTCCTTTTATCAAAGACCTGATAAATCTGCCAGCCTTTTAGCAATTCATATTCATGATACAAATGATAATCTTGTCTCAAATCAACCGCTTGAGAATTTCGAAGCCATACTTTAGCATCTTCATATGTGAAGTATAGAGAAGTACTATCCACATCTGGAGGGATGATACCACCTTGTTCGGCAACTTGATGTCTCATCCTTGAAAAATTTGCTAACAGAAAATATTTTTCATTATCAGATTTATAACTTGTCTGAAATGAATAAGAGTTTTGAACAGTCCCAAGATCATCTCTTCTTGCTGGATTGAGTGTTTTGGTTGCTCGGATAGTATGAATATTAAACCCAACATTCCAATTTGGTGTGACATTTCTAGCAAATTCCAAATCCATCATATTTCTATTCCCCCCTCCAAAAAACAGCGCCATTTTCGTATAAGGTGACTTCGTATCATAATACTTGATGCTATCAGGGGAATGGTGATAAAGATCATAAGCAGTGAATCCAGAAGTGGTTCCTATCATTTTGGGAGCTTGATAAAAAATCGGTTTTGAAGCAGTTCCAATGTTTCCAAGGTCTTGATATTTCCAACCCGAGCTAGCTACTGGTTCATAATAATGAAAACCATTCAACAAAGTGTCTAATTCTGTCTTTTTGATTCGATTTCTCTTAACATCCTTTTCGAAGAAATACAAAGTAGTCTTTGGACCAAATACCATTTTGGTCGAATCATCTATTAATTTCCTCCTGCCATTTGTATCATCATCTCCTTCTCCTTCATTTACTACTTCTCTTTGCTGCCTTTGTTGCTGCGGAGGAAAAGTGCCAGACCCTGGTGGTGGAACTCTTGTAGGCCTTTGAGAAAAGGCTTCTTCTGCTACAAAAAAGCCTACAAAAAATATAAATATACTATAGTATCTAAATCTCACGGATATAACCTTTGTCCTTTATCACCTTTGAAACACTCTTTTCTAGCCAAAGTAAATCTTCTTCACTTAGGTTAACTTCAATTGGAAGAGCAAAAATCGCAATTTCTTCTAAATATTCTCGAAATATAGGCGCTTTAAGTTTGACTGCATCTTTTTCAGTTGTTAAAATTACTGAATCAGGCCAATCTTTCATGAATTCAACGATTTTTTTAACATCATTGATTTTATAATGATGATGATCAGAAAATGTAAATTCTTTGACAACTTGATATTGTTTTTTTACTTCTTTTTTGAATAAACTGTTATCTGCAATTCCTGAAACTAGAATCACATTTTGAAAATTAATCTTTGATGAATAACCAATATCAATTGGATTCCCATATTTTAAACCTGCAAAAATAACCTTCACTTGTGGATTATTTTTTTTAATCTCTAGAGATAATCGTCTTTTAGAATCATTAGCCATATCACTAGGACACTTAGTAACTATGATTACTCCTGCTCTCCGTGCGCCAACTTTTGCTTCTCTCAAGGTTCCTAGTGGAACAACTTTATCTTCAAAAAATGGCTTCTGATAGGTCGTCAACATAATATTTAAATCACCCTTCACATAGCGATGTTGAAAAGCATCGTCTAAAATGACAACTTCAGTTTCTGGTTTTTGAGCTATTATTTCAGGAATGGCAAGAATACGCTCTTCTCCTACTGCCACATTAATTTTATCGCCAAACTTTGAATAAATCTGAAAAGGTTCATCACCAATTTGTGAAGCTGTAGCATTCTTATTTGCTAGAATAAATCCTTTTGTCGTACGACCATATCCTCTGCTGAGTGTGCAAATTTGATATTTTTCAGAAAAAAGCCTGATCAATAACTCTACAAAAGGCGTTTTCCCTGTTCCTCCCATACTTAAATTACCAACAACAATGGTAGGAATAGAAAATTCAATACTTTTTTTCAATCCAACGTCAAACATTCGATTTCTAAGACGTGTACCCAAATCATAGAGTAAAGAAAAAGGATAAAGCAGCGGAACAAACCAACGCATTTGCAAATTTTAGTTAATTTTGATTGACAAATTAAATTAAAATATATGGTTTATACGATCAGCGATGTTGTTTCTTATTTAGAAAAACTTGCTCCTCCTGCATATCAAGAGTCTTACGACAATGCACAATTACTTACAGGAAATCCAAAAGACAAGGTAAAAGGTATTTTGTGCTCTTTAGATGCTACGGAAGAAGTAATCGATGAAGCTATGAAATTGGATTGTAATCTTGTCGTAGCTCATCATCCGATAGTCTTCAAAGGTCTGAGAAGTCTGACTGGAAAGAACTATGTAGAACGAACAATAATCAAAGCTATAAAAAATGATATCGCCATCTATGCCATTCATACAAATCTGGATCATGTAGCAATTGGTGTGAATAAAAAAATCTGTGATCAATTAGGACTTGAAAAGACGAAGGTCTTATCTCCTAAAAAAGAATTATTAACTAAGCTTACTACTTTTGTTCCACATGCCAACATCAATTCAGTACTTGAAGCTTTATTTGAAGCTGGCGCAGGAAGAATCGGAGAATACAAAGATTGTAGTTTTATTTCAGAAGGGACAGGAACTTTTACACCTTCAACAAATTCTAATCCTAGTGTAGGTAAAAAGAACAGCTTTCATCGAGAACCTGAGTCAAGGGTTGAAGTAATGCTACCCTCCCATTTGGAACAAAAAGTTCTTGGAGTATTGAAACAAGTTCACCCTTATGAAGAAGTCGCATATTATCTTCATAAATTGGAAAATGAAAATCAGGAAGTTGGTGCTGGAATGATTGGGGAATTAGCTTCAAGCATGGGGGAAAATGAATTTTTAAACCTGCTCAAGTCAAAAATGAATCTCAAAATTATCAAACATACCAAGCTATTAAACAAAGAAATCAAAAGAGTAGCTGTGTGTGGAGGTGCCGGGATTTTTCTTTTGCCTATGGCTAAAAAAACGAGAGCTGATATCTTTATTACCTCTGATATAAAATATCATGAATTCTTTGATGCTGAAAATCAAATAGTTATTTGTGACATCGGACATTACGAAAGTGAAATATATACAAAAGATTTATTATTGGAGCTTTTGTCACAAAAATTCACTAATATTGCACTCTATTTGACAAAAGTAGTTACGAATCCGATAACTTACATATAGTACATGGAAAGTACCGTTGCACAGAGACTTGAAGCATTACATAATCTTCAAAAGATAGATTCCCGCCTAGATTCAATCATCAAAGTAAGAGGAGCTCTTCCAGAGGAAGTCCAAGACTTAGAAGATGAAATCGCTGGTTATGAAACTAGAGTAGAAAAATTCAATTCAGATATCCTTAGCCTTGATGAAGAAATCAAAAAGCACAAGGAAAATATAAAAGAATCTGAAAAGCTGATCAAGAAATATCAAGAACAGCAGATGAACGTCAGAAACAACAGAGAATATGACGCCATCACCAAAGAACTAGAACTTCAAGATTTAGAGATCCAAGTTTCAAAAAAGAAAATTGGAGAAGCTCAAACAAGAATCGAAACCAAAAATAGAGATCTTGATGAGCTGAAAGAAGTAGTGAAGGATAGAAAAAAAGACCTTGAAAACAAACAAGGAGAATTGCAAAATATCGTTGCTGAAAGTGAAGCTGAAGAAGCAAAACTTAATGCGGACAGAGAAAAGGCAATGAAAAAAATCGAAGATAGACTTGCCAAATCTTATTCTAAAATCAGAGTGAATGCTAAAAACGGTTTGGCAGTGGTTTTGGTAAAAAGAGGTGCTTGTGGGGGCTGCTTCAATGTAGTTCCACCACAAAGACAAGCAGACATTAGAGAAAAGAAGAAGCTGATTGTTTGTGAACATTGTGGAAGAATCTTCTCGGGTGTTGAAGATGAAATTGAGGAGGAAGTAGCACCAAAGAAAAAAAGAAGTACGAAATCTTAATTATATCAAGGTCTGAAAAATTTCAGATCTTTTTTTTTGCTTTCTAGCTAAATCAACATTCTTTGAACATACACTTTTAAAAATTTGAAGACTCTGTAAACCATCTCTTGACATATCCGTTAAATTTTTATACATTTCAATTATGAAAAATTTACTTTTGACAATATTCTTATTTTCCTTCTTTAGTTTGGGCTTTGCAAAAAACCCAAATGAAAAGACTTTTTTAATAATATTTGATAAAGTAGAGCTGAAAAATAACAGAACAAGTCCCGAATATATCGAATTAAGCTTAATGAATCTTTTTGAAACAAAATCTTATTCAGGAAATTCTGACGCAGCAATTATACTTAAAACTACTCAAGATAAAATTGATAGATGCTTACTTGGAGATCATATTGTAAGAGTAAATCAAACTACTATCACTACACTCAATGATGTAGCTTTCCAAATTATTGACTTAGAACAGTCAAAAGGAGTTTATCAAGCATTTCTTTCAAGTATAGAAAGCAAAATTGAGAAAAGTAGTAAAAAATCCAGCAATTTTTTTTTAAATCAACTCCAAACCCTTAAGGTGCGCTCCAGAATTGTATTTTAAAATTCTGAAAACCCCAGAATCATCCATATTTAATTCGTAAAGACCAAGGTTCTGATGCTTAAATTCATCCATGAATTTCAATTCATAATTCATCAATATACTTAATAGCATCCTCATTGCTCTACCATGCATACAGATAAGTATTAATTTTTCAGGTTGATTTAATATTTTCTCTAACCCAATTTTCAAGCGAAAAACTACCATATTTGGACTTTCTCCACCTGCTATTGCATAATCTAAATCTCCCAAAGACCACCTTTTGAGCATCTGTAAATAATATTCATTTTCGTCATGCGTCATAGGTAAGCCTTCATACTTTCCCCAACTAATTTCATTGAATTCAATAATAGACTCCGAAGGAATATTTAAATTGAGAAATCCTTGAACAGACTGCTTTGTTCTTTGTAAGCCTGTATAGTAAACCTTTTCAAAAGGAATTTCTTTATAGGCATCAAAAAAAGCTTTTCCTTGTCTAAGTCCATTCGAATTTAGAGGCGCATCAATCCCGCTTCCTTGAACTACTCCTCTCAAATTATAATCTGTCTGTCCGTGTCTTACGATGTAATTTTTTTCCTTAACAAGATTCTCTATTTTTGTTTCAAACATCAAAGAAATAACTTTTATCCCAAAATTCATGATATTTCCAGCAAACCTGACTTTGGATACTCTCAACAACTTGGGAAAAGGATCCATGACTGATTTTTTAGATATAAAATTTACAAAAATTGGAGAAGATTATTTGGAGGCCACAATGCCTGTAGATTCTAGAACCAAACAACCCCTTGGGCTGTTACATGGAGGAGCAAATATAGTACTCGCAGAGACATTGGGGAGTGTGGCAGCTACCTGTCTTGTAGATCATCAAAAGCAGTATTGTGTGGGCTTAGAAATAAATGCCAATCACTTGAAATCTGTTAAGGCCGGATATGTCACTGGAATTACAAAACCGATCCATATTGGTAAAAAAACCCAAGTTTGGGAAATAAAAATCTATACAGATCAAAAAGAACTTAGCTGTATCAGTAGAATTACCATGGCAGTAATTGATAAGAAATAATATGCAAAGTGCAGTAGCAATACAATTCGATAATTTAATTCATTATTTGAGCAATCTTCTTGCAAAGAATCTAGAAGAGGGCCACCAAGTTGCTGTTTGGAGACAGCCTAAATCCCAATTTCTCCATATTTTGATAGATAGCACTGGAGAAACAAAACGTGTATCCCCAATTTTAGAAGAATTGACTCCAGGATTCATAGTACATCCTTTTGAAGATCAAGAAGATAAAAAAGCTTATTTCCTTCAGGCTAGTACTTATTTTAAAATTAACCTTCAGCTTTCATTTGAAGACTATAAAAATGACTTGAATGATATTTCCGAAATCAAGTCAATAGAAGAAAGTGCTAAAAGAATCAACAAATCTCTCATCACAGATGGAATAGAGGGTCTGAGAGAAACTCACTTTGAATGTACAAGACAGGACTTTATAAATTTAGTAGAAAAGGGCATCGAAGAAATAAAAGCTGAAAGATTGAATAAAATCGTTCCCGCCAAACTCAAAAAGATAGAATTACATGAACAATTTGATTTGGTGAAATCAATTAAACGTCTGATCGAATCTTACCCAAATGCTTTTGTTAATTTTTTCCATATTCCAAAAGTTGGTTCGTGGCTAGGTGCTTCACCTGAAGTATTGATCCAAACTAAAGGAGATCAGTTTTCAACCATGTCTTTGGCAGGAACACAGAAAGTTTCGGGAGAAAATCCTTTAAAAAATACTGCTTGGACCCAAAAGGAAATTGAAGAACAAGCTTTGGTAAGTAGGTATATTGTGGATTGCTTTAAGAAAATCAGATTGAGAGAATATGATGAAATTGGTCCAAAGACTGTTATGGCTGGAAATCTACTCCATTTGAGGTCAGATTTCAAAGTCAATATGAAAAACACAAACTTTCCAAAACTTGGCTCTGTAATGTTGGAGTTACTTCACCCAACATCTGCAGTGTGTGGAATGCCTAGAAAGGAAGCTTTTGACTTTTTGAGACTACATGAGAAATTCGACAGATCGCTATTTGCAGGATTTATCGGACCCGTCAACATTGAAGACGAAACTGCTATTTATGTTAATTTAAGAACAGCCAGATTGATGGAAGGATTTGCAATTTTGTATGCAGGTGCTGGTGTAACAGAAGATTCTATTCCTGAAAAAGAATGGGAAGAAACAGAAATGAAATGTGATATTATTGGCAGACATTTAAACTTAACCGATTCGCTTTGATCCTCGAACCAATCAATAACCTTGTTGAACTTTGTGCCCAAAAAGGAGTTAATCATGCCATTCTTTCTCCCGGATCAAGATGTGCTCCCATTACTTTAGCTTTTGTTAGGCATCCAGAAATTCACTCTAGAACAATCTCTGACGAGCGCTCAGCAGCTTTTATTGCATTGGGAATGGCTCAACAGTATGAATCTCCAGTTGCATTGGTGTGCACTTCTGGATCTGCTGCTTACAATTATGCTCCAGCAGTCGCAGAAGCTTTTTTCCAACAAATCCCTCTGCTCGTCATCACTGCTGACAGACCCCCCGAGTGGATAGATCAATGGGATGGGCAGACTATTCGACAAACAGATATCTACGGAAAGCATGTAAAAGGCTCTTTCACATTTCCTGATGAATATACTCATCCAGATAAATTATGGCATGCCAACAGAATTACCAATGAAGCGATCAATTTGGCTATGCAATATCCTTCTGGTCCGGTACATATAAATATCCCTTTAAGAGAGCCCTTTTATCCAGAAAAAAACGAAAGTTTTGTATTCAATTCCAAAGTCAAAAATATTGAAATGCTCCAAGGAAGTGCTTCGCTTTCTGATGATTCCAAACAAAAAATAGCATCAAAACTCAAAAATTTTAATAGAATCCTTATTGTTCCCGGTCAACAAAGACCAAACGAAAAATTAAAAACAGTTTTAAATAACATTACCAAAGCTGGAAATGCGGTAGTCATTACAGATACCATTTGCAACTTACAATCGGAAGAAACGGTAAATTTCCATGATCATTTTTTAGGAAAAGAGCACATCGAAGAAAAGCTTCAACCTGATTTGATCCTTTCATTTGGAAAATCTATCATTTCCAAAAATCTTAAATTATTTCTAAGAAAATCAAAAGCTGAACATTGGCATATCCAAGAGTCTGGACAAAGTCCAGATACTTATCAAAGTCTAACCCAAACAATTTACTGTTCAGCAATTGAGTTTTTGAATTTTGTAGAAAATCAGATTCAATCAGATTCAGAATTTGTTTCAAATTGGAAAAGCTTAGATCAATCGATCAAAAACTCACTTCCTACTCTCTTATCCAATGCTGAATTTGGAGAATACAGAGCTGTATCTACAGTCCTTAAGTCTACTCCAGATCGGTCAAAACTTCATTTGGCCAATAGCATGACCGTTCGGTATGTCAATTTTCTAGGAGCAAGAGCACAAGAAGTGATTTGCAATAGAGGTACAAGTGGAATTGATGGAAGCAACAGTACTGCCGTTGGTTGTGCCATGACCACCAAGGAATCGGTCACCTTGATCACCGGTGATTTAGCTTTCTTTTATGATAGAAATGCATTTTGGCACAATTACGATACTCCAAATTTGAGAATTATCTTACTGAACAATCATGCAGGTGGCATCTTTAGACTTATCGACGGACCTGCAAAGCAGCCTGAATTAGAAGAGTTTTTTGAAACCACTCAAGCTCTAAATGCGAGTAACCTATGCAAAGAGTTTGATTTTGACTACAACCTAGTCCATGATGAAGAAGGGTTAGATTTAGCCTTGGAAGATTTTTATAAAAGCTCTTTAAAACCAAAACTTATTGAAATCAAATCAAATAGCAGCAAAAACGCGGAAATCCTAAAACACATCAAAGCTGAGATTAGTAAAAAGCTCGAGAACTTCTAAAATTAAATTCTTATTTGGATCAAACTTCTTTTAGCCTAAATGCGAGAAACAAGGCTAAAACAAGCAAGGCAACAAATAAAAATAGCATCGTGGGAATTCCGAAAATAGAAGAAAATGACCCAAGCCCTGCGGCAATCAAGGTAAAAACTCCGATCATGGTATTCGAAAGAGAAAAGTAAAGTGGTCTCTCTTTTTCTGGAGCAAAATCTACCAAGTAAGTTTTCCTACTTAACCTTGCCCCGCCATGTGCCATGACTTGAATCAGAAATAAACCTGCAAAAGTATAAATATTTTTAAAAGCATCTGGCCAAATTGGAAAAAGTGCCATCAATGAAATATTAACAATTCCCAAAACAGATACCCAAACCATCAACTTTCGACTTGACTGATCTGCAAATCTTCCCCAAAATGGACTACTGACAATACTTGCAATTCCGGCAGCAATGACCATTATTCCGAGATTGCTAACTTCATTCTCCAATTCCTCTTTTCCCAAAATCACAAAAAAAGGCTGCGCTAACGGAATAGCCATCAACAAGCCTCTAGTAAAAATAAAACGCCTCAGGTTTACATCATCCTTCCAAAACCCCCAAGCTTTCTCCAGCTCGTTGATTGGAGATCTCCCGCCTGTTGTACTTCCGGATTCCTCTCTGATGCTTGCAAAAATCAGAGCTGATAACACCCACAAAATCGCTCCTGACATCACCAACCAAAATAAAAGTGAATTGTCATTCTCACCTTGTAAATCTTGCAGAACAAAAATTCCTGCAATCAAAGTCAACACACCACCAATCGTCGATCTGGCAGCCAAAAGTTGGCCTCTTTTACCTTTTGGGATCGTTTTCGCAATGACATCTTTAAAACTGATACTAGCCACACCACTCGCAATACTAAAGAGAAGAAGTAAACTCAATATCAATATACCAGCTGTCGTTTGCTCAGTGTTTAAGACCACAAAAGCCATAGCAGCCAATGCTATAGCTTGAATCAAAGCAGGAACAATCCAAAACCATTTCCTAACAGCATAATTTCTAATTTTGGCAGAGACAAAGAGCTGAGGCAAAAGAGAACCTGCATCTTTGATAGGCACCAATGCACCAGAAAATAGGTTTGGAACTCCGAGAGCAGAAAAAATCCATGGTAAAGTCGTGCCAGGGCTAACAAGCTGCTCAGCTAATTTAGATAATGCCCCACTGAAAACATTTTTAAAATAATTCCCTGGTGTTTCGTGACAAGCTGAATCAGGGATCGCTTCGCATGCTCGCTCCTCCCCTTCATCAGTTATCAAATCAAAGGCTCTAGCAACTAAGTCATTATTGGACATCTTCAAAAATAAGAAAACCTTTCCTCAAATCTATAAATGATTGATGGAAAGGTTTTATTTCAACTGTACTTTCATTTAAGATAGAACCAATGTTCCATTTTCATTCTCAGCACCGTTAAAATACTCTTTCTTACTATAAATTGAAAACAATAAATAGATGCACAAAATATCAAAGGCTGTTAGCAATATCAATCCATACATACTGAAAAGCACAGTACAAAATAGAAGTGCAGTGAATAACCCAACAACACCAGCCACTAGAAATATAGAACCCATTTTATTTTGAACAGAAATCAAACCAATTGATAAAGGTATCAGTGAAACACCGAGACTAAATATTTTAAAAACTCCGAATAGTTTGTAATCCATTAAGTATTGTTCTGAATAAAAAATATCTGCTCCAATAATTCCTAAATTAATTATGATGAATAAAATTGATCCAATTTGAATTAGTTTTGATCCGAGCTCTTTCCCAAGTCTTACAAACCCAAAAACATAAAAGAATAAGGATATAAAAACAAAAACTTTAAGAACAACATAATAATCAGGCAACTCTATGCCTGACTCCATAAAAACACTTCCATCCCAATAAAACTCTATAATTGAAATGAAAAAGTAAATGATTCCTGCTATCCCTGCTAGTAAGAATATTTTCTTGGATAAAGATGAAAAATTCATTTCTTCTTGTTTCGGGAGATAGTCCAAGGCTTCTACATGACTAACATCTAAGACTTCCATAATAGCCTTAATCGTATAAGATCTAGGAGTGACTTCTCCAGCTTCTATTCTTTGAATGGTGCGAACATTGAGGTTGCAACGCTCCACAAGCTCTTCTTGAGTCAATCCTTTGGCTTTTCTCCATTCTTGGATTTTGAGGCCGAGTTCTGGTTGTTTCATTGTGTTGATTGTTTGTTTGACCATGGCAAATTGGATTGATTTCTTCAAATATAACCTGAAAATTGAGAGGATTTTACCCGACATTTACCCGACTTTCAATTCTGAGCCTGATTTTAGTCAGAAATCGACATTTTCATTTTCAAAAGATGCAATTGTTTCACTTTCGAAAATCAAATCCTATTTTAGCAGAAAGAATTCTACTATGTCATATTTAAGCCAAATTACCTCTCCAACACTTTTGATCGATGAAGCCATTTGCAGAAATAATTTGCAAAAGATGGCTAACAAAGCTAAAAAGCATGGACTGAAATTGATCCCTCACTTCAAAACAGGACAATCCAAAGCAATAGGGAAATGGGCGAAGGAATATGGCATAACAGAAATCACTGTTTCCTCTATCAAAATGGCTAAGTACTTTTGTCAGGATGGATGGGAAAATATCCACATTGCATTTCCATTCAATCCTTTGGAAATCGAAACGCTTCAAGAGCTAACTAAAGAAAATAAAATCTCCATTCAGCTGGTGAATGAAGAAGTAGCTGAAAGTCTCAACAAATCTTTAACCTCTTCAATAGAATTTTTTATCGAGATTGATGCTGGATATGGCCGTACGGGTGTAGAAGCTACAGATTTTGGCACTATCGAAAAAATACTAAGAAAAGCTAAAGAACGTGATAAACTGATTTTCAAAGGATTCTATATTCATGCAGGTCATTCGTACTATGAAAAGGATATCTCCAAGATTTACGAGGAAACAAGACTTGCATTGAATATGCTCAAAACTAAGTACAGCAGTGAGTATCCTAATTTGGTAACCCGAATTGGTGATACGCCCGGTTGCTCAACCATGGATGATTTTGGTGATATTGATGAAGTGGGCCCTGGAAATTTTGTTTTTTATGACATAACCCAAGCACGCATCGGAAGTTGTCAAAAAAGTGATATTGCAGTAGCTCTTGCTGCGCCTGTAGTCGATATCAAAAAAGATAAGAAAACTATCCTTGTACATGCAGGAGGTGTGCACTTAGCCAAAGATGTCTTGATGGAATCTGATGGAAGTAAGAACTTTGGTGAAATCGTAATACTCAATGAAAATGGTTGGACTATTCCTGAGTCTAGGTCTTTTGTCAAAAGCATATCACAAGAGCATGGCATTATCCAAGCTTCGGAGGAATTGCTTGAAAAAATAAAGGTAGGAGACCTTTTGGGCATCCTACCTGTACACAGCTGTATGACAGCTGATTGTATGAAATCATATCTCAGTTTGGATGGTAAGTGGGTTGATCATGCTGAAAGTGTTCATTAATTTATGAAATAAACTATTCCCAGCTTAAATACCATGCTATTTCTACCAAAGGCTTGAAACCTTACCTCTGGGTTTAATCCCAATTCATCAGAGAATTTGATCATGCCTCCTACACCTAAATTCAGAGAATTGTGATCTAGCGTATTTTGCTCATTAAATTCAAATATTCTTCGATAAAAACCATAACCAGCAGTCAAATACCATTGCTTTTCCTTTTCTGTTAAATAATATCTTGCATTTAAATCAAAGGCTCTAGCATTACCTGTAGGTGGGACAAAAAAAGTAAACGAAGGAGCTATTGAAAAATAGTTTAATGGAAAATATTCACCTGTGAAATTTAATCCAAAGAAAGGTTTATCATAAGCCATTTCATAGGCATGAATAGCCCTAAATTGACCTTTATACTGAGCAGAGACAGATAAAGAAATAAATACAAGGCCTGCAATTATCAAAAATTTTTTCATTTAATCAATCAATTTAAAATGCAAAATCTCTAGTTAAAGGTTTTCTATTACCTCTGAAATCAATGGTATACATGACATTCAATCTAATGATATGCCTGTCTCTATACGTACCAGGCAAATCTGTTGGGCCATAAGTCCACATATGTCCTCCAAAAAACATGAAATTATTGTATGTATATCCAATAGCTGTATAAAGCCTATTTTCTTCAAATATATTCCAAACATTCTCTCCAGTTTCGAAGAAAAATTCATTTGATGGAGCAATAAATAATGTCTTATTTTCCATTTTTGGTTTATTCAATGGAACATAAGCTGTGATTTTGTATCTCCACCTATCTGTATAATTGAAATCCGCACCTATATCATTTGGTCTTTTAAACCTGTGCTCAAACCTAAATTGATGGAGTACTTTTACAGAACCCACTGATTGTGTAAGAAGCCATTGATGCCAAAATCTTGGTTCTAAAACAGAATCAACGTATTCTGGATTGCCTCTTTCCGGAGCAAAATTATATACTAAAGTGGGTCCAAAGGTGACTTCAAAATTATCTGTAAAGATGTAAGTCATTCCGAATCTATTGTAGATTTGACCCATCCTTCCAATAAAATCTAGTCTGTTTTCAGCACTTGATCTTCTTCGATAATGATTTTCTTGATACCACCACCATTTATCAGAAAGCCTCAATTTGAGATATAATCCATTCCAATTTTCTGTGGTAGATGGAAGCGATATTTTCTGATCAGGAACTGTCAATCCTTGACCAAAAGAAGAAGTATATGCTACAAAAAGAAATGAAACTAGAATCAGAGAACTTGATATCTTACTTAACATACTATTTTCACTTATTCTTAAAGTTCTAAATCTGATTCAATTTTACTAATTGAAGACCTTCTGTTTAATCTTCTTTCTAAACTTCTTGTGTCTTCATTTCTTAATTCTGACATTTTCACAATTAAAGATTCTATTTTTTTTGTCCAAATTTTGATTGCTGTATAGTCTTGTTCTTTGGCAATTCTTTCTAAGTAGTACTCAAAAAGCCGTTCTGCACTTTCAAACAATCTTGGTTTTGCTCTCTTGTCGTAATTTGTATAGGTGAATGGATTGATTACTTCTTCATTATAATATTCATCCAAGATCTCCCAGTTTCTAGAAATATTGGATAAAACTTCATATTGAGATTCCATCTCATCCAGAAGGTCTAGAAGAGTATTTGCTTCATCTTTTTTAATAGAAAATTGCTCGGACTTTGCATACCTTTCATTAATCCTATTGTAATCGTCTTTTAGTATATTAGAATTGATTGCACTAAGTAGCTCTTGAGTAAGCTCATCTTTTTCTTCAAAACCCGTGTACAACTCGTCAAGTTGATTTTTTCGCTCACCAATTTTTTCCTCTAAGTTCTTTAAATCAGAATCTTGTTCAATTCTAGATAACTGACGCTCAGCATATGCTTTAAATTTTGAAGTGACTTTGTTCATTTCTAAAACGTAAGCGTCTAAGGCTCCATAAAAATCTTCTTTAAAATCACCAACATAATATTCTATCTCAAGGACCTTGACTTCACCACCAAAATTATATTTTATTTTATCCATGCCACTCACAAATTCTAACCCTTCTTGAGCAATATAATTGACGTCATAAAATTGAATTTCTTTTGTTCTTATTTTATCCATCAATTCATTGAATCTTTTCAGTTTCTCATTTTGAAATTCAAAAAATGAATAAGTGGCTGAAAGCGAATCGGATTTTTGCCTATTTAAACCTAGAGCATTTCTTTCTTTAAATTCTTGAGTGACTTTTAGCAATTCATCAAATTTCGCAGGTAGTTCTTCTATTATTTTTTGTTGATTTCTATTCAATTCAAAAACAAACTTCTTTGTGTGTATAGGAGATTCGATCAATTCCAGCTTTTGATTTAAATAGCTTTCATCATATCGGAGAATTTTCTTTAAAAAATCTGTCATAAACTCATTCCCTTCAGTTTGACCTTTTATTTCAGGGCTGTTTGATAAAAATCCATCATTAAATAAAATACCAAAATTTTGATCTGCTATTCTGAATCCATTGTTTTCACCAGCATTTACTTGATTCAATTTAGCAATAGTTTCAAAAAAAACTTGTTCTTCAATTACATCATCATTGTTTAGATCTCGTTTTACTAAACCTAGTAAAAATCCATCTTCATACTTTCTTACTTCACTAACTAATCGTCCCTCAGCTTCATAAACAAAAGTCCACTCTCCATTCATGATGCCATCATCTTTCAATTCTCCACGAATAAATTGTGTATAATCATCAGTAAAAGATTTAAACTGAAATTTACCTTGAATATCTCCATCCTTAAATAAAAATTCTTCTGCTTGGGCTTTCTTATTTAGAGACCCTTCCGAAAATTCATTTTCTTCAAATTTCCATTTACCGTTTGGGATTCCATTGACATAATTCGCTTCCAGTTTGATTTGAATACTTTCTAAGTTTGAGATTAATTCAAAATCTACTATATCCTCTAATTCAAGTTGATGATCTTCGTCTAAATAAGTCCAAGATCCCTTTTTCTTATCCTGTTCATAAACCCCTTTAATCTCTGTTTTTAAAAATCTTGTCTTGTCTTTTGGATCACTTTCCTTTCTTACAAAACTAAATTCCCCCTGCTTAATGACTTTTCCATCTGTATCTTCAACAAATTGAAATTTTGCCTTTCCATTAATGTTATTGAATTTATATTCTCCTTGATATTCTTTTTGACCTTGGCTTTTATATGAAATCATAAAAAAAGAAACGGAAAGAAAAATATTGAATAACTGTTTTAAATTCATGATTGAAGTTTAATAAGTATAACTATGTATAAAATTATTCCTATTTTGAATGTTCCAAAAATTTTCAAATATCACGCCAAAAGACTTTATTTTTGATGAATTTTTTAAAATTATTGACTATTTCCTCACAAAGAATACATAATTCTAGTACCAGATTAGATTTGCATTTAAAAAAAAATCAAGAATAAATCAATACTAAACTCGCAATTTATTTTAAAAATATTTCAATAATTCCTTATAACACTTTATTAAAATATTTTTACGTCAAAATAAAAAAAGCGTGATCGAAATCACGCTCCAAATTGCTACTTATACCCAAGTGTCTTTAACATACTCTCGCTAGTCTGCTCAGGAGCAAAAAGCCAGTGCTTGATACTTCCATCAGTATCTCTATCAATGATCACATGCTTTGGCGCAGGAATCAAACAGTGCTGTATGCCTCCGTAGCCACCTAAGGATTCTTGATAAGCACCCGTATGAAAGAACCCGATGTATTGCTTTTTGCCTTCTTTTGGATTAGGTAAATAAATATTGAATTGATGTGCTTCGGAATTGTAATAATCCATGCTGTCACAAGTCAATCCACCAAGATTAATGTTGTGATATTCTTCCTGCCAATTGTTTACTGCAAGCATGATGTATTTTTGATTCAGTCCCCAGCTATCTGGAAGTTGGGTAATAAAACTTCCGTCAATCATATACCAAAGCTCTTTGTCGTTTTGGAGTTTTTCGTCCAAAATAGAATACAAAACTGCTCCGCTTTCCCCTACTGTATAGCTCCCAAATTCAGTGAAAATATGAGGTTCAATAGTATTATTCTTAGCACACATCCACTTGATGTTTTTAATAATCTGCTCAGCCATATATTGATAGTCATAATCGAAAAAGACATTCGTCTTGATCGGCCAACCACCACCAACATCCATGGTATCAAGGCTAGGTGCGATTTTCTTCAAATCGACATATTTCTGAATAAATCGAGTTAACTCCGACCAATAGTAGGCCGTATCTCTAATTCCAGAATTGATGAAAAAGTGAAGCATCTTTAAAGAAACATTTGGATTGTCTTTTATTTTTTCTTCGTAAAGACTCAAAATATCATTGTACCTTACTCCAAGTCTTGAAGTATAAAAGCCAAATTTAGGTTCTTCGTCTGCAGCAATTCTAATACCTACCTGAAACGGAACTTTGACATGCTCGAGATAGTAATCGATCTCGGTCAAGTTATCCAAAACAGGTACACAATTTACAAAACCGTCATTCAATAATTCGGTGATGTATTGCTTATAAAGGTCTCTTTTGAAACCATTGCATACGATATAAGTCTGTTTTGTGATTTTGCCTTGTTCATAAAGACTCCTAACCAAAGGAATATCAAATGTGGAAGAAGTTTCAATATGAATGTCATTTTTCAAAGCTTCATTCAGAACAAAGCTGAAATGTGAAGATTTGGTACAATAACAATAGGTATACTTGCCTTTGTATTCGTGCTTTTCTATAGCATTTCCAAAAAATGTTTTGGCGTTTTGGATATTCTCAGAGATTTTTGGCAAATACGTGAGCTTCAAGGGCGTGCCATAAGTATTGATGATATCCATCAAATTGACACCATTAAAATGAAGCTTGTTATTTTCAACTTTAAATTCTTTGGTAGGAAAATCAAAAGTTTGTTGGATTAGGTCAATGTATTTATTCATCACAAAGAGTAAAATTATGTCTATTAAAGGATTACAAAATTTGCTTATATTCTTGTAAAATCATAATGAATAAGGGGAAAATCAATTAAGACTTTCCCCTTATCACTAATCGACATTAAAACCAACGAACCTCTCAAGCAAAGAGTTTCTGCAACAATAAACTTTCCTCCGATTTGATTTTTCTTTGATTTTCAATGATGGTATTAAGTACACTCTTAAATCGAATTTCGTCCTCGATATTTTCAATAAACTTATTTATATATGATTTGGCTATGTTTTTATCGCTTTCATAATACTTCAAAGTGAATTGTTCCAATTCTGAAATATATTCTACTATCACTCCAAGCGGTTTCCCTAAGCTAACCATACCTTTAAAAAGACCTTTTAATGAAGAAAAAGAAGGATTGATTTTGAAGTAAATCGCATGAAATGTTTTATTCGTTTCAGGGAAATTCGGAAAATTGAAATTTGTAGATTCTACCACATTCAGCATCTGGCACATCTCAAGAATTTCTAGAACACTTAAATCATTTAAAATCGCATCAGACCTTTTACTGATGTTTTGGAAAGTAAATGACTTTTCAACCTGAATTTCTGAAGAGATATTTGCTGTAACTGACATAATCATAAATTTAAGATTTCTCAAAATCATTGCTTTGTCCTTACAATGATTTTTCAAAAATAGATGAAGAATTTTTAATTTCCTAATTACCCTATAATATTTATAGGGATTTAAAAATTTCAATTAATAATTGAATGGATATATTTTCATATTGAACTTCATAAATGGTTTTTCGGGCATTTTTGACTAGTTTTGCCGAGCTTATATCAATCATATTATAGGTAACCCGAATATATCAACATCATATATGAGAAACATCAAATTAGTAGAAGTACGTTCTGAAATCGCTGCTGGAACTAGAGGAGCAAGCTTGGGAATCGATGCATTGAAGATTGCTAGTTTAGACAAAAAATCTAATTTTTTTACAAAATTTGACCCAATCAATGTTCCCGATGCAAACAATTTTTTGTGGAGAGGAAATAAGCATCCTCATGCCAAATACATCGATGGTGTCTATCAAGTATTGAAAAATGTATCAAGTACCATTGAATCCCTTCGTTTGGAGAAAAAATTTCCCATAGTACTCGCAGGTGATCATTCAACAGCTGCAGGGACGATTATGGGAATCAAAGCAGCCCACCCTGAAAAAAGGCTTGGTGTCATTTGGATAGATGCCCATGCTGATTTACATACACCTTATACTACGCCCTCTGGCAATATGCATGGCATGCCATTGGCGATGTGCTTGAAAGAAGACAATCTTGAAAATTGCATTAATGAACCAGCAGAAGAGACGATTCAATACTGGGATAAAATCAAAAAAATTGGCGGGGATTTTCCAAAAATCAGCCCAAAAGACATTGTTTTCATAACTGTTAGAGATACAGAAGAGCCTGAAGATAATTTGATTGCCAAGCATCAAATTAAAAATTTCACTACTGAGGAGGTTAGAGAAAAAGGAGTGACATTAATAGCAAAAGAAGCTTTAGAAGTTCTCAAAGAATGTGAGCAAATCTATATTTCGTTTGATGTGGATAGTTTAGATAGTTCTATATCAGTTGGAACTGGAACTCCTGTCGCAAATGGACTGACAGTCGAAGAAGCTATACAGCTCAATACTGAATTAATTAAAGACAAGAGAGTTTGCTGTTGGGAAATCGTAGAAGTTAATCCTACTTTAGATACAGAAAATCTAATGGCAGAAAATGCTTTCGAAGTCCTAGAGTCTACTACTAGATCGCTCGTAGACAACTTCTAATTATATAATTAAACCGCAAAGAAACGCGGTGAAGCGCAAAGAAAAATAAACAGCTGCGTTACTTTGTGAACCTCAGCGGCTAAAAAAACTTCGTGGTTAAAAAGAAAAAAATGAACTTAGAACAACAGATTATTTTAGCAATTCAACAAGGATTTAAAGAGCTTTTCGATCATGATTTGGTGATTGAAGACCTTGGGTTGCAACCAACGAGAAAGGAATTTGAAGGGAGCTTCACCTTTGTGATGTTTCCTTATCTGAAAGTTACCAAAATGGCACCTGAGGCTAGTGGAAATAAATTAGGTGAATATTTGGTAGCGAACTCCGAGGTTATCTCTGCTTTTAATGTTGTTAAGGGATTTTTGAATTTATCTATTAATGAAAGCTCTTGGTTAAACATTTTCAATCAACTTTATTCCAACCCAAATCTTGGTCAGCTACCACAGAATGGGCAAAAGGTGATGGTGGAATATTCTTCGCCAAACACCAATAAACCACTCCATTTGGGTCACTTGAGAAATAACTTTTTGGGATATTCTATCTCTCAAATCCTCAAAGCAAATGGCTACGAAGTAATCAAAGCAAACTTGGTCAATGACCGTGGAATACATATCTGTAAATCTATGGTCGCGTATCAGCATTTTGGGAATGGCGAAACTCCTGCCTCGTCTGGATTGAAAGGTGATCATTTAGCAGGTAAATACTATGTGATTTTTGATAAAGAATACAAAAAGCAAATCAGCGAATTAGTTGCAAAAGGACAAACCGAAGAGGAAGCCAAAAAAAATGCCCCGCTCATTTTAGAGGCTCAAGAGATGCTTCGTAAATGGGAAGCGAATGACGAAGAAGTAGTTTCTCTTTGGAAAACGATGAATTCCTGGGTTTATGAAGGTTTTGATGCAACTTACAAGAAAATGGGAGTTGATTTTGATAAATTTTATTACGAATCTGACACCTACCTTCTCGGAAAAGATATTGTTGAAGAAGGACTTTCTAAAGGTATTTTCTTCAAAAAAGAGAATGGATCCACTTGGGTTGACTTAAGCGAAGAAGGTTTGGACGAAAAGTTAGTTCTTCGAAGCGATGGAACTTCTGTGTATATCACTCAAGATATGGGAACTTGCGATTTGAAATTCAATGATTCTGGATTCAACAAATCGATTTACGTGGTAGGGAATGAACAAGATTACCATTTCGATGTCTTGTTTAAAATTATGCGTAAACTTGGTCG
Organism: Belliella baltica DSM 15883; assembly: GCF_000265405.1. Lineage (NCBI taxonomy): Bacteria > Pseudomonadati > Bacteroidota > Cytophagia > Cytophagales > Cyclobacteriaceae > Belliella > Belliella baltica. The sequence goes on along the minus strand of NC_018010.1, from coordinate 2,383,127 downwards.
ACCTTACGGAGATGGCCTTTATCATCTATCTTATGGAATGGTAGATCTACCTACAGGAAAGATGAAATCAAGAGAAGGAACTGTCGTAGATGCAGATGATCTGATGCAAGAAATGATCGACACTGCAGAAGCTCACACCAAAGAACTAGGGAAAATTGAAGGTTTCTCCTCTGAAGAAGCGGCAGAACTTTACGAAACTTTGGGCATGGGAGCATTAAAATACTTCTTGTTAAAAGTAGATCCCAAAAAGAGAATGCTCTTTAATCCTCAGGAATCTATAGAATTTCAAGGAAATACAGGGCCATTTATTCAATACTCACACGCGAGAATCTCCTCGATTCTCAGAAAAGCAGATCAGATAGGTGTTGTTTATAAAAACGCCGTTTTTGAAGGACTTGAAAACTTGGAAGATGCTGAAAGGGATTTGATAATAATTTTAAATGATTTTGAAAAGAAAATTAGACAAGCAGCGGAAGACTTCTCTCCAGCCTTGTTAGCTCAATACCTATTTGACTTAGCAAAAGAGTACAACAGATTCTATGCAGAACTATCCATCTTCAACGAATCCAATGAAAATATTCAGGCTTTTAGAGTAGCACTTTCTGCTTTAACAGCCAAAACAATTAAGTCGGGGATGAAGTTATTAGGAGTAAATGTCCCAGACAAAATGTAATATTAATTCTATGAAAAAACTACTTACTATTTTGGCTTTTATCGCCTTTGCTTGCACTTCAAGTGTACAAAAAGATAACAAAGAAGTATCTTCAAACATCACCTTAGACCAAATGCTCATGGAAAAATCAATATATGATTTCAAATTAAATGATATTGATGGTAATGAAGTTGACTTCAACCAATTCAAAGGTAAAAAGCTGCTTTTGGTAAATGTCGCATCAAAATGTGGCTACACTCCTCAATATGCTGATTTACAAAAATTAAATGAAGAATATGGAGATCAAGTAGTGATTCTAGGATTTCCTGCTAATAATTTTGGTGGACAAGAGCCAGGAACTAATGAAGACATCAAACAATTCTGTAGTGCCAACTATGGAGTAACATTCAAAATGTTCGATAAAATCTCTGTGAAAGGTGCAGATAAGCATCCTCTTTATAGATGGTTATCTGATAAAGACATGAATGGTTGGAATGACAAAGAACCTACCTGGAATTTTTGCAAATATTTTATTGATGAAAATGGGGAATTAAAAAAATTCTTTGCATCTTCGGTAAATCCAATGGATCAAGAAATTATCCAATTAATAAAATCTTAAACAGAAAGTTGTTTATCTCACCATGACCTGTTTTCGTAACGAAAACAGGTCTTTTTGTTACCTTAGCAGAAAAATTACAACGTGGAAATCACTCTTGCCAGTAAAAAACAAGCTTGGCTTCATGCTATTCGTTTGAGAACCTTACCATTAGCCTTATCAAGTATTTTGATGGGCTCAATTTTAGCAGCATACCAAGAAAGCTTTCGTCTTGATGTTTTTATTCTAGCTGCTATTACAACAATTTTTCTTCAGATTCTTTCCAACCTTGCCAATGATTATGGAGATAGCGTCCATGGTGCAGACAGCCAAGATCGCGAAGGTCCAATTAGAGCTGTTCAGTCAGGTGTGATTAGTTTGGCTTCCATGAAAAAGGCGATGATTCTCTTTGCTTTTTTTTCTTTGATCAGCGGATTAAGTTTACTTTACCTTAGTCTTGATGACTGGAAGTTATTTTTCATATTCCTTGGACTCGGAATATTGGCAATTATAGCTGCTATTACCTATACTTCTGGCAAAAAACCTTATGGTTATGCTGGTTTAGGTGATATATCGGTTTTTATCTTTTTTGGACTTTTGGGGGTATCCGGAACATACTTCCTCCACACTTTAAGTTTTGGTTGGGTAAATTTATTGCCAGCGATTTCCTTGGGTTTATTCAGTGCTGCAGTACTAAATATTAACAATATACGAGATATCACATCTGACACGAAAGCTGGAAAAAAATCCATTCCTGTAAGGATCGGAAAGAAAGCTGCCATTCTTTACAATTGGGGCTTAATTATAGGAGGAAATATCAGTATTATTCTTTTTGCATTCTTGGAATCCTCTTGGTGGGCCATCTCCCCTTTACTTATTTCACCCTTGATGATCAAAGTAGGTCTCGGTGTGAGCAAAAGTCAAAATTCAAGTATGATTGATCCATTTCTCAAGAAAATGGCAATATCAACACTTCTTTGGGTGATTGCATTTGGTTTGGGTTGGATTATTTTCAATTAATAATTCAATCCTCTTAAAATGAATAGTATTTTTTGTATTTTCCTGAATTGATAAAAATAAAATCAGATAATCGGGTGAAAATCTATATTTCCTAAGTAAATAGTGAATTGATACCCGTAATTATTCAACCCAAAGAAAATTAAAATCGAATCTTATGAAAACTATTCTTGTACCCTTTGATTTTTCGGAACAAGCAGAAAATGCATTTGAATTTGCTAAAGGACTAGCAATAAAAAACAATGCTCATTTGAAACTGCTGCATGTCTTGGAAACTCCCACAATGACTTCGCTCGGGACGATGGGAACAGTGGAATCCGGATATGGGATAGACCAAATCTATGTTATGGAATTGGTAGAAAAAAGAAAAAAGCAATTGGCAGCTATTGAAGAAGAACTTACAAATTCAGATTTTAAATTTTCAACTAAGCTGATTTTTGGAAATCCTTATGCTGGTATCTCAAAAGAGGTCTCGGAATTTGATGCAAACTTAATCGTCATGGGATCTAAAGGAAGTAGCGGGTTAGAGGAACTCCTAATTGGAAGTAATACTGAAAAAGTTGTAAGAAATGCTACTTGTCCTGTAATCACTATAAAGGACAAAAGAGATGTGAAAGATATCAAAACCATTGTTTTTGCCAGTGATTTCACAAAAGAATCTGCTACAGTAGTCAATAAACTTAAAAAACTAGCCAATACACTCAGTGCACAACTTTGTTTAGTGAAGATCAATACACCAAGCATGTTTGAAAACAGTAGAGTTTCTTTAAGAAGCATGCAGGAATTCATCAAAGACCATGAATTACAAAACACAAAAGTTGAAATTTATAACAGCTCATCAGAAGAGGAAGGCATCATAGAATACGCAGAAGATATCAATGCTGATATGATTGCAATGGCAACACATGGGAGAACAGGCTTCCTACATCTCTTGAGCGGAAGTATTGCTGAAGATGTTGTCAATCATGCCAAGCGGCCTGTATGGACGATGAAAATAAAATAAGAACATGGCAAAAAACAAAAATAACGACTGGAAAAAGAGAGATGGCGTGGTGTATTCCACTAGTGATAATTTTGAATTTGACCTAAATGATGGTGAGGAACACGAAACCCTACCTCCTCAGCAGCAAAACCTAAAAGTCATGCTGGACAAAAAGTCCCGAGGTGGCAAGCAGGTAACACTAGTTGAAGGGTTCATTGGAACCGATGATGACCTGAAAGAATTGGGAAAAATGCTCAAAAATAAATGTGGTGTTGGAGGAAGCGCCAAAGATGGTGAAATCTTAATCCAAGGAGACCACAGAGAAAAAGTTGTCACAATTCTGCAAGCAGCTGGCTATAAAGCAAAAAGGTCAGGAGGGTAAATTCTCTCAATAAATATTCAAAACAGATCGCTAAAAAAATCAGCGATCTGTTTCTTTTTCTACAATCGTAAAAGCTTAGATTCAAGTCTTAAAAAATTATGACTAGTCAATTTTTAAAATCCAGATTACTTTATTTTTTTGAGGTTTTACTTTTAATCCCTTCCTATCCCTTTTTATTATTCGCTGGAAAAAAACTAAGAAAAAAGATAATCAAATTACCTTCACAAAGTGAGTATTTGGAATTTCTATCTAAAAAAGAAAATCCGAATCTATTAATCATTGGCGAATCTACTGCGGCTGGTGTTGGAGCAAGTGAAGCTTACAAAACCTTTGCAGCTAATATTTCAACCTCGCTTGAAGATAGGAATGTCTATAACATTGGAAAAAACGGTCTAAAAGCTTCTGGGCTTAATGCTAGATTTCAAAAGCATAAAAATAAAGTTCCACAATATTTCGAGACTTGCATCATCTTGATTGGTGCAAATGACTGTTTCCAATTTACCCCTCCTTCAAAATTCAGTTATGAATTAAAAGTTTTCATTTCGGAATTTATCAGCTCATCTTCTTGTAAAAAAATAATTATCCCTCTCATCCCTCCTGTTCATCAATTCCCTGCAATTCCTCTAATAATCAGATTCTTTTTAGGGCTACATAGGAAAGTATTGGGATTGGAAGTCAAGCAACTAGCAGCATTGATTCCAGAAGTGACTTTCATTGATCAAAATCAATTTTATGAACCTGATTTTTTTGCTGAGGATGGTATTCATCCTTCAGATTTGGGTTATCTAAAAATGTCAGAAATGATTCTTTTTCAGATAAAAGAAAAAGGTAGCTCAACATAGCTACCTTTTTACCGAAAAATTGAACCACAAACTAAACCTGATTACCATTTTAAAAATGATAATCTCGATATTGTAAATTGAAATACGAAGAGAAATAAGTATTTGGATTTCCTAAACTGCAATTAATTTATAATCCACAGAAATGGCACAACACATTGCTCAATTTGCACTAATCGTAGAGGACTATGATGATGCGATTGACTTTTACACGAAAAAGTTACACTTCCAACTCTTAGAAGATACACAAATCTCAGAAACCAAAAGATGGGTAAGAATAGCTCCTCCCGGGTCAACCGATCAGAATTGCCATATTCTACTTGCTAAAGCATCTGGTGAACAACAAAAGAATGCCATCGGTAACCAAACTGGAGGAAGAGTTTTTCTATTTCTTCATACAGATGATTTTGAGCGGGATTATCAGAATTTACTTGATCAGGATATTAAAATTTTCAGAGATCGGTCAACTGAAAGCTTCGGGAAGGTAGTCGTATTTGAAGATCTTTATGGTAATCTATGGGATTTGATAGAACCTATAAAAAAATCATGACCAAGCTTCAAATTGCAAAACTTATTTCAATCATCGGGCATCCCCTTTTAGTAGGCTCGCTTTATGTGATTTTTATAAGTTTTTATGATTTGGAAAAAAATACCGCTGTCATCATATCGATCGCTATTTTGTCAGTTGTTACTTTTCCCATATTAATCCATAATTACATCAAGACCAAAAGGGGAACCTACAGTAACTTTGATGTCTCAGATCAGAAACAAAGACGGGGATTTTATCCATTCAGTATCCTTCTCTTTACAATCTGTTTGATTCTATTTGTGATACTTCATTTTCCAAAAGTAGTCCTTGTCACCACTGCTTCTTTTTTGGGGATGCTTATTTCGATGGCTTTGGTAAACTTCAAAATCAAAGCCTCCCTTCATTTGGCAATAGCCCTATTTATTGTCCCAAAGTTTTTTGAAATTTCTATGATTCTTGGATTAGGGTTTTTGTTATTTGGGATTTGTATAGGTTGGTCAAGGCTTACCTTGGGAAGACATTCGATGCAAGAAATCAGTCTCGGAAGTATCATCGGTTTTCTTTTCGGCCTTTTGAGTCTGTATTATTGATAATTAGAGAAAAAGTTGCCCATTTATCCAAAATAATAAGAAAAACATTCTCCAACTTTTGCTTGTTAAGATTTGGTATTTAACTTTGCATGCATAAATGAACAGCAATTTACTCCATATCGAATTATTTTTAGCGACAGCTCATGCTGGTACTGTTCATCATATCCATCATTCCTCCTAAGGAGGAAAATCAATTACATATCGCCCAAGGAAGGCTGTTGATATATTTATACAGCCCTATCGTCCAAATCATTTATTTGTTTTGTATTACTAAACGTATATTGCATACATGGAAAATATTATCCGTATTGCCGTTCAAAAAAGCGGAAGACTCAGCGAAGATTCATTAAGCCTCATAAAAGAATGTGGTATCAAGTTTTATAATGGAACAGGAAAACTAAAGTCCACCTCCACCAATTTCCCCATAGAATTTCTCTTTTTGAGAGATGACGATATTCCTGGCTATGTCTCTGATGGCGTTGCTGATTTAGGAATCGTTGGAGAAAACGAATTAGTAGAAAAAGACAAAGAAGTTCAAGTATTGAAGAAACTCGGTTTTTCTAAATGCAGACTTTCTCTTGCCATCCCAAAAGGAGAAGACTACCCAGGAATCAATTATTTTGACGGAAAAAATATCGCCACCTCTTATCCAAAGATTCTAGGAGATTATTTGAAATCAAAAAATATCAAAGCGGAAATTCATGAGATTTCAGGCTCAGTAGAAATTGCTCCAAGTATTGGACTTGCAGAAGGAATTTGCGATATCGTAAGCTCGGGTTCTACTTTGATGATGAATGGCTTGAAGGAAGTAGAGCAGATTTTTAAATCTGAAGCAGTTTTGATTTCAAACAAATATTTACCTGAAGAAAAGAGAGCCATTGTTGACAAATTATTGTTCAGAATGAATGCTGTTCAGACTGGTAAAAGCAATAAATATGTTTTGCTTAACGCTCCAAACAAATCTTTGGATAAAATCATTTCTCTAATTCCTGGCATGAGAAGCCCGACGATCTTGCCTTTGGCACAAGAAGGCTGGTCATCAGTACACTCAGTTTTGAGCGAAGATCAGTTTTGGGAAAATATAGAAGAACTGAGAGCGGCAGGTGCAGAAGGAATTCTTGTAGTTCCTATTGAAAAAATGGTGCTTTAATAAAGTAAAAGAGAAGAATTCAATTTCAATTTGATTTTTATCTCAAACCTAAATTCAAAAACATGAAAATTTTAGTCAATCCTGTAAAAGGAGAATGGAAATCAGAATTGGCAAGACCAGTTCAAAAATCCAAAGACATAGAAAAAATTGTCAAGCCGATCATGCGTAAAGTAAAAAGACAAGGCGATAAGGCATTGAAAAAATTTGCTTTAGAATATGATCATGTCACCATCAAAAACCTTTTGGCAAGCAGAGAAGAAATCAGTGCTGCCAAGGCACTAGTTTCCGAAGATTTGCAAAAAGCCATTTTGCAGGCGAAGGAAAATATTGATAAATTTCACGAAGCACAACAGAGTCCTGACTTGGTTATGGATACCATGGAAGGTGTAACCTGTATGCGTAAAACTGTCGGAATTCAAAAAGTCGGCTTATACATTCCAGGAGGTACAGCACCACTTTTTTCCACTGTTTTGATGCTTGGTATTCCTGCGAATATTGCAGGTTGCGAGGAAATTGTACTTTGCACACCTCCCAACAAAGAAGGTAATATTCACCCTGCTATACTTTATACTGCCGACCTAATCGGAATTGACAAAATCGTCAAAGTTGGTGGTGCTCAAGCAGTAGCTGCCATGACTTATGGAACAGAGTCTGTTCCTGCAGTAGACAAAATCTTTGGTCCAGGAAATCAATATGTAACTGCTGCCAAGCAATTGGCTGTAAAAAAAGGAGTTGCGATAGATATGCCTGCCGGACCTTCTGAGGTGTTAGTTTACGCAGATGAATCTGCTATTCCTGCCTTTGTTGCTTCAGATTTGCTTTCACAAGCCGAACATGGAGTTGATTCCCAAGTAATCTTGGTCGCTTCATCTGAAAAAGTTGCTCAAAAAGTGATGCAAGAAGTCGATCTTCAAGTAGAAAAACTATCTAGAAAAGAAATCGCCAAAAAAGCATTGGGCAATTCTGTAGCGGTGGTGATTAACAATCAGGACAAAGCCATTGACTTGATCAATGAATATGCTCCTGAGCATTTGATCATCTGTGTCAAAGAAGAGGATGAAGAAGAAGTTGTGAATAGAATCAAAAATGCAGGATCTGTTTTCATCGGAAACTTCACTCCAGAATCCGCCGGAGATTATGCTTCTGGAACCAACCATACGCTACCAACTTATGGTTATGCGAGAAATTACAGTGGAGTTTCATTAGACAGCTTTACCAAAAAAATAACCTATCAAAAAATCACTGCGAAGGGAATTCAGAATATCGGTCCGACCATAGAAATCATGGCTGAAAACGAACTCTTAGAAGCCCACAAGAATGCAGTTACCATCCGTCTAAATTATCTAAAAGAAAATTCCTGATGGCTTTCGATCTAGAAAAATTACTTCGTCCACACATCAGCAAAATCAAGCCTTACTCTTCCGCTCGTGATGAGTATTCGGGAAAAGCTGGGATATTTCTTGATGCCAATGAAAATCCATTTGGCTCGATGGCTGATGGGAAATTCAACAGATATCCTGATCCTTATCAACTGGATATCAAACAGAAGTTAGCTGTAGTCAAAGGTGTAGAAGCCAATCAAATTTTCTTGGGAAATGGCAGTGATGAAGCGATAGATTTGTTGATGCGCGCATTTTGTAGGCCGGGTATTGATAACATCATCTTGCTTCCTCCTACTTATGGCATGTATGAAGTTAGTGCAGGGATCAACGATATCGCTATTCAGAAAGTAAACCTTACTCCTGACTATCAACTCAGACCTGATGCCATTCTGGAGGCAGTCAATGAAAACACAAAAATCATCTTCATTTGCTCACCAAATAACCCAAGTGGCAACAAAGTCAAAAGATCAGATATCCATCAGATTCTGAATAATTTCCAGGGCTTGGTAGTAGTTGATGAAGCATATATTGATTTCAGTGATGAACCAAGTTTCACGACAGAATTAGCGAATTATCCAAACCTCTTGGTGATGCAGACTTTCTCCAAAGCTTGGGGACTTGCTTCTTTGCGAATTGGGATGGCTTTTGCATCAGTAGAAATCATCAAAATCCTGAATTTGATCAAACCTCCATACAATATCTCTGGACTTACCCAAGAAAAGGTATTAGAAGCTTTGGATAATGCAAGTGCAATTCAAAGAATAGTTAAAGATACGCTAGCAGAAAGAGCGTTCCTTAAAACTGAACTAGAAAAATTCCCTTTTGTATCTACAATCTATCCTTCTCACGCGAATTTTCTTCTGATCAAGACCGAGGGAGCTAGAAAAATTTACGAATACTTAATCGAACAAACCATCATCATCAGAGATAGATCCAAGGTAGTCCTTTGCGAAGACTGTTTGAGAATTTCTGTTGGAACAAGAACTGAAAACGAAGCTTTATTAAAAGCTCTAGTGCAATACAAGCCATGAAGAAAGCATTATTTATTGATCGTGATGGCACCATCATCATCGAGCCCCCTACTGACTTCCAAGTTGACAGCTTGGAGAAATTAGAATTCTACCCCAAAGCATTGAGCAATCTCAGGAAAATAGCTGAGGAATGTGATTTTGAACTAATCATGGTCACCAATCAAGATGGCTTAGGTACGGATTCTTTTCCAGAAGACACCTTTTGGCCAGCCCAAAACAAAATGATGAAGACCCTCGAAGGAGAAGGCATCATTTTTACGGCTGTGCATATCGATAAGTCATTTGAACACGAAAACTTACCTACTCGTAAACCAGGGATCGGTATGCTCACAGCTTATCAAAACGGCGACTATGACCTAGCCAATTCCTATGTGATCGGAGATAGGAAAACAGATGTTCAACTCGCAAAAAACCTTGGAACCAAATCCATTTTCATTGGAGAAGCTTTTGAAGACGCAGACTTCTGCACTACTTCTTGGGATGAAATCTATGAATTCCTCAGACTTCCAGCGAGAAAAGCATCAGTAGATAGAAAAACTTCAGAGACTGACATCAAAATCAGCCTCAATTTGGATGGAACAGGCAAGTGCAATATCAGCACAGGTTTGCATTTCTTTGACCACATGCTAGAGCAACTGGGCAAGCATGGCGGTACTGATTTGGATATTCAGGTCAAAGGGGACTTGCACATCGACGAGCATCATACGATTGAAGATACAGCCTTGGCACTTGGTGAAGCTTATTTAAAGGCGCTTGGAGACAAAAAGGGCATCTATCGTTATGGTTTCCTTTTGCCGATGGACGATGTGTTGGCACAATGTGCAATAGACTTTGGCGGACGTCCTTGGATGGTTTGGGAAGCAGAATTCAAAAGAGAAAAAATTGGAGAAATGCCTACGGAGATGTTCTACCATTTCTTCAAATCCTTCTCCGACACAGCCAAATGTAACCTGAATATCAAAGCCGAAGGTTCAAACGAACACCACAAAATCGAAGCGATCTTCAAATCCATGGCAAGAGCCATCAAAATGGCCGTAAAAAGAGATCTCAATGCCTTGAATCAACTTCCGAGTACGAAGGGGGTTTTGTAAGGCGAGGAAAATAATTTAAATAAAGCGAGGCAAATTAAATTGCCTCGCTTTTTTTGCTGATTGATCAAAAACTATATCGGTCGTCACTACGTGACTTCTGAATAGCATGGCTACCTCATTGTCAAGAATTGAAATCCATGATTAATATATCGGTCGTTCCTACGGAGCTGATACGGAAACTCCCTCTTATCTTAAGAAATATCCCAGACTTTCCAGTGCCAGCGGCACGACCGAAATCTTAACGGTGGGTTTCAACACACTTAGCCACGAAACTTGCGACTCGGTGAAAGTCTCGTAGGGATGGACGATTATTGCTCTAAAAAAATCAATCTTCACTTTCTGCTAAATTCCAATTCACCGCTCCTTCTCCAATATTTCAAAAACAAATAAACACAAATCAAAACAGAGATCCCAATAATGAAGAAAGTCCATTTTCCATAAATCATATAACTTTCCAAGTTGTCTATGGAAGTATCAATTTTCAAAAACTCCCCAATTAATATACTCGTCAGGTTGGCTACAGAATGTAACAGAATTACTAAACCCAAACTATTTGTCTTGATAAATATATAACCAAAAACCAGTCCCATCAATAAAGCTGTAATTATCTGAGCAGGTTGAATATGAATAATGGCAAATAAAATACTAGAAATAGTCAAGGCTAAATTACTTCCATATTTATCTCTAAGTCCATTAAGGATAATACCCCGAAATATCAATTCCTCTACTATTGGACCAATAAAAACAGCTCCAAATGAGAAGATTGAAAATAATTCCATTGCCATACCTTTGTTTTTATTCTGTAATAAAAGGTTAATCAAATAGTTCAGAGGATGACTAATAGCCAGAATCATGGTAACAATAAATAACAAAGAATAAGCAATCCATCGGATGCTAGGTAACCTAAAACTAAAATCAAAAGGCCACTTTCTTTTGTTCCTTATCCAAGCATAAAGAACTATTGTTATTCCATAAATAATAAAAAGTGTAAATCCATAAATTGAATCTTCAATACCAAAAAACAAAAAAGGCATACAAATTATTGCTGAAATAAAGAAAGGAACCACGATTAATTCAGCACTATGCAAGATTTTAGAAGGAAAATTATTTTTCATTTATGATTTTTTTCGATAAGAGAATGTGCGCACCGTAAAGCACCGATGCGCACAATTATGAATTTCTGAATTGTTTTCAATTAATCTACTAATTGATTCCAAATCCAAATGCCTGCATTTGCAATGGCCTTACCTCCATTTACAACTGCTTCTGCTGTATAAATAATAGGATTGTTAGTTCCAGTCCAAGAATATTCATAATAATCAACTTTCCCTCCATAAATCTCCATCAATTCATTTTTGTTTAATTCCTTAAACTTTTCCATAATCTAAATAAATTTTCATTCTTCCCCAATCTTTTCCGGGCATTGGGTGCTCCCAATCTCTCATAAGCAAATCGAATTAGCTAGCATAGAAATCTCTAAAACATGATTATTCAGATGCCCTTTCAGGGCATTACTGATAATAGCAGGATCTTGTGCAATGGGCTGCACCCATTGTTAGGAGCTCTTGCCCTTACAGGGCAGTAGTTTATTATTGATATTTATTTTTTAAAATTAGTAGCTTCTGATAATCAAACAAGTCTCTAATGTCAGACAACTAAGAAAAGGTTACATAATAAAACAATGGCTAAAAACCATTGATAAACGGAGTAAACTGGTGCTCCTTTCCGGCTCAGTAATGCCTGTCCCGAATATCGAAAGGCTAAAGAAAACGATAATTCACTAATAACAATCCATATCGCTCGTCACTACGTGACTTCTGGATTACCTTATTTCATTCAAATCATGGATTGAAATCCATGACTAATATTTCGGCCGCACCTATGGAGCTGAAAGCAAATCTCACTTTCATCCGATATACCAGCCTTCCAGTGCCAGCGGCACGACCGACATCTTAACGGTGGGTTTCAACCCACCGACTCACGAAACTTGCGACTCGGAAAAAGTCCCGTAGGGACGGACGATATAGCAGGCTCAAACTTCATAAAAATATACTGCTGGTATGATCAAGATAGCATTATATACTCCATGGAAAATAATCGCCCACTTCATGCCATAGTTTAGTCTGATGTAACTCAGAACAAGACCAATCAAAAACTGAGCACCTACCATAAATGGCACCCAATAGAAATATTGTGCATAATCAAAGTCCGTGAAATTCATTAAATGAACTAATCCAAATAATGCTGAGGAAATAAAAACACTATATTTTAGATTTAGTGAATCACCTTTATTCACTTTATACATCAAAAACAATAAGTACACCCAAAGCAATGCTACAGGAATCCAAACTTCACTGATTAACAGTAAAGAAAGTACCAACCCCCACCAAATAGATGACTTTTTAAAATCTAGATGTAACCTATAAATCGGTTCTTCGAGCAAAGGAGCAATTACAATAGCCAGTACAGCTACAAGCCATTTATTCTCCTTCAACAAAAATTCCATCTTATGGTCAAACTGATCTATTCCTGCCAAATCCAAAACAAATGCATATGGAATTACAATGGCAAATGCTATCAAAAGCAAATGCAAAAATTCTTTACCCTTTATTTTTTCATAAGAATCCTTATGATATGGAGATTTAAGAAAGGTTTTGAGTTTGGTAAAGGTTTGTGTCATATTTTTAAGGTCTTAAAGTGGAAATTTTATGTGTTTAAAATTGATTTTCATTACTACTCCGATTAGTAGGGGCATGCTACGTAATGCCTAAAATAACCATCCCTCTGGGTGTTTCCGTAAATTCGGAATCATTGATATTTCATAATAGTACAATACTGAATTTATTTTCGGATATTTTATCATTTAGAAAAAAAACATCAATTCAAAACTCTAGAATTCGATTTCTTAGAAAAAAAAGTAAAAAGGGAACAAGATTCCATAGCATGTGTAGTATGATGGATAAAAAGATTCCTTTTTTATCAAAAACATAACAAAAAAGAAGGCCTCCAAAAAATTTGGTGATGAATACAAATATTGAATTTGTGAGATTCTCGAGCAAGTAAAAATTTTCTGTAAAGGTTACATGTAAAACTCCAAACATAATTGAAGAAGTATAAACTAAAATTAAATTTTTAACTTTTATTTTATTTTTTAAAAAAAATGAAAGTATCAGGAAAAATAAAAGTAAGACCGAAAGGACTATTAAACTATCGTAAAACAATATAATAGAAGCAATTGCTGAAAAAACAATATGTTTTAACTTATTCCCAATGTGATAACGAAAAACTAACTCTTCTAATATGGGAGCTAATATAACCACATTTAAAAAGATTTTTATTATATTATCCTCACCAAAAACAGAATTACTCTTCGGTAGTGATTGGTTGAATACTAAAAAATTTAATAACAAAAAAACTGAAAAAATTATCCACTTTAAGAATAATGCATTCGCTAAGAATTTAAAATTAGAAAGAAGTATTTGATTTGATTCTTTTTTAGAAACCAAAAACCTTCCAAAATCTTTTATAATTATGAACATTTGATTTATTAAATAATTATTAGCAGAATTAATATAAAATTGTGGTATCTAGCTTCTTTAACGATTCCTTAGGTTTCAATTTTAATTCTTACTTTAAATTAAATTGTTTAAATATCGATTATTGTAAATATAAACTGAAAAAACGCAATTATTTCTTTCTTGGCAAGTTTAATGTATATGTTTATGTTAAAACAATTAACAACATATTTCTTAATTTAAACTTAAAATGAGAAATTACTTACTAAAAAGGTTATGTAAATTGAGGTTTAAGCTCATTTAAATTGAACTTAAACCTCAATTTTATTTTTATTTTAAAACTGTTTTTATAACATCAACAGTAGCATCGGCTACGAAAATCGTCCAAGCTGCTGTTACAGCTAAGAGTTCTCCAGCAATTCTACCGGCTTTTCTTGCGAAGGAAACATCTTCTCCTCCATTCAAATTAATTAATTCGAAGTTTGTTAGATCTTTCATATTATTATTTCTCATATTTTACTGTTTTTCTGACTTGTTCAAAAGTTTCACTAAATGTTTCACTAATTCCGTAAACGAATTCTGTCATGGATATAGAAGGTGACCATAAAATAAAGCCTCCATCTACCTCCACCATCTCCTCAAAACTCAGTTCTCTTAAATTTTCCATAATCTAAATAAATTTTCATTTTTTCCCAACCTTTTCCGGGCATTAGGAACTCCCAATCTCTCCCAAGCAAATTGAATTAGCTAGCATGTCTTTTTGCTGATTGATCATATATCAAAGAAATGATAGTTCCGTCTAATATTTTAGACGCTGGAAAATAATTTGAAATTTTTCCAGCAGAGATATTCCGAACTTCATCTGATCCAAGAACCTTAAGAGAAAAAACCACTGATACTCCGTTACAATTCTCATAAACAAATGAATTTGAACGCTTTGAAAACCTAATCTCAACCCCTTCATCTCTTAATTCATCAAGCATCAAATACAGCTTCGCTCTACTCACCCCCAATCTCTCCGCAAATTCCTCCGGACTTCCTGTCCTCTGCTCTCTTACTAGCTTGTTTAGCAGCTGTAATCTCTCTATTTGTCTGATAAATTCCATGATTTAGATAATTTAGTTATTGGTTAAATAGTTAAAAGGTTGTAAAGTTGGAAGGTTAGAAGGTTAGGCTTGCAAAAACCTTTTTCTAAACTTCTAAACTCTAAGCCTCTAAACTTTCATTATTGGTTAAAAGGTTAATTGTTAAACGCTTAACGTTTAACGCTTAACGATCATCATTATAGCACCAAAAGCTGTTTTCTGATCATTTGGTAATATTTTCCTTCCTGCATTAACAACTCTGTATGGGTTCCTTCTTCGATTAGTTTCCCTTTATCTAGCACATATAAGCGATCAAAATCCTGCACAGCCGCCAACCTGTGAGTAATAAAGATGATAGTCTTGCCTTCTGTGGCGAGCATTCGGATAGTTTGCTGTACAAACTGCTCCGAGTCAGGATCTAGGGAAGCTGTTGCTTCATCTAAAATCAAAACTTCTGGATCTTTATACAGCGCTCTTGCTAAGGCTACTCTTTGCTTTTGCCCTCCTGAGAGGGACGCACCATTTTCTCCCAAATAAGTACCAAAACCATTGGGAAGGTTTTCTATAAAACCCATCATTCCCAGCTTATTGCATATACCGACTATCTTCTGCATATCGGGTTGATAATCCCCCAAAGCGACATTTTCCAAGACATTTCCAGCAAAAAGGTCTATGCGCTGAGGCACCACAGAGACTATTTGTCTCAAACTGACATTGTCGATAAATTTGATATCATGTTCCCCGATATGGATATTACCCGATTGAAGAGGGTAAAGATTCTGAAGTAAGGATACCAAGGTACTCTTGCCAGAACCACTTTCACCTACAACACCCGAAATCTTCCCTTTTGGGAATGTCAAGTTTAGATCATCAAACACATTAGCTCTTGACCCATATCTAAATTTCACGTTTTTGAAAGTGATATCGCCCACATTTTCCTTTTTGATAGGAAATGAATCTTTAGAACTCTCTACCTCAAGATCCATGATTTCAAAAAGCCTATCTGCTGCTATCAGAGCATTCTGAATTGTCTTGTTCATACCGATCAAACTAGAAATCGGACCAGTAAGGTAGCCTGTCAATGCGTAAAAAGACATTAGTTCACCAGGCGTAATTTCATTTTTCAGGACATAGCCTGCACCCACCCAGAGAAGAATAATGGTAAAGAGCCTCGAGACTACTTCCGAAGATGTCCCCGAGAAGATGTTGTTCATTCCTGATTGATAAACTGTCCTCAACAAAGAGACAAACCTCACCTCTGTTTTGATATTGGCATGGTCTTCAGCCCCAAATCTTTTGATTGTACCCGCCGAGGTAATGGATTCTACGAGCTGAGATTCTAACTCTGCTGATTCTTCCATCAGTCTTCTTTCAATTTTTTTATTCAAACTATTGGTCACCAAGTATATGATCGTATAAAGTGGAATGACCAGCAACATAACCAAAGCCAATTTCCAATAGAAAGTAAACATCAATGCAAAAGAAAATAAGACGATAAAAATATTGACCAAAAAGCCAATAGAAACGTCGTTGATAAATGCTCTGATTTTCACTGCATCATTTACTCTTGAAATAATTTCACCTACACGCATGGTGTCAAAAAAACGCTGAGGCAATGTGAGTAAATGCTTATAATAACCCAAAATCAACCTGGCATCGATCCGTTGACCTACCTTGATGATAAATAGGGTTTTGTAAACACCGATTACTATTTGCATCAATAGGAGAGCAATCATCCCAATTGACAATAAATTCAGCAAATTGGTATTTCTTCCTATAAAAACATGGTCAATGATCTTTTGCACATAGATAGAAGTTGACAGTCCCAAAATAGTATATAATACTGCTCCAACCAGAGATTGTACCATCACACCTTTATGTGGTCTGACCAAAAACCAAAACCTACTCCATGTGCTTACTTTTTCACTAATTGCTTTGAATTCATCATTGGGCATAAGAAGGACAAGTACCCCTGTCCACATCTCTTTGAAAGCATCTGGGCTGACCTTGTGCATTTGTCCATCACCAGGATCCATATACTCCACAGTCTTATCATTTACTTTATATAAGACTACAAAATGGTGTAAGACCTTTTTTACGATCACATGAGCAATAACAGGCATCGGAACATCTTTCAAGGCATCAAAATCACCTTTTACACCTTTTGCTGAGAAGCCCATCTTGGTTGCAGCTTCAATCAACCCAAGGATATTAGTTCCCTTTTGGTCAGTCGAAGCCATCTGACGGATTTTGGCTACTGGCATCTCCAATTTGTAAAATGCAGCTACTGAGGCCAGACATGCAGCACCACAATCAGTAATATCTCTTTGTTTGATTTTTATTCCCATTGTTGTAAAAAATTAATTTAAGCTTTGAACTTGGGGGTTGAGCCAATTATCTACTTTATCATATAATAATTGGAATAAGGACCTCCGAGCAATTACAAATCTGGCATTATAAGTCATTCCTTTTTTTACATAACCCTCCTGACCATTGGATAAAATTAAAGATGGATTGTCTAAAGCACAGGTAACCAAAAAACCAGCTTCTCTTTCATTCAATAATGATAGATCATCAGCAATATCTACTACTTTTCCTGTAGCAATTCCCCACTGGTTGTAGTTGTAGGCATCAATTTGGAAACTCACTTCTTGCCCTTTTTCGATAAAGGCAATATCCATAGGAGAGATGTAGGTCACTGCCAACAATGTCGTATCGGGAGAGATTTCTGCTAATTTTTGTTGGGGATGGACAAAATCACCCTTATTAAGGTTCAATACATTAATCAAAGTCCTGTTGGTACCTGCGATGACTTTATATTGATCCATTTGTTCTGAAAAGACACTTTTTTGGTTAAGCAAGCGAACTCTTTCATTCTGATGGTTGACCAGTTCCTGCTCCCATAGATTTCTTTGTTGTTTGCGAATCAAATCAAGTTGTGATTTTGCCTGTTTATATTGTACATCAGCCACATCATAATCTGCAAAAGCCAAGGCATTGCCATCAAACAGTGTTTGTGCTCTTTCGAAATCCCTCTCTAGTTTCTGCACTGCAGCATCTTGGTTGTTAAATTTCGTTTGATACTCAAGCAATATAGCTTGATAGAATTTTGACCTCAGTGATACCGGCTCCATAACATAAGTTGATAAATCTAACTTTAGGAGTTTATTGAGATCATGGATAAATTCGTCCAAAACAGTCAATCTTTCCTCCAAGCCTTGCATTTCAAGGTTCAAAACCTCGCCCCTTATAACCGCCAAAACATCTCCCTTTTTAACCTTTTGGTTTTCTTTCAGATTCCATATTTCCAATCTTCCACTTACCGAGCTCATCAGAGAATTGCGCTGCAAAGCTGACTGAAAAGTCCCCCTAGACTGTACAGCAACATCCACATAGATCAAAGGCATTGCGATGATCCCAGCAAATAAAATCCCGAGAAACAAAAGATAAATTGCTCTGGATCGTACACTAATATGTGAATCATAAACTTCAACAGATTGATTGATAATAGCTGTTGGAAAAATCTTCGTATTCATATTTGTAAAATTTTAATAGATCAGAAAAATCAGAAAATGTTTAACAGATAAAATTTACTATACCTTGAAAGTAGGTTACGAATGGTTTCTAAGTTGAAATAAACTTGATAAAAATATAAACCAGTAGCGAAATTTGTAAAATAAAAATCTTGAATTAAACAGATTTTTTACCGATAAAACAATTTGAAAACCTCCCATAACCTAAATAAATTATATTTAATAATGTGTCAATTATAAATAACCTAAAGTTAATTACCAAAAAAAGTTTAATTATTGACTTAATAAATTAAATTTCAACACGGTGAAATCAGTTTAAAACCAAAATATAATTTTGTTAACTGCCTAATTTTAAATTAAAAAACTAGGTTTCATTTCGGTATTGATTTAAATCTAAAATATTATTCTTATTCAAATAATTACTAATAATTTTTACTTAATAATCATTTCTATTTTACAATAAGTAGTAAAAGACTATTATTATTATTAGGCTATAGGATAGATTTAGACTGAATTTTTAAAAAAAAATTGTTTATAAGTTGTTTAGACTTAAGACAAATCAAATTTTTAATCTTTTCAACCATAAAATGGTTGCCCCGAAAATCGCGAGGATACAAAATCTTATATTTAATAAAATTCATTTTAAAGTATAAAACAATATAATTCTTGAAGCTAAAAGAGCTAAATTTTATACAATTCACTGATCACAAAATATATCGCTCGTCACTGCGTGACTTCTGGATTACCTTATTTCATTCAAATCATGGATTGAAATCCATGATTATTATATCGGTCGCTCCTACGGAGCTGATTGCAAATCCCACTTTTATCCGATATACCTGCTTTCCAGTGCCAACGGCACGACCGACTTCTTAACAGAGGGTTTCAACCCACCGAGCTAGGAAACTTACGATGAAGGGAAAGTCACGTAAGGATGAACGACGTAAAGGCAAATCATGAGTTACAAATGACAAAAAAAGGCCAGCTTTATCTCAAAGCTGACCTTTTTCTAATTAAAACCGATATGATTTTTACTTATCTCTGTACGATAGCATCTTTCAAACCTGGACTTGTCAATAAAGCTCCAAATTCTCCTATTACGCTTTCAGGCACATTGTTTTCTACTGCTCCTTCTACTACTGCTCCAATAAACAAATCATAGTCTTCAGCAGATACTAAACCTGTCATTCTTGAATTGACAGCAGGATTGTGAGCATCAACCATATTCAAACCAGAGTATTCGATATTTACAGAACCAATAGCTTCTGCTAAGAATTCAGAGAAGTCTGTTACCAAAGTTGTAAAGCCTGAAAAATTTCCAGCCCCTACTTCAGCTAATAAAACTGAGAAATAAGGTTGTAAGGCATCATACTTACCACCTTCATTTGTAGCAATAATCAATACTGTACTTGTGACAACTGCTTCTAATGGTGCATATCCAGCTTCAACCAATCTTTCAGGGTCACCTTCGGCAGACACATCTACTAAAACATTTCCTCCGAGTCTAGTATATAAATCCAAACCTTCATCATCAGCTCTTTGAACAATTGGTTCTCTAACAGATTCCAATAATTGTCCCACTGGACCGATTACTTCACTAGAGGTAATATTTGCTTGCGCTGCACCTTCTACTACTGCTTGAATAAATAAGTCATAATCAGCATTGTTGATTCGACCATTCATTCTTGAGTTTCTGGTAGGATCATGTGCTGCTTCCATATCTAAGCCACTATACATAAAGTTTTTAGAACCAGTTGCTTCTGCAAAAAACTCCGTAAAATCACTTACCAAAGTAGTAAACCCAGATGTTTGACCTGCCCCAACCTCACTTAGTAATACACTGAAATAAGGTTGTAAAGCATCATACTTCCCATCTTCATTTGTAGCAATAGTCAAAACGGTGTTAGTTACAACCGTTCTCAGGTTTAGAAAACCTTGTTCTACCAATTGACCTGGATTGTTAGGATCCGAAACTCGTGTTTCACCACCCAACTGCACTGCATAAAACGAATCATCCATCATCATTGGCTGATCATCATCATCATTACATGATGAAAATGTAGCCACCGTTCCAATCAAGACACTGGCGAACCAGTAATTTACTTTTTTCATAATCATTAAAATTTGGTTTTAGTTTAATTTTCAAAGGTCCTCTGGAAGAAGGCTCCAAGTTTGTAGGTAAGTGAACTTTTATTAATGGCAGGGCAGCTTTGCGCTAGCATTTCATCAGATGGCTGAAAAAGGCTTGCTTGAACCAAAAAATCTTTGCTGATCGATTCTACGATATCTTGAGGAGCTTGCTTATTTCTGTCATACAAGCAGACTAGATGACCTGAAGCTAAATTCACTCTGACATCCCTGACGCCATCCATCAGACTTGTATAAGTTTTGATTTTTACAGCCTCAAGTGAATCCAACTGTGAATCAAAGTCAATCCTACTCATGGCTAAATTTGGTCCTTCGTTACCCTTAGGTTGAGTAACCAAATAAATGTGCACAGCTAAAGTCACAACCAAAGCTGAAAAAAGGACTAGGCATCCAATAATAATTCTTTTAAACATGGCTCAATAATTTTAAGATTTTGATGATATACGAGCCGTATTATGAACTTGGATTGTAGAGATTTAAAAAATTTGAATTTCTTTTTTAATTAATCGTCTATTTTATTAGTTTTGATAAAATTGTTTTTTATGAAAAAGATTACCAAATACTTAGCCTGCCTTGCTTTATTGACTTCATCCTGTTTCGGAAGTTTTTCTGAAGGGGAAATTCATTTCAATAATGGAGAATATGAAAAGGCCATAAGAGAATTTTCTCAAACTTTATTTATAAACGTTACTGATATCAATTCTCTCCACTTGAGAGCAAGAGCCTATGAAGAACTGGAACGTTATGAAGAGGCATTGGAAGATTATAAGCGAATCATAAGTATTGACCCCAGATATGCGCAAGCACATGCAGGGATTGGTAAATTATATTGGAATCAAGAAGACTATTTGAATGCAGAAAAACACTTGCTTATCGCTGCGAAATATGATGAAAATGACTTTGAAATTATTTATCTGCTTGGTAGAGCGATGATTATGAATGAAAATTTCAAAAGTGCAGATGAGTTTTTCTCTATTGCAAAGGAATTAAAACCAAAAGATGCACGAGTTTATTTTTATCAAGGAATGGCTAGATCTCAGATTGGAGATGTATTAGGTGCAGCGGGTTCATTTAACATGTGCTTGAATTATGACCCTTCAAATCATGCTGCATTATACAACAGAGGTTTAGTCAGAATGACCATTGGTTATGTAGCTTGGGCTTTAGAAGATTTTGAAGAATTACTGAAAATCAACCCTAATCATATAGAAGCTTTAGCAAGAAGAGGAATCTGTAAAAAAACACTAAAAATCCCAACAGCCTGCCAAGACTTGATAATGGCCTCTAATAAAGGTAGTGAAATAGCAAGATTGAATTTAGAAGGCTGTTAAGAAAGGACAAAATAGAAAGTCTGAAGGAGGAAATTTTATATTATTTTTCTGATATGCATTTTGTTAGTTCTTTCTTCTTGGATCTCGCTTCTCAAATCTCTTATAAGGTATTTTCTAAAGCTCTTGTCACCATTTTCTTTTTTGCTGCTTTGTCTAGGGAAACATTGATTTCAAAACAAACCAAGATGATCAAGGATGTAATGAATAGCCAAAGCATCACTGCCAACATTGTCCCGATGGAACCATAGAGCTTGTTGTAAGTCGCGAAATTATTGAGGTAGAAAGAAAATAGATAAAAACTTGCAGTGATCAAAAAGCCAGCTGTTGTGGAACCTGTAGAAAAGAATTTCCATTTATCGTGAACGGCTGGCGCAAAACGAAAAATGTAAGCAGTAGCAATCATAAAAACAGCTAATAAGGTGAAAAACCTAAAAAAAGCCAGCAAATAATAATATAGATTGCTAGATACAAACTCCCAATCTGAAATTCTATACAAAACACTACTTCCCAAAACCATTATAACAACTGCACCACAAATAGTAAGCACCAAAACCATTATAATCCCAACTGCAATCAGCCTTGTTTGCCAAAAAGTTCTGTTTTCCTTGGTTTTATAGACAGCATTAAATGCACTCATCAAGGAAATCACACCATTAGTTGCTAAAAATAATGCAAGAAAGAAACCCAGCGAAAGTAAGCTTTGTCTTGGTCTGCTGACAATATCCATGATTGTGGATTCAGCTTCTGAATAAATGCTAGGAGGAATGATTTCAGCTATAAATAACAAAATATTTTGCGTAGTCACATTCTCAAAAAAGAATCCAATATAAGGTATGATGTTGAGAAGAAATAAGAGTAAAGGGAACATCGCTACAGTAAAACTAAAGGCAACTGACCCTGCTCTTTCGATAATTTCATCTTTTCTAATCTGCTCCAAGAAAATTTTCCCAACATTATAGAGGTTTTGATCAGGATTTCCGAAATGGATATGTCTGAGTTTTTTTGCCTCTCGGGTAAATTTGATAGATAGAAGTCTGATTCTTTTTTTCACTGAAAAAATTATTCAAAATATGGTTTTAATAAATCTAGTAAATATTGAGGTGGTCTGCTTGGTCTATGAGTGTCTTTTTTTAAAAAAGTTAGAATTGTCTTGCCAATTGTGATCAATTCCCTTTGTTCATTAAAAACCTCATACTCAAATGCGATCCTAATCCCTGGCATTTCATTGATAGTCGTTTTGATCGTCAAAAGCTCATCATATTTTCCAGGCCTCAGGTACTTTGTTGTTTGTTCTAAAACAGGCATCATGATACCATCTTCTTCCATTTTCTTATAAGAAAAACCGGCGGATCGTAATGCTTCTACTCTTCCAACTTCAAAGTACATGGCATAATTCCCATAGTAAACATATCCCATTTGATCTGTTTCTGCATACCGCACTCTGATTTGTGTTTCAGCTTGGAACATTTTAATAAATTTTAGCTCGGTTCAATGCGACTTGATACTTTCGTGCATTGTTTAAATGCTCATTATAATTTGTTGCAAAAGCATGATAGCCAGAAAAATCGTCTTTTGCACAGAAATAAAGATAATCGTGTTTCTCAAAATTCAAAACTGCATTCAAGGCAGATATTTCAGGAAGATTGATCGGCCCAGGAGGTAGGCCAAGATTTTTATAGGTATTATAAGGGCTATCAAGTTCTTTATGAACATTCAAAACACGCTTTAAACTAAAGTCTCCCGATGCAAACACCAAAGTCGGATCTGCTTGCAAAGGCATATTAATTCGTAATCTATTGAGATACACGCCTGCTACTTTTGGTCTTTCATCAGCTTTTTGCGTTTCTGCCTGCACAATCGACGCAAGCGTGGAAACTTCCTGCTGAGTCAATCCAAGAAGTCTTGCCTTTTCTTTTCGCTCATCGGTCCAAAACTTCTCATACTCAGTGTACATTCTATCGAATAGCTTTTCCGCACTAGTATTCCACCACACTTCATAAGTATTAGGAATAAACATTCCCATGATATTCTCTTCGTCAAAACCAAACTTCCTAATGTTTACTGAGTCGATCAACAAATCATAAAATTGTTGTTCAGTAAGTTCTAAATTACTGGTAATCTTTTCTGCCAAATCTTCTTTGGTACGCACATTATTGAATGTCAGCCTTACGGGAGTTTGCTCACCTGACCTAAGAAGTCGAACAAGATTCAAATTACTCATTTTGGGAATAATTTTGTAAAGTCCAGTCTTGACAGATTCTTGATATCCTAGCACTTTGGCTACAAAACTAAAGGTGATTACATCATGAATTTTTTCATCTTTATACAAGCTGTCAGACACCATTTTGAAGGTAGCATTGCTTGGGATTTGGAGCATATAGGGTTCTTCCTTTTCCAAAAGGGTATTGGGACTAAAAAAAGCCTGATAAAAATAGAAAGACAATGAAGTCAAGAGTACCGAGAATGTGATGACGGCGATGAGATAATATTTTGTTTTTTTATCCTCAAGCATAATTTTAATAGAAATCACTTTGATAAGGCGCAAAAATAGGGAATTTTGTTCATCAGACTCACTAAAATCATAAATTGATGCAATCAGCTATTCGAGTAACCTGTGCCATCATCTTCGAAAACAAACAGGTTCTCTGTGCTCAAAGAAGTAAAAACATGTCTCACCCCTTGCTCTGGGAGTTTCCAGGTGGAAAAATTGAAGAAAGGGAAACAGAGTCTGCCTGTATCATCCGAGAGATTAAAGAAGAACTCAACATCGAAATAAATATTTTGGAGAGACTTGAAAGTCATTATCATACCTATCCTCAGAAGAAAGAAATTGAACTAATCCCTTTTATTTGTGGCTATAAGAGTGGTAATTTTAAGCTTAAAGAGCATAAAGAAATTCGATGGGTTCCTATTTGTGAAATAGATCAGCTTGATTGGGCTGCTGCAGATATTCCAATTATGAAATTTATACTAAACAAATACTGTTCTCTTCAAAAAATCAGCAAATAAGTAATACCTAGGATTACCCTAAACTCAAAACTTTAAAATCATGGCAGCTGAATTTATTAAACTTTATCCAGAAAACCCTGATCCAAAAAAGGTTCAAAAGATAGTTGAAATACTTCGGAACGGTGGTGTGATCATCTATCCTACTGATACTGTGTACGGAATGGGCTGCGACATTCATAATCAGCGCGCCGTTGAAAGAATATGTCAAATCAAAGGGATTAAAGCAAAAAAACACAATTTTTCATTTATTTGTTATGACCTGAGTAACATTGCGGAATATACAAGGGCACTAAGCACTCCTGTCTTCAAGATGATGAAAAAAGCACTTCCAGGACCTTTTACATTTATCCTTGAGGCAAATAATTCAGTCCCAAAAATCCTCAATAGTAATAAGAAGACCATTGGCATTCGTGTTCCAGACCATACAATTCCTCGCTTGTTAGTTAAGGAATTGGGTCAACCAATTCTGACTACATCCATCAGAGACGAAGATGACGTAATTGAATACAGCACAGATCCAGAATTGATCTTTGAGAAATATGAAAATCTAGTAGATGTGGTCATTGACGGAGGCTATGGAAATAATGTAGGTTCTACAATCTTAGACTGTACCAATGATGAAATTGAAATTATCAGGGAAGGATTGGGAAATGTTGACGATATCCTATAATCCGCTCATTTCGTTTTCAGAATTACAGAAAAATCAAATTAGTTAGCTTGAGTCTATGGCAATCATTAGCGAATTGTTTTATTTACCACCTATCGAATACTTCGTTGCAATTTTAAATGAAAAGGAAATCCTCCTCGATTTGAATGAAAATTACCAAAAACAAACCTACAGAAATAGAGCTCAAATCAGATTGGCCAATAAAGTTGAAACCTTGAGTATTCCTGTGATTGGTGGCAACAAAAAAATAAAAACAAGTCAAATAAAAATTGATTACAGCCAAAAGTGGATGAACGTTCATCTTCGAGGAATTCAAAGTGCTTATGGAAAAGCTCCATTTTTTGAGTTTTATTTTCCATATATTGAAAAAGTCTTCAGGGAAAATTTTGACTTATTAACAGAATTCAATAAAGAATTACTGACAGTTTGTCTGAAATTATTGCAACTTGACATATCAGTAAATACTTATGATTATGGTATCGAAAAAATTGAAAAAAAAGACCTCAGAGGCGTAATTAATGCTAAATCAGCATACTCAGAAAGAGACATCTATGAAGCACTTCCATACAGTCAGTTGTTTGGCTTAGACTTTGTTCCCAACTTGAGTGTGATTGATTTATTATTTTGCATGGGACCTGAATCAAAAGATATTTTGATCAAGTCACAAAAAAATCATTGAACAATCAGCAAAAGGATTGTGTTTTTAAAACAAAATCGGTAACATTAGATTAGATTTCAAATCATTTAGAAAGGATATAAATGGAAGCAAAATTTTCGAACAGAGTCAAAGAGGTGATCTCACTAAGTCGCGAAGAGGCTTTGCGCTTGGGTCATGATTACATTGGTACAGAGCACCTCTTGCTGGGTATGATTCGTGAGGGTGAAGGCGTGGCTGTTTCCATATTGAAAAAGTTGGGAGTACCTCTAGACGAGTTGAGGAATTCCGTGGAGCGTGCTGTAAAAGGTACTGCAAACCATAACGTAAAAAACCTTGCCAATATACCATTGACTAGGCAATCAGAAAAGGTATTAAAAATCACTTATTTAGAAGCTAAAATTTTCAAAAGCGCGTTGATAGGAACGGAACATTTGCTCTTATCAATTTTGCGTGATGAAGATAACATTGCTACTCAAATCTTACAGAAATTTGATACCAATTACGATTCAGTAAAAGAAATGTTAGAATTTCAGACTGATTCAGGACCAAGGTCAAAAGCTGAAGCTGATGATCCTGATGAAGATGGAAGTAAGCTATTTGGTTCATCTTCGGGAAGTGGTTCCTCTAGCTCTTCCAAGCCAGGGTCTGAAAAGTCAAGAACTCCAGTATTAGATAATTTCGGTAGAGATTTGACCAAAATGGCTGAGGATGACAAACTAGACCCAATCATAGGTAGAGAAAAAGAAATTGAGCGAGTTGCTCAAATCTTATCCAGAAGAAAGAAAAATAACCCAATCCTAATTGGCGAGCCTGGTGTTGGAAAAACGGCAATAGCTGAAGGCTTGGCTTTGAGAAT
Source organism: Belliella baltica DSM 15883 (assembly GCF_000265405.1). NCBI lineage: Bacteria > Pseudomonadati > Bacteroidota > Cytophagia > Cytophagales > Cyclobacteriaceae > Belliella > Belliella baltica. The sequence goes on along the minus strand of NC_018010.1, from coordinate 2,356,085 downwards.
TATTCAAAAGAAAGTTTCGCGTGTCTTATTCAATAAACGAGTAGTTACATTAGATCTTGCATCTTTGGTAGCAGGCACAAAATATAGAGGTCAATTTGAAGAGAGAATGAAAGCTGTGATGAACGAGCTTGAAAAATCTCCAAATGTAATCTTATTTATAGATGAACTTCATACTATCGTAGGTGCAGGAGGAGCAAGTGGCTCTCTTGACGCATCGAATATGTTCAAACCTGCTTTAGCTCGTGGAGAAATCCAATGTATCGGAGCTACTACTCTTGATGAATACAGGCAATACATTGAAAAAGATGGTGCGCTTGCCAGAAGATTCCAAATGGTCATGGTCGATGCAACCTCCCCCGAGGAGACGGTTATGATTTTAAATAATATCAAAGATAAGTACGAAGATCACCACAACGTGATCTATACAGATGCAGCAATTGAGGCCTGTGTAAAATTATCAGATAGATATATTTCAGATAGATTCTTGCCTGACAAAGCTATTGATATTTTGGATGAAGCAGGGGCTCGCGTGCACATCAATAATATCCACGTACCAGAGGATATCCTCAAATTGGAAGAAGAAGTTGAGCAAATCAAAGTAGAGAAAAACAGAGTCGTAAAAAGTCAGAAATACGAAGAGGCTGCACAATTGCGAGATAAAGAGAAAAAACTCTTAGAGCAATTGGAAACTGCAAAATTGAAGTGGGAGGAAGAAAGCAAATCCAAAAGGTACAAAGTTGAAGAAGACAATGTAGCTGAAGTAATAGCGATGATGACTGGAATCCCTGCTAAAAGGATTGCACAAAAAGAAGGTGCAAAACTACTCAATATGGCTGAAGAGCTTAAGGGGAAAGTCGTAGGTCAGGAAGATGCAATCAAAAAGTTAACTAAAGCTATTCAAAGAACTAGAGTTGGGTTGAAAGATCCTAAGAAACCAATCGGTTCTTTTATTTTCCTTGGCCCTACAGGTGTAGGAAAAACAGAGTTAGCCAAAATGCTCGCAACTTATCTTTTTGACAAAGAAGATTCCTTGGTTAGAATTGACATGTCCGAATACATGGAGAAATTCAGTGTATCGAGATTGGTTGGAGCACCTCCAGGATATGTAGGATACGAAGAAGGTGGTCAATTGACGGAGAAAGTCAGAAGAAAACCATATTCGGTTGTTCTTTTGGATGAAATTGAAAAAGCCCACCCGGACGTTTTTAATATTCTTCTTCAAGTCTTGGACGATGGGATTTTGACTGATGGATTAGGAAGAAGAGTTGATTTCAGAAATACAATCATAATTATGACATCAAATATCGGAGTGAGAGATCTGAAAGATTTTGGTGCAGGAATCGGTTTTGCAAATAAAGCCAAATCTGATAATATGGATGAAGTAATGAAATCTACAATTCAAAGCGCTTTAAAGAAAGCCTTTAGTCCTGAATTCTTGAACAGATTGGATGATGTAGTAGTGTTTAATTCACTAGACAAATCACATATCCATAAAATCATTGACATCAGCTTGACTAAATTATTTAGTAGAATTACTGATCTAGGGTATAAAATTGAATTGACTGAGCCTGCTAAAGATTTCTTGGCAGAGAAAGGATATGATCAACAGTATGGTGCTAGACCTCTAAATAGAGCTATTCAAAAATATCTAGAAGATGCCTTGGCAGAAGAAATCCTTAAAGGAGAATTGTCTGAAGGAGACATCATAATGGCGGATTATTCTGGAGAAGGTGAAGAACTTAGTATAACAGTAAACAAAAAAGAAAAAGCTGAATAAAATCAAGCTTGATCAAAATAAAACAAAAGCAGTTAGAAATTCTAGCTGCTTTTTTTGTTTAAATTTGCTCCATGAATGATAATAATAGAGAATCAAATCAAATAAATAATCCTTTACATGGTGTAAGATTGATTGATATGCTAGAGTACTTGGTAAATTACTATGGTTGGAATAGTCTAGGTGCAAAAATCAACATCAACAGCTTCAATAATAATCCTTCTATCAATTCAAGTTTAAAGTTTCTCCGTAAGACAGATTGGGCGAGAAAAAAAGTCGAAGATCTCTACATTCGAACCAAAGAGAGAGAAAGCTGAAAATAATTAAGAAATTCTCTAATTATTTAAGGTGTTTAAATTTATAACAGAAAAAGTAGCCCAACTCTAGTTTTAAAAAGCTTCGCCAAAAGTCAGGTAAATTCTCAAATCTTCATTTGGGGAACTAGCAATATCGAGCCTTAGGTTTAGCTTTTCCTTTTTGCTCAGCTGAAACCTTCCACCAATTCCATAAGTGAACTTACTTTGGTCGATTTGAAACAGATTTTCTTTTGAAAAGACATTTCCAATACCCGAAAAAGCCGCTGCTCCCCAACGGGGTAAAAACCTCCATCTATACTCAGCTTGAACTAAGGCAAGTCGTTCATCTCTAAATTTCCCTTCAAACAACCCTCTTAAAAGCCGATTGCCTCCAACTAGTGGTAATCCGAAAAAAGGAGGCTGACCAGTTATAAACTCCCCATAAACATTCCAGACAAATACAGATTTTTTACGGATTGAATGTACACTTCGAAAATCTACCAGCCAGCGATTAAAATTAAATTCACTACCGATTGAATTGTGAAATGTTTGGAAACTCGCTTCTGCAAAAAATCCTTTTGTAGGATAAATTTGGCTGTCACGGGAATCATAATAGATCATAGGCCCCAAGCCACTGATCCTCCCTCCTTCTCTTCCTCTGATATTTTGATTATCCAATATTCCGCCTTCTTCAATTGAAGTGATTTCAAAATCGTCAAAATGATAGCGAAGTCCGAGATACAGATTAGTTCTTAATTTTCTCAAATAATCAAATCTCAACCTTGGAAAAGTGGCATCAAATCGCTCTCTGTCTATTTCTTGAACATTTGGGCCTATTCCATAGAAAAAATAAACATAACGATACCAACCAATTTCTCCTGCAAAAAGCTGTTTATTTTCAGTTGTAAAAACCCTCCAACTTCCATATGCTAAAAATTGGTTGAATAACGTATATGCTCCACCCAAGGCTATCTGACTTTTATAAGTTTCAAGTAAAGGGTTACCAATTTTAAAATTCCCAACTGCTCCTACACCAAAAGACCAAGAAGTCTCAGGGGTGTAATATACCAAAGGTAAAACTGAAATTACAGGCTTTGTAGAAATTGAATCTTCTTGTGCAAACAAAGTACAAGTGAATAAAAAGAATAAAAACAAGCACCCAAATCTTAAGATCATATAGCAATGTACGGATTTTATGAAAGTAGGAGATTACTTTTTGATGATTGAAAAACTATTTATAGTAGATAAAAAAATAAAATTCAGAGACTGTTCATTTAAGTGTGTCTGCTAACTTTACACAAGATGAACAAGAAAAAGACAATTGAGGATTTATTAAATGATCCAAAGATGAGTGACCGTCTAAAAGAGCGGTTATACAGCAAGAAGGGCTTGCTGGGCAAAGAGAGCCCCTTTAGTGAGATTTTACAACAAATGGTGAATACCATGCTTGAGGGAGAGATTGAGAGTTTTCTATTAGAAGAGCGGGCCTCTGGCCATGTTAATAAGCGTAATGGCAGGACTCCCAAGCGAGTGGTGAGCGATGCCGGTTTTCTGGATATTTCTACTCCCAGAGACCGTAATGGAGACTTTGAGCCCGAACTGGTAGGCAAACGTGAACGTGAACTGAGCAGCGGCCTTGATGATCAGATACTGGCGCTGTATGCGCAGGGTAATTCAGTGGAAGACGTAAGACGTCTGCTGGAGGAGATTTACGGGGTGAGTATCTCAGCAGGCCGTATCTCCCAGATTACCGATAAGGTGCTCCCTGAGATTCAGGAATGGCGTACAAGAAGCCTTCAAAGCTTTTATCCCATCGTGTACCTGGATGCCATACACTTCAAAGTACGCCAGGAGGGCAAATACATCAGTAGCGCCTTCTATACAGTATATTCGGTGGATTGGGAAGGGAATAGGGACGTATTAGGTCTTTACATCAACTCGGGCGGAGAAGGAGCTAAAAAATGGGGCCTGGTAATGGAAGATCTTAAATCAAGAGGAGTAGCCGATATTTTGGTGGTCTGCACGGATGATCTACAGGGATTTTCCGAACAGATTCAGGAAGTGTTCCCTGCTTCAGTTGTCCAAAAGTGCATTGTTCATCAAATGAGGAATTCGCTGAAATATGTGGATGAAGCTGATAAGAAGGCTTTAATAAAGGACTTACGTCAGGTATACACCTCCACCACTGAAGAAGGTGCGAAAACAGCATTGTCAGCCTTTGAAGCCACATGGGGCAAGAAATATAAGTATATAGTACGGCAATGGCGTGACAACTGGACTGAGCTGATGGCATTCCTGGATTTTCCTGTAGGGATGCGGAAGATGATCTATACAACAAATCCGGTAGAGGCCCTACATCGGATCATGCGAAAACTGATAAAAAGCAAAGCTGCATGGGCATCGGAAACAGCACTGTTAAAGCAGCTCTATTTATCGATCAGTCGGAACGAAAAGTCATGGAAGAAAAATGCAAGGGGATGGACTTCCATCCAGCGTGAAATCATGGAGCTGTACCCGGATAGGGTGCCACAAAAAAACTGAATTTTCAGCCTACTGTCTTAGTTGCCTTAAGGCAACTAAGACAGTAGGCTGAAAGAAAGATTAAACCTTAGACACAGTTTAATGAACTATTCCAAAATTCATTAAAATTTCTAATCTTTATTCTCTAATATGATTATCCGCTTGTATACAAGTAGGGGCAAATGCTTGCAATAACCAATCTGTCAAATAGTTTTTCACCAAAGTATCTTCGGTTTAGTTTGTAACAGAATTCATTGAGATAGTTTTGAAGCATCTTTTCTGAAACCATATGGTACTTCTGCAGATCTCTTTTGAGGTTACTTATTGCTATATGTACCCATTTGAGATTGAACTTACCTTCTTTTGTGGAGGATAGTTCGCTTACATGGACATCGATACAATCTTCTAGGTTAGAATAAGTCGTACTTTCATCAGTCTGAACCACAGCTTTCTTGTCAATCAGGCCTTTTATCAGTTTTTCGGCTGTTTTTGCCTTCAAGTTATCTATTTTGACCATCTTGAAATATCTGCAGCTTTTGTCCTTTTCTCCGGTAATTAAGTCTTCAAGAATAGATGATTCAGCCATGACAGCAACGGAAGCTTGTTTTTGACTTCCGCGTCCTTTCTTCAGCTTCATCCTTTCCGAAGATTTTGTTGCCTTGCTTACAAAAGCCTCATCATATTCAACCATATCCTCTAGTTTATATTGGCTATCACGTTTACCCATTGCTTCTCGGAGCTTGTGGTACAGCCTGAAAACAGTCTCGTATCTACTATGCCCCATCTGCCTCTGGAGTTCCAGGCAGCTAAACCCCTTCTTGGTTGCACTTACAAGTGTCATTGCAAGCAACCAGATCCTTAATGGCAACTTGCTGTTTTCCATAACGGTACCATTCTTCAGGCCTGTCCTAAATTCACAATGTTTACATTGAAACATATTGAGAGAATTAAGCCAGTAGTGTTCTCTGGACTTACATTTCTTACAAATAATGCCTTCCCTTTCTCTTTGTTCCTTAAAGAAATGAATGCAACTTGCCTCATCTGGATATCTTTCATTGAATTGTAGGATAGTCATGGCTTCTTTCTTTATTTCAAGCCAATTAAACACTTAAAATACAGCCCTGAAAGTTATTGACACGTATTGTCAAAGTATAAAATTTGCCTACTTGTACGTAGGCGGATATTCATATTCTCTAATAAGCTTTTAAATTTAACTCAAATTGTAATCAAAAACTCATCAACATGAACCAACAGCAATCAAGCCTTGCGGGCAAAGTAGCAGTAATCACTGGTGGATATGGAACATTATGTCAGGCTTTAGCTAAGGCTTTAGCCGATCAAGGCGTCAAGATTGCAATACTTGGAAGAAACCTTGAAAAGGCTCAAAATTTCGCATCTGAATTGAATAAACTAGGCGCAAAAGCTATTGGAATCAAAGCAGATGTACTCAACAAAGAGGAACTGGAACAGGCAAATTTTGAAATAAAAGAAAAACTTGGACCTTGTGATTTTTTGATCAATGGAGCAGGCGGAAACCATCCAAATGGAACTACGACAAAGCCTATCATGGAAGAGGGAGATTTGGAAAACAAATCACTGAAGACTTTTTTTGATCTAGATTTAGAAGGTTTCAAATACGTTTTTGACTTAAATATGCTCGGAACCTTGCTTCCCACGCAGGTTTTTTCAAAAGAAATGATTGGAAGGGCTGAATGCACAATTATAAATATTTCATCAGTTGCTGCAATAAAACCCTTATCAAAAGTACTTTCCTATGGAAGTGCAAAAGCTGCTATCTCAAATTTCACGGAATGGCTTGCTGTACATTTTTCTCAAATGGGAATACGTGTCAATGCAATCGCTCCAGGATTCTTTTTGGCTAACCAAAATAGAACTTTGTTAACGAATCCTGATGGGTCATTGACTCCAAGAGGTCAACAAATTATTCAAAATACTCCTTTGGGAAGATTTGGTAAACCAGAAGATTTGAATTCTACATTACTTTGGCTTTTGGATCCAAAGTCGGCTTTTGTAACAGGAATTATAGTTCCTGTAGATGGTGGATTTACAGCTTACTCAGGAGTTTAAATTAGTCGTATAAGAATCATGTCTCCTACCTACTTCCAAGATCAAAAATTCAGTAATATTAATTTTATCGACAAACCTTTATCAAAAGGTGAATATGATGGCTGTCAATTTCTAAATTGTAATTTTTCGTCAATCAAGCTCTCTCACTATAGATTTTTGGACTGTAAGTTTGTCAACTGTAATTTATCCCTCGTAAAAACAGATAAAACAGCATTCATTGAGGTTAAATTCTCAGAATGTAAAATGTTAGGAATAAGGTTTGACAGTTGTGAAAGCATTGGACTTGATTTTTCTTTTGACAATTGCCAGCTGGCAAATAGTTCTTTTTACAATCTAAAGATCAAAAAGACGAAATTCAGTAATTGTAATTTGCAGCATGTTGATTTTGGATCAACGGATCTTTCTGGGGCTACATTTGAAAATTGTGACCTAGGCCAAGCAATATTCGAAAATACGATTCTCGAAAAGGCTAATTTTTCTACTGCCTACAATTTTAGCATTGATCCTGAAAATAATAAAATCAAAAAAGCTCGCTTTTCTTTAAATGGATTATCAGGCTTATTAGGAAAATATGACTTAATAATTGAATAGGAAATTTATCATTTTCGAATGACTAAAAATAAGGATTTTAAAGTCATACATGCTTGCCTTTTTATAAGGAGAAAATTAATCTTAAATTAATGTTTTAAAATTAATAGAAATACCATGGCTGAGCTTAAAACACAAGAAAACGATGCAAATGTCAAGAAGTTTATTCATGAATTTGCTAATTCAGAACAGAAAATTACGGACAGCCTTATACTTCTAGACTTGATGGAAAAAGTTACAGGTTTTGAACCAAAGATGTGGGGACCTTCTATCATCGGATTTGGTAAATACCACTATAAATCAGAAAGAAGTAAGCAAGAAGGCGATTGGCCTTTGGTGGGATTTTCTCCAAGAAAAACTGCTATTTCACTCTATATATATTCTGGAGGTGCAAATCAGGATGATTTGTTAAATAAGCTAGGAAAATTTAAAATGGGAAAAGGTTGCATTTATGTTAAAAAACTTTCAGATATAGATCCAGAAATCCTGAAAAAAATGGTTCTTTCTACTATGGATTTTCTACAAAAAAAATATGGGAAACTAGGATAGAATTCACAAAAAAATAAACATTCAAAAAACTCAAATCAATTATTTATGACTTGGATCTGTCCAAAATGCGAAAGAAGACTAAGATTTTCTAATCAATATCACTCTTGCGTAAATCAGGACTTAGATTCACTTTTTGAGGGGAAAAACAAAGAATTAATTTTCATTTTTGACAAAATATTATCTCACGTTGCTGATTGGGAAAATACACATATCAGCACTACAAAAAACTGTATTGTATTTGTCAATACCCAGACATTTTTGGTCATAAAACCTATGCAAAAAGTCTTAAACATCAAATTCTATTCAACTGATCCAATTCAAAGTCCTTTAATTTTCAAAAACACCAAATATCACAATAGAGATGAATGTCATATTCGAATTTCATCCCTTGAAGAAGTGGCTCCACAAATAATAAAATGGATTAGAGAATCCTATGATATATTTCAAAAAGGCGACTCCAATTAGATCAAATTTACCCCACTTGGTTTGAATAAAGAATATTCATAAAAATCACCCCAAATATTATCATTTTTAATTTTGAAACCGATTTCATTTATCATATTTTAGATTTTTAATAAAACATACTTAAAATCAATCTACCTATGAACCTAAAATCAACAAGAAGTTTGATCGCTATGTCAACTGCTTCTCTCTTGTTGTTTTCCTCTTGTGGAAAACAAGAAAGTGCAGAAGAAACTGTGATTGTAGAAGAAGAAAAAAGCACTTTCTTATCCCCACCATTGATCAGCCATATATACACAGCTGATCCTTCTGCACATGTTTTCGATGGAAAAATTTACATCTACCCTTCCCATGATGTGGAATCAGTAGTGGAAGAGGACGATTCAGGAGCTCATTTTAACATGAGAGATTATCATGTTTTCAGCATGGAAACTATCGATTCAGAACCTGTGGATCATGGCATTGCGCTGGATGTGGATGATGTTCCTTGGGCAAAAAGACAAATGTGGGCACCCGATGCCGCTCAAAAAGATGGGAAATATTATTTATACTTCCCTGCGAAAGATTATGATGATATTTTTCATCTAGGAGTTGCAGTAAGTGATAGCCCAACTGGACCTTTCACAGCGCAACCTGAACCAATGAAAGGATCCTACAGTATTGATCCAGCTGTATTTCAAGATGGCAATGATTACTTTATTTACTGGGGAGGAATCTGGGGAGGTCAACTGCAGAAATGGAGAACTGGTGAGTACTTGTCGACAGGGGATTCACCTTATGATGATGAACCTGCTGATGACGAGCCTGCAATCAGCCCAATGGTCGCCAAACTTAGTGGTGATATGTTAGAATTTGGTGAAGCGCCTAGACAAATTGAAATTTTAGATCAAGATGGCTCACCGATTTTAGCTGGTGATCATGAGAGAAGATTCTTTGAAGCAGCTTGGGTTCATAAGCATAATGACAAATATTATTTCTCTTATTCCACCGGAGACACACATAACATCGCTTATGGCATTGGAGATTCTCCTTATGGTCCATTTACCTACCAAGGTGTGATTTTGAAGCCTGTCCAAGGCTGGACAAATCATCATTCAATCGTTCAAGTGGATGAAAAATGGTACATTTTCTACCATGACACAGAAATATCTGGAGAAACGCATTTGAGAAATTTAAAAATGACTGAATTGACTCACAATGCTGATGGTTCTATTAATACTATCGAACCAATATTGAAATAAGATAATCACTTGTATAAGAAAAAGTTGATTGGTAATTAGTTAAAAAGTTAACAGTACAACTAAATAAAAGCCCTTTCAAATCACTTTGAAAGGGCTTTTTACTAATAAATTTCGGATCAACTTAAATAAACTGATTCAAGATATTCTCATATCTCTCTTGCTTTCCACTTGTTTTCTTAGGTTCACCAACAGCAAGTGCATGTGTTCTAAGGTCTTCAAGGGTAAGTTTGCCATTTTCGAACTCATTTCCTTTACCGACATCAAATGACGCATATCTCTCTTTTCTTAAAGATTTGTAGTCAGATTTCTGTAAGATTTCGTCTGCAATGATCAATGACCTTGCGAAAGCATCCATACTTCCAATGTGTGCATGGAAAAGATCCTCCATATCAGTTGAGTTTCTTCTTATTTTTGCATCAAAATTCACTCCTCCTCCATCGATTCCGCCGCCTTCAAGGATGACAAGCATTGACTCGGTAAGCTCTTGAAGATTGATTGCAAATTGATCTGTATCCCAGCCGTTTTGGTAATCTCCTCTGTTGGCATCTACACTTCCCAACATCCCTGAATCAACTGCTACCTGTAACTCATGCTGAAAAGTATGTCCCGCCAAAGTTGCGTGATTCACTTCCAAATTCAATTTGAAATCTTTATCTAACCCATGTTGTCTCAAGAAACCAACTACAGTAGCAGCATCGTAATCATACTGATGTTTTGTTGGCTCCATAGGCTTAGGCTCTATCAGGAAGTTTCCTTTGAAACCTTTAGATCTAGCATAATCTCTAGCCATGGTAAGAAATTGTGCCAAATGGGAAGTTTCACGCTTCATATCCGTATTCAATAAGGACATATATCCTTCTCTACCACCCCAGAACACATAATTCTCACCACCAAGTTTGATCGTGGCATCTATTGCATTTTTCACTTGTGTACCTGCCCAAGCCAAAACATCAAAGTCAGGATTGGTAGAAGCACCATTCATATATCTTGGATTTGAAAACACATTTGCAGTACCCCAAAGTAACTTTACTCCTGTTTCCTTTTGCTTTTCCAAAGCATAATCTGTGATGATTTTCATGCGCTCTTCGTATTCCTCAATGGAATCACCTTCGTCTATCAGGTCAACATCATGGAAACAATAATAAGGCGCCCCGATTTTCACAAAAAATTCAAATGCAGCATCCATTTTATCTTTTGCTCTTTGGACAGCATCCTCGCTAGCATCCCAAGGATGAACGATTGTTCCAGGTCCAAATGGATCACCACCAGTTCCACAGAATGAATGCCAGTAAGCAATCGCAAATTTGAAATGCTCCTTCATGGATTTTCCTGCGACAACTGTATTTTCATCATAGAATTTGAAGGCAAAAGGGTTTTGAGACTCCCTCCCTTCAAATTTGATTTTGTCAATATTTGGGAAATAAGTTTTTGACATTGGATTGTAGATTTAATTTTTGATATTTTATTTTATAATTTGATTTTAAGATTTCAAAACGCCTTTTAAAGCTTCCTGCCATTTCATATAGACTTCTTGATAGCTTTGAATTTTAGCTTTTTCTGGTTCCAGCGAAGCAAGTTTTTCCAGCCCAACAAATGCATCCTCTATTCCAAAAATACCTGCTCCAATTCCAGCTCCTCGTGCAGCACCTTGCGAGCCATCTGTATCATAAAGTTCTAGAGCTACTTCATTCATATTGACAAATGCTTCTCTGAATAATGGACTCAAAAACATATTCGCATGACCTGCTTTCACGGTATTGAGATTCAGTCCCATTGATTTCATGATATTAAAACCATAAGTCAAAGAGGAAACAATTCCTTCTTGCGTCGCACGAAGCACATGTCTATGATCATGATTCAACAAGTTCAATCCATTCAAATGAGCTCCAACATGCTTGTTTTCCATGATTCGCTCTACGCCATTGCCAAATGGTATAAAGCTCAAGCCTTCTGCTCCAATCGGAACTTCCGCAGCTAACGCATTCATCTGAGGGTATGAAATGTTATCACCACTCAATAATTTCTTCACCCAAGAATTCAAAATCCCTGTTCCATTGATGCAAAGAAGTACACCGTAGCTTGGATTTTCCTTAGAATGATTCACATGGACAAAGGTATTGACGCGAGATTGAGGATCGTAAAGCGGCTTGTTTGCTACTCCATAAACGGTTCCAGAAGTTCCTGCTGTCGTTGCGAGTTCGCCGTCTTTGAGCACATTGAGTGAAAATGCATTATTTGGTTGATCTCCCGCACGGTAAGTAATTGGAATACCTGCTTCTATTCCCAAGATCTCTGCACTATCTGCGTTTACTTTTCCTTGATTCGAGAAAGAAGGAACTGCCTCAGGAAGAAGTCCTTTGTCAATTCCATAATGATCCAAAAGATTCTGCGCAAGTCCATTTTCCTTGAAATCCCAAAAAATCCCTTCAGACAATCCTGACTCAGAAGTAAGAATTTCACCTGAAAGCTTCATGGCAATATAATCTCCCGGAAGCATGATCTTGTGGATTTTTGAATAATTTTCCGGTTCGTTTTCTTTAACCCATTTCAATTTGGAAGCAGTGAAATTACCAGGTGAATTCAACAAATGAGGAAGGCAATAATCTGATCCCAAGGCTTCAAAAGCTGAATTTCCATAGTTCACAGCTCTACTGTCACACCAAATAATCGAAGGCCTGATCACGTTTTGATTTTGATCGACGAGAACAAGGCCATGCATCTGATAGGAAATCCCGATGGCTTTGATTTCACCTTTTTGAACATTAGCAGATTTGACGATTGATTGCGTCGTCTCCACAATGTTTTTCCACCACATCTGCGGATCTTGTTCAGCCCAATCTTTCTGAGGTGCATGAATAGGCATTTCTACCTTTGGAAGACCTTCTGACGCAACAGCTCTACCAGTATCTGCATCGAGTAATGTTGCCTTTACCGAAGAACTCCCTATATCATATCCAATTAATAACTTTCTCATTTTTTGATAATTAATCTAGTTTTTGCCTATTGCAACAACTTTATCTCTATTCTCTTAATACTTAAAGAAACTCTCTTTTGGTCCAAGATTGCTTTCTTGCAAACCTCCAGCATCTATGATTATTTTCTGGAAAACTACTCCTGGATTGACCATATACAATTTGAGCTGATTGTGACCTTTTTGAAAATTCAGCTTTCTTTTCGTCACATTAATTGAGTTGGAAACCCAAGTATCCCATCTTCTTTGTCTTTCGTTTTCATGAATCGAGACCAAAATCGGTTCACCTTCATTGGCTGCAAGTCCATATTGAATTCCTTTCTCAGCATTCAAATAGTTTAAAGTAGGACCTGTCAAAACATTTACTTCATATTCCCCGGCTTCTTCAAACCAAACATCATATGTCAAATAGCTACCCTGTATCGTATCTGATTCCGTAAAAGCAATTTCCGGAGTAGCCATTATTGAGTTGCCAGTTTTACCCAAGTCCTCTACAACCTGCCATCTAACTGGATTCTCTTCGTATTTAGAAGAAAAGTGATCCGCTTCCATTGCGAGGACTCCGAATGAAGGCACGAATCCTTTAAATGATTCCTCAATTTCATAACTATGAATCGGAACTTCCACCTTTACCTTATCTTTTCCACTTCTTATTTCAAATTCAGCTATGGATTTTCCTTTTGGAGCGAGTGACCAATCAACTTCAAGCACAACATCAACCTGTGTTTCTATTTCTCCTGATTCTAAGCTGGTTTTTAACCATTTTGACTTATTGTTGATTTTGAAATCAATAGATGATTCACCTCTGTTGAACAGCTCCAGTTTCACTTTTTGATTGTCAAAAGGAGATAAAGTCACTGATTTGAGTGATTTACTTTCCGGGAAAAATGCTGTGCTTTCTGAAATTGAAACACCTAGTGATCCTTTCTCCGGCACTTCTAGGTAATCTATCTGTGGAATTACATTCGTTCGGGGTTCTTGCCAACTTGTGTAACCAATATGGGTCTGATCCATCATGTGTGACCATTTTCCATCGGCAAGTGAGTTATTATAAAATGCTGAAATCAAAGCATCATTTTCAAAATAAGTTTTGACTTCGTCAGCTTTCTTATTCGTTAGATTTCGGCCTTGCGCATGATACAATTCATTTAAAGCCGTACTTTCATAAAGTCGGTGAAGATTTGCAGATGCTTTGATTGGATGTTCTACCAATTGGTAATAAGCGTCGTGATAAGTAATCGCGAGTTTTGATTTTACAAAATCACTCAATATTTCAAGTTCCTTCCATTCTTCCGAAACAGAAGACATTTCATTATAAAAATGAACACTATATGTTTTATGATTCAATAGTTCCGGCTTTCTTCTCCCACTCAATTTTCCAAATCCTGAAACAAGCTGAGCAATCTCTGATGCATACTCCGATCCGAACTGATTTCCTACCCAATCCTTGGTGTACTGCGAAATCGAAGTGGAAGGCATCGCATCGGGATTCCATGCAAAATCCAAGAAAAAAGAAATTGGCATCTCCATTGGCTTGATATCTCCGACATTGACTACCCAAAGTTCATCCACTCCATGTTGATAGGTCCGGTTCATCTGCTCCCAAATTTTTGGCAACGGATTCGTATTGATCCACTTGTAATTTCTCGGACCACCAACATAATCAAAGTGATAATACATCCCATAACCACCTTTTCGGTCTTTTGCTCCAATAGCAGGAAGTTTGCGGACATTGCCCCAGTTGTCATCACATAACAGCAGTGTGACATCATCAGGAACTCGCATTCCTTTATCATAGTACTCTTGAACTTCTTTATACAATGCCCAAAATTGTGGAGTTTCAGAAGCTGGTTTCCCAGTTACTTCTTCTATGATTCTTCGTTGATCCGCAACAATTTCTTCAAGCAATGCTATATTATTTTCTTCACTCATGGGCTCATCACCATCACCTCTCATACCGAGCGAAACAGTAGCTTCCATACTCCCCTGTCTTTCCATGCCAGTTTTCCAAAAATCCTGCAAGACTTTCTTATTGGTCTGGTAATTCCAATCTCCTTCACCGTACTTTGACCATTCAGCATGAGCTCGCATCAAAGGTTCGTGATGTGAAGTACCAATCACAATACCATATTTATCAGCCAAAGGCCCATTCAAAGGATCATCATCATAAAAAGCGCGACCCCACATGGCTGGCCATAGATAATTACCCTGCAATCTTAAAATCAACTCGAAAACGTGACCGTAAAATTTATGGTTAAAACCACCAAATTTTTCTTGTGTCCAACCCGATAAAGCAGGTGCCTCGTCATTGATAAAAATCCCTCTGTATTTTACTGCTGGTGTTCCTTTGGAATAAATCCCATGATGAATAAAAATAGCAGACTTTTCCTTTACAGGAACATCTGCCCACCAATTCCAAGGGGAAACCCCGATTTGCTTTGAAAGCTCATAAATGCCGAAAATCGTTCCTCTTTTATCGCTTCCTACGATTACTAAAGCTTGATCAATTCCTGGAAGTGGATTTTGTATGGTTTGAATTTGAAATGTCTCCCATTTGTTTGCTAGATGAGAAATTTCGATCCTTCCCTTTTTAACCAATTCATCAATCAAAATACTTTCGCCCAACTGCCCAATGATCAAAACCGTATTTTCCGCTTCTATCCCCCTTTTCAGATCAGCGCTTTTACCTGAAACAGCTTGAATATCCTTTTGTAAATTTTCAACTGCCAAAAGTATCCCCTCATCAGTTCCATCGAAGATAATTGGCGCAGCAGTTCCTTCAACCAACGGAAAGCTGTTTAAAGAGGAATGCGTAGATACAAATTGAGGAATATTTGATTGCGCATAAATTGAACTCCACATAAAAATGAAGAGGTGAAAAATAAATAAGCTTTTAAAATACTGGTTCATTGGTTAGGTTTAAGGTTAATTGGAAATCAGTTTTTTGTTAGTCTAGCCATCTAGCATCATTCTCTTTATCCCCATTTCCAAACCTCTTAACTCTGCAAGGCCTTTTAATCTTCCGATCGCAGAATACCCCGGATTTGTCACTTTATGTAAATCATCTAGCATTTGATGACCATGGTCTGGTCTAAATGGTATAGGCTCAATTCTGTTTTCGTTGAATTTGATCAATTCTTTCATAACAGCAAACATATCTACATCACCATCCAAATGATCCGATTCATGAAAATTCCCAAAATGGTCCTTCTTAACATTTCTCAAATGGGCAAAATAAACGCGATCGCCTAAATCATGAAGAATTTTCGGAATATCATTGAATGCACCTGCTCCCAAAGAACCGGTGCAAAAACAAATGCCATTGAAAGGTCGATCTACAGCATTCAAGATCCATTTGAGATCTTCATGATTCGAAGCTATTCTCGGTAATCCCAAAATTGGAAAAGGCGGATCATCTGGATGAATCGTCATTTTCAAATCATAGGACTCACAAACATCGGCAATAGCCTCTAAAAATAATGCGAGATTTTTTCTCAATCCGTCCTTTCCTATATTCTCATAAATAGCCAAGCTTTCATGAAGCTGTTCCAAATTCACACTTCCTTCTGTGGGAACCCCCATGCAGATTATTTCATTTAAAGCAGCTACTTTTTCAGGAGTGTAAGTATCCAATCTTTTGTTCAAAATAGAAATCACCTGATTGGAGTAATCTGCTTCTGCTCCTTCTCTTTTGAGCATGTAAATATCAAAATAGGCCAAATCAGCCCAATCTAAACATAAAGCTTTTGCTCCATTTGGTAAAGCAAAGTTCAGGTCAGTTCTCGTCCAATCTAAGACAGGCATGAAATTATAGCAGATTATTTTTAAGCCCGCTTTAGCTAGATTCTTGAGAGATATTTTATAATTTTCTAAAAATTTTGGCGCTTCGGCACTATTTGTTTTAATCGCTTCATGAACAGGGACTGATTCGACAACTAACCATTTTAGACCTGCTGCTTCGATGATTTTTTTTCGTTCCAAAATATCATCTAATTCCCAAATATCACCATGAGGCACATGATGGAGTGCTGATACCACCGCAGTAGCTCCAGCTTGACGGATATCCTGAAGACTAACAGGGTCATTGGATCCGTACCAACGCCAAGATTGAATTAGACTATTTCTCATTCACTATTTTCACTTCAATTAATACGAGCTTTTCTTAGATATTCTTGTTTAAACTGACCAAAAATCAATTCACCGAACTTTAAAAAGTAAAAGTGAAGAGTTTATATTTTTTGGACATAAATAAAACCGGAAGTTCCCAGAAGGAACTCCGGTAATGAATAATAAACCCTAATATTTATTGAACTATGTATAACAGCTGCATTTTGAAATTCAAATTGCAGCATGCACCAAAGTTTGATCCAAAGAAATGATATGCATTTGGCTTTTGTTTTGAATTACATCTTTATGAATTCTTCAAAAACTAATTCCCAACAAATAAGTTGAGAAGCATTTCACTTTCGAATTATAAACTTGAGAAAAAATAAATAAAAATGCAACCGATTTCATTTTTTTATCAAAATTTTCTTAAAAGTGTCAAGATTTAGAAATAAAAACTTGATCCTTTCAGATCATAGAAATACTATTTTTAAAAGAAAATCAACTCATTATTCAATTAGTTAGAATTTCCATTTTTCTCTATTTTATTAAGGTTTTTACAGTTAAAAACCTTAATATCAAAAGTATAACTTTAATAAACTTGGCTTTTGAAAGAAGTCTGTTGATAATTTCGGAAAAGAGAATAGCGAAATTCTTAAAACATAAAAAATATAAATACAACCGATTTCATAAAAAAGCTTTGAAATAAATCATAAAAAGAATACTTTTGAACGATACCTATTTTTATGTCTTAGAAAAATGAATGTTTATTATCTTACAAAGAACTGAACATTTGTCATAAGATTAAGATCATTCATGGAGAAAGAAATAACGATATACGATATAGCAAAAGGCTTAGGAGTTTCCCCTACGACTGTAAGTAGGGCATTGAACAATCATCCTGCTGTAAAAGAGAAGACAAAAAAGAAAATCTTCGATGCTGCATCTGAATTAGGTTATCAATCGAATATTTTTGCAGCAAACCTAAGAAGCAAAAGAAGTAATAACATTGGGGTAATTGTTCCTAGCTTAAAAAGTAACTTCCAAGCTTCTGTACTTGCTGGAATGGAAAAAGTAGCGAGTGAAGCAGGGTTTAACTTGGTCATAAGTCAATCTTTGGAATCAAGTGAAAAGGAAATTGCAAATACAAAGTCAATGTTCAATAGTAGAGTTGATGGGCTTTTGATTTCTTTGGCAAGTGGTGCTGAGAATTTGGAGCATTTTTCACCCTTCTACAAAAAAGGGATTCCAGTTATTTTTTATGATAGAATTGCAAATACTGATATTAGTACGGGTGTTTCGATAGACAATATTCAATCGGCACAAATTGCTACAAATCACCTGATAGATCAAGGTTGCCGAAGAATTGTACATGTCTTAGGAAGTACCGAAGTGAGTGTTTATGCAGAAAGGCTCAAAGGGTACAAATATGCCTTAATTGACAAAAACATTCCTTTTGAAGACAATCTGGTCATCGTGTTGTCCGATATTAATGAGGAAGCTGGAGAAGAGATTGTCAGCCAAATCTTAAAAATGGACCCACTACCCGATGGGCTTTTTGTTTCTAATGATGCTTGTGCCGCTAGCTGTCTCAATCATCTAAAAATGAATGGCATTCGAGTTCCACAAGACATGGCTTTGGTCGGCTTCAACAATGAAATTATCTCAAGATTAGTTGAGCCGAAAATTACTACAATCAATTATCCAGGATATGAAATGGGAGAAGTAGCGATGAAAAACCTCATTAACCATTTAGAAGAACCTGATACAACAACACTTCAAAATACCAATAAAATTACGCTTAGATCAGAATTGATCATCAGAGAATCGTCTTTGAAAAAGCCGAAATCCTGATCATACATTGAACAACAACCTATAAACCACAAAATGAAATTTTTACCTTTTAGTATTTTCTTCCTGTTTCTCTCATCATTCGTCCTTGCTAATGATGGGTATAAATTATGGATGCAATATTATCCTATTGAAAATGCGGAAAGTTGGCAAAAAGAAGGAATTGCGAAGTATCAGATCAATGCAACTTCCCCAACATTAGCAATCATTAATGATGAAATCAAAAGAGCTGGGAAAGGATTTTTTAATTTCGAGCCAGCTGAAAACCAAGAGAATCCGAAACTGATTATCTCAAAATTATCTGATTTAAATTTAACTACTTTTCAAATTAATAAAGAAAAAATTACAGCTTTAGGTGAGGATGGATTTTCAATTTCTAAAAGTGAAAATTCAGAAACATTAATTCTTGCAAATACGGATATTGGTTTGCTTTATGGCACTTTTTATTATCTTCAATTGATCCAAAAAGGATCTGAAGTTCCAAAAGAAGGTATTTTTCAATCGCCAAAAATTAAGCATCGTGTGCTTAATCACTGGGACAATTTGGACAGAACTGTTGAGAGAGGATATTCAGGATTCAGCATTTGGAATTGGCATAGACTTCCACGTCACATTGATCAACAATATCTCGATTATGCTCGAGCAAATGCCTCTATTGGTATCAACGGAACCGTTTTGACCAATGTCAATGCAAATTCTCTAGTCTTGACTACAGAATATTTAGAAAAAGTAAAAGCTCTAGCAGACGCCTTTAGACCTTATGGCATCAAAGTATATCTCACTGCAAGATTTTCATCCCCAATTGAACTGGGAAGATTAAAAACTGCAGATCCATTAAATGAAGTCGTTCAAAATTGGTGGAAAGAAAAAGCCAAGGAAGTTTATGATTACATTCCTGACTTTGGTGGTTTCGTTGTAAAGGCTGATTCTGAAGGGCAGCCTGGCCCACACAATTATGGAAGAACACAAGCAGATGGAGCGAATATGCTTGCAGATGCAGTAGCTCCGTTTGGTGGAATTGTGATGTGGAGAGCATTTGTTTACAGTGAAAACACTCCCGATGATAGACATAAGCAAGCATATAATGAATTCAAACCCATAGATGGTGAGTTCAGAAACAATGTCATTGTTCAAGTTAAAAATGGTGCAATTGACTTTCAGCCTAGAGAACCTTTTCATCCGATGTTTGGAGCAATGCCTAACACTCCATTGATGATGGAATTCCAGATTACCCAAGAGTATTTGGGACACGATACACACTTGGCATTTCTCGCACCGATGTATGAGGAGGTATTGAAAGAAGACACTTTTGTAAATGGTAAAGGAAGGGAAGTTGCGAAAATTGTAGATGGGAGTTTGGATG
Source organism: Belliella baltica DSM 15883 (assembly GCF_000265405.1). Taxonomy (NCBI): domain Bacteria; kingdom Pseudomonadati; phylum Bacteroidota; class Cytophagia; order Cytophagales; family Cyclobacteriaceae; genus Belliella; species Belliella baltica. The sequence goes on along the minus strand of NC_018010.1, from coordinate 2,336,278 downwards.
GACATTCACTTTCTGCCATGGCAGGAGTTGCCAACATCGGTACAGATAGGAATTGGACTGGACATCATTTTCACCAAGCCAATTGGTATGCTTATGGAAAACTTGCATGGAATCCTTACGAAAATTCTGAAAAAATAGCAGACGATTGGCTCAGACTAACATTTAATAATGACGATACTTTCATTACTCCTGTAAAAGAAATGATGCTTGAGTCACGAGAAATGGTGGTCAATTATATGACTCCACTTGGTTTGCATCATATTATGGCCGAAAGCCATCATTATGGCCCGGGGCCATGGGTGACGGGTGGATCAAGAGCAGATTGGACTTCTACTTATTATCATCAAGCTTCTGAATCGGGAGTTGGATTTGACAGAACCAAGTCAGGTAGCAATGCGCTTGGACAATATTCAGAGAATCTGCAATCAGTTTGGGGAAATATCAATTCCATTCCTGAAAAATACTTGTTATGGTTTCATCATGTTCCTTGGGAACACAAACTTCAAAATGGAGAAAATCTTTGGAACAATCTTGCCCTTCACTATCAAAAAGGAGTAGATGAAGCTAGAGCAAATGTCAAGCTTTGGGAATCCATGAAAGGAAAAATTGATCAGGAGCGATTTGAACATACTTTGTCTTTTATGAAAATTCAAGCCGAAGAAGCCGCTTGGTGGCGTGATGCCTGTCTACTCTATTTTGGTCAATTTTCGAAAATGCCTTTACCATCTGGTGTAGAATCTCCGAAGCATAATTTAGAATATTATATGAATTACAAACCGAAGAATGTGCCGGGGATTTAAGATTTAGTTAGAAGGTTAGGGGATTAGAAGAACTTGTCCGCAGTGGCGGATTAAAGATTAAAAGATTATGGGACAGAGATAAACTCTGTTGAGATATAGGTTTCCATGAATTTACTATTCAAGAGTTTGTTATTAACTATTATCACATCTTGTGTCCTATATCTTGAATCTTTCGTCTTGGGCCTAAATTCCCAACTTTATCTAAAATTTAAAATTAAGCAATAAAACAGTACTTGAATGAATCAACATACTCAAAAAATAGCGATTGTCACAGGTGGTGCATCAGGACTCGGTTTGGCGACCAGTCAAAAATTTGTCAAGGAAGGAATCAAAACCATCATCATTGGTAGAGATCAGCAAAAACTCGATGATGTAAAAGCTGAACTAGGTGATTTAGCACATACTATTGCATTTGATTTGAGTGATTTAGAGAAAATTCCAGAGCTCATCGAAAGCATCAAAAGTGAATTTGGTCAGATTGATATTTTGGTCAATAATGCTGGAATCAATATGAAGAAAAACTTCCTTGAAGTTACTAATGAAGATTTCTACAAAGTGATGAATACGAATGTATTTTCTGTATTTGCAATAAGTAGGGAAGTGAGTAAAGTGATGGTAAAACAGGGACTTGGATCTATTGTAATGATTTCATCCATGACAGCTAAATATGGCATTCCAAAAGTAATTGCCTACACGGCAGCAAAAAATGCAATCGAAGGCATGACCAAAGCTATGGCCGTAGAATTATCTCCATTAGGAATAAGAGTGAATTGTGTAGCACCTGGTTTTATAGTCACTGCGATGTCTTCAAAAGCATTGGATTCAGATCCAGAACGAAAAAATAAAGTATTGGGAAGAACACCCATGGGGAAAATGGGAGCTCCGGAAGATGTGGCTGAGGCAGTTTATTATTTTGCTACTAGCTCCTCTTCTTATGTGACTGGAACAAGCCTAGCTGTAGATGGAGGAAACTCAATTGGATTTTAAAATAAGCAAATCATAAAAAGAACCAAATGAAACCATTTCACATAAAATCACTTTTATTTAGCCTTACACTTTTACTCAGTTTTGACACGGTTAGTAGTCAATCTTTGAAAAAGAGCTATGAACAATTCTTCGATATTGGAGCAGCAATAGGAGTTAGAGAAGCTAGTGGAACAGAAAAAAGAGCTTACCCAATTTTAGATAAACACTTCAATAGCCTCACTCCCGAAAACTTAATGAAATGGGGTTCCATTCACCCAAGATTGGAGGAATATAATTTTGGTCCTATGGACAATTTGGTTGAGTTGGCTGAAAAATTAGATGCGCGAGTAGTAGGACATACACTTGTTTGGCATAATCAGACTCCAAATTGGGTTTATGAAGATGAAAATGGCGAACTTCTTTCAAAAGAAGCTTTGCTGCTGAGAATGGAAGATCATATTTCAAATGTAGTCAGCAGGTACAAAGGAAAAGTTCATGGCTATGATGTAGTCAACGAAGCGTTTTTTGATGATGGACAATACAGGACTTCAAAATGGTACAATGCAGCTGGAAAAGATTTTATCAAAAGAGCATTTATCAAAGCAAATGAAATTGATCCAAACACAGAGTTGTACTACAACGATTACAATATGTGGAAGCCAGAAAAAAGAGATGCAGCCATTGAACTGGCAAAAGAACTTAGAGAAGAAGGAATTAGAATCGATGGAATTGGCATGCAAGGGCATTACGGATTAGAATCTCCTAGCATCGAAATCATCGAAGCTTCAATCGTAAAAATTGCAGAAGCTGGCTTCAAGGTCATGTTTACAGAAGTGGATATTGATGTGCTGCCAAATCCTGTCAACAGACATGGCGCAGATATCGATGCTACCTTTCCCGCAGACGAAAAATATAATATTTACAAAGAAGGATTACCTGAGGAAGTTCAAAAGCAGTTGGTTCAACGATACAAGGAGTTATTTGAGCTTTTCAAAAAACATGAAGATAAGATAACTCGAGTTACATTTTGGGGAGTGCATGATGGTGGGAGTTGGCTCAATAACTGGCCTATGCCAGGAAGGACGGCTTATCCACTATTGATAGATAAAGACTTTAAAGAAAAAAAAGACATCATTGATGCTTTGATCAAAGTAGCCGAGAAATAAAGAGAAACAAAGAATATAAAACCGAATCTTGAAGGTAATAAGAAAAGAAATATACATGAAGATTATCTACTAAAATTTAGAAAAGTTGAATAATAAGAATAGATATCGTATCAAATTGCTAATATTCTTCATAGTCATTTTCACGACTAAGTTGTATGCAAAAACTGAATCGGGTTCAGTGATACAACTAAATGATAGTAGTTCACAAATTCATATTACAACACACTTTGACTATTTTCTAGATACTACTTCCAAATATGCTATCGATGAAATAGCCAGTAGTAATTTTGAAGATCATTTTCGACGTGTCACCGATCCACATGTACTATTTGATTATTTAGATTCTCATATTTGGCTACGAATTACTATCAACAACAATCAATCAATACATAATCACTCTTGGTATCTAGAATCGTGGGGATTTGATATCAAAAACATCACTTTTTATTTTCCAAGGCCAGATGGGACATTTGAACCATCGACGGCAGGATTTGAAAGACCGTTTAATGAAAGAAATGTAAAACATAAAAACTTTAACTATTTCCTAGATCTTAGACCATCGGAGACAAAAACATACTTTTTAAAAGTCAAAAGAAGCTACAACCAAGAGTTTAGCTTTCATCTTAGAACTAATGAAAAATTCTTGTCACATTCTCTCAATGAATACTTTCTTTTGGGAATATATTATGGAGTTTTAGTAATTATTTTGACCTTCAACCTGTATCTTTTTTACAGACTAAGAGACACGCTTTATCTCTACTTCCCCTGTTTGATTATTGCTTGTATATGGTTTTCGCTTGGAAGAGATGGGTTAGGATTTCAATATCTCTGGCCAAACTCACCTTGGGTCAATAAGCTGAATAATGAGAAAGTAATCGAGTTGATCATCATCCTTGCTACATTATTATTCTCAGAACGATACATTCAGAAATACACAAAAAACAAAAATGTTATGAAGCTTACTGTTTGGGCTATCATGCTCAAGCTACTTCTTTTTGTCAATCAACTATTTATTTTCGAGTTAAATTACATCCATTATATCGTTATCACGATTATCATTTTGTTGGTTCCTTTTTCATTAGGATTATATTCTTTGATCAAGGCAAAGATTTATTCTTGGTCTTATGTTTTTGCTTATTTATGTTTGTTTCTCGTGATAGTCTATTCTTATTCAAGAAGTATTCAATTGTTTGACAACCCTGTACTTAACTGGTATTTCGTTTACCCTGTGATTTTTGCTGAGATGATTCTATTTTCTTTCTCAATTTTCAATCAGCTTAAATTTCTTCAAAACCAATTTTTGGAAGCAAATGCTGAGAAAACTATCGCTCTAGAGAAAAACAATCAACTCACACAGGAATTGAATTCAAAACTCAAAGAAAAAGTAAGAGCCAGAACAGAGAAAATAGAAAAAATGGCTGCTGACCTTGCGCAAAAAAATGTTGAGCTGCAGACTACAAATGTGAAATTACAGGAGCTGAATTCTCAGGTAACTCAATTGAATAATTATCTGCAAGAAAACAATGAGAAACTAAGATCAAGTGTTGAAGAAGTAACCAAGGATTTGGCCCTAATGAAAGGGCTCGGATTTGACGATTTTAAGAATGTTTTTCCAGATAAAGATACTTGTCTCAAATTTCTATCCGAATTGAAATGGAAAGATAAATATCATTGTAAGAAATGCGAATACAATAAATTTACAGAAGGACCAAACCATGGAAAAAGATGTAGGAATTGCAATTACTATGAATCTCCTACTGTGGACACTTTATTTCACAAGCTTAAATTCCCTATAGAAAAAGCGTTTTACATTCTTTATCTCTCAAATAGAAAAGACGTTGACCTTACTCTCAACGAGCTTTCTGAGATTCTCGAATTGAGAAGAGAAACCTGCTGGGCATTCAAAAATAAAATCTCCCAAGCGATGGAAAAAGTCGGTCACAATACAGACCTGAATGGCTGGGAAACGCTGGCATTGGTGCATTTGGAATAGAGAAGAACTGACTAATATTTTTAAGCCAACCCCAAAAGTTTTTATTCTAAAAAAACTTAGGCATTTCGTTCTTATCGATTCTTATACTTTTTAAATTCTTAAAGAAAAAAGATATATTTGTGATATTATAGTGTTAGTAACATCCTAATATCAAAATAAGTAATAAAATGATATCACTTATATCCCCTTCAAAAGCACAGCAAAAAATAGCAGCAAATATCAGAGAAAGGAGATTGCTTTTGGAATTAACCCAAGAAGGTTTAGCGGAGCGATCAGGGGTACCACTTGCTACATTGCGTAAATTTGAACAAAAAGGAATGATCTCTCTCGAATCTCTTCTAAAACTTTTATTGGTTGTGGGTGGACTGGAAGAAATTGTAAATACACTAAAACCACAAAAATCGAAATTTGCATCTATTGATGATGTTTTAAAAGAGCGGAATCAAGTTGAGAGAAAAAGAGGACATAAAAAATGACAGCTCAAATTTCAGAAATTAAGGTTGGAATTGATTTTGGTACTGGAATAGATCCTGTTGGAAGACTTGCTATCCGTGATCAAACCATCTACTTCGAGTACGATATGAAATTTGTACAGAAGGGTATGGAAATCTCCCCATTTCGTCTGCCACTGAGAAGTGGAGTAATAGAATTACCAAACCGTCCATTTGACGGATTGGCGGGAGTTTTTAGTGATAGTCTTCCAGATGGCTGGGGTAGATTGCTCTTTGACAGAATGGTTAGATCTCAGGGATTTATACCAGAAGATTTTTCACCTTTGGATAAATTGGCTCATGTAGGTCTTTATGGCATGGGAGCTTTGGTTTATGAGCCAAGTAATACTCCTGAGGATATCAATGAAAGAATTGATTTGGACCATTTGGCATATCAAACAGAAGAAGTTTTGAAAGGAAGTTCGGAAGAAGTTATAAGCGAATTGCTTTCATTAAACGGATCCTCAGCAGGCGCTCGTCCAAAAGCACTCATCGGAGTTGATTCATCTTTCAAAAATATTGCTTTCGGTGCTCAATCAATTGAAAAAGACTTTGAGCCTTGGCTAGTAAAGTTCCCAAATTCCCAAGATGGAGATGACTCAGGAGCAATTGAATTTATATACGCCAAGATGGCAAAAGCAGCAGGTGTTTTTCTGCCTGAAGTACATTTATTTCCTTCTTTAAAAGGACCAGGATTTTTTGCGATCAAGCGTTTTGATAGAGAAAAAGATAAAAGATTTCACATGCATACAGTAAGTGGTTTACTCCACAGTGATTTCAGAACTCCTTCACTTGATTACGAAGACCTTCTTAATTTAACAGGACAGATTACCAAAGATTTCCGTGAGGTTGAGAAAATTTATCGCTTAGCTATTTTCAATGTATTGTCTCATAACAGAGATGATCATGCGAAAAACTTTAGTTTTTTGATGGATTCCTCAAGGAATTGGAAATTTGCTCCAGCTTATGACCTTACCTTTTCAAGTGGGCCCGGTGGAGAACAAAGTACCATGGTTATGGGAGAAGGTAAAAAACCAAGCATCAACCATTTGGTAAAACTTGGTTTGGATGCAAAGATTTCAAAAAATAAAATTGAAGAAATCATTGAGCAAACAAAATCTGCCTTAAATCAATGGGAACCCTTAGCTAAATTCTATGGAGTAAGTAAATCGAATATTAAACTTGTGAAAAGTTCGATTGTGGAATTAGTAAATTCATAAACTATTTAAAGTTTATTTTTTCCATACAAAAGTAGATTTGTTGACCAATTAATACTTTATCCCCTATTAAAGCTAGAGACGGGACGTTGTTGTACAGAAGGTTTTTAAATGATACCATTTATAAAATTGAGTCCCAAATACCAAGTCCATATTTGGTATTGGATCATGGTGAAAACTCTTTTTCATTACAAAAAAATCTTTCAAATAAAGAAATAGATGATTCTGAATTGGAAGGGAAATTATCCAATTATGCTATCAATCAGTTATATCTTGAAAACTCAACTCATCAACTGGTTTTTTTCTTTAACAAAGCAACTCCGTATTTTGGGATTAAAAATAAAAAGTCTGATAAATCTGTATTAATTGAGTTCATGAATTTTGAAAATGATATTACTTTCACTCAGAATTTCGCATTTACTCATGTCTCTGACGATTCTTTCATTGCAACTGTTGACCCTGCATTTATTTTCATGAATAAATTGGATACTTCTGCCTACCCAGCAAGGATGAAAGAAATTTTAAAGACCCTTGAAGAAGGAGACAATCCTATCTTATTGATTTCTAAATTTAAATTTTGAACTAGGATAGGAATTAAAAACAGTAATTCATAAAAACAGCCTACGCTATTGCACTATGATTGATGTACGAAGTGACATCCGTAAGTAAATTAGACAAATAAATTGTAGCGAATAATTCGGAAAAGTCAATAACAACAAATGATTTAATTATCATGGGTATATTATTTTTTTGGCTATTGGTGTGAAAGCGGATTATCATATTTAAAAAATTCAGATAGCAAATAATTTCCTAAAATATCAACTGCGCAAAATAATACAACTCATTTTTCCAATACTCGAAATTATGGTAGTGGTCTGGAATGATTCTGTAGATATGTTCTATTCCCTGTTCATTCAGAAAATCATGTGTTCTATTCGAGACATTCATCAAATTATCCTGATCTCCACAACTCAAAAACAACAACTTCAAGTTTGCCTTAGTTGCCTCAGGTTTGGGAAGTAAACCCTCACCTTGTTTTGTATTTGGAGCCGGTGAAAATGAACCAATCCAAGCAAAATCTTCCGGATGATTCAATCCAAAGTTCAAGGATTGTCCTCCACCCATCGATAATCCGGCAACTGCCCTATTTTCAACTCCAGATTTCACTTTGTAATTTTTCTCTATAAAAGGAATCAAATCAACCATCAGATCCTGTTCGAAAGTAGCAAAAGCTTTTACTTGCTCCTCTCCGAAAATATTTCCTTCAGCGCGGTCATTTTTCATGGCGCGACCATTGGGCATGACGATAATCATTGGCTTTACCTTATTCTCCGCATAGAGATTGTCCAAGATGATTTCTGGGTGTCCTTGATCTAGCCATTCCCTTTCATCCCCTCCTATTCCATGCAATAAATAAAGTACCGGGTATTCCTGAGTAGCAACATACCCTGGCGGAAAATAAATGTTTGCAACTCTGTCTTTTCCAACTGTTGTGGATGGATAAGAGATTTTTTTAACCTCTCCTTTGGAAATCCCTTCTTGAGGTTTATCAAATCCATTTGGTGCGATGATATTCGAATCTTGTGCAAATGAAAAATTTGATATCAATGCAATGAACAAAATGGCTGGTAATTTTAGACTTTTCATAGTGTTTTGTGAGTTTAGGAATAAGATTATCCTTTTGTTTATAGGCATAAGTTTATTTTGATTGAAAACATAATCAAAGTTTAAACTCTTGCTAAAGCTATATCAATCATATTTTGTAATACTCTTCCCAACCTTTTCTTGGTGGAGTACCATTCAGCAGCTCATTTGCCACTTTGTTATTGGTAATTACCTTGTTTTTTCTATCAAATTTCAGGTTAGTATTCATCTGTTGAGCCAAGACACCAAGTGAAAATATTTGGCTTAATGGTCCTGAGATTTCAAAAGGCGACCTTGTTTTTTCTTCGCCTTTACAAGCTAAAAGGAAGTTTGCAAAATGGTTGGAGCTACTCTCGGGAACTTCAGGTAAGTTTCCTTTCATGTCATTGGCAGCTACTTCTGGAATGATAGAAAGTGTACTTCCATGTGATCCTCCCTTGAAAGTCAAATCTTTGCTATAGATGATTTTTCCTGGATTCAGGGTCCTTTTTTCAATTTGACCAGTGCCTGCCGCAGGGATATCATCACTCAACTCTGAACTTCCGTAACCCTCAGGAATTGGAGGTAAATTTTCCAATCCATCATACCAAGTTACATTTACAGCTGGCATTTCATCTCTTTTTGGAAATTTAAAATCAAGTGTAGTGGCTTGAGGATAAAAGAGTGGATTATGTCCATCCAATTTTACTGCATTGATTTCTTCTGGAAGTCCTAAATCTAAATATCTATGGAAACTATCCATGATATGTGCACCCCAATCTCCCAAAGCTCCCATTCCGAATTCGTACCAGCACCTCCACTGTCCATTTGCAAAATCCTTATTGTAATCATGATGTTCGGCTGTTGTCAGCCAAAGATCCCAATCAAGTGTTTCTGGTATTGGCTCTGCCTTTGGATAGCTTGTATTGGAAGTATCCCAACCATGCCATCTTCTTCGGCTATTCATATGGCAAGTAATGGCGTGAACATCTTTGATGATTCCAGCATCTACCCAAGATTTGAATTGAAATGAATTAGCTTCCGAATGACCTTGATTACCCATTTGGGTCACTACACCATATTTCTTGGCAGCCTTCATCATCAACTCTACTTCTTGAAATGTCCTTGCCATAGGTTTCTCGACATACACAGGTTTTCCAGAAGCCATTGCATGCATGGTGATAGGGAAATGCGAAAAATCCGGTGTACAAATCACAGCGGCATCAAATTCAACTTCACTTTGATTAAAAAGAACTCTAAAATCCTTATACCGTTTTGCTTTGGAATGCTTTTCGAGAATATTTACTGTATGCGGAGCACCCATATCTACATCACAGAGTGCCACAACATTTGATAAACCTGTTCTACCAAAATCGTTGATCACTTGTTCTCCTCTATTACCAATTCCAATACAAGCCAGATTGACACGATCACTTGGCACTTTGGAAGCCATTTGGACAATTTCACCAGCTTTATTTCTAATTTCTGATTTGGAAAATAAAACATGACTCGGGATAATATGAAAAGCACCAATTGCTAAGGCACTTTTCTTGAGAAAATCCCTTCTGTCTTTCTTTTCTGTAGGTTTCGATTGATTCTCTTCTTTTGACATCTCTTTGAATTTAAGTTTTAAGTTCAATCTATCTCTTACTTAATTTGAACAGATACCAGCTGTATAATTCTCTAATCTCTTATTATTAAATGACTCTTACTAAGCTCGTGATCTTTTCCTATGTTAATTTAGCAACTTTTGAACTTCAAAATAAGCAGGCTTAGGCTGTAAATTTTCATCGAGTAAAAAAGGAAAAGCCTTTCTTCCAGGCTGATCGAGCCAAGATGCGTCATCGCCAATTCCCCAAAATGTAACTCCTGTGATGACATCTTTGTAGTCCAATAAAACTTGAAAAATCATGCTATAAGTCTGCTTTTGTCTTTGTGAAAAGGTTTCTGTATAAACCATAGAACCTTCTTCATTACTGGATAAATATACAGGAAGATCCAATTCTGTAATTTGAATTTCTACACCGAGTCCTCTAAATAAATCTAATGTAGTCCTGATATCCTGTTCTGAGGTCTCTATCATCCAGTGACCTTGTAGTCCTACTCCATCGATTGGTATATTGTTATCTTTTAACCTCTTGACTAGATCATAAATCTTATTTCGCTTCCAACTGAAAATGGAATTGTAATCATTATAAAATAGCTTCGCTTCCGGATCTGCTCTGTGGGCAAAGACAAAGGCTGAATCAATGTAAGATGGTCCAAAAATTTTATACCAAGGAGAATCTTCTCTATAGATTATTTCCCCATTTGGATCCCAGTCAGACATTGCTTCATTGACAACATCCCAAGCATAAACATCGCCCTTGTACCTTGACATAACAGTTGTGATATGCTCTTCTAATTGTGCTGAAGCAACTTCCCTTGACAAAAGTTCTCCATTTTCATCATAAAACATCCAATCAGGAGATTGTGAATGCCAAGTCAAAGTATGCCCCCTTACTTGCAGATTGTTGTTTTTAGCAAACTGAACAATCCTATCTGCTCCTTCCCAAGTATAGACCCCTTTATTCCGCTGCAAAGATTCTGGCTTCATTACATTTTCGGCAGTCACACTATTAAAATGTTTGACCAATGCCTCTCCATGAATGGTCGCAAGGTCTGCATGCTGAGGAGTAATCGCTGCACCGATTGGAAAATAATCCTTAAATAATTCTTTCAATGGAATGGCAACAACTTCTTCCTCCTTGTCATCATTTTGATCTTTTGGGTCCTCAATAATAGGATCAATCTCCTCCGTAGAATTACAGCCGAAGGTGTAAACTGAAAATATAATTATGGTCCAAAAATTAATTCTACATTTTTTCATCAGCGTAACATTTACTTTAAACATATTTAATCGTAATATTTTTGAAGTCTATCAAACTTCTCTTTTTTCATCATTTAGAAAAACTCCAATAGTCAAAATACATGATATTGCTTTGTGCTTTTCCTTTAAATACAAAGTATAAATCATGAACTCCTGACACATTTTCAATATCGGTATTGATCAATGCCCACCTATCATCTCCCCCTGTAAGTGGGACTCTTACACTAGCTAACAACTTCCCATCTTTACCATCAAGCCTTACCTCCATATTCACATCACCATTGTGGATGGTCCCTAACCTTGCCGAGAACTTTGAAGCGCCCTCTGATCGGAAATCAACTCCAGCAACTTTGGTATAGGCTTCATTTCTTGTGGCAATAATGAAATTTCCAACTACCTCATTTTGCTTTGCTTTTACACCTTCTGACCAAGCTATTGTTTCTGCTTCATTCTTCACATAAGGATTGATTGAGCCAAGACTTTTAGTTATGCCTTCTGTCATTTTCATCGGCACTATGGTTCCATCATCATTGAAAGTAACTTCTTCCACAGCAACAGACCTATTGAATCCACTCCCACCCGGCAGTGCTCCGTTGTGGTAAAAAAGATAGGTTTTGCCTTTGTAATCGATGATCCCGGGATGATTCGTAAAACTCTTACCTTCAGCGGGCATCAGCACTCCTTGATATTTCCATGGACCAGTTGGGCTATCACTTGTCGAATAACCCAGATGCTCTGGAAGTTCTCCAGCGGCAAAAAGTAAATAATACAAATCATTTCGCTTGTAAAGCCAAGGGCCTTCTTCATAAGTTGTAGGTCTTTTGGGATCATCAGCCTTTCTTTTTCCGAAGGATTCAATTGTATTGGGAAATTGACCAACTTCGCCATCGAGAGAAATCATGTCTTCGTTGAGTTTTGCAAAGTAGCAAACTGGATTCCCCCACATCAAATACGCCTGTCCATCATCATCAACAAATACAGTGGGATCAATATCTGCACTGGAATTACTGATCAGTGGCTTGCCCAAAGGATCGATAAAAGGCCCATAGGGGCTATCAGAAACAGCTACACCAATTCCATTTTGATTATTTTTATCAGTAATTGGAACATACATGTAGAATTTCCCATCACGTTCGGTGCATTGTGGTGCCCATGCATTCATTTTTCCCCAAGCAAATTCTTTGTATGACAAAACAGCTCCGTGATCAGTCCAATTGACCATATCTTCAGTGGTGTACAGTCGCCAATCGTTCATTGTAAACCAAGTCGATTCATCTTCATCATGGGATGTGTAGAGATAGACTTTGTCATTGTAAACCATCGGTGCAGGATCTGCAGTGAAGGAGGTTTGGATAATTGGGTTTTGCCCATAGCTATTTCCAAACTGAAGCAACATGATACAAAAAAGAAAAAATGGCTTAAGATTAAGTTTCATAGTAAATGGCTTTAAATCAAATATTTAAAATTTTATCCGGTTTAGTGATTCGTGATCACAAAACCTCCTTTTGGTTGAATGGAAACTGAATATGAACCATCCTTCCCAATTTCGATTATGTCTAGTTTTGGCTGTTTATTTTGGTCATCGTTGTATAAAGAGACTTTCTTCCCTTTCAGCATTTCTAGGTTGATAGCCAAAGTCTTGACACTTTCTTCCGCATTGACACCTGCGATGTACCAATGTTCACCGCTTCTCCTTGCGATCACAGTGTACTTTCCAGGATAGCCATCAATGAAAATTGTTTCATCCCATGTAGTCGGGAGTTTTCTCAAAAAGTCTAATTCAAACTCTGGAACTTCAGTGAGATTATTCGGTGTCAACCCAAACATCTGTACCGGATTTTGAAAAAGCACACCCGTTGCTAATTGGAAAATATCAGTCGTCAAGCGTTCTTGACCCCTTTGATTTCCTTTATTTAGAAATTTATTCAACAATACCCCACCGAACTCCATGCTTCCAACAGCATTTCTGATAAATGGATGAAGAGTTGCATAAAATGCTTCTTTCTCTCTCGTATCTTGAACAAAAACCAACATTTCTGAAGCCAACACAGCTTCACTTCCTACAAAATTCGGATACATTCTCTCCCAACCTCTTGGAAGGGTTGCTCCATGAAAAATAACCATCAAACCATAATCATTGGCCTCGACCAAGATATCTTCGTAAAGGCGCATCGTCTCTTGCTTGTCTCCTCCAAAAAAGTCAACTTTCAAGCCTTTGACACCTACTTCTTTCAGCCATTTCATTTCTTTTTTTCGAGCAAATGAGGTATTCATTTTGTTCAAAGGAGTCTGAAATGCATCATTGGCGGTACCGTTAGAATTATACCATAAGAAGACATCAACATTCTTGGAATTGGCATATTTGATCAAATCCTCCATGCGGTCGTAACCGATTCTTTCATCCCACCAAGCATCAATCAAAATGTATTCAAAATCCATAGCAGCTGCCAAATCAATGTATTTGACTTGGTCTTCATAATTCATGCTGTTGTCCTGCCAAACAATCCAACTCCAAGTTCCTTTTCCATATTGATAAGGCTGAGATGCTTCATACAATGGCTCCACAACATCAAATGTTACGGTTGTCTCAATAATCGGCTTTAAGGTCTCTCCCACTGTGATCGTCCTCCAAGGTGTATATCCCGGAAGTCCAATTTGTGCACCTGTATCTCCAAATCCATTGTTTTGCTCCATTTGAGGATATTCAACAGTGTAAATCCCATCTTTAAAACTGCTCAAATGCGATCCATTGTAGTTACTTCCCACGCCAGTTTCTGAAATCAAAACCCAAGCTTTTTCTTGTGTTTGGAAAAGGGCTGGAAATACGTAGCCGAACTTAGCTGTTGTTTTTTCTATTGGCATATCAACACTGTAGCCACTTTCGTAACTTGGAGCTGTCCTTGCAAATCCTGTCATTGGTGTCATCATCGGCGACACAAAAGCGGTAGTTGAGGCAGGAAATTTAAACCCAGTTATTTCTTCTTTTACTACTGTTGCTCTTGTATCTCCCCATTTTGGTAATTCATATCGGAAAGCAATGTCATTGTCACTGACTTGAAAATGGACTGAAATTTCCTTTCCATCTCCATTTTTTACTGTGTAGGTAAGCGTATTGGCTTTGTAGGTAATAAAAGATTTTTTGATTCTATCCTGCTTGTAGCTCTGTTCAATTTTATTTTCCGAGAACTTGACGAAAGTCAAATCTGAGGTAAAGTCACCTTCATTAGTCACAAGACCCAATGGAGAATTATCCAAAATCAGTTTTTCACCATAATTAATAGAATACATCAACTCACCTCCATCTATATAGATGCTTAAATTCACATTTCCATTAGGACTTTGAACAATACCAGACTCTTGGGCAAAAGAAAATGTAGTTAGTGCAAAAAAGCTAATTGCTATCAACATGCTTAAAATTCCTACTTTCAACTTGCTCTTTTTTGAAATTTCCATTTACTTTTCTTTTTAAAAATGAATTATTGAACAGCACTGACACCTTCCTCAGTTTGAATCACTTTTTGGATAGCTTAAATGAATCTGACTTTGTAAGTTTTGATTACTCCTCTGTAATCACAAGTAACTGTTGCTTCTCCTTCTTCACTTTCAGCCTGTTCAATTGAGATTTTCACAGATGGATTATCAGATTTGGCAGTTACTTTAGGATTTGAATCCGATCCGGCTGGAAGGCTTGCATTCACTTCATAAAGACCATAACCAAGGATGCCATTTTCATTTGTGGATCTTACGGGTGTTTCTGGGACTTCTACAGCTTCACCATTCACAGATATGCTGATTTTCGGTGCTACAGGTCTTTTCAATTCCTTACCCTTAGCACTAAATCCTAATCCAAGTAATTCAAACAAGCCTTCATCGCTTCCAGCTTCAGCTACTAAAAAGATCGCGTTCTTTTTATCCAATTGATCCACATATTGTGCGACATCGATTGTAAACTGAGTTGCTTCTTGCTTAGAATTAGCTGGCACCTCGATCACAGCGATCTTAGTACCTTTCCAAGTATCATTTGCATAAGGACCATCTATCCAAACATTGACTTTGAAAGCTTTGTCTGTCTTTGGAGTAAGGAAAAGATTGAAAGCTGTTTGATTTCCCGCTTTTGTTCCTTCAAATGCTTTGAGTCCATTTTTATCTTCAGCAAGACCTCCAAAACCAAAGTATTTGTAACCAATAATGTGTCCGTCTTTGACTTGCGTAATCGGCATGTGATTGTCCCAAATGTCCCAAGAATCCTGCTGTATACTGATATCAGAAAGATAAGCGGCATAGCCTGCTGAATAATACTGATATGGATCTAAACCATACATATGGAAACCTTCAGAAGTCACCTCAGCACCTTTGTATTCTCTGCCTTGGCTGTCTTTGGCAGTCCATTGTTTGTTTTCGGCATAAGGATCATAGGCTCTAATTCTGGCACCTCCACCTTCTGCAACGGGTTTCTTATCCACTTCAATACTGATAGGTGCAACTACAGGCTGACGGGCAAAACCAAATCCTCTAGGTGGCTTATGGTAAAACACATACCATTGCCCATTGATCTCTTCGATACTTCCATGGGTATTGTGCCCACCGTTGGTAAGAATGATACTCGTTCCATCTTCATTTAAAACTGGCCCTCTTGAATCCACCAATACACCTCCACTTTTCCATGGACCGAGTGGAGAATCCCCAACTGCATATCTCAAAGTAGAGTTTGTACTGCTCACACCATAGTCAGGGCCTGAATAGCCACTAAAAACTGTAATATATTTATTTCCGACTTTTCGGATAGAAGAAGCTTCAAAGAAATTGAATGTACCCAAATCTTCTTCTTCGTAGATATTTGGATATTGAGTTCCTTCTGGATCTCTTAAAGAACCATATCTATTACTAGCAGGGAGAAAATAAGGAATCACTTCAGTACCAGGTCTGATGGAATACATAGTATTCTGATCCAATTCTGCTGCCATAGATCTCTGAAACCCCCAAAATGCATAAGCTCTAAAACCGATTTCAAAATCAGGATCGTTTGGATCATCAATGTTTTCAATATAGACAGCAGGATCAAATCCCAAAATACTACCTTCGACAGTTCGCTTTCCATCTTCTGTCATGTTGATTGGTGTAAAAGGGCCATCTGGTCTTGAGCCTTTGGCAACCATCGCTTCTCTTCCAGGTCCTCTACTATGCGGATATAAATAATATTCTTTGGCTCCATCTTTTCTTTTGACTTCAACCAAATCTGGTGCATACATCACATCCCACTGACCATCTATTTCATAAGTGAAAATCGCCCCTTCATCTCTCCAGCTTGTCAAATCTTCTACAGGTGCTGACCACATCCTGATATCAGGACCACAATAACTTGTAAATCTTAGATCGTGTGATCCAATAATGTATGCTCTATATTTCCCAGGATTATCTGGGTCTTCAAATACTCGGGGCTCTCCGTCAGGAACATGCTCCCACAAAGGGAGGTATGGATTACCAGCAACAGTATGGACGTATTTCCCATCTTGAACCAAAATTGTCTGGGATTCTTCTTGGGCACATGAAACAGATACAGAGAACATGACCAATCCAAGTGCTAGATTCAATAGGTCTTTTGCTTTGTAGAAAAGCGATAACTTTTTCATAGAATAGGTTTATTCGTGAGATTAATATTTCTATTTTTTCTTATTAACTAAAGGTAAATCCTATGCCCCCATCACTCCGATGACTTAGCTTCAAGAAAGCTATTGACATCCAGCCAGTGAATAAAGGCATCAAACCAGCGGTTACTTGTCCGGTTGGGATTTCCCAATCCGAAACCGTGACCACCATTTTGATAAAGGTGAAACTCTACAGGTACACCTGCTTTGTACCAGGAATCGATGATCCCAAACTGCCCCCTGAAGAGGAAATCATCACTTGCGATCACATTGAACATTGGCGGTGCATTTTTTGGCACCACCACTGATCCCATACCGCCATAAATAGGTCCTATAAAGGCCAATTTCATAGATTTAGAGTTCAAAGTACAGTGCATAGTAAGTCCAGCGCCAGCCGAAAAACCAATCATACCTATTCTATCCGTATCCACTCCCCACTCTTCAGCTCTTTCTACAATCATCGCATAAGCAGCCTCAGCATCTTCGAGTTGGTCAGAAAGGTCTCGCTGTACTAGACGAGGTCGTGGTTCTTCGTTTTGTGCAGGATTAGCTGCTGCATCGGAAGTTCTGTTCATGGAATTTCTAAAGTCGTCCAAGGATTCTGGAGTTGGATGAAGTCTGTACTTGAGCACAAAAGCCGTGATTCCTTGTGCTGCCAAAGCTTCTGCCACTTCCCACCCTTCGTTTTTCAATGACAGCCATCTGAAGCCTCCTCCGGGAGCTACGATTACAGTCGCACCATTTGCTTTTCCTGGTTCTGGTAAAAATGGAGTTAGTGTTGCAACTGTGATATTACGAGCCATTGGATCGCCCCATTGCTTGAACCAAGACTCTAATGCGGGCTGATCATCGACTCCACCCGTACCTAAAGGAATAGCATTAGGTTCATCGGGAGTTGCAAGTGGATAAATGGTTCCATCCTGAGCTATTGTAGATTTTGTGCAGAAAATTAAAAAGACTAAAATGGAAGATATTCCTAGTGATCTAAGTGTATTCAGCATAATTAGGTCATTTTGATTAATTTTAAAATGTATAATCGGATACTTTCACTCGTTTCTATTCTACTATCGCATCATTAGCAGTAGTTGCATACAATCCAATCAAATTACCAGTAAATCCACCTGCAACATTTGTAGAAAGAATATCGCCTGAAACTTGACCTCCTAGATTTTTGAAGGTATTTCCATCTGTAGAATAGCCAAATTCATAATTATCTCCATCAGCCTTCACCTGGAGTGAAATAGTTTTAGAAAGGTCAATTTTAGCGCTCGCCAAGATCTCCGAACTCACTTTTCGATCTCTACCTCTTCCTTTGGCTTCAGTTCTTTGAAGAAGCAACATGTAATCATTTCCGACCTTGGTAATTCCAAAAACATAATTGAACGCTTCACTTTGAGCACAAACTATTCCTGCAAGGTCTTTTTCGGATTGTGGTTGGTAATCCATCGTCATGTTGAATTCAAACTTTTTGTGCTGCTGTCTGTAGAACAAAGTCGATGTAGGCTTCACTT
Organism: Belliella baltica DSM 15883; assembly: GCF_000265405.1. Classification (NCBI taxonomy): domain Bacteria; kingdom Pseudomonadati; phylum Bacteroidota; class Cytophagia; order Cytophagales; family Cyclobacteriaceae; genus Belliella; species Belliella baltica. The sequence continues at coordinate 2,317,997 of NC_018010.1, read as the reverse complement.
CTTTGATGTTGACATTGAATGGATTGATTTGGAGCCCATTTTTCGTGAACTCAATAAAATCTTCCCTTGGACCTCTCAATCCGATCCATCTGAAATCAAGTTTTTCAGAATCAAATTTTTCTGTGTAAACAAAGTTTCCATTCGGAAAAAAGCCATCCTGACCAGTCTTATTCTCTGTAACTCCTGCTGGCATTTTCAATTTTGGCTCCATTGGAATTAAGCCATTTTCGAATACCGGCCATTCTCCTGACCAATCAACTGGTAGAATAAAAGTCTCTCTACCTGTATTTACCCTGTTTTTATCATTCGGTCTTATTCCTAAAAACACCCCATAATATTTATCATCAGGCCCTAAAACCAAATCCGCATGACCTGCCCAATCGACTTTATTGTTTCTATTATTTCCAAAATAACGTTGTGTCAAGATTGGATTAGAAGGTGCTGGGATAAAAGGCCCCATCGGATTATCGCTTTTGAAAATCACTTCACTGTGATTTCCGCCAGTTCCGCCTTCAGCACACATCAAATAATACATCCCGTCTTTTTTGTAAAGATGAGGAGCCTCAATCCAGATTGGATTTTTTGAAGGATCAACTCCCCCATCAACAATTATTTTATCTGTACCTGCGACAACTTGATCATTTTCCAAATCATACTCCCAGATTTTGATAACGCGGTGTCCATCATATCTTTCTTCGCCTCTATTTGGTGCGTCGTTGTGCACAACGTAAGCTTTCCCATTATCATCAAAGAAAATTCCAGGATCAATTCCATCAAATTTTAATTTGATAGGATCACTCCAGCCTTGAAATGGATCTTTTGTTTTCACAACTATATTCCCGAAATCACCAGCAAACTGAGTTGTGATCATGTAAAATGTATCGTTATATGGATTATACTTGATATCTGGAGCAAAAACACCCATTGCAATTGCAGCATCCTGTACTTTGAGCTGAGATTTTCTATCCAAAACATGCCCTATCTGAGTCCAATTCACCAAGTCTTTGGAGTGGAAAATCGGTACTCCCGGAAACATTACAAAAGAAGAAACTACCATGAAATAATCATCTCCTTTCCTTGTGATGGCAGGATCAGGGTAGCATCCTTGAAGAAGAGGATTGTAAAACTCACCTTCCAGGAGTGGATTGTCTATGTAAACTTGGTCTTTCCCTTCATAGACAACTTCAGAAAAGACGGGTGCATTACTTTTCTTGTTTTGGCTAAATCCTTCAGAAAAGGATAAGAAAACCATTAAAACAGCTAAAATCGTAGGTTTGAGTTTATTCATGTTACTGGTATATTTATAAGCTTTATTCTTCATTACTGATGATTTTTTTAGGATTATTGAAAAGTCAATGATCCAACTACTTATCGCTCTTTGGATTTTTTGAGTTTATCTTATTCAATTTCAATAATTCAAGAGGGTCAACATTTTCATTCCATATCTTTTTCCAAGTTCTCTATATCCTGCAGCAGAAAAGTGCAATCCATCATCTACAGCTTCACAGTCTTCAGAAGAAATCACATGCGCTTGAGGAATTACTGTTGGTAATGTTTGAATGATTGGATTCATGCTTGCACACTTTCCTCCTTCATCCTCACTGACCATTTCTCCTGCAAGAAGAGGAAGTGCATCCGGATCCATACCCAAATCAGAAAGAATAGTATCATAGACTCCTTTGACTTTTTGAGGCCATGATTGATCCCCTGTATTTGATTCTCCTTGGTGTAGAAGAATTCCTTTGATCACACCATCTTTTTGGGCAATTTTTGCAAGTTCGATTAGTCTGCTGTAAGGGTCTCCATCATATTTTTTCACGGTATTTTGGAGCCAGTCCGGTGAAGAGGCCACGTATGATTGATGATTTCCTTTATCAAAAAGCTCTATTTTCGATCCTCCTACAGATACATTGATTATTCCAACTTTGATGTTTTTTGGTAAGTGCTCTGTCAATGTCCTGCCAAAATAATCCGCTGGACTCAATCCTGTATCACATCTTGTAATTGGAGCGACTGCAGGGTACCACTGCCCTTTTTTTCTACCAAGATTCTCACAATCCACAGCTTGCAAGACCTTGAATCGTTCATCTTCAACAGTATCTTGTTCCTCAAACTTTGCAAAACCTTCCATATTGGACTGTCCAAAACTCAGAAAAATGTAGAAGTTTTCATCTTGGGCAAACGTATTAATCGCAAAACTCATGAAGAAAGTGATTGCTAAAGCTTTAATTTGGTATAGTTTCATAGTGATTTATTTTGGCTACTTTTTTAAAGAAATGACATATTCCTTTCCTTTGACAGTTTGGAGATCGTATTCATAAATCGGTTTCAGGTTGGTAGTTCCAAGCTGACTTTGATCTTTGATTAATGCAGGTTTGATTTCTGGAGTTTGGTAAAAAGGATTTGAATTGATATCCTCGACAGTAGAAAGTCCCTTTCCTTCCAAGGGATAGTAGGATCTGATTCTACAAACACCTCCCAAATTTGATAGAATAGATACTTTTTCTGGCTTCGCATTTTTCCAATCAACTGAAACCTCAAATCCTCCTCTGGCTCGAAGTCCACAAACAGATCCATTTTCCCAAGCATCAGGAAGGGCTGGCAATATGTGTATTGCTCCGTCATGACTTTGGACTAACATTTCTGCGATTCCAGCAGTACATCCAAAATTTCCATCAATCTGAAATGGAGGATGCGAGTCAAATAGATTGGGGTATGTTCCTCCACGCTCCTTACCATCAGGAAGGATTGCTGGGCTCAATTGATCCTTGATCAGTTTATAAGCATGATTCCCATCTAAAAATCTTGCCCAAAGATTGACTTTCCAACCCATTGACCATCCTGTGGATTCATCTCCTCTGGCGAGCAAAGAAGTCTTCGCTGCCCCAAAAAGCTCGGGAGTTCTGTAGGGAGAAATTTGGTTAGAAGGATACAAGCCATACAAGTGGGAAACATGTCGGTGGTTGTCTTGTGGATTATCCCAATCTCCCATCCATTCTTGAAGCTGTCCCCATTTTCCAATTTGCATAGGAGGAAGCATGGACAGTTTTTCTTTCATTTCATTGATCAAATCATCCTCATCTCCTAAAATCTCAGCTGCTCTAATCGTCTTCGTAAATAGATCAAAAACCAATTGATTGTCCATCGTATTACCAGCAGCTACAGCTGAATTATGAAATTGGTAAGGAATATTTTCAGGTGAAACAGATGGAGAAACCACCCAAAAACCTGTTTGAGGATCTTTTACCAAAAAATCTAAAAAGAAGGTGGCTGCTTCTTTAGCAACAGGATATACTGATTTCAAATACTTCTCATCTCCGGAAAAGTCATATTTCTCAAACAAATGTTGAGAAACCCAAGCTCCTCCCAATGGCCACATACCAGCTGCTGCAAAATCAATTGGGCCAGTTACTCTCCATAAATCCGTGTTGTGATGCAAAACCCAACCTCTAGCGCCGTACATATTTCGGGCAGTTTGCTGACCTGATTCTGACAGGTCTTTTGCCATTTGGATAAATGGCTCGTGCAACTCGGAGAGATTGGTGATCTCAGCAGGCCAATAGTTCATTTCCGCATTGATGTTAACGGTATATTTACTGTCCCAGGCGGGGTTCATTTGATGATTCCAGATTCCTTGAAGGTTTGCAGGCTGACCACCTGGTCTCGAAGCGGCAATCAATAAATATCTTCCAAATTGAAAATATAAAGCTGCTAAGTGGGCATCATTCCCTTCAGCAAACTGGGCGATTCTTTTATCTGTGGGTAAATTAACAGCATCAGATTTCCCTAGATCTAATTGAACTCGATCAAATAAATTGCGATAATCTGTTACATGCTTTTTATAAATCCTTTCAAAATCATTTTCGATTGCTTTTTCTAATAATGAAGTGGATTTTTCAGATGCGTCTGCAGATATGTCTTTATAATTAACAAAATTCGTGGCGATAGAAATATAAATTGTGACCTCGTCAGCTTCAGAGATAATAATCTCTTTGTTCTCTGATTTAATACTTCCATTCTTATTGACAAACTTCACATTTGCCTGAAATTTAACTGCTCCTTTGATCCCTTCATGATCACTTGAAATTCCTGACATAATCAATTGATCTTCCCCTGTTGTAGTGATTTCAAAAGGTCCAGGTCGATCCATTGTTGCGGAAAAACTGATAGATTTGGGTTTATCAGCTGTAATTTTTGCGACAATAACCTGATCAGGAAAAGAAGAGATTATCTTGGTTGAAAAATTTACTCCGGATTTCTTGAAACGATTACTGACAACAGCATACTCCAAATCCAGCTCTCTGTAGTAATTCTCTACCTCACTTTCATCTTGATATTTTAGTTTTAGATTTCCTATAGTCTGATAAGGCATCCCGTGTGGGCCTCCAAAAAAATTTTGATCTATCGTATCTTGAGCTTGCACATATTCGCCATCAAAAATCAACTTTCTTACTCCCTCAAGTGCTTTTAATGCATTTGGATTGTCATTTCTATAGGGATGTCCCGCATAAAAAGTGTTTTCATTCAATTGGATAACCTCTTCCTGAGGATTTCCAAAAACCATTGCACCCAAGCGACCGTTTCCTATTGGCAAAGCCTCAACCCACTGTTGCGCAGGTCTATCATACCAAAGCTTCATATCGGGATCGATCTCCACTTTCTTTTCTTGACAAGAAAATAGTGGGAATATAAGAAAGGTTATAAATAGAAGTGGACTAATAAATTTCTTTATCCAACAAGCTGTTTGTCCATTTATCTTTTTGGTAATCAATTTGATTTGCTATTTAAATACACCTTACATTTTCTTAAAAGAAATCCAGTCAACTTCTACATTTCCAGTTCCATTGAAAACAAGAAAAAGATCATGAATGCCTGAAATTTCTGATTCTAATATGGCCTTGTGCTCATCCCATTTTTGAGCTTCGCTGATATCTATCGTTGTGATTAATTTACCATTCCCACTTCCAAGTCTAAATTCAAGATGCCCATTTGCCTCTTTTGCATTGATTTTAGCTAGAAGTACATTTGGTTCATCATTTCCAAAATCAACTTGATTGTATCTTACCCAAGAGCCATTTTTATCAAAGACTGACTTCCATCCCAAAAATGGATTAGATTCATCAATGAATTCAATATCATATCCTTCATTGCTTTTGGCACTGTATCGATCCAATTTAATTTTATCATTTGCTGCTGTCAGGCCTATGCCTCTCAATGTTGGTGTAATTTTTTTGATCAGCCCATTTTCATCAAAAAACAGACTATCTGCCATTACTGACCTATTTTTGTCAAAGTCTGGAGAATAATCATTGTGATGATAAAAGAAGTACCATTGATTCTTAAATTTTACTACTGATTGATGATTGGTCCAACAGTTTGTCGGAGATTCGTCCATGATGACTCCTTGATAAGTAAATGGACCTAGAGGATTGTTGGCGGTGGCATATTCTATTCTCTCTGTATTATTGGCTACATGGGGATAAGTCATGTAATAAATCCCATTCCGCTCAAAAAGAAAAGGGCCTTCTTTTAAGCCTTCATCAGGAAATTGTGATAACACGACAGGTTCAGACTCTAACTCTTTCATGTTAGCACTTAGCTTTGCACCATAAAAATGATGCTGAGACCAATACAAATAAGCTTGTCCATCTTTGTCAATAAAGACATTTGGATCAATACCGTTGACTTTAGCGATAGGAAGTTTCTCTGGAACATAAGGTCCATCAGGTGAATCTGCAACAGCAACACCTATTTTGAAACTTGATCCATTTATTTCGGGATTATGACCTTGTAAGTGATGACCATTTGCTTTGCTTGGGAAATAGAAATAATATTTTCCATCTTTTTCAATTCCGTCTGGAGCCCAAATGCTAAAAGATTCTGAATCCGCCCAAGGAACTTGATATTGACTTAAAATCATTCCGTGATCTTCCCAATCAGTAAGATTTGAAGTAGAAAAAACATGATAGTCTTCCATACAAAACCAATTTGGTCTGCCTTGAGTAGAATCACATTTAATATCATGTGAAGCAAAAATAAAGAGCTTATCACCTATTACTCTAGCTGTTGGGTCTGCTGTAAATTGATCTCTAATCAATGGATTTTGACCAAAACTTATTTCCGAGATAAACAAAAATAGCAGACAGATTAAACTGTAAGGTTTTATTGAAAGCTTTTTGTTATAAATGCGTCTTTTCATTTTCAATTAGAATTTTATTTGATCATTGATTTTGAAAAAATCGAAATCTGCATGACCTCCCGGTTGTACAGTTGAATAATAAAACATCCCAAACCTGTATCCCATAAAATGTGGAAGTGTATATTTCATTTGAAGGATATCACCTAGCTGACTCCAATTCTTACCATTATCTAAACTGTAATAGAATTTTGCTTGATCTTTTCTCTCTTTAAAATCACAGACTGCCCTGAGCAATATTGAATTTCCAGTAAATGATAAAGACTCAATTTCCTTTTCAACTGAATCTTCAGCACGACTCATTAATAATTCTTTCTTCCCGTCATGAACCCGAACTCCTATCAATCCATAATCTTTCTGAAGTAAAGAAAGTCCAGCAAAATCTCCTTCTTTCATGCCAGCCAAATCAAGTTTGATCGTCCCCATACTTTCTGGACCAAAAGTCCTTTGGGTAAGCATATTCCTAGCTTGAAGAATGTCATGATCAATTCTATCTGTCTTTAGTCGCAGAAAACCCTTTTTTCTATCAATAGACCAAAGTTCAGCCGCTGGGTTGTGATTCCACTGCCATACTAATGGAAGGTCAGGTTCTCCTTTTTTTCTCTTAAAATCATCAGATGCTACGATTCCTGGCATCAGACCTTTGCTTTTGGGCAGATCAAGTTCCATGGGAACTTTACCATCTTCACCTAATACAGGCCAGTCATTTTCCCAAGTCAATGGAACCAAATATGGTATTCTTCCTACAGCTCCATTATCTCTAAAAAGATATGCAAACCAATTTCCATCAGGAGTATCAATCAAGCCACCTTGCGCAACACCTTTGTCTTGCAGTGCAACTCTTCCTTCATAAGGTCCATTGATATTATTAGCTTTGTGAATAATCACTGTCCGCATTCCACCTCTCGGCCAAGCTATATTGAAAAGGTAATATTTATTATTTGCCTTGAAGAGTTGAGCGCCTTCGGCTGGAAGTCCAACATTGCTCCCAGCTGGTTCTGTGGCATTTTGAATCAGTACTTTTTCTGAATTTGGCTTGATTCCGGATAAGTCACTTTCTAATTCGACCATTTTGATCGTTCCTGCACCCCAAATCATGTAAATTTTATCTTCTTCAAAAAACAAAGTATGATCATGCAATGAAGGACTGAATTCAATTGATTTCCAAGGACCATTTTCTATATCCTCGGTAGAAAAAATATAAGTTTTGCCAGTATTTCCAGAAAAGGTACTTACATAATAATATCCATTATGAAATCTAAGGCTACTAGCCCAAGAACCTTTACCATACATTTGTTTCCCATTTTCCAGCGTCAGATCATCTGAAACACCCAGCGTTTCATATGCATAACTTACAATTTCCCAATTCACCAAATCTTTGGATTTCATGATGGGAACACCGGGATTCATATGCATTGTGGTACTACTCATGTAGTAAGTATCACCTTCCCTAATGATCGAAATATCGGGAACATCGGCATGGATGATGGGATTGATGGCTTTTTGACCAAAAACCGAATGGCAAAAGAAAGCGATAAATAAAAATATAATGGATAATGTCTTTGAATGCTGGTTCATTTTTCAACTGGATTAATAGAATCTCCATACACTATAAATTGTATATGGAGATCCATTAGGTTCAATAGGTTTGTTCGGTGTTTTTATTTTAATATTAAACTTCAACTGTTATTTATAACTTATCCATAGTTTAAATCTTGGTCCTTGGATCCTTGGTTTATGTCCTGAAAACCAATTAAACCTTGGAAGATTATATCAGTAAATTTTGTCTATTGAGACACAGGCCAAGGGTAGATTCTAATGGCCTGTAAAGACACAGACCATGGAAAATCCCATCAATACTTTGCAGCCAATTCCATAATCTCACTGACCACACTTTTTGGAGTATTGTCTCTGTTGAAAAGCAAAGGATAATCTGTTCTTCCCCTTACTGGCCAACCGTTTTTCCAAGAGTCACCATCGTTGATTCCCCAAAGCGTCACTCTAGAGATTTTGTCATGGTGGTCCAAGAAAAGTTTGAAGAATGCCAAGTAACGGTCATCAAACTGTTTCTGCACATCCTCAGGCAATCCTTCGGTGTAAGGATTGAGGCTTTGCTGGTATTCTACATTGGTAGCTACATCAGCTCCCATATCTCTTCTTGGAGAAGGCAAAACAGTGAGATCCAATTCCGTAATCATCACATTTACTCCTAGTTCAGAAAAGGCTAGAATACTTTTTTCAAATTCCTGAATTGTAGGGTATTCCAATCCAATATGTCCTTGCATACCAATCCCATCAATTTTGACACCTTGAGACTGAAGCTCTTTTACCATTTTGACTACTCCCTCACGTTTGCCAGAGTTTGCCATTGAGTAATCATTGTAGTAAAGTTCAGCCTCTGGATCTGCTTCATGAGCATATTGGAATGCGAGTTTTATAAAATCTTTACCAAGGATTTTGTAAAATTTACTTTCTCTCCACGATCCATCATCCAAAATTGCTTCATTGACGACATCCCATCCTTTCACTTGACCTTTGTATCTTCCCACCACTGTTTTGATGTGTATTTCCATTCTCTTTGCAAGAACTTCCGCACTTACATCTTTTCCTTCATCATCAACAAAGAACCATCTTGGGGCTTGAGAGTGCCATATCAAAGTATGCCCGACAATATGGAAATTGTGCTTCTTACCAAATTCAATAAATTTATCTGCCTCAGAAAATTTAAATTCCCCTTCTCTAACCTGAATCATACCACTTTTCATGACATTTTCAGCTACAATTGAATTGAAATGAGTTCCAAGGACATTGATTGCTTCTTTATCTCGTTCATGAATATGATGACTTCCCATAGCAGCACCAACATGAAACTTGCCTGCAAAAGCATCCTTTAATGTAACCACTGGATTTTTATCTGATTTCACTACACAACCTAGTCCAATCAATATCACGAGGAAGAGTGAAAACCCAATTCTGATTTTATCTCTTTGATTCATTTTCATTTTTTACTGGGTTTTATAAGGTTTGATATATAATATTTTTAACATTGACTTTCAGTTAAATCAATCGCAAATCTCTTTCACAAAAGCATATTCCTTGAACCATTTATGGACTGGGTAAGCACAAGCTTCTGGATCTCCTCCATAAGCAAGATCTCCATCAAGATGTCCATCATGAATTAAATTTTCAGGAGAAAGAAGGTTCCAACTCACATTTCCAGATTCATCTGCTAGCATTTTGAAATTTGCTCCAAAACCCCATGAACCTGCTGTACCTGTGACTCCACCTTTTCCCCATACCCCATATTGCTCAGGTCCCCAATCTATTTCAGTAATAGCGATTGGAGCAATATCAGCTACTGGTTTGATGTGTGTATTCCAATTTCTTCTGAATGTGATCGGATCATTGTTTTGTTGTCCCCAATAGCCTGGATAGATATGTACTGCATAGCCATAATTGTTGTCTTCTATGGGGAAATCAGGAAATCCACGATAATGTGATTGATAGCCTGAACCTGGAATCCAAAGGATGTTTTCAGCACCATTCTCTCGAATCACATCTACCATAGGTTGAAAAAATAGCTTCAATGCCTCAAAATGTGCAGGAGTATCGCTCCCATACACTCCATTGGTTCCTAAAATATGAATTGGCTCATTTGCCAACTCAAACATTACATGTGCTTTGTTTTTGAGTTCAGAATGATTAGAAAGGTGGTCCCAGATCTTCATTAAATATTCAAAATATTCATCCCCTACCGCAATCTGATGCGGCGCAACTCCTGGTGGACGAAGAATCACATACATTCCACGCGTCTTTGCGTGATCTACTAATGGAACAATGACATCATTAACAGCTGTCATAAACCTATCAAAACTAAATCTTGAAATATCATTTTCAGGAATAGGGTCTCCAGGTGTATTACTCCAGTAAGGATCTATGTGAAGTCTAACCATATTGAGATACCAACCTTCTTCATCATTAGTAAGCTTGTCCATCACTCCTTTATTGTAATTGAGACAGCCTTCTATATCGTAATTATTCCATCTCCAAACACCGACATGTCCTCCATTAAACCAAGGACTAGGTGTAATCGCCACTCCGTGTAAAAGCACTTCATTTCCACAAGGATCCACAAGTTGTCTTCCTTGAACTTTTAAAAGTGGAGTCGCAAGAGGCCAATCAACATTCATACTCTCTTGCTCGTCATCAATGATTGCTACTTCCTCATCGATAATTTGATCATCAACGTCCTCCATTGTATTACAACTAAATACAATGAACAAGAATAAAACCGTTGAAAATTTAAGAAGTCGCATGATTTATGAAATAGGTTTGAGAGTTTCTTTTAAGTGGATTAGATACTAGGTGGAGAAAATTTGGACAGTTTAATTCCTGAGAGCACAATTTTGCTTATGCCTCTAATTAGAATTAAATCTTTATGAAATCGAGTCTTATGCTAATTCAAATTGACTTGAAGTCGTATTGATGAAAATTAAAATCGAATTTCAAAATTGAAATAGTAGTAATTTTTGTATGCCTGAGAAATTAGACTAAGAAAATGGAAAGGTTGATTTTAGAGAGTTCATCAACCTTTCCATTTGTACAATTATTTATTGATCAAACCATTTGCAAAACCTGCATAAGAAGGCTTACGCTTCAGACTTGTATCCCAAAGACCTTGTCTCAAGCTGTTATCAGATTCGCTATCAATCGCACTTCCTAGTGTGATACCATATCTTTGAGAAGCGGGTACATGTTGTTCATAAAGGCCAACTACTTCTTCATAAATCTGAGCCTGTCTTTCTAACATAGTTTGTGTAGGTTGTGTCGTCATGAGACGCACTTCCAAACCAGAAATTCTGATTCGCTTCCCAGTAGCAGCTAACATTTGGAACATGGTAGCAATGTTTGATGTACTTGAATTCAAATTAAGCTGCATTCTCGTACCAATACCATCTACTTGAGCACCATTATTTTCCAAATAAGTCACATAATCGATTAGCCCTTGACATTTGTCTAGATTGGCTTCCAAACCACTTTCATTGATGAATAATATATCATCTGGATTTCCATTTTGACGAGCAAGTTGAAAAGCTTTCACTCCGTATTCTTTCCCAACATAATCTTGCCAATAAAACTCACCTCCACCTAAGGTTCTTCCAATTCCAGATCTTAATTCAGAAGGATTATTATCATCCATTGGTTGATCAATCACAGTTCTGGCTTTAATGTAAGTCTTTGTAGCGCTTACAACATCGGTCAACCAGCGCTCCATTTGTGAACTTATGATTGAATTCTTCTCTTGAGCTGTTTTCTCTACGATTGTCGTTGAACCTCCAGAGGCATTTGCATTGCTGAGGACAACTTTATCGATGTACACCGTCCCCGCAAATTCACCATAACTAAAAATCAATCTATCCCTATCATCTGCAGTAACAGTAGTATATACATTTACTAGTCTCCAATCTTGGGTTACGAATACTTGACCGAAACCATTTGAAGAATAGTCAGGACTTTGTAATTCTAGTCTTATCACCCCATCTGCTGTACCTTTTACCCAAAAACTCAAATTATAAGTCTCCCCATTTCTCACAGGCTCTGCAAGCTGATAAAGGGTTTGAACTTCCCAAAAACCACCAGTTGTAGAAGGGTTTGTTACAAAGAAAGCTCTTCCTTCACCCCCTACTCCTTGTCCATCTGGTGTAACTCCTCTTTCAGAATTGTTACCCCAGCCTCCCCATGCTTCTCCAGTTTCAAAATCTCCTCCATTGACTAAATTATTAACGATTGCATCGCCGTCAATATCATAAACATAGAGATTGTTGATGTCTAAGTAATAAGTCACAGATGGGTTGTAACCCGTTTCTAATTGGAATTTGAAAGAATCTCCTTCAAATGAATTAACTCTAAACCTGATCTCTTTCCAAGAAATACTTGTAGTGAAAGTTTCAGACGGGGTACCTGAAGCCGTCCAATCTAAAACCGGTTCATTTTCACTTAACCCTTCAAATGTAAATCTTGCTTCTCCAGGCCCATCAGATTTTATAAATGCTAAAACCTCGTAGGTTTTCCCAGGTATCACAGTAATATCTGGAGATTTGAAACTAACACTATTAGGAGCAGATACTGAAGCGCCAACTTCTAATTTCACTGCTGGCACTCCGTTGCCCATTCCCTCGGTAGCTTCAAGTGAAACTCCAGAACTCGCCGTCCAATCATTAAATTCACCTGATTTCAAACCATCTAAATTCAATTCATTCACAAAAGCAGGTGATTCTACAATCAATGGAGAAAGTAATCCATTGAGATAACCTGAATTCTGGTTTGTATAAGAAATTAAGGACGTCCCAAAGACATTTATATTCTTTTGTGCAGCTACTTCAAGAAAACTCTCGGCATTCACAAGATTAATAGATCCATCATTTTGAATCAGATCTTGATGAGACATACCTGTACTAGGGGTGAATTCATTAAAATTCATATTCACAAATCTATACTTCAATCCAGTTGAAGCATAATCTGTCAATGGCATAGCAACTCCTAATTTAAAATTAGGATAGCTTACTGTATCAAGTAAGGTTCTGAGAGGTGCATAGCTATCAATCTCTTCCTGCAAAGCAATACTCTCAGGTTTTTCAACATCAAATTCAAGAGGGTCTAAATCAGCACAAGCGGTAATCATACCCACAGAAAGCGCTAAGAGTCCAAATTTTTTAAATTTTTCCATACCAATTTTTCTTTAAATGTTAATTAACTATTTCAAAACTGGGTTAAAAGTTTCTAGTCCTACTCCTCTATTTCTGAGAACAAGCGTATCTACTGTTGTCATTCTAAATTGAGGATGATCGATTTCATATTGTAAGTAGACAGCATCTCTATCTTTATTTCCCCAACTTCTCTTTTCTCCTTTGGACACAAAAGACCCTGAACCTGTTGCTGTGACTCCTTCAGTAGCTGAGGAGATCGTACAATTCCCTTGAGCATCAAAATCCAAATAAAGATCAGTTGTGATATTCTGTCCACCAGCACCTTCTACAGTCAAAGGGAATCTAACTCGAGTCAAAGATTCAGTAAATAGGTCTTTCAATTCATCTTGTTCTACGTATTCACTTCTTCTAGTTATTTCTTGACTTAAGCCCTCGAAACCTGATTTGCCAGTGATGTTGTCTTTTCCTCTTCTTAAATAAATACCATGATATTCATTGATATACTTAATTGCATAAAGCACAAAATCCTTAGGAACTACATCCCAGTCTCCGATTACATGTGGGTTGGGATTAGGTAAAGTAGAACTACCCACAAGGATCGTATCTGCATTATCCACACTTGTGATTCTCAAAGGAACAACATAAGTGTTTTTAATAGCAGCCGGATCATTGAAGAAAGCACCAGTCAATTGAATCTCTACGCCTCCAATAATTTGACCTTGAGGAATGATTATTTCAGAAGCAGAAAGCTGAAAATATTCAGACGGCAAAGGCAAAATCTCATCGCCACCTTCCGAAAAAAGAAGGTTCTCCGTAAGTGATTCGTCAACTTCAATCCCCAGGCGGATCTGCTGTCTATTTTCATAAACACCACCTGTGGTCGCCATGACTCTGAATTTTCGTTCATTATCTAAGGTCGTGTCAAAGATGTCTTCACCAAGTGTAATCGTCCTTACAGGATATTGATGAGCAAAATACACTGATTGAAAGTCAAAATCAGGAAACTCCCAATCTTGGTTTACACAGGAAGAAACTCCTAAAACCAAGCATACAATTATTATTTTTAAACTATTTTTCATTTTCGAATTCTTTATTGATCAGCCATTTTCATAATCGATAGCATTTATTTTACCAACCCGTATTTTGACGTAAAGCACTATACTTTAATATCTCGCTCAATGGGATTGGACCATACTTCATATAAGAACCAAAAACTCTATTTTGAACATTAATAACTTGATAGCTATTATTTTGAATTCTCATTCCTCTTGCAGTCTCGTTTAGTTCTTCATTCCATCTTCTTAGATCCCAGAATCTAAATCCTTCAAAGCACAATTCGAGTCTTCTTTCGTTTCTAATCAGTTCTCTCATCGCATTTTGATCACTTTTAATGGATTCCAAATAGGCGTCTCCATTGCCCAAGCCAACTCCGGCTCTTTGTCTGATCGCTTTGATGACATCATAAGCTGAATAACTATTAGGACCTGTACCCATTGGCCCCCAAGCTTCATTTGCAGCTTCTGCATAGATCAAATAAATCTCTGTATATCTAATTCTAGGCATGATATGAATTTGCCCATTGACAGATACAGGGTTCAAATTAACATCCTGTCTAAGCAACTTTCTCATGTAATAGCCAGTTCTTGTAGATACTTCTACTCGGTTGATCCCGTCATTTGTACCTCCATCAGCAGCTGTATTGATTACTTGATTATTTGGACCAGCTGTGCGACCGTTGGAGATGATAAATTCATTGAGTCTAGGATCTCTGTTTGCATAAGGATTATTAGGATCATAATTACTCGAAGGATGAGTAAGAGGAAACCCATTAGCATCAGGAAAAGCATCGACTAAATTTTGAGTCGGGTTGAGTAAGCCATTACCAAATTGAGTTGGAGGAAAATGTGCTGCTTCCAAATTACTAGTTGGACCACCCAAAGAAGCTCTCCAAAGAATTTCGGATGGATTTACACCTCCACCAATATTATTGATTTCTCCAGCATTGGAATACCAAGTCAATCCAGTAGGTGACAAACCTGATACACCATTATTGAGATCAAGGACATCAGCTGCAAAGTTGGCTGCATCAGCCCAAGTTGTGGTATTTCCCTGACTGAATGCGGGACTTGCTGCCATCAAAGCGGCTTGTGCTTTGATCGCCATTGCAATTCTTCCACTCATAAGTTGTCTTGCATCTTCACCAAACACCCGATTATAATCATTTCTGTTTGCACCTAATGCTCTATACTTTTCGGGAACCATTGATTCATCTGGAATATTTTCATAATCCGTTGGCAATAATTCCAATGCTCTTTGAATATCCGCATACAATTGTTGCATAGAGGTCTCAAAAGTACTTCTAGGTACATTGAACTCAGAAGTCAAATCTTGTGGTTCATTTAGAATTTGAACACCAAGTAGTTCACCATCTGACATCCCACCATGTGATTGCAAGAGATGAAACATGAATAAGGCACGTAATCCATAAGCTTCTCCCTTAATTCTATCAGCAAACATTCTGTCCAATAAGCTATTATCAACAGTAAATGAAACTTGCTCAGCTATTTCGATCATGATATTCAAGTATTGAATTGCAGCTTTTGAGTTTGCCCATTGATTAAGTGGGTTGTTATCAGCTGCCCATTGACCGCCTGCCATATTGAAGAATGCATTGTTTTCATTGTTGCTCACAGCATCATCTGTGGCCATATCATTGAAACTCCATCCATTTCTAGGGATTCTAGCATACCCGTTGATAATTAATCCTTGGGCAAATCTTGGTTCATTATAGCTACTTTCTAAGTCTCTATTATTTTGTATGGCAGGTTCGAATAAATCAACGCAACCAGTTAATAAAGCTGAGAAGAAAGCCAAAACGAATATTATATTTCTATACTTTTTCATTTTTCCGATAATTTAAAATTGTGCTGTCAAACCTAGATTAAAGAATCGTGTCTGAGGAGCAGAACCGATATTCATTTCTAGAATTTTACGATTTGGACTTAATGTCAAAAGGTTAGATCCACTTACATATACATTCATCCCTTTGATGAAATTACCACCAAAGAATTGCTCAGTCGGAACTGTGTAGGTAAGCTGAACTCTTGCCAAGTCGAATCTATCAGTACTGTACAACCAAAAATCAGAGTTTCTAAAATTATTGGCTCCATTTAAAGTAGTCAACCTAGGAAAAGATGCTGTTTCAGCAGTGGCTTCGGTCCATCTATCTCTGACAACTTCAGAATATTTTGACTCTCCTGAAATCCAGAAGTATGAACTATTTCTCATTGCATAGGCTCCTCTTCTAGCTACACCCATTGCAAAGAAAGTCCAGTTTTTCATTTGAGCAGTCACATTGAATCCCAAAGTCAAAGGAGCACCAAACCAGCCACCTCTTCCAAGAAATACTTCATCTTGTGGAGTAACTCTTCCGTCTCCATTTTGATCTATATATCGAATATCACCTGGTAATACCTCTCCAAATATTTGGGTAGGAGCAGAATTGATTTCTTCAATAGTTCCAAAGAAACCTTGGTTGCGTAAGCCCCAAATTCCATCTATAGGATTCCCTGTTCTTACTTGATATGGATCTTGCCAATTTTCGCCTCTTTGAAGCGCTTCAGTTTTGTAATATGTTCCTACTATTCCAAAATTGATATTAGCAGAACCTACCTTTTGATTCATATTTAAGTTGAAATCAAATCCTGATCTTAGGTCACTGTTGTAATTTTCAAAAGGAATAAAAGAAGATGCTGGAAATCCTGTGGTGAAGTAACTTGGGTAAACATCACTTCTTTGAACCAACAAGCCTGACATCCTACTTACAAACCAAGATCCATTAAAGAATACCTTGTTGTTGAAAAGAGCGGCATCAACACCTAAATTAATCTCTTCCCGTTTCGGGAAAGTCATAGTAGGGTTTGCACCTCTTCTAGATATCGTGGTGATATTATTCAGTCCATCTTTCCAAGTATAAAATACAGTACCATCACCTTGCTGGGTATAAACTTGTTCGTACAGATAATAATCAGCAATGTCCAAGTCAGTATGCAAAACACCTCCAGATACAGAAAGTAATAAATTATTGACAACAGAAGAACCTTCTAAAAACGCCTCATTACTTACTCTCCAACCCAAAGACATGGTTGGTGAAAAAGCTCTTCTATTGTTTTCTGGCAATCTGGCAGAGTGAATAACAGCACCATTCATCTCAACCAAATATTTATTTTTATAATTATAGCCTAAATGCAAGCCTAAATTAGCATTACTAACTCTGTGGTACATTTGAGAAACTGCAGTTTGAAATCCACCAGCGACTAAAGTTGCTGTAATTTCATGATCCTCTTTGATTACAGTATTATAATTCAGCTGTGCTGACATTGCCATTGTTTGTCTAAACGTATTGCCAGTTATATTCTGAGTTCTCGTACTAGCATCTTGACCGAATCGGGTAAGGCCAGAAATCAAATCTTGGCCTGCGTAATTATTCCATTGTGGTTGAAATACCGCATAATTATTATTGAAAGACAAGTTATAAGATGTCGCATAGTCCAGCCCAAATCTTGAATTGAATGTCAATCCAGGAAGTATATTTTTCAAATCTGCATTTACTCCAGTATTGAATTGGTATTGTCTACTAGTAAATTGACTTGAACCGCCTGCATAAATTCCTGCAATTGGATTGGTTTGTTCGATCTGTGTACCTCCAAGTAAAAATTGACCATTAATTAAATAGCTTGTATTTTCGACAAAATTCATAGACACTGCATCATCTGGCTCAATCATACTTACTGGAATCAGCGGAGAAAATCTATGCGGTCTTAAATTTGCTGCACCTTGCCAGAAATTAGCATTCACACCTCTACCATTATAAAATATCACAGCAGCATCAGCAAATGCCGAAATATTATTGGTAATATTCATATCTACATTACCACGAATATTCAGACGCTCGTTTCTATTTTGAGCTGCTTGACCGAAATCTAGAAGTGATCCTTCAGACCAATAACCTAAATTGGTATAATATCTCGCTCTATCATTTCCACCAGCAATCTCAAGTGTCGCATCATGTCTGCTGTAAGCTTCTTGAAGGTACTCTGGAGAGTAAAAGTCCAAATCTGGATATCTGTAAGGATTGGTTCCAGAAGCATAATTGAAGATCTCTTCACTAGAGAAAAGAGGCAGAAGTCCATCATTGATTCTCGCTTCATTATAAAGTGTCATATATTCCGCAGAGCCTAGGTATTTCGGAATTCCTCTAGGCACATGTACACCTGTATTTGTAGTGAAATTGATCCTTTGCTTACCTGCAGCACCTCTCTTAGTAGTGATTACGACAACACCCTTAGCAGCTCTACTTCCATAAAGAGCCACAGCGGATACACCTTTTAGAAAGGTCACCTGCTCGATTTCTATCGCATTTACACTTCCAATATCTCTAGGAACGCCATCTACCAAAACAAGATACTCGTTATTTCCCCATATGTTCCCATGAAAACCAGGAGCAAAAATCTCCATATTGTCCAGAGGATAGGTGAAATAGTTTTTCTGCATCAATTCAGGAATATTCACATAACTGATGCCTCCTATCAAATTAGCTTGATCTTGCTTTTGATAAGCTGTGTTCACTTGTCTTGACTGCATTTCACTGAAAAGTATAACTTCATCAAGTTGAGCAGATACACGAAACACTTTTGTTTTATATCCTGGCGAACTAACTATCAGTAGAGAATTTGGAATTACCTCTATTTCGAATACTCCATTTTCATCAGTAGTAGAAATCAATTCCTCTTCATCATTCATAATCTCTGCAACTGGAAGTGGAAATCCATTTTGATCTCTCACAGTTGCTCTGACAAGAATGGTTTGATCGGCTTGCGCGAATGCCCACATAGGAGACAAGAGCGTCACTACCATCAAAAACCATATTATATTTTTATATTTCATTATAAGTTTCTTTAGAGTGATTTATTTAAGAAAAAATTACCATCCTGGATTTTGTTTAAACTCTGGATATAAAGTCACATCAGAAACCTTTAATGGTAACCAATAATGTCTTTCAGCCAGTGGTCTCTCCAAAATTACTTCTTCTCTCAAATTGAGCACTCTCATTTCGGCTGGGTCGCCTCCGAGTTCGGAATTAGGATCTCTGTTGAATTCAAGCGAAGTTTTCAAAGTATAGGGTCTTTCAATCAATTGCAACCATCTTCTCAAGTCGCTGAATCGATGTCTCTCGAAGGCAAGTTCGACTGCTCTTTCTCTTTTCAATTCCTCTAGGAAAACATCCGTTGATGTTAAAAATTTATCTAAAACATTAGGCATACCTGCTCTAGCTCTGATCACGTTTACAGCATCTACCGCAGTTTTATCAAAATTACTTGACTTACCAGTAACACTATTATTGCCCATCAATGCTGCTTCAGCATACATCAAGTAAATATCTGCTAATCTCATGTATGGGACATTCAAATGTAGAGCTGCTCCAAAAGCAAAAGCATTATCATAAGTGTTGGCACGAAGTGGTACAAACTTGCGGTTTAGAAACCCTGTAGGACTGCCTGAAACCTCACCTCTATAGCTACCACCTGTGAATAGATTTGCATGACGATTATCCTCTTGATTTGGCGGCATTGATCCCTGTACTACTTGTACACCATCATAAACAATACTACTATAAAATCTAGGATCCCTTCCTTTGAATGGGTATTCAGGATCATAACCAGATTCAGCATCTGCATTAGAGATATTTTCTGGAAGCGGATGTCCATTAGCCATTCCAAAATATCTATTGACATAATTAGCCGTAGGGACAAATTTTGTAGCGTCACCATCTACTATTATTGATGGAAAATACTGTTTTGTTATACCCCAATTCGATTGATCCCCAGACCAGTAAAGTGATCTGAAAATACCCTCAGTACCACCAGATAATGCCCAGTTTTGCCCTAATGTATAGAAGTTGGTATGCCAGTTTTCAAAAGGCATCAACGCATATTGAGTTTGACCACTTTCTACTAATGAAAGTAACTCTCCAAATGCTTCAGCAGATCTTCTGCAAAAATCAGCATTGTATGTTCTGCTTCCAGTTGACTCCAGATTCATCAGAGGACTTCCTGCAAAAAGTAGGTTCTTCCCAAGATATCCTAGTGCCATGATCTTATTTATTCTTAGCTCATTTCTACCCGCTGTTCTTCTACCAGCTACAGTATTATCCCAGTTTACTGGCAAAAGATCAGCTGCTCTCCTTAGATCAGCTGCTGCCTTTTCAGCACTTTCATGATAAGAAAGTCTAGGTTCTCTAAGTACTTGATCTCCTGGAAGGACTCTATCTATGTAAGGTAAACCACCCACATACTGAATCAACATAAAATGAAACCATCCTCTAAAGAAAAGCAATTGACCTTCAATCAAGGCTCTTTCTTCATTTGTTGCCTCAGTCATTCTATCAAGATTTGCTAATCCTAAGTTAGCTTTACGAATTCCATACCATGCCAGTGGCCATAGACCTTTGGTGCGTGGGTTGTCATCGGTATTGGCAGACCACTTATCCATCCAGCTAACTTGTCCACCATATCCAGCATGCTCTACTTGCCATGCCCAGAAGTTACCTCTGTCAAAGGCAAATGTCACGTGAAAATTACCCGCGGCAGAGACCATCTCATCTTCACCCCAGTTCCAAGATGCAGTCCAATAACTTGTAGTAAAGTTTGGATAAGCCTGGTATAACTCTTCAGTGAATCCCTGGAAATTTTCAAAATTCAAAAAAGCTATTTCTTCAGAGACTACAGATTCTGGTGTCCTTTCCAAATAATCTTCACATGATGAGCCTATTACAAAAACCAAACAGATTGATAAAATCCGAGCAAGTTTTATTATTTTTTGATTATACTTTTTCATTTTAGGTAAATTTAAAATGTCATTGTTAGTCCTAAGTTAATACGTCTTACCATTGGGTATCCACCTTCAAAAGAAGCTCCTACACCAAAGTTTGACTCTCTGTCATCTGGCATTTTACTCCATACCAAAAGGTTGTTTCCATTAAGAAAGACTCTCATACCACCTAAGCCTATTTTGTTTGCTTGCTCAGGCTTTAGGGTATATGCCAATTCAGCATTTTTGATTCTGAGATATGACCCATCATACAAGTACCTCGTTCCATAGTAATATGATACTGGCGTCAACCAAACAGGTAAAGGAGTACCTGCTTCAGGATTGTCCTTGGACCAATAAGTACCTTCTTCATAGACGAGATTTCTCTGGCCATCAAGGTTAGTGAATGGAACATCTCTGGTTACATTATTCACTCCGTAGAGCTGCACAAAGAATGATACTCCCTTCCACTCCATACCAATATTGGCATTGTAGGTATTTTGAGGAACACCAGAAAAACCGTATGGTGCGCTATCAAATGCATCAATAATCCCATCTCCATTGAAATCTGCAATAAGATACCCTCCAGGCAACTTGCTAGCATTATTCGTATTGTATGGAGTACTTGCATACAATTCATCCCAAGAGTTATAATATCCCATATCTAAAAGAGATCTATATTGACCTAATTGATAACCTGCTTGCTTTTGATAATCAACCAAAAACTCAGGATCATCTCTATTGATCACTACATCGATTGCTCTTGTTACGGCAAGATCTGCCCAAACTCTTATTCCATTTCTTAAAACTCTATTGAATCCTAGCTCAACTTCGTAACCAGTGGTAGTTACTCTTCCTAGGTTAGCAGCTGGTGCATTGGCGCCAAAATAACTTGGAATTGATCGATCTCCGGCCATTAGAATGTCAACTCGATCATCTTTGAATATATCAAAACTACCATCTAGCATACCGTCAAAAAGACTGAACTCAGTTTTCAAATTGTATTTATAAACTGTTTCCCATCTTACACTTGGGTTTCCAATTACTTGCTCTCTATACCAAGTATATGGACTGTACCCATCTCTCCATCCGATCGTATTGAGTCGAGAGTTGCCTCCAAATGCCCATTGATTCATATATAAGAATCTACTTCCTATATTATCATCACCTACTTGACCATATGATGCAGCTACTTTCAAGAAATCTATCGCTGAGATTTGCTTCATGAAGTTTTCTTCTGAAACAACCCATCCTAAACCCCCGGACGAGAAAAATGCAAATCTGTAATCAACACCAAATTTTTCAGAGCCGTTGTAAGCACCATTATATTCTACAAGATACTTTCTCTTGTAATCATATACTGTTCTGAACACCCAATCCTCCCTGTAGCTAGGGATTATGTTACCAATAGCATCCTCTTGTCTACTGAACAAGCCCATCAAATTGATATTGTGGTCATCATTGATTGTTTTGACATAATTCAATTGACCTTGATAGAACATTCTTCTTTGAGCACCTTGAACATTTCCTCCTTGCGTTGTCCATGCTATAGGCTGAAAAAAGTCAAAATTGCTGTTATCAAAATTATTTTTGAAATTTTGTCTTCCAGTTACAGGGTCTATCCACATTTGTTCGGTATCATTAAAAAGGTCATTTACACCTCTTCCCACTTCTGTGAATGTATTATCCACTGCCATAGTCGCTCTGAAAGTCAAGCCTTC
Source organism: Belliella baltica DSM 15883 (assembly GCF_000265405.1). Lineage (NCBI taxonomy): Bacteria > Pseudomonadati > Bacteroidota > Cytophagia > Cytophagales > Cyclobacteriaceae > Belliella > Belliella baltica. The sequence continues at coordinate 2,295,504 of NC_018010.1, read as the reverse complement.
AGTGATCATTTTCAGATCCTGCTCAAGCACCAAATTAGTAGATAAACTGGTTGTAGTGATATTTTCTACCCCACCAATTGCTAACACTCTTGCTGAGTTGATCGCTCCATAATCATCTAATGGATAATATCCCCATAGACCATTGGAATATCTTGGAACAAATGCATCAGGTGGATTTCTGTAGGCTGCTCGCCAAAAATTAGCATCATTTCCTCCTTGCCATGGTGTCTTTCTAACACCATAGATACCACCCAAATTAATTTTGAGTTGTGTAGTTGAGGTTAATTGGAAATCTAAGTTATTTCTAAAATTTAGTCTGTTGTAATTATATCCAGGTTGGTAACCTCTATCATTTTCAATTTGCTTAAACAAATCACCTTCATTTTGAAAATCAAAAGAGGCAAAATATTTTGTGAGCTTCGTACCTCCGCTTATAGATACATTGGCATTATAAGCCATTGCATAATCTTTGAAGAGATAATCTTGCCAATCGATATTTGGATATCTTTCTGCTTCTGCGAGATTTGCTGGATTTCTGTATTTTTCTCTGATTCCTTGTGGTATCATTTGAGACCATGCTTGCGGACTAACAGAAAGTTCTCTTTCGATCGCTTGATTTCTAATTCCAATAGCATCATAAGCATCCATTTTTCCTGGCAATTTTGAAGGAGCTTTCACAGTAGCATTCACTCTTGCTACAATTTCTGCTTTACCTTCTTTACCTCTTTTGGTGGTTACTATGATTACTCCATTGGCTCCTCTAGAACCAAATACTGCTGTAGCCGAGGCATCTTTCAAGACTGAAATTGACTCCACTGACCCAATATCCATTTGATTGAAAAATTCTGGTCTTTCTACACCATCCACAAGAATAAATGGAGAATTACCATTCCAGCTGTTTTGCCCTCTAATGAAAATCTGTGGCGTTTCGTCTCCTGGCATACCCGAACTTGCGGTTGTAATCAATCCAGGCAAGTTACCAGTCAATGCAGCTCCTAAACTAGAAACCCCACCAGTTCTTTGTAATGTAGCACTATTGGTTTGTGAAACTGCTCCAATAAGCGTCTCTTTTCGCTGCTCACCATATCCAATGATGACAACTTCTTCTAAAGAAGTCTGATCTTCATTGAGTACGACGTTATAAACAGTTTTATTTTCACTGACTAAAACCTCTGAAGATTTGAATCCAATGAAGCTAAAAATCAAAACTTCACCAGGCTGAACATCTAAAGAATATTTACCATCTAAATCTGTAGCTACGCCTCTTGTGGTTCCTTTGACCAGTACTGTTACTCCAGGAATGGGTAACCCATCTCTTCCATCCGTCACTACACCTGTAATTTGAGCTAGTGATGCTTCGGAACTTACATTACTATTGGAATCAGATGAAAGGTTTTTACTTCCATTTTTGTTAAATAAAAACTTATTCTCCTCAGCTAATTCCTCAATTATTGATTGAGAACCTGAGACAGCTTTAACAGATGATTTCTCAAGCTTTTCATTTGAGATTTTTGAATCACTTTTTTCTTGAGTGACTTCTAACTTAGCTTCTTGTCTAAGTTCACCATGCACATAGTTCGAGCCTGTTGAAGATGAATCTAAGAATTCATCAGCGCCCATTCCTTTTGAATCTCTAGCATGTAATGGTAAGACAGAGCTAAATATCAGCTGAGCTACCAGAACATACGTCACGCTTCTTAATAAGAAAAAGAATCGCCTTAGTAAATGTATATCCATATAAAATTTTGATAAATAATATTTTAAGGTTTGAAAGATTGATTGTTGACGATTCATTAGCAAAATGAATATTCGCCAAATCAGAAGAAATTCTTCCGAAACTTATTACTAACTAGTATTTGATTTTTTAGTCATCATTGCTTTAGGTTTTGGGTTATGTATATATTATATAATTGCTATTATCAAATTCCCTTTTTAGATGTAAATTTGAGGTCAATGTCTGATCTTTTATCTTTCCGAAACTCTAAAAGAAAAGATCAAATTCTACTTCATCCTATCAGGAACCTAAGGGAGAGTAATTTTTATTAAAGAGCAAATGTGGATGAAACAAACAAAAGCTTTCCAACAATTCGATTCCAAATCTGGAAGAAAAACCTGTTGAAAAAGGTGCTTTACAAAAGAAGGATGAAATAAATTGAACTGGCATTTTACTTTGGGTTTTTTATGAAATTAACTTAATCAAATATATAAAGTGAGAATGATAAAAAGAATTTTTTAAAAAATATTTAAAATACTGATTTTCAATTACTTAAAATATTCATTGCGTTTTACAAAACCGCAAAAATTGACCAAAAAGGTTCCTGAGGCTGAATCAGTTAGGATTTTGAATATTTACTAAAAAAAATAGCATTTCGCTTAAGTCAACATATTGACTTTCAGTTATTTACGATACAAAAACAAGGAAATAAATTTTTAAAAATTCTATAATATTTGATAATATCAAATCAATTAAGATATAGAAGATCGATTATTGAAAATATTCTTGAATAGAATTAACTAAATTCCAGAATTACCTACTGTTTATGATAAATTCAGATTCAAAAAAGAAAATAATTAGATGAAAATTGCTTTTGAAACATCCTTTTTAATCTGATTTTAATGATCATTTTTTTAAAGTAAATAGAAAATAAAACAGATTCATATTTGATGTTTATAGATTTTTCAGCTTCAAGTATTTTCATACCCGATTTTATACCTGTAGTCACTTAAACAAACTAAACCTTAAATTTTTACTGCTGTTGAAATTTGTGTGCCGTAGCATAGTTGATGACAATTATCCGCAAAATCAATTGTAGTAAAAACACATTTTAGGCTTATTGCAGACAATCATTTTCAAGTGTCTGGAAATCATCAGTTTGAACTCACCTTAGGCTAAAAAAAATCAATTGAAAAGCTAAAAAGCAGTTACCAAATAAAAAGTCATTTTTCTGTTAGGATCAAAATAATTCAACTTCAAAAGGCGAAGCGGGTAATCCACTTGAATTGATCAAATTGGCCCATTCTGGGTTATTTGCCCAAGCATACCTTATCTTGAACGGTACAGTATATTCTTGAATATCTAAAATTATAGAGTGATCTAAAATTTCTGCATTCACCCAATTAAAATTGCCATTTTCATCAGAAATGGCAAATCCTGATAAAGATTCTCCATCTGAGGTTGACAAACCTTGACCAGTTTCTTTAAAAATCAATTTGACCTTTCCCTTTCTAATTTTTGCTTTTTCAAACAACGGTCCAGAAAACGGCCCCATTTTTTCATCATAAGCCAATTTTAATGCTTGCAATGCCAATCGGTCTCCAACACTTTTCTTATCTAAGGGATGAATATCATTTGCTTCTCCTACATCTATAGTAATCGCCATACCAGTTTGAGGTATTTTTAATGATTTTCTTTGTATTTCACGCATATCTGCCCAACCACTCTCTTGAGTTTCCGATGTAACCTCCATAAAATTAGATAATTGAACATACAGGAAAGGAAGATTAGGTGTATTCCACTCCTCTCTCCAACCTTTGATCAAGGATGAAAATTGTTTTTCATAAATTTCGGCAGCACCTACATTTGACTCTCCTTGATACCAAAGTATTCCTTTAATCTTGAATTTTTGCAGAGGAGAAATCATAGCATTATAAAGCCCCATTGGCTTGAAACGAATGGTTGTCTGACTTGGTGCTTGTGGCATTTTAGCACCCAACTTATATTCCCAGTTTTTACTGATATCAAAAATCTGATTACCAATTTGTAGTTGATATGGCTTCTCTGAAACAAATCCTCCTCGACCTCTTTCACTTACAATCCTTACTGTAAGAACATTTTCCCCTTTTTTCAAAACTCCCGTTGGGACTGAGTATCTTCTTGGAGGATATCTGTAGCCAGTGCTGCCAACAGATACTCCATTGATAAAAGCTTCGTCACTATCCACAAGCGTTCCCAAAAGTAACTTTGCAGCTCCCTGATCGACCGGATCAAAATCTAAATAAATTTCTTTTCTAAGCCAGTAAACTCCATTTATCGGTTGATCTTTTTCCGTTGGGAAAAAATCGAGATCTTTCATCTCGTCCCAATTTTCTGATTGATAATTATTTGAAAACCATGGAATTTCAGGGTTGGCAAGTCCAATATCCTTTGATCTTAATTCCTGTCTCCAATCATTAATTTTTTTTTGATCAGATTTTTCAATTTCTTCAATAAAACCCGGTTTTTGAAAATACAATGCTTCTTGATAATCCTTTGGAAACTGCTTCAAATCTTCCTCCCGAAGCCAAGATTGAATTGGTGAACCTCCTACACTTGCATTGATCATTCCGATAGGAACATCATATTTTTCATTGATGTTTTTTGCAAAAAAATAAGGAACAGCAGCATATGACCTGATAGTCTCTTCATTCAATTCAAGCCACTTTCCTCCTTTCAAATCCGATTTTACTTCTGTAAATGAATAATCATCAAGCACATCGAAATACCTGATTTTTGGATTTTTCACATTAACAAACTCTTTTGGAAACATCGGTTCTACTCGCTCCATGGTAGTTTCCATGTTTGATTGACCAGAACAAAGCCAAACATCTCCTATCCAAATATCATTAATTACTAAAAAATCTTCCGCACTAGAGATTTTCATTACAAAAGGACCGCCCCCATTCATGGAAGGTAAAGACAATTCCCAGGATCCATCTGATTTAATCTTTTGGGCTACACTAATTCCATTAAATTCTATTTTGATCAATTCATTTGCATCACCCCATCCCCAAATAGAAAGAGGAATATCTCTTTGCAATACCATGCCATCACTAATCAAGACGGGGAGTTTTATTCCACCAAAACATTCTTTTCCTAGCCCTAATGCTAGGATAAAAATAGTTAGAAAGAAATGACGAAATATGATCATTTTGGGTCATTTAGAATAGGCTACTAACTGAAAGATTTAATCTAACTTTTGATCTTTCAGGAAACAGTGCGATAAACTTGGTGAAAATAAATTAAAAATGCAACCGATTTCATTTTATTTTAAATCAATTGGTCTCAATTTCAATATAAGATAAATATTTTTGTAAGTAAGGGAAGAATAATTGATTCCAAAAGAAGAGGTTAAATTTAAGATTATACGGACAATTTTTTTGTTAAACCATATAACAGTTCAAATCCTTGAGCTAGATAGCCTGAAATCTCTTAAATTAAAACTTTGTAAACACATTACTGAAATCGGTTTCATTCATGAAGCGAATCCAAAATAAAAGCAAAAATTCACTCACTGATTTCTCAAAAATTTTCCCCTGTGATTTTATTTGATTCAGTATTAAAAAAAGCAACTTTAAATCAAGTTGAATAGCTTCACGTCAGTAAATTTTTCCATGCCATTTTTTAAATGTCAAAAATACACTAATTTTATCCAGTCACATTTAAAAACATTCCCTAATATCAAAGAAACATTACAATGAAAAACCTTATTCACTTTAGTCTAGTAACTCTATTGATCATTGGATTAAATATTCAAGCATTTTCTCAAGAATATACTTTTGACAACCCTATCGCAGAACAACGAGCAGATCCTTGGGTATATAAAGATTCGGATGGCACATATTACTTGATAGCAACAGTGCCAGAATATGACAAAATTGTAATTCGAAAAGCCCAAACCATCAATGGACTGAAGGAAGCTGAAGAAAAAGTAATCTGGGTAAAGCACGAAAAAGGAGTAATGGGTCATCACATTTGGGCTCCAGAGCTTCACAAATTCGATGGCAAATGGTATATATATTTTGCAGCAGGTGAAGCCGAAGACATCTGGAACATTAGAATGTGGGCTTTATCGAGCTCATCAGATGATCCTACACAAGCAAACTGGAAAGAAGAAGGTCAAATAAAATCTAAGATTGATTCATTTTCATTAGACGCAACTGCCTTCGAACACAATGGTAAACGGTATATGATATGGGCACAAAATGTCAAAGGCGGAGAACATGGAACTGCACTTGTCATGTCTGAAATGAAAAACCCTACTACACTAACAGGACCAGAAATAGTGCTTACAGAGCCTGAATTTGGATGGGAAAGAGTAAAATATAATGTAAATGAAGGCCCCGCAGTAATCAAGCGAAACGGAAAAATTTTTGTAACATATTCTGCAAGTGCAACAAATGAAAACTACTGTTTAGGTTTACTTTGGATAGATGAAAACAGTGATATTATGAATATATCGAATTGGAATAAATCACCTGGTCCTGTATTTTATACAAATGAAGAATTGGAAAGATACGGCCCAGGTCATAACTCTTTCACTTTAGCCGAAGATAATGAAACTGTTATCATGATTTATCACGCAAGAGATTATAAGGAAATTCAAGGTCATGAACTCTCAGATCCAAATCGTGCCACAAGAGCCAGGTCAATAAAATGGACTCCTAGCGGTTTTCCTGATTTTCGTCAAAAAGAAAGAGATTAATTTAAGCCAAATACTGAAACAAAATTTCGAATGGAGTTAAACAGTGCTGCCTTTAAGGATGTTTGATAACTGTTAAGTTAGAAAAATTGAAATAATTCCCTGAATGATCGAAACAGAAAATTTTGCTAAAGTAGAGGTAAAATCCAGTCTTGAATTGAGAGCCTGGTTGGAAAATCACCATTCACAAGAGGAAAGTGTTTGGTTGGTTACTTACAAGAAAGTTGAACAAGATAAATACCTCTCTACCTCTGCTGTATTAGATGAATTAATTTGCTTTGGGTGGATAGATGGTATACGAAGAAAATTAGATGATATCAAAACAATGCAGTTGATCTCACCTCGTAAAGTAACACATTGGGCAAAGACTTATAAAGATCGTGCAAGTAAGTTAATTAAGGAAGGAAAAATGCATCAAGCTGGATTTCAATCTATAGCCCTTTCTAAGCAGACTGGCTTATGGGATTTTATGGAGGATGTTGACAATTTGGTCATTCCAGAAGACCTGCAAAAAGCATTGGAGAAATATGAAGGAGCCTCTGAGTTTTTTTATAACATAAATGATTCCAGTAAAAGGTTTGTATTGAGATATATTAAACTTGCAAAAACTGAGAAAACTAGAATATCAAGAATCGAACAAATTGCAAAGCTGTCGGCAAAAAGAGAAAAACTGAAAGGGAGTTAGTACTTGTTATAATTGGAACGACCCGTTTCAAAGCCACTTTTGACAGAATGTTGGATATTCCAAAGAATGCTGCCCCCGTTCCAGACATATTGACCTCTCTAAAATAGTATTTGTTCCGTAATGACCCTAAACGAAAAAAACCCTAACGTCCTGTTTTACAGTCTGTTAGGGTTTTGTTTTGCAGAGGAGGAGGGAATGTAACCTATTGGTCAAATTAGAGTAAAACTGCAATTAAAATACATTCAATACGCTTTTTAAATGATGCTATTATTCATTTTTGTACAGTAATAATCAATATTGCTCAACTTTTTCACCCCTCTATTAGTCCCTTTAATTTATAATTATTATGTTTGAAAATTAAACAAAAGAAAAAATGCAGGCGACATTGAGTTTTATGCTCCGTAAGGATCTGATTAACAAAAAGGGGGAACAACCTTTAGTTCTAATTATTCATTTAAGGGGACAGAAAGTCAAGGTTTCTACTGGCATAAAACTGATTCCAGAACTTTGGTCACATGATAAACAAGAAATCATAGACCTTACAATTAAACAGAAAGCGATACTAGAAAAAAAATTTGGAGACCTAATTCCCAGAAAAATAACCTTGATCATGTATCAAGACATTCTGAATGAACTGAAATCAAAAATCAGACAAATAGAAATTGATTTTAGGGCAAAAGCTATAGTATATGATCTAGAGATGCTTGTTTCCAAAGTTAAAGAATCCAAAAAAGAGGTTACAAAAAAAGTTGAGCCTACTACTCTTGTATATGATTTCATAGATCAATACATAACTGAAAATGCACCTTCAAGAGTGAAAGGAAGTATGGTTGTATATAAATCACTCAAAAAACACCTCAAGAACTTCCAAGATTTTCGAAGAACGCCCATTAGATTCCAGGAAATGAATTATCAATTTTTTCAAGATTTTCAGAATTATTTAATTCAATGGGAAAAGAAGAACCCCAAAACAGGCCATGTTACCTTTTTAAATAATATCTCTATCGCCAAACAGCTGAGCACATTAAAAACATTCATAAACTATGCTAAAAGAAAAGGAATAGAAGTCAATGACGGATTCAAGGAATTCACCATAAAAAAAGAAAAGCTTGAGGTGATAGCGCTTACAGCAAAAGAATTCGAAAAACTGATTACTCACGATTTATCAAATAATAAAAGGCTAGACCAGATTAGGGACATATTCGTCTTCAGCTGTGCAACTGGCTATAGATATTCAGATCTAGAACAGCTGCAAAGACATCATATTAAAGAGGATGAAATTAAACTTGTTATAACAAAAACAAAGGAACCCTCAATAGTGCCTTTAAACCAATATTCTCGAGCAATTCTTGAAAAGTATGCAGAACATTTGAATCCACTTCCAATGATCTCCAATCAGAAATTTAACAAATATATCAAAGAGCTATGCAAATTAGCTGAGATCAACGATCCTGTAGAAATCATTCGCTTTCGGGGAGCAAAAAGAGAAGTGAAAATAGTCCCAAAACACGAAATGATCAGTGCTCATACAGGTAGAAAAACTTTTGTCACCTTATCCCTAGCATTTGGCATGGCCGCAGAGGTAGTAATGAAGGTTACAGGTCACTCAGACTATAAGTCTTTTAAGAGGTACATCGAAGTAGATGAAGACAGAAAGAAAAATGAAATGAATAAAGCTTGGAATTAATTACCCCTAAAAACTATGAAAAATATTAATCCTAACATGTCGACTTTTAGATTCCAACTATTGGAGTGGTTTAAATACTTTGACAATTCTAACAGAAACGATAGAATATCAGGTTACAGACTTGGACTTCATATATATAATAGGAACGGAAAAAAATTAAATGATTTAGAGCGTTTTTACATCTTAAAGGAAAAAATAATCTACTCAATCTTTTACGCTATTTTAGCTTTAGCATTCTTATATTTTATCATTAATATTTATCTAAATCCTGATCCTTTAAATCTTATTGCAATACTTACAGCATCAGCATTATTTACAGTGGGACTTATTTTTCTGTATGGCAAAGATCAATTAGATAATTTAAGAGATACTCAATTATTCTTTGATTTCATATCTTCTCCTGATAATTACAAAGCCTTCATAAACCTAGATTTAGTCGATGAAGAAAAAACCAAAAACTTTTCTAATCATTTTATTGATAGGACTTTGTTTCCAACTTCAATTAGTGATCTTGAAGAGGAGCAATCCATCAATAATAATTCAGACTTATTAAGTTTGACGAAAGAAGAAAAAAAAGAGCTCAGTTCAATAAAACAAAGTTCTGATACTGTATTCAAGCTCCTTTTTACTTTTGAAACTCTTTTTCGGAGTAGTATCCTTACGGACTCAATTACCAATAAAAAAATAGATAGCTTACAGAAATTTTTAGATCTAAAAATAACTACTGGTGACGATCAAATAAAATTTCTTGGCGGTGCCCTTGGAAAAGACCCATCAACAATTAGAGAATCATTAAAAAGAATTAATAACATTGATACAGAATTACATCGTAACGGTTTTTGGCATCAACAAAAAAAATTTATTATTCCAATATCTCAGGCCTCAGAAAATCTTTTAACATCAAAACTACTGGACCAGATTAAAGAAAAGAGAATAAATGAAATTGTGGATAAAGATTATTAAGATACCAAAAATGCCAAAATAAGGCAAATTAGTTACTTTTTGAATTTTTAGGGTCACCCTAAGGGTCCCTTTTTTGTGCATATACGTGACATTTGAGCATCATCAAAATAAAACACGTATGAACAATTTAATTTTCAGCCCAATCGAAAAGGGGCAACTCATCGAAGAGCTTGCTGCAGCTGTAGCTGATAAAATCCGTAAGGAGAATCAGAAAAATTACCCTTCTCTCGAAGATGAATATCTCACTGTAAAAGAAGTAATGATACTCCTTAAGAGATCTAGAAACACCATTTCCAATTGGACTCGCGAGGGTATTCTTCAAGAGCACGAGTTCAACAACTCCAAGTATTATTTAAAATCCGAAATTCTTGCCGCTGGCAGGAGAAAAAAATAAGGCGAACCTGCCAGTTCGCTCTTATATCTAATCAGTTGAAAATCTTGTATTTAAACCTTAAACAAATATAAGGTTTTCTATTTTAACTAAAAAAAATAGAATCATGAAAAATCAAAAAAATAATTTGCCGAAAATTTCAGAAAACCTAAAAAACATTATTTCAATAGGTCAGAGGGAGAGTACATTCCCATTAAATGTGTTCCCGAAGGAACTCCAGAGAATTACAGAAAAAATTTCCCAAGGAAGGGGTATACATGAAGATTATTTAGGGGCATCCATCTTATTTTCTTTTGGTTACGCAATTGGAAATAACATGTCCGTTTCGATCTTAGAAAACACGACTAAATTAAAACCAATATTGTATCTAGCCCTTATTGGAAACCCGGGATCAAATAAAAGTTCTGCATTGAAATTAACCATGAAATATTTCTACGAACTAGATAAACTTGAATTTGAAAAGTATCAAAAAGCCAAGAATGATTATGAAAGATGGCTGGAGCTATCACCCGAAGAAAAAGAAGAAAATCCAATGGATCCTCCTACTCGAAAACAAAGCATTCTCAAAGATTCGACTTTAGAGGCAGTGGGCAACTCCCTAGCGAAAAACCCAAGAGGAGTCGCTCAAATAAGAGACGAGATTGCAGGATTCTTTCGGGATTTAAATAAGTATAGATCAGGGTCAGATTTAGAAAACTATCTCGAACTCTGGTCACAAGATCCAGTAATATTAAATCGAGCTTCTAAAATAGAAATACCTCCTGTACTTGATCCATTTCTGATGCTAGCAGGGACAACTCAACCAAAAATATTAGAAAAAACACTAGCTTCAATCTTGGCTGATGGGTCCGGATTTTTTGATAGATTCCTCTACATATGGCCTAATTTTACTGAAAAGGCCATTTACAAAAAAATCAATCTAAAATTACCGATAGCCTCTTTTGAGGATAAAATCCAAAAGGTCTTTGATTACAGTGAGACTTTAAATGAGACTGAGAATTTTTCATTTTCCCCTAAAGCTCAAAAACTAGTTTTGGAATGGCTCAATGTATTTAACAAAAACTTGGTTGATTCTTCAGATGAAGCGATTGCTTCTATCTACTCCAAGTTTGACATCCATCTTCAACGGATATGCCTTATTCTTCATATAATAGACTGGGCATTTGGAAAGGAAAAGCTAGACTCAATTTCCTACAGCACAGCCGTAAGAGCAATAATGCTAACAGAATACTTTCGAGGACAATCGGAAAAAGCGCTTGATTTTCTAATAAACACAGATCCTGCTACAAAGCTGCGGCCACATCACCTTGAGCTTTACAACAAACTTCCAGAGCAATTTTCTTCATCCGAAGGAATAAAAATTGCTAGCAGATTAGGTTTTTCGGTTAGGAGCTTCTATTACTTTCTAGCCAATAACCCTAACCTTTTCACCCTAAATCGTCCCGGTTTATATTCCAAAGCCTAGAAAAAGTTGCAGACTTTGCACTTTATTCACAAACCCCGAAATCAGCCTATTAAAGCTGATTTCGGGTAATATCAAGTGCAAAAATTATGCAATAAGTGCAAAAATCAAATGCACTTAAACATAGGATAAGATGAGTAATAATGAATATAAATTTCCAAAAAAATATAGCCATCTCACACGGCTGAGAAAACGCTAGAATGAGGAAAAATATAATAGCGAGAGGGAATGGGGCAAGCCCCATTCTTTGTATGATTCACAATTCAATATTTTTCCAAGAAAACACTATAAAATATATTATTAACAGCCATAAAATAAAGACAAAATGGAAACGCAAATCAAAAACAAATCAATCTTAATTGACCCTGAACAACACCAAAAAGTTAAGGTCTTAGCTGATCAATTTAAAGTGTCAGTAAAGCAACTTGTAGAAGATATGATCAATTATTCGCACAAGACAGGATTTAACCCTACGGTGATGACTAGAGACAGAGTCATGGAAAAATTGAATCAGATTCAAAAAACAGTTGAAAACAATGGTAATTCTAATGATGAAAATAAAATAGAAAAATATTCTCAGGCTCTTATTTCAATTCAGAGCGACATGTCAAAATTCTTTAAGCATATGGATATTTCTATTAATACTAAAATGCAAGACTTAGAAAGTAAAAAGTCAGAGTACTTTGAGTTTATAAGGACCCTATATGCAAGCCAGTATAAACTTTATAAAAATGTAAATAATGAATATCCTAACATTTTAAATGGGGTTGCCCCTGGACAATCAAGAGAGTTTACTTCTTCACTTATTGATTTCGTGAAGTCCACCAAAGAAATCATCAACATAAAGAATAAGCTCTTTCCCTCTAAAAAGTCATGATTATCACATTTGGTTCAAAAAAATATCCGAATGGAGCCTCTAACAAAGGCTCCTGCAGGAAACTTGCCATTTACCTAGAAAAGGAAAATGAAGGCCAACCGGAAAGTTTTAAAAGACATTTCTTTTCATTCGATAAGGATTCTGTTAAAGTGGAAGAAGTAATTGGAAATATTGATAAAAACATCAAAAAATTAGGCAAAGATGATTCGAAGTACTATTTGATGAACATCTGTCCGTCTCAAAAAGAACTATTATCAAAACCGAATTCTCAGTCAATGGACGAATTTCTGATGAATTACACTAGAAATATGATGGATCTTTATGCCAAAAATTTCAATAAAGGCCTCTCTGGCAAGGATATCATGTATTACGCAAAAATTGAGGATTATAGATATGATGAGGAAACAGGGAAAAAAAAGTATGGTTTGAATCATCATGTTCATGTCATTATTTCACGAAAAGATATTAGTCAAAAACTAAAACTCTCACCTCGTACGAATCATAGAAATTCCCAAACTGGCGTAATTAGAGGTGGTTTTGATAGGTGCATTTTCTTCAAGAATGCTGAACGAATGTTTGATTCTATGACTAGAATGGATAGGACAGTTGAAGAAACATTTGAATTTAGAAATGCAAAAAAGAAAGAACGTAATCAAATAGCTCGAGAAGCTAGAATGGTAGAAAATCCTAAGGTAGAAAGCGAAACAAGGGTCCTTAAAGGACTTGAATCCAAATACTCAAATATCGATTGGTCTCTTTTGTTTCCCCCAGAAGCCAATACAGCGATGTATGAATTTGAGGAAGAGGAAATGATTAGAAAAAAGAAAAAAAGAGATCAAGGAATGTCTATGTAAACAAATTTAAACTACTAAAACATAAATTAAAATGAAAAACGAAAATATTGATTTCCAGCAAGATGAACCAAACTTAATGCACAACCTGATACAATTGAATGAAGTTATTGTTAGAATATATATTAGTCTTGGAAAGCTAAAAAATGTAAAAATAGAAAAAGAAGGCTTCTTCATTAAAAAATTTGACGTTGAAGACAACTTGCTTGTGGTCGATTATGATATTATGGAAATAATTCATTATCTAAGATCAAATTATTATCCATTAAGTGGGACGTTGGAATTTGACTTCCATATGGTAAAATCAGATCAAATTTACTTTCCACATACTATTCTTAGTTACTTAGGTTTTTTAAAAAGGCTTGAAAAAAATCTTCCGAAAGAGCATGCTTTTGTATTAAGTGAAATTTTTCCAGATCAAATTTATAAGGTGAAATTCATTGAATACAAGATGTACGGGATGTTTCAGAGTATCTATCCTGATGTAACAGTCGATAAAGAATTTAAACTAAATATCAATAGAGATGCTGCATTCATTAAAAAAACTGATCCAATTATAGAGAAAATCACAAAAGCATCAAATAAAAAATTTGCTCAATATATAATACTCCCCAAAATTGAGACCAGAGGTTAAGTTAAAAAAAACCGTTTAAATTTAACCTTATGAACAAGCAAACAAGACGAAAGTTTTCTCCTGAGTTCAAGGCAAAAGTGGCCCTTGAAGCAATCAAGAATCAGTTTACATTGGCTGAATTGTCCAAGAAGTTCGATGTTAGCCCTGTGATTATCTCCAAGTGGAAGGGTGAGTTTTTGGATAATATGTCAGCTGTATTTGAAAAGGATCATTCAAAGAAAAAGGAAGAAGGCCCTGCCCTTGAGCAGCTCTATGCCCAGATCGGAGAGCTAAAAGTAGAGAATGACTTTTTAAAAAAAAGCTGCAAGAAACTGGGGATATGAAAGACCGGGCGACATTGGTTTGTTCCGATTATAAGGGGCTTTCTATAAGGAAACAGTGTGAAGTATTGGAGGTTCCCCGAAGCAGTCTATATTACAAACCAAAAGGGGAAAACGAGATCAATCTGAAACTGATGGGAATCATGGACAGGCATCTTACCGATCACCCTACTGAAGGCGTTGTGTCGATGGTCTATCTGTTGACAGGACTGGGCTTCGTTGTCGGCCCAAAGCGCATCAGGAGGCTTTTCAGGCTGATGGGCAGGGAAACCCTTTACAGGAGGAAGAACCTTACCAAATCCGGTTTGCGTGAATATATCAGGCCTTATCTTCTCAGGAACTTAAAGATTGAAAGGCCCAACCAAGTGTGGGTAACCGATATCACCTACATTCCGATGCAGAAGGGGTTTATGTTCCTGACCGCAGTCATGGATGTTTACAGCAGAAGGATACTGTCATGGGGTATATCCAACAGTCAGGACGCCAAATGGTGTAAGCAGGTAATCGAAGAGGCCATCAGAGAAAATGGTAAGCCAGAGATAGTCAATTCCGATCAGGGAAGCCAGTACACATCAGCCTTATGGATCAATTACCTTGAAGGGCTGGATATCAAAGTATCAATGGACGGAAAGGGAAGGGCTTTGGACAATGTATATATTGAAAGGTTCTGGAAGTCGATCAAGTATGATTACATCTATCTGAACCCAAGCGAGGACGGTTATGACCTGCTCAAAGGTGTCAAATGGTATATTGAATATTACAACCAAAAGGTTCATCATACCACTAGGGAGAAGCCTGGGGAAAGATATTATGGGCCAACCCGAAAAGCAGCATAAAGTAAAAGTTAGTTGTCCTATTTCCCAAGGGTACCCTTGGGAAATAGGACAACTAAAGAAGTATTAACAAATAAATAAATTAACTTAGCAACTGATACTTTTGGTCCAACAAATGGGGAGTGTTATAATACTTTTCATCTTATTATCCTTTGGATATTGAGAAATACAGAAAGATTTCATCATTAATAGTTGCTAATAACAAAACTGAATTAAGTTTTTGTTTAGATTCCATTGCGCTTACCAATATAAAAATCCTCAGTTTAATGTTTGAATCTATTCTTGATCCTCATTTCATTGACATTGGTGATATAGAAGGGACTTTCTTTCCCCCAGCAGCATTAAAAGAATTTCAATTTAAGACACAAGAGGAGATAAAATTGATTCTTTTAAAATTTTATGACATACTCTTAACAAGGTCTGAAGATGATGATTTTGAACCATTGGACTTACTAAAAAAAGTAGTCTAAGATTGAGCTAAAGGGGAAGGAAACTTCCCCAATTTTTTTAACCAAGACTCAATTTCAACTCACTTTTTTAGCAAAAAAAATAATGTAATTATTAAAAAATACAATCTTCTCTTTTTATTATAAAATATTGATTATCAAACGATTTAATTTACACATATTTACTTTTTATAAAATGTATTGTAACTACTCAGGTTGTAAATTAGCTATATGATTTAGATTTTCTAAGATATTTCCCGAACGTTTGATCAGGGTATCCACGACGGATCTTATAACACAGAAGTTTTCAGCTCCATTGTTGGATTTGAACTGTCCTGATATTTTTTGTTTCACCTTGATGTTGCGTATGGCTCTTTCAGAGGCATTGTTATCCGGTGGTACTTTTTGGTGATAGAGAAAAGTAAAAAGTGACTTTCTGTATTTCAGGAGTCTTTTTTGTAGGGATACTGCTTCTTTATGTTTTGACTCTACAGGTTGGGCGAGTAGGTTATCCATCTTCTCTTCAATGGAAGCAATACTCCTGCTATTCTCTGTATCCGGTAGTTTTTTGAGTTTTCTCTTTAGTGAGATAGCTTCCCTGAACAGGGCCCTAAGGCTGTCAGCCCATTTAGATTTATAGCGTTCAACAATGTAGTTGAGCTCCCTAAGCAGATGTGCACAACAAAGCTGGTGCAGATTTTCCGAATAGTTGAAGTACGCCCTCCATGCATCGTGGCACAATACTGCCTTTCCGAACCCATCGGGAAAATGTGTATTCATCGCCTTAAGTCCACGTGATTCAGATATAGCTAACAGGGTGAGTTCCTCGGTCTGATAAGTCCAGACCCACTGTTTGTTTCCATCCACTTTAGCCCCAGTCTCGTCAGCTCCTATCACAGGACTTTTAGAGACTGCCGTCTTTATCTTTGCATATATTGGTGCAGACTTGCGGGCAAACCTACCGATAATGTTATCGATACTCCCCTCGCTGAGATTAATACCGAAGCAGTCCCTGAGAAGTTCTTTCATCCTTCTATAGGGAACATACTGTCTGGCATGCAGATAACCGACAATGGTTTCAACACCGCTCCCGTACTGTATGGGGGCATTGATATTGTCAGGGAATGACCCACTGATCTTTTCTCCACAGGAACAGTTTTTGGAAAAGATTCTATGCTCGGTACATACCACTTTAATCACAGGAAGATCCAGGACCTGTCTTTTGGAGGACAGTTCTGCTGGAACCGCCGACAGATCACCACCACAGCAGGTACAGAATAAAGGGATGTGGTTTTCTATTATGTCCGGGGAGGATGTCATTTCAAGGGTATGGCCTTTGTGTCCAGGCTGACCGCCGGTTTTGCGCCCTGTATCCTGACGGAGACTCTGATTTTTTTTGGGGCGGTTCTCGTCTTTTGAAGGGGGAACCGAGCTGTTGCGGCTGTTTTTTGGATTACGGTAACGGGCAAGCTCATTTTCCAAATCGGATACCCTAGATTTTAAAGACTTGACCTCCTCCATAAGCTGGAGGTTCATCTTGATCAGTTCCTGAATAAGCGTATCTCTGTGGTCCAATATCCTATAGAAATGTTTCCTGAATATCAGCACATAATCCCATGAATACCAATAATCCACGCTGTTTTTCCCCACAAAAAAATGTGGATAAACCAACTTTAAAGCTGATTTTCGTACATTCACATACAAATACGCATCAATACACCACAGAGGGCAACAAGACTCCAAATACTTGAATATTGGTCAGTAAATAATGTACCTGAGTAGTTACAATGTATTTTTACAAATTTTAAATTTATATTTTTTAAATTATCATGGTAATTTACTTTACGTTGATTTATTATAAATTACTAAATTAATTTATTTTTATGTGTATCCGCATCACTGCACGTAAGGATGAACAGCTGCAATAATCAATTGGTCAAATAGTCTTTCTCCAAAATATCTTCGGTTAAGCTTATAGACGAATTCATTGAGGTAGTTCTGTAAATATTTATATGTGATCATGTGATGTATTCCCAATAGATTTCTTTTCAGGTTACTGATTCCTTTATGTACCCATTTCAGGGTTTCATTGACACTTACTTTGTCTGAAACAACCATATAATGTGTGTCAACAATATCTACAATATCAACATAGGCTGTGTTTTTATCGGTAAACAGGACGACATCTCCAGCTATATTCTTCTTAATGAATTTGTTGACATGATCTGAATCTACTTTTCCTAGTACTTCCATTTTATAAAATCCACATGCTCTGTCTTTCTTTCCTGTTCTGGGATTTTCAAGTGGGGTAGATTCGGCAGCCACTGCTACTTTTGCCTGTCTTTGGCTCCCTTTTCCTCGTTTGAGGTTTTGCTTTACCTGTTTTTTGGTTGCAACTTCTACAAAGCATTCATCAAACTCAATCATGTCATTTAAGATATACAGCGAATCCCTTTTACCCATCATGGCACGAATCTTATGCATCAGTCTGAAAGCAGTATCATATCTTGACAAGCTAACCTGCCTTTGGAATTCAAGACACGAAAAGCCTTTCTTAGTAGCTGACATGAAGATAAAAGCCAACATCCAGGTATGAAGAGATATCTTGCTGCTCTCCATTACAGTTCCACTTTTTAAGGAGCTCCTCCTTCTGCATTGACTACATTCAAAGAATTTTCCACCACTGAACCAGTAATGCTTAGTATTGGATTTACAGGTTTTACAGCATATTCCTGCCTTTTCTCTGCTCTCTTTGATATAAACTTCACAGCTTTCTTCATCTGGAAAGTATTGTAGAAATTGAAGTATTGTCATAATGTTTCCTATTTTTATACAAGGAACAACAACGAATCTCAACCTACAACTAATTGACACGTATTGTCAAATTTTGTCACGTGCATTCAAGCGGATACACATATTTATTTTTTTACTATTTACTCTCAGGTAAGATCATCAATCCTTCAATTTCCAAATCCCTTAATTTCATTCCTGCAAGGATAAATTCATCTGCCTGAATATGCTTCTTGAATTCGTAGATCAGTTTAAGTAACAGCTTTGCCTTATGTATTCTATCACCAGGGAAAGGGTTTAAATTAGCCTCTATGATCTTTTTGAGCTTGATTTCAATTTGCTCCTCTCTCCTATCCAGTTCCGTTAAAATTTCAAAAACATCCATTGTTGATATTATTAACATTTACAAGTTAATAATATCATCAAAATATTTTCTTTTGCAAAACTTCATTTTGATTGATTTGGGTCAAATTACTTTTCCATGAATCTAATTACAGCTTACATGGAGCTTAAAAAGAATTTAGCTTAAGAATGATAAACTGAGCATTATTATGAAAAAACACCTTCTTTCCCCAAAAGTTTTTAGCTTTAAGGACAAGAAAATATCTCTTTTCTGATCAATAATCGTCAATTTTGATTAAAAATACCCTGTTATTGGTATGTTTTATGAAATTATAATTTAATAATTTTAAGAAATTAATTGAATATACCTCAGGAATAGAATGTTGTGATTGAAGTAAAAAAGCAACAGTACTATTGACACTTTTGGTTTTTGCAAATGCTCAGATAAATGAACTAAATTTGAAAACTAAATAACAGATAAAAGCATAAATGGCGAAGCAGAAGAAAGAAGTAAAAGAAAAACCAATAGAAGTAACTCTTTGGGAAGCGGCAAATAAACTGAGAGGTAGCGTAGAGCCTGCCGAATACAAACATGTAGTTTTAAGTTTGATTTTTTTGAAGTTTGCTAGCGATAAGTTTGAAGCGCATAGAGCAAAATTGATTGCTGAGGGCAAAGAAAAGTACATTGAAATGCCAGCCTTCTACAATCAGAACAATGTGTTCTTTTTAGAAGAATCCAGTCGATGGAATTTTCTTATTAAAAAATCCAAGCAAAATGATATTGCGCTACTCATCGATACAGCCCTACATACCATTGAAAAAAACAACAAATCATTAAAAGGAGCATTGCCAGACAATTACTTTTCTCGTTTGGGATTAGACGTGACCAAATTGGCTTCTTTGCTTGATACCATCAACGACATTGATACCAACAAAGACCCCAAACAAGACTTGGTGGGTAAAGTGTATGAATATTTCCTCTCCAAGTTTGCTTTGGCAGAGGGGAAAGGAAAGGGTGAATTTTACACACCTAAGAGTATTGTCAACCTAATAGCAGAAATGATAGAACCCTATAAAGGAATTATCTATGATCCTGCTTGCGGTTCAGGTGGTATGTTTGTGCAGAGTATCAAGTTTATTGAAGCACACCACGGCAACAAAAAAGAAATTTCCATTTACGGACAAGAATACACCAACACCACCTATAAACTCGCAAAGATGAACCTTGCCATCCGGGGCATCAGTGGCAACTTAGGCGAAAAAGCAGCAGATACCTTTGGTGACGATCAACACAAAGACCTGAAAGCCGATTTCATCATGGCCAACCCACCTTTTAACCAAAAGGATTGGCGAGCATCAAACGAACTCACGGACGACCCACGATGGATGGGCTATGATGTCCCACCCAAAAGCAACGCCAATTACGGTTGGATTTTGAATATGGTTTCTAAGCTTTCAGACAATGGGATAGCAGGTTTTATATTAGCAAACGGTGCTTTGAGTGGCGGTGGCGAAGAATACAAAATACGCAGAAAGCTGATTGAAAATAACTTGGTGGAAGCCATTTTGGTGTTGCCAAGAAACTTGTTTTACACCACCGACATCAGTGTTACGCTGTGGATTTTGAACAAGAACAAAAAAGACCAGACCCGAAAGATTGGTGATGAAACCCGCAATTACCGTGACCGTGAAAACGAAATCCTTTTTATGGACTTGCGACAAATGGGCGAACCCTTTGAAAAGAAATACACGCAGTTTTCTGATGATGACATTCAAAAAGTAGTGAATACCTACCACCAATGGCAGGTGGAGGAGATAGAAAATGTACCAGAGTTCTGTTATGCTGCTACTTTGGAAGAAGTGGAGAAAAAAGATTTTTCACTTGTGCCCAGTAAATACATTGAGTTTGTCAACAGAGACGAAAACATTGACTTTGATGATAAAATGAATGCTTTAAAAACTGAGTTTACTGAATTGCTCAAAGCAGAAGCCCAAAGCAAAAATGATTTACTAACCGTATTCAAAGAGTTGGGATATGAGATTAAATTTTAAACGTTTAGGCGACTACATACAACCTGTTGAAGGACGAAATTCAGATTTGAGCAATATTCCTTTAATGGGGTTAAGCATTCAGAAAAAATTTATTCCTTCTATTGCCAATACCGTTGGAACAAATATGACGACTTATCGAATTATCAAACGTAATCAATTTGGCTATGGTCCCGTAACTTCCAGAAATGGTGAAAAAATTACCATAGCATTATTTGATGATTATGATGAAGCAATGATTTCTCAGGCATATATTCCATTTGAAGTATCAGATACCGAAAAACTATTGCCTCAATACTTAATGATGTGGTTTCGCAGACCAGAGTTTGACCGTTATGCACGGTTTAAAAGCCACGGAAGTGCCAGAGAAATTTTTTCTTGGGACGAAATGCAAGAAGTAATGCTCCCCATCCCCGACATAGACAAACAACGAGAAATCGTAAAAGAATACAACACCATCCAAAACCGCATCCAACTCAACGAGCAACTCATCCAAAAACTCGAAGAAACGGCACAGGCGATTTATAGGGAGTGGTTTGTGGAGTTTGAATTTCCTGATAAATACGGAAAACCTTACAAGAGCAATGGTGGTGAGATGGTTTGGAATGAGGAATTGGAGAAAGAGATTCCGAAGGGATGGAAACTTGGCACACTTGAAGATTTATATAAGTTTCAATATGGCAAAGGCAACACGAATCCTAATAATGGTGGTCTTTATCCCATATATGGGGCGGGTGGAGTAATTGGAGGTTTTGATGAATATAATTCTGAAGACGCACCTGTAATTGGTCATATGGGTGAATATTGTGGTAAGGTTGTATTTGCATTTGGTAAACACTTTGTTACCTATAATGGGGTTATGTGTTTAGCAAAATTTGAAAATTTAAAATGGTTCTCATACTTGACATTATTATCAAAAGATTTGATGTCCAATACAAGAGGAAGTTCACAGCCATTTGTTTCATACGATATGCTTTATGAAACTGAAGCAATTCTTCCTAATGATGAAGTTGCTTTGAGGTTTAATGGATTAGCACAAAATATTTTTAGGCAAACGAAATTAAGTCAATCAGAAAACCAAAAGCTAACGGAATTGAAAGCGTTGTTGCTTTCTAAGTTGGCGACAGTGGAGTAAAATAGAATACAATTATGGCAAAGAAGATTTCAAGAGTTACAAAAGAGAGCAAACTGGACAAGAGAACCACATCTGGTAGAGCTGCAGCTGGAAAGGATGCGACTAATAAAAACATAAGTAAAAAAATGTTAAAAGGAAAATGAAATACGAAGACATAAAAAAAGTCATTGAAAGCTGCCACCTGAATTTCCTAATTGGTTCAGGTGCATCAAAACCATTTTTAAACACTTTAACAGATATAGAAAAAGCACTTGATAATTTACAGAAGAAAGTTGGGTTAAATGAGGAACAGGATGATGAATCAGTTTTAAAATTGATAGAGGTTTCTATAAAGTATTACTATTTTAAAAACTGCATTCAAAGAAATATTGAATTGCTAGCGATTAATGATAAGTCGAATGAAACCCTAAATACCTACTTAGATTTACTTCAATCTATCCAAACCATTTTGGTGAAACGCTCCACCAATATCATTTCAAAGCAAGTGAATTTATTTACTACCAATATGGATGTCTTTTTGGATGTAGCGCTTGAAAAATTGGGATATTCTATAAATGATGGCTTTTCTGGTAGAATGAACCCTAAATTTGGAACAGAAAATTTTCATAACATAATTAATAAAGTTTCATCCCATTACGAATACCAATCAACAGTTCCGTTGTTCAATTTATTTAAGCTACACGGTAGTTTAAATTGGATACTAAATAAGAAAAATGAAACTATCTATTTTGACGGAGCACTAAGTGTAACTAAAAACTTAACCGATATTCAATTTAATGAGGGCGAACTGATAGAGTGTTTTGATGACGAGGGGAAATATATTGGTTTATCAGAAGCATATATAAAAGTTACTGAAAAAGAGAATTCAGCAGGATTAAAAGATAAATTAAATTTGTTCCTTTCGACTTATGACGAGCTAATAATGGTTAACCCTAATAAAGATAAATTTGAAGAAACTACTCTGAAATATTCATATTACGAATTGTTGCGAATGTATTCGAACAACCTTGAAAGAGAAAATTCAATATTGTTAGTTAGCGGATTCTCTTTTGCAGATGAACATATTTGTAAAATCACAACAAGGGTAGCCAAAGCCAATCCCACTTTACTGATATTAATATTTGCATATGATGACAATGCAGAACAAGAAATCACAGCAAGATTAGGAACAGCTGCAAACATTATTTATTTACCAAGAGAAAATGGCGACTTCTTTTTGAGAACAGTTAACGAGTTTTATATAGGGAAATTAGCAAAAGAACTTATCTCTCCTTCTAAAGAAAAGGCAGAAAAGAAAGCAGATGGACATTAATTCAGCCTTACATATTGGAAAAGTAGAATCCGTAAGAGGTAGGATTATTGAAATAAAAGTTCATAAATCCAAAAATGCTTCACACCTATTGTTCAATGGACAAATAATAAAAGGTATTTCAGTAGGTAGCTATATAAAAGTATGTAAGGGGTTTGAGGAGTTAATTGGAAAGATTGATGAAGAATTTATTACTGAGGATAAACTCATCAGTCAAAAAAATTATAAGCAAGAAAAGGAAAGAATTAAAAGGGTTTTAAGGGTAAGTTTAATTGGTTATTTTGAGAAATCGGTTTTTAAACAAGGTGTTAAAGAACTGCCATTGCTTGACAATGAGGCATTTTTACTAACTGCTGACGAGTTTAGTAGAGTTCACAATTTCATCAAAGACATTAATGGTGAACCTGATATTGAATTAAATATTGGTGTTTTATCCAATGAAACAGGGAATTCGATAGGTATTGGAATAAATAGTTTGTTTGCAAGTCATATTGGGATATTTGGAAATACTGGTAGTGGCAAATCCTATACACTTGCCAGTTTATATCACAA
This sequence comes from Belliella baltica DSM 15883, assembly GCF_000265405.1. Taxonomy (NCBI): domain Bacteria; kingdom Pseudomonadati; phylum Bacteroidota; class Cytophagia; order Cytophagales; family Cyclobacteriaceae; genus Belliella; species Belliella baltica. The sequence goes on along the minus strand of NC_018010.1, from coordinate 2,271,720 downwards.
ACTTTTTAAGGTCTATGCCAATAATTCAGGTTTTAAAAAGAATGCAAAGTTTCTGCTGATTGATTTTAATGGGGAGTACTCCAAAGGAAATGCAATCGTAGCAAGCAAAAAAATCTATCGTTTAAATACTAGATTGGAATTTGATGAAATTCCAAATGAAGATAAATTACCATTAGGAAGAGAAATTTTATTTAATGTAGAGCTATTGTCAATTCTCGCAGATGCAACAGAAAAGACTCAAAAGCCATTTTTGAAAAGAACAGTTAATTTGTATAAAAAAGTGTTTGATAAAGAAAATCCAGTTGAGTATTTCCGTGGGGTTTTAAAAAATCAAACGAATAAAACACTCCTAATGGCTGACAAGGACAAAGCCTTTGAGGTTTTGGACTATCTATTTCATCTAATTGATACAGAGTTTGAAAATGATTCTAAAAGAGTGTTTTTTGATGAACTTGAATGGCAAAATACATTACACTATTTCCGCCTTTTAGGTACTAATAGACAAATTAATACAGATGAAATTCAAAATACAAGTCTTTATAGGTCAATTGTCAGCTACGATTTTCCTGCTAATGACTTAGATATTATAATTCATTTTTTATATGTACAAATCATTGATGATCTATTAGTAAATAAAGCGAAAAATGATCATATAAGTCCAGCTATAAACAAATTAAAAAGCAAAACAAAAGACTTGCAAAAGGTTATTGATTTTGATTCTGATCGATCAATTTTCGCAGGAAATAATTTTGCTATTATTGATTTAAACAATGCTAACCTTTCTGTAAAAAAGACAATTCCAATGCTTGTTGCAAGCAAAGAGTATTTAGAACAAAAAATTCGGTATGAAAATGAAAATGGAAGCTTTTTTAATTTAATTATTGATGAGGCGCATAATATTCTATCTTATGACTCAAAAAGAGAAAGTGATACTTGGAAAGATTATCGATTAGAAACCTTTGAAGAAATAATAAAAGAAGGGCGAAAATTTGGCGTATTTTTAACCATCGCAAGTCAAAGACCATCTGATATTTCAGATACAATCATTTCTCAATTGCATAATTACTTTTTGCATCGACTAATCAACAACAGAGATATTCAGGCTGTTGAGAGGACTATTTCATATTTGGATAAAATATCGTTTGATGCGTTGCCTATTCTACCCACAGGCTCTTGCGTTCTGGCTGGCTTGAGTGCTCAAGTTCCAATAATTATAAATATTGACCCTATCCCCAAAGAAAATGAACCATATAATAAAACAATCAGACCTACTGATTTTTGGGATAATGAAGTATCAACAGAAGAAGAGGAAGTAGAACAAGTTGAAGAGGAAAATAGTGAAACAGAGGATGATGATTTTCCATTTTGACCCACATCGAATGTCAAGTTTTCCGCACCATAAACTTGACAATTTAAAAATGTCCAGTTTTTTTTCTAATAAACTGGACAAATAAACTATCTTTGTATTACAATAAAAAGATGAAAACCACTGAATACATAGCATTTAACATAGATAGGCTACCCAAGGGTTATGTATTCACCTATGCCGACTTTACTACAGAGGTGAAACAAAAAGAAGCGGTCATAAAAGCCCTGAATCGTATGGTAGCTTCGGGCAAAATCGCTAAACTATCAAAAGGAAAATACTATAAACCCGAAAATACGCCCTTTGGCAACCTTCAACCCAATCAGGCACAAGTAGTAAAAGATTTATTGGAAGAAAATGGAAAAATAACGGGTTATCTCACAGGTTACAGCATCTATAACCAATTGGGCTTAACCACACAGGTAAGCAATACCATACAAATCGGAAAAAATCAGATCCGCCCCAATTTTAAAAGAGAACGCTATACGATTGCTTTTGTAAAACAAAAAAACACCATCACCAAAGAGAATATTCCATTATTGCAGTTATTGGATGCCATTCGCTACATTAAAAAAATACCTGATGCGAATATAGAAGCATCCTGCAAACGGTTTTTAGCTATTATCAAAAACTTTACTGATAAAGATATCAATACCTTGGTTCGCTTGGCATTAAAATACCCGCCTGCTACAAGGGCTTTATTGGGTGCTTTGTTAGATCAATTGCAAAAAGGGAAAGCAGCTGAACCACTTTTCAAATCATTGAACCCAATTACTAAGTATAAGCTATCAGGTGCTACGAAAGCTTTATCCACCACCGAAAAATGGAATATTGTATGAAGTTGCACGAAAACAAAACGTTATTCAGACAAGCGATTCAGTTTACGGCTGACCAAATGAAAATCCCTGCCATTTATGTAGAAAAAGATTACTGGGTTACCTACGCCCTATTTACGATTTTCAACAACGAAATTGGCAAAGACACAATTTTTAAAGGCGGAACAGCTCTATCCAAGTGTTACAATATGATAGAACGCTTTTCAGAAGATATTGACTTAGTAGTACTGAGACGTGAAGGAGAAACAGACAGTAAGTTAAAATCTAAATTAAAAGCAGTAAGCACGATTGTAGAAACCATAATGCCAGAAGTTCCCATCGAAGGCATTACTCATAAAATGGGAATGAATCGTAAAACAGCTCACGCCTATGATAAAAAATTTAAAGGCAATTATGGACAAGTAAGAGATGTCATCATTTTGGAATCAACTTGGTTAGGATACTACGAACCATACACCACCAAAAGCATCGTTTCATTTGTTGGTCAAATGATGCTGGATAATAAACAGTCTGATATTGCTAATAAAAACGGACTACTTCCTTTTGACTTGCTGGCATTAAAACCTGATAGAACCATTTGCGAAAAAATAATGAGCTTAGTTCGTTTTTCTTATGGCGAAAATCCAATAGATGATTTAAAGAAAAAGATAAGACACACTTACGATTTGCATCAGCTACTAAAGCAAGATGAATTTTCAGCATTTTTCCATTCAACGGCTTTTAATGAAATGGTTTTGAAGGTAGCAAATGATGATGTTGCAAGTTTTAGAAATAATAATAAGTGGTTAATTCATCATCCTAATGAAGCACTAATTTTCAAAGACTTGGAAAATGTTTGGACCGAGTTGAAAACGATTTACAACGGTGACTTTAAAAATTTGGTGTATGGAGAATTACCCAAACAAGAAGCTATTTTGGAAACATTAAGAATGATTCAAGAAAGATTAAAAACAATTTCTTGGACAATAAAAATTGAACCCAAGGAATGAAATTTACAGAAGCAAGTTTAGAAAAGGCATTTTCCGAGTTGTTGGGGCAAGAAGGCTTCCCACACCACTTGGGCATTAGCATTGTCCGTAAGTCAGACGAAGTGCTGATAGAAGAAGATTTAAGCAATTTTCTTTTCAGCCAATATGCAGAGCAAGGCATCACTATCAATGAAGTCAATTCTATCATCCTCCAACTCAAATCACTTCCTTCTTCCGATTTATACGAAAGCAACAAAACTTTTTTACGAATGCTTTCAGACGGTTTTATTCTAAAACGAGAAGACCGAAGCCAAAAAGACATATACATACAGCTGATCAATTTCGCAGGACTAGATAAACACAGACTACCAGAAAAAGAAACACTGCTTTCTGTTTTTGCAGATGAACAAGCAGCCTATGAAAATGATAATAATATTTACAAATTCGTCAATCAGTTAGAAATTATAGGTACAGAAAAACGTATTCCTGACGGAATTGTATACATCAATGGCTTGCCTTTAGTTGTATTTGAATTCAAAAGTGCCATTCGGGAAGAAGCCTCCATTTTTGATGCATTCAAACAATTAACGGTACGGTACCGCAGAGATATTCCTGAACTTTTCAAATACAATGCCTTTTGCGTAATCAGTGATGGCGTTAACAACAGAGCAGGTTCGTTCTTTGCTCCTTATGAGTTTTTCTATACCTGGAGAAGAGTGTCAGGTTTGACAAAAGAAGTTGACGGCATAGACAGTATGTTTACACTCATTCAGGGAATGTTTCACAAAAACAGATTGCGTGACATTATTCGCAACTTCATTTACATTCCTGATAGCTCAAAGAAAAATGAAAAAATCGTTTGTCGCTACCCCCAATATTATGCGGCAAGAGCTTTGTACGATAATATTAAGTTAGCTCAAAAACCCAAAGGAAACGGAAAAGGCGGAACTTACTTTGGTGCCACAGGTTGCGGAAAGAGTTTTACTATGCTTTATCTCACAAGGTTGTTGATGAAAAGTGAATTTTTTGAGAGCCCCACCATTGTGCTTATTACGGACCGGATCGATTTAGATGATCAGCTTTCCGGGCAATTTACGAATGCTAAAAACTTCATAGGTGATAATACAGTGGTAAGCGTTGAAAGCAGGGCTGATTTAAGAGAATTAATCCAAGGCAGACAAAGTGGGGGTGTATTCCTAACTACCATTCATAAGTTTACAGAAGACACCGAATTGCTCACTGATAGAACCAATGTCATATGTATTTCTGATGAAGCTCATAGAAGCCAAGTCAATTTAGACCAAAAAGTAAAAATAACCGAAAATGGAGTTACGAAAACGTATGGCTTTGCCAAGTATTTGCACGATTCGTTACCCAATGCCACATTTGTCGGTTTTACAGGAACACCAATAGATGCAACGCTTGATGTGTTTGGTAAAGTGGTGGATGCTTACACGATGACTGAATCTGTGAAAGATGAAATTACCGTTCGCATTGTATATGAAGGTAGGGCAGCAAAGGTAGCTTTGAAGAATAGTGAATTGGAAAAAATAGAGCGCTATTATGCAGATGCAGCTGAATTGGGAACCAATGAATACCAAATAGAAAAAAGCAAAGAACAAACTGCGAACATGTATGCCATTTTAGGTGATCCAGATCGTCTGCAAGCAGTCGCAGAGGATTTTGTAAATCACTATGAAAAAAGAGTTTCCGAGGGTGCGACTGTGAAAGGTAAAGCAATATTTGTAAGCAGTAGCAGAGAAATTGCTTACGAACTTTACAAGAATATAATCGAACTCCGGCCTGAGTGGGCTGAAATTAGAACAGCTGAGGAAGGGGTTGAACTGACCGAAAATGATAAACGAGAACTGAAGCCAATTGAGCGTGTCAAAATGATAATGACACGTAATCAGGATGATAATGAGGTTTTATGGAAGCTGCTAGGCACAAAAGAACACCGCAAAGAGCTTGACCGTCAATTTAAAAACCCAAAATCAAATTTTAAAATCGCAATTGTGGTCGATATGTGGCTGACAGGTTTTGATGTTCCTTTCTTGGACAGCATTTACATTGACAAACCCATTCAGCGACATAACTTAATACAAACTATTTCACGAGTAAACCGCAAGTTTAAAGGCAAAAACAAAGGTTTGGTTGTGGATTATATTGGTATCAAAACACAAATGAATTTGGCTTTGAAGCAATACAGCGAAGGCGACAAAGACAATTTTGAAGACATTGATGAATCCATTATCATAGTAAGAAATCATTTAGACCTTTTAGCTAAACTGTTTCATACTTTCGACAATTCAAAATATTTCAATGGTACAACCCTTCAGCAATTAAACACTTTAAATTTAGCTGCCGAATATGTGCAACAGTCCAAAGAATTTGAAACCCGATTTATGGGTTTGGTTAAGAGACTAAAGGCCGCTTATGATATTTGTGCAGGAAGTGAACAACTATCACAATTAGAAAGAGACTATACGCACTTCTATTTGGCAGTTCGTTCCATTGTTTTCAAATTAAACAAAGGGAATGCACCCGATACAGCACAGATGAATGCTAAAGTTAGGGATATGATTAAAGAAGCGTTACAAAGTGATGGAGTAGAAGAAATATTCAAACTGGGCGACGAATCGGAAACCGAACAAGATATTTTTGATGAAGATTATTTGGCGAAGATTGAAAAAATCAAACTGCCAAATACGAAAATCAAATTGCTTCAACAGCTACTTGCAAAGGTTATTGCGGAAATCAAGAAAGTAAACCGAGTGAAAGGAATTGACTTTACCAAAAAAATGCAAGCCTTGGTTGAACGCTATAATGACCGTGATGCAAACGACATTTTGAGAAGTGAAGTATATGAAGAAATGGCATCTGCCTTGACAGATTTGATTTGGGAAGTCCATAAAGAGTTTAATGCAGGAGACGAACTCGGAATTAATTTTGAAGAAAAGGCCTTTTATGATATTTTGAAAGAGCTTTGTAAGAAATATGACTTCAAATACCCAGAGGAAAAGTTGATTATTTTAGCCAAAGCTGTTAAAGAATTGGTCGACGGTCAAGCAAAATTTCCAGATTGGAATAAACGTGATGATATCAAATCAGCCTTAAAAGTTGGGCTTATTCTGTTGCTTGACGAGTTTGGCTATCCACCTGTTGAAAGAGATGAAGTATATGTTGAGATTTTTGAGCAAGCAGAAAACTTCAAAAAAAATCAGAATGATTAACAAAGAATAGGTGCTTGCATTCATTGATATTACCCAAGGGGTTAAAATAATAGGGTACAGAAGCCAAAACAATAGAATTAACCAGAATATATTTGCACACATTGCACAAAATTTGCAGTAAAAGAACGTCAAAATCATCGATTCTAAGCATTCTAGGTATATAGTGCAAGAAATGCAAAGATTGCAAAAAAATAAGATTGTCATTTTTCTTCCCCAGACGCTTTTGCTTTTAGGAGAAATAATTAATTTGAGTTAAACCTAATTTAAAAAGAAGAAGGAGCCCTATTTCTATAATTTCACATTCAGTCACAAGTAACGAGTCCCTTAATCCGAAATATGATGTTTACTAAGAGAGTAGGATCACAGGTTACTCTCAACAGGCAATCTTATTATGCTATTGAATATCTGTCACATTGGAAACAATTAATACTGCTGAATAATAGACACGTTTATCTCCATTAACATGATATGAATCATAAGCTAAATCCTTATGAATAATCCAAAGAGCAGACCAATTTGCTGAAGTTTCTAATTCATCATGATAAAAATTCTGTATTTCAAGTAGCCTCTCTGTATTTTCTATACTTGAAGGTTCATTTTCAAAATAAATACCTTCATAAATAGGGATTACTTGAACTGGAAGTACCATAATTCCATCTGAATCCTCCATTCTTAACAAGCTTTTAGAACAATTTTGAGTTTGATCTTTAGCCTTTGCCCATAAATCCATTGTTTCTTTGGTAATAACTCCACTATTATATGATCCATAACTATGTTTCAATTCTAAATAGAAATCCACTTTTCTATATCTTGCCCAAAAATCTACCCATCCATATGATTCTGTTTTAGCGGCTTTATTTTTTCTAATAGCTGGAATTTCCGTTAAGAAGGCATCAGTAAAGTCTGCCATAGCAGGGCCAAATAATGAATTCAATTGTCTTTCCCTATATGCAAATGGTGATTCATTTACAATCTCCATATAATTTCCCGAGTACTTAATAAACCCGTTTACTAATTTTTCTAAAAAATCGGCAGTTTTAAAAGATCCTTTCCCTTGCGGGATATTATTGATGATATTTAGTTTCCCTCTAGATTTGATTGTTCTCATTGTTTAAATATAGAGTCCAATTTAATAAATACAATTATTTTAGGTGAAGAAAACACATGCTCTTCCACAATTTACGTGTATTTTATCTAGACTTCAGACACAAAAATAATTCTCAATTTGATTTTGAATCAAAATAAAAGAACCAAGGCACAGAAAGTATCACTATAAAATTGTAATCAATGGCAGATGGAATCAAAATTGATCCAAAGTGGAACATCGCAATAACCATCATAAAATAAAGAAAATACCTTCCGAAATTTTTACCTAGTCCCTGGATCATAAATTTCCCTGCCAATAGAAAGGATAATATTTTAATTACAATAATTACAATCTGGATTAAAAGAGCACCTACCCCCCTAGCCTCTCCCCGGAAAAACATAAAATCATAATTCAATAGAGCAATCAGATAAGCCCAGCCTATCAAATATGGGTTTAAAAGTACCTTTTGAAATCGTGACATATCATGTGCTTTGAGTTGAATAAAGTTCTAAAACCTTGCGTTTAATAATCAAAGAAACTATTAATAATATCGAATATGAAATACTATTACAGTTAGATAGATATTCTTAAAACTGAGAAAAGAAAGAAAGATTGATAGAAGGTGTTTAAAGCTAATTTAAGAGTACTAAGCAGAGTTCTAGACATGTATTGACCTTGCACCATTTAAGGCTGTGAAAAGCTTAAAACAGTACGGGAAAGAGCATAATGCAAGAATGCAAGAGCTGCAAGAATTCTATTTAGAGATCATTTTACTTCCCCTGAAGTTTAAGCCTTTGGGGAAGAAAAATCGATTTTTTGTACAAAAAGTGTCAAATTTGATCAAATATACCCTGTTATAGGTATATGTTTTGAGTGGAGAAGGTTGTAGTTTTAAGAATCTATAATTGAGTTGATGAAAGTAAATAAAAATCCCGCTGAAAAGCCAAGAACTTATATAACATTAAATGGAACACATACTTGACATTGAAAAACAAGAAGAAGATCTAAATGCTATCTTCTTAAATATAAAACAATCTAATACAATTCTATTTCTAGGTGCAGGTGCGTCAGTTGGAGAAAAAAGATATTTGAGTAAAGAAATAATCGAGTTTTATGAATCTCATATTGGCAAAGAATTGAATGAACCAAACATTACAAAATGGCTTGATATCCTTTCAGCAGACGATAGTTTCAGAAGAACTCATTTTGATAATTTTGTTCAAGATCTTCTTCAAAAACTAACTGTATCAGAAGCACACAAGGTAATGGCAAGTATTCCGTGGCGTGAAATCATAACCACTAATTATGACTTATTAATAGAAAGGGCGTTTGATGCTATAATGGATTCATCACAGAAAATTTACGACTTAAAGCCAGTAAAAAATCAGAAGCAATATAACTATCGTGAATCTAATACTGAAGTCCGCTATATAAAATTGAACGGATGTATTTCAGATAAGAGTTTATATCCGCTAGCTTTTTCAACTGATGATTTTAGAAAGCTGAGCAGTTTTTATAAATTAGTTTTGAACGACTTGAAAAATATCAGTCATGATATTCAGTTTTTAAGTATGGGATACTCTTTTACTGATGATTTTGGAAAGGAATTACTAGATAAATTTGATTCTTATAATTTCCGTGATAAAAGGTGGATATTTAACGTTGACCCATTTCCGAATGAAAACACACTTGCCTATTATAAAAAAAATAAGATTTGCATCGTAAAATGCTCATTTCAGGATTTCTTTTTAAAATATAAAGAATGGGAAACAAAGAACGCTGACATTGTCGTCAAGAAAAAAGGGTTGTCACTTTTAAGCAGTAAAGATTCGCATATTTCTGCACCGCCTCAATTGCTTCTAAGTCTGGATGGAATTGTAAAACAACTTAATACACATACTAGAGAACGCTTTATTAAAGAAGAAGAATATTACAAGGGAGATGAACCTAATTTTGGAGTAATTACGAGAGGTTTAGATGTAACCAAGACTAATTTCACTCAATCATTTACTGATGAAATTCTAAAAGTTGTAAATGATAAGAAAGGTACGTTTGTACCAATATTTTTCATCAGTGGAGACTTTGGAATAGGGAAGTCTACATTTACTTTGCGTCTAATATACGAACTTGAAAAGCAGACTGATTTAGATTTAGTATCATTTGAGATTGTTGATTTTAATAGGGCAAGAAAAGAACATCTAATTGAACTTATAAAAACAATGAAAGCTAAAAACTTCATTTTCTTTTGTGATGAAATAGAAGTTGAAAGTTATTTTAAATCCCTAATTGAAATTCAAAGAGACATTAGTATTGAGCAGTTTCAAGACTGCAATATTTTCTTCATTGCACCAATACGCGTAAACATATTAGAAAAGTTTAGACTTAATAGAACTGTTCCTAATTCATATGAACTGAGAATATCAGGAGAATTTACGACAGAGGAAATTGAAGACTTACTAGAGAAACTAAAAAAGACCAATCTTATTGATTTTAGAGATGCTTCTGAAAAAAAAAGGTTAGTTTCAAAAATAATGAAAGAATACAATTCAGATTCGTTCGTAGCATTGATGGCATCAATAACATCAGGGCGACATGAGAACGATTTAATTGATTGTTATAATCAACTATCAAAAGAAGCACAGCAAGCATTTTTATATACTGCATTATTGCATAAGCACAAACTATTAATGCCGGCGAGTTGGTTAAAGCAAAACATTAAAATGGATTGGGATGAATTCATTACAAGAATAGTTAAGGCAGAGGGTAAAGGAATACTTATCCAAGAATACGTTTCAGCACATGGAACACAACCAGATTTGTATTTCAAAACTAAACATCCCCTTATAGCAGAAAGACTTGTCAACCGTTTTATTCCAAACAAAGACAAGCAATTTCAATTTTATGAACAAATGTTAAAGCAAATTGAGAATGGACAAACAAACTCTTATTTAGCTAATAATTTGTTAAAAGCTTTAGGAAAAAATAGCGATTATAACAACACGCAAATTGATAAACTTTATGATGCTGGATATACTAAATTATCAGACGACCCCTATTTTCTTTTAAACTATGCTATTAATCTTCAAAATAGGAGAACAAAAACTACCGTTAAAAAAGCAATCGGATTTATCCTCTATGCTGAAGGGCTATTAGATTATAGAAACCATAGGTTTATTCACAGACGCGCTGTTTTAAATTTTGAACTAGCTAAACTTTACTTTAGCGAAGAAACTCAATTAATTTATACAAACATATATATAAAAGAAGCTCAAGATTTATTCGTCTTAAAACAGCTTCTTGACCCATTTTCCGCATTCAGTTATGTTGACTACATCAAATTAATTATTTGGCAATTAGAAAACATAGATTACGAAATTGAAGATGTAATGCAAAAAAAGATTCTAATTGAGGATTTATTTGATTTAGCAAACAGGACAGTAACTGATAATCTGGATAGAATTGATAGTTTACAAACTCTTTATGCTAATTATTTAAATCATAACAATGATAATAAAGATTATAAGCAATATTTAGATGAGTTATACGAAAATGTAAGGTTAAGACCTTATGCTTGTATTTTATTGCATAATTACCATTTAAGCAAGGAAGAATTCGAAAAATGTGACTTTTATGTGTCAGAAATGGAATTTATGCAAGAAAACTTTGAAGTAGTAAAGTTCTTATTTAAAATTTATGGTAGATATTTACATGAAGCGAACACAAGGGTAAAGTTATTGCGTATGGCAAGGGAAAATATAAATTTGGAAAAAGAATTTCCACTTCGCTTTTACTTTTTCAAATTCATAGCAGAAACATATAACTTTAATTACAATGATGGTAAAAACTACTTAAGGAACATTAAGCATAGATATCATAATTTACATCCCGAATTCCACTATGAATGGAAAGACCCTGATGGAGAAATTATGTTATTTGATGCAATTGTAGTTAAAAAATCTGCGGAGAGATTTAAAGCTATTAAAATATCAAACATTCAATTAACAGCAAAATTGATAAAAGGGAACTATGATAAGTTTTCAGTTGGCTCAAAAGTAAAAGTAAAATTACATTTTTACTTATATGGTTTAATGGCAGAAATAGTTCAAACTACAGATAATAATTCAGAATAGCATAAAAGTGCATAGGACGGTCTAAATGCCCTCAATCAATAATAAAAAAGAAGACTGAGAGTAAATACAATTTAGAAATTAAAAAAATGTTGAGCAAAGACTAAAACAGAGAATATCAACTTCCTGAAATATAAAAGTGAAAATAATCAGCATGCTTAATAAAAGAAGTTCTATACTTCTCAAAAAGTTTTTTCTCGATAAAGAATTAATTAAATCCGTCCCTTGTCTCGTCCCTCAATCAAAATAAAAAACCCTAACATCCTGTTTTACAGTTTGTTAGGGTTTTGTTTTGCAGAGGAGGAGGGATTCGAACCCCCGGTACCTCACGGTACAACGGTTTTCAAGACCGCCGCGATCGACCACTCTGCCACTCCTCTATTATTTTAGAAAAACTTTGTAAATGCAATCACAATTATTTTTTCTAAACTCAAAACAATTCCTTGTCTTAAGGCTTGCAAAGGTAACTTGAATACTTAATATTCCAAATAGTAGAGATCGAAAAAAATGATTCATTTCTTAAATCCCTGATTTTCTGATAGAAAATTTAATAAAAAAAATGCCTAGCAAACTCTGCTAGACACTTTATATTATTACCTGATTTTAAACCTAAGCAATGTTTCTCTCTTCTGCTGATCTTAATGACATCCAGTATAAATAAATAAATCCTACTTGTGGAATCAAAAGGAATAAAGCCTTTACCAATAATGAAGTAGTCGCACTTCCAAAGTCAATCCCAAATGTATTTCCTAGGGTAAGGAATACCACTACTGCAAGTAATGCGAATACATTTGCTAAAATCAATTTTTTTGTGTTTTTCATGATATTTAATGTTAGTTTTTAACTCACTTTTTTTCAATAAAAATTGATAATAAGCATATCAAATCATCAATTCATACACCAATATTGCACATATTTTTTAAATTACAAACATGCTAAAGGACTGTACTACAATACAAAAAGGGCTTAAAAACTAAACAAATAGACATAAAAAATTTACACAAAAAAGTAAATGATTATCACTCGAAGTATTTTGTATTTCACACCAATTTACCCTCCTCTCTGAGACCGGAAAAAAATTAAAAAAACTTTACTTTTTTTTAAAATATTTTTTCAACTACCTTCTTTTCAATCAAAAATGACTCATAACCCCAAAATTCTGAATCAAGAAAATGGGCAAATTAACTCCATCTTGAGAGATAGGTTTTTAAAGATTTTAATGAATCAAACCTGTAACGAAAATCTGCTTTTGAGTGCTTGGGTATAATTAAGCTTAGCGGCTTCCGAAGTGAATAAAAAAAGATAAGGCTCGATCAATTCCAATTCCATCAACAAGAACTCCCCTCCTCTCCATACGCCATCAACTCTCGCATAAAGCGTATCCTTGGTAAAGGCTTTTACTAAGGACTCAAGATATACTAATTCAGAGCTACTTAGTTGAATTTTGGTAATTTCTCCTCCGAAGAAATGTTGAACACGAAAATCTCCTGATTTAGCACTTTTGAGTACAGCATGAGAAAATTTACCATCGAAGAAAATATAGGAATACTCCCCTACTGAGACAATCTCCTCCATAAAAGGCTGAACCAAAAACTCCTCAGACTTCAATAACTCATCAATCTTTTCTTTCATTGATTTAAAATTACCCATACTGACTTTTAGAGTATGCTTAGCACCTCCGCTAACCGCCGGCTTGACAATCAATTCTTGTACTCCAAAAAGCGTATAACAAGCATATACATCTGATGCATTTTTTCCTTTTTCTAAAAATTGAGTTTTAACAATCGAAAAACCAGCATTTTCAATTTCCTTCAAATATTTCTTATCTGAATTCCAAATAACCGTTTCCAAATCATTGTAAACCGGAATCCCTAATTCCTGAACATGCTTACACCATTCTAAATACTCTTCATACCTATCAAAATAATCCCATGGGGATTTGAGCAACAAACAAGCATATTGACTCCAATCAACCGTCTTATCTGACCAAATCTCAAATTTGTAGTCAACGTCAATTTCATCTAATATAGAGGCTAAAACCTGATCTTCATCTGCCACATTACTCGCTGCATAGGAACCTTTTGCTTCATAGGTGATTATTGCTATTCGACTCATTACTCTTACTTGATTGGGTTTATTTTAGTGTCGAAATTATATCATTTTAACTGTTTTTCATTATTTATATGCTGATTTAATCCTATTTTTGAGACTTGTCTTATGAAAAAAGAAAAATTAGTAATCATTCCTACTTATAATGAACTGGAAAACATCCAGGAAATGATTCATGCCGTCATGAATCTTGATGGTGAATTTGATTTATTAATTATAGATGACAACTCCCCAGACGGAACCGCAGAAGAGGTCATCAAACACCAAAATGATTTTACCGGCCGTCTTCATTTAATTCAAAGAAAAGGCAAATTAGGACTTGGTACAGCCTATATCACAGGATTCAAATTTGCCTTGGAAAAAGGCTATTCCTATATTTTTGAAATGGATGCGGATTTTTCACATAATCCTGATGACCTAATTAAACTTCATCGTGCTTGCTCAAACCATGGTTATGATATGGCTATCGGCTCACGATACATCACGGGTGTAAATGTAGTAAATTGGCCTATGGGAAGGGTTTTGATGTCATTTTTTGCCAGCAAATATGTTCAGTTCGTAACAGGAATTCCAATCAAGGACACTACAGCTGGTTTTAAATGCTACACAGCAAAAGTACTCAAAGCCATGGATCTCAACAAAATCAAGTTTGTTGGTTATGCTTTTCAAATAGAGATGAAGTTCACTGCTTGGAAACTAGGATTTAAAATCATAGAGGTACCAATAATTTTCACAGACCGAACGAAAGGAACATCTAAGATGAGCTCAGGAATTTTCAAAGAGGCAGTAATGGGAGTGATTTACATGAAGTTCAAAAGCTTTTTCAAAACTTACAAGCCAATCAATCAAACCTGATTGCTTTGATAGGCTTGATATTGCTTATCAGCATTGCTGGAATGAATAAAACCAATGTAGTAACTAGCAACACTGTCAAATTCAAGAAGAAAAAGACAGGCCAATTCCAATCAATAGGAACAAAACTCATATAGTAATTTTCTGAATCCAAAGGAATAATCCGAAATTGATCTTGAAGCAATCCGAATCCTAAACCAATCGCGTTTCCAATCAGCAATCCCCGACTTATAATCCTCACACCATTCCAAACAAAAATTCTTCTGATCTGTGCATTTTTTGCTCCTATCGCTTTCAGGACACCGATCATTTGGGTTCTTTCCATAATCAGAATAAACAGGATAGAAACCATATTAAATGCTGCAACAAACAGTATCAGCGTAAGAAAAACATAGACATTATTATTGAGCAAAAGCAGCCAATCAAAAATCTCCATATACTTTTCTGTCACCTTAACTAGCTTCAAATCGAAATCCAAAAAGTCATACAAAGGCTCCGCATAGCTTTCCAACTGGCTCGGATCATTGACAAAAATCTCAAACCCTCCTACCTGATCCGGTGTCCAGGCATTGAGATTTCTAATGGTCTGAATATCTCCCAATAGGATTTTATCATCAAAATTCTCCAAGAAGGTCTCATAAATCCCCACTATTTCCAATCGTCTAAATCTCGGTGGCTCCTGCACAAAATACATCGTCACCCGATCTCCTACATCCAAAAGCAATTTATTGGCTATCTTTTTGCTCAAAACGATTTCATTGCTCGCAGCAGAATCTGAAAACTGGATAAATCGACCTTTGATAATAGATGGCTTGAAACTCAAGGAGTCAAAATCCGGCCCAACACCTTTCATCAAGACGCCCTCGACTTCTTCATCACCCTTCAGCAACCCTGGCTTGTGCGCAAAAACTTGAACATGCTTAATAAAATCTAAATTTTGATAATTTTGGAAAAAATTAGCATTCGTAGAAATGGGAGATTCTTCAAAAGCATTGCCTGAAACGAACTTCATGCTTTGAAAATGTCCTGTAAAAGAAAATACCTTGTTGGAAATTTCATTTTGAAAACCACCAAGAATCATAAAAGAAATCATCGTAATCGCTAAGCCTATCGCCACACTGGCAACTGCTATTCTATGGATCGTTCCTGTGAAACCACCGGTTCTCTTAAAACTGATTCTTTTGGCAATGAAATAGGAAAGGTTCAACGAAGTTTTATAATTTGGTGGAAATCTAGCGCAAAATAACATGAAGCAAATGAAAATCGCATTCCTTCTTACTTTTTTACTTCAAAGCTTGGCATTTTGTCAAAGCCCTCAATCAAAAACTGGGCTAGCCTTTCAAAAGGAAACCCTACAAATCTTACCTGCTGCAGATAGATTAGAGGAATATTTAGAACAACTTCAAGGTAAAAAAATAGGACTTGTTGTCAATCAAACCAGCATTCTAAGTACCAAAAATAACATCCACTTAGTTGACTTTCTAATGATGGAAGGAATCGATGTTGTAAAAGTATTCGTTCCCGAGCATGGCTTTCGGGGTGATGCTGATGCTGGAGAAGCCGTAAACAATGAAATTGATTCCAGATCAGGACTTCCGATTGTCTCTCTTTATGGAAATAATAAAAAGCCCTCGCCCGAATCTCTTCAAGGGCTAGATTTGATCATATATGATTTGCAGGATGTGGGTTTGCGCTTTTACACCTACATCAGTACCATGCATTATGTGATGGAAAGTGCTGCTGAAAATAAGGTCCCCATGCTGATTTTGGATAGACCAAATCCAAATGGAGACTATATCGATGGACCTGTTTTGAAAAAGGGATTTGAAAGTTTTGTCGGTATGCATCCTATTCCTGTTGTCCATGGACTTACAGTTGGGGAACTTGCACAAATGATCAATGGAGAAGGTTGGTTAAGAAACAAGGTGAAAACAGAGTTGGAAATCATCAAAGTTGAAAATTGGTCAAGAGAAATGGCTTACAGTTTACCAGTGAAGCCATCACCCAATTTACCGAATGATCTTTCTATTAGACTTTATCCTTCACTCTGCTTTTTCGAAGGAACTGATATTTCTGTTGGCAGAGGCACTTATTTTCCTTTTCAAGTGTATGGTTTTCCGGATGCTAAATATGGGGAGTTTTCCTTCAAACCTGTCAGCATAGAAGGCATGTCAAAAAATCCTCCACACCAAAATCAACTTTGCTTCGGGAGAGATTTGAGAAATGAACCCTTGACACATCGATTTACCTTGGAGTATTTGCTAGAAGCCTATCAGACCTCTGGCAAAAAGGAAAAATTCTTCAACAATTTCTTCGACAAACTAGCCGGTACCGACCAACTCCGAAAAGACATCCTAGCCGGCAAAACCGAACCAGAAATCCGAGCCACCTGGCAAGCTGATTTGGAAAAGTTTAAAGAGCAGAGTAAGGCGTATTTGCTGTATTGATTGTTTTGCTTGAGTGATAAAAAAGGATTAGTTTTAGTGAAGTAAATATATCAAAATTGTGCATCAGCCTTAAAAACTTTATTAATGAACAGGGAAGCTTTTCAATAACGAAAATCAATTCATTTCATAACTTATAAATTACTACTTGCATAATTAAATTTGACATTTTAAATTTGACTAATAATGTCAAGACAAAAAATTCATATGGAACCCATAGGACAAACAATAAGAGCGAAAAGAGAAAGTATGGGACTACTTCTCAGGCAAGTTGCATCCTATCTCGACATTGATCAGGCTATTTTAAGTAAAATAGAACGCAATGAACGAAAACCGAATAAAGATATAATAATTAAATTGGCTGAAATTTTAGAATTTGATAAAGAAGACTTGTTGGTTCAGTTCATCAGTGAGAGAATCGCTTATGAAATCGTTGATGAAGATTGTGCAAGTAAAGTTTTGAAAGCTGCGGAGCAGAAAGTAAATTATCTAAGATCTAGTCTTGTAAAAAATTGAACTATGCGATCTGAAAGTGTTGAAACTGAAATAAGCGTAGTTGAAGAACCACAGTTGGATATTTTATACAATCCAAAAACTTCAAAGGAGAGAGAAAAGAAAACATTAAATGTACTTTCTCTTTTTTCAGGTTGTGGAGGAATGGATCTGGGATTTGAAGGTGGATTTTCTGTCCTAAAGAATTCAATAAACGAAATCATTACACCACATTTTATTGAGAAAGACTTAAATAATGGTTTTGTTGAATTAAAAAAGACAAGGTTTAAGACTGTTTTTGCCAACGATATTTTGAATGACGCAAGAAATGCTTGGGTCAATTATTTCACAAAACGGGGACACAATGCTCAAGATTTTTATAAGGAAAGCATTGTTGACCTTGTCAAAATGTATAAAAATGGTGTCAACGTTTTCCCTGAAGAAGTTGACATTGTCACAGGGGGGTTTCCTTGCCAGGATTTCAGCCTTGCAGGAAAAAGAAACGGATTCAATTCCAATAAAAATCATAAAGGGGAATTGATAATGGATAAATCTGCCTCTATTGAAACCCGTGGGCAGTTATACATGTGGATGAAAGAAGTGATTGAGATAACTCAACCGAAGATATTCATAGCTGAAAATGTAAAAGGACTTGTGAATCTAGGAGACGTAAAATCAATTATTCAAAGTGACTTTTCTTCCGCAAATGGAAATGGTTACATTGTGCTTGAACCTAAAGTATTGCATTCTGCAGACTTTGGTGTTCCGCAATCAAGAGAAAGGGTGATATTTGTTGGAATAAAAAAATCTGCTTTAAACAAAAATGCACTTAAGGAAATTGAGAAGGTCGCCATTTCAGATATTTACAACCCTTATCCAAGTCCTACTCACTCGTATACTGTAGAGGGTGAAAATTTAAAAGACTTTGTTCAACTTAAGGAATTGTTTCAGCATTTAGAAGAACCAGATACGACAAAAGATTTATCCCAACGATTTTATTCAAAAGCAAAATTTATGGGTAAGCATTGTCAAGGACAAACTGAAATTAAACTTTCAGGCATATCACCAACTATCCGTTCCGAACATCACGGAAATATAGAGTTCAGGAGGCTTTCCAAGGAAAATGGTGGTCAAATTACAAGTGAATTAACCGAAGGCCTTAAGGAACGAAGATTGACAGTTCGGGAATGTGCTTTAATACAAACGTTTCCACCTGACTATAACTTTGTAATTGAAAACAAAAACGGTAGAAAGGGTTCATTTTTAGTTAGTCCATCTCAAGCATATAAAATTATCGGAAATGCTGTTCCACCACTTTTAGCATTCAATTTAGCGAAGAGGTTAGAAGATGTTTGGGATTTATATTTTGAAAAACAATAATGATAGTTTCAGTTAATCCCGACCCAAATAGGAACGAATTTGATTTGTTGCTTAGTTCGACAATTTCAGAACTAAATATACACGCTCAAAAATCTTCAAAAAAAGTCGCAACACTTTTGGGTCGACAATTAGAGCCATATGTAAAGGATATAATGGCCGAAAAAGCACTGGGGACACAATTTGAAGATTCTATTGAATTAATTGGTGGTCAGAAATTCCCTGATATTATTGCAAAAAAATACTATGGTATTGAAGTTAAAACTACTACTCAAAATCATTGGAAAACAACAGGAAATAGCGTTTTAGAAGGTACTAGAGTAGAGAATATTGAGCGAATATTTATGCTATTTGCTAAATTAGCTAGCCCAATTGAGTTTCGTTGCAGACCATACGAAGATGTTTTATCGGAAGTTGTGGTTACTCACTCACCTCGGTATTTGATTGATATGAATTTAGAAGAAGGCAATACAATTTTTGATAAAATCAATATGCCTTACGACACTTTAAGAAAAAAGGAAAACCCCATTAGACCAATAGTTGAATATTATAAAAGTAAACTAAAACCAGGGGAAGAACTTTGGTGGATGGATGCTGACGACAACAGTAAATCAAGTAATATAGTAATTAGGATCTGGAATAATCTATCAATTAGAGAAAAGCATGAGCTGAAAAATAGGGCTATGGTTTATTTTCCTGAACTTTTTGGAAATAGTAATGATAAATTTGGTCGACTTGCTATATGGCTTGTAACACGCGAAGCCGTTGTTTGCCCAAATGTAAGGGACTTATTTACAGCAGGTGGAAAAAAGGACTGCATAATTGGTGAAAAGATTTATAAAAAGGTACCAAGGATTTTTTTGAACTTATTTAAAAATGTTCCTGCTATTATTGAAATAATTTTGCAAACCTCTGCAAGTGAACTTTCAGAATATTGGGAAATCAAAACAACGGATAAAACCAAGATATTTGATTGGATTGATTTAGTTGCTGAACACTCAAAGAAAATACATGACGCAAGACATCTAAATATTAAAGAGATATTGAAAGAAATAGCAATAGAATAGGCAGTTTAAAGCATTGCTAATATTTAATAATAATAAAGCATACTTAAAAAAATTGAAGAGCAAAGGCAAGGGAGCTAGCTGCACAGCAAATTAAAAAATGAAATATAAACTGACACCAATAAATATAATTTATGTTTGAGATTTCTCCCGATGGTCGAAATGACCTATAGGAAGATTGAACCACCAAGCATGGCTTAAAATTTTTAAGTTTGTAGAATTAGAGGACTTAATTTAATATGCAGCTAAACTTGATAAGTTTGATCCAAAAAACTCAAACCTGTTTTACAAGGCAAAACGATATGAAACACCTTCTGATTATATTTTTTTTGACTTTATCCTTCAATTGTCTAGGACAAAAGGAATCTCGAGAATTGGTTGAAGTAACTGCTCAAAAAGTTGGAATTAAAAACTCAGCTATATTTTTTCAACTGGCAGTTTCACAAGAATTTGAGAATGATATATTGATTGTAATTCCTGAAATCGCCGAAGAAGGGGAAGGATACATGATTTTAACTAGTAATATCATTCTTACCAACAAAAAATCTGGTACAATTAAGGCAAAATTCAGAGGTGAAAAAGAATGGTTCAGCGATGCTGTAAGAATTGATCAGATCGAAATCGAACCATCGATTTATAAATTGAATGAAACAAATGTGGCTTTCGGACTCAAGGTATTTTATGCAAATCAAAGTCGACCAAACCCATCATCGATTACTGAATTATCCCTTTATGCCTTCGATGGAGAAAAACTGAATGTGGTTTTAAAAGAATTCCCAATCTCACATTACGTTGGAAAAACAGACACAACATGTATAGGGACATTTGAGGTACACACAAAAGAACTGAAAATTTCAAATACCTACACCAATCAACATGCTGATCTTGAATTTGTCAATTCGATAGAACTTTATGAACAGAATGAAAATTGTGAAAAAATTATAAAGGACGCCAAAAAAGAAGTTGAAATCCTTAAATATGAGAGCGGTAGATATAAAAAGTTTGAGATTTCTCCCGATGGTCGAAATGACCAATAGCAAGATCAATTCGAATTAGCGTAAAATTTAAACACCCACTTTTTCATCCCTCTACCCTCCTACTTCATCCTTTTCTTTTTTCCTTCCAGACCTTTTGCATTGACAAAAGCAACACAGGGAGAAGCATCAGGTCGGCTAGAACTGCAAAGACTAAAGCCAAGCTGATCAATAAACCGGAATAAAAAGTTACTCCGAAGTCACTGAGCGTAAGAATTGCAAATCCTGAAACTAGGATAATTGTCGTAAGGATAATCGCTTTTCCTGTTTCAAAATAGGTTCTTTTGATTGCATAAAGCATGCTTTTCCCGAGCTTGAGTTCTGATTGAAGTTTGGTCATAAAGTGAATGCTATCATCTACAGCAATCCCGAAAGCCACTGTGAAAATCACAGCAGTGGTCAATTTTAAATCTATATCCAAGAGCCACATCACGCCACACATCCATAAGAGTGGAATAAGATTGGGTAGCAAAATCATAAAGGAAATCCTCCACGAACGAAATAGAAATCCAGCTATCAAGCCAACCAAAATAATCGCCACACCTAATCCCTTGGCCATTTGCTGTGAGATAGTTCTATGGCTTTTATCAATCAAATTGGAAGTTCCTGTCAGTCTGACTTCGAGAAAATCTGGATTGATCTCAGTTTCTATAAATTCAAAAAACTCTTTGTTGATCGCATCACTCTTCAAACTCCCAATATCTGCTGTTCGGGAAGACATCCGTCCTTGTTTGCGATCAGAAGAAATCAATTGATAATCCGGTTGCTCCAAAGCTTGATTGATATACGGTTGCATTCTTTGAAATTGACCTTGAGAAGGAAATGCAAATGCTTTGATATTTCCGGCATTCTGAGCCTGATTGAGGATTTTCACCAAAGATAATGGCGAAATCACCGCCCCTGCCTGATATTTTTCTTGGACGAATTGCTCGAGTTTGTCCAACTCTCTCAACACGTCCAATTCCAATAAACTCTCTGCTGAATCGCCTGCTTGAATGAAAATCTCCAATGGCTTGGAACCTCCAAATTCCTGATCAAAAAACTCAAACTCTTGCACCAATTCATGCTCTCTCGGAAGATTATCTAAGAGGTATCCATTGATTTTCAAATCTGTCGCTGCAATGATGGAAAGTATAGAAATGACACCAAACCCTGCTACAATTAAAGCTTTATGACTTAAAGTCCAAAGCAAAGAACCTCTCAATGCCCTTTGCCAAAATTCTTTGAATCCTTTGCTTTCAACCACCCTAAGTGGACTGAACAAATAGAGCAAACCTGGGGTGATCAAAATAACAGCTAAGAACATGATCATCACTCCTAGAGCCGTATAAATCCCAAACAACTTCAAGCTAACCGCACTGGTGAAATACAAAGTTGAAAAACCCAATGCGGTAGTCAAACAGGTTAAGAAAACTGCTAAAAATAAACTTTTGAAAGTTTTTTGAATAGCTTCATTTTTAGAAAGTCCTTGTCGAAGCTTTTGCAGATAAAGTGTCAGGTAATGAACCATCGCACTCAAGCCAATGACCAACAAGATCGTCGGCTGCATCACAGACATAACATCGAGCGCCTTTCCTGTCAATAAAATAATGGCAATCGTCCATCCAATCCCAAAAAGCAAAACCACAAGAGGCAAAACTACTCCCCACCAAGTTCTAAAAATCAAATACAACAAAACCAAAATCAAGACAATGGAAATAGAAAGAAAAAAGGCGAACTCTTCTTGAAGCAAATCCACAAACTCTCCTTGTGCTTTGATTTTTCCAGCAGTGTAGTATTCAGAAATATTAGACTTCGAAAGAATATTTTTCACTTCCTGATTGAGCTGATCCCCATCTTCTTTGGAGATCATTTGCTGATTTTTCAACATCAGCAGAAGAAATTTATGATCTTTACTGATCAGGTTTTCTGAATATTGTGGGTGGTCGTTCAGCTTTTCTTTGGATCTGGCCAATTTATCTTCACTGTCCCAATTCAAAATTCGGGTGTAGCGAATTCCAAACGCATTGATGATTGGCTCTTCCAAAGTCAATAGGGAAACAATTTCTTCGCTAAACTCAAGTTCTTCAAACTGATTTTGTACAGTCATTGCTTCAGCTAAAAATGCAGAATCAAAAACACCCTCTTCCCTACCCAAAGCGATCAGAAGGTAGTCATTGTCATTTTCGAATGTTTCTCTGAAATTCTGATAAAAAATCAAATCCTCGTCATTCTGAGGAAAAAACTGCTCGAAATCATAATCAAAGACAACTTTCGGTTGGAGAAAAATCAAGATCAAACTGATCAATCCTGCAAGTCCAAACCCATATAAGGAAGATTTTTTATCAAACATATTTTTAAATAAATATCGGGTTCAAAGATATAAACCATAAATTGACCTTTCTGATTATTTATAATCTTTTTATCTTGCTGATCTATTAAAATTGAAGACTGAAAATGAAGCAATACCACGATTTGATGAAGCATATTTTGGAGCACGGCGTCCAAAAAGGAGACAGAACTGGCACGGGAACAATCAGCGTATTTGGTTATCAAATGCGATTCAACCTCAAAGATGGTTTTCCTTTGGTCACGACTAAGAAATGTCACCTTCGCTCCATCATCATCGAATTGCTTTGGTTTCTCAATGGCGACTCCAACATCAAATACTTGAATGACAACAAAGTGAGTATTTGGGACGAATGGGCTGATGAAAATGGAGATTTGGGGCCTGTTTATGGTTACCAATGGAGACATTGGCCAGATGGCAAAGGTGGAGAAATCGATCAGATCAAAAACCTAATTCATCAAATCAAGACCAAACCGGATAGCAGAAGACACATCGTAAGTGCATGGAATGTAGCCGATGTGGACAACATGGCATTACCTCCTTGCCACACAATCTTTCAATTTTATGTGGCTGATGGCAAGCTTTCTTGTCAGCTTTATCAGCGAAGTGCGGATGTATTTTTGGGTGTTCCTTTCAATATAGCTTCCTATGCCCTATTTACGATGATGGTCGCCCAAGTCTGCGATCTTGAAGTGGGGGATTTCATCCATACTTTTGGTGATGCGCATTTATACAGCAACCATTTGGAGCAGACAGAACTTCAATTGTCTAGAGAATGCAGACCACTTCCAACTATGAAAATCAATCCGGAAGTGAAAGATATTTTCTCCTTTAAGTATGAAGATTTTGAATTGATCGGCTATGACCCGCATCCGCATATTAAAGCGGCAGTAGCGGTATAGAGTATCTGATATTTTGAATTGATTTGAGAGTTAAAAATTGATTTAATTTAGATACTGATATTGGTGGATACTTGATACTGATTGATATTGTGTGAATTCAGACCTCCTGAGATAATATTTAAAACCATCCGATCCACTGATAACTAATCGCCTAATAAATATTATCAAACTCAAATAGCTGTTCTATCATTACAAATCTTTCTTGACCTAAGGTTTTGCCTTCTAGCGTAAGCAAATAACTTATACCAGTGACATTGCTTATAAATACAGAAGAAGCTTCGTACATATCATCTAATCTAAAATACCCTTCCTGAATTTCAATTCCTTTGCTTTTCAACAAGTCAATAATCACTGATCGTCCTATCCCTTCGATGCAACCTGTCCCGAGTGATGGAGTATAAAAAACTCCAGATTTGACCCAAAATAAATTTGCAGCTCCAGCTTCAGAGACAAAACTTCCCTGACCTAACAAAATCACTTCTTCCATTCCCAATTTGACGCGGTCACGATTGGCAATGACATAAGGAAGTGCATTTAAAGTTTTACAGCTACTCCAAGGTGAACTACTCAAATATATTTCAGGATGAACAAATGCTGATTGCTTGGTTAAAGGAGCAGCATGAAAATCCTCGATTTGCAAGGATTCCTCGATTTCATCTGTTAATGGGGTATATTTCCCTTTTCCTGACCTATAAATAGTCCATCGAACTCGAAGCACTTTATCCTCCCCAAATCCCAACTTTAGCGCCCTTTCAATTTCTTCAATCGGACTCAATTGTTCAGTGTTCATCCCTAAAACTTGACAACCTGTAAGTAATCTCTCCAAATGTAGATTAGCAAAACGGATCTTTCCATTTTGAAAAACCATTGTTTCAAATAATCCATCCCCAAATAAGAAAGCCCTGTTGACATCTTGCTCTTTTTGCTCTATCCAATTCGAGAGATTTACTTTCTTCCAAAAAATTGTATCGTTTCCGTTCATTTTTTCGTGCATTTTCGGACAGTTTTTGTTTTTGAAAAATGTATGGCTGTTAAAATTAATTAAATATTTGTTTATTCTAGTCTATTTCAAAGCGCTAAACTTACTTTGTACAAAGTACTAGAATTAAAGTATTATTTTAGCACAATAATTGAAAAATCGGTAAGTCATGAGTGGAAAAAGTAGTGTTTTTGATATGATTGGTCCTGTGATGATTGGCCCTTCTTCTTCCCATACAGCTGGAGTAGTGAGAATCGCCCGAGCTGCTATTAGAATCCTAGGTGAAAAACCTGAGCATGCTGATATTACATTTTACAATTCCTTTGCAAGAACTTATGAAGGACATGGAAGTGACAAAGCAATCCTGGGAGGCTTGATGGATTTCAAAACAGACGACCCAAAAATCAAGCAAGCTTTTGAATTAGCGGAGGCATCTGGTCTTTCTTACAAATTCAAATCAATCGGAAATGCTTCTGTTTATCACCCTAATACTATTAAACTGAATTTGATAAAAGGTGAACAAAAAGTAGAAGTGATCGGCGAGAGTCTCGGTGGAGGCTTGATTAATATTGCATTTGTAGATGGGTTTACTGCGGACTTTACCGCTCAAATGCACACCTTAATTATTAAAGCCAATGATGTCTCTGGAGCTATTGCATTTATTTCAAGTGTAATCGCTCAGGAAAAGGCTAACATTGCTACGATGTCTGTCTCTAGAAAGGGAAAAAATGATCAAGCTTGTCATGTAATTGAAATGGATTCTGGGCTACAACCCATCACCATCGAATACTTGAAAAGCCTGCCTTGGATAAAAGAAATTATATATATACCTGATATTGATTTATAAAAGAATGAAACACAATTACATTTTAGGCTTATTACTTCTCGTATTTTTTTCCACTTCGGAAATCAAAGCGCAGAGTAGCGAAAGTCTTACTTTAGACCTCGAGTCCTGTATTGAAATTGCCTTAGAAAATAATCTAACGCTGAAAAGGAGCCAAGTTAATCAAGCATTAAGCGAGGCTACACTTTTGCAAAGTCAAGGACAAAGACTTCCCTCCTTTTCAGCAGGTGCAAGCTCAGGTTACAGATGGGGTCGTTCGATCAACCCTGTAACTAACCTTTTCGAAACTAACCGAATTGGAAATGTGAATGTGTCTGCAAATTCCAATTTGACTATTTTTGCAGGTCAACAAATCACCAATAGCATTAGACAAGCAAAAACTGATATCGAAATCAGTCAGCTCAATGTAAAAACTACTGAAAACAACATCACATTGAATGTCATCAATCTATTTATCAATGTGATTTTTGCGGAGGAACAATTGAAGATCTCAAAAAACCAAATGGCTTCCACCAAAGAGCAACTTGGCAATACTACCAAACTTGTAGATGCCGGTTCTTTGCCTATTGCGAATAAACTTGATTTGCAAGCACAAAATGCAACCAATGAATTGGAAGTGTTGAATGCTGAAAACAATTTGAGAGGTGCAAAATTGAATCTCTTGCAAGCGATGCAATTGCCATTCGATCCATACTTTCAAGTGATTGCTCCTGACCTTTCGGTTGATGAAATTTTCATTTCTGGTCAAAGTGTGGATGAAATATACAACTACTCTAGTGAAATCCTTCCTCAAATCAAAGCTGCAGAACTTGGCATCGAAAGTGCTGAATATGGAGTGAAAGCGGCAAAAGGAGCATTCTATCCGACTTTGGGAATTGGAGGAAATATTTTTTCCAACTATGTTGACAGAACAATACCAGGAGTAGATAGACCTACTTTTATCACTCAAATTGAAAATAACCTTTCACAAGCAGCTAATGTCAGTTTGAGTATTCCGGTTTTTTCTAATTTCAGAAATAAATCAGCAGTGCAAAGAGCAAGACTTCAAAAAAACCTGAGTGAAATCAACTCTTTTGAAGTTAAAAACCAATTAAGGCAAGATATCGAATTGGCCTTCACAAA
The DNA here is from genome assembly GCF_000265405.1 of Belliella baltica DSM 15883. Classification (NCBI taxonomy): domain Bacteria; kingdom Pseudomonadati; phylum Bacteroidota; class Cytophagia; order Cytophagales; family Cyclobacteriaceae; genus Belliella; species Belliella baltica. The sequence continues at coordinate 2,244,555 of NC_018010.1, read as the reverse complement.
CGCCATTGCTTCGGATCAATCTTACAGATCGTCCCTCATTAGAGTAGCAGCTTTGGAAGAGTCATTCAGAATTGCTCAACAGCGTTTCGATGCAGGAGCTATTAATTTTGCAGACTTTCAACTGGCACAAAATAACCTCTTTAATGCACAGGCAGACCTTATCACAGCAAAATACACTTACATCTTTAGAGTAAAAGTTTTAGATTTTTATCTCGGTAACCCGCTTAATATTTAATCAAAATCATGGCAAAGAAAAAGTCAAACAAAGTCCTTTACATCTTACTAGCAATAGTTGGAGCTATCATCTTGTTCGCAATCATTGGTAAATCAGCCGGCTGGATAGGTGGAGAAAAGGAAGTAGCAGTAGAAACTACCAAAGCTAAAAAAGTTAGTATCATTGAGAAAGTTTCCGCATCTGGAGTAATCCAGCCTGAAATAGAAGTTAAGTTAAGCCCTGATGTAGCAGGTGAAATTATAGAACTGAATGTCATGGAAGGTGATTCAGTAAATATTGGTGACCTTTTGGTGAAAATAAGACCTGATAACTTCGTGTCTGCATTGGATCGTGCAAGAGCAAATCTAAATCAGCAAATGGCTAATCTTGCTCAAGCAAAAGCAAATTTGCAACGTTCTGAAGCACAGTTTAACCGGGCAAAATTGGACTATGAAAGAAACGAAAAATTGTATGCTGACAAAGTTATCTCAGATTCTGATTGGGAATTGGCACAATCTAATTATCTGACTGCCAAAAATGATTTAGAAGCCGCAAAGCAATCTGTACTTGGAGCGGAATTTATTATAAAGAGCTCTCAAGCTACTGTGGATGAAGCTGCTGAAAATCTCAGATTGACCAATGTGTACTCTCCTGTAAATGGAACAGTTTCTCAACTTTTAGTAGAAAAAGGAGAACGTGTAGTAGGAACTCAACAGATGGCAGGAACAGAAATGTTGCGTTTGGCAGATTTGAGAAAGATGGAAGTGAGGGTTAATGTGAATGAAAATGATATCGTCAGAATCAGTTTGGGAGATACTACATTAATAGATGTTGACTCCTATGCATCAGTAGGAAAAAGATTCAAAGGCGTAGTGACTTCCATTGCAAATTCAGCAAACACCAAAGCAAGCATTGATGCGGTAACTGAGTTTGAAGTAAAAATCCGTATTCTTAATGAATCTTACTCAGAATTAGTAACTCAGAAAAATAGATTTCCTTTCAGACCAGGAATGACAGCTAGTGTCGATATCATCACTCAGAAAAAAGACAATGTCTTGTCTGTCCCTTTGGCAGCTGTGACAACGAGAGAAGATCAAACAAATGAAAATTCTGATGGAACCACAAAGTTGAAAGAATTGATCTACGTTGTAGAAAATGGCAAAGCTGTTCAGAAAGAAATTAAAACAGGAATCTCTGACTTTGATAATATCGAGATAGTTGAAGGTGTCAATGAAGGAGCCGAAATCGTATCAGGTCCTTACTTTATTGTGAGCAAGCAGCTGAAAGATGGAGATTTATTGAATATTACTAAGAAGACAGAGTAAGTAATATTTACTAAATATTAAAAAGAGGTTCAATAAAAAATTGAACCTCTTTTTTTTATTCAAGATTTTGATTTTTTATTAAATAAAGATAGATTACAAACTTAAACACTAAGTTATGAAAAGAGTATTTTCCACATTCATTCTTTCAATTATTTGTAACTTCATTTTTGGTCAAGAAATCAAGATGTATGACGAAAATTTCTTTCTTCTTGAAAAGAAGAAAAAAAGCAACCCTGTATATTTTGTAAAAAATGAAATTTCAGAAAAAAGTTTGAAGGAAAAATTCTACACTTTAAAAGATTCTTTGTTGGTAAAAGAAATCAACACGAAAAAAAATGAAGATGGTGAAATTTTAACTCAGGTTATTTTAAAATATCGACCTGATGGAGAAATATTTCAGGAACTAATTAAAGATAATAATTCCGGAAGTTTTGTGTTCAAAAACTATGATACAAAAGGTCAACTCTTCTATATTTCTGAATATTCAAGACATTCGAAAATGAAGTCAAAATATTTTGATGAGGAAAATAAAGAGATCTTAATTTCATCGGAGCAATTGCCAGAACCAAAAGATGGAATTATGGGATGGCAAAAATATCTTTCTAAAAATTTAAATTATCCACCACAAGCAAGAAATAAAAGATTGGAAGGAGAAGCACTAATTTCTTTTACAATTTCTGAAAAGGGGGATATAGAAAACATTGAAATACTTAATCCTGTAGAAATCCATCCTTCTATTGTAAAGGAAGCTTATAGAATCGCAAATGAATACCCTTATAATTGGTCACCTTATATTCTAAATGACCAAGCTAGAGTAAGTGTAATGGTTTTACCACTAAGATTCAAATTGGGAAGTTAAAAGAGTTATTTTTTTTAACTCTTCATACACAAGATGGACCGGCAAACCCATCACAGTATAAAATGACCCTTCTATGCTGTTGACGGCGATATATCCTATCCATTCTTGAATACCATAAGCCCCTGCTTTGTCGAAGGGCTGAAACTTCTCGATATAATAATTGATTTCCTCAGTTGTAAGGGCTTTGAAGTGAACTTTCACTGAATCTTGCAAAGTGATATGCCTTGAGACAGATCCAATCGTAATCCCAGTAACTACATGATGGACTTTGCCTGAAAGCGAAGCGATCATTTCAAAAGCCTCTTTTTTGTCAGAAGGTTTATTGAGTATTGCTCCATCCAAAATTACGACAGTATCAGCAGTTATAAGAATTTCATCTTTTGCCAGTTCGGGAAAAAATGCATCTGCTTTTTTCTTGGATAGAAATCCCGCCACTTCAAATGGATCCATGTCAATGGGGAAACTTTCATCCGTATCCTTGGTCCTGACAGTAAAATCTACACCCAAGCCTTTTAATAATTCATTACGCCTTGGTGATTTGGATGCGAGGACTAGCTTATAATTATCGAGTGAAATCATGATTGGAACATCTGATACGGAAATGCAAAATCAGCCTCATCTATAGAAGCAAAGAGTAAACCTGAAAGAGTCTTTGGGTAAAAATAAGTTGATTTTTGAGGCATTGTATGTCCTGATTTACAAACCTCAAGAACTTGGTTCATAGAAATATCTTTGGTAATTACACTAAAAGAAGCCTTACCAGAAATCGTCCTACTGATGCATCTTCTCAGGTTTCTTTCATATTCAATCTGATCAGAAAACCGCTGATCTTCCAAAGGAATTCCTAAAACTCGATCCACCAAAAAATAATGCAATACCATCAAATCAAGGTTTTTGACTACATCAGGAATGTCAGCTGGCATTTGATCCAACATTTCAGGATACAAGCGGATTTTGTAGGGATGATCTCCAATCACTAATCCAAATGCCCATTTTTTCTGTAAGATAAGCTCTTCGATTTCCTCCACGTCATTCAGCTTTTTGACAAAAAAGAATTCACTGATTTTTTCCAATAAAACTTCTTCTTCTATCTGAAATCCAGAAAAAATCCGATGTGTAGGAAGTATCCGGAGATTCTTTGACAAGGCATTTGTGAAATACATCATGTGAAAATTGTATGCCTCATTTCCAGAATGATCAGGATTTGCATCGCGCATCGTTTTTCTATATTCGATTGCTCCTTCATAACGATGATGTCCATCAGCCAAAATAATCTGCTTTTCCTGAATCAATTTCACAAATTCCTTGATGATTTTCGCATCTTGAATGACAGCCATTACTTCTCTGACCCCCTGATAATCCTCCAAATCATAAATTGGATCTTCTATCGCCTTGTCCATAAATGGTTCTAGCAAATGAAGTGAATCTTCATACAGCCCGTGCGTAGCACTCGATTGAAATTTGGTTTCTCTCAACAAATCAACCCGATCATTGACGGCTTTGGCGATAGTATTTTCGTGTCGGAGGATTACATTTTCATCCCAATCATACGCTTTGATTTGCGCAACAAATCCCTTTCTGCAAGACTCCTCATCTTGTCCAGGAAGTCGGAAATATTGATAGTAAACATAAATCCCGGGAATGATATCCTGCTGAAGGATTTGCTCCTCTTTCCATTTTTTCAAAGTCTCAGCAGCATTTAGACTTGGCGCATCTCCCAAAGGGACAGAAAGATGAATACTATTTAGAGGGTTGGCATAAAGAACCTCCCTCTGTTTGGAGGAAACTACATCAAAAAGCGGAGAGGTCAAATCTTCAATTTGACCTCTTAGTTTTTCATGGTATCTCCATGCTTTTATAGGTAGAATTTCCGCCATTAGTGTAATCTATTTTTCCAATTTGTTCTAGGTAAAGCTCCATTTTGTATGGATTTTACTTTTCTAAGATTTTTCTTTTCTTTCTCTATCAATTCAACAGACGCAGCAGCTAACAATTTCAATTCCTCTTCGGTCCACTGAATATCCAACTTGTCAGGCGTGAAATATTTCTCCACAAACTTGGTGTCGAAATTCCCTGATCTGAAGGCGTCATGCTCCATCACAAACTTACAAAAACCCAATGTCGTCTCGATTCCTGTGATGTAATACTCCTCAATCGCTCTAATCATCCTATCTATTGCCAACTCTCTGGTATCAGCATGTGTGATCAATTTGGCAATCATTGGGTCATAGTAAATTGGAATATCCATTCCTTGCTCAAAACCATCATCTACACGAACCCCAGCACCCTGAGGTCTGATGTAAGTTTGTAAATTTCCGATGTCAGGAAGGAAATTATTTCTTGGATCTTCCGCATAAACTCTCACTTCTACTGCATGTCCATTGATTGTAAGGTCTTCTTGTGCAAAACTCAATGGATGACCTTCTGCAATCAATATCTGCTCTTTCACAAGATCTTTACCTGTAATCATTTCAGTTACCGGATGCTCCACTTGAAGTCTGGTATTCATCTCCAAGAAGTAGAAATCAAGATTCTCATCTACAATAAACTCAACTGTACCTGCTCCATAATAATCACAGGCTTTTGCTACTTTTACTGCAGCTTCTCCCATTGCATTCCGCATCTTTTCAGATACAACCGCTGAAGGTGCTTCTTCTATAACTTTTTGATGTCTTCGCTGTACTGAGCATTCGCGTTCAAACAAATGAACCACATTTCCATGGGTATCTCCTAAAACTTGAATTTCGATATGTCTCGGCGAAGTAATGTATTTCTCTATAAAAACAGCACCATCTCCAAATGCAGATTGCGCCTCGGAGATTGCTCTATTCATTTGCTCTTCAAATTCAGCCTCATTTTCAACTATCCTCATCCCTTTACCTCCACCACCAGCACTCGCTTTTATCAAAATCGGATAACCAATTTCTTTCGCTTTCACTTTGGCTTTAGGAATATCAGAAATAGCATCTTCTGTACCTGGAACCATCGGGATATCATACTTAGAAACTGCATGTTTTGCAGCTAATTTGGACCCCATTACCTCAATAGCCGCTGGAGATGGACCGACAAAAATGATCCCCGCTTTTTTTACTTTTTCTGCAAAAGTGGCATTTTCAGAAAGAAAGCCATAACCAGGATGAATTGCATCAACATTTAAATTTTTAGAAACTTCGATAATCTTATCCATCAAAAGGTAAGATTGATTCGATGGAGGTGGTCCAAGACACACTGCTTCATCTGCGAATTTAACATGAGGTGCATTCCTATCTACCTCACTATAAACAGCTACCGTACTGATGCCCATCTCTTTGGCAGTCCTCATAATTCGGAGACTAATCTCTCCCCTATTGGCTACCAAAAGTTTTTGAATTTTTTTCATATTTGGGTTATTTCATTATCACAAAAAGCTTAACCCACGAAGTAAATAAAATAAAACGAGGAAGTGAAAGATTATTTGAATTGAGGGTTAAATTTTGCAAGGGTGGGCAAAAAGTATTACTTTTGGCTGGTTTAGTGGTTTGTTCTACTATCAAAAAAATGTAAAACTTAAACGTTTTAAACTTTGGATTTATTCGAAAAATTAAATACAAATCTTGGCCCATTGGGCAAGCATTCTGAGTTATCGGAAGGATATTTCACTTTCCCTAAATTAGAAGGGGAAATAGCTCCAAGAATGAAATTTAAAGGAAAAGATGTCTTGACTTGGAGTTTAAACAACTACTTAGGTTTGGCAAATCATCCTGACATTAGAAAAGCTGATGCTGATGCAGCGGCAAAGTGGGGAGCAGCTTATCCTATGGGCGCTAGAATGATGTCTGGTCAGACAGACCTTCACGAGCAGTTAGAAAGAGAGTTGGCAGAATTTGTTGGAAAACAAAGTGCATATCTTTTGAATTATGGCTATCAGGGCATCATGTCAGTGATCGATTCTATATTAGATAGAAAAGACGTAGTCGTCTATGATAGTGAATGTCATGCTTGTATTATAGATGCACTTCGCATGCACTTAGGCAAAAGGTATGTGTTCCCTCATAATGACATCGAAAACTGTGAAACGCAATTGAAGAGAGCTACTAAGTTAGCCGCGGAAACAGGTGGTGGTATTTTAGTGATTACTGAAGGCGTATTCGGAATGACAGGAGACCAAGGTCATCTTGCAGAGATTGTCAAGTTAAAAGAAAAATATGAGTTCAGGCTTTTAGTAGATGACGCCCATGGCTTTGGTACGATGGGGAAAACCGGAGCTGGAACAGGTGAAGAGCAAGGAGTACAGGATCAGATCGATTTATACTTCTCCACTTTTGCAAAATCAATGGCTTCTATTGGAGCATTTATAGCTGGAGATACAAATGTGATTCACTTTCTAAAATACAATATGCGTTCTCAAATCTATGCAAAGTCACTTCCAATGTTATTGGTAGAAGGTGCATTGAAGAGGTTAGAAATGTTGAGGACAATGCCTGAATTGAAAGAAAATCTCTGGAAAATTGTAAATGCATTGAAGTCTGGACTGATAGAAAAAGGATTTAGTATCGGAAAATCAAATTCTCCTGTTACACCTGTAGTTTTGAATGGTACAGTCGGAGAAGCTGCAACATTAAGCAAAGACTTGAGAGAAAATTACAGCATCTTCTGTTCTGTAGTAATCTACCCTGTAGTGCCTAAAGACATGATTATCTTAAGGTTAATCCCTACAGCAGTACATACACTTGAAGATGTAGCAGAGACAATTGCTGCTTTTGAGGCAGTAAAAGAGAAGCTTACAAATGGGTTTTATAAAAGCTCCGCCTTAGCTGTTTCCTTTGGGGAATAAAAAAAAAAACCTCAAAAAATAGCTTTAGGCTGTTGTTTTATAAACATTTTGCATATATTGAACAAAAAATAAACTTATCATCAACCTTAAAATTAACTTTTACTATGAGCAGATTTAGCGAAATTAGAGATCTTGTAATGGGTCTAGAAGGTGACTTCGAAAAATTCTATGACAAAGGCAACCAAGCCGCTGGAACTAGAGTAAGAAAAGGAATGCAAGATCTTAAAAATTTGGCACAGGACATCCGTAAGGAAGTTCAGGACAAAAAGAACGCAGGCTGATCATTAACTTGGTATAGCTATAGAAGAGGGCAAGATAATCTTGCCCTCTTTTTTTGTCAAAAATTCACCTTTCATGAGCATAAAAAAACACCGATTGCTTCCGCATCGGTGTTTTAAAATCTTGAATTTAATTTCCTTTATTTTTTCTCCATTTCTACAGAAACTTCCAATTTGTTATTTTCTCGATTCACGTCTGCCATTCTCATACTTGGATCTATTTCTACACTTTTGATCTCAGAAAGTGGCCTAGCAACTTTTACCTCTGTTGTATAATTAGTCCAAGGCCATTTTTGAGTAGCAACACGCTTAGGCATTCCAGCTTCTTCAGGCTTACTTCCTCTTTGGATCACCAATGGCATGTAAATCAACTCTTGGCTTCCATCTTGGTAAGTAACTACAACATCAAGAGGCATTGGCATCATCCCAACTCTTTCAAGAGTGATTTTGGTGCTACTTCCATCAGCCTCTACTGTTTTCACTCCATAATCAATTGTTTTAGTAGATGCAATAAAATAGTCATAATACCAATCTAACTCCAAACCACTTACATTTTCAAAAACTCTCACTACATCATTTCCATTTGGATGCTTATATTGAAAATCATTCCAAAGTCTTAGCAATGCTTTATCAAAATTCTCTTTCCCAATAACGTAGGACATTTGCTCTACAAATACAGCGCCTTTGTTATAGGTAGCAGGGCCGTAAGCAGAATTCAAATTATAATGATCTCCGTGAGTGGTCAAAGGCTCTTCATAACCCGCACCTGCAAGTCTGAAATATGATCTATAGCTTCCGTTATGTGTAAAGTTTGGATCTTTTTCAAATACAGCATCCATGACAACACTAGTTCCCCATGTTGTAAAGCCTTCATCTAGCCAAGGTTCAGATGATTCATTGAAGCCTAAAACTCCATAGTACCAGCTATGAATTAATTCATGTACTGTCACTCCTACCAAACTCCTTAAATTTCTATGACCTGTGATCAAAGTGGCCATTGGATATTCCATACCACCATCACCACCTTGGATAACTGAATATTGTTCATAAGGATACTTTCCGAAATTCTCGCTACAATACTCAATCGCATCAATGGTATACTGCATCAACTTACTCCAATTCTCCTCGGTCTTTTCATTTTTCACATAAAGTAAATGAACCATAGGTCCATTTGGCATTTGTTTTTTCTCCAAGATATAATTTGGATCAGCGGCCCACATAAAATCATGCACATTTGGCGCAGTGAAATGCCAAGTTAAAGTCTTTCCTGACGTATTTGGAACCTTCACGCCAGCATCTTCATAGCCTTTTCCAATTTGGTTGGCATTTTGCAAATAGCCTGTACCTCCTAATAGATAATCTTTATCAATTGTGATTTTCACATCGAAATCACCAAAATTTCCATAAAACTCTCTTCCGATATATGGATTAGCATGCCAACCTCTTACATCATAAGCAGCCATTTTAGGATACCATTGTGACATTGAATAGCGAATTCCTTCTGCATTATCTCTACCAGCCCGTCTTACTTGAAGCGGAACTTGTCCAAAAAACTCCATGTCAAAAACCACTGTTTCTCCTGGAGCAATCGGTTCAGAAAGATCCACTTCCAAAATCGTCTCCTCGTGTACAAAGTCAACTGCTTTTCCATTCATTTTTAGAGATTTTACTTCAAGAATCCCAATCTCATCTGCCTGAAGGTTCAAAATTCTATCTCTAACTCTTCTATCCGGATCTGCGATCGTTCTTGACCTAACATCCATCATGCTGTTGGGTTGAAAAGCATTGTAATAGAGATGATAAAACGCCCTATTGAGCGTGTCAGGTGAGTTATTTGTGTAGTGAAGTTTTTGTGTTCCAGTATATTGGTTGGTAACCACATCCATCTTCACATCCATTTCATATTTCACTTTTTGCTGAAAGCGATCTTTTTGTGCTTGTGCTGAAATAGAAACACCCAAAAGTGTGAATACTCCTAAAGCAAACCATAATCTTTGAATCATATTATTGAGTTTTTTTTTTTGCTAAAATAACCTATAATCATATCAGCTTACAAGCCGTTGGTAAAATTAATGTGCTCACTTTTTAATTCTTTCAATAAAACTTATCCTTTTTTCCGAATTCCAGTTCATTATAAATTTCACTCCTGAAAGCAATTTTCAAGACCTTTCATCAAACCTAATTTCCCTCCATATCAAATTAGTATTATCCTTGTTAATTATCTGTTTTATTGAATTAAAATCATCAACTCAAATACTAAATGAAAAACTATACTAAAAAGCTTCATCAATTTAAGCTTCTAGGATTGTCCCTTGTATTCGCCCTAATCATTCCTGATTTTGCTACTGCGCAACAAGTGGACATGGACATGTTTAAGTCTATGAAAGCACGGAATGTTGGCCCTGCGGCTATGAGTGGGAGAATCACAGCAATTGATGCCATTCATGATGATCCAAATACAATCTATGCTGGTGCAGCATCCGGTGGTGTTTGGAAATCTACTTCAGGAGGAATCACTTGGGAACCTATATTCGATGAAGAAAAAGTTCACTCCATCGGAGCCATCGCAATCAACCAGAAAAACCCAGATGTGGTTTGGGTAGGAACAGGAGAAGGAAATCCTAGAAATTCACTGAATCTAGGTTATGGAATTTACAGAACTTTGGATGCAGGGAAAACTTGGGAATTGATGGGTCTTGAGAAAACAAGAGCTATTCACAGAATTATCATTCATCCTGACGATCCAAACACCATTTATGTGGGTGCTATAGGTTCTCCTTGGGGAGAACAAGAAGATAGAGGGGTCTACAAAACTACAGATGGTGGAAAGACTTGGAATAAAATCCTTTACATAGACACCAAAACTGGGGTAGGTGAAATGGTCATGGATCCCAACAACCCAAATAAAATATTTGTCAACATGTGGGAGCATAGAAGGTATCCTTGGTTCTTCAGTTCAGGAGGTTCCTCTTCGGGACTTTATGTAACACATGATGGTGGGGACAACTGGAAAAAATTAGACGATAAAAATGGGCTTCCTAAAGGGCCTTATGGTAGAATGGGACTTGCTATTTCCAAAGCCAATAGTCAAAAAATCTATGCATTAGTAGAATCCAGTAAGAATGGTCTTTATGTATCAGAAAACGGCGGGGTAGATTTCAGACTTGTCAATAACAAAGGCGAAATTGGTGATAGACCATTCTACTATTACGAAATTTATGCTGATCCTAAAAATGCTGATCGCATATACACTTTATATTCAAGAGTTGGGATGAGTGAAGATGGAGGTAAGTCATTTACTCAAATCTTACAATACGCAGGTGTTCACCCTGATCATCACGCTTGGTACATCAATCCAAATGATCCAAGGTTGATCATAGATGGCAATGATGGCGGTTTGAATATTACAAGAGATGGAGGTAAAACATGGTATTTTGCCGAGAACATTCCTGTTGGACAATGGTATCACATCAATGTTGACAATGAAATTCCTTACAATATCTATGGAGGTCTACAGGATAACGGAAGCTGGGTTGGTCCGGCTTATGTTTGGAGAAGGGATGGTATTAGAAATACTTATTGGCAAGAATTACAATTTGGAGATGGCTTTGATGCAGTTTCTGACCCTGAAGACTCCAGATATGGTTATTCCATGTCTCAAGGAGGAAATGTTACTCGTTTTGATAAAGAAACAGGACACAAAAGAACAATTAAACCAACTCATCCAGATAAAGATGTTTTCTTAAGATTCAACTGGAATGCTGCTTTGGCACAAGCCCCACATGATGCCGCTACAATTTACTTTGGTAGCCAGTTTTTACACAAGAGTACAGACAGAGGTGAAACATGGGAGATCATTTCCCCAGATTTGACAACCAATGATCCTGAAAAACAAAAGCAACAAGAAACAGGTGGTTTGACTTTTGACATTACAGGAGCTGAAAACCATACGACGATCATCACAATCGCTCCTAGCCCAATCGACAAAAATGTAATTTGGGTAGGTACCGATGATGGAAATGTTCAGGTAACTAAAGATGGAGGAAAAACTTGGACAAATACGGCAGCGAAGTTAACAGGTCTTCCAAAAGCGAGCTGGATTCCACAGATTCAAGCTTCTCGTTATGATGCAGGCGAAGCATGGATAGTAGCTAATAATTATAGAAACAATGATTTTAGCGCTTATGCTTACAGAACAAAGAACTATGGCGGAAGCTACGAAAGAATAGCTGATGACAATAAAGTTTGGGGTTATGCACTTTCTATCGTCCAAGATCCAGTGGAACCTAATTTGGTCTTCTTGGGTACCGAATATGGATTGTATGCATCTTTTGATAATGCAAAAACTTGGAACCAATGGAGACATGGCTATCCAAATGCTGTTTCGACCTACGATATGGTTATTCAGGAAAGAGAAGCTGATTTGGTAATCGGAACTTTCGGAAGATCTTTATTTGTGTTGGATGACATTCGACCATTGAGAGTTTATGCTAAAAATCAAGGGAAAGCTCCAGCTGCAAAAATCACGGCAGTAGAACCTTCAGATGCTTATCAAGCGGAAATTCATCAGCCACATGGTGAACGATTCCCGGCAGATGGTAAGTATGCAGGTGAAAACAGGACTTTTGGAGGCAGGTTAAATTTCATTTTGAATGATCCTGGAAAAGAAAAATTAGACACAGTTACAGTTGCTATTTTCAATGAATCTGGTGAGCAAATCAGAACACTGAAAACGGTACCTTCTCAAGGAGTAAATCAATTGATTTGGGGTCTTGACAGAAAATCATCAGTAGAAAATCCAGGTGGATTTGGTCGTGGTGGCAGAGGTGGAAATAGATTCTACGAACCAAGTGGTGGAGATGCACTTCCAGGAAAGTATAAATTGGTCTTCACTTATGGGGAAGAAAGTTCTGAAACTTCCATCAACGTATATTCTGACCCAAGAATTAACACCAACTTGGCTGATTTGAGAGCGAGAGAAGAATTTATCAAGAAAACAGAGGTTCTTGGTGCTGAAATGGGCAAAGCCATCAGACAGATTCAAGAAGCAAGAGGAACTATAGAAAAAATCTCTAATTACATCAAAGATGTAGATACTGAGGAATCAAAAGCATTAGCTAAAGAAGTTACTGCAATCAAGAAAAAACTTGACACTGTCAACGAAGCATTCTATGGTCCATCTAGAGAAGGACAAGGTATCGTAAGAAACCTCTTCCCTACCAACATGAGTCGTCAAGGTGCCCCAAGAAGTTATGCAAACTCATCTTACGGAGCTCCTGGAGAAACAGAAGAGCGCTTGTTGAATCATGCTAAAGAAAGTGCTGAAGATGCGCTGAAAGTATGGAAAGAGTTCTTTGAAGGAGATTGGAAAGCATTCGAAGAAAAGGTGAAAAGCACAAAAATCGATATTTTCAAGGAAATTGAAAGTGTTGAGATTAAATAATTGAAATAGATTTATTTATTCAACCATTAAAAAAGCTATCCGAAAGGGTGGCTTTTTTAATCTTTAAGTTTTTAAACCTATTATTTTTTATTTTCCTGAACAGGCTAAAAAGATTCTGATTTTATTAACCTACTACATTCAACCCCTTGCGGGATTGTGAATTTTGTTGATCTTTTTATTATCCAAGATCCAAGGATTAAAACCCTTGGAAATTGATTCTACAATCAGCATTCGAAGAAAATTTTCTATTCAATAATACCTGTAGCTCCACACTTCAGTGGACACAGAATTGAGATAATTCAACAACTCATCTTATGTCTCAATCTCACTTCTCCTCCGCCGAGTCGGATAAGTCATCTCTTCCCTACCTTTCCTGATAATGCTCCTCGTAGTATTTCTGGTAGTTTCCAGAGGTGACATTGTTGAGCCAAGTTTCATTTCCCAAATACCAATCAATCGTTTTTGAAATCCCTTCTTCGAACTGAAGACTCGGCTTCCAGCCCAATTCATTTTTGATCTTGTTGGCATCAATCGCATAGCGCAAGTCATGTCCAGCCCGATCTTTGACATAAGTAATGAGTTTCTCTGAGGTACCTGAAGGTCTATTAAGCTTTTGATCCATCTTCTTACAAAGAAGCTTCACAATATCAATGTTTTTCCATTCGTTGAAACCGCCAATATTATAAGTCTCACCTACTTTTCCTTCGTGAAACACAAGGTCAATTGCTCTCGCATGATCGACTACAAAGAGCCAATCTCTGATATTTTCACCCTTTCCATACACTGGAAGGGGCTTATTGTTTCTGATATTATGAATACATAATGGAATCAATTTCTCAGGAAACTGATTAGGCCCATAATTATTAGAACAGTTAGTAATCACCGTTCTTAACCCGTAAGTATTCGTGTAAGCCCTTACAAAATGATCTGATGCTGCTTTGGAAGCAGAATAGGGGGATTGTGGGTCATAGGGAGTTTCTTCCGTAAAAAATCCACCATCATCCAACGAACCATAAACTTCATCGGTAGAAACATGATAAAATAAATGTTTATCCAAATCAGTCCATTTGGACTTTGCTACATTGAGAAGGTTGACTGTGCCGATTACATTGGTATTGACGAATGCAAGTGGATCAGAAATCGATCTATCTACATGAGATTCCGCTGCCAGATGAATGACATCTGTGATGTTGTGTTTGTCGAATACCCGTTCCAATTCAGCAACATTTAAAAGATTAACTTTTTCGAAAAAATAGTTGGATGCACCCTCTACCGCCTTTAGGTTCTCTAGATTTCCAGCATAAGTCAAACAGTCAAGGTTGACAATTTTGTACGATTTGTACTTTTCTACGAAAAGTTGAACCAAATGACTGCCAATAAAGCCAGCTCCTCCTGTGATCAATAGATTTTTAGACATTTTCAGAAAATTTTAAGATAGAATAAATAGACTTAACTCCCAGTCATTATTTTTGATAAAAAGCTTTATACCACTCCACAAACTTGGCAACACCCTCTACAACAGGAGTCTGTGGCTGATAACCTGTATCACGTTTCAAGTCACTTACATCAGCAAATGTGGCGGGAACATCTCCTGCTTGTAGTGGTAGCATTTCTTTTTCTGCCTCTTTACCCAAAGCTTTTTCCAATGCCTTGATATAATCCATCAATTCTACTGGATTACTGTTTCCAATATTGTAAACTTTGTAAGGTGCTTTGGAGCTTCCTGGATCGGGTTGATTTCCTTCCCAAGCTGTATTTGGACTTGCGGGTTTATCGGAGACTCTGATGATTCCTTCTACGATATCAGCAACATAAGTAAAATCTCTTTTCATTTTACCATGATTGAATACCTTGATTGGTTCATTTTTACTCATCGCATCTGCAAAAAGAAACAATGCCATATCAGGTCTTCCCCAAGGTCCATAAACTGTAAAAAACCGAAGTCCTGTAGTAGGAATATTGAACAAATGGCTATAAGTATGCGCCATCAATTCATTGGATTTTTTGGTTGCAGCATATAAGCTTACAGGATGATCAACATTGTCTGAAGTTGAAAAAGGCATTTTGGTATTGGAGCCATAGACAGAACTGGAAGATGCATACACCAAGTGTTTCACTGGGTAATTTCTGCAAGCTTCCAAAATATTCATAAACCCTTGAATGTTGGCCTGAAGATAGGCATCAGGGTTTTCCAAAGAATACCTCACTCCTGCTTGAGCAGCCAAATTCACCACTACATCTATTTTTTCTTCTTTGAAGATCTCAAAAATCTTGGCTTTGTCTGCAATATCCAATTGCATAAAAGTATAGCCTTTCAATGTTTGTGATTTTACAGCTTTTCCGAAAGCTACATCATCTCGCTTGATTCCAGCAGCTTCAAGACGGGCATATTTCAGATTTACATCATAATAATCGTTGATATTATCCACCCCATAAACCTCATCGCCTCTTTCGATAAGCGCATTAGTGAGGTGAAATCCGATAAAGCCTGCTGTTCCTGTTATAAAATATTTCATAATCAAATCATATAAAATGTATGATGAAAATTCTCCTAAGTAGTCATTTCACCTAAATTAAAGTCTAATCAATTCTCTGACAAGAGCTTATTGTAATTTTCTAAAATTAGTGCATGCATTACTTTTCTATCATATTTGGTCACGATCTCCTGATGAAGATTTCCCGCCAATTGCTGCATATATTCTCTTTTGACATAGGCAAATTCGAGTGCATCTTTCAAGACATCTACTTTTTTAACTGGAAACATCAATCCGGTTTTTCTATCAGTGACTACGTCTTTGTTTCCAATAATATTGGAACAAATGATTGGTAATTGCATCGCTCCTGCTTCCAAAAGCACGTTTGGAAAACCTTCTCTGTGTGAAGCATGAACCAGAATATCTGAAATCGCCATGTAGTGAGAAACATGATCTGTCCACTCAATCTGTACGATTCTTGGATGATCTTGAATTTGTCTTAGAATTTGATCATCTATTGGGTTGAGTTCTTGTTCAAAAGACCCCAATAACACTAATTTAGCTCGATTGACAATTTTAGAATCTAAGAAGGCTTTTACTAACTCCTCTATTCCTTTGTCCTTGACCAACCTCCCGACTGCCAATATGATAAATTCATTTTCTCCAGGCATCACTCGCATTGTAGCTGCTACTAAGTGATTTTCTTTGAGGGAGGACCTATTGTAAATATCAAGATCTACTCCATTGCTTGAACCTGACCCAAGTACTTCTACTTTACTTTCTCCTATCAATTTTTCAGTAAGAATAAAATCCTTTAATGATTCGGAATTTGGCCAAATATGAGTTGCATACTTGTATGTCCACTTTTCTGCTTTAATCAGGAGACTCTTTTTGTTTTTTTCAGCAGCCATGTAGGGTAAACCTGCAACTGTATGAATCCGCACCTTTACACCTGCAAATTTTGCTGCAATCATTCCTAACAATCCTGCCTTAGGAGTATGGGTATGGACAACATCTGGCTTCTCTTTTCTAAAAAGCCTAAACAACAACCACAAACAATATAAATCCCAAAAAGGAGTAATTTGCCTCGTAAAAGGAATAATGTGATGCGAGGATTTTTCTCTTTTGACTACCTCGTTGATTTCTCTTCCATCAGCACTTACCATGAGCACTTCCCAGCCGGAATCTTTCATAAACTTCATCTGTCCAGAAAGTAAAAGTTTGAGCGAAAGCGGAACAGTCGTGATTCGAATTAATTTTGGCATTCAAGAATTTGGTTAAAAGATCAAAGATAGGATAATATTCCTATAGCTTGAGAATTTTGAAGTGTGAATTTAGAATGATTTTTATTCCAAAAAACAACTTTTCACATTCTATCCCAACATAACAATTATCAAGCCTTTCTACTTTTCATCTTTTTTAATCTATTGTTTTTAATTGCAAAGTAGTCAGATTATGAGGCAAATCTATGAAATCTATTTCCCATAGATTTCAAAAAATCTATTTTCAGATTCTACTGTGCCGATCAATATGATTTCTGAATTTTTCGCCAAAAGAGTATGCGGATCAGGATTGATGTTCACTTCTTCATTTGCTCTAATTGCAATCACTGTACAACCTGTTTCCTTTCTTATGGAAGACTCCATAATTGATCTACCTTCCAGTTTTTGTGGAACCTTCACTTTGATTAAATCCAGTCCCTCAGCTACCATCAAAATGTCTGATCTCTGCAAGAGATTTAAAATTGTATTTGCCCCCATTGAGGCATAGGACATCACAAAGTCTGCTCCAGCACGATGCATTGTCCCAAGGTTGCGCTCCAATGAAGACCTTGTAATCACTTGAATGTCTGACCGAAGCATTCTGCAATAAATCGTCAAATAAACATTCACATCATCATCATGGGTCGTGATAATGACACAAGGAGAATCTTTGATACCGGCTATTTGGAGAATTTCCAATTCTGCCGCATCTCCAAAAATTGTCTTCTCTCTATCGTAAATCCGAGTGACATCCTTTTCAATGATTCTGTAATCAATTTGTCTATTAGCTAAAGCTCTTGCAGTTGCCCGACCTACTCTGCCTTCACCTATGATGATTACAGGTGAATTGATGTCAGATTTTACTCCATGTTTATTATTGTATTGGTCTATTTGAACTTGTGATCCTGCCAAAACCAAGACCGTGGTTTCTGAAATCAGTGTTTCAGGTTGTGGAGATTTGAACTTTCCTCTTTCCCATAAACCTACTACACTCACACCTATTTCTTGACGAAGGTTTGTTTCTTTGAGCATTTTTCCTATCAAAGAGGACCCAGTGACCATTGCCTCTGCAATTTGCAATTCATCAAATTTTCCAATCACATGTGCTCTAGCATCACCTCCATTCGCCCTACGAGAAAGAAATACACCCAAAATCTCGCCTAATTGCAAGACTTGATTACTCCCCGCTAACTTGAGAATGTCAACCGAATGTTCTGAACTACATGTTGCTATAATTGGGACATTTTTCGAAACACCTCTAACAGTAAATGCCACATTAGTATTCAAAACATCTGACTCTGTAGTTGCTACCAATGCGGCATTTTCTACTCTAGCTGCCATGTAAGCTTCTGGATCTACCAAATTCCCTAGCATCACTTTGACACCAAGCTCTCTTAGACGCAAACCCTCTTGAAAATCAGAAACAAGCACTACATAATTGTAATTGAAACGATCAAGTTTTTTAATTAAAGCCTCTGTTATCGTCCCATATCTAGTCAAGATAACATGCCCACTTGTATTTTTCGGTAATTCACTTGGTACTTTGGTTTGCTCTTGGGCTTTCATCCAAGGGGAATAAAAAAAGTTGATAAATGTAAATGGGAATAATACCAATAGAAAAAGCATCCCTGATAATAAGACGACAATTGAAAATAAGCGACCTGCGTCACTATGAAAAGTGATATCACCAAAACCTAGGGTAGACATAACTGTCAAAGTCCAGTAAAAGCCAGTTACGTAAGAAAAATTTTGCCCCTCGCGCATCATTAAAAAATGAAACATAATTGAGAAAACAGTAATCATCACGAGTAAAATCATAATAAACCTAAACAGAATCTTAAGATTTCGTCTATCAGATCTGTTGTTTAAAAGAAGTGTGATTTGGGCAGATAGAAATTTCATTTTAAAAACTATTTAAAAGTTTCAGAAGACTATGAATGAAATATAATGATTAACTGCCTAAACAGAAAATAGAATATGAGTATCTGCAATGATATCAGTATACATATTTATCACAAATTATCAGATGGATAATTGTCCTTCATTAATAGTTAAACGTTCAACACAGCTCTAAATTTAGTTTTTATGACAAACTAGTTCCATAAAAAAATCAATGGGGTAAGCTCCGAGGTGAAGCAGTTCGGCAAAAAGGTGAACTAGATCAGCAAAATGCTCCAACAGTTAAGCTCCGAGGCGAACTAGATTAGCAAAAAGGTCAGTAAGTTCACCTAAAAGGTGAAGCAGTTTGGCAAAAAGGTGAACTAGATCAGCAAATTGCTCCAACAGTTAAGCTCTAAGACGAACTAGATCAGCAAAAAGGTCAATAAGTTCGCCTAAAAGGTGAAGCAGTTTGGCAAAAAGGCAAACTAGATCAGCAAAAAGGTCAGTAAGTTCATCTCTGAGCCGAACTCGAACACCTCCGAAGTGGGTGGGGGTACTTAGGAAGTACCCCCCTCCACTTATGAAGTACCCTTTAGGAGATAGGAAATGTTTGACCACGTTCGGGGTCGATGGGGATAGTGGAATTATTTCGTGTTCCACGGGTTTCACCCGCGGTTATTGAGAGGTTTGACACCTATCGGCGTCGGTAATTTACCAAAATATGGAAGTTGCATTCCGATCCTAAAAGGATCAAACTTTTCAATAGCACTAGGTGAAACCTGGGGAAAAAGATGAATAATAATGAGTGGCAACAACCCCGTGAGGGGTTGAACTTTTACGTACAAAAGTTTGACTCCCTCTGCGGTCTTTGAGGATGGTAGTTTCGTTTCGAAATCCACGGGTTTCACCCACGGTTATGCCTGGACGCACAAGTATTGAGAGATGTGATCCGCTTTGAGATCGATAAATTTCTTGCAAACGAACATAAATCATGTATCTCAAAATCATTTTAACAGAAATATTAAGTCCTTTGATTACACAAAAACATTAACTTGCCCAGCCAAATCGTTAAAAAGGAATTTATGAAAAAGGTGACAGGAATTGGAGGGATTTTCTTCAAATGCAAGAATCCTATTGAAATAAAAAATTGGTATAAAACACATCTAGGTTTTGATACAGATGCTTATGGGACGAATTTTGAATGGAGACAAGCTGATCATCCTGAGCAAAAAGGCTTCTCTCAATGGAGTCCTGCTACAGAGCAAAGTGAAATTTTTAAAGATTCAAAAAGAGATTTTATCATCAACTACAGAGTGGAAAATCTCGAAAAATTAGTTGATCAGTTAGCCAAGGAAGGCGTTGAGATTTTGGACGAAATTGCCGCATTTGAATACGGGAAATTTGTTCATATTCTTGATATGGAAGGGAATAAGGTAGAATTATGGGAGGCCAATGACCTTGAATACGATAAGATTGTAGAAGGTAGGACGAAATAAAAAATGGCTGTGAAATATCCGCCACAACCATTTTTGTTACTCTGAATACCTTCAGATTTACATAGGTTTATTAATTTTTCTCAAATACTCTCACATAATCCACTGCCATTTGCTGAGGAAATACAGTAGAGTCATCAGGACTTCCCGGCCAGTTTCCACCAACAGCTAGATTGATCAAAAGGAAGAATGGTTTTCTGAATTCATCCATTGCCGCTGAATGGTACAACTTGGTCTTCCATTTAGAAAAATCAATCAGTTTTCAGGTTTAACGGGCACAGGATATAGTGCTTACTTCAACAATGACAAACTTTATTTTGGCACCAACAATGGTGTTTATTTTCAAGAGCAAAATCAAGGTACTTGGTCAGCAATAAGGATGATCCCAAATTCAACTGGTCAAGTGTATCAAATTAAATCGATTCACAATGAAATATTAATAGCTCATAACGATGGCGCATTTATCCTAAAAAATAATCGCGCCGAGAAAATTGAAGGGCCAACAGGAATTTGGAATTTTCAAAACCTAAAAGGAAGTTCGAGCTTGATTCTTGTCGGAAGCTATACTGGCTTGCATCTTTATGAAAAAAAACCATCAGGAATCGAATATCTTAGAGAAATTAAAGGTTTCAACGAGTCAAGCAGAATTATAGAACAAGATGACAGAGGCTATATCTGGGTAGCTCATGGATATAAGGGGCTATACCGACTAGAATTAGACAGCCAAAAAGAAAACGTAAACGTAGAGTATTTTGGCCCTGAATCAGGACTTCCAACTAGTGTACTCAACAATGTCTGGAAAATCAATAACAGGCTTGTTTTCACTACCCAGGCTGGAATTTTTAAATTCAATGAAGAAACTTCTAGATTTGAAAGAGATGATTTTTTTCAACCCTATTTTGACAATGGTTTTTTAGCTCACTTTTTAAAAGAGGATCAAGTGGGGAATATTCATTTTATTGGAGAAACTGAAATTGGTGTTTTAGAAAAAAGAGTAGATGGAAGTTTTAAAAAAATCTATCAAGTATTTAATCAACTTCTTCCGCTCCTAAATGATGATCTCCAAAATATTTCAAGTATTCAGGGGAATCAAATATTATTTGGGGCAAATGAAGGATTTATTACATTCAACTTAAATGAAAACAATTACCAAGCCTCCAATTTCCCAACATTAATAAGAGCGGTTTACCTTACTGGGCCATCAGATTCTCTGCTTTTTCATGGAAGCTCTCTTACAGAAAACAACTTGCGGCACTTCCAATCATCGGATCAAATACCAAGAATAGCCTACAACAAAGCTAATATTCGCTTTGAAAGTAGCAATCCAATACCAAATAATGAGAAAGAATTAAGATTTCAATATTGGCTTGAAGGCCTAGAGGAAAATTATGGAGATTGGGTTGACAAAAGCGAGAAGGCATATACCAACTTGAGAGAAGGAGAATATACATTTCATGTAAAAACTAGAAATCTATATGGTGAAATCAGTCCTGCAGCAAGCTATTCATTCAAAATTTCACCTCCTTGGTATAGAAGTGCACTTGCGTACTTTATATATTTTCTCTTAGTAGTTGTTGGGATATTTTTGATTTACAGGTTGATTGAAAAAAGGTATCAACAGAAAGCTCAACGTCTAAAAACAGCTTCAAGGAAAGTCATTGAAGAAAAAGAATCTGAATTGAAAATCACGCAAGCTGAAATAGAAAAGTTGAGAACTGAAAAGCTCAAACAAGAAATTTCTATAAAAGACAAAGAGTTGGCAACTGCGACAATGCATCTTATTACAAAAAATGGATTTATAGATCACATGCAAAATAATCTCAACAGTATAACCAAGAAAAGTAAAAATCAGGAGGTTAAAAATGAGATTCAGAAGGTAATCAAAAATATAGAGAAAAATATCGCCCGGGATCAAGATTGGGAACAATTTGAAATTCATTTTGACCAAGTACATGGAGATTTTATGTCCAGATTCAAAAAAGAATATGCAAGCCTTAGTCCACAGGAAATTAAATTGAGCGCTTATTTGAGGATGAATCTGAGTACCAAAGAAATTGCATATTTGATGAACATTTCAGTTCGTGGAGTGGAAATCGCAAGATATAGATTAAGAAAAAAACTGAATTTAGAAAGAGCAGAAAACCTTCAAGAGTATATTTTGAAATTTTAGTTTTGACTAAGACAATAATTCAATATAAGCGAGCTACTTAGAAAAAAATCTTCACTATTTGATACACTTAATAACCATAATTTTACAACTAAATACTCTAGTTTTTTGACAATTATAGGTCTGAAACAACAGCATAATTTACACTGGCTTTGTTTTTGAATTTGCTCTCGAAATTAAAACAAAACCAACTTATGAAAAGAATTATTTTAATAACCATTGTATCGAGTGCATTGATGGCCTCCTGTGTTTCTAAAAAGAAATATGTAGCATTAGAAAATGATTTAAACACCACCTCCTTCCATCTTGCTGAGACTACCGCTGAAAAAGAGAAATTGGAAGAGGAAAAAAGAATTCTTGAAGAAAGATTTTCCAGAATAGAAAAAAGAGTCGAAGAGTACAATGCAAAAATCAATTCGCTTCGAGAAACCAACGACGCAAAATTCAGTATAGACGGAGCAGTTCCAATGTCGAATAACAGCAGAGAAAGCTTACAAGCCACTCTTGCCAATGTAGATCCAGAAGATCTCAGAAATGCTAAAACAATGGAAGACTCAGTAAATCTTGCTATTTCTTATAATTTGAAAAAATCAATTTCAGATGGTTCAGCAGAGGAAAATGAAGATATCCAAATAGATATCGACAAAACTGTAGTGATGATTTCGGTATCTGACAGACTACTTTTCAATACCGGAAGCTATGTTGTAAGTAAAAAAGCTGACGGTTTGCTCAAAAAATTGTCAGAAGTAATCAATTCCGAACCAAGTATGGAAGTGATGATCGAAGGACATACAGACCCGAGAAGTATCAATACTGCGGTATTGCAAGACAACTGGGACTTAAGCGTGAAGCGTGCGACTTCCATTGTGAGAGCATTAGAAACTAAATATAATGTGGCTCCT
Organism: Belliella baltica DSM 15883; assembly: GCF_000265405.1. Lineage (NCBI taxonomy): Bacteria > Pseudomonadati > Bacteroidota > Cytophagia > Cytophagales > Cyclobacteriaceae > Belliella > Belliella baltica. The sequence continues at coordinate 2,221,444 of NC_018010.1, read as the reverse complement.
GAAAAATTAATCGCCGCAGGAAGAAGCAGTTACATGCCTCTAGTTGAAAATGATAGTCCTGAAAATATGGCTAAAAATAGAAGAACACGCATTGTGATTATCCCTGATTTGGATAAGTTCTTTGCTTTAATGGAATCAGAGTAAGGAGAATTCTAAATCTGAGATTTTAGATTTTAGATTAAACTAAAAAGAGCTTTTTCTTTACTGAAAAGCTCTTTTTAGTTTTAGTTTTGAAATAATTATTTCCTCTTATTTAGTCTGGTATAAGTTGTTGAAGAGCATTTTGAAAGTACCATGTGATTGAGCACGGAAGGTAATCTCAGGACCGAAGGCGTAAAGCTTTCCTTTCCCAACAGGAGCTTCAAAGGCTACCACGCCATTTTTCAAATAGTCTTCTCCCCATGCCCATCCACTGACAAGCGGAGAAGTTTCATCAAACCATGCCAGAGCTTTGACACCTTTTGCAAATGCTTCATCTGTCAATTTGAAAACAGGCGAATTATTAAATACCATATTCGCTTTGGATGGCATCCCTAAATTAACTGGGTTTTGTTGATCTATATTTGCTTTAAGAATGCTACCAGGAATATAATACTTATCTCCAGTTAGATTTCTCTCTTTACCATCAGCAGTGGTCTCTACTAGTGCATTTTTCACTGGTAAATCCAAATGATATGCTAAAGTAGTGGCAGCTCCAACCGCAACAACTTTCCCTCCATTTTCCATAAAATTCTTTATTGCTGGAATGGAAGTATCTGTAGATAGTGTTCCCAAAAGTGGATGGTATTTTGGATCTATTTCATCAGGATCGGCTTGATTACGAGAGGATGAATTTCCTAAACTTGGAATTCCACCACCAATGAACAAGATCACATCATATTTATCATTTAGATTTCCCTTATCTATTTCTTGTGGATAAACTACTTGGAATGGAAAATTATATTGCTCCAACATCCATCTTACCCAGCCAGATGGCATTGAACCGCCGTAGTAATCAAACAAAGCAATTCTTGAAGGAGTCACTTTACTAGTTCCACTTGGTTTCGATGCCGCTTTTGGATCTATGCCATATTCTTTGGCTGCTTTGTGCAAAATAGTCCTTCCTTTGGAAGGCACAAAGAATGATCCTGCTGGCATACCATCAACTTCACCTGTTGTTCTATGAACAGTTATTCCAGCTTTTAGTAAGTCATTGGCTGCAATAAATGAGTTATTCACTCTGGCATCTAATAGGTAACCAGATCCAGCCTCCAAAATCTGAGCAGGCATAGGTTGGATTTCACCATAAGCTAATTTCTGAAAGGGACCATCAAAGCCATCTAAAATCCTATCGAATTCTACACCCATTGAAAATGCTAAAGTCCAACCTGCAGCATCATAAGGTCTTACTGGGGGACCTCCTGGAAACTGGAAATCATTTGGATGATCCTGCTGTTCAAACATATCTAAGACGTGTGGTCTAAAAGCCTGTGCGGTTTTTACTATGTAAGATCCTTGCGGATATGACTTTCCATTTACTGTAAAATCTGCTGTAGCCTTGTGCACAGCAACACCGGATTTTATAAGGGCATTGATAAATTTGACTGCTGTAGGAAAATCCGTTTGATCAGCAGAAAGTATAAATCCTCTTGGATCTCTTAAATTGGAATCTTTAAAAACTTTGTCAAAATATTCGGTTGGAATTCGTCCTCTTCTTCCCTGACTTCCCTCATTTTCCATATCTGCATTGTAAGCTTCAGTGATAGCAGCAGATCTTTTGGGATACTTGGTCCAAGTATCTGTATTACCTTTATCGATAGCATTCTTACCCATCTTATAGATATTGAAGAGCAAGGCATCTGCATTTCTTCTAGCATAATCTAAGACAGCATAATTCATCGAAACCGAATAATCAATAGACTTTTTAAAATTCCAAGCTTGCGGCTCTACTGGAAAGGGGGTAGCATGTGTTGGAATCAACCTTTCAGGCACTAAAGGAATCTCTGATGGTGTTGGACTCCCAGTAGTCTCTGTCAAAATGCCAATAATGTTATGAAAATATGGTGTAGTTCTTAATCCTCCATTCCACCAAGATGAAAATACAGAACCACTTAAACGGGTATAACCCGGCTTATCTTCAGCATTCAATCTATTGATCATAGCAGCTCCCACTCCATCCAAACTTGTCATAATCAAAGGATCAAAAACATGATTGAAAGGATCTCTATAAGGAGGCCCTGCTACTACTGTTCCCGCAGGTGAAGTTTGATGATGGTTGTAAATGATTTGAGGGATCCACTCTACATACTGCTGAAGAGAAATATTCGTTGATTCCTTCATGTTATTCATGAAAAAATCTCTGTTATTATCGTGTCCTACATATTTTTGATACATGTATGGTCCACGCATATTTCTTTTTTCAGGATCTTCCTGCCCCATGTACCAATTGGTTACAATTTCTTGTCCATCTGGATTCACTTGCACCAATAGAATAATCAAATCATCTAATAACTGAAGTGTTTCTTCATCATTTCTAGATACCAATTGATAATATGTCTCTATTAATTGATGAGAAGCAACAGTCTCTGTCGAGTGCAGCCCACCATCAATCCAGACAACTGGCTTTCCTTCAATAGATAATTTTTTTGCTTCTGCTTCTGAAATTTCAGCTCTACCAAGTTTTTGCGAGATTTCCTTATATCGATCAAGCATTTTATGATTTTCAGGAGAAGTCACAATCATCATTGGCATTTGCCTGCCTTCTTCTGTTGGACCTATCTCTACAAATTTGACTCTATCAGAAAGCTCAGCTACCTTTCTAAAATAATCATCTGTGGCTTCATAAGTCGCCAATTTATAATCATCCCCAATATTAAAACCAAAATGTTCTTTTGGAGAAGGGATTTGCTGTGCTATACTGACTGTAAAAGTCATCAATATAAGCAGCGATAAGTATATTTTTTTCATAGTGATTAGATGTTTTAGCTAATCTAAAAATACAGGCTGCAAAGTCCTCATCAAAACATCACTCTATAATCGGAATTAAATAGGTTTGATTGGTCAACATAAAAGGTAAAATCAATTGAAATGACTAAAAAAAAATGCACTAAATAAAAAAAGAGATTGAAATCGTTAGTTTCTAACCTCTTTTTAAGTGATTTTGAGATATCAATTATTATATACTCTTAAAACTTAATACTCATATTAAGGGTGATTTGTTGATATTTAAAATCACCGTCCCCGGTAAAAACATTATCAATGTTGATATTTTGATCGTTAAGTTCTCTCTCATATCTAAGATCAAGTCCAAGACTATTAAAATTTAAGCCAATCCCAAACTGATAACCCAGGTTGTATTTTTCATATCCGAAAGATTTCAAATCATCCTCAATAGTATAATGCAAGGCTGGTCCTGCAAATACAGAAACCACTGGTCCAAGAACGTTTAACCCGACTAAAACAGGGATATCTAATCTTTCAGTTCTAAACTGAACATTATTGATATCAGAATTCAATTGGGTATACACCAATTCAGGCCTTACAAATAGAGGACCTGCTTCAAATTTCCCGAAAAGTCCAAGATTATATCCCCAATTGTTTAAAGGATCACTTAAGACGAATTCTGCATCTCTAAAGTATTTTCCGTTTGAGTTGTAATTCAGACCTCCTTTGATCCCCCAACCAGAGTTGGATTGTGCAAAAGAAGAAACAGAAATTGTAAAAAATATCAGGGCAATAAAGGTGATTTTGCTAAGTCTGTTCATAAGGGGTGAGTTTAAGGAAACATAAGCTTTAATAATAGGCTTCTTCTTGATCTTTAATGAATGTTAATTTTAAATAAAATTGTGAATTTACTTTTTCAGCTATAAACTCAAATCATTTTGTCCTCGTATGTGTTCACATCATTATGATTCACATGATAAAAACAATCTTAGATTATAACGGTTTTGAAATCATAGTCATTTACAATTGAGAGTTGCAATATCGAAAATCATGCCTTTTTTCAATTGTCTATAAAACAACGAAGTAATTTATGAAAAATACATATCAAATCATCCTTATCTTCTTGATACAAGCATTAAGCTTGAGTTTAATTTCATGCTCTGAAGCAAAAAATGAAGAAAAAATACATTTAGAAGAAACTTACACAGGTCCAGTTGAGCTAGCCACTTTTGCAGGAGGCTGTTTTTGGTGTATTGAGGCTCCATTTGAAGGAATTGATGGGATAGTTTCAGTAATCTCTGGGTATTCTGGAGGAAAAGAAAAAAACCCTACGTATTCTGATGTCAGTTCCGGAAAAACAAGTCATAAAGAAGCTGTTCAAATTAAATTCAACCCTGAGGTAATCAGCTATTCTGAAATTATAGATATTTTTTGGAAACAATTTGACCCAACGGATGCTGGAGGTTCATTCTATGACAGAGGTAGCCAGTACGAGTCCGCCATATTTTTCCATGATAATACCCAAAAGCAAGTCGCTGAATCATCTAAAAAAAGACTAGATAAATCAGGGAAATTCGATAAGCCAATTGTTACACCAATAATCAAGTATGATGAATTTTATCCTGCAGAAGATTATCATCAAGATTATTATAAAAAGAATCCTGAAGAATACTACGCATACAGAAAAGGTTCAGGTAGGGATGCATTTATTGCAGAACATTGGCAAGTGAACCAAGAAGAAAAATTCGTAAAACCTTCTGACTCTGTTTTAAAGAAGAAATTAAGTGACTTACAATATGAAGTCACGATGAATAATGCTACAGAAATTGCCTTTTCGAACACTTACAACGAAAATAAAGAAAAGGGAATTTACGTATGTATCGTATCTGGAGCACCATTATTTAGTTCAAAAGACAAATACGAGTCTTATTCAGGTTGGCCAAGTTTCACAAAACCTATAGATGCGAAGCTAATAGATAAGCCGATAGATAATGAATATGGAATGCTAAGGGTAGAAGTAAGGAGCAAACTTGGAAATTCCCACCTTGGTCATGTTTTCTATGATGGTCCTAAACCAACTCAACTTAGATATTGTATGAATTCTGCGGCTATGCGCTTTGTAGCCAAGGAAGATATGGAAAAAGAAGGGTATGGAGAATACATTTGGCTCGTAGATTAAGATTTTCAAAAAAGATTAGAATTATCGACAAAAGATAGAAGCTTAAAATCTCTGATGCAAAGTCCTTTGTTTCCTTTAGAAAAACCGACACAAATTATCCAATCTAATGGTGATGTGATTTATTATCCCTCTATTTTTTCAGAAGAGGAAAGTAATGAACTTATGTTAAGTTTGATACATAATATTGAATGGAAGCAAGAGCCAATATGGTTGTTTGGAAAAAAAATAATGCAACCCAGACTGACAGCACTCTATGGAGATCAGGATGTGAATTATGGATATTCTGGCATAACTATGAGGCCAAATCCTTGGAATGAAACTTTGATTTTTATCAAATCAAAAATAGAAAATCTATTAAAATCAGAGTTTACGCATGTTCTTATGAACTTTTACAGAGATGGACAAGATAGTATGGGTTGGCATAGAGACAATGAAAAAAACCTTGGCTTAAATCCGATAATTGCTTCAGTAAGTTTTGGGACAAGTAGAGAATTCCAGCTTAGAAGATATGAAAGCAAACTAGAAAAAAAGTCAGTTATGCTAAACCATGGGTCTCTCCTATTGATGCAAGGTGAAACTCAGCATTATTGGGAGCATCAGATTCCCAAAAGAAAAAAAGTAAATGACCCAAGAATCAACCTTACTTTCAGGAAAATTCTTGGGTAATGTATCAGACATTATGTTATTGAAATGGAGTGTCTCCATCCCCATTTTTAGAATCGCTCACATCTAACACTTCTATGACGACATAGCTGCTAGCTCCTCGCCAAGGTACAGGATTAAGATATTCTTTATAACGAAGTTCTACAAATCTCCCACTTGCTCTTTCAAGCTTTTGAGCGACTTCATCTCCTTCAGCACTGAATCTAAACTCATTGCTTTGCAAAGCTCCAGCACTTGGACTTTGAAAACCTTCTTGGACGAGTCTTCCCTCCCAAGTCTTGAACAAAAATCCTTTCTTTTCAAAATAGTTAAGATTACCCGCTTTCACTCCTTCACTAAATACAAAAAAGTATCTCCAATACCCTACAGCTGTCAGGATGATTATCAATAGAATTATTCCAATTTTGACGTATTTATTCATTTGATGGACATATTTATTTAGGACATAAAATTAGATAAATATTTAGTAGCGTTATACTTGAGTTTATATATTTTTGGCCCAAAAAGTCTATTACAGTTCAATATTTAGTTAAGCCGATCAAGAATTTCAAATCGAGATGAATTACTAATAAACTCTGGGACTATTGACTTTAAATGTGTAACAATATCATTTTCAGAGTTATTCTCAATTAACTTATAAAACATTGATACCTGACCTTCTATTTTTGAGAAATTTGAAGGGTGTACTTTTGCAATTAAAATCTTAGGATGATGTGTGATTTTGACAGTTTCAGAATCATTCAACAATTCTTCAAAGAGTTTTTCCCCTTCTCTCAAACCTGTAAATACAATTTTTATTTCTTCATTAACTTTTTTGCCACTCAACTGGATCATTTTCTTTGCTAAATCTAGGATTTTCAAAGGCTGCCCCATATCAAACACAAAGATTTCTCCTCCATTTCCCATTGCTCCAGCTTCAAGAACTAGTTGACAAGCTTCGGGAATTGTCATAAAGTATCTGGTGATTTCTGGATGCGTCACTGTGACAGGTCCTCCTTTCAAAATTTGATTTTTAAAGAGAGGAATTACAGACCCACTTGAGCCCAAAACATTACCAAATCGAGTTGTAATAAATTTTGTGTAATCTTGTTTGTGATTTTTTTCTAAAAACAAATTTAAAGACTGAACGTAGATCTCTGCGGCTCTTTTTGTCGCCCCCATTACATTGGTAGGATTTACCGCTTTATCTGTACTTACAAGAACAAATTTTTCTACTTTGGTCATCACAGCGAGATCAGCAAGTATTTGTGTTCCCAAAATATTACACTTTACAGACTCTTCAGGATAATTCTCCATCATCGGTACATGCTTATAAGCTGCTGCATGAAAAATGACTTGAGGTCTATATTTTCTTAAAATCATATTCATTTTTCTCCTATCCCTGATATCCGACAGGATTATTTTATAAGTACAAAGTATTCCTAGATCTTTCAACTCATGATCAAGTTCATACAAGGGAGATTCTGCTTGATCTAATAAAATTAAAAGCTTTGGATTATAGTGGGCAATCTGACGACTAAGTTCACTCCCTATGGTTCCCGCTGCTCCTGTGACTAAAACTGTTTTTCCTTTAATTTCTTCATTAATGTTGCACTTATCTAATGAAATTTGATCTCTACCCAACAAATCTTCAATCTTCACATCTCTAATTGCCTGAGCTTCTAGACCTCCATTAACCCATTGATTTATTGGAGGCACTATACTTACATGAAGGTTTAGCCTCAGGCACTCATCCGTAATTTCTCTTTTTCTTTGAATTGATAAGTTCTGTATAGCGATTACCAATTCTGTAATTCCGTGCTTTTCTACTAATTCTGTAAGCCTTTCCAAGCCTTTGTATACAACTTTTCCATCAATCTGCTTCCCTTCTTTTTTTGGATCATCATCAAGAAAGCCAAAAATAATTAAGTTTGTTTTACTATCTCTTTTTATAACCTCGTGAGTTATCGTACCAGCTTCACCTGCTCCGAAAATCATCCCGATTCGAAAATTCTTATCTAAAGTTCTTGACTTTGCATAAATAAGAAGCTCTTTGACCAAAAATCTATAAATCACCAAAAAAACCATTGAGATCAAAGAAGAAATAATCAAAACAGATATTGGAATGATCATTTTCAGATTCAAAAAATTTACAGCTATCAAAATCACTAAACCAACAAGTAACGTAGCTATAATTATTGTTTTGAATAATATTACAACGTCCTTTAATCCAGCAAGTCTAACTATTCCGTCGTAGCTTTTTGTTATAAGCATTACAATTAATCCACCTATTAAAAAAAATAACATCCCGGAAAAATTCTTCTGAAAATCTAAAAATGTAAACTCAAAGTTGAATTTAATAAGATAACCTAAGAAGGCTGAAATGAAAAGAATACTTAAATCAATCGCCGCAATCACTCCTTTAGGCATGATTCTTAGATTTTTTAAAAACTCCATCATTTCATTAATTTAATTATGCTTTTGTTTACAACCTTTGAATTTAAAAAGCTTTTTGGAAATATATACTAGAAGTTCATTTAATTTTAATTTGTTGATTCTAAAAGTCTCAAAATAAAATTTTTCTTAGCTATTATTAACTTTTAATGTTTTTCCAATCCATGTTTGACCATCTGCTACCGAATGATACACAACACTACCTGCAGCAATTTTACACCACTTCCCAATTTTAATATTTGGTAAAATAACTGATCCTGCACCAATAAGTGTTCCTTCTCCCACAAATACACCTCCACATAAAGTAGCTCCAGGTGCGATATGGACAAAATCCTCTATTATACAATCATGATCAATACTAGCTTTAGTATTCAAAATCACATGATTACCAATAATAGAATCTACTTTTATGATTGCAGCTTCCATGATGACATTCCCAACACCAATTTTGATAGACTTTGACATAATGCTTGATGAATGTATGATGTTGAGGAAGTCATGTTTATCTAAAAAATTTTGTGCTATTTTTTTCCTTACTGAATTTTGGCCTATTGCTATGATATAGGGAGAATCATTTGGAAGAACTGCAGGAACTGGTGAAATCACCTCAAAACCCTTTAACGATTTGACATGAATGTCATCATCAAAAACCCCTTTGACAATCTCAAGATCTTCTATAAGATCTAGAATGGCTTTTGCATGACCTGAAGCACCAATGATATACATATTTGATGTTTATGTTTTAAGAGCTTGATTTCCAACAAAAGGTCCTACAGTAACATGTCCTTGTTGAGAAACTCCCTTGCCCTGAATCACATTAAAAAATGTCAATATCAATATTTTTATATCAAGGAATAAATTAAAATTATTAACATACCAGGTATCTAATTCAAATTTCCTTTCCCAGTTTATCGAATTTCTACCATTGATTTGAGCCCAGCCTGTAATTCCTGGTTTGACATCATGTCTTTTTGATTGAGATTCATCATAAAGTAGAAGATAATCCACCAACAAGGGCCTTGGCCCTACCATACTCATATCACCACGAAGAACATTTAGAAGCTGTGGCAATTCATCAAATGAAGTTTTTCTAATTATTGCTCCTACTTTTGTGATTCTTAGTGCATCTGAAAGTGGTTTACCTTCCCTATCAAAAGCATCTTTCATGGTTTTGAATTTAATAATTCTAAAAATTTCACCGTTTAAACCCGGTCTATCTTGAAAATAAAAAGCATAACCTTTATTATTAACCATCAATATAACCCATATCAAAAGGAATATTGGGGAAAACACTAGAAAGAGTGCTGACGCAATTAATATATCTAATATTCTTTTCCCTAAAACCTTATACATTTCAATCTGATACTTTTTGATATTGATTAGCTATTGTAAGCACTACTTGTTTTTGTTCTTCTTCCGAAATATGGCTACTACTTGGTAAACATAAGCCTTTTCCATAAATCTGCAAAGCCACATTTCCTCCATAATAGGGTGAATCTTTAAAGGCAACTTGTAAATGTAGTGGTTTCCAAAGATACCTGCTTTCAATATTTTCTTTTTCTAGTGCGGATCTTAAATCCTCTTTATCAAAACCAGTTATCTGTGGATCTATAAGTACGGTAGTAAGCCAGCGATTGGATTTGAATCCTTCGGGTTCTTCTAAGAAGAATATTCCTTCAAACTCGGATAGCAATACCTTATATCTATCATATACTGCTCTGCGCTGCTCTACTTTCTGATCCAATGTTTCCAGTTGGGCTTTACCTATGGCAGCGGCTACATTCCCCATTCTATAATTATAACCTACTGTATGATGTTCAAAATAGTGAACTTTCTCTCTTGCTTGTGAAGCTAAGAATCTTGCCTTTTCTAAAATAAGTGGATTATCAGAAATCAATCCACCTCCTGTTCCGGTGGTTATTATCTTGTTTCCATTGAAAGAAAAAATCCCGATTTCTCCTAAAGACCCACAAACCTGCCCCTTGTATAAGGAGCCCAAAGATTCAGCAGCATCTTCAAGAATCGGAATGCCATAATGCTGAGATATTGCAAACAACTCGTCATACTTCGCTGGCATTCCAAAAAGATCAACAACAATTATAGCTTTTGGCTTTTTACCTTTAGCAAGTCGATCTTTAATTGCTATTTCAAGTGCTTCAGGGCAGATATTCCAAGTATCTTCTTCACTATCTACAAAAACTGGTAAAGCTCCGAGATAAACTATTGGGTTAGCAGAAGCACAAAATGTGAAAGATTGACAAATGACTTCATCACCAGCCTCCACTCCAAGCAGCATCAATGCGATATGAATTGCTGAAGTACCTGAGTTAAGTGCTACTAAATTATGTGGGAAAAGCCTCACCGAAAAGCCCTTTTCAAACTCGTCTAAAAAAGTACCTCCAGCAGCTATATATGGGGATTTAAGTACATTTTCCACATACTTTTGTTCATTCCCTTCAAATAATGGCGAAGACAATAAAATCGAGTTCGGCATTTATCAATAAAATTTTATCCAACTCTAAAGTACTAGAATCCTAAGTAATTACAATAATTTTGATATGAAAATTAATTCAAAATGCGAAAATGTAAGAAATCTAGAAAAGAGAAAAATTAGTTTTCAGTCATGTTTACTTTCTTCAAAATTTTCTGGTTAACTGAAGGTTTGTTCATTGACTTTTTCTTTTGTCTTAAAGAAAGAATAGGTGGAGTTTGACTTTGAATCACTTTTACTCTTCTCAAAGTAATTACATCTAATCTCAGACCTAGAAAAACAGCAGTGATCGCAACAAGAGGTATTAATATATGATCATTTAATCCTGCTCCTAAAAATATTAGACCAATAAAAACAAGTTTTATAACAACCAATGAAAGGGTAACTTGGTCATGCCTTAAACCCATTCTCATCATAAAATGATGGATATGACTTTTATCCGCGGCAAATGGAGATTTTCCTTTAAGCGTTCTTTTGGTAAAAATCCTACAAGTGTCATAAATAGGAATAATTAAAAGCGCTAATCCTGAGGCTATTGGAGCATTAAATTTCCAACCTTCATAAGCGTTCATTGTTCCATTTGTATTTACGAAAAGTATTGTCATAACGGATAATGCAAAGCCCAAACTGAGTGAACCTGTGTCACCCATAAAAATTTTTGCTGGATGCCAATTAAATACTAAGAATGATAAGACTCCACCTACTAAAATAAACGCAAACATCGAATAGCTTGACATATCAACTTGCATAAACCACCAACCTAAAAATGTAAACGTAACGATGCTGATAGAACCTGCCAAACCATCTAATCCATCTATTAAGTTAAATGAATTCGTCAATGCAATAATTGTAAAAATTGTAATGCTATAACTGACTAGCTCTGGAATATCGTAGATCCCAAAAAAACCATATAAACTTGTAAAACGAATGTCTCCAAAAACAACAACAATGTAAGAAGCTACAAATTGACCAAGAAGCTTTTGCCAAGCTGTCAGATCTACTAGATCATCTCTCAAGCCCAACGTAAAAATTAAACCAAATGCAGTCAAAAAGAATCTGACTTCAATCATTTGCTTCAATGAAAACCAAGTTAATACTGCTATAAAAGAGGCAACTACGAATGATAGCCCCCCCATGGAAGGAATAAAACCATTATGGATTTTTCTACCTCCTGGAGTGTCTATTAACTTCATTTTCTTGAGAATTAATATCAAAATAGGTGTCAAAAGAAACCCAATCAAGAAAGATGTGCATACTGCTAGAAAAGTGACCATAAAAAACTAATTTGTACAAATGTAAAGAGTTAGCTTTTCATATTCAAAAATTCAATAACAAAATATTCTCTCTAAGGTTTTTATACACTTAAAATATTACAGTAAAATCTGTTAATATTCGTAAATAAATAAGTTAAAATGTATTTCAAACTTGAAATAGTAAATATCATCCCAATCAATTTTTTTTTCAAAAAATGAAAAATATTTCTGTTACTAACTCTATAAAATCATTTGTTTCTTTTGATTTACTTTTTTAATCAAATACTGACCATATTCATTTTTCTTTAAAGGCTCAGCTAATTTCAACAAACTCTCACCACTAATGTACCCCATATCAAAGGCGATCTCTTCTAAACAAGCTACTTTTAACCCTTGTCTTTTCTCTATAGTATGAATGAAATTAGAAGCTTCTAACATCGATTCGTGGGTTCCTGTATCCAACCAAGCATAGCCTCTACCCATCAATTCTACTTTGAGTTGTCCTTGCTCCAGGTATGCTTGATTTACTGTTGTGATTTCTAACTCTCCTCTATGACTTGGTTTTATTTCCTTCGCAATCTTTACAATAGAATTGGGATAAAAGTACAATCCCACGACAGCATAATTACTTTTTGGAAACTGAGGCTTTTCTTCTATGCTTAATACTTTTCCTGACTTTTCAAATTCAACCACACCGTATCTATTAGGATCTTGAACATAATACCCAAAAACTGTTGCTTTCTTTTCATTTTTTAAAGTCTCTACTGCACTGTTGAGCATTTGAGTAAGACCATGACCATAAAAGATATTATCACCTAAAACTAGGCAAACATCATCATCACCAATGAACTCCTCGCCTAAAATAAAAGCTTGGGCTAGTCCATCTGGACTTGGCTGCTCAACATATGAAAATGACATGCCGATCTCTGAACCATCTCCCAAAAGATTGACAAAATTGGGTAAATCATGAGGTGTTGAGATGATTAAAACCTCTCTTATGCCAGCAAGCATCAATACTGACAAGGGATAATAGATCATCGGTTTATCATAAATAGCCAAAAGTTGTTTTGATACACCTTTTGTAATGGGATAAAGTCGAGTTCCTGAACCACCAGCTAAAATAATTCCTTTCATATTACTAAGGTATCAAATATTTAGAGTTTTGCTCACATCTTGATCTATGAAGATATTTTGAATAATGATAATTGATTATGACTTCAACAATCAAAATTATCACAAAAAATCTTGTGGATTAACTATTTAGCCTCTAGCAGATTGGTTGGTAGTACCTTTATTAGTCAAATAAATAATATTTTGTTTGACTACTGATGTTCTTGAGGGAAAGCCTCACTTGAATTTCAAAATTACCGAGTTTATCAATATTTTGCTTTAGATCAAATTTCATAATAAATATCTACCTATGTGTCAAAACCGAACAAATTTAAACTATTCAAATAAACTATTGCACAAATAAAGCATAAAAATACCCACTACTGGGTATTTTTTACTGTTGGCTAACTTTGTAAGTTTGTTATGGGTGATTTAAGCAATTTTTCTGCTCTCTTTTTTCATTCTATATAGGAAGATATTTTACTGATTATTTGAGTCCTATAGAATTTATAAGGTGTTGGACTGATTATCCAACACCTTATTATTTTTTGCAAAATCTTCATTTAAAAATGCCAAAAAAAATCTTGTTTCACCAAAACAAGAAATTTTGTGTAAAAACCATAAAAAATACCAACAACAGGGTATTTTTTCTCAATTCTCCTAGCTGTAGTTTTACATCGGTGATTTTAACAACTTTTACTTTTAAAGTAAAAGGAAATATATAGGAAATAGTTTAACTCCCTTTTTGGATCCTATTCTATTTTTTTCAGGGATGATGAAATTTACGGTTTTCGTCATCCCTTTAATTTTTTATCTGTCGAAGAAAGACCTTCTTCTACTTACTTTAAGATCTTGTAGAATAGCAGATTTAACTCTGATGTCAACGCTATAAGATGTAAAAGTTCCGAAGGGAATCCAGGAAACGTTCATCTGCCAACAATGTAAATCTCTTGCTATAGAAATCATCGTCTGAGTAATCTTTGCAGTAGAAAAATCATACCCAGTATTAAAATTCACTTTCCATTTTTCAGTCAAACTCACATCACCATTGATATTTAAGGCTTGAGTAATATTAGTATTTCCATTGGTCTGCCTATTGTAGCTGACATTATATCCAAACCCGAGGTTCCAAGGAATACTCCAATCAATGTATTGACTTGGATCATTTACAATTCTTGTGATTTCATTTTCTACAAATTCATTCATTTGACCACCTTGTTGCAAAAAGTTATTAGTAACCTCATCTCTTACCTCACCTGGAGATTTTTCAGTTTTACTAGGATTTAGACTTCCTGTTATATTGACATTCGCATTTCTAATCCTACCGATTCCTTGGCCTCTACTCCATGCAAAGTTGTTCAACCTTCTTGTCACCTCTCGACCCTGAGCGTTTCTACTTACACCTTCAGCATAAGGATCCATTGTTGCTGATAAATTGACCGAAAGTTTATTATCAAAAAATGATGTTCTGGTATTGAAGTTTATAGGGGCAAGTTGAAATGAATCAGCGGCGAAATTGTAATTTGTAGTTACATTTAGCGTTTGTAGCAATGGGATTTTTTTAGTCTTTACTTCTGCAGTATCGCTTTCTGTTTTGATTTTTGCTTCCAAAACATTTCTTATTGAGATACTCAATGACCTAGACTCACCAAGTGGTGCTCCTTGAAAAATAAAACCTTGATATCTAGAGAATAATTGTCTTCTACCAGTACTATCGACTTGTACATTTTGATAAAAACCATAAGATGGATCTGAGAAATCAGGAGTATAGTTGAATCCAAAGGAAGGTTGCATATGATGCCTAATGGCTTCTACTTTTTTGCTGTTTTTGAAAGTATAAAAGCCATACACGTTGGTATTTAAATTAAATGATGAAGTATAGAATCCAACTCTATTGAAGCCATTTTCTGAAATTCGATCTACTCTATTTTCCACATCATTATAGTAGTAATTAATTTTTTCTAAGTACCACAATTCAGTATAATTCATGGAAGCAGTTCCTGTAAAATATTTGAATAAGGTAAAATTTGATGAAATAGGAATAGTGCTTCTAGCGCCATTATTGGCATCTCTCAAAAGCTGAGGAAGGTTTGCAAGATTAAAATCTCTAATAGCTGGCGATTGTTGCTGCTGATCAAACTCTCCAAAATCCTGTTGAAATGAAAGGTTTTGAACTCCTAATGCTGGTGTAATCCTATTTGTAATAGAGTTTTGAAGATTAAAATTCCAGGCAATATTGAGTGTTTTTAAAGGTTCAAATCGAACATTTTGAAAAGGACTTTGCCTATTCATGTTTAAAGCTATATCCGGCAATGTAAGGTTCACTTCATTTGTTTGGATGTTTTGAGAATGCCTCAAATTAGCAGACATACTGAAAGGTGTGCCTGCAAAAGTTTTGCTGTATGCTACATTTGAAGTAAAATCAGACCGAACGTTATTTGCAAAATTATTTGGGTTGATAACTAAGTTATTATAATTCTGAGTTCCTGCATTTACGGATACTGAAAATCTAGAATTTCCTCTCGACTCAGGTGTGTGCTGCCAACTCACCCAAACGGAGGTGAAATCAAGTGGATTTTCTTGCGTTTCTGGGCTCTTGAAGCTTTGGTAATCTATATTGAAGCTACCATTAAACTTGTATCTCTTTTTATAGATTGTAGCAGCTTTTGCTCCCCAGCCACCATTGGAATAGATATCCCCTGTTACCCTTGAATGAATGTAATCATTGAAAGCAAAGTAATATCCAAAATCTCTTAAGAAAAGACCTCTTCTTTGTTCTTGTCCATAAGATGGAAAGACTATTCCCGAAGCTTTTTCTTCAGGCGTATCTGGAATAATACCAAATGGTAAACCTATAGGTGTTGGAACATCATTAAAATAAAGATTGAAAGGACCAGTTACGACTTGTTTCCCTCGAATAGATTTAATTTTTGCCGCACTGATATGCCAATGGGGCTCTGCGAGATTACAAGTTGTATAATAACCATGATCCATGTAGACACTACCATCAGCAGTCTTCTTGATGGTCTCTCCGCGCAATAGACCATCCTGTTGCTCAGTTACGACATCTTTGATTATAGCTTTTTGAGATTTGAAATTATATCGCATCTCTTTGCGAATTTCATAAGATGTTCCTCCTTCTTTAAAAATAGGATTACCTGTAATATTTCCTAAGGAATCCGTAACTCCAGATGCAAAAAGCTCACTTTTATCCCAATCTATTATAATCAAATCTGCATCCAACCTAATATTTCCATATTCAAACCAAGCTTGTTTATGCAGATATATTTTATTTTGCTTAAAATCCGTTATTATACTATCCTCACCATAATAATTGATAAGTGTTTCAATTTCACCTTTAGGCACTACCTTTGTGGAGTCCGAAGTAGGAACCGTATCTGATAGAGATCTTTCTAAGGTATCTAACCTGAGGTCTGTCCTTGGTGGGGTATTCAAGATGGAATCAGGAGCGCCGATGGGATTTTCAACTCGTCTTTCATTCCTCCTTTGAGCAAATATAAATTGGGGCAAAACCCAGAATAATAGGAGAATAAATAAATGGAGCCTGTAATTCCGCACCGATTGATTCAAATTTGTTTAAAAATTTATAAATTTCGAACGAGCAAAGTTAATGGTATTTAATGCTTATGAAACGCCTTCAAGTTAAAAATATTCTTCTAATTTCATTATTAACATTTTCATTCCTTTTTACAGGCTTTCTTCCGACGGGTTCAAGGGCTCCTGAATACAAATTAAGAAGGGTGGTAATTGATGCTGGTCACGGCGGAAGAGATCCAGGCGCCATAGGTTCCTATTCAAAAGAAAAAGACTTGACGCTCTCTGTGGCGCTTCAAGTAGGAAGTTATATAGAGGAACTTTTACCGGATGTAGAGGTCATTTACACACGTAAAACTGACGTTGCAGTAGATTTAAAAGAAAGACCAAATATTGCCAATAGGAATCGAGCTGACTTATTCATTTCAATTCATTGTAACGCAGCTGCTAATAAGTCAGCTTACGGTACGGAAACTTTCGTGATGGGAACCAAAAACTTTGAAGCTAATTTTGATATTGTAAAAAGGGAGAACTCCGTAATTATCTTGGAGGAAAATTATGAAGAAAATTATGAAGGTTTTGACCCAACCTCTCCCGAATCGTACATGATGTTCAATTTGACTCAAAAAGCTTTCCTTTCTAACAGTCTTTCTCTAGCATCAAAAGTAGAAGAAGATTTTACCTCAAGAGTTCAAAGACACAGTAGAGGAGTCAAACAAGCCCCTCTTTACGTTCTCTGGACAACGAGTATGCCTTCGGTATTGATTGAGTTGGGTTTTATTTCTAATACTTCTGAAGAGCGTTTTCTAAATAGCAAGCAAGGACAAACTTATTTGGCTTCGGCCATTTATAGATCTGTCAAAGCTTACAAAGAAGAACTAGAGTCACTTTAAATTCCAACTTCACTTTATCACAAGGTCTTCAAAACTAACCGCTTTTGAAGACCTTTTTTTATTTCAGAATAAAGTCAAATTACCGAAACAGCAATTCTATTTGATTGTTACCAACATATTCAGTTATTTTAGATCAGAAAACAAACCCAATTAACTTTATGGATTTAGAATTCAATAAAAACGAAGATCTCAACAAGCAATTAATTTTTCATCTCAACAAAAAATTACAAAAAGTTCATCTTGGAGGCGGGGAGGCAAGAATTGAAAAAGAACATGCCAAGGGCAAGCTAACCGCAAGGGAGAGAATCTCCTATTTGACAGATGATGACTCTGAATTTCTGGAAGTTGGTGCACTGACGGCTGATGGCATGTATGCAGAAGAAGGTGGTTGCCCATCTGCTGGGGTTGTCACAGGAATTGGTTATGTCAAAGGCAGAATGTGCATGATAGTTGCCAATGACGCCACTGTGAAAGCAGGTGCTTGGTTCCCGATGACTGCCAAGAAAAATCTTCGTGCGCAGGAAATCGCCATGGAAAATCATATTCCAATTATTTATTTGGTAGATAGTGCGGGAGTATTTTTACCAATGCAGAATGAAATTTTCCCAGACAAAGAACACTTTGGAAGACAATTTCGAAACAATGCTAAAATGTCATCAATGGGAATCGTCCAAGTTGCCGCCATCATGGGAAGTTGTGTGGCAGGTGGCGCTTACCTTCCTATCATGTCAGACGAGGCGATGATTGTTGACAAAACTGGATCGATTTTTTTAGCCGGATCCTATTTGGTAAAAGCTGCCATAGGAGAAAATGTGGATAATGAAACACTTGGTGGAGCAACTACTCACTGTGAAATCTCAGGAGTCACTGATAACAAATATGATTCGGATCAGGACTGTCTAGATGCAATCAGAAATATTTTTGATAAAATTGGAGCCGCCGAAAAGGCAGGTTTCGATCGAGCAGAGCCAAGCAAACCTTCTAAGGATGAAAAAGAAATCTATGGAACCTTCCCTGCTGACCGAGTGAAGCCTTACGAAATGAGAGAAATAATTGAACGCTTGGTGGATAATTCTAAATTTGACGAATACAAACAAGATTACGGAAAAACACTTCTCTGTGGCACAGCTAGGATTGATGGTTGGGCAGTGGGTATCGTAGCCAATCAACGCAAAATCGTCAAAAATAAAAAAGGCGAAATGCAGATGGGTGGTGTAATATATTCTGATTCAGCAGATAAAGCCGCCCGATTTATCATGAATTGTAATCAGCGCAAGATTCCTTTGGTCTTTATTCAGGATGTATCAGGATTTATGGTAGGAAGCAAAGCAGAGCATGGAGGAATTATCAAAGATGGCGCAAAAATGGTTAATGCCATGTCCAATTCTGTAGTCCCAAAATTTACCATCATTATAGGGAACTCTTATGGAGCAGGAAATTATGCTATGTGTGGCAAAGCTTATGATCCAAGATTAATCTATTCTTGGCCAACAGCACAAATGGCCGTTATGTCTGGAGCCTCCGCAGCAAAAACTTTATTACAAATCAAAGTGGCTTCATTGAAAAAAGCAGGTAAAGAAATCACTCCTGAAGATGAAAAAACACTCCTAGATGAAATCAAAGCTAAGTACGAAGAAGAATTGAGTCCCTATTATGCAGCTTCAAGACTTTGGGTTGATGGTGTAATTGACCCATTAGAAACTAGAAAAGTGATCAGCATGGGAATAGAAGCGGCCAATCATGCTCCAATAACTGAGAGATTTAATGTAGGCGTGATTCAGACTTAAAATTTAAGATTTAAGAGTTTAGATTTTAGATTTAAGAACTTGAGTTAATTGACATAAGCCTGACTTCCAAAAAAAGTCAGGCTTATAAATTTTTATAGGAATAACAGATAATTTCTTGATGACTTTTTAACTCTTCCAAATCAAAAAACCGTAATTTAGAAAGAGTAATACAGATAGTTCTTATGGAAGAATTGACAGAAAAGGAATTACATGCTTTAGTGTCACTTTTAGATGATGAAGACAAAGAGGTAAAATCGCACGTTCAGGATCGGATATTTTCTTTAGGACATGGAATTATTCCATTTTTAGAAAAAAAATGGGAGGACAGCTTCAATCCCGAAGTCCAAAAGGAAATTGAAGACATGGTTCACAAGCTGCAGTTTTCACAGCTAAAAGAGAGGCTTTATGATTGGGCCAATACGCCCGATCAAGATTTGTTGACTGGACTTTGGATCATCAATACTTACCAATATCCAGATTTAGATTTTGATAAATTGAATACTGACATGCATCAGATTTATTTTGAGGTTTGGACCGCTTTCAAAAACAACTTACTTCCACACGAACAAATAAAAATCATCAACAATATTTTATTCAATTCCCTGAGATTTTCTGCAAACACTAAAAATTTTCATTCGCCTGGAAACAGCATGCTAAGCAATGTTTTGGATACAAAAAAAGGAAATCCAATTAGCCTTTGTGCAATTTACCTTTTGGTAGCCAAAAAGCTAGGTCTCCCGATTTATGGAGTCAACCTACCAAATCTCTTTGTTTTGACTTATAAGTCAAAAGATGTGAATTTTTATATCAATGCATTTAACAAAGGTCTAGTATTCAACAAGCAGGATATCTACAACTATCTCAACCATCTTAAAATAGAACCCTTAGATGTTTTTTTTGATCCATGTACCAACAAAGATATTATAGTACGTATGCTTCGGAATCTGGTAGTTGCTTTTGAAAAATTGGGGGAAACTGAAAAAGTTCAAGAGGTCAAAGAAATGCTTTCGATCGTTTCAGAATAAAATGTTAGAGAAATTGAGCTTTTTCAATTGATCAAGCGAATATTACATCCCACTGGCCTACTTGAACTCGGACTTGGATTCTTCTTGTTTTGGATACTTTCCAGCGCATTTTCAAGATATTTCATATTTGAACTTTCCGGAACTTGTGGATTATTATCAATCGCGCCACGATAGGCAATGGAAAAGCCAGTTTGACTTGGGGTAATGACAATCACCTCAGGTAATTTTGTTACTTGAAGTTGTTTTGTCAAAGCTTGTTGACCATCATTAAGAATTGGGAAATTGGAAATTCTCTCAGCAAACCTTTTCTCAATGGCTTCTTTATTTTCATCTTCATCATTACCAAAATGTGGATTTACCATAGCAAAAACCATATTGTCATTCGAAAATTTATTTTTCAGGTCAATAATCCTATTTTCATATAATTTTGAAAATGGACATGACAAATTTGTAAAAACCAAAATAACAGCCTTGGCTTCGGCATAATTTTTCAGTTCAAAATTTTGCCCGGTAAGAATGTCTACCGAATTAAAATTTTCTACGAGTTGTGCTTTTGCCGAAAAGGTAAAGCTCAAAATAAAGGCTATTAAAATGGCTGTGGTTTTCATAATTTGGATGATTTTTGAAACTATAGTAAATATACCTACAAACAAGCTACCAAATTGTATAAGTAAGTACCATTTCTTTTTCTACTTCGGCTTTTACTTGATAAAAATGATCAGAATGATCAGTCTGATGAATTTTCCCAGATATCAAATCATCTTGAATTGAGAATGGCTTTAAAAGGATATTTTCTTTCAAACTAATCCCCTTTCTTCCTTGACATTTATAAATAGACTCTTTGGCAGACCATGCGATTGTATAGAGCAGAGGGTCATTATTCAAAAATTCAAGTTCACTAGGATCTAGAAACTTGGGGCCAAGACGGACTATCTTTTCCCTAACATAATCCAAATCAATTCCAACCGGCATGTCTTTGTGAAAAATAGCCGCTGCCAATCCTTTTGTATGCGTCAATGACACAAATCCAAAACCATCCATAGCATGGGACTTCCCGTGTTCGTCTTTGTAAAACCCCGGATAGGGAAGAGAAATAGTATCAAGTGCATATTTGATAGCTAATCTCGCTGCCTTCCATTCATTCTTTTTATCAGGATGTGAGATGTTAGATAAGGAGAGTTTTTCTCTAAAACTCAAAAAAGTCACTTCATTTTCGGAGACTTCTTCAATATTATTGACCGCCAAGGCCGATAAAGCACTTATTTTTTCTATTTTTGTTTGCATTGCCCTCTTTGGGTTTTGAATTGCTTACTCTGCAATATATGTCAAAAATTCAAGTTAATAAACTCCACACGCTTACAGGCCACAATGATTGTATTTATGCACTCGCTGAGGGATCAGACCCGAGATTTTTTTATACCGGGTCAGGAGATGGAATGGTCGTAGAATGGGATTTAGATAATCCGAAAGATGGAAAACTTATAGCAAAATTACCTCATTCCGTCTATGCAATCACCGTTGATAAAGAAAGAAACTTATTATTCATCGGACATAACTTTGAAGGAATTCATGTTATTGACTTGAATAAAAATAAAGAAGTATGGTCTTTGAAAATTACAGATCAATCGATTTTTGATCTCAAAATTGTAGGAAGAATTCTTTTTGTAGCGACTGGAGATGGTGTACTGACAGTGATAGATATTGAAGAAAAATCACTTGTCAAACATATCAAGCTTAGTTCAAAAAGTGCAAGAGTGATGGCGGTAGATAACGACCAAAAAAATATCGCTATTGGATTTAGCGATCACTCAATCAAAGTAATTGATACAGCTGATTTCAAACCTTCTCAACTTTTAGAAGGTCACACCAATTCGGTTTTTGCCTTGGCTTATTCTCCGCTACATGATACACTAGTCAGCGGCGGACGTGATGCATCACTCAAATTTTGGAACACCAAAACTTACAAGCAAACAAATAATGTGATCGCACACATGTTTGCAATTAATTATCTTTCGTTTAGAGAAGATGGAAAGTATTTTATCACTTGCAGTATGGATAAGTCCATCAAAATCTGGGATTCTGAGGATCATAAATTACTCAAAGTCATAGATAAGGCCAGGCATGCAGGACATGGAACTTCCATCAATAAAGTACTTTGGAGCACATATAATCAATCAATCATTTCAGTCAGCGATGACAGAAGCATTTCAATTTGGGAAGTAGATATATAAAATCACTATGAAAATAACAGCCTTAGAAATTCGTAAAAAATCCTTTGAGAAAAATTTTAGAGGGTATGACAAAGATGAAGTTGATGTATTTTTAAAAGAACTTTCCGAAGAATGGGAAAAACTAGTTGTTGAAAACGAAGAACTTCAAAAAAAATTAGAACAGAGCAACAAAGAAGCAAATAAACTAAAAGAAGTTGAGGCTTCGCTTTTTAGAACTCTAAAAACGGCTGAAGATACAGGAGCAAGCATCATCGAAGAAGCCAATGATGCAGCTGACCACATAGTAAGGGAAGCACAACAAAATGCTCAAGCTATGCTCAATGACGCCCAAACTCAATCGCAAAGTCTTATAGAATCTGCAGAGCAAAAAGGAAAGCAAATCATGGCAGAATTGAAAGCTGATGTTTCAGACTTAGTAAGTGGCTACGAAACCTTGGTTTATCAAAGAGAATTGATCCTAAAAAATCTCAAAAAACTTGCCGAAGATATTGAAGATAATATCACTGTCTCTAATAATGACATTAAGAAAGTTAACATCAAGGCTCATTTAGAAATGGTAGAAACTTTGAATAAATCCAATTCATTTACCATAGCTAATATCAGCAGCTTGGAAGAAGAGAAAATGGAGATTCATACGATTGAAGAGTCTGAGCTTGAAAAACATGATTCAGAAGAAGTAGAAATGCTCGATGAAGAAATCACTGCAGATGGTAATGATCAAGAAGAAGTTATTGAAAAAGAAGTGCCTACTCAAGCTTCAATGGAAGAAAAAGTGAGTATCAATCAAGATCCTGAACTTCAAAAACCTGAAGAAGAGAAGAACAAAGAAAAAAAAGGGAATTCATTTTTTGATGATATTGACTAATGGGAAAAGTTTCACTTGAAGGAATAGAATTTCATGCATATCACGGTGTCTTTTCAGAAGAAACAAAGCTAGGAAATCGATTCACAGTTGATATTCATGTAGAAACCGATTTTAGAAATGCCATGCTCCATGATCAACTCAAAGACACTGTGGATTATGCTAAAATCTACCAAATAGCAAAATCTCATATGCTCGAACCTGTAAAATTATTAGAGCATTTGGCACATTTAATTATTACCGATATTTTGAAGATCTATCCAGCATCAAAGCAAGTTTGCATTACCATCAAAAAACATAACCCTGCCATAGGTGGTGTGGTCAACTATTCTGTTGTGACTGTAAATTATCCTGAAGACTATGATTAAAAAATTACTCATTTGCACTTTTATTTCCTTATTGAGCATAAATGTAAATGCTCAGGGTAAAATCTATCAAATCTATTCTAGTAATGGTGAATTGCTTGATGAAAAGCAGCTGTTTGAATCCATCAATCAAGCCGAAGTTACATTTTTCGGTGAGTTACATAATAACAGTGTAGCGCATTGGCTACAACTTCAAATCCTCAAAAACCTTAAAGAAAACCAAAAAGATATCATTTTGGGAGGTGAGTTTTTTGAAAGAGATGATCAATTGAATATCGATGAATGGCTTGAAGGAAAAATCACCGATAAAAACTTTGAGGCTGAAGCTAAACTTTGGAATAATTACATTCCAGATTACAAGCCTTTGATGCTATTTGCCAAACAAAATCAAATTCCTTTTGTCGCCACAAATATCCCTAGAAAATACGCATCTGTAGTCAGTCGTGAAGGTTTGGGAAGTCTTGAGACTTTCTCAAAAGAAGCAAAAAAATCCATTGCTCCCCTGCCAATCGAAGTAGATATGACATTGCCAGGATATGAGGGAATGAAAGGGATGATGCATGGTTCTGGAATGAATGCAGACTTTATGGTCGAAGCCCAAGCCATCAAAGATGCTACTATGGCCTATTCACTTTTTGAATTTATCAATAAAAAGAAAAGCATCTTTCACGTCAATGGTTCTTACCATTCCAACAACTATGAAGGAATCGTATGGTACTTGAGAAAAGAATATCCTAAGATAAAAATCTTAACCATTGCCACTGTCGAACAGGGTGATACCACTTCCCTACTCGAAGCTTCCAAAGGAATTGCTGACTTTATAATCGTCCTTCCTACAGATAGCCCAAAAAGTTATTGATTGATGTACAGTAAGGCAGAAAAATCTAAAATCAGGAAAGATTTTTGGACGGCATTTGGTCAATATATGAAGCCTGTACCCTCAGAAACGGGGGTTCGCGTCAATTGGTCCAATTATAAAACTGGCATCAAACATATTTTTTTCAGAATGGAAGCGGAAAATGATTTCGCCTCTATTGGTATTGAAATCAATCACCCAGATATTGAATTACAACAGTTATTTTTTGAGCAGTTTGTCGAATTCAAAAACCTCCTTCAATCTGAAATTGGAGAAAAATGGAACTGGGAGTTACATCACGAAGATGAATTTGGAAAGATCAGCTCTAAAATCTACATCATCCTACTTGACGCAAATGTGATGGATGGGAATGATTGGTCAAAAATCATTTCCTTCCTCAAGCCACGAATTATTGCCCTCGATGCTTTTTGGGCAAATATGAAACCTGCTTTTGAGGAGCTCTGAGGATTAGTTATTGGGTGATCAGGAACTAGGAATTAGAGATTGGTTAACAGGGAATTAGGGATTGGTTATTGAGGGAATAAGGATTTGTTATTGTGATAATTTGTGAATTAAGTTTCTGGTTAAAATCTCCAATCTTCCCCTACTCCACCACTACGTTCTCTAACAAGATTTCAGAGAGTAATTCCAATTCACCTGCTTTATACAATGCTTCCATTTCTTCGACGGGAACAGTTTCATCAGCTGGCTTGTAGTTTTCGTAATCTTGAAGAATCAGGCCGCCGATTTCATGTTTTTTGATTGCTTTGCGGAAGCGAACTCCTCCACCATCTGTATGGTAGGAATAAGCCAAATAATCCACCAAAAAGGTTTCCTGATTGATCCAATATAAAAATTCATCATCGAAATCTTCGCCTCCACCCTCTTCAGAGAAAGTCACTTTGATCACATGGTATTTGTTACCATCCATTTCTGTTTCCCCCACAAGATTTTTGAAAACAGCAGGATCATTTAAGCCATAGGGCAAGTAAGCAAAGTAGGCTACAGAATTGACAGAATTAGTAAAAGCTTTCTCTCTTTTTTCTTCCAACTCAACTTTCTCCTCGTTTACAAACCGTGTAAATCCTGAGTTATTCAACACATCTTTCACTTGGCCTGTACTATCCGAAAATGACCTGATATATTCATAAGCAGATGGTGATTTGAATATTTGATAAGATCGATCTCGGAAGTCAAAACTGATTCTGGAAGACTCAAACTTGGTCCCCCCATGTGCGGCAATCGATTGATCAATGATTTTTTCAGCTTCCGATTTTGGATCACAGGAGAAGAGCAAAAATGCTCCCAGTAAATAAATTAAAGCGTATTTCATTTCAAGGGTAGATTAAGGTTTTTCGAAATTTAAGGAATCAATTTGTTAATTGATAGGTAATGATTGATTTAAGATAAAGATGATTCCCAAGACTATCAGAAGCAAAGACCTCTTTTTTTGCAGGAAAACTCATCCCTTTATAGTCCTGCATTTCAACATTATTTACAACCTCAAATTCATCTCTTATCTTTTGTTTATAAGCAATAAGTTGATAGGTTTCCGGTAGAAAATAGAGGTCTAGGTTTTTACCATCTTTCAACTCTACCGCAACAGTTTCAGCTACTCTATTATCTGAGAGATTGATTTTATTTTGATATAGTAGGCTTTTTGACATTGAAGAAAGTGTCATCGGCATAACCAAATCCAGATAGGCTAATTCCAATTCAGCTTTATTGCTTTTGAGAAATCCTGGATTCAGCACCTCATTTTCCCCCATCATATAGTTTACGTTTAAGCCATCAAAGGTCACTTTGTGAGTGATGCTATCTTTTTCCCAAGTATGCTTTGCTTCGAAATAAGGCTTGAGTCGGAACTCTTGAGAAAATATGATTTCGCTTGTTTCAAGACCTTCTGAATCATAATTGATCTGCTGCTTTTCTACAACAATACGCTCCAAATTTCCCCAATTGGATTTGGGGTCGTGATAGGAAATAGATGAGGCAATGATCTCTTTAGCCTGTTTTTCTGGTGATGGAGAGCAGGAAGAAGCATATACAAAAATAAATAAAACTACATAAATGACTTTATTCATCAGACTTAAATTATTTGAAGGTAAAGGGTAAGTGGTTGCTTTTTTCGACAGTTTGTAAATATAGTTGATTAAATTGAAATTTGAACTGTTCAATTGAAACGGAAATGAGCTCTGCTGGGGAGCAACTCATCAGGGATAAATTGACCGACGAAAATGAAAGGGAGGCGTTCGATTGTTGGACGTCTTTCTTTTTACCCATTTTCCGAGTGCTATGCCTTCAAAAACCCACATCATGCCGCGTATTCATTTGGTGTACAATAGTTCAGGGACTCGTGGGGTCTTTCTTGGTTGTAATCTTCTTTCCAGGGTTGAGTTACTTCATAGACATGATCCAATGAAAAGAATAAGTTAGCATCAAGAATGTCTTCGCGGTAAGTCCTGTTAAATCGCTCAACGATAGCGTTCTGTTGTGGCTTCCCTTTCTGGATTTTTATCCACTCTATATCGTTTTTGTCTAGCCAGATTTGAAATAAACACGATGTAAACTCTGGTCCATTGTCGGTTCTAATTCCTAAAGGTTTTCCGTGCTCAATAATGGTTCTTTCTAAGATTTCAATCACTTTTCTTGATGGAAGTGAGTAGTTTATGCCTATTTCTAGGCATTTTCGATTGTATTGATCGACAATATTGAGTGTTCTGAACTTTTTACCACTTGCCAGTGAATCAGACATGAAATCCATTGCCCATTCTACATTTGCAGCTAATGGTACTTCAATCGGATTTGCAGGATTATCAATGCGTCTTTTCTTCATTCGCTTATACAGTGAAAAACCTTCCTTTTCGTAAACACGTCTGATTTTTGCTGCTCCAATACCCGGATACTTCTTTTGCACTTTTACAATTACTTTTCTTCGCCCTAATCGACTCGTACCAATCACACTTGAAATAGCCTCTTTAACCACGACATCCTTCTCAGGCATTACTTTTTTGTAATACTTATTTGTTCTTGAGCAACTAACCAACTTACACGTCTTAGCATAACTTAACTTAGGAAAAACTTCTTGCACAAAAGTTAAGCATTGCTCCTTTTGATAAGACGTTACCACTTTTTTGAGTTAATCTCTTTAAGCACTTGGTTGTCTAAAGATAAATCTGCAACTAACCGCTTTAAGCGTGCATTTTCAGCCTCCAGCTCTTTAACGCGCTGTAGCTCAGACAATGTCATTCCGCCATATCGGCTCTTCCAATTGTAAAATGTTGGCTCTGAAATACCGAACTCGCGGCAGATCTCACTTACCTTTTTTCCCTCCTCTTGGGTTTTTAGCACTTTCAAGATCTGTGCTTCTGTAAACTTTGACTTTTTCATACTCTTTTTTGCTATTTATAAAGTTAAAACTCTATTTTTAACTTGTCGCAAAAAAGCAGCCCTTTACCACACGAGGATAAGAATTAGCCGAAATAAGAACCAAATTTTAGAATCAATTTTTAATAACATTTCAAAAATATAACTTCCTATACTACTTTAAGATCTTGTTTTTTTCAAGGATTACTACGAGATAAAGTATAGTATAGACTAGCAAAAGAATCGGCCATCTTTCATCTACACCAAAATCATCATAAGCATGATAAGACAAAAAGACAACGCAGGTCCAAATCAAGAACACTCTATCTTTGACCAAAATCCCCAATCCAAAACCCGGAATCAAATACCAAGGATGTACTGTCGTCTGAAAAAGTAAATAGATCAAATAAATCCACACGATGCGCAGTATCAAATCTGCTAAATTATCCTTTTTGACATGATAACTCACCCACAAAATCAAAAAGAGAGATACCATATTCAATAATGGCCCGAGGGTTTGAATTGGGTTGTAATCCAAGTAAAATCCAGAAATCCATCTGAGAAAATAGTAAATAGAGGCATTGAATTCAAAACTGCTTTGATACAACCTGAAGCTTTGCCAAAAATTCAAATAGGCTCCCTCAAAGAATAATGGGATAAATAACAGCACAATAACGAGCGCAGAAAGGAAAAGAAAAACCAGCCTATTTTTTCCACCAAGAAACTTCAGCAAGATAGGACCCAGCATTAAAGGGCTTAACTTCACTCCTACCGCCCATGTCCAAAATATTGAAGCCTTAGCTATTTTCAATTTACCCATGAAATATACCATTCCCAACAATCCGAATAACACCATTCCTTCAAAATGAAGATTACCCGTCAACTCCAAAATCACAAGTGGATTAAAAGCATACAAGAGGACTTTAGCCTTTGGAAGATTCCATTGCATTAGGATTTTAAGCAACAAAAGACAATTCAGGATTTCAAAAAGTAAGATAGCAAGTCGAAGAATCAGGATATTCATGCTCAAATCCTCTCCTCCCAATGCTGCTAACCAGAAAAATAGCTGATGCAAAGGAGGATAAACTGAATAATACCCACTTGAATTCATATGAGTCAATAGCTGATTCCAATACTCTGAATCACCGAATTTTAACAAATCAAATGCTTCTTGTGGAAGATAGAGATAGGGATTGATTCCATTTTTGATCAATTGTCCATCAAAAATAAATCTGTAAAAATCGTCTGATAAAACTGGTTCAGAAAACAAAAGTACAGCTCTCAAAAAAAAAGCAAAGATCAATCCTGTCTTTAAAGACAATTTCCAGCGATCAGCATTTTTCCAAATAAGAAGGTAAATGCCAAAACACAAAGCATAAAATCCCAGCTGAATAAAAAAGTCACTTCGATCAAAACAATAGCCAAAAAAAAATAGCGCTATTGAATAGATCAAAATGACCATGTAGAACTGTATGCTGTTTTTCAAAAAGAAGCTTTTAAAGTGTTTTGAATTATTTTTTATAGGGGACTATGACAAAAACTGTGTAAGTTGGTTTAGCTACTTACGAAGTTAAAGTTATACCTCGAAATTCTCTGTGTGATTTAGAAGAAATCGCACAGAGAATTTGAGGAACCCGCGGTAGGCGAATACCCGATCTGTGTGTGGACAATTTCTTACCTTTAACACACAGATTGCAAAAATGAAAAAAGAAGATCTATTAAATGATGATTTCCTCAAGCAGTTCAAGACTGCAGGGGAGCTCAATTCCTTTCTTCAACAGCTTCAGAAAAGAGCTGTCGAGAAAATGCTTGAAGGCGAGTTAGATGCCCATCTTGGTTATGAAAAGCATCAGAACTCCGATAATTCCAATTCAAGAAATGGCCATTCCAGCAAAACCATAAAGAACTCCTTTGGAGAAGCTGAAATCAAAGTCCCAAGAGACCGGGACGGCAGCTTTGAGCCTGCCCTTGTGCCCAAACGCAAAAGGATGGCAGAGGGCGTTGAAAACGTGATCATATCCATGTATGCTAAGGGAATGTCAAACCAGGACATCGAAGAGCAGATCCGGGAGCTTTATGACATCAATGTATCCACTTCCACCATCTCAAGGGTTACCAGTGCCGTAGCGGAGGATATTGTTGCATGGAGAAACAGGCCACTTGACCCTGTATACCTGATCGTTTGGATGGATGGTATATCCTTCAAAGTCAGGGAGAACTCCAAAGTAGTTAATAAGACCGTTTATATTGCTGTTGGCCTCAGAACTAATGGCCTCAAAGAGATACTCGGCCTTTGGCTTGGTAAGAATGAATCTTCCGCTTTTTGGATGGGGGTACTCACTGACCTGAAAGCCAGAGGGGTTGAAGATATTCTCATAACAGCAACTGATAACCTGAACGGGTTTACTGATACAATAAAGGCCTCTTTCCCTCAGTCCGTCACCCAGATATGTGTTGTCCATCAGATCAGAAATGCATGTAGATATGTCGTATGGAAAGACCGTAAGGCCTTTACAAGGGATATGAAGGAAATTTATACTGCCCCTACCAAGGAGGCTGCATGGGCTGCTCTTAACGATTTTGCCAAAAAATGGGACTCAAAATACTCCTATGCCATCAAAAGCTGGAGGGACAACTGGGACGAACTCACCGCCTTCTTCGATTACCCCGCTGAAATCCGTAAAATCATCTATACCACCAACCTGATTGAAAACCTGAATGGAAAGATCAGAAAATACACCAAAAACAAGCTCTCTTTTCCAACAGATGATGCTGTTATGAAGTCTGTTTTCCTCGCTGCAAGAGAAGCATCGAAAAAATGGACTATGCCCATTCGGGACTGGGGCACTATTCTTAACAGTTTCCTGCTTATATTTGGTGATAGGGTCAGGCTTCTTGAAACCTGACCATAAAATCATAATTTAAAGTTTACACACTTATCGGGATAGTGTCTTTTATAGTTGGCTTCAATGATCTTAATTGCTAACTAGATCTCGTCCTTAAGAATAGTTGACAATTTTTAGTTGATTTTTTTTAGCTATTCAATTGCCCCTTCAGGGCATTGATTCTCGACTCTTACTTCGTCCCTCCTTCATCTTCACCCCTCATCCTTTGTCTAATGTCTTGCGTCTTGCGTCTTGTGTCTTACATCTCACTTCTCGCATCTCACTTCTCGCATCTCGCATCTCGTCTCTCGCTTCTCGAATCTCACTTCTCACATCTCCTCAATCATTCCTTCAATTTCAACTCTTCCCTCAAAAATTCATCCTCCACCTCATTTCTCGTCCAATAATCAAGCACCTTCACTGCTTTTCTCCGAGCTTTGGTGACTTCTTTCTGACCATTGGATTTGGTTTGGCTTTCTTCCCAAGCCATGATTTCATGAGGGAATTCTTTCTCGAAATCAATTTTCAAGACACGAGCCCCAGAACTATAAGTGAGCTCAAGCTGTTTGCGATCATTGCTGATATCTTGCACTCTGATAAATGCCTCTTCTGCCGCCAATTCCTGATGGGAAAAGCGCTGATAAAATAAAGATGGAAACATCATGACACTCCCAATAGGAATTTCATTTGGTGAAATTCGGATCAAATTCCATAAATCATCCTCCGCCAAACCTGTCAAACTGATAGATTGATCTCCTTCTTTTTCGAAATAAGAGAATAACTTTCCTGAATAGGAATCTTCACCATTCAGATTAAGCTGGGTGAAACTCTGTCCACACCACTCCTGAACTGATGACGTAAATTTCAGTCCTTGCGATTTTTCTTTGATAGGGGTAAAAGCAGACAGCATCATATGATAGGGATAGATCCCCGTAACAAAATCTCTAGTCTGATTCATCTTCAACACAGAAATCTTATCTTTTCCTGCTTCCTCAGGATTGTCTAGCTTCACTTGCTTTTTTCTGGAAAAATCTTCCGTCACAAATATCAATACCGCCTCTCCTTCTCTCGCTTCACCATATCGATATTGCTCTAAATCAAAACTGCTGATTTCAGCTTTCCCCTGAAACCAATACTTCCCCCACTCTTCAAAATTAATATTTTCACGCTGAGGCGCTTTTGAACAAGAAAAGCTGATGGTGGCAATCAAAAAAAGAATAGTGAGTGATTTTTTCATAACATATAGTTTTTATTCGCACTCTAATTTATGATTAATAATTATATGATTATACTTCTTTTCAATTCAAACTATTTATACGCTTTTGTAACTCTGCCATTCTCTTCAAGAGCATTTCAAACTTCAAAGCCTCTCCATAAATCATAAACTTGGTCATTTCTGAATAGTCATTTTCATACTCTTTTAATACAGTGTCGGGTGGTATAATTTTGATTTTATCGGGAGTATGGTTGCCATAATCGAGTCCACGAAGTGTATTGAATTTCTTCCTGTGTAGAGCGATATTCTTGTAAAGTTCTTTGTCTTGAAGTGCTGATATACCGTGTTGAGTATCCATTAATCTCTCTAAATCATACAAATGCCTCGAAAGTCTGTCTATTCGAATTTTTTCAGACTCTTGCGAAAATTCTTCATGAAGTAAAAATATCTTTTCAAGGAAAGTTCGTTGGGGTAGAACTGCAGAAATTGTAAAAGCATCTGTTACAAAATTTAACTTTGGAAAATTTACACTTAGAATAGAATTGATTTCACGTTTCTCTGTCGGCTCCATCAATGATCGAGAGCTTATTTCAATCAAAACTCTTTGTGGCAAGTATTCCGAAGTATCAGTTATTGAATTGTAATGAATTTCAATTACCTGTGGGTCTTTGTCTGAATCTGTTACAGGCTGAGCAAAGAGCTTACATTCTGTTATTGCTCCCCATTCCGTCAAAATCCGAGTTAAATCTTTCAGAAAATCTATTGAAATGAATTCACAAGATTTTTTCCTAAGTTTTCTTATTTGTGTTTTACTAATGTCTCCTTCAAATCCGAAAAATTTACGGTCAATTGCCAAGTCAATATCTTCTGAAAATCGCTCTATCAAATCCCATCCCTTACTCAAAGAAGTTCCACCTTTGAATACAATATTTTTGCTGTAAGGTAAAGAAAATGAAGCATTCAAACATAATGAAACCCACCAATCTTTCTCAATGGCAATGGCTGGCAAACCTGTTAATTCTGTTGCCTGATTGAGAATTTCAATCCTTCTTTCCTTTGATAGTGTTAGCCAATTTGTATTCATTATTATAAGTTCCTCAATGCAATTCAATTACTTGCATTAATATTTTGTTGATCCAGGCAGGGGATAGTTTCGCATCGTTTATGATGTTCTCTTTCTTTTCTTTCCTTAAAATGGCTTGGATTTTTTCTATTGTTTTTTCATCTACCGTATTTTGACCAATGGTTTTGAGTGCCTGAATAGCCAAACCGCTTATTTCTCCTTTTACTAAAAGATTCTTCGGGCTTGTTTTTTTAAATGTAATAGTTCGCTTGCCAACTTTAACGGTTCTTGCAGCCCCATCAGATAAGTAAACCACTTTCATTGGAACTTGAGTAGATAAACCCAATTTATTCAACGCTTGAACACCTGTAGGGACAATTCTAGCTTTATCCCGTCTTGCAATTGCTTTAGCTATTTCTTCGGTAGATGGAAAGAGAACACCAAGTTCTTTGTCAAATTTTGGATATAGATAAATACCATGAGCCAATCGGACAAGAATTTCCTTTTCCTTCAATCGTAATAAAGCTTTCTTAACGCTTTCAGGATTACCATAATCTAAGAAATCGTCCACAAAGAGAACGCTACCCTTTGTGAAGGTTTTCAATAATTCTGCTATTCTATTTTCTACTTGTGGTCTTTCCATTGATTCAATTTCGTCCCAAATTTAGTAAATATATGGGACAAAAATGGTAGTAAACTATAATAAGTTGAGATGTTTAATTTGAGGTAAGTATTGTTCTAATTAAATACAAAGGCATTGGTTGAAAAGTAAATTGCATTAATCTTCTTCTATTAACAATTCATCTGACTTACGGACATCAATGAAGAATGATCCTACTTAATGGCAAATCCTTCTTAGCGCTCGATAATCGGTCTTTCTAAACTTGCTCCCATAAATTTCATTCAATATTCCAGTTTTTGATAGTTGGCAGTTCTGCTTCTTTTATACCCAAATTCACTTTCGTCAACGGGTTGAGGCTAGTTTTTAATTCATCCAGATTGAGTTTCAAATTCAGGTTTTCTACAATAGCTCCAAGCAATGCCCTTACTCTAGCCGGATAAAACAATGCATATTGAATTATTTCTTTTCTCTCTTTTGTGGTTAAATCTTTTATTAAAAAACCCATACGCCTTACTGCCTGTACAACTGAGCAATCGGGAATTCTTTTAATGTCTTTTAAGGCATCCAAATAACCTAACAATTGATAGTTTTGCTCTGTTATATTAACATAACTTTTTACCGAACTTACTTTTAACGCTCCGATATTTATTTTGATTAGATTACCCCTTGTGGCTACTTTTATTTTAAAAGCCATTTGTGTGGTTAATCCCAATCTGTTATATAAAGAAAAGCCTGTTTCATACGCTACACGTTTACCATCTTCAAATAAGTACCTTTTTAATAATTCATTACTATCAGGTCCCAATTCTCCAAATATGGTCTTACGTGGAATATAAAATAGGCCTTTAGATACCTTTTTTATAGTCCCATTCTTTTGTAAACGCTCCAAAGCCTTGGCAGCACTGAAAAAATCATTGGCTTCAATACCCAAATCTGCATAACCAAAAGGTTGACCTTCGGGAATGCGTTCAATGGATTTTCGTATCTGCTCAGCTACTTTCACTCTTCAAAAGTAGTTACTTTAATTTAAATGTCAAGTTTTTAACATTAAAAACTTGACATTATGAATAAATAATTGTTTGTAATTGTGAGTTTTCTTTCGTCGGTGTGAAAGCGGATATTTAAATTGCTATTTCAAATTGCTGGGGAAGCGGTTTGATAATGAAAAATCTGCTTAGATTAAAGGGTTTTCAATTCTTGGTAAATGGTACTTTACGTTTTCGGGCTTTGCGTTCGGGCGGGTTTCGGAGCACAAAACTGTCAACCTGCACTGAACTTGAATAGATGCACAAAGCCCCAAGTTTGCACGTCACCCCGCCTGACGCAAAACCCGTGTTATGTGCTTGTGCCTTTGTCATACTTTTAGTTTCAAAAAATACAAGTCGTTTATATTGTCCCACGAAAAAGCATAATCATTGTTTAATGTAATGTCCTGTCCGTATGGTTTGTCTGTTTTGTATTGTAAGTTAGTTCCTGCTTTATAACTTTTCCCATTTCTGAAGTCAAAGTCTGACGTATCTGGTGAATAATTGTCTTGATTGTAATAGTGTGAATGGTCTGTCGCAAGAATAAAATAACAAATGTCTATGCCGTGTTTCTTGTATAATTCAAGGTTTGAAATGTCTTTGAAAACGTCATATCTGTTATTAGGTTCTCTGTGATTTTCTTTTTTGAAAAACTTCAATTCTATTGCGACTGTGGTTGTGCTATTGTCGTCCTGATATTTAATTAGTAAATCCACTCTTGCTCTGTCCGATTTGCTTTTAATACTTGTTTCGTTAAGCGAAATGTAAGTTTCAAATTCAAGATGAAATTTGTCAGCAAGTCTAAATTCATAGAGTTGGCCTAATGTTTTTAAAATGTGTCCAAACTCTAACTGAAAAGAGCTTTCATTTCGTGCTGTTAGTCCGCCAAAGGCAAGTTTATGAGTTAGCAGTCTGTATGCAGTTTCAATGATTTCTTCTGTCAGCCTTGTTTGGTTTTCTTTCTTCATTTGTCAATGTCTAAATGTAGTTCGTAGCGGTCTTTTGGCATAGCACATAACGGTTTTCTTCACGCAACCATTGCGCTATTTGTTCCATATGGAATGTATTGCACAACTGTTGCGTATATTTTTAAATTATCTAAACATAAAACTACCACTTTCTTCACTCTAAAAAAATACCTACTACTGAGTATATTTGATAAAAAATGACACTTTACCAATACTTATAAATCGTCCAAAGAATTTTATATCCTGCTCCGAATACTCCTTTCACCGTTCCACTTACTTTTGAGACGCCTATGCGCTTTCTGTAATCTACGGGGATTTCTGTGGTTTTGAGGCCTGACTGGGCGGCTTTGTATTCAGATAGGTCAGTATCTACAATATTTACTACCTAAGGCATAAAGTACTGTTAATGTTCATGCCCAACAATTCTTTCGCCTTTAAAAAAGATATCTTGTTTGATAGCAGGTTTACCTTGTTCCAAAGCGGTAAAGATTTTTTCAAAATGTTGGTCGTTCAATTGTAGTTTCGACTCAATGCTCTCTACTCTTTGCAAAAGCCCTGTATGATAGCCAATACTTTTCTCATTTCTACAAAGGCATTCATAATTTGTATACTTACCCTTATGGCTTTTTCGCTTCGCAATACTGCTGAAAGCATGGCAACACCTTGTTCGGTGAAAGCATAGGGTAAATATTTTAAGATTTTCCCTTGTTTAGTTCCAGAAATATTCAAGGTCACAATTTGTGATTTTGAATTTGAAGTCACCAAATGTGATCTCAAGTCTTTAATCTCAACCTCGGTTAATTGAAACCTAAATTTTTCAGGAAAGCGATAAATATTTCTTTTTACTGCTTGATTAAATACGCGCGTTTCAATATCATACATTTCTGCCAAATCACGGTCAAGCATCACTTGAACACCACGAATGGTGAAAATTAAATCCTCAACTTCAATTAAATTGTACTTATTTAACTCTTTATTTGTAAAGTGATAAATTTTTGTGATCGGTCGCAATTTGCGACCAGTTCATTTTTCTCGGTATCCGATAAATAGAATCTGAAATGGGCAGAAAATCTTGTAATACTTCTTTTTACCTGCTCGTTCAATCTTTTTACTTCAACTTCATACAGTTGGGCCAAACCCAGATCTAACATCACTTACAGGCCTTGAAAAGTGAATATTCTGCTTTCTATGATTTGTGTGGTTGCTAATTCTATTCTTTATTAATCAAGTGGAAAACCTAATTCTTTAAAAACTTGTGCTAAATCATTTTTGCTTTCCGTCTTGACTTACAGTAGTTCTGTAAAATCAACTTTTTTAGCAGTCATTTTATCGTCAAATTCTATGTTTTAAAACGTGATTCAGCTTGGAAATGGCGGGCCTGTCTGCCTCCAGGCAGGCTGTATCCAAGGTGATATTGTGGTGATCCCGCTAAAGCGGGACAGGCTGTGATTTTTATTCTTGTGAAATGAATTCAGCCCAAGTAACTATTTTTGTCTTCTCTATCTTCCCTAATACTAATAAGTCAGAATCTCCTGTTACTAAGAAATCTGCTTTACCATCAACCGAAAGACTCAATAAGAAATTATCTTTTGGATCCCTACATTCATTGATTTTTGATTCCACCCTTATTAATTCTCCAAAAGTTTCAATTTGGTTCAGAAGTGCTTTGATATCTGATTTTTTAAAAAATCTTTTGAATTTGGGCCTTTCTGAAACCTCTAAAAACTCTTCAAGCAATTCTTGCGAAAAAATCAGTGTTACTACCCCAGATTCAAGAAGGATATCCAATTCCTTTTGTCTTTTGGAGATCAAAAAACTTATCCACAGATTAGTATCCAGAATTACCCTTCTATTTTTCATACCGGGCTTTGCGGACTGCTTCAACCTCTTTAGTAATTTCTTCTAAACTTGGGGCTTCATCTAACTTACTCCTGAATTTTTTCAATACTTCAGAAAAAGCATTCTCAGATTTGTCTTTCTTAATCCTTATCAAATCCAAATTTGCCAAATCTTTCAAAAGGGCTTTGGCCTTAGGATTCAATATATCAACTCTAATAGTTTCCATATTTTTAATCTTTCTTAAAGATACGAATTTTTTAAATCGGTGGTCATTTTATCATGCACCACAACGTTTTGGCGCTTGGCGCAGTGGCGGATTTCGGAGCACCAAACTGTCAATACACCACAAAAGTTGATGCGAGGTAGAATGTTCAATTAACCACATCACCCGCCATTGAGCCAAACGCCTGTTGTAAAACGTTATTTCTCCCAAAATTCAATTTTATAGAGATAACTTGTTTTAGTAAATTCTGAAAATTCTCCACCTAAACTTATTTTATTTCCACCGAATTTCGCTAGAGTACTTGAATTTATTCCAAAATCATTCTCAACATTAAATTCAATTTCAAAAGTCGAAATATCTCTGTCAATCCTGATGTCTTGCATTTTTCTCCAAGTTTGTTCGGTTAGCAGCCATTTCGATTCAATTTTTTCAATTTTGTGCTTTGGTTTAGGAAAAGAAAAGTGTCCTTTCATTTTTAGTAGGCTGTTTGAATCTCGCTTAAAACTATTCTCAATTTCTGTTTCTGTGGGTCCAGAGTTTTGAGCTAACCCTATGTTGAATTTTATTATTTGACCATTTTGGCGCATTTCAGTCATTGTACATTCCTTGACACCTAAAATTGAACACATATCTATAAAAAAGCTCAATTTAGACTGGTACATATCATTATGAAATGATGATATCGGCACATATCTATTCGGGTCCATTTCTGAAGTCCCATATACATTTCCGTCTATTGGATGTCCCACAGGGAATCCCAAAGTTTTTCGGGCTTCATTGATTTCAATGAATGGAGGAAGATATTCTGAAGGATTGAAAAGTATGTTATAATTATAAACTAAAGAAAAGGGAAAAGAAAAAATAGTAAAAGGATTTGGAAGTACTTTCCTTACATATTTTTCTTTACTACTTATCATTACAATGTTCCTATCATAGACTGGGTCATTTTTAGTTCTGATAGGATAAAATACACTTCTTTTGTCTTTCATTTGTATGATTTTATAATGTTTTACAACGGTCAAGTATAAGAGCAGTAGCGGATTTCAAGGCGATTACCTGACTGCCACAACGAAATTTTATTAAATGTACAGACTTTGATTTTACCACTTCACCCGCTATTGCTCTTATACAATGTGTGTGCCTTGAATGGTGAATATAGGTCAAAAAGTTGACCGTTCCAACGGGTGAGAGTCCCTTAAGCGCGGGGGTAACGTCCCGAAGCCAAGCAAGTGGCAAGCTGGTTTGCCGTGAGGCATGCAGTGAAGTAAGCCAGACTGCGGTGTCTGTACTGACGAACAGAAACCATATACGGAGGCTATGAGGTCGGATGAGGTGACACAGCACACCGAAGTCCCAACCTTCCACAAGGAAGGAAGTACCAAAGTAGTAGATATGGCAGGGATAGACACAAGGATATTCATCTTACCGAGGGAGGTCTCTGGGTGTCGGGAACACCTAAGAGAAGTCAGCCGAGGTCGTAGTAGTTGCCGGTAACGAGCTGTAAGAGCTACAGAGGTCTCACTGGGCAGCGAAGGACTGAACATTGGATTACGTCCAAATTCGATAAGGAGCAACTTTTGGGGTAGCCTTATCTTAAGCAGGACCGAGCGTATAGAAATCTTCCTGTGGAAGATTTTAGTGAGGGGCCGGCATGCAGGGGAGGGTTAACAGTTTAACAATGATAGAAAAAGTACTCAACCGTAAGAACCTTTACAAAGCATACCGACAGGTGGTGCGGAACAAGGGTTCGGCAGGGGTGGACGGCATGAAGGTCACCGAACTGCTTTCCTTTCTGGAAAGCAACAGGGATAGGATTGCCACATCCATCCTCAACCACAGTTATGTACCCAAACCTATCAAAGGGGTCGAGATACCCAAGAGTAACGGAAAGACAAGATTGCTCGGAGTTCCCACAGTAGTGGACAGATGGCTCCAACAGGCGTTAAGCCAAGTGCTGATGACTAAATACGAACTTACGTTCGAGGAACACAGCTACGGCTTCCGTCCCGAAAAGAACATCCATAAGGCGGTAACACAAGCCCTGAAAAACATCAATGATGGTCCCGATAGCTATCGGGAGATATTGTGGACATCGACCTTAAGGGATTCTTTGACGAGGTTGACCACTCGGTTCTACTTCAATTGATCTACCAACGGGTAAAATGTCCGACTACCCTAAGGCTTATCAGAAAGTGGCTGCGTGCACCAATCCAGATCAACGGAAAACTGCACAGGCGTAGAAAAGGCGTTCCGCAAGGATCGCCACTCAGCCCACTACTGTCCAACATCCTTCTGGACTTATTGGACAAGGAACTGGAACGGAGAAACCTGAAATACGTCCGATATGCAGATGATTTCAGCATTTACACCAAGTCAAAGAAGGAAGCCAGAAAAGTGGGTAACGAGATCTACCTTTTTCTAAAGGAAAAACTCAGACTTCCCATAAACAGGGAGAAAAGCGGCATCCGAAGACCGTCCAATTTTGAAATGTTGGGTCATGCATTTGTTCCAACCTACCAAAAAGGAGTCAAAGGAAAATATCAGTTGGTGGTGAAGAAAAACAGCTGGGACTCACTGAAACGTAAGCTCAAGCAGATCACCAAGAAAACCAAACCCTACAGTTTTGAGGAAAGACTCAAAAAGATGGCAGAGGTATGGCGGGGATGGGTAAACAATTACCGTCTTGCCAGTATCTCCGCAAAGCTGAAATCACTCGACGAGTGGCTGAGAAACCGACTTCGATACTGTATTTGGTCCCGATAGCTATCGGGAGAAGAAACCCGAGCGGAAACGTAAAAACCTGATCAGATTGGGAGTGGACCAAGACCATGCATATGCATGGAAGGACTGAGCGTATAGAAAATGTCCAGTGGACATTTTTAGCGAAGGGCCAGGCCGCGGGAAGGCAGAAAGGGGGATGGGCTGTTGCCCAGAGTCCGATTCTGATCACTACGATAACTTTGTCACGACTAAGAAGAAAAGGTTATGAATCCATGCTTTCTTATTACCTCAAATCGCAACCTACAATCCAGTGAACCGCCGTATACAGCCTGCCCCGAACTTGATTCGGGGAGACCCGTACGTACGGTGGTGGGTCGTGTACTGAAATAGGTTGACACAATTTTACTAGAAATTGTAAACCTATAATCGGACAAAATGCGAAAGACAGAAAAATTCTCTGAGGAGGCAAAGAGAAAAATTGTTATGGAAGTACTATCAGGTACTTTGACTAAAGAACAAGCAAGGCATGTTTATGGAATTAAAAGTAAATCCGCTATCTTGGAATGGATGAGGATTTTTGCTGGTTTAGAAAGGAGAGTTCCTAAGGACCCTCTTCCGATATTAAGAAACATGTCAGAAAAACAGGATTCCAACAACGAGTTAAAAGCTCGTATTAAGCAACTTGAAGAAGAGTTGAAGCTTAGCCAGTTAAAGGGCAGGGCATATCAGATCATGGTCGATATTGCCAAAGAAGAATATGGGCTGGATCTTGAAAAAAAGTCTGGTGCCAAGCAGTTCAAAGACTCAAAGAAGAAGAGCCAAGGATAAGCTTGGCTCAACTTTGTGGATTGTTTGGCAAGAGCAGACAAGGTTACTATAAAGGTATCAATAATGTTTGTAAAGAGGCATTTGAGGAAGATTTGGTGCTAAGTTTTGTTCTCAAGATCAGGAAGAAGGCTAAAACATCCAGGTGGGGGTTGAGAAAAATGTATTCTTTGATAAAGAAAGATTTAACCCTACATAAAATCAAGATAGGCAGAGATAAACTGTTTGATCTGCTTCGTATGAACGGATTATTAGTTACTAAGAGAAAAAGGAGGTTTTTCACTACCCAGAGCCATCATTGGCTAAGGAAGTACCATAATCTTGTTGAAAATATGGTTGTCTCAAGACCCAACCAGTTATGGGTCTCCGATATTACCTATGTCGAGCTTAACAGGGAAGTCATGTATCTGTATCTTATTACAGATGCTTATTCCCAGAAAATAGTGGGCTGGAATCTTTCTTTTGACCTGAAGGCTGAATCGGCGCTTGATGCCCTAAAAATGGCTTTTCAATCTCAGAAATACATTGAACCATACTCCCTGATTCATCACTCAGACCGTGGGGTACAGTACTGCAGTTATGATTACACGGACCTTTTAAAAAAGAAAAAAGTCTGGATCAGTATGACGAAGCCTGCCTCCCCACATGAAAATGCCATAGCAGAAAGAGTAAACGGTATTCTTAAAGAAGAGTGGTTGGATGATATTGCTAGAGAACAAGGTGTCAATGCACAAAAATATATAAGTCAGATCATCAAAATCTATAATGATATGAGACCGCACGAAGGACTGGGGAGTAATCTTACGCCAAACCAAGTACATGACGAAGGTTTTCTAAGGCATGATACCGAACGCGTTATTGGGAATAAGTACAGCTGGAAAAAGAAGACCGAACCTGTTAAGATCCGGTCTGAAAATAGCAACACTATCGGACCAAACGACTATTCCTTGGCAAGTTGCTCCTCAGCAGAGCTTGCCTCCGCTTCATCGTGGTATTGTAAGTTATCCCAAACTTCTTAGAAATTGAAATACTAACTATATTTGAACAATAAAAGTGTCAACCATTTTCAGGACGAGACAGTGTGAGAGGCGCACCGTGAGCTTATGGCTCACGGCCGTCTACTCGATTGGCAGCTGGCATTTTGACTATATTGGTTCGGCAGTTCCCCATCCTCGATTTGGAAATAAGTTAGATT
The DNA here is from genome assembly GCF_000265405.1 of Belliella baltica DSM 15883. Lineage (NCBI taxonomy): Bacteria > Pseudomonadati > Bacteroidota > Cytophagia > Cytophagales > Cyclobacteriaceae > Belliella > Belliella baltica. Next base: position 2,178,871 of record NC_018010.1, on the reverse strand, counting down.
TTGTATTAATGTGCTTTGTTCCTCCTTTATGTGTACTGTAAGTATTGCAATGTGGTAAGTTTTTTTTAATACAACTGATAACTGCTTTTCGTGGGTGTTTTTTGTTACCTACAGCTGAAACCCAAAATTGGTTAGGATTAAAATTAGAAATCCAATTTGCACTAATATTCCTTCTACTACCGTGGTGGGGTAGCTGACAAATGTGAATATTTCTAATGTCAAAACCGTTATCCTCAGAGGATGCAAATGAGTCTACCCCTGCATCTGATGTGAATAAGTACTTCCTTCCACTTGAGTCAATAAATTTTGTCAATACCGAGGTCAAATTTTCTGCTGATGCGTCATTTTTTTCATCAACAATATCGCAAGGTTTTAGACCTTCTTCTAATTCATTAATTTCACTTTCAGGTTGTATATTTGAACCTACGGTCTTTAAATTATCAATATTTGTAAAATAAGCTAATTGTTCCAAGTAAAATGATTTAGAAGGCCCCACAATTTCAAAAAGATTGTGGTCTAAATGACTGTCGGAAAATGCTGGCAATTTATTTATGCCATATTGGTTCAAAACTTCGCTTAAATTATCCGCTTCTTTTAATGAAGAAAATAGCTTTTGTACTCTTTTGGTAGAGTAAAAAAAAGATTCATTAAGTTGTCTAATTTGTTGACGCTTCGCCTCTTCAATGTAGTCTGTCGGGTCATTATAATAGAACCTAGCAATTTGATTTTTAAAATAATGAACTAAGTCAATTAATCCTCCAATATGGTCAGAATGTGGATGCGTATTGATTATTAATATTGGAGTATTTGAAGGAATGTTTGGCTTAATATAGTCCTCGTAATGTTTAATGATTTTTTTTGAATCACTAGAGTTACCACCATCAATAAATGTTACAAAATCAGAACCCTCTGCTTTTGTCCACACAATTATACAATCTGCGTTACCCAATGATAACATATCTATGCTATGATCCATATTTTTTAGTTTTGATTATCTTTTGATGCCCTCGATTTTTCTATTCCCCAAGTTGCTTGTGCCAAGTCTTCAATTTTCGATATAAATTTGTCTACATTAAGACCGGCAATAAATGCAAGAGCATAAAATCCAAAATTTGAAGAACTAGTGTTAGTTTGTGCTTCAAGTACTAACAAACCTGCTTTTAAGAATAAAAAACTAACAGAACCTGTCAGTATGCTTGCAAATGGTCTTATTATATACCACGGATACCATTCACTGCTCCATTGTTTTCTCGCACTGTAATTGACATACAACCCTCTTAAACAATATAAAACACCACCAAAACCTCCTGCAAGTCCACAAGAGATTGGCAATTGATATGAAATAGTCCATTCAGGAAGTTGTCCGCTTAACAATAGAATTAGAGAGCTAACGAGTCCCAAGAGAAACAGAATTAAATATATTGCAATACCTATCATAATCTTAATTATTTGCGAGTTTGTTTTCTTTTATACAGCTGTTGGCATTCTTTCTGTCCGTCCGTTATGGTTTAAGGAAGTCAAATGCTTTAAATAGTTCATTGTCGGCTGGTTGTTTTAGTTCTGCTTCTTTATCAAAATGGTATGAAACCCAACGAACGTCTTTACTTTCAATGCTTGTATAAAAGTAAATTGCGTCAGACGCTTCAACGAATTTAATGAATGGTAATAATTCTAATGGTTTTGTCTGCTCCGAATTGCACAGATATAGCTTTTTTCTGTCGAGTGGAATTAGGCTTTTTATTGTTACTTCATTGAATGGAGTTCTTGCTCCGATAAGTTCTTTTGCGTTAAAAGTAAAAATACCATCTTCAAAACTGCTTGTTGTCGGAGAAAGCATTCGAGTATCTTCAAAAGCATCAGCAATGTGTTTTCTAAATTCGTTTAGTTGCTGTTCAAGTGTTAGAACCCTTTGATTGTTTTCTTCTTCGCTTGTTATTCCACCGTGTCCTTTCCATTTGTTTCTAAGATTGGCAACTTCAATTAAAACATTGACAATTCCCTTGCTTGTAATCATTGATAAAAAGGCTTCGGTAGGATTACCAAACAGACTTTTGCAATATTCTTTCTTATCGTTGTCTGATAGGTATTCTCTAATTGCTTTTGAAAGTCTCGAAGTAAGGACGTTCCAATTTCCAAACGTTGCTCTTAAATACCAATTTTGAAATTTTTCATCCTTGTCAATCCATTTATGACTTTCTGCTTTGTAAAATTCTTTGTCTTGAACCAAAGCACTTAGCATTAGCATTGATAGAAATTCCGAGAATGCTTCAAAGAAGTGAAACAAGTGTTCAATTTTCTTGCTATTGTCTTTGGTCGCATAATACCGCCAAAGAATTGAAGAAATAGGAAACGGAAGTTTGTCTATCCAATTTTCCAATTTTTCTTCTTGATTTATGGTTTTTAATTCCTTGGAGATTGATTTATAGCTTTTCGGCTGTTTCCATAAGTTCCTCTTGAGTTCATCAAGTCTCAAAGAGAATTGTTGAATTTTACTGTCAACTTCGATTAACTCTGCTTGGGTGGATAAGTCAGGTAAGAAGAAAACACACCTTGAAAGTTGAGATTTTGAAATTTGAGGAATTACTGCACCAACTTCTAAACTCTCTCTTAGTTTTTTACCAACTGGCGTATTAAAATAATTTGCCACATAAATCGCATTGGCTTTTGTCTCGTCAAGTTGGATTTGGTAATAATTTTTTGGCTTGATTTTCAGTTCTGATAAACTTGCAACAACTGGACTGTTTCCGACTTTGGGCAAATAAATAGAATTAGCTAAATGCTCGACTTCATCAGAATTGTCGCCTTTGAGTGCATTTATAGATTTAGAAATGTCAGTTAAGAGAATTGGCGGGTAGCCAATTCTCTTAACTAGTTCTTGCATTTCTTTTTCAGATACAAGTGAGTTCAAGGACTTGAACTCCATAAAATCTACAAAACAACCAAGTTGAATGGCTTTTGCTTCTTTATGATTTTTAAAGTTTTGGAGTATTGTTTTATTCGTTGTATCATCCTGTGAAATTTCAGCAACAAATGTTTTTTCTTTACTCTGTTTAGAAATAAGAATAAGGTTTGACGGAATATTTGTCATAGGTGCAAAAGCACCTGAAGGAACAGAAAAAACAGCTTCAACAAAAAGACCTTTCTTGTTCAATGCTTCTTTTCCTTTGTCGTCCATTAAAAATGAGTTAGAAACAAGGAATATCAATTTTCCATCTTGGGCAAGGTGTTCACCACATTTTAAAAGTAGAGTTGTTGCGAAGTCAAAAGGGCTTTTCTCTCCGTTTATGTGTTGCGTTCGCATTCCAAAAGGAGGAAAGGAAAGAACTAAATCAAAGTTTAGAGTTTCTTTCGATAGTTCATTTAATGTGTCACCAAGTTTTATATTTTGACTTTTTTCTTTGAATAAGGTCTTAATGGTTTCAAATTCTGTTTGGTTAATACAAGTCCCAAAAATGTTGTCAGCTTGAATATAAAAGATAGGAGAGGATATTGTAATCCAAGGGTCAAGAATTGATTTTTTGTTTTCGGGCTTTATTAGTTCTTCAATGAACTTGAAAACATAAGTCGGTGCAGTAATAGAATGAGTGTTTGTGAGTTTGGAAAGCAATTCCATTTCCTGAAAAATATTGTCAAGTTTTTCTTCTCCCAAAGTTGCTCCGATAAGTTCTAACAATCTGGTGTCACGAAACCCTGAAAAATTTCGGTCTGTCCGAAGTCGGTCAAGGTTACTCCAAATTTTATTTTTTATGTCCGTTTGTTCCATTGTTGTCGTTTTTTATGCTTGCTGCCAACGTGATTCAGCTTGGAGACGGCGGGCATTCGGAGCCATTCTCTCCCAGCCTACTCCTAACTTCTTAAAGATACTAAACTTTCAATTTACGTGGATCCGCCCGCTGTTTTACAAGGTGATGTTGGACTCAGTTATTTTTAGGTACACTATTAGTTTAACGAATGCCTACCACCATCTAAAAGAGTTTATCTAAACTATTATAGTCAAAGTTCGGTTTCATCATTCATATTTGAATTTTCTGAATATTAGTATAGTCAATTAAGAATCGAGCTTTGTAGCCATCCAGCTATAACACTCCCCATTTGTTGGACCAAAAGTATCAGTTGCTAAGTTAATTTATTTATTTGTTAATACTTCTTTAGTTGTCCTATTTCCCAAGGGTACCCTTGGGAAATAGGACAACTAACTTTTACTTTATGCTGCTTTTCGGGTTGGCCCATAATATCTTTCCCCAGGCTTCTCCCTAGTGGTATGATGAACCTTTTGGTTGTAATATTCAATATACCATTTGACACCTTTGAGCAGGTCATAACCGTCCTCGCTTGGGTTCAGATAGATGTAATCATACTTGATCGACTTCCAGAACCTTTCAATATATACATTGTCCAAAGCCCTTCCCTTTCCGTCCATTGATACTTTGATATCCAGCCCTTCAAGGTAATTGATCCATAAGGCTGATGTGTACTGGCTTCCCTGATCGGAATTGACTATCTCTGGCTTACCATTTTCTCTGATGGCCTCTTCGATTACCTGCTTACACCATTTGGCGTCCTGACTGTTGGATATACCCCATGACAGTATCCTTCTGCTGTAAACATCCATGACTGCGGTCAGGAACATAAACCCCTTCTGCATCGGAATGTAGGTGATATCGGTTACCCACACTTGGTTGGGCCTTTCAATCTTTAAGTTCCTGAGAAGATAAGGCCTGATATATTCACGCAAACCGGATTTGGTAAGGTTCTTCCTCCTGTAAAGGGTTTCCCTGCCCATCAGCCTGAAAAGCCTCCTGATGCGCTTTGGGCCGACAACGAAGCCCAGTCCTGTCAACAGATAGACCATCGACACAACGCCTTCAGTAGGGTGATCGGTAAGATGCCTGTCCATGATTCCCATCAGTTTCAGATTGATCTCGTTTTCCCCTTTTGGTTTGTAATATAGACTGCTTCGGGGAACCTCCAATACTTCACACTGTTTCCTTATAGAAAGCCCCTTATAATCGGAACAAACCAATGTCGCCCGGTCTTTCATATCCCCAGTTTCTTGCAGCTTTTTTTTAAAAAGTCATTCTCTACTTTTAGCTCTCCGATCTGGGCATAGAGCTGCTCAAGGGCAGGGCCTTCTTCCTTTTTCTTTGAATGATCCTTTTCAAATACAGCTGACATATTATCCAAAAACTCACCCTTCCACTTGGAGATAATCACAGGGCTAACATCGAACTTCTTGGACAATTCAGCCAATGTAAACTGATTCTTGATTGCTTCAAGGGCCACTTTTGCCTTGAACTCAGGAGAAAACTTTCGTCTTGTTTGCTTGTTCATAAGGTTAAATTTAAACGGTTTTTTTAACTTAACCTCTGGTCTCAATTTTGGGGAGTATTATAAGCCTTCCTTTTTTTATTCTTCCAACAGTCAATTTTTCCACCTATGGACATGAAAGTTATTGGAAGTTAGGAACAAAATATCCTGATATTATTAGCAGGTTAAATTAATATTTTGCAATTACTTAATTTAATAATTGTTTAAATCTTTTAAAACGAGGTAAAAAAGAAGTACATACCTGCCAAAAAAGCCACTATTCCTGCATAGTATATATTTACGTTTCCCATGTTAAAATCATCTCTTTTATATGCTTTATCCCTAATTTGAATAATAAAAATAATTATTGAAATGAGAATGAGTAATATTCCTATAAGCATGTTAAATATATCCATGGTCAAATTAATTAATTACCTCAATTTCTACATTATAAGCAATTATCATTTTGACCTGTTTAAGAATTTTTTCAATACTATTACTCCCATATCTTATGCTTCTTCTTTGCCGTTTTGTAATTGAGTCCAACGGTCAAGTATAAGCGTAGTGCGGGTTTTCGGAGCGATTCACTGTCCGCCAACCGCAAAGTTTATAAGAAGCAAAATTGCTCAATTTTAGCCACTCAGCCCGCATTACGCTTATACAATGTTGGGGCATCGTGCTTTTTGTTCCCTTTATTCGTACTTTTTTTTCAACTCTACAAGATACTCTATAAGTGCCTTTTTTTCATTCTCTTTGAGTTTTGCTTCGGGATGCATGAATAAGTACTCACGAAGGGGCATTTTGTTTTCTTCAATCTGGTTAATCATTGACTTGAGTTTCACACGCTTTCTTCTGTCAGAATAGTTGTCAAATTCAGAGTAATTCAACACGGTTTTCCCACTGTCAATATGATTTTGCAAGATAGATGCCACAGGCTGAATGTAAGCATACCAAGGATACTCCGTATGATTGCTGTGGCAGTTGTAACAGGAAAGAGAGAGGGTTCTGCTTATGTTTTCAGGTTGATTATAGATTTTCAAAAAATCCGTTTCCACGTTTCTTTCCCCTGTGTTACGTTGTACGGGGATAAATTGCATTCCCACAATGACAATAATAAGAAAAAGCACTCCCCTTTTTAACCATCGCCTCATTCAACGGTAATTTCTTGCTGTACTTTACCGCATTTGAGCATCTTGCTTCCAAACAAGGGGTTTTTTACTTCGTTTGAAGCACTGAGCCATGAACCACCCCGCTTATTGTTATACATCGGGCAATATTGTACATATAAATTTCTGTCTGCCCCGGCTATTTTTAGAAGGTCCTTTATATCTGTGGTAAGGGTTTCAAAGTGTTCTCTTTGGTGGTCAATTTCGCTTTTAGAGATATGTTCTCCATGCTCTTTTGCTACGTCAAGAATTTCTTTTATCTCTTTTTGCTGTTCTGTGGAAAAAGTATTTATGTTAAATGCTCCAGCGCTTTCAGCGAGTTGTGTACCTGCTTTGGCAGCCGCTTGCTGGTTATCGTTGGCTAAAGCGTCTTTTATACCCAGATAAGCGTTTATGATGCCCGCAGTAACGTCAGAACGTTCTACTGTAATGTTTTCCTGCTGTTCTTCTGTAGCTACGCCTTCATCAGAGTGTTTACCCGAAGCATTCCCATGGCTATGACCGTCATTATGGTCATGTCCTCCCTGATGTTCATGTTCTTCATGTCCTGTAACTTCGGTTTCTTCCCCGTTATTCTGCGAGGAGTTATTGCTGTTGCAGCTTACCATGGCAAAAGCAATGATGGCTGCGAAAAAGATTTTTGTTTTCATGTTGTTTTGTTTTTATTGGTTTATAAACGTTTCTGTTTGTAAATTATTGTCAGACCATGACAATCTATTTTGTTTTTTTCGTCTCAAGGTTATGTTGTCTTGTTTTGCATGTGCCCCAACGGTTTTCTTCACGCAACCATTGCGCTATTTGTTCCATATGGAATGTATTGCGCAACTGTTGCGTATATTTCTTAATTATCTCCCCATAAAACTACCACTTTCTTCACTCTAAAAAAATACCTACTACTGAGTATATTTGATAAAAAATGACACTTTACCAATACTTATAAATTGTCCAAAGAATTTTATATCCTGCTCCGAATACTCCTTTCACCGTTCCACTTACTTTTGAGACGCCTATGCGCTTTCTGTAATCTACGGGGATTTCTGTGGTTTTGAGGCCTGACTGGGCAGCTTTGATTTGCATTTCTATGGTCCACCCGTAGTTTTCATCTACCATTCCTAAGGCTTTCAATTGATCCCACTTGATCGCTCTAAATGGCCCAAGATCGGTATAGTTGGTCTTGTAAATCCAGCGCATCAGCGTCGTCGCTAGCCAATTCCCGAAAACTTGAGGCAAGGTCATCGAGCCGCCTTCTCTTTTCCCCAAAGCCCGAGAACCAATGACCATATCATAATCAGCTTCTATGATTGGCTTTATTAGATCTAGTAGCTGTTCTGGATAATCAGAATAATCTCCATCTAAAAACACGACAATATCTGCTTGTTCTTCAACTTTCGACAGGTAATCCATGGCTGTCAGACAAGCTTTGCCATAGCCTTTCTGCGGTTCATCCAGCACAATTGCTCCTGCTGCTTCAGCAACTTTTTTGGTGGTATCCGAAGAACCATTATTTGCCACGACCACATGCCTGACAATTGTGGGAATGTCTCGGATAACTTTTCCAATGGAATCCTCCTCGTTGAAAGCTGGAATAATGACGTCGATGATAGGCTGATTCAATTGCAAAATTTTTGATTTGGTGAAAAGAAAGGGTTTGAACTTGGTTACTTCAACCTGTAGCTTTTGAAAGATTCAATACTGACCAGCGTAAAACCTAAAGCCAACATCCCATGAAATACAAGCATTTCGTAGGTCTGAAAATAAATTGAAATTACAACCATCGATAGGAATACTACTGCCATGACACCTTCCAAATAAGTCGTCATGGGAACTTTGAGTTGGTGGTAGATATTTTTTTTCCAAGACTGCTTGTCACTGAGGTTGTATTTTGGTGTTCGGATAAAAGGTGATTTTTTACCCGTCAACCCTTGCCATACCGCTTGCGCATTGTGAATGGAAAGCCCCATAGAAACAGAAAGAAATAAGGGTAATTCCCACAGAAACCTCAAAATTCCTTTTGTAGAAAATTCCACCAAGCTCAAGTTGGCGAAGAAATAGACCAAAGCGATAATCACGAATCCAACCAAAAACACAGCTGCACCTCTAAAAATCTCTCCGGGAATCATCTCTTGCTGAAAAGCCCACCACAGTGGAATGCTACATAAACTTACAATCACCACCGCAATAAAAATCACCGCATTGAGTAAATGTGCTGATGCATGAAGTTTTTTTCTCAATCCAAAAGGGTTCAACCAGACATTTTTCAAATGTTTTGCAGCACACTCAGCGCCACCTTTCGTCCAACGAAATTGCTGGGACTTGATGGCTGACATAAAAGGTGGCAACTCAGCAGGTGATTTTATATCTGGACGATAGATAAATTCCCACCCTTTTTGCTGCGCTCTATAACTTAAGTCTAAATCTTCTGTCAAGGTATCGTCATGCCAATTTCCGGCATCGAGGATACAAGATTTTCTCCAAATCCCACCCGTTCCATTGAAATTGATAAATGCCTGCTGATGATTTCTCCCCATCTGCTCCACCATAAAATGTGCATCCAAAGCAAAAGCTTGAAGCCTTGTCAGAATAGAATAACCTTCATTCAGATGGGTCCAGCGACTTTGTACCATGCCGATTTTTTCATTCGAAAAATGCCCGATAGTCTGGAGAATAAAATCAGGATCAGGAACAAAATCAGCATCGAATACCGCAATAAATTCGCCTTTAGCCAAATCCAAACCAGCTTTTAGAGCTCCCGCTTTAAATCCAGTACGGTCTTCTCTGTGGATATACTGAAAATCGATCTCTGGATAATTTTGAATATAGCTTTTGATAATATCCGCAGTTTCATCTGTACTATCATCGAGCAGCTGAATCTCAAGCTTGTCTTTTGGATAATTAAATTTTGCTGCTGCATCAATTAGCCTTTCGACCACATATTTTTCATTGAAAATCGGGAGTTGTATCGTCACAAAAGGAAGCTTTTCCCAAGCAGGAGGACTTGCCTTAGGGATGTTTTTTCTAAACTTAAAAAAATGATAAAGTAAATTTGCCTGAGCAAAGCTATACAGGAGGATAAACAACATCGCAAGGACATAAATGCCCATGATGATATAAATAAAGATCATTAAGATTTTATGCTTATGGATTTATTGCCAATGATGATAGGCATGTCATTGATTCTACCTTCTTCACCTGCATTTTCTAATTTTAAGACTCCTCTTGGACATACTGATGAACATACTCCACAACCTACGCAGGAGGATCTGACGATATTTTGACCTCTCTGAGCATACCAGCGCACATCGATTCCCATTTCACAATAAGTTGAGCAATTACCGCAGGAAATACACTGTCCGCCATTGGTGGTGATTCTGAACCTAGACTTGAAGCGCTGCACCAATCCTAAGTATGCTGCCAATGGACACCCAAATCTACACCAAACTCTGTTACCCATCAAGGGATAAAAACCAGTTCCAATCACTCCCGCAAATGCAGAGCCAATCAAAAACCCATAAACTGTATGCAATTCATTGGTTGCATAACCCAATAGCTCAAATTCCATAAAATAATTGGCCAGCGTAACCGCTGTCATCACCACAGCAAAAACCAAAACGCCATGAATCAAATAACGCTCAATTTTCCAAGCCTTGACTGTTTTATCAGAAAGCTGCCGGTAAGGATCGCCCAGAGTCTCTGCTAATCCACCACATCCACATACCCAACTGCAATACCATCTCTTTCCGTAGAAATATGTAAATAACGGCACACCAACCACAATCAAAATAATCCCCCAAACCAACATAAACATGCCCAAGGCTCCAGAACCTAGCATTCCTTCTAGTCTGTAATCATAAAAAAAGGAATAGTCCAAAGGCCAAATATTTTTAAAATCATGCCACGGCATATTCAGCAAAACCAGGATTTCTGGAAGGATAAAAGCAAAAGCCAATTGGAAAAACATGACTGAGGCTGTCCGAATCGTTTGGTAATTATTGCCGCGATATTTCCTAAACATCCTGATTCCCATCACCAAAATGGCCAGCGTATAGATAAATCCATACAAAAACCATTGTGATGCTGGATTGCCTGACAAGGCAATAGAGATAGGATCCACCATCAAAACCAGATTAGTCAAATATTCTGGAAACCAATAGAGAACGATATAAAATAAAATCAGCCAAGAGCCTGTGATGATTCCTAGCAAGCCCCTAGACTTCATCGAGGAATGATAGATTCCATCATTTTTGATTCCATTGGGTTGATTTTGGTAGAGCGGGATGATATACAATAAAGCTCCAAATGCTCCGAGTAAAATGGTTACAGCAAGAAATAAACTCGGACTTTCACTCACAAGGCCTGTAGCTGATGCTTTGGTCAAAGAAAAAGCATAATCATCCCAAATCACCTTATCCCATTCTTCAGCACTTTTCAATTCATCATTGTATGCATCAAAATATCCCTTAAAGTCAGCAATGAATTTGATATTGGAGGTGTAAACTTTGCCATACATCGGTTGGAGGATTTCCACCATCGCTTCTTGATGGATATCCTTGGTCTCCGAAATGACTAATTCTTCTTCGAGCTGATAAGTGCCATAAAATGGCAAAAGACTGAAACCAGCAAATGCCAAAATGAAAATTACTAAGCCTATTTTTTGAATGAATTTCATGCGCGGGAACCGATTAGCTTTTGGAGAAATGTTTGTTTTTTAACCTGTATTGATTTTCCTTTTTCCTTATTGTACTGTTTAAGAACTTCTTTATGCAAGGATTTGTAAAACTCAGGATTGAAACTCGCTTGTCCCAGTTCTCCGAGTACTCTTTCTATAGGATAACCATGCTCAATGGCATGATCGAAATATTCGTGGCGAAGTCTCCACCCGAATGCATTCACGCCGATTATGGCTTGATTTGATTTTTGATAGAGAATTCTGATGGCGATTTTCCCTTTGGAATCTTCCCAGTAAAAACTCTCTATATCCTCTCCCCAAATCGGCGGGACAAATCCGTAAGTCTGATATTCGATGTCAAAGAATTTGGCTGAATTAAACCAGATTCCAGGCTTATACGATACTTTTTTGGAGTTGGTAAGGTTGTAAGCAAGCGTCTCTCCATGCATTCTTCCTGTGTACCAAACTTGCTCAATATTTTTTCTATCAGGAGCGGGAGATTCTTGAAATTCAGCACAATCGCCAATAGCATAAACATCCTCCACATTTGTTTTAAAATAGCCATTGACCTTAACTCCTCGATTAATTTCAATTTTTGATTCCTTTAAGAAATCAACATTTGGCCTCACTCCTACGGTCAATCCTACAAACTGACATTCAATCAAGTCACCTGATTTGGTTTTTATGGCTTTTACTCGGCCTGTTCCATCGTCTAGAATTTCATCAAGTTCGGTCTCCAACCTTAAATCAATATGGTGTTCTTTGATATGTCTATTGATCAGTTTGGCTTCCTCTTCTGGCAAAACAGTATCCCAAAAATTCTTCTCTCTAACCAAAAAAGTCACAGGAATCTTTCGGCTTGAAAACATCTCTGCCATTTCTATCCCGATCAATCCTCCACCGACGACAACTGCTCTTTTTATAGCTTGAGAATTTTTTTCCATCAATTCCAAATCCTGAATGCTGTAGAGCCCCTGAACTCCTTGAAGATCCTCTCCTTTCCAACCAAATTTATTTGGCTTTGAGCCTGAGGCAATAATTAAAGTATCATAATCAAATGAGGAATTGTCTGCGAAAATTAAAGATTTTTGATCGACATCTACTTTACTCACCCAAGCTTGCTTGAGATTAATCCTATTTTTTTCCCAAAACCAATCTTCATAAGGCTTGGTATGCTCGTACTTCATGTGGCCCATGTAAATATACATCAGTGCTGTTCGAGAAAAAAAATGCTCGCTTTCTCCAGAAATGATGGTTATTTGGCAATTAGAATCAGCTTTCCTTAGATGTCTCGCACAAGTGACACCGGAAATTCCATTTCCTATAATTACAAAATGTTTGGGTTTACTTTTCGTTGAGTGACCAGTCATAATCTAAATAAGAGTCTTTGGCTTTAGGATTGATTTTGACCTTTGAATATTTGTTAAGGTAATCAATTATATTCCCATTTTTTGTAAAATCTCCTTTGAACCAGCTAAATATTTTAGAAATCTCTATTTGATTGGAGCTAATCTTATTGCGCCTTGTGTCATTTATAAATGACTTTGCTACACGATCCAATTGTGAGTCTATTTTTGTCGAAACAAAAGCCTCATTTAAAAGAGGTGGACAAGAAATTGAAGCACAGTTGATTGCAAAATGTATCCTAGGCTCTTCAAATTCCTTTCTGAGGATTTTATGCTCTATTTCGTCCAAATTAGCATCTTGACCACCAATCTTGAAAAATTTGATATGCCAAACGGTATTGATCAGTGGAATTTTAACTTTTGGATGTAAGTCCTGAATACTTTTGACTGGATAATTATCTACGATCAACTTCAAAGTGAATGCGTTGTAAGCATTGATCCAATAAGCCAATTGCTCATTTTTGCTCCAGGTATTGCGGTCTGGCGCATTATTGCTCAGCAGTTCACAATATTGATTTAATTTGGCTTTGTCGTTCATCAAACCTTTATAATTCACTACCCCTGTTGCCGAAACATACTTTTTGAGTAAGGCATCAAAATCTTCATGTGATGGAGATTTTGAATCTTCAGTTCCTAAAGTTGACGCTCCACAGGAAAAATTGAGAATAAGTGATGTAAACAGAATAATTAAGAATTTCATATGGGATGTTTTATTCAATAAACGTGATTAAGGTATTTACAGATTGCTCTATTAAAAAAACATTCGCACATCATGTGTCTTACTCAAGATTCATTTCACTCGAAAACTTTCACTCCTTTATTTAGCCATATTCCCCAAGAACGACTATAAGCATGAACACGATCCGTCTGTTCAGCCTCTTGATTGAATACGGACCTATCTTCATTTACCCAATGAAAAATACCTCCATATAAATTATAAACCTTTTCGTAACCTGCGCCTTTTAGCTTTTTTCCAATTTCTTGACTTCTAGCCCCTATCGAACAATAAACCACAAGTACTTGATCTTTGGGAATTCCTTCAAGAGTTTCAAGAGAGAAAGTATTATAGCCAACCCATTTAGCACCTTTAAGATGACTTACCTCAAATTCCTCCCTCTCTCTTGTATCAAGCAATAAGGCATTTCCCAAAATCTCTTTTTGATGAGGTTTTACTGTTGGAAAATCATTGTCATAAACTCCTTTGAGTAGCATTTTATAAGCTAGACTTTGAGCTATGTTCATTTGAGGTAAAAGAAGTAAAATGAATAGAAATGGACACTTGAATTTCATAGCTTCTAAACTTCTAAAGTCACCTCTAAGTTTCAAGCCTTGATCAAAAATTCAGTTTCTTTCAATTTATTTGCATTGATCAACCATAAAAGTCACTTAATCTGGCTAACCCTTTTTTATTTAAAATGATGATTTTCTTACCATCAAACTCTATAAGTTCATCCTTTTTGAATTCGGAAAGCAACCTGATGACTGTTTCCGTAGCTGTACCTACCAAACCTGCGATTTCTTCTCTAGTTAAAACAATATCTATTTTTTCACCTTCTCCACCATCTATTCCATAAGTATCACCTAATTTTAAGAGTGTAAAAGCCAATCTTTCACGAATAGATTTTTGCGTAGCATCTGTCAATTTCTCTTCCATCATCCCAATATCATTACAAAGTGCTTTGGTCAATCTTCTGTGGAAATTATTATCCTCCTGCAAAACTTTTAAAAAAGTCTCTTTAGGTACAAAACAAATTTTAGCATCTTCGACTATCGTGGCAGTATTCGAATAAAGCTCCTCTCCAAGCATGGAAGAGTAACCTAAAAAATCCCCTTTTTGAGCCAATCGGATTATTTGTTCTTTTCCATTTGAAGCAGTTTTGAATACTTTTACAATACCAGCACTGATACAAAACACGCCTAGAGGTTTTGTTCCTTCGTAATAGAGAATTTGACCTTTTTTATGAGATATAAAGTTTTTATTATCCGAAAGGTTGCATAAATGAGCCTCTGATAAGTCTGCGAACATCGAGAATTTTCTACTGAGACAAAGTTCGCAAGGACTGCTTTTTTCTTTAATCATGGAAAATTTAAATTAATTCTTCTGGGTCTAAATAATAGCTAAAGATAAGAAAAAAAGACAATATTCTCTGATATAATTATCTTATTAATTAGAGAATAGGTAAGCCTTTCAATTGCACAAATTTACCTGAGGACTCCTCAAATTCTAAAAACATATGTTGCTTACCATTTGAGACACCTAAATAAGGTGACTTGATAGTTTTATTATAAACGCAAACTTGTTCGATGGTCTTTTGGGTAAGTTTGACATCTGGAGATTTGCACTCGATCAATAAAAATGGCGCACCATTTCTATCATGAACCAAAACATCAAATCTCTTTTGTAATTGATTATATTTCAATCCCTTTTCCAAAGCAAATAAACTTTTTGGGTAATTATATTTCTGAATTAGAACTTGAATCAAATGCTGTCTAACCCACTCTTCTGGAGTTAAAATCAGATACTTCTTTCTCAAGGCATCGAAAATGCTTAATTTCCCATTCTTTTCTTCCTGTATTCGAAAATCAAATTTAGGGAAATTTAAAGGCTCCTGAAGAAATGAGTAATTTGCTTCCATCATGTTACAAATATGAAGAATTTTATCAAAGAATGTAAACCAATCCACTCCAAATGAAAAAATTATTACTCCTAAGTACAATTTTTATTTCCATCGCTTGCTTGACTTCTTGCAAAAAGGAAAAAGAAAAAGTAGATCTTATTGTTCATAATGGAACCATTTATACCGTATCTGAAGACTTTGATATTGTAAATGCTTTTGCTGTCAAAGACGGAAAGTTTATCGCTGTAGGAAATAATTCAGATATCCTTTCCAAATATGAAGCGAGTCAAACTATAGATGCCGCTGGTCAAGCAATTTACCCTGGTCTGATTGATGCTCATGCACATTTTTATCGGTATGGTTTAGGACTGAAGATAGTTGAGCTACTAGGTGCTGAATCTGAACAAGAGCTCATTGAGCGTGTAATCGAACATCATACAAAAAATCCTGAGTCTCCTTGGATTATGGGAAAAGGATGGGATCAGAATCTTTGGGAAAACAAGGAATTCCCCACAAAAAATCAATTAGATGAGCTTTTCCCTGATACACCCGTCTTGCTTACACGAATCGACGGTCATGCAGCCTTGGCAAATCAAAAAGCTCTTGACTTAGCCGGAATCAGTTCGAAAACTGAAATGATAGGAGGCAAAGTTATACTAGAAAACGGAAGGCCAACCGGGGTTTTGATTGATAACGCTATTAAACTTGTTACCGCTAAGGTCCCTGCACCAAGTGAAGAAGAGTCAAGAGCGGCTTTGATGGATGCTCAAGAGAATTGCTTTTCTGTTGGGTTGACTTCTTTGGTGGATGCTGGGTTAGAGAGAAATATTATCGAGCTCATGCATCAAATGCATCAAGAAAGCTCCTTGAAAATGAGGATTTATGCTATGGTCAACCCAACTGACGAAAACATGGCTCATTATTTTGAAAAAGGATTTTATCAGGATGAATACTTGACAGTTAGAAGTTTCAAGATCTACGGTGATGGTGCCTTAGGGTCAAGAGGTGCGGCCTTATTGCAACCTTATCATGATCACAATACCAATTATGGCTTTCTATTGAATACACCCGAAGCCTTTGATGAATTAGCAAAAAAAATGTATGATAATGGTTTCCAAATGAACACTCACTGCATCGGTGATTCGGCTAACAGAACATTACTTGATATTTATGCCAAGTACTTGAAAGGTAAAAATGATCTTAGATGGAGAATCGAACACGCGCAAGTTGTAAGCAAGGAAGATATGCCAAAATTCGCTTCATACAGCATCATACCTTCTGTGCAGCCCACGCATGCCACCTCAGATATGCCTTGGGCAGGACAGAGATTAGGCCCTTTTCGAATCAAGACAGCTTATGCTTATAAAGATCTACTAGACCAAAATGGTATGATAGCTCTTGGAAGTGATTTTCCAGTAGAACATATCAATCCTATGTATGGGTTTCATGCAGCAGTAGTAAGAAAAGATGCTAGAAACCAACCTGAAGACGGCTTTCAAATAGAAAATAGAATTAGCAGAGAACAAGCCCTAAAGGGCATGACGATTTGGGCGGCCTTTTCGAATTTTGAAGAAAATCTAAAAGGAAGTATTGAAACAGGAAAGCTGGCTGATTTTGTGTTTTTTGAAAAAGATATGATGACTGCACCTGAAAATGAATTGAGGGATTTAAAAGTCACAGGGACTTATATAGGTGGCATGAAAGTCTATTAAAGATAATTTTATTATCCGCAATGACATCAGTATGTTAATATTTCACTTCTAATTTTGCGAATAATCGCCAACAGTACTTAATAAACTGGCCACAACTGATTGAATTGAAATCCATACAATGTTATCAACAGCTACTCCTGCAAAAGCGGATAAACACAAAGGATCAATAGATTCAAAAAAAACCAGCAAAAAGATGCTGGTTTTTTATTCTATTTTGCCCTACTCAATACTCGGAATTGATCCATTACCTTATACGTGGCTCGCATCAGATCCGTATTTACTTCCGGGGACATTTCATCAAAAACTGCAGCTGTATATCCTTGCCAAATGGTATTCCCCTTTTTATTATCAATAACAAAAATGACTAACATCCCATTATTCTGAGCATATTTGACATTTTTGTAATTCTCATCCTTTTCTTTGTCTTCATCTTTCAATTCTTCATCTTCTTCAGTCACTAAGGCACCTTTTCTTTGTAACCAATAATCGAAATTTGGCTGTTCATAACCTCTATATTTCACCTCTTCTCTAAAGACCTTATAATTTACTAAAAGGTCAGGCTTGTTTTCTTCAAATGTAAATCCTTGGGAACCAAGTCTCGTAGAAATCGATCTTTTGATAATCTTGACAAGTTCGTCATCGTCATCATTTGAGTTTTCTATAAAACCAAAAGTTTTGTATCTCTTGAAATTCGCTGAATAGTTGAAATCGTATTCAGCAATAAAGTCTTTTTGTGACATACATCCTGTTGCCACCAACAAGAAAATAAGAATAAATGGAAGGAAATTTTTCATATTAAATAAGGTAAAATGTTTAGCCAAATTTTCACATTTTTGATTTTTGATTAATTTAAGAAATCTAATCGAAGATCTAAAGAAATTCTTATTGTTAACTTCATATATGTTTTTTTGTTTGTGAAATATAGGATATTGGTGATCAAACATTTATGCAAATTTTTCTTTGAAAAAATACCTTTTTGACGTTAAAATCGCTTACTTTCGTTGTAAGTAATGCTTTAAAAAACTAGTCTTTTAACTTCAAAAAAAGGAAAATATGTCGCTTTTTATTATCGGTGATGTCCATGGCTGTTTCCATACTTATCTAAAGTTGATGGATCATTGGGAGCCTAAAACGGAAACCTTAATTCAACTTGGAGATTTGGTTGACAGAGGGAATTTTTCTCCTTTGACTATTAGACTGGCTTTTGAAGTAAAGAAGGTTTTTAAAAATTCAGTACATTTTTTAAAAGGTAATCATGAACAAATGATGCTAAGATACTTGATGGGTGATGATCATTCTGACCATTGGCTTGAAAATGGAGGAAGAGAAACTTTAGAGCAATTCAAAACTCATAATTTAGACCCTCATTTTTACTTAGGATGGATGAATACTATGCCTTTATTTTGGGAAAATAAAAATGTCTTGATATCTCATGCAGGAATTTCAGGGCTTGGATCTCCATATGATGTAAACAACCCAGATGGTGTACTTTGGAATCGAAAGCCAATCATACACATGGGAAAGGTTCAAATCATTGGGCATACACCAAAAATGAACTCTAAACCTGATTTTAATAAAAATTGTAATACATGGAATATTGATACTGGAGCTTACAAAGGAAATTGTTTGACTGGTATCAAACTCAAAAATGATGGCACTTTCATCGAGTCGATAAGTATCCCTACGGATCCGAAGGACATTTTAGAAAAAGCTCAAATCCCTACATCATTATTAGATGCTTCAAAAATAGTTCGATCGAGGGTGCAAAATTAATTTTTGACGCCCCAGTTGTCATTTATCTACAATGACTTATTGAAGAAGAAAAAAGCTAAAAATAATGATTCGATTAGACGAAATCTTCACTTTTTGTCTTTGCATCGCTTACAAATTCTCTGAACTTCTTCTCTGCATCTAGTTTGCAAATTAAAAGCACATTTTCGGAATCATTGATTAAGTAGTTTTCCAATCCTTGAACTACAACTAATTTTTCTGAAGGTACTTTCACATAACAACCTTCAGTATCATAAAGCAAGGCGTTGGCTTCTACTACATTTTCTTTCTCATCTTTATTTCTAATCTCGTGCAAGCCACTCCAAGAACCCAAATCTGACCAACCAAAATCTCCTAAAATCACATAGACATCATTTGACTTTTCCATTATTCCATAGTCTATGGAAATGTTCTTTACTTGAGAATATGCCTTAAAAATAAATGCATTCTCTTGATCTGTATTATAATATTGAGCCCCTTCTTCAAAAGCTTCAGCCACCTCAGGCATGTGCTTTTCAAAAGCCTTAATGATGCTTTCTACTTTCCAGACAAACATCCCAGAATTCCATACAAATTCACCACTTTCCACAAATGTCTTCGCAAGTTTAGAATTCGGTTTTTCAGTAAATGTTTTTACTTTCTTAGCTTCAGCTTTGTCATTACTAAAGTATTGAATATATCCATAACCTGTTTCAGGTCTATTGGGACGAATTCCGATTGTGATGAGTCTTCCTTCTTCGTTTGATGCTTGAAGAGCTAGGTTTATTTTTTGCAAAAAATTGATTTCTTTGAGGATCAAATGATCTGCTGGAGTGACAATAATCTTTGCTTCTTTATCCTTCTGAGCTATTTTGTAACTCGCATAAGCGATACAGTTTGCTGTATTCCTCCTTAAAGGTTCAGTTAGAATATTGGATTCGCTCACTTCTGGTAATTGCTCCCTTACCAAGTCGAAATAGTGTTTGTTTGTGACAATTAAAAATTTATCGGGATCAGAAACCCCAATAAATCTATCATAAGTCATTTGAAGTAAAGTCCTTCCTGTACCTAAAACATCTAAAAATTGCTTCGGTTTTTTGTTTCTGCTGTAAGGCCAAAATCTAGAACCTATTCCTCCAGCCATGATAACAATATAGGGTTTTTCCTGCATCAGTTTTTCTTATACTATTCCTTCTTTCATCAGATCATGAATATGGATAAATCCAGCGATATTATCACCATTCATTGCAACAAGCTGTGTAATATTATATTCTTTCATTAGGTTGAGCGCTTTAATAGCAAATTCATCCTGAGAGATTTTCTTTGGATTTTTTGTCATGATTTCTATTGCTTTCACTTGATGAATATCCGCACCCGATAAAAGCATTCTTCTCAAATCACCATCTGTAATAATCCCCAACAATTTGTTACTTTGGTTGACAACCGCAGTTGCACCAAGTCTCTTACTGCTGATTTCTACGATAATTTCAGATAAAAGTGCATCTTCTTTTACTACTGGCACCAGATTTTTTGGAATTACGTCAGCTACGGTTAGATAAAGTTGTTTTCCTAAAGACCCACCAGGGTGATATTTTGCAAAATCCTGAGAAGAAAACCCTCTCGCCTCTAAAAGACAAACCGCTAGAGCATCTCCCATCGCCATATGAACCGTAGTACTCGTAGTTGGCGCCAAATTATTCGGACAAGCCTCTGCTTCTATAGTTGCATTGAGTACATAATCGGCATGCTCTGCAAGATAGCTTTCTACATTACTTACTAGCGCAATCAATTTTGAACCAAGCCTTTTGAGTAAAGGAACTAAAACCTTGATTTCAGGTGTATTCCCACTTTTAGAAATACAGATGACATGATCATCTTTTTGAATCATACCCAAATCACCATGAATCGCATCTGCTGCATGCATAAACAACGCAGGCGTACCCGTTGAATTCAGCGTAGCGACTATTTTATTGGCAACGATGGCACTTTTACCTATTCCAGTAATAACGACCCTTCCAGAAGATCCCAAAATTGCTTCCACACAAGCTACAAAATCATCATCTATATAATTTATGAGATTTTGTATCGCATTTGCCTCCTTTTGGAGCACTTGTATAGCGTTTGTTTTAATATTTTTTGTTAATTTCAATTTTGACAGGCTTAATCATTAAATTTGTTCAAAGGTAAAAAAGAATTCCTTTAAAGTTTAATGATGCCCAAAAAGCGGAACATTAAAACGTGATTGTGAAGTGGATCAAACAGTAAAAGAAAATCTCAAAGAAATATTTGGCTTCAGCCAGTTCCGAGGGAACCAAGAAGCCATCGTTGACAACATTTTAGGTGGAAGCAATACCTTTGTAATCATGCCTACAGGGGCGGGAAAATCACTATGCTATCAACTTCCCGCTGTTATCAAAAATGGCACAGCAGTAGTCATTTCGCCTCTAATCGCTTTGATGAAAAATCAAGTAGATCAACTCAATGCCTTTGGCATTAATGCTTATTTCTTGAATTCAACTTTAAATAAATCTGAAACTAATAAAGTTAAAAAAGAGGTATTGGCGGGAAATACTAAGTTGCTTTATGTGGCGCCAGAGTCCTTGACCAAAGAAGAAAATGTCAAGTTCCTAAAGGAAGCAAATATCAGTTTTGTAGCTATAGATGAAGCACATTGTATATCAGAATGGGGGCATGACTTCAGACCTGAATACAGAAGGATAAAATCAATAATTGCTCAAATTGGCGAAAAGTTACCTATTATAGCCTTGACCGCTACAGCTACGCCAAAAGTACAACAGGACATTCAGAGAAACTTACAAATGGAAGAAGCTGATCTGTTCAAGTCTTCTTTCAACAGGACAAATCTCTATTATGAAGTTCGGCCGAAGATAAAAAATGAGACCAAAAAGCAAATCATCAAATACATCAAAGGCCAAAAAGGCAAATCAGGAATTATTTATTGCTTAAGTCGAAAAAAAGTCGAAGAAATAGCTTCCCTACTCAAAGTAAATGGCATCAATGCAGCACCATATCACGCTGGATTAGATCAAAATGTGAGAATCAAAAACCAAGACGACTTTCTAAATGAAGAACTTGATGTCATCGTAGCCACTATCGCCTTCGGAATGGGAATTGATAAACCTGATGTAAGGTATGTCATTCACTATGATGTACCAAAATCACTGGAAGGCTACTATCAAGAAACTGGGCGAGCTGGGCGAGATGGTCTAGAAGGGCATTGTTTGATGTTTTACAAATATGATGACATCATCAAACTTGATAAATTCAACAAAGATAAACCAGTCACTGAACGTGAAAACGCCAAAATTCTACTTCAAGAAATGGCTGCTTATGCAGAAAGTTCAATTTGCAGGAGAAAAACTCTACTCCACTATTTTGGAGAATATATGGAGAAAGATTGTGGATTCTGTGACAATTGTAAGCACCCAACAGAGAAGTTTGAAGGTCAAAATTTCTTGGTTACAGCAATCGAAGCTGTAAAAGAGACCAACAATAGATTCAATGTAGAACATATCGTGAAAGTTATCCGAGGAGAGCAAAACGACTACATGAAAAGTTATGGCCACGACAAGCTTTCAGTATTTGGAATCGGTAAGGACGAAGACGAGAGACTTTGGAAGACAGTAGTCAGACAAGCCATGATAAACAATTTTCTTGAAAAAGACATTGAAAATTATGGAGTCATCAAAGTGACTCAAAAAGGCTTAGATTTCATAAAAAATCCATATTCAGTCATGATCAGCAAAGATCACGACTTTGAGCAAATGCTTGTAAATGATTCAACTGAAGATATTTCCCTTGGCGGAAAAGCTTATGATGAAAAACTCTTTGAACTTTTAAAGTTAGAACGGAAAAAAGTAGCAAAGTCAAAAGGCTTACCTCCTTATGTTATTTTTCAGGACCCTTCACTGGAAGAAATGGCTACGGTCTATCCAACTACCCGTGAGGAATTGGCGCAAATTAATGGTGTCGGTATGGGAAAAGTCACTAAATTTGGTTCGTCTTTTCTAAAACTTATAGAAAACTACGTCGAAGAAAACGACATCATGACGGCTTCAGATGTAGTCGTCAAAACAGCTGGAAACAGATCAAAAGTAAAAATCTCTATCATTCAGCAGGTTGATAGAAAAATAAATCTGGATGAAATTGCTGATAATCTGAATATTTCTATGGGGGAATTGCTCCAAGAGATTGAACAGATAATATACAGTGGTACTAAGCTGAATATCAATTATTATATTGAAAACATCATGGATGAAGAGCGAGAAGAAACACTTCACGATTATTTCATGACTGCTGAAACAGACAATATTAAGGCTGCGCTTGAAGAATTGGAAGACGAAGATTTTGCGGAAGAAGAAATTCGTGTCTATCGTGTCAAATTCATCTCAGAACACGCCAACTAAACTAGAATTCACTCAATGAATATATTATTATTAGGAAGCGGAGGCAGAGAGCATGCCTTTGCTTGGAAAATTATAAATAGTCAAAAATGTTCTCAACTTTTTGTAGCACCTGGAAATGCTGGGACTTCACAAATTGCTAAAAACGTTTCTTTATCAATTACTGATTTCCCTGCTATCTCTGATTTTGTCTTAGAAAACAACATCCAAATGGTAGTAGTCGGACCTGAGGAACCTTTGGTGAAAGGAATCGTGGATTTTTTCAAATCAAATCCTAACCTTTCTTCAATTCCGATCATTGGTCCAAGTGAAGAAGGTGCTAGGTTAGAGGGGTCAAAAGATTTTTCTAAACAATTCATGGAGCGCAACAATATCCCTACTGCAGCTTCAGCAACATTTACAAAAGAGACCTTAAAAGATGCTTATCAATTTATCGATCAGCAAAGCATTCCGGTTGTCCTTAAAGCTGATGGATTAGCGGCAGGAAAAGGTGTATTGATTTGTCAAAGTCACCAAGAAGCGAAAGACTCGCTGAAACAAATGCTTATTGACAATATGTTTGGAGAAGCCTCTTCAAAAGTGGTGATTGAGCAATTTTTGGATGGAATAGAACTCTCAGTTTTCGTAGCTACTGATGGCAAAAACTATAAAATCCTTCCAGAAGCAAAGGATTACAAAAGAATTGGTGAAGGCGACAGTGGATTGAATACTGGTGGAATGGGAGCAGTAAGCCCAGTTCCATTTGCAGATGCTGACTTTATGAGAAAAGTCGAAGAACGTGTTGTAATTCCCACAGTAAAAGGTTTAGAAAAAGAAAATATAAAATATACAGGGTTCTTATTCATCGGATTGATGAATATTGGAGGAGATCCTTATGTGATAGAATATAACGTACGAATGGGCGATCCAGAAACCCAAGCCGTGCTCCCAAGAATTAAAAGTGATTTTGTAGATTTACTCCATGCGATGGGCACCATGCAATTAGACCAATACAAAATCGAATTGGAGACATTTACTACCACTACTGTTGTATTAGTGGCAGGTGGATACCCTGAAGCATATCGAAAAGACGATAAAATTATAGGCTTAGAAAATGCTGGAAAAGACAATACTGCTTTAGTATTTCATGCAGGAACAAAAATTGGCTCTGAAGGGGAATTTCTCACAAATGGTGGCCGAGTAATGGCCATTACTGGAATTGGATCAAACATAGAGTTTGCTCTCCAAAACGCATATAAAAATGTTGCAGAAATCTGTTGGGATGACTTATATTTCCGAAAGGATATTGGTCAAGATATTCTAAAACTCAAAAAATAATCCCAAACTAACGAGGAGTAAAAACTCCCTTTTGATATAAATATGGCAGGATGTAGTAGCTGCTCTACCACCACTGGATCAAGTGGAGGATGCCAAAACAACGGCACTTGTGGTACGAGCGATTGTAATAAAATGAACGCTTTCGACTGGCTTTCTCACATGGGAATTCCAGTAGTCGATAAATTTGATATAGTAGAAGTAAAATTCAAAGGTGGTAGAAAAGAATACTATCGAAATGTAGATCATCTCCACCTCACGACTGGCGATCCTATCGTCGTAGATGTTCCTAATGGACACCATATCGGATGGGTTTCTTTGCAAGGTGAGTTAGTAAGACTCCAGATGCAAAAAAGGAAAATCAGAGATGATGATAACATTCTAAGAATCTACAGGGTCGCTAATCAAAAAGATATAGAAAAATGGGAAGAAGCTAAAAATAGAGAGGTTCCAACTATTTATCGCACCAAACAAATAATTGATGAGCTCAATTTGAAAATGAAATTGTCTGATGTGGAATTTCAAGCAGACAATTCTAAGGCAACATTTTTCTACTCAGCTGAAGACAGGGTTGATTTTAGAGAATTGATCAAATTGTTGGCTTCTGAATTCAAGATAAGAGTCGAGATGCGTCAGATTAGTTTGAGACAAGAAGCTGGACGATTAGGTGGAATTGGTGTTTGCGGTAGAGAACTTTGCTGTTCTACCTGGATCCATGATTTCAAAAGCGTAAGTACCTCTGCGGCGAGATATCAAAACCTATCTCTTAATCCTACAAAACTTTCTGGTCAATGTGGGAGATTAAAATGCTGTCTAAATTATGAATTAGATACTTATATGGCTGCGTTGGAAGATATTCCAAATGTAGAAAAAGCACTATTGACCGAAGCTGGGCCAGCACGGTTACAAAAAACAGATATTTTTAGAAAATTGATGTGGTTCAGCTACAACAATGAGAACAACTGGTTTTCCATCACTTGTGAACGGGTTAAGGAAATACAAGCACTCAATGCTAAAGATATCAAGCCATTTGATCTGCAAAATGACCATGCTAAAGATGCTGAAGACAAAATCAGCCAATCTAATATGGAGTTAGAAGCATTAGATAAAAAATTCAGTTCCAATTCTAAGAAAAAGAAAAAAAAGAAAAAGCCTAGAAACGCAGACGGAAACCAGTCTAACAATGAAGGACAAAATCTTCAAAAACCTGCTGGATCAAACCCAATCACAAATAGGACTGGTGCAAAATCGGAACCAAGAGAAGGTAATCGTGACAGAAATAGAAATCGAAACAGTAAACCTGCACGAAAGAACCCGAATCCAAAGGCGCAAAACGGAAATGATTCTGATAACTTATCCAAACCAAATCTTCCGAAAGCAAGAGTAAATCCAATTACCAATTCATCTGGATCCGAAGATAAAAAGCCGCAAGAAAATAGGCCTAAAAAGAAAAGATTCCCTCCTCGGAATAAAGGGAATCAAAATGATAAGGGAGATCAAAATGCCTAAGAAAATATTTCATAGTGCTTTTATTTTGTTATCACTTTGGATGATTTCTTGTGATGGCAATCGAGTTTTTGAATCCTATTCAGGTTTCGAAACACAACAATGGAACATCATTGACACAGTGACTTTCGAGATTCCAGAGATTAAATCTCATTCACATACTTTGATTAGCATCAAGTTTAACACAGATTATGGGTATAGGAATCTTTATGTGAAGTACATTCTATCAGATAGTCTAGGAAATCAAATAGAATCACAATTAGTAAATATCCCACTCTTTGATAGTCAAGGTGGAAAACCTTTGGGTGATGGGTTTGGTAGTACATTCACAAAAATTGACACTTTACCAATCCTCAGCAAAGAAGCATATTCAAGAGTCCAATTTGTACAATATATGCGCGTCGAAGAACTGGATGGCCTAGAAGCATTAGGAATTAAACAAGTGAAGGAATAATTAAAAATGAAAAGGCTGAGAAAAAATTCTTAGCCTTTTTATTTTTCGAAAATATCTTTCCCCATCCAATATTGTCTGCTAAAATAAAAATGGTAAGGCCATGATTTTTGCTTGAGTTGAAGTGGATGATACACAAAGGCTTCTTTTGCACTTGAAGCATCATACAGTCGCTGATCATCTGTAAAAATTGCTTCAACAAAACCTTCTTCCTTATTCTTTACCACCAAATCTAACCAAGCAGAATTGGATATTGGTGACAATTCAAAATCATCATTTTGGGCCACAAGCCTGCTTTTCAGTGACCAGCTAGCCAAAAATCCATGTGGATTATGAACTTCAGTATTTTCCATTTCCCCATTTACTTGACTCTCCACAAAGCTTAAATAAGCTTGAAGCATTTCTATTCCCGAATTAACTAGCTTTAATTTACTGAGATCCCTTGAAGTTATACTTGTGACAAGACTTATTCTCTTCTTAGCTCTTGTCATAGCTACGTTAAGCCTATTTTCGCCACCATTTTTTGATAAAAGGCCAAAATTTGCAATTAACTTTCCTGATTTATTCTTTGCATAACCTATTGAAAAGATCACCCAGTCAAATTCATCTCCTTGGACATTCTCAATATTTTTCACAGACACTTTTTCCAAAAAAATCTTTTCATCTTCTTCTAAAAGTTGATTGATCAATTCCATTTGAAAATAATTAAATGAAATGATCCCTATGCTAAATTCAGGTTCTGATTTCTGAATTCGCTTTACCGTTTCGACAACTGCTTTTGCCTCCAAAAGATTTGTTTGCTTTTCCCACACTCCATCTATAGAAATTAACTCAAACGGGATTTGCTGAAGATTTGCGAGATTTCTATCTGTCAACATCTCAAGTTTGTTTTCGTAAAAATGCTTATTCGAAAATTGGATCAAAGATTTTTGTGCACTCCTGTAATGCCCCTTCAACCAAAACTTTTTGAAAAACCCGGAAGCCAAGTCCAATAATGAATCTGTTTCAACTTCCAATCCCTCCTCTTCAGAATCCATTCTTACCTGATATAAATCAAAAGGTTGTAGCTGCTTCGAATCACCAGCTACCACCACCTGCTTCCCCCGAAGCATCGCAGGAATACCACGCTCAACATAACATTGCGAAGATTCGTCAAAAATAACAAGGTCAAAATTCTGCTTCATGGGAAATAATGCTGAAACAGTTTCTGGAGAAACCAACCAACATGGCATCAACTTAAAAATCTCCTCCTCAAAGTTCTCTATCAGCTTTTTGATCGTCCAAAGCCTTCTTTTCTTGCTGACTTGATGCAAAAGCTCTCTGTAGGTAACAAGATTATTTAACCTATTAAATTCCAAATTTTTGAAAGTAAACTCCCTTACTCTCAACTCAGAAATGTACTGAGAAAGCTCCCATTTTTCCACCACAGCTTTCATTAATTCCTCTTGCGCATTCAGGAATTTGGCCGTACTCACTTCTCTCAAAACAGGATATTTTGCCTCAATATGATCAATCCAGGCATTGCTCAAGCCAATCAAAAACAAATAACTTAACTGACCATAATCATAGTTTGGGAATTCATCGAGCAACTTTTCCATTACATGAATTTCTTCAGAAGTCAATCGTTTTCTCAACTTATCAAAAGCCACCAATTCATCGAAAACAAAAGGAATCTGTTCTTTTTGCTCTAAAAATGACTCACCAGGAGCATGTGAAATCAAATGTTGGATTTGAATCTTACTGAGATAAATGTTCCATGTATCTATTTTTTCTGAAAGAATTAAATTGAACTTTTCAAAACCTTCTAACAAGTCTAAAATCTCTTTGGCTGACTTTCTTTCACCCAAAATCAAATCCGCAAACCCGTCCAAGTCATCAATCAATTTGCGCGCTTGAATAGCTTCGAGATGAATGGAAGCAGCATGATTGAATCTTGAAAAATCAAAAGGTTTAATTGGTAGTTTGAGCCAATCTTTTTGAGATAGAAGCGTGTATTGATGATTAAGATTCAATCTGTTTTCAAGCTTTTTGACCAACAAATCTAGATCATGAGCATTATCAGAAAGTTTATTAGAAGCCAACACTTCTTGGACTCTTCCAAACTTTTTCTTATTTATTAGACGGTCAACTCCTCCTAACCAATTACTCTTAGTCTTAATGTATTCTAGAAGTATGGAAAGAACTTCTTGGACATCATCATCTTCTATATCCCAAGCGACTCCCTCTTCTGAAAGCAATGACTTCACTGCATCAAATTTGTTTTCCAGCCACAGTAAATCAAATTCATCACTTTGGAAAGGCTTTATTCGATCGAAAACAAGCTGCGCATCATTTAAATGTAAATGGTGTTTAAGACTCTTTAACTTTTCTTTTTGCTCAAAAAGTGAATAAAGATAAGTAGAATCAAGTCCTTCAAGCCCCTGAAAAGTATCTTCAAAGGAGCTTTTTATTTGATCAATTTCCTGTAAAGTTTCCTTCATCCGTTGTGAAGCAGAAACTCCAAAACTGCTAAAATCCACCCTATGAAGCCAAAAAGACTTTGCGTTTTGATACTTTTTGTAATAGGTTTCATATTCTTTGAAATTTCTCAAAAATTCAGCAACACTATCCCAATGAAATTTCTTGTAATACTGCGTCAAGTCCACCTCTTCCTCACCCAACTTGGACGTCATGTAAAGTTGCTTAATAGGAATGCCACATTCTTCGGTATTGAAAAGCCCTTTTTTGAATTCATCAAAATAATCTAAATGCATATCTATCGTCCGAGACAATTGAGAGAATTGCCTTTCCAGTTGAATGGCATTGATTCCCCGATTCAGTTCTTGATATTGCTCGATAGAATTGATTTGTTTTTGAATCTTTTCAAAAAGTGATTTTTTATCTGCCCTAAAGTCATGAACCAAAGCCAAAAATGCTGCAAAACCCTTTTCTCCTAATCTTTTAAAAACCACATCTAAAGCAGCACGCTTTTGGGAAACTATCAAAACCTTTTTACCTCTTGAGATATAATCCACTGCCAAATTACTAATCAGCTGAGATTTTCCCGTCCCTGGGGGGCCTTCGATGACGCAAGATTGTCCTGCTTTCACCGCCTTGACGACCTCCTCCTGACTTGCATCTAATGGAAATACATTGTAAAGCTGATCTTCTCTCGGTATCGACATATCCTCCTCTTCAGAAGCAAAATGTTTGGCAAATAACTCCTCAAGATTTTCATATTGATTTTGGCTAATTAGCTCTTCATAATCTTGAATCAGAAAACTGGATTTTTGAGAAAACTGACCCAAAACTGCATAAGATCTCAATTTAAGGACACCTTTGTCAAACTGATTTTCATCTATAGACTTACTGCTTTCTGGAAAAGCTAATATCTTTTGTTCATATAGCTCTTGATTGAAGTTGATAGAAAATTTTGATTTCACAATTTCATAGAGCTCTGTCAAAAAAGAAGTGGCATCCGTTGGAAAGTCTTCCAATTGCATGTCTTCCTCACTTATTGTCAGTGTACCATACGCTCTTTCATAAGCCAATAAAAATGTCTTATTAAATATGATTTGCTGAGACTTATCTAGGTGCAAGACCCAATCATTTCCATCTTTTGACAAGCTCACGGGAAAAAACAACAAAGGACATCTGAGAACTTGATCATTAATCAATTTCCCCTCTATAAAAGGATAACCCACATAAAGACTTTTCTCTCCCGTCTCTTCTTCGGTCAATTTGATCTGATGAAGGATAGATTTGAGATTTTGAGAAAGTAAATTGATTTCCTTGTCTCTCGGGTCAGAAATCGGGATTAAAGAGATTGATTTTCTGCCTGCAATCAGGTCTCTAATGTAATCGAAAGAAACTTTATTCTGTAAAAAATTCAATCTATTCAAGTCTATCATTTGTGTGGAATAGAGCTTTGCGAGATAAAGCGATCTATTTCTGCTTGAGAGATCTGTCAAGCGATTGAGGTAAACTTGAAAAGTTTCTTTGATCATAGTATTTATTTAAATGGAGAATCTTTTTCTTTTGCCATTTGATTGTAAACCACTCCATCCATGATTCCTGGAATCCATTTATTCAAAAATACCGCCAATTTCCCCTGAGTAGTCAAAACTATTTCTCTTTTTCTCTTTGCTGTAGCTTCTACAATATATGAGGCTACTTCCTCTGCTGACATCATTTTGGCTTCATCGCGAGGTGATGCTCCTTGTGGTGTCCCGTCTGCGAGCAAAGCGTTTGATCGGATATTTGATGTTGTAAATCCTGGGCAGGCCACGAGTACATGTACATCTTTTTTGAGCAACTCTGTTCTGAGTGATTCAAAAAAACCATTCATCGCAAACTTACTCGCTGTGTATGCAGTCCGTGCAGGCGTTCCCCGATAGCCATTGATTGAAGAAATTCCGATGATGCTTCCTTTCTGCTGCGTAATCGACTCCAAGCAATACTTGGTCGCATACACTGCTCCCCAGAAATTGATATCCATCACTTTTTTGAAGACTTCAATATCCAAATCCTGAAAAAGTGCCCGCATTGAAATTCCCACATTGTTGATTAGAATATCGATTTTGCCAAAATGAGAGATTGCCTTTTCGGCCATTTTCCTATTGTCCTCCTCTATTGCAGCATCTGCTACAATCCCAATGGCATCTATACCCTCTTTCTGTAATTTGATCAATGAATTATCTAATTTGAGTTGACTTCTCCCTGTAATTACTACTTGAGCACCCTCCTTCCCAAATGCTATGGCACAAGCTTCTCCTATTCCCGATGTGGCTCCAGTGATGACAACTACCTTATTTTTAAATTTCATTTTAATTCAAATTTGACTTCAAAGATAAAAATTTTGCACGCATGCTAAATGGGTGATTTAATGATTAGATGGAAAATTCCTTTCAATAAATAGATATCATCAAAATAAGCCATTTTTAAAGAAAAACCTTAATATTATATGGCAAAGTTGATCTTTGTTCAATTTAAAGATAAAATTTCTTTAATCACGGAAATTCTTAACCTTAAAAGAAAATGAATTGAGTATTGTTTAAGTATCTTTTAATTAATTCAAAAATGAAAAGAAAATTATCTATTGTCTTCGCTTTGACACTTTTTGTGCTTTTGTCTAGTGGGATGATTTTGATTGGGAAAGGTTCTGTGGGAAATCCTAAAAACACTTAAAAAATTCAACTCTTTCAGAGTTGGGAATAGATAACTGGGTTTGCATAGTTGCTTTCTCCTCCGCATTGGCATGCGGGGTTAATTAAGGTTTATCCCCGTTCCCGTTGGAAATATTTGCATGCTCTAGTTCCCAGAGGGAACAAATTTGAATTAGCCCGGATAAAATCTTGCGGACAATGAAATCATCTCACAAATCTTACTGACAACTCAAAAGGAGTTGAATTTGAAAAATCTTCAATAAAAGAATCACTTAAATCCATATTTCATTTTAATTATCAAGGACTGATTATTCTAATATTTAAAGGAAAATTGAGACAGAAAATCATTTATCAACTTTACAATTTGACAATCCACCTTCCCTTTGACTTTTTTGATTAATTTTGCGCCCATGTCGAGAAAAATGAAAAATAAGGTTGTAACAAACCTGACTATTGAAAGAATCGCTACGGAAGGGAAATGTGTTGGACATCATGAAGGCAAAGTAGTATTTGTGCAAGGTGTGGCGCCCGGAGATGTGGTAGATGTGAGAATTACCCGAGGAAAAAGCTCATTTATGGAAGGGGAAGCCATCAAATTCCATGAATATTCTAAAGATAGAATCGACCCATTTTGCTCGCATTTTGGCACTTGCGGTGGCTGCAAGTGGCAACATATCAATTACGAACTTCAAAAGACTTACAAAAGGCAACAGGTCGTGGACCAGTTTACGAGAATTGCCAAAGTGGATATTCCTGAGGTCTTGCCCATACTAGGGTCAGCACAGACACAGTATTATAGAAATAAGCTTGACTTTACTTTTTCAAACAACCGTTGGTTGACACGTGAAGAAATCGACTCTGACGCAGAATTCGAGAGAAATACGCTTGGTTTTCATATTCCAAAGATGTTTGACAAAATCGTCGACATCGAGCACTGCTATCTCCAAGGTGATATTTCTAATGAGGTACGAAATGAACTGAGAGCATTTGCTTTGAGCAATTCACTTTCTTTTTATGATATCCGAAATCAAGTTGGACTACTTAGAAATCTAATCATCCGAAGCACAAGCACAGGCGAAAGCATGGTCATTGTTCAGTTTGGTGGTGACAATGCAGAGGAGATTGACCTTGTGATGAATTTTCTTCATGAAAAATTCCCGCAAATCACTGCATTACTTTACATTATCAATTTGAAGAAAAACGAGACGTTCAATGATCTTGAAGTGGTGACCTTTGCAGGAAGAGACTACATCGAAGAAGAAATGGAAGGGTTGAAGTTCAGAATCGGACCAAAATCATTTTATCAAACCAACTCAGACCAAGCTTATGAACTGTATAAAGTCACCAGAGATTTTGCAGGATTGAAAGGTGATGAAGTCGTTTATGATTTGTACACCGGAACAGGTACGATCGCAAACTTTGTAGCCAAGCAAGCGAAGCAAGTCATCGGGATCGAATATGTGGAAGCAGCGATCGAAGATGCCAAGCTCAACTCAAAAGTAAACGGATTAGAGAACACGCTTTTCTATGCCGGAGACATGAAAGATATGCTCAATGATGACTTTATCGCCGCACATGCCAAGCCTGATGTCATCATCACTGATCCGCCAAGAGCGGGCATGCATGACGATGTGGTCAATATGCTACTCAAACTTGCCGCACCAAAAATCGTCTATGTCAGCTGTAACCCAGCCACTCAAGCAAGAGATGTGGCTTTACTTTCAGAGAAATATAGCGTGGACAAAATCCAGCCTGTGGATATGTTCCCGCAAACTTACCATGTTGAAAATGTTGTACTTCTAACTTTGAAATCATGATATCAGACTTTAACGACCCGGAATTAAGCGGAAAATATTTGGGAACCATCACCAAAGATTTCATCAACGTATCTGACATTCTCAAGGAAGCCTCTTATCAGGTAAGAAGCAGGAAATTCTCCCAATGTCCGATTTTCCCAATTTCCAAAGAGGAGCAACCAATCGGCCAACTCCTCTTGGGAAAAGAAGAAAAGAAACTGGATTGGAATTATTATATCACCTATGTCGATGAATTTATTCAAAGGAAATTGATCGCCGAAGACTTATTGGAAGAATTTGAAAAAAACTACAAAAACCCAGATGAATTCTGTTGCCTCTTTGTGATGGATAAGGAGTTTACAAGTTTTGTTTATATTCCATTTCCGGAGGAGTAGGAAGATGCTCGCAAAGGGGGCGGAGGTGCAAAGGTGCGCTAAGGAGGATAGGAGATTGGGAGATTTGTTAAGATTGTTTATCGGTATCGGAGGATTAAAGGTGTTAGGAGCAATGGAATTTGGTTTGGAGTGAGGTATTTAAGCATCATTGAAATTCACTTTATTCAAAATAACCTTCATTTTCTGCACAGTGGATTTTCCTATTCCTATTACAGAAAGTAAATCTGATTCTGGGGCATTGAATATATGCTGAAGGCTACCAAAATGATTCAGTAGATATTCTGCCCTGTCGGCTCCGATGCCTGGGAAGCCTTCCAAAATATGAATTTTTTGCTTTAAATACTTGTCGGTTCTCTGACTTTTGAATTTAGGCTTTAGCCTTGGGTGAAATTTATAATCAGCCAATTTATCTTTAGTGAGCTGTTTAAAAGATTGCAGCATGATTGAAACAGTGTCTTTCTGAGTCTTAGCTCTTAAAATAGGGATTTTGAAAATCAAGGATACAGACATTAAAATTGCTTGAACTGCATTTTTGCTAAAACCTAAATTCTTGTATTCTCTTTTTCGACCTTCCAAAATCAGACAAGCAGGTACTTTTGAAATCGCCAACTTACCAGCCTGCTTAAAAAATCTTCCATCTTTAATAGAAGCACTAAAATCTGAAGGGGTTTTTCTCTCAACAATTAATTCCGAATCTATAAGATAATCCCCTACAAGCAACCGTTCTTTCCTTACAATGATGTTTTTGTAAAAAAGCAGATACTCAAGCATCGCATCAGGCTCCCTATCATCAATCACAATCTCCAACGGATAAAACTTCGACCCACTCAAAAAATCTTTCATAATATCAAAAGTTGTTACAATTACTCTATAAATATACATAACAACAACTATTTTCACTAAAAGAGGGGAGCTTTGGCTCCCCTCTTTTAGTGAAAATATCAGAAATGTTTCCAGCCTTGAGCTTTGAGCTCTACTACTGTTCCACTTTTGGTCACTAAATTCTTACCCTCTTCTGGCTTGGTGGTGTGGCCGATAAAATGGATATCTGCATGTTTTTCCAACTTCTCAAAATCTTTTTGATCAATAGTAAAGAGCAATTCATAATCCTCCCCGCCATTCAACACGCAAGTAATCGGGTCGAGTCCGAGTTCTACAGCCGTATCAAAAGTCTGTTTGTCTATTGGTAATTTATCTTCATAAATCGTGACACCTACATTAGAAGCTTTGCAGATATGAAACAACTCAGAAGCCAAGCCATCTGAAATATCCAACATACTGGTCGGCACAATTCCCAATTCTCTCATTTCGTGAATGATATCCATTCTAGCATCCGGCTTCAACTGACGGGCTGTCACAAAAGTGTATTTATCCAAATCAGGCTTCATGTCTGGGTTAGCCATAAATACCTGCTTCTCTCTCTCCAATATTTGCAATCCTACCAATGCCCCACCCAAATCTCCAGTCGCGCAAATGATATCATTTACTTTTGCACCTGATCTGTAGGAAAGCTCTTCTTTTTTTGCTTCGCCAATTGCAGTGATAGAAATCACCAAACCCGAACGAGAAGCCGTAGTATCACCTCCAATCACATCAACATTATAGTGTTCTGCCGCAGCATTGACTCCGGAATATAAGGCATCAACAGCTTCTACCGAAAAGCGATTCGACAAAGCG
Organism: Belliella baltica DSM 15883; assembly: GCF_000265405.1. Lineage (NCBI taxonomy): Bacteria > Pseudomonadati > Bacteroidota > Cytophagia > Cytophagales > Cyclobacteriaceae > Belliella > Belliella baltica. The sequence continues at coordinate 2,143,540 of NC_018010.1, read as the reverse complement.
ATGCTGACCGTAATCTGCTTTGGAATGGCATTCATGGCTGCTATATCAGAAACATTGACGGCAACCGCTTTGAATCCTACATGCTGCAACGGTGCATAAGCAAGGTCAAAATGCACTCCTTCTATCAATAAATCTGTGGTTACCACTTTGACATGATCGCCTGCTTCGATGACAGCTGCATCATCTCCAATTCCTTTGAAAGTTGAAGGATTTTTGATTACAATACTTTTATTCAAATGATCAATCAGGCCAAACTCTCCCAACTCTCCAATTTCTGTTCTTTTATTTTCTTCCATAATGCTTATTTTTTCTCTTGACACAATTCCACCAAAACACCGTTGGTAGATTTGGGATGCAAAAATACAACTAATTTATTGTCCGCCCCTGATTTTGGCGTTTCATTCAAGATTTCGAAGCCTTCAGCTTTGAGCCGCTCCACTTCCGCATGAATATCCTCCACATCAAAAGCGATATGATGGATTCCTTCTGATTTTTTCTCCAAGTATTTCGCAATTGGGCTATCAGGTTTAGTCGCCTCAAGCAGTTCGATTTTAGTCTCTCCAACTTGGAAAAATGAAGTCATCACTCCTTCCCCTTCCACTTCTTCTTCCTTGTAATGTGATTGTCCAAGCAACTTCTTGAAAAGCTCATTGGAAGCCTTTAGGTCTTTAACAGCAATTCCTAAGTGTTCAATTTTTCTCATGATTCTCGCATTTTGACAAAAATAAGGATTACTTCCTTGAAATCTCCCCTAAATCAGATAAGAGAAGCCAATAAAAAATCCCAGACAACTTATCTGGGACTTTCATAAACCATCTAAACTCCTTTATTTAATCTTTCAATTGGGTACCAATACTTTGTCGATCACATGGATGATTCCATTAGAAGCCTCTACTGTACCAAGTATTTTACCTCCATTGACATAAACCTCTCCAGCTTCATCGACGTTAATTTCCACTGACCTTCCATCAGCTGTACCCATTTTCCTTCCACTGAGAAAGTCCCCTTTTTTATAGACGCCCAAGAGAACATGGTACTCCAAAATATCACGAAGTTTTCTTTGATTTTCCGGCTTGACCAATGATTCCAAAGTTCCCGCTGGCAATTCATCAAATGCTGTATTGACTGGGGCAAAAACTGTAAAAGGCCCTACATTGGTCAAAGCATCTACATAATCTGCTGCTTGCAAGGCTGCAACAAGGGTACTATGATCAGCTGATCCCACTGCAACTTGGACAACATTAGGGTTGGACACATCGTCCTTTACGCCCGATTGCCCTACTGATTTATTTGAGACTTGAGAGCTAGATGAAGCAGAATCTGTTTCTGCACTACCACAGCCTACCATGCCGACTATCAATAAGCCACCTAGCCATTTTTTTAAAGTATCTTTCATTTTGATTGAGTTTGATTAACAATCAAAAGTAATAAGAGATAAAAATATCCTTTATGATAAATGTCAGGTTTTAGTGTTTTTAAATTGTTTTTTGAAAAATAATTCCACGAGAATATTTTCTAAAATCAAGAAACTAAACCATAGAACTCAATTCTTACAAAAATCAATCAACAGACTATTACTTTTCATTCGCTGAAAAAAATACTTATATTTAAGATTGATGTATTTTGAAAAAATGAAAAGCTTAAAAATTACCTGATCATGATTACCAATATTTCATTCTTACGAACTCTTCTTTTTACCACATTCATTTTTCTTGGAATCACATAAATCCCGGTATCTGCAAACTTAAAAAACAAAAGCCCAGAAGTGACATGATTTCAACCATTAATCTTCCTTTTTAAAAATTTATGAACAAAGAAAAACTCACCTTAGAACAAGTCTTCAGTTTAGATTTGCCTAATATCATCCTGTATGCAGCACCTGTCATGATAGGATTGGTTTTGTTAGAATGGTTTTTCTCTTACAGAGAGAAGAAAGACTACTATGATAGCAAAGACACCATCTCTGCGACCTTCATTGGATTGGTCAATGTGGCTATGAGCGCAGGAATCAAAGTGATAACTTTTGGGATCATTTTATTTTTCTACAATCTAGTTCCTTGGTCCATTCCCAATACTTGGTGGGCTTATATACTTTGCTTGTTTTGGTTAGATTTTTGGAGATATTGGGGCCACAGGGTTGCCCATGAAAACAGGTTTTGGTGGGCAACCCACGTGACGCATCATAATTCTGAAAAGTACAACTGGTCAGTGTCTTTCAGGTTGAGCTGGACACAGCATATCAAGATCATATTTTTTATTCCAGTAGCATTAGCAGGTTTTCACCCCATCGTATTCTTCATTGTACATCAAATCGCCGTTTTATATCAATTCTGGATTCATACCGAATATATCACTAAGCTTCCAAGGCCAATAGAGTATTTCTTTACCACCCCATCTCATCACAGGGTTCATCATGCGAGTAACGAAAAGTATTTGGACAAAAACTATGGATCAACATTTATCATCTGGGACAGGATGTTTGGAACTTTCATGCCAGAAGAAGACCGACCTACTTACGGCTTGACCAAGCAAGTGAATTCATACAATCCAATCACACTGAACTTTCATGAATGGGCAGATTTGGTGCGAGATGTCAAAAATTCTAAATCGCTCAAAGAAGCTTATGCCATGGCATTTTCAAGGCCCAGCGAATTAGAAACTATCAAAGAGAAGTATAGAGAAAAGGAAAAAGTCAGTCTATAAAAGCATAGAAGCCAGCCATACGGTTGGCTTTTTTTATTTTACACATCAAATCTAGCCAAAACAGTCTCTCCACTCTCTACTTCAAGGGCGAGTTCTTTAAGTGTCTTTTTGGTGAGCATGCTTACTACATGGGTTCTTACTTTTTTGATTTCATGATGTAGCGGACAGGGATTGGTTTCAGAGCAAGCTTTGAGTCCAAGACTACAGCCACTGAAAAGTCCATCCCCATCTATGGCTATCACGAGGTCTTGTAAGGTGAGTTTTTCATGTTCTGTCCCCGCATAAAAACCACCAGAAGGGCCTTTTTGAGAGCCTATGACTTTTTTTCTGACTAGTTCTTGGAGGATTTTGGCAGTAAATGGCTCGGGAGCATCCACGTGTTCTGCCGTCTCCTTAGCGCCTACTTTTACCCCTTTGAGACTTTGTGACCATATATATATGACTGCCTTGATTCCGTACTGACAAGCTTTTGAAAACATATAAATACAATTTCTTGCTAAATTAAGGATAAAAATGTCTTTATAACAGGATTAGACTTTTTCTTTGAGCCTGTAAAAGACCTTCCCTAACCTATTGATATGTTCAATCAGTGAAGGTGATTTTAGTTTGTGAAAAATAGAAATATCAAAAAGATAAGGAGTATTTAGCTCATCAATTTCCACGCTAATTCATGCGTAAATTTAAAACGTTGTAATATCCCATCTTTGATAATATCAATTGAGTTCACTCCATTGTCTTCAATCGCAGACTTTATTTGACCAAAAGCCTTTTGATAGTTTTCAAACCGCTGTTTCCTCCTGATATCCATTTTTTTTTCGAACTGAATGCTATATGAATGATTGATTCAGTGAAGATAAATATATCCTTTTTAAAATGGGTTTTTACTTTCTTAAAATTTAAGGAAAGCACTCTATTAAAATTCCGATGATTGTTTCTCAAAAGGCAAATAAATTTCAAGACTGTTCTGTTACCTTATTCTCTGTATTTTTAATTTGAACACGAATAGAAGTATTGATTCTTTGAGGAAATTTAGAATACGCGATCTTAGTAAGGACAATTAGCGCCATCAAAGCAAACATGCTTAAAATTGCCCACCCATTTGCCACACCAAACCACATTCTCCAATCTGGTATTTTCAACAAACTACTACCTATTCTACCAATTAGCGTCAATTGAAAGATCATCCAAACAGGCCACAAGATTGGGTGATAGGGTTTTTCTTTAATATTCATGATCATCGGAAAGATAATCGGTGCATGAGCCCAAATCATAGAAAATGTAAACCCTAGAAAAAATGTATGTAAGTAAAGGTCATAAAATAAAGGGTGCATTTCCATAAAACAAAGCACCAAACCATTTACAACCAGCCACAAATAACCTACCCTCAAACCTATTCCTATATACTTGAACTGTCGCTCTTTTTTCGAAGCGACTTTTGCCATATCAAAATGCAACAACCAAAAAGCAATAAATATCACTGTGCCACCCATGAGCCAATTCCCTATCCCATGAAAAGGAATCCACATGCCTATAAAATTCAACCCAAGCAACGCATATAAGATTTTCTTTGCAAAAGCTGGTGTGGGGAGAAACTTACTCAATTCTAACCGCTCTCCAACAATGGTAAACAACAAAAACCCCATCCACCAAGGAACTGCTGCTGGAATAAACCCCGTATAAATCATCGTGAAATTCCCCAAAAACCAAGAAATAGCACCTATAGACATGACATATTGATAAGGTTGGGGATGTCTGATACTCTGCAGGTACATGATGATCACCAAACCAATACTGGCTCCAAGTAATAAAAACTGGCCAAAAGTGCTCCACCCCGGCAACAACAAAACCGGGATAGATACACCACTTAAAAAAGCAACAAACAACCAAAGTCTATTTTTCATCACCATCGCTCGCTCCAGTGTAATCAAGGTTCCTAAAAAACCTCCAACCATCAATACACCATGCTGAGCTGCCGTTCCCGAAATATTCCAGTCTAAAAATCCTAACCTTACAAAACCACCTACAATACCAAGAATCAGCCCTGACAAAACCAATGGAAATACATAAAGTGGCTTCAAGAGTCTCATAGTAAGTCGGATAATTTTATCCGTTTTTATTTGATAAGAAAAGAGAGCATAACTCCCTTTAGTTTCTGAAGACAAATGTATCATGATTTTATTAAAAGATAAATTTATCTTTTATTTATTTTTCATGATATATCTCAACTCAAAACATGACCATTTCTATTTCTGAAGCATACTATTGGCCCTACCTTGAAAAAGTTTTGTGAACTTAAACTATCAAATCAACCCAGCTTATGGACCAATTTGTCATCAAAAGAAATGGAGAATACGCTTTGTTTGAATCTTTCAAAATTAAAGACGCTTTGATTAAGGCATTTCAAAGTGTCAACCAACCCTATCAAAAATATATTCTAAAAAAAATTCTCAAAGACTTAGAGTCCAAAACGACTTGGGCAGTGGAGGAGATTCAGGATATCATCGAAAAGGAATTGTATGCATTCGGGTATTTTGATGTCATGCGCTCCTTTATGCTCTACCGGCATACCCGCAAAATGCAACGGGAGCATGTGGCAGGACTCAATGAAGACACAACCTACGTGGACAGCACGCAGACCATCGAAGAATACATCCATCAAACCGACTGGCGGATCAATGCCAATGCCAATACATCCTACTCCAATGCCGGATTGGTCAATAACGTGGCAGGAAAAATCATCGCCAATTACTGGCTCGATAAGGTTTATAGCAAGGAAGAAGGTTATGCCCACCGCAATGGAGACATACATATCCATGACCTGGATTGTCTGACCGGATATTGTGCAGGTTGGAGTTTGAGAGTTTTGCTCAATGAAGGTTTCAATGGTGTAAGAGGCAGGGTTGAAAGCCGGCCTCCCTCCCACTTCAGAGAGGCACTTGGTCAAATGGCCAATTTCCTTGGAATCCTCCAAAGTGAATGGGCAGGAGCACAGGCATTCAGTTCATTTGATACTTACCTGGCGCCCTATGTTTTCAAAGACCAACTTTCACAGAAGGATGTAGAAAAAGCCATCCGCTCCTTTGTCTACAACCTCAATGTACCTGCCCGGTGGGGACAGTCTCCATTTACAAATATCACTTTGGATTGGGTAGTTCCGGAGGACTTAAAAGATCAGATTCCTACAAAAAATGACATCCATTTGTTCAAATTTATCCAAGATGAAAAACTACTGGAAATCGCCAAAAGCAGAGGTGTAAACACCTTGGAAGATTTGAGCTATAAGTATTTTCAAAAGGAAATGAACATGATCAACAAGGCCTACTACTCTGTAATGACAGAAGGTGATGCCAATGGTCAGCCATTTACTTTCCCCATTCCCACTGTCAACATCACGGAAGATTTCGATTGGTATGGAGAAAATACCGACCTGCTGTTCGAAAATACCGCCAAAATCGGCTCCTCGTATTTTCAAAACTTCATCGGAAGTCAATACACCTTTGATGAATCAGGTAATAAGGTTGAAAACCCAAATGCTTATAAACCCAATGCTGTGCGCAGCATGTGTTGTAGATTGCAACTGGATCTCAGAGAACTTCTTAAAAGAGGAAATGGCCTTTTTGGCTCGGCAGAGATGACCGGAAGCATTGGCGTAGTCACCATCAATATGGCAAGGTTAGGCTATATCTACCAAGGAAACTTGGAGGGATTATACCAAAGGTTGGATCATCTTTTGGAAATAGCCAAATCCACCCTGGAGAAGAAGCGACAATTTATCCAAGAGATGTATGACAGAGGTCTTTTCCCTTATACCAAAAGGTACCTTACCCATTTCCGAAATCACTTCAGCACCATCGGTGTCAATGGCATCAATGAAATGATCCTCAATTTCACCGACGGTGTGGATGATCTCACCTTTGACTCAGGGCAAAAATTGTCGGCAGATATCCTGGAATATATCCGGGAGAAGATGAAAGTCTATCAGGAGGCGACAGGTAACCTATACAACCTTGAAGCAACACCTGCGGAAGGCACTACTTACAGGTTTGCTAAAGAAGACAAAAAACGCTTTGATGACATCATTCAGGCTGGAATGAATGAAAATATCTACTACACCAATTCCTCGCAGATTCCTGTAGACCACACCGATGATCCATTCGAGGCATTGATGCTACAGGATGATCTCCAATGCAAATACACCGGAGGTACAGTTTTACACCTTTACATGCGTGAAAAAGTATCTTCAGCAGAGGCTTGCCGCAACCTGGTCAAAAAAGTACTCTCCAACTTTAAACTGCCTTACATAACTGTCACCCCGGTATTCAGCATCTGCCCGGTTCACGGCTACCTCAACGGTGAACATGAATTCTGCCCAAAATGCGATGAAATCCTATTAGATAATTTAAACCAAAATAAACAAGAACATGCAAACTGAAATCAAAGAACTCCAAACCGAAAATCTACTTTCCCAACATAAAGACAAAAGGACGAAATGTCTGGTATATACTCGGGTCATGGGTTACCACAGACCTGTAGAAAGTTTTAACATTGGCAAAAAAGGGGAACACAAACAGAGAACCCATTTCAAAGAATAAACTTAATGGTCAAAAAACCGATTTACAGTATCACCCCATTTACGCTGCTGGATTATCCAGATCATACAGCCTGCATCCTTTGGTTTGCAGGCTGTAATATGCGTTGTGGCTATTGCTACAATCCTGAAATCGTCAGGGGAAAAGGAAAGGTCGGTTTCGATGAAGTGCTCAGCTTTTTAGAAAAAAGGAAAAACCTGCTTGATGGTGTTGTCTTCAGCGGCGGGGAGTGCACGATGCACCAAGACCTACCCTACTATGCCTCGGAAGTAAAGCACCTTGGGATGAAAGTCAAAATAGATACCAACGGCAGCCGTCCTCATGTGCTCGAAGATTTGCTTTATGAAGGATTGGTTGATTATGTCGCACTGGATTTCAAAGCTTTGCCAGAAGATTTTGAAAGTATCACTCAATCCGATTTATTTGAGCAGTTTAGAGAAAGTCTGGAAGTATTGATAGGCCACGATGTTCCCTTTGAAATAAGGACAACTGTCCATTCTGAATTGATCAACGCTGAAAAGCTTTCGAAAATGGCTAGTTTCCTTCATGACCAAGGCTACAAGGGGAAATATTATTTACAACACTTTGTAGGCGAAAAAGAAACAATCAAGACCTTACCTCACAGCAAAAAGCCAAACCTGGCATTCACAGATTATCCCGAACTTGAATTAGTCTGGCGAAACTGAGATTTTTTCCTTGACACCGAAGCACTGAATACACGGAAATAAATTCTAAAAAAGTAAATCTCTTTTCCGTGCTCCACCGAGTCTCCGTGGTAACTATTTTTGCCACGGAAGCACCGAAGACACGGAGAAATATCTCAAAACATTACAATCCTAAATACCGCTAACCACCCCATCCGTACTCCTCCGAGCCTCCGTGGCAAATATTCTCTTGCCACCAAAGCACCGAAGGCTCGGAGAAATATTTCAAAACAATAAAATCCTAAGTACCACTAACCACCCCCTCCGTGCTCCTCCGAACCTCCGTGGCAAATATTCTCTTGCCACCGAAGCACCAAAGACTTGGAGAAATATCTCAAAACAATAAAACCCTAAATACCGCTAACCCTCCCTTTCCGTGCTCCTCCGAACCTCCGTGGCAAATATTCTCTTGCCACCGAAGCACCGAAAACACGGAAGAAATATTTCAAAACAATAAAATCCTAAGTACCACTAACCACCCCCTCCGTGCTCCTCCGAACCTCCGTGGCAATAATAATATCAAAGCAATACCCTTTTAATATCCAACTTTACCTTCCCAAAATTAAGAATCAACCCAACTTCACATCCTGAGCATTTCAAGTAATTGATCGTTTGAGCCATATCTTCATTGGCAATTGAACTTTTGGCTTTGATTTCCAAAATCACAGAATCAAAAACAACAAAATCGGCAAAAAACTTATGGGGCAAAATCACTGTCTTATACGGGACATCATACATTTTTTCTCGCTCATAGAAAATGTTGTTCCTGTTGAATTCATACTCCAAAGCATCCATATAAACCACCTCCAAAAACCCCATCCCCAATGTCTTGTGTACCTCGATTGCCAATCCAATGATAATTTCAGTGTCCCCTGCTAGAGGGAAAAATTCTTGCTTAATTTCCATATTTTAAAAGTTTTAGTAAAAAATAATGAACTAAATTAATGATTCTCAGAAAATTATTCAATCACTACAGCCCTCGATTAGTGAATTTCAAAAAGACATCCCCACCACTATCACGACCAACATCCCTACCATGATAGTTGCAATCTTCCAGAAAACATGCGCTTTTCTCAATTCCATAAACTCAAAGGCTACCAAATAAAACTTGACCCCTGCGATTCCCATAACCATAAGAGACAGTAGCCTTGAATCTCCCCAAAAACTGACTATCAGTGCAGTAGTCAAAGTCAATCCTATCAAAACCGAGAGCGTAAATAAATTTTCATTTTTCATATCAAAACACAAGATAAAGTGACGGGAAAAGCAACAACCATATCAGGTCACACATATGCCAAAATGCAGCTCCAGACTCAACATCAGCCAGCTCTACTGCCATAGATTTACTTTTCATATTGATCCAGATTACCAGCAAAATCACCAAACCCACGAGCACATGCGCCAAATGAAAACCTGTCAGTAGCCAATAAAAAGTAAAAAACATATTATCTGCCATTTCTATGTCTGATGAAAGCTTTTCATAATATTCCCAGCTTTTCAGACCTACGAATACCAGGCCGCCAAGCATGGTCAACAAAAGACTCCTCTTAGAAGATTCCAGCTCCCAAGATTTCAACTTGGCAACAGTATCGGCCATAAAATATCCACTCACTAATAGTACCAAGGTATTCAGCATTCCCAGCGGCGCATTGAGCATTAATCTGGATGTATGAAAAAGTTCCAGCTCTAAATTTCCATAATAAACCAAACCTCCAATCCCCAAACCAAAAGTGACCAATTCCAATATGATGATAATCCATAACAGGATTCCACCTGGGGGATAAGAAATGTCTCTATGGTTTATGGCATGTATTTTTATATCCATATTACTGGTGTTTAATCCTTTCGTACAACTTGACCAGTGAGCTTAACAACTCCACTGGTGTGGTCAGAATCTGATAATGATTTTGTCCAAACATCTGAGGCAGGTAGTATTTGGCTTGGGCTTCAATGGCAAGGGCATAGGAATGTATCTGCCTCTCATTCAGTTCGCGTAGTGCCTGCTTGATGTCCTGAATGCCGTATTTCCCTTCATATCGGTCATAATCGTTGGGCTTGCCATCTGATATCAGGATTACCCATTTGTTTTTGGTCTTCCGTTGATCTAGCCTGGCACCGGCATGACGCAGTGCAGCCCCAATTCTGGTATAGCCTTGAGGTTCGACCGCCCCAATTCTTTGTTTGCCTAAATTCCAGCTTTCGTCAAATTCCTTAAGGGTAAGGTACGTGGAGTAATTTCTGGTTTTGGAATAAAAACTATCAATGGAAAAATCGATATTAAATTCATTCAAAATCTCTCCGAAAAGAAGGGAGACTTCTTTTTCCACGTCAATCACCCGATTATTGGCAGCATAACCATCGCTGGATAAACTCACGTCCAAAAGAAGTAATATGGAAAGGTCCTTCTCTTTTTTCCTTTTGGAGAGATAAATATTTTCAGCAGGGGTTTTCCGGGCATGTACATCTGTAAATAAATCCGTCAAAGCATCTATATCAAACTCATCCCCTTGATTCTGCCTGCGCTGCTGCTGCATTTTGTTGTTGACGGAAGTAAGTATTTTACGTAAACCCAACAAGGTATTTGCATGCTTGGAAATGGTATTTCGGTAATAGTCCAAATCAGTTTTCACCAAAGTTTGGGGATACACTTTACAAAAATCAGGTTTATAAATCCGCTTTTTAAAATCCCATTCATCATAAAGCAAATGGAAGCCTTTTTCATCCCGCTCAGCACTTTCAGAGACGGTAGTATTTTCTACAAATTCTGCCTGATAAATCGAATGCGCAGGGTCATCCACCCTGACAGTAAATTTCATGCTCAACTCTTCCAATGCATCCTGATGGTCTTCCAACTCGTCTTTGCCATCAAAATCCCGCCAAACCCCATTGGATTCTTCAGCCGTTTCCACCTTTTCAAAGTTGTGCAGTAAAACATAGTCTTCCTGCTGTTTTTTATCGATGGTGAGGTTTTTTACTTCCTCCACCGCTTTGGCCATCAATGTGGTTGTTGGATTTTCTTCTTTGCCCTTTTTGGTTCGATCGTCAAAATTCTGAAGGGAATCATCTACATCTGCCAAAGGGTCAGCATACATCCATTTTCCATAAAGTAAACTCAAATCCGCTTGCTCTCCGGGCTTGGTCTTGGACTCAAAATGGCTTTTTATTTTATCATGCAGTTGGGCAGCAATCCTAAACTCATCAGCTAACTTTTCCATGACGGCAGGAGCCGTCTGTTCGGCCATCTGACGGGAAAGGATCAGATCGTCCGTTTCCTTAGTCCAATTATAGCCTAGGTCTTGTTGTGCGCTCAGATAAAGTGTTCTAAAAAAATAGAAATAGAGGTTTTCTTCCCAAGTTGGAAACTCGGCAAAAGAAATGGGAAGGAAGAAATTATTGTTTTTAAAACCTCCCTCTGCTTCAGCAGGATAAATGTCAATTGCTTTCCCGGTAATGGCCCTGGCCAAAAAAGTCAATCTTGGCCGGATTACTTCCAAATCCACCTTCTGGTGCATTTCCAATTTGGCTTTCAGTCGGCTTTTTTTAAAATACCGAACCAACCTGCCATATACCCATTCATCTATATCCAGTCCCATTTTCTGATTTATTTCTATTTAGTTCAATTTTATCCCGAATCGCTTCGCTCTCGGGATCTCCGTTTCACTCCGATTTCGCACCGCATATTTCAATTATATTTCAACCCTATTCCAATATCATATCATCAAATCCACCAAATCCTTCATAGACTCAATGGTCTGTGCATCATCGCTAAGGGGTTCGACAATCGCCACATGACAGGCAAGCCTCTTGGGTAGACCACTATTGATCAGTTTAGCCGCATCCACCAACAAGCGGGTAGAAACCGTTTCTGTCAAACCCAATTCGGTAAGATTCCGGATTTTACCACCTATAGCCACCAGCTTTTTGGCAATATCCTGCTCCACTCCAGTTTCGTTGACAAGAATTTCTGTTTCAATTTTTGCTGTTGGATAACCAAAGCTCAAAGCCACAAAACGTTGCCTTGTGGAAGGTTTCAGCTCTTTGAAACCTCTTTGGTAACCTGGATTGAAGGAAGCAATCAACATAAAGTTTTCGTGCGCTTTTACCGTCTCTCCCAATTTATCTATAAACAGCTCTCTTCTATGGTCTGTCAAAGAATGGATCGCAACAATCACATCGGGCCGGGCCTCTGCCACTTCATCCAGGTAAAGGATGGCTCCTTCTCTAACAGCGGTGGTCAGTGGGCCATCTATCCATACCGTTTCAGCTCCTTTGATAATAAACCTACCTATCAAATCCGTAGAGGATGTTTCTTCATGGCAGGAAATAGTGATCAGTTTCTGACCTGTTGTGTGGGCCATATATTCCACAAACCGGGATTTCCCACTTCCTGTTGGCCCTTTTAGCAGTAAAGGCATGCGGTTTTGGAAGGTTTGTAAAAAAACCTCCGATTCCTGATGTGTCTGATGATAATAAGGTGCTTCGATGACCATAATGTTGAGTTTTGAGTTTTGAAAGCCGGGCTGCCAGAAGAGACAATCCAGCTAAAATCAGGAATCGGCAAATCTGATAAAGAAACAGACCGATGGCCTATTTTCCTGTTTGAGAATTAAAATGAAGGCTTTAACTAACCAAAACAGCTTCTTCATTTTTGGTTAGTGCTTCATCAGTAGGCCTACCATATTTGATAAATTCATAAATATAGATTCCGATTCCGGTTGCAAACATGGTAGCACAAAGCAGCATGACCACAAAGTGGATTTTGACTTCTTCCTGAGCCACCATAAAATCCATGCTGAGTCTTCTTTCCAGATAGACTTGTACTACACCTGCAACTCCAAGTGCTACCACCATCCCGAGCATACCGATATTTGACAGCCAGAAAGCAAGATGCCCGTTGGTTTTGTCATGTCGTTTTCTGCCGGTGATATTAGGCATGGCATAACTGATGATGGCCAATACAATCATCACATAAGCACCCCAGAAAGCATAATGCCCATGCATAGCCGTTACCAAAGTACCGTGGGTGTAGAGATTGGTCTGAGGAAGTGTATGGGCAAAGCCCAGCAACCCTGCACCGATAAAAGAAACAATAGCCGCTCCGATAGTCCAGAAAAGGGCTATTTTGTTGGGGTGGTTTTTCTCACCTTTGCGGTACATATAGACTGCAAACAAGGCCATGGCCAAGAATGCAAGTGGCTCCAAGGCAGAGAATACTCCCCCTACGACCAACCAGATTTTGTTGACACCGATGTAATAATAGTGATGACCTGTACCAAGAATTCCTGACAGGAAGGTCAAACCAACAATCACATAAAGCCATTTTTCAATGACTTCCCTATCTACCCCTGTCAATTTGATCAGAAGGAAGGCTAATATTCCGCCCATGATCAGTTCCCAAACACCCTCTACCCAAAGATGAACTACCCACCATCTAAAAAAGGAGTCAGTCACCTGTGAATCAAACCAGATCATTCCAGGAAGATACAAAAGCGCAGCAAATACCAGCCCCATGGTCATGACCAATGCTGTAGTAGTCTGCCTTTTCCCTTTAAACAAAGTAGCTAGTATGATCCCTAAAAAGAGCAGTACATTGACGACTACCAGATAATCCAATTCACGTGGAATTTCCAGAAATTTCCTTCCCTCCCAAATATTAAAGTGGTAACCTGTGATGGCAGCCACCCCAACCACAGCCAGAGAAATCAGCTGCACGTAAGCCAGTTTTACACTGACGAGTTCCCTTTGGGCTTCTTCCGGAATGATGTAATATGCTGCACCCATAAATCCGGTCAGCAACCAAACAACCAATAAATTGGTATGAACCGCCCTCGCGGTATTGAAGGGAATCCAGTCATGGAGTCCATCCATGCCGATTCTGGCAAATCCCATGATAAATCCATAGACGATCTGTAGAGCGAAGAGCAGCATACATAAGGCAAAAAACCAGTAGGCTACCTGTTGTGATTTATATTTCATGTGTTTGTTTTTTTGTTTACAATGGTCATAACCTGCCCCGATAATCGGGGTGGAATCTCGCATGACAGCATTTTGTCTCTAAAAGAGATTTTTGACATGCTCGATTTCATAGTTCTAGTCTTTTATTTTGTCTTTTGCCAATGGTGAAACAATCCTCTCAAAGCCATTGAGGTCGATCTCCCCAATCCACTTGAGGTATTCAACCATGGCTTCTGCATCTTCGTCGCTCATTTCATAGGCTACCATTTTCCTTCCATTGGGAGCCCATGGAATCGGAGATTGAAGGATAGCCTTTACCATAGGGGCTCCCTTCCTATCGATGACTTTGGTAAGCTCAGGAGCATAGTAGCCACCTTCTCCCAGAATAGCGTGGCAACCCATGCAATTATTGGTTTCCCAAATGTGCTTGCCTTTGATTACCTGTTCGGTAATGTTCTGATGATTGGACTGGTCATTGCTGGGAGCCATGGAATAAATGGTCAATCCGATAAATATCAGAAAGGTCACCACCGTACCACCCAGAAAGAATGTCCTTGCCTGTGATTTTGATAGCATATATAACCGGGTTTAAATATTTTAGTATTAAAAGACCTTTTTATCTTTTAATGAAACGAAGGTACAACCAGAATTGAAAAATCAAATAGGATTTTGAAAAAAAATTACTAAATTGAAAAAAACCTGATGTAGATCAGGTTTAGACTTGGCGCAGGTCAGAAAAAAAAGCTTCAACAAAAGTTTACTTGCATCTTCAAATTATGGAAGTCAATTGTAAAGTATGTATAACTTCTTCTTGCCTTGTAAAAAATTGTAGCGAGGAGTGGCTGGATAAATTGTCTCTTGCCAAAAACTCACCTATTTACCCCAAAGGGCAGTTTATTTTTATGGAAGGGAGTTTGGTGATGGGTGCTTATTTTATTCTGAAAGGAAAAGTAAAAGTTATCAGTTCAAGCTTGGATGGCAAAGAACATACCGTCCGATTGGCACGAGAAGGCCATATGCTGGGCCATACAGCCATAGATATGGAAAAATACAGTATTGGTGCTGTCACCCTGACAGATTCTCAGGTTTGCTTTATTGATAATCGAACTTTGCAGGATGCATTTATTGAGAATCCCAAATTCACTTTTGAGGTGATGCGGTTTTATTCAAGAGAGTTAAGAAAAAGTGAAATCAGAACTAAGTGTCTTGCCTTGATGAACAATGAAGAGAAGGTAATTTTAGGTTTATTGTACATAGCTGACAATTACTTACCCGATCCAAATGATAATCAGGTAGAGATCAATCTCAGCAGACAGGAAATTGCCCAGATCATAGGTACCAATTCCGAACAGGTCAGCAGGGTTCTTTCTTCTCTCAAAAAAGATGGCCTGATAGGAACCCATGAAAGGGCAATTTTGCTCTGTGATATCCGAAAACTGAAAGAAGTTATCAGCCACTATGCTTTTGCAACACAATATTAAACCCAAACCTGCGATTTCGCAGATATTTTTCTGCCAAAATAGTTAAATCGGATTGACTCCAATCATGAGCATTCTATAGCTTATCTATTTTCTTTGTAGTGACAAAAAGCCTAATCGCCTTTTGAAGTCAACGAAGTAAATCCATGAAATTAAAAAATACGAAACCATGAACTACAAAAACATTAGCCCAATTAAAGGATATTTCTATCCTTTACTCTTTATATTAGCTTTAGCTTTTACAGCCTGCACCCAAAGCCAGTCTAGGAACACAGGTGCCAAAAGCTACACAAAGGATTACAGCAAAACCAAAGTATTCGGAGAAATGGTAGCAGAACTGACTGCACCTCCCCATGTACCTCCACCTGTTGGAAACAGACCAGCCATGAAACTCTACATGGAAATGGAAATCACCGAAGAGGAAATGGAAATGGCCGATGGGGTATCTTACCTTTTCTGGACATTTGGCGGAACTGTACCAGGATCATTTATCCGCGCTAGGGTTGGTGATGAAGTGGAATTTAAAATCAAAAATCACCCTGATAATAAGCTTCCTCACAATATTGACCTCCACGCGGTGACAGGTCAGGGAGGTGGCGCCGAAGCTTCATTTGTTGCACCAGGCCATGAAAAAACCTTCTCTTTCAAATTGATCAATCCTGGGCTTTATGTATATCACTGTGCTACAGCTCCAGTGGGCATGCACATCGCCAACGGAATGTATGGACTGATTCTCGTAGAACCAGAAGGCGGTTTACCTCCAGTAGACAAAGAGTTCTATGTGATGCAAGGAGACTTTTATACTGAAGGTAGATTTGGAGAACCTGGTTTACAGCCTTTCGACATGCAAAAAGCTTACGACGAAAGACCTGATTATGTGGTATTCAACGGTAGCGTCAATGGGCTCAGCGGAGAAAATGCACTCCAAGCAAAAGCAGGTGAAACCATCAGGATCTTCTTTGGAAACGGTGGCCCTAACCTGGCTTCTTCCTTCCACGTCATCGGAGAAATTTTCGATAAAGTCTATGTAGACGGTGGTGATCAGATCAATTCCAATGTGGGTACTACTTTGGTCCCGGCAGGTGGAGCTGCGATCCTGGAATTCAAAGCTGATGTACCCTCTAACCTTGTCCTCGTAGACCACTCCATTTTCAGGGCATTCAACAAAGGTGCTTTGGGAATCTTAAGTGTAACTGGTGAAGAAAATGAAAAAATCTTTGCCGGAGAAATCATGGAAGGGATCTATCTCCCTGAAGGAAGTACCATTCAGAAAATGCCCAAAGATGGCAATGATGTAAGCCCTCCAGTGACTATGACCAAAAGTGAGCTGATCGATACAGGAAAGAAAATCTACATGCAGACCTGCTTTGCCTGTCACCAAGCCAATGGTGAAGGGGTAGCTAATGCCTTCCCTCCCCTAGCCAATGCCGACTATCTGAATGCTGACGTCAATCGCTCTATAGATGCATTACTTCATGGGCTTTCAGGTGAAATCACAGTAAACGGAAAAAAATACAACAGCATCATGCCTTCCCAGCAGCTCAAGGATGAAGAGGTAGCAGCCGTATTGACTTATGTGTACAACAGCTGGGGGAATAACGGTTCCGAAGTCACCCCTGAAATGGTGAACAAAAGAAGAAAGAAATGAGAAAGTTAATCTTACTGATGGCAGGCTTTTTTCTGATCAGCAATGCCTCAGCCCAAAATAATCAAATGGCTCTGATAGAAGGGGGGAATTATACTCCCCTCTACGGAGTAGGTGAACAGCCCGAAACTGCTGTGGGGGACTTCTATTTGGACAAACACCCTGTCACCTATGCGGACTTTCAGGAATTTGTCCGAAATCACTCCAAATGGCAAAAATCCAATGTCACCAAGTTATTTGCTGACAACAGGTATTTGTCCAACTGGGAAAATGACCTGAAAGCGCCTGCCAATCTGATGGACAAGCCTGTCACTATGGTATCTTGGTTTGCTGCCAAAGCTTACTGCGAGTGTCAGGGAAAAAGACTTCCTACAGTGGATGAATGGGAATATGCTGCCATGGCCTCAACTTCCAAAAGAGATGCCCGCTCAGACAGCCTCTATAATGTATCCATACTCAGAAGCTACGAACAACCCAAAACCTACATGAAAACCGTAGGGAACTCTGAAGCCAATTACTGGGGAGTCCAAGACATGCATGGCATGGTCTGGGAATGGACTCAGGACTTCAATTCCATCATCCTGACCGGAGAATCCAGAAACAACGGCAACACAGATGCAGGATTATTCTGCGCCGCAGGTGCTATCGGTGCCAAAGACATGATGAATTACGCAGCATTTATGCGCTTTGCCATGCGCTCCAGCCTGAAGGCCAACTTCTCCCTCACAACTCTGGGGTTCAGATGTGCCAAAGATGCCGGCCCACAAAATCAACTCACATTTAAATAAACCTGTCATGCGTTACTTCAGCCTTATACTTCTATCTTTTTTCCTTTTCTCTTGTCAGGAAAACACCCAAATAGAACAATCTGAAAATATGGAAGAGACCATGGATGACCTCTCTATTTATCAGCTTCCTTCTGAATGGAATACCCAGGATGGCCAGACCATCGAGTTCAAAGACCTCAAAGGAAAACCATTGGTCGTAGTGATGATCTATACGGCCTGTAGAACAGCCTGTCCTAGATTGGTAGCAGATATGCGCATGATCGAGGAAAGAGTTTCATCCAAAAAAATGAAAGATATCCAATACGTGATGGTCAGTATTGACCCTATCAATGATACCCCTGAAAAACTAAAGCAATTTGCCAAGGACAACCAAATGGAAGGCCCGGAATGGCTTTTCCTACAAGGCACCGAAGATGGCGTGAGGGATTTTGCCAATATCATGGCCGTCAAGTACAAACAAATCAATCCCATAGATTTTTCCCATTCCAACATCATCTCCGTTTTTGACCGTCAAGGAGTCATGAAGTACCAAAAAGAAGGGCTTGGATTGGTCAATGAGGAGATCGTAAACAAGATTGTGGCTGTGGCAAAAAATTAGCTGTACCTCGAAATTTGCAATTTCGAGGATTGATAAAAGGAATTTTAAATTCCATTTTACCCTAAACCGGAAAAAGGATTACAAATCCTATTTATCTAGGTTTGGGATTGCAAATCCCGAACAGCTTAGGTTGGTCCTTGGTCATTTTTTGAAATCTAAGATGGTTTAAAACATGACATAAGGCAATTTGCCTATTTTTGCAGCCATGAAAAAGAAAAAGCTGAAAAAGTCCTTCCAAAAAGCCCGATACATTGTCTATAAAGAAACGAGACACAACCCAAGGGATAATGCATGGTCTTTTTTTGGTGGCTTTTTAGGTTTAAGTACTATAGGCATCCTTCAAGGACTCTTCCACACTGATGACAATTCGGATATTTTATTTTTGATTGGAGCATTTGGAGCCACCTCAGTCATATTATTCGGCAATCCTCACGGTCCATTTGCTCAACCCAGAAATTTATTCTTGGGAAGCTTAATCTCGGCAGTTATTGGAGTTACAGTTTATAAGTTTTTTTACATTGAATCAATGATCTGGTTTTCACCTGCATTGTCTGTTTCATTGGCTATTCTGGCCATGCAATACACCAAAACTTTACATCCTCCCGGGGGTGCCATTGCCTTGATTGCCAACATCGGTTCGGATGAAATCAAATCAATGGGATACTTTTATGTCATCAACCCGATCCTGACCGGTATCATCATTCTTTTTGTAATGGCTATTTTATTTAATAATTTATCCAAAAACAGGGTTTATCCATACAGAGATGAAGAAATCCGGCCTTTAAAATATGGAGAGAAAGTCTATTTTTGGAAAAAGGAAACCAAACAGACTGAATTTTAAGCAAATGGCTAATACCTCTGAACTTCAAAATCTACTTCAAAAAATTCAGGCAGGGGAATTTCAGGATATGACCAATTCAATACAAAAAGAATTAAACTTGACATACCTTCCTGACAACAACCCCACAGCCAATCTTTGTCTTAGAGAAGTGGCAGAGATTCGGGATGAATACCGAACCCATTTTTCAAGCCTGGATCTCGCATTTTACCTTGTAGGAATTGATTTTGAAGAGAAAATTAAGAGTGATTTTAATTCAGCTATTCCAAAGTCAACCGAGATGTTTTGGGAAAATATCAGAATTGGTTCCGGGAAAACTTGAACCGTTATCCTTGCTCCTCGAAATTTGCAATTTCGAGGTACAGTTAAAAGGAATTTCTAATTCCATTCTACCCTAAACCGGAAAAAGGATTACAAATCCTATTTATCTAGGTTCGGGATTGCAAATCCCGAACGGCTGGGAACAGCTGGCAGCTGGGCAGCCCTAACAGCCAGTATCTACTTCAAAATATAACGGACTGAAATACTTCCATCTATAAAACTCCCTCCCCAATGGTTGAAATAAAAATAAGGAATAAGGTCTATGCCGAGCGTAAATGGGATATCCTTAAATTTATATTCCAAACCTCCAATCCCCAGTAATCCCACTGCTGTAAACCCACCTGTACGATAGCGGTTATAATAGGGGTAACATCTCGGATTATTCGGATCCTGACAATTTCCCGGACCTCTATAGCCATAATAATAGTAATACCTATCATAATGACCTACCCTTGCACCGAGTCCATATACCCATGAAAGTTCAGGCACTCCCAAGGCTCCAGATTGATGCATCTGATACATCCCCGAAATGGAAACTCCATGCCATCGAGAACCAACAACGAATTCAAGAGCACCTCTCGAACTGATAAAGTGTTTCAAAGAAACTCCAGAGGTAAATCCACCTCTCAAACCAATAGCAGTAGTATATCCGGAAGCACCTCTCGCAACGCTTGATGTTCTTGCACCTCAACTGCCCCTATTCGAATAAGATGAATTATTTTGAGAGGACCTGCCTTGCTTTTCGCTAAGCAGAGAAGAGCTGATATACCCTGTATTCCCATTGTATTCGACTCTTTTCCAGGAACCTTCATTCCCGACTACTTTTACCTGATTGTTGTACCCAACTGTACTGATCACATTGTAATCAGTTCCAGGCCCATTTCTTAAGTTTGCTCCAACAGTGGAGCTGACATACATGGATTGAGCAAAGGAGCTGGAGAAAAAAAAGGAGAATGCAACAAAACTAAATAGAATTTTTTTTTGCCTTGAAAAGGATTTTAAAAATAAGGCACCAATCTTTTTTCGTGATAAGAATTGTGAAATTAAAAGCATAGCTAAGTTGTTGGTTTATCCAATCACATTTTCAATTATTGTGCCAATAGATTTACATTCTTTCAAACTTTTTTACCATTGTACACTAGTTCAATTGAGACAATTCCTATAATATTTTCACAGAGAACCATAGATAATACTTATTTTATCAATCTGGTAATCATCCAATTCTCACCATCAACAAAACCAAAACCACGCCCGCCATAAGCCAGCTGTGGACGGCAGAACTTTATCTTATCCTTGCTCCTCGAAATTTGCAATTTCGAGGTACAGATAACGTGAATTTTAAATTTCATTTTACCCTAAACCGGAAAAGAGGATTTGAAATCCTCTTTATCTAGGTTCGGGATTGCAAATCCCTAACAGCAGAATACGGTCATCAATCTTTCCATCTTGCATAGCAAGTCGCAGTTTCATAGAGGGTCAAACCTTCCAATTTTACATGGGAAGGCAATTGGGGAGCAATCCTATCTTTCATCCAAAGCAATATCCGTTCTGCC
This sequence comes from Belliella baltica DSM 15883, assembly GCF_000265405.1. NCBI lineage: Bacteria > Pseudomonadati > Bacteroidota > Cytophagia > Cytophagales > Cyclobacteriaceae > Belliella > Belliella baltica. Next base: position 2,122,368 of record NC_018010.1, on the reverse strand, counting down.
GTAGGTTCATAAGGCATCCAAAAAATCTTCTGGCCAATTTTTTCAAAATCAATCAGGTTTTTTTCGGATTCTTTTAAAAGAAGGGCATGATCAAATACTTCAATCACCTCCTCTTGTACTATTTTCTTCAAATCTTTAAAATCCAGCAGCATGTCCTTTTTCAAATCATCTCCTGATACTGTCACATGCAGACTATAGCTATGCCCATGTAGTTGACTGCAGGCTCCATCATGATCTGAAATCCGGTGCGCTGCTTCAAATGTGAAAATTTTTGTAATACTCAACATAATTTAAACCTTTATTTAAAAGACAAATTTATCTTTAAATGCAAAGGTTTTCATTTCATTTGTATCATCATTCTTTATGACTTTTGTCATCTTTTGTTGTGTTTTAGTAAATTACCTTTGCTTCCAATAAAAGCAAAAAACTATGGCTACTTGGCTGAAAGAATGGAATCCTGAAGACAACGATTTTTGGGAATCAACCGGAAAAAAAATTGCTTGGCGTACCCTCACGATCACTACTATCGCATTGACCCTGTCGTTTTGTACCTGGTTTATGATGTCCGCTATCGTCACCCGACTACCGGGTATCGGCTTTTCATTCACAGATAACCAACTGTTTTGGCTTGCTGCTCTCCCCGGACTGGCTGCAGGAACTTTAAGGATTGTCCATACATTCCTGATCCCGATCTATGGCAGCAGACATACCATTACAGTAGCTACAATACTTAAACTTGTCCCGGTGATTGGGATTGGTTTGGCAGTGATGAATCCTGGAACACCTTTCTGGGTATTTGTAGTTCTTGCCCTTACGGCAGGATTTGGAGGAGGAGATTTCTCTTCTTTTATGCCATCGACCAATATGTTTTTCCCAGCCAGGTTAAAGGGAACAGCTTTGGGAATTCAGGCAGGCATCGGTAATTTTGGTGTCAGCATAGCCCAGTTCATGACCCCTGTCATGATCGGAGTAGCCTTATATGGAGCACCTCAGCTTTTCCAAAGTGTAGATAAGGCAACAGGAGAAGTGGTTTCAAAAGAGATTTACCTGCAAAGTGGTGCTTTTTGGTATGCTCCTCTTTTGATCATCATGGGTATCATTAGTTGGAAATACCTAAAAAGTATTCCAATCAAAGCCTCTTTCAAAGAACAGTTGGATATTTTTGGAGACAAACATACCTGGTATTGTACCATCACCTACTTTATGACCTTTGGTACTTTTGCTGGACTTTCAGCTGCCTTCCCCTTGCTGATGAAGGTACTTTATGGCAGCTTTGACCCCAGCTTGGATCCATTGAAATATGCTTTTTACGGGCCCTTAGTGGGCTCTGCATCCAGAATTCTTTTTGGATTTGTGGCAGATAAAACCGGCGGGGCTGTTTTGACTACTATAACAGGTGTAGGACTCTTAGGCGGAGTGATCGTCTTGCTTTCATTTGGATTGGTCAATCCAACGGGAATGGAGCAGTTTCCACTCTTTGTGGGCACCATGATGGCCTTGTTTTTTTTCACAGGAATCGGAAATGCCTCGACTTTTCGACAATTTCCTATTATATTTAAGCATAACCCTAGACAAGCGGCCGGGGTAATTGGTTGGACAGCGGCAATTGCGGCATATGGCCCATTTATATTCTCCTTGGCCCTTGGTGCCTTTATCGGGAGCACTGGCCATGCAGAAGGCTTCTTCTGGATACTTGCTATCTTCCTGGTCCTCGCGACAGTTATCAACTGGTATTTCTACGATAGAAAAGGAGCTGAGAGACCTTCATAATAAATGCTTTAGGTGTAAAGTGAATTCAAGAAGCCAAATGATGTCCAGAATGTTTGAAAGTAATGGATTCTAGCAATTGATTGATATCGGGGCTTTCGAAAAGATTTGTCAAAATATAAATTTCTTTACTAGACTATAATACTCACAAAATCATTATTAATAGAACCACACTATGCTGAAATTATTTCAAACGCTAAACCGGGTAGCCTTTATCAAAGCCACCATTGCCGCTCTGGCAGTGGTGATTTTGGTGTTTATTGGTTCCAGGAATCTGCAAAATTTTGATGCAGCGCTTATCGCCTACCTGTTCGGAACCATCTTTGCCGTTTTTGGAATAGCTTACCGTTATTCTGTGTGGTTACAAAGACCACCCACTCGGCTTTACTGGAGACGTAGTATGCAGTTTTTATTCAGCAAGGATTTTATCACTTATGCCAGCAGATCCGTGTATCTTCTATTTAGAAACATCCTTTTTCAGCGTTTTATAGCCTACAGAAGCAGAACCAGATGGTGGGGACACTTTTTATTGGCCACAGGATGTCTGTTGTCTTTTGCCATAACCGTCCCATTGACTTTTGGATGGATACATTTCACCTTGGAGCCCGGAAGCTATGAAATCTACAATGCCAATTTTTTCGGATTCAAAGTAGGCTCTTTTGAATTGGGAGGACTAATATCAATATTAGCCTTCAAAGCCTTATTCCTGACTTCTTTCCCTGTCATCATCGGAGCAGTGATCATGATGAAAAGAAGAGTGAAAGATGGTGGAGTAATCGCAACCCAGTCATTGGAAGGCGATTGGCTTCCCTTGGTCTTGTTGATCGCTATTTCGGTAACAGGATTGGGTATAGGTTACGATTACACCTTTTTGGATGGAAGGACGCACCAGTTTATGGCCGTAACCCATGCCATCACAGTGATTCTCTTTTTGATTTGGATGCCTTTCGGAAAATTCTTTCACATTTTCCAGAGGCTGGCCCAACTTGGAGCAAACTTGTATAAAATTGAAGGAAAAAAACGAGGCATGGCAGTCTGCCCACATACCAAAGAAGAGTTTGCCACTCAAACACACATCAATGATCTCAAAAGAGTTACCAAAGAAGTTGGCTTTGACTTTACACTTGCTGATGGCAGCAGCCATTTAGACCTCTCTCCCGAAGGAAAAAGGTCTGCCCTGGCAAAAGCACATTTCGAGGCCAGACAAGCTTCTGGAAAATTCTTCGGTTAAACAATAATTCTGAATAATCCCATTATGGCCAAACTACCAGTTTCCGCTGAAAAAATCATAAAACAATACGGTCCCAAAAAGAACTACACCCCATTGGGTGGTTTCGAAGGATCCAATGAACCTGACCGATTGGTCAAAACCCACTGCTGCTTTTGTGGCATGCAGTGCGGTATACAGCTCAAGGTAAAAGACAATCAGATAGCAGGCTTTGAACCCTGGATGGAATTTCCTTTCAACGAAGGAAGGCTCTGTCCCAAAGGTGTACAACGCTACCTGCAAAACAACCATCCGGATAGAATATTAAGCCCTCTTCAACGCGTAGAAGGCAAAGGTTTTGAACCCATTGACTGGGAATCAGCCATGGGCCGTACCGTCAATGAAATCAAAAGAATTCAATCTACCTATGGTAATGATGCCTTTGCCATGCTATCCGGCGTATCTCTGACCAACGAAAAGAGCTACATGGTGGGTAAATTTGCCCGATTGGCACTCAAAACCAAAAACCTTGACTATAATGGCCGGCTTTGTATGGTTTCAGCGGGGGCAGGAAACAAGAAAGCTTTTGGCTTGGATAGAATTTCCAATTCCTGGGCAGATTTGAAGCATGCCAAAGTGATCATCATAGCAGGAACCAATATCAGTGAGTGCTTCCCTACCCTTACCCACTACATATGGGAAGCTAGGGACAATGGAGCTAAATTGATCGTGGTGGATCCAAGAGTTACGCCTATAGCCAGAACTGCTGATCTGCATCTGCCCGTTAAACCTGGCAGAGACTCGGCACTTTTTGGAGCCATTCTCAAGCAATTGGTAGACAATGATTGGCTAGATCACGACTTTATAGATAACCATACAAGTGGTTTTGAAGAAGCTATAGACGCAGTTAAAGAATATGATCTGGACTGGGCAGAAGCGACTACAGGCATAGATAAAGAAAAAATCAGACTGGCCGCCGAATGGTGGGGCAAAGCAGATACTTCCTTTCTGCTACACGCCAGAGGCATTGAGCACCATACCAAAGGGGTGGATAATGTGGTCAGCTGTATCAATATTGTATTGGCTACCGGCCGTATTGGAAAGCCATATTGCGGATATGGAACCATTACAGGTCAAGGGAATGGGCAAGGAGGTCGCGAGCATGGACATAAATGTGATCAATTGCCTGGCAATAGAGACATCACCAATCCCGAGCACAGAAAATACATCGCTGAAGTCTGGGGCGTAGAAGAAAAAGAAATTCCCGGCAAAGGTCTCTCTGCCTACGAAATTATAGAGGCCATTCATAGAGGAGAAATCAAAGGATTGATTTCCATCTGTTTCAACCCCCTCGTTTCTCTTCCTAATAACAATTTTGTGAGAGAAGCACTGGAAAAACTGGAGTATTATATGTGCATAGACTTTTTCCTCAATGAAACTGCCCGGCATGCGGATGTCATCATGGCGGGTTCGTTACACGAAGAAGAAGACGGCACGGTAACCACAGCCGAAGGTAGGGTAGTAAAAATCAACCAAGCCATCACTCCTCCAGGCCAAGCCAGAAAAGATAGTGATATCCTGATAGAACTGGCACAAAGATTAGGTGCAGGTGACAAGTTTAATTACAGCAAAGCTGAAGACATCTTCAACGAGCTCCGGGTAGCTTCCAAAGGAGGCACGGCGGATTATTACGGCATTACCTACAAAAAAATCGAGGAAAACATGGGCATTTTCTGGCCATGTCCATCCGAAGACCATCCAGGAACCCCTAGACTTTGGGAAGATAAAAAATTCAAAACCCCTGATGGAAAAGCTCACTTCAATGCAGTACCCTACAGGGAACCTTCTGAGGTGACCGATAAAGAATTCCCGGTGACCCTCACCACAGGAAGGGTAGTGTCCCAATATCTGTCTGGAACGCAAACCAGAAGAATCGGCAAACTTGTAGACCAATACCCTGAACCGCTTTTGGAGATCCATCCAAGCTTGGCCCAGCAGTTTGGCATCAAGGAGCGGGAATTGGTCAGGGTATCTACCAGAAGAGGAGAAGCCGTTTTCCCTGCCCAAATTGTAGAGACTATCCGGCCCGACACAGTTTTTATTCCCTACCACTGGGGAGGCAGCCAATCTGCCAATCAATTGACCATTGGCACATTGGATCCTGTATCCAAAATTCCGGAATTTAAAGTCTGTGCCTGCAAATTGGAGCCGCTCAAAAAATGGGCTGCCCCAGCCACTGATTCATTGGCATTTCAAAGCCACGAAACCCTAAAACCATAAACCACATCAATTATGCCTAGTAGTACAAAATATGACCAGCAAATGGGATTTTTCATTGACATGCAGCGGTGTATCGGCTGCCATGCCTGCGAAATGGCCTGCGCTGAATGTGAAACCAACGGCCAGGAAAGCATGATCCATATTCACTATGTGGAAAGGGCTGTTTCTACGCAGACTACCGTTCAAGTCTGTATGCATTGCGAAGACCCTGCCTGTGCCAATGTCTGTCCAGCAGATGCCATTTCCAAAGACGAATTTGGTGTAGTTCATACCGCAGAGACATCCCGCTGTATCGGTTGCTCTAACTGCGTGTTGGCCTGTCCTTTTGGAGTTCCGCAAAAACAGGAAAAAGCTGAACTGATGATGAAGTGTAACATGTGTTATGACCGTACCTCAGCAGGTAAAAAACCGATGTGCGCTACAGTTTGCCCTTCACAGGCACTGTTTTATGGAACCAGAGAAGAAATCGAGAAAAAGAGACCTGACAGTGTTCCTGTTGACACCTTTTTCTTCGGGGAGCAGGAAGTAAAGACCAAAGTAAAAATTATGATGCCGAAAGGCAGCAATTACCTCAAAGTGCAATAATCAGCCAGTACTATGAAAGAAGAAAAAGCAGGTGAAACACCACAGTGGAAAAATGATTTCCCTATAGACAAGGAGGAAGCTACCCACGTTTCCAGAAGAGAGTTTGCCAAGTTCCTCACCCTATTCTCCGGCGCACTTGCCCTTGGAAATGGAGCTATTGTGCTCAAAAGCATCGCCTTTCCTGAAAAAGAACTGGAAGGCCAGCATTTCATTTGTGAAGAAGGTCAAGTTCCTATGGGCGAAATGCTCCAATTTGAGATTGAGGGCGATAAGGTCATTCCTTATATTCTGATCCATTTGGAAGATGGAGAATGGAGGGCCTTTGAACAGAAATGTACGCACTTGGCCTGTGCAGTCATTTACCGAAAAGATTTAAATTTGATTGAGTGTCCATGTCACAAGGGCTATTTTGATCCCAAAACTGGTGTTGTGACCCAGGGTCCACCTCCTAGACCTTTGCCTCAATTGGAAGTAGTGATTGAAAATGGGAAAGTGTTTGTCAAAGCTAAAAGCCATAAAGCCTAAACGATATGAGTAATTTCAGATATTCCCAAAAAGAAGCACACCCTAATAAAACCAATACCCTGATGACAGGCATCACGCTATTACTGATTCTGTTGGTCAGTATTCAGATTTGGTTCTTATATTCGGCATTAAACAATGCCCTGACCGATAATTTCAATATCGCATTGGGAACATTTATCGGGTCATCAGTTTTGTTTATAGCAGCAGCTTGGCTTTTACGCTATTTACCTGAGCCAAGAAAACCCAAAATCAAAGAATAAAAGCAACATGCTCCAAGATCGGTTTCAACGTGTACATGATTACCTAAGAATCTCTCTGACAGATAGCTGCAACTTCCGTTGTACTTATTGTATGCCTGAGGAAAATATCCAGTGCATGCCCAATGCACATCTGATGCAGCCGGATGAAATCGAGACCATTGCCAAAATATTCGTTTCACTAGGTGTGAAAAAAATCAGACTGACAGGAGGAGAACCAATGGTTCGCAAGGAGTTTGCCGAAATTGTAGAACGATTGGCAAAACTTCCTGTAGAACTCACCCTTACAACCAATGGGGTCTTGGTTCATCAATATTTAGGTCTTTTCAAAAAAGCCGGTATCCGGTCATTGAATGTAAGCTTGGATTCTCTCAAGCAAGAAACATTCTTCAAGCTAACCAAAAGGGATAAATTCCAACAAGTCTGGGACAACATAGAATTACTTCTAAAACATGATTTTCGTATAAAAATCAATGTAGTTGCACTTAATGGTATTATTGAAAATGAACTTTTGGATTTTGTAAAAATCACCAAAGAACTTCCCCTTCATGTAAGGTTCATAGAGTTTATGCCCTTTGCTGGCAATCTTTGGGATAGTTCGAAGGTGCTGACTGCTCAGAAAATGTTAGATATGGTCAAAGAAGAGTTTGATGTAGTCAAACTCAAGGACGAACCCCATGCCACGGCCAAAAAATACAAAGCAATTGGTCATGAAGGCACTTTTGCTTTTATTACGACTATGAGCGAGCATTTTTGTGGTAGTTGTAATCGTATGCGAATCACTGCTGATGGCAAAATGAAAAACTGCCTTTTCGGAAAAGAAGAAATGGATCTTCTCGGTACCCTGAGAGCGGGTAAGGAAATTGAACCACTGATTCGACTCTCTCTATACAACAAACATGCTGCATTAGGCGGTCAATTTTCCCCTGATTACCAAAAGGCTGAAGCTGACAAAATCGAAAATCGTAGTATGATTAAGATTGGGGGATAAAAAGGATATTAATTGATATTAGTGGATATTGATGGATATTTTGAGGGGAAGTTTGTTTTTGAAATATGGTAGAAATACAATTGAAATATTTAGAAATAGATATTCTTCGAAATAAATGACATTAATGGATATTAAGAGATATTGGATATTGGGATATTGAAATATGCTTAGCGAAATCGGAGTGAAACGGAGATCCCGAGAGCGAAGTGATTCGGGATATGGTAGAAATACAATTGAAATATTTAGAAATAGAAATACTATTGGATATTTTGGGTAAAGTTGGTTTTGGAAAATGATGGATATATGATTGAAAAGATGTAGTTCTAACCTCTAACCCTGCTTTAGCTTATAAACCTGGCAGGTTGATCTAATCTGCTACTTTGACAAAGTAAGACTAATCAGTCAAAGAAGTTCCAAAAAGAAAAAATAGAAGAAGCCCATTTTAGTAAAATACAAATATGATCTCAGTCAATCAGGCTAAATCAATACTTCAAAAGCACACCCCTTCAGCGAAATCTAACATTTTACCGCTCGAAAAAGCCATAGGCTTGATCTGCACCAAAGACATTCATTCCCCGATTGCAGTTCCTTCTTTTGACAATTCAGCGATGGATGGCTACGCTATTAGCTGGGATGATCAGCAAGAGCCATGGCAAGTGGTATCAGAAGTAGCTGCTGGAGATGGTGAATTTCATGTATTGCAAAAAGGCCAAGCCAGTAGAATTTTTACCGGAGCCCCGATACCTAAAGGAGCGGATACTGTAATCCCACAAGAATGGGTTGAAAGAGATGGAAATCAAATTACATTTGACAAAAGCAGCTTCACAAGAGGCAGCAACGTTCGTCTAAAAGGAGCTCAGACGGAAGCTGGAGGTATTATTTTAAAAAAAGGTGCGCTAATCAACCCCGGCGGCATAGGTCTTTTAGCATCTGTGGGGATTGCTGAAATTCCTGTGTACAGCCCTCCAAAAGTTGCGGTAATTATCACTGGAAACGAATTGCAAGAGCTGGGAAAGCCCCTATCTTTTGGCCAAATTTACAATTCAAATGGACCTGTTCTGCAAAGTTACTTAAATACCTTAGGTGTAGAGGAGGTGCAGAGTACGCAAGCCATTGATGAACCACATGAATTGCAAAAAGCCATAGAAAACTCCCTTGCAAACGCTGATATCCTGATTCTTTCTGGCGGTATTTCTGTCGGAGATTATGACTATGTAAAAACAGGATTAACAAAAGCAGGAGTTGAGGAATTATTTTACAAAATAAAACAAAGACCTGGGAAGCCCCTTTACGTTGGGATTTTGGGTGAAAAATTAATCTTCGCCTTACCAGGTAACCCTGCTTCTGTCATTACTTGTTTCAATCAATATGTCAAGCCATCACTTTTACAATACATGGGGCATAAGAATTCCTGGCAACCTACAGCAAAGCTTCCTTTGGCCGAACCTCTAAAAAGAAAAGCGGGACTCACTTTCTTCCTAAAAGCCAAGATTGAAAATAACCAGGTGCACATCTTGACTGGGCAGGAATCATTCAATCTGATCTCCTTTGGAGCAGCTGACTGTTTTGCTGAAGTTGCAGAAGAAACTGAAGAGATGGCGGCAGGCTCTTTGATAAATGTGTATCATTGGTAATAACATGGACGAGGCTTGGATTATGCTATTCGTCTTGATGCCTTTGGCTGCATTCCTCTATGCGGCAGTTGGGCATGGTGGCGCCAGTAGCTACCTGATGTTTTTGGCACTTTTTAATTTTGCTCCAGAGCAGATTCGACCTACAGCTTTGATGCTGAATATGGTGGTATCCCTGCTTGCATTTTTAGCATATCGGAAAACAGTTGCATTTCCTACTAACCTATTCCTTTCTCTAATTATCTTTTCTATCCCTGCTGCATACCTAGGGGGAACGATTTTAGTCGATACTGTTCTATACAAGCAAATATTAGGGATGCTTTTGTTCTTCCCAATCCTACGTTTTTTAAATGTATTCCCAATAGCCAAAGAGCGGGTAATTCAAAGAGTATGGTGGATGGCACCAATATTAGGCATTTCGATAGGTTTCTTTTCTGGCTTGATCGGCATAGGAGGTGGTATCATCCTATCTCCCATCTTGCTAATGCTGGGTTGGACCTCAATGAAAGAAACTGCTGCATTGAGTGCCTTATTCATCTTCTTCAACTCAGTAGCTGGATACATAGGAGCTGATGCAGTAAATATTTCCATCGATGCTAAGCTTTGGTATTTGATGCCCTTGACTGTAGCTGGAGGAGCGATTGGCGCTTATTTGGGAGCAAAGCGCTTCAATGTAAATGTTGTAAAATACATCCTTACAACCGTCCTTTTCTTTGCTGCTATAAAATTAATTTGGGCATGAAAGAATTAGAAATTTACATTTTGGCAGGCGGAAAAAGCAGTAGAATGGGCAGTGACAAAGGTCTGGTCAAAATCACTGGTAAGCCTATGATTCAGTATTTGATCGAATCAATAGGTACTCTTCCCTACCCTCTTCGAATAATCGCACATGACCCTGCATATCGGCAGTTTGACCTGAAAGTTATTGAAGACACTATCCCAGAGAAAGGCCCACTTGGAGGGTTATTAACCGCTTTGACTAATGCTAAGGGAAATAACGTTTGCCTTTTAAGCTGTGATATGCCTTTTTTAAAGACAGAAACTTTGAATGCTTTGATCACTCAATCCAGAGAAAACTACATCACAGTTTCAAGGTTAAAAGACAGAACACTCCCCTTTCCAGGAGTATACCCAGAAAGCTTAATTTCCGCCGTTGAAGAGCATGTGGTCAACGATAAATTAAAACTTCAAAGTTTCATCCAAGAAAAGCCCCATCAATTTTTCGCTTTGGATGAACGCCATAAATTAAGCCCTATAGAATTTATAAATATCAACACGCCAACAGACATAGCCCAAGCTGCAACTTGGCTGAAGAAAAATCATTGATTATCTTAAACGGTAAAGGAAAAAACTAAAACCTCAAAACTATGCAGGAACAAATCAACTCTCTTTCCTACAGAATGCTTTTTTTGAATACCTTGGCATTCACTATCTGCTTTGCTGTTTGGACTTTCAACGGGGTCATGGTGACTTACCTGACCGACAATGGAATTTTTGAATGGGGTCCTGTAGAGATTGGCTGGCTTTTGGGAATCCCGATTTTGACAGGAGCAATTTTCAGACTTCCCTTGGGAATTCTTACGGATAAATATGGAGGGAAATGGATTTTTGCTGCTTTGTTACTATTCTGCGCCATCCCCATGTACCTGATTTCTTTTGCGGACAGCTTCATGTTTTACGCAGTCCTCAGTTTTTTCTTTGGATTTGCCGGTGCTGGATTTGCAGTTGGTATAGGCTATACTTCTGTCTGGTTCCCAAAAAGCTGGCAAGGTCGAGCACTGGGGATTTTCGGTGCAGGGAATGCAGGAGCGGCATTGACCACCCTATTGGCTCCTACCCTTTTGAATAATTTCACAGCTAATGGATTAAATCCTGAAAACTGGAGGCTTTTGCCTCAGTACTATGCCGGGGTTTTGGTTGTGATGGCATTGGTTTTTATGTTCTTTTCAGTCAATAAAAAATCAAACGCCCCTGCACGAACCATGGCAGTGATATTAAAACCGCTTCAAAGCATCCGCGTGTGGCGATTTGGCTTTTATTACTTCTTGGTATTCGGTTGCTTCGTAGCTTTTGCCCAATGGCTCGTACCATACTTTGTCAATGTATATGGAGCAAGCTTGGTTGTAGCCGGACTATTTGCTTCCTTATTCTCCTTTCCTTCCGGAGTGATTCGTGTACTTGGTGGGTGGATGAGTGACAAGTTAGGTGCAAGAAGAGTCATGTTGGGGACTTTTAGATGGTCGATTATCTTAGCGGCTCTTTTGATGGTTCCCAAAATGGACATCATTACACCTGGAAAGGGCATCATGGCTACACAGGCTGGTGAAGTAAGTGGAGTTACAGACCAAGCAATTGAAGTGGGGAATAGAAATTATGCGCTGGCTTCAAAAGATGACGCAATGGAGCGAATGAATGATCCATCCGCTACTGCTTCTTTTTTACCACATAAATATAGCTGGCAAGAACCGGTAGTAAGGCCTGGACAGGAAGTTGGAAAAAAAGAATTGTTAGCAAAAGGGGTTACACAGATTTCTTTTGAAGCAAACATGTGGGTGTATGCCGTATTGGTATTGTTGATTGGGATAGTTTGGGGAATAGGCAAAGCGGGAGTTTACAGGTTTATTCCAGACTATTTCCCCAATGAAGTGGGAACCGTTGGTGGTATGGTTGGGGTAATCGGAGGTTTGGGAGGTTTTGTTTGTCCCATCCTATTTGGCTATTTGTTGGACTGGACAGGCCTTTGGACCAGCAGTTGGATCCTGATGTTTATCCTTTCTGTAGTGTGTTTGTTTTGGATGCTAAGAGTCACAAGAAACATAGTCAAAACTGAATCTCCAGAAATCGCCCATAAAATTGATCGGGTGGAGTGAAAGAATGTTTATCTTTGAAAAAAGCCAAGTAACATTATTATGAAACTATTAGCCTTCGGAAAAATAGCAGAGATCATTGGAAAGCAGGAGATAGAAATTGAAGATTTTCCAAATACGGATATCCTATTGGGCTATTTGCAGCAACAATACCCCGCATTGAAAGACCTTAAATTCAGCATTGCCATAGATAAAAAACAAGTCAACGAAAATATAAGCATAGCCACAGGTGCTGAGGTAGCTTTGCTGCCACCATTCTCCGGAGGATGATCCATGGATAGATTTGAAAGACAATATATACTACCTGGCTTTGGTCCCGCATCACAACAAAAACTCAGAAAAACTTCAGTTCTGATCATAGGTGCCGGCGGTTTGGGTTGCCCGGCCTTGCTTTACCTCAGCGCAGCAGGAATCGGAAAAATCGGCATCATAGATGGAGATTTGGTTTCACTTTCCAACCTTAACAGACAGGTCCTGTTCGGAAAAGAAGATCTCGGAAAAAACAAAGCTGAATCTGCTGCCGAAATCATTCAGAAAAAGTACGATGACATAGAGGTAGAAGCTTTCCCCTATTTCCTGACGAAAGAAAACATTCTGGGCATCATCAAAAACTACGACCTGATCTTAGATGGTTCGGACAATTTCCCCACGCGGTATTTGGTCAATGATGCTTGCCTGATCGCTGGCAAACCTTTGGTTTTCGGAGCCATCTATCAGCACGAGGGACAAGTAGCTATTTTCAATGCCAAAGGACGCCATTCTATTAATTACAGGGATCTCTACCCCACTCCACCATCAGCTCGTGAAGTACCCAACTGCAATGAAACAGGTGTATTGGGTGTGCTACCAGGGATCATCGGAACGTGGATGGCTGCAGAATGTATCAAATACCTGACTGGATATGGGGACTCTCTTGAAGACAAAATGCTCTTCTACGACCTGCAAAACCACAATTCCTATCAGGTTCAACTTGCCAAAAATCCAGGCAGCAATCAAAGCAGGCCAAAAAACCATTCCGAACTCCAAGAAATGGACTATCAGGACTTCTGTGGCTTGAGTGCACAAACGGATTGGGAAGCTGCTTTGAGCTTATTGAAAAACGCCAATCAGTCCGTGTTGGTGGATGTTCGGGAACATGGGGAACAACCGGAACTGGACGATATTGACCACCTCCAGATTCCTTTAGCTGACTTACCCAATTCCAGAAGTCAGCTAGCATCCTTTCAGAACATCCTCCTTTTCTGTCAATCAGGTAGCAGAAGCCTGAAAGCCGTCGACATGGTCAAAAGTCAGTTTCCGGATAAAAATATTCAATCTGTTGAGGGGGGAATTATTAGATATTTTGGGGATTTAAAGTAGATATTAGATATTGAAATATGCTTCGCGAAATACAGTAGAAATATGCCTTCGGCGAAATATTTTCAGCCCAGAGCTCTTGCGCAAACCAGAGGAGATAATTGATTCGGGATATAGAAGAAAGGATATTAGTGGATATTGGATATTGGTGGATATTGAAATATGCCTTCGGCGAAATCGGAGTGAAATGGAGATCCCGAGAGCGAAGTGATTCGGGATATAGTAGAAATAGAATGGAAATATGCTTCGAAAAACCTGAATGAAACACGAAGACAAACCCTATTTCAACAATATTTCTATAATATTTCCACCGTATTTCTATCAAAAAGAAACTCCAAAAAGCCCAAACCAATATTACCTTAGTGCCTTAGTACCTTTGTGGCCAAAACCATTATTAACTTAGTGCCTTTGTGGCCTAAATAAAAAAACCATGGAAAAGAAAAGAACACCAAAAAACATATTTGTAGAAGGAGCAATCTCTCCTGATAAAATCGCGAAATCCATCGCCAATCACAGCACAAAAACAGATATTGGCGGACATAGCATCTTTCTCGGACAGGTTAGAGCTGATAAAAAAGAAGAGGGCTCGGTAGTGGCTATCGAATATACAGCCTATGAAGACATGGCTTTGCAGCAAGCCTTCGAAATCCGTGAAGCCATCTTTGCCAAATATCCATTGACCTGCATGCATATTTACCATAGCTTGGGCGAGGTCAAAACAGGAGAAATCTGCCTCTTTGTCTTTACTTCCTCCAAACATCGCAAAGCTGCTATCGATGCCTGTGAAGAACTCGTCGAGCGCATCAAAAAAGAATTGCCCATCTGGGGAAAGGAAATCCTGGATAATGAAAAATCTGAGTGGAAGGTGAATACTTAAAAAGATATATGCCTTCGGCGAAATATAGTAGAAACATGCCCATTCCTACTAGCAAGCAGGTTCGACGAAATAATTCCACATTATTCCAACCCTATTTCTATTTTATTTCCACCATATTTCCACCTTATTTCAATTTTATCTCAATACAATTCTCTCTAACCTAAAAATACAATGATCAACATCACCCACAAATCCACCACCCTTAGAAAAGCCATAGCGCAGGCCATTGTTAAAGTGAGTTCGGACGAAACCATCGCCGCTGTGGTCAATAAAACAGTGCCCAAGGGAGATGTATTTGAAATGGCCAAGGTGGCGGGACTTTTTGCTGCCAAGCGTACTGCTGACATGATTCCGGATTGCCATCCTCTTCCTGTTGAGTTTACTTCCGTGAATTACGAAATCAAAGGTTTGGAGATTTATGTCTTGGTAGAAATCCACACCATCTACAAAACAGGCGTGGAGGTGGAAGCCATGCATGCTGCATCTGTGGTGGCCCTGACCATGTATGACATGCTCAAACCCATAGACAAAAACATCAGCATAGAGCAGATCAAATTGATCGAGAAAAAAGGGGGAAAAACAGATTATGCCAAAGACAAGGAGCAAAACCTCAAAGCCGCTGTAATTGTCTGTTCGGATAGCATAGCTTCAGGTCAAAAAGAAGACCAGGCAGGTAAAGTCATTATCCAAAAATTAGAAGCTTTAAAAGTCAGCATTGAAGATTATTCCATCATCCCTGACGAAAAAGAAAAGATCCAAAGCAAGCTCAAAGGATTTGTTGATGCAGGTATGGACATGGTCATCTTTACAGGAGGTACAGGACTTTCACCCAAAGATGTAACCCCTGAGGCCATCAGACCGCTGATAGAGCGGGAAGTACCCGGCATTGAAGAGACCATCCGCAGCTTTGGGCAAGCCCGTATGCCCTATTCCATGCTCTCCAGGTCTGTCGCAGGACTCATTGGCAATACGCTCGTACTGGCCCTACCAGGATCTACCAAAGGCGCCGAAGAATCCATGGACGCCATCTTCCCTGCTGTTTTACACATATTCAAAGTATTGGAAGGACCAAAGTATAGACATTGAAAACCCTGCTTCTTACAGTCAATTTGGTTAAGAATGACTTTTTCAAAGTTCAGATTTACCAACGTTTGTTCGCATTTTTAATCCAACTTTGGAATAGTTCTAAATCAATTTATAGTTTCATCTAAACGAAATTGACTCTGCTAATTTTTTACAATTTGTGAACTATTTGACCCTATTAAATGTATATACATCAATTAATAAAGCAAATAAAATGAGTACTACAATAAACAGTTTGAATTGGCGCTATGCAGCCAAAAGAATGAATGGGCAGGAAGTTCCTGCTGAAAAACTAGAAAACATCTTGGAATCTATCAGATTGACCGCTACTTCAAATGGCTTACAACCATTCACGGTATTGGTCCTTGAAGATAAGGAGACCAGAGAAAAACTTTTCAATTCAGCTGTGAAGCAACCGCAAGTCATTGAAGGATCACATCTTCTGGTGTTTGCTGCATGGAAAAGCATCACAGCCGAGCAAATCGATGCATACTTTGATATGGTTTATGAAGAAAGAGGTATGGAAAAAGGAGCTCTAGTTCAGTATGCCAATTTTTTGAAAGACCACTTCACAAACCAATCTGAAACAGAAATTTTCAACTGGACTTCTAAGCAGGCTTATATTGCATTGGGGACAGCTTTGGTGTCTGCTGCAGAGGAAAAAGTCGATAGTACACCAATGGAAGGTTTCAATCCAGCTGAAGTAGACGAGATTTTAGGATTAAAGGAAAAAGGTTTAGGTGCTTCATCATTGTTAGCCTTAGGCTACAGAGATGACAGTGCTGACCACATGGTGATTGCCAAGAAAGTCAGGAGACCAAAAGATAAATTATTTGTCAAAATTTAAATTAAAATCCCGGCAAAAGAAGTCGGGATTTTTTTATGACAATTATTAAGATTTAAACAAAAATTCTATAAGATCCACCATCAATTGCACTTGCTTTTCTTCAGAAGTGGACTTTAAAATTTTCTCAAACATTTCCTGCTGTTTCTCTTTTGAAAGCTTTTCAAATTTCGCCAAGACTCCAGATTCTTTAAAAGTATCTATAATCTCTTTTTGCTTAAGTTGTTGATTTTCTGACTCAAGAAAAAGTGTCACTATCACCTTATCCCCTCCCGATTTTTGGATAGCATGACGGATTGTACCATTGATCGATAAGCGCTTATCCTGATCACCCATTGGAGCCAAATTCATATGATTAATCGGATAGCCATCAATACTTCCTGATACTTTGATATCACCCCATTTCCCTTTAATGTCTTTAGAGTTAGGAATGATGATATGATATGTCCATGCTCCTTTTCCTGGGACATACTTGAGCTCTAATTCTTGTTGATTAACCAAAAAGTCCATTATTGTCAATACTATTTAGCTTTCAAACTTCATATAAATCTGATTAGTTTAAAATATTTCTTAAAAATATTAAAAGATATTTTTGTCTTTATTTAAATAAAGGGTATATTTGTCCTGTATTAAAGAAGAGATGTTTTCCAAAGCCTGCAAATATGCCATCAACGCCATGATATATGTGGCTTCCTTATCTGAGAATGGGCAGCGTGTTGGCTTGAAAGAAATCGCAAAAGCAATCAATTCGCCAGAAGCATTTACTGCTAAAATACTTCAGCAACTCGTCAAAGATAAATTGCTGAACTCAGCAAAAGGCCCACACGGGGGCTTTGAAATTCAAGGGGATCCAAATACCATTACTATTGCACAAATAGTAGGTAGCATAGATGGTGACCTGATCTTTACAGGGTGTGCACTAGGCTTAGAAAAATGCTCAGAAGATCACCCTTGCCCTGTTCACCACAAGTTTAAGGCAGTGCGAGACCATCTGACAGGTATGATGTTGACTACCAATCTAAAAGACATAGCTACACGGGTCAATGATGGTATAAGCTTCCTGAAATATTAAAAAAATTTACACCAATAAAAAATAAAACAGTCTTCCATAAACCACAAAAAGAAATGATAAAGGAACTAGCAAATAGAAAAGTAGGCGGAATCGTCGCAGAAAACTTCAAAACAGCCAAGGTTTTCACACAATACGGAATAGACTTCTGCTGTAAAGGTGGCATCAGTGTGACTGATGCTTGCGAAAAGAATGGTGTAGAACTATCCAGCATTCTTGCAGATTTGGAACAAATAGTCGTCCAACCCGAGGAGGTTCATTACAAGGATTTTGGATTAAGTCAACTGATAGACCATATCGTGACCAAGCATCATAGCTATGTAGAAGAGACTATCCCAGCATTAAAAATCTACCTCCCTAAACTCGCAGCTGTACATGGTGGCCGTCATCCAGAGCTTTTCGCTGTGGCACAGGAGTTTTTGCTAGCAGCTGATGCCTTGACTACTCACATGAAAAAAGAAGAGTTGATCCTTTTCCCTTATATCAAAGCCATGGAAGAAGCCGATAGCAGCGGATTCAGTATATCAGAGGCTCATTTTGGACATATCAATAATCCTATAGCCATGATGGAGCACGAGCATGACACAGAAGGGGAGCGATTCAGAAAGATAGCAGCATTGACAGATGGATATACTTGTCCACCTGATGGCTGTCAGACTTACAAGGTAGCATTTGCCATGCTGAAAGAATTTGAAGAGGACCTCCACACCCACATTCATTTAGAAAATAATATTCTATTCCCTAAAGCAGTGAAATTATATCAAAAACTCAATGCTTAATCAATCATGAATACTGCTCGTAGCCATATGGACAAATTGCAAATGCCTTCCATAGTCTCCAAGTCACTTCCCAAGACTTGGATGACTTGGGCAGTATTCTTTTTCTTTTGCGCTGCTATATTTGGTCTAGCCATGCGCTATTTCTTTATCGGAGAAGTACCATTTTTTGAGTACAAGCACCTCCTCCACGCACATTCTCATGTAGCATTATTAGGTTGGGGATATCTACTGGTAACTGGTTTATTGACTTTCAGCTATGTTAGAAGCCCTCTTAGACTTCAGATCTACAAAAAAATATTAATACTGACCATCATCGCCAATTTAGGAATGATGCTTAGTTTTCCTTTCCAAGGCTACGGAGGATTTAGCATAGCATTTTCTACCATGCACCTTGTGATGAGCTATGTTTTTGCTTATTTCTTCTTTCAGGATTTAAAAAAATCACCTTCTAGTACCGCCAAAAACTTAATCAAACTCAGCATCATCTGGATGATAATTTCAAGCATAGGACTTTGGGCTATTGCACCCATAGGCACTACTCTAGGACGATTGCACCCACTCTACTTTATGTCAGTTCAATGGTTTTTACACTTACAATTAAACGGGTGGTTTGTTTACGCCTTTCTTGGCTTATTATTAGGCTACATGGAGACCAAAGGCAACCTTATAAATATAAACTCAAAAACACTTTTTGCGCTTCATTTATCACTTTTTTTAACCTATGCACTTTCAGTTGCTTGGAGTACGCCCATCACTGGCCTTTTGTACCTGAATGGGCTGGGGGTTATACTTCAAGTGATCGCTTATTTCATCATCTTGAAACCAATAATCAGACACCTGTACAACGTCTACACTTTTCCAAAAAACTGGATCAATTCCCTACTATGGATAGGCATCATTAGCCTTCTAGCCAAAGCCTTGATTCAAGCAACTCTCATACTTCCAGATGTGGCTAATATTGCCTATACGATCAGAAATTATGTGATTGGATTTGTTCATTTGGTCATGCTTGGAGCCATTACTTTTGGCTTGGGAGCTTTGGCTTTGAAAAATAATTGGCTTAGCAATAGCTCATTGAGTAAAACAGCCTGGACATTTCTTTCTTTTGGGTTTATCTCTTCAGAATTACTCCTTCTAGGTCAAGGCACCTTACTCTGGGCAAAGTTGGGATTCATTCCCCATTACCACCTATTGATTTTCATTTCTTCAATCTTTTTCCCTGTTGGACTTAGCCTGTTGCTAATTGCTCAATGGACATCATATCCTCATTTTCTGAAATCCCCAAATTCAATATATAATCAACAAAGTCAACACAAATCTAAAAACACAGAAACTATGAAAAGTACAGTTTTGATGTCCGCAGGAATATTAATAATGCTCCTGATGGCGAGCTGCGGTGGAGGGAGTAGTGAAAATCAAGGTTCATACACTCCTCCAAGCGCTCAAAAGGAAAAAATAGCAGATCCCAAAGGGATAGGAGAAATCAAAGAAGTTAACCTAGGCGAAGATATTGATCAGGCTTTAGCAGAAAAAGGAAAAGCTATCTTAGACATGAAATGTACAGCTTGCCACCAATTTGATGGTAAACGTGTAGTAGGGCCCGGCTTTGAAGGAGTCACCAATAGAAGGAGACCTGAATGGATCATGAATATGATCACCAATGTAGATGTGATGCTTGACGAAGATCCTGTTGCACAAAAATTATTGGAAGAATGCTTAACGAGGATGCCTAATCAAAATATCTCTTTAGATGAATCCAGACAAATCCTCGAATACTTTAGAAAAAACGACAGAGAGAGAACAGGTAGCAGCGATGCAGCCCTTAACTAATAGAAAAATTAAACCCAATGAAAATGAAAACAAAATTATGGTTATTGGCAGGAGCTATGGTGGCCATAGCATTTGCCCCGGGCTGTAAACCAAAAGGTGCTCAATCAGCCCTTTCTGGTGATGCTGCCAGCAAAGTTTATGTAGCTCCAGGAGAGCACGATGAATTCTACAATATCGTCTCCGGAGGTTTCAATGGACAAATGTCCGTCGTAGGTCTTCCTTCAGGAAGAGTTTTTAAAATTTTACCTGTATTCTCTGTTCATCCAGAAAATGGCTATGGCTTCTCAGAAGAATCCAAACCTATGCTAAATACAGCACATGGTTTTGTCCCTTGGGATGACTTGCACCACATTGCCATTTCTACTACCAACGCGGAGCATGATGCAAGATGGGCTTTCGGCAATGCTAATAATACGCCTAGAATAGCGAGGGTAGATTTGACAACATTCAAAACGGTCGAAATTATTGAAATCCCAAACTCTGCCGGAAACCACTCCTCCCCTTTCATTACTGAAAACACAGAATATGTGGTAGCTGGAACCCGATTCTCTGTCCCAACAGGAGACAATAGAGATCTGCCTATAGAAACCTATAAAGAGAACTTCAAAGGTACGATTTCATTTATTTCAGTTGATAAAGAACATGGAAACATGGATTTGGCTTTCCAAATCGAAGCTCCACCTTTCAATTTTGATTTGGCTCGAGCAGGCAAGAAAAAGTCACATGGCTGGTTCTTTTTCTCTACTTACAACACCGAGATGGCTCATACACTTTTGGAAGTAAATGCTTCACAAAAGGACAAGGACTTCATCATGGCTGTAAACTGGAAAAAAGCAGAACAATACATCAAAGAAGGAAAAGGCAAAAAAACCAAGGCCAAGTATGCACACAATGTTTGGGATGAAGATACCCACATGGCTACTTCTACCATCAAGGAAGACATTCTGACTTTGGATCCAAAAGAACTGAAAGATATCATCTACTTTATCCCTTGTCCAAAATCTCCACACGGTACGGATACTGACCCAACTGGAGAGTATATCATTGGTTCAGGAAAATTAGCCGCGATCATTCCTGTCTTCTCTTTCACAAAAATGCTTAATGCTATTGAAAACCAAGACTTCGAGGGTACTATTGATGGCATGCCAGTTTTGAAATATGAATCTGTACTGCATGGGGAAGTAGAAAAACCAGGTCTTGGCCCTCTTCACACGGAATTTGATGGACAAGGAAATGCATACACTTCCATGTTTGTTTCTTCTGAAATCGTAAAATGGAACATCGAAACCCTTCAGGTTTTGGATAGAGTACCCACTTACTATTCAGTGGGTCACTTGATGATTCCTGGTGGACCGACAGGAAAACCACATGGAAAGTATATGGTAGCCTACAACAAAATCACAAAAGATAGATACTTGCCTACAGGTCCTGAATTGGCTCACTCTGCTCAACTATATGACATCTCGGGGGACAAAATGCAGCTGCTGCTTGACTTCCCAACTATCGGTGAACCTCACTATGCTGAAGCTTTCCCAGCCTCTTTGATCAAAGACAAGCAGGTGAAGTTCTATCCTTTAGAAAAAAACAATCACCCAAGAGCACTCAAAGGTATCAATAATGCCCGCGTGGAGCGTGAAGGCAACAAGGTCCATATTTACATGACCACCATCAGATCCAACTTCAGACCAGACAATATCGAAGGCGTCAGAGTTGGAGACGAAGTTTACTTCCACGTGACCAATTTGGAACAAGACTGGGATGTGCCGCATGGTTTTGCAGTGAAAGGTGCTAATACAGCAGAATTACTTGTAATGCCAGGAGAAACAGCAACGCTCAAGTGGATGCCAGATAGAGTTGGAATATTCCCATTCTACTGTACTGACTTCTGCTCTGCCCTGCACCAAGAAATGCAAGGATACCTCCGCGTATCTCCAGCAGGAAGCGATCCCGAAATCAAATTCTCTACAGGCGAATAAACCCAATACCACCGGCAGCAATGCCGGTGGTTTACCTCCATGGTTATGAAAAAAATAGATTCATCTAATCGCGCATTGGTTTTGATCGCTGCATTGCTGATGATCACAGCATACTTCACGCCGCTTTGGCAAATCAGTCTATGGGCTCCCCAATATCCTGAGGGGCTAAATATGAAAATATGGATAGACAGGCTTAGCGGAGATGTAGATATCATCAATGGGGTCAACCATTATATTGGCATGAAGCTTATCGGTGTGGAGATGTTTCCAGAATTTACTTACCTGATTTATGTCTTTGCATTCATTATTGCATTTGGAGTTTTGGCTGCTTTGATTGCTAGAAGATGGGCTGTTTACTCCTTCTTCGCTATGATTTCTCTACTTGGAATTGGCGTATTGGTGGATATGTATCTATGGGGTTATGATTACGGACACAATCTAGACCCAACTGCAGCCATCAAAGTCCCTGGCATGGCTTATCAGCCTCCACTGCTAGGATACAAAGAACTCTTAAACTTCCTCGCTTATTCTGGACCTGACACGGGTGGCTGGATCATTGCCTTCTCTGGAATTTTATTAGTCATCGTTCTCAGTAGATTCTTTTTTGAAGATAAGAAAATCAAACTTCAAAATCCATACAGAAAAGACTAGTCAAAAAACCTAAAAAAGTCTATTCAATCCGCTAAATATGTAATCCATGAAAACGCAAATCTTAACCCTATTCTCAGTCATTTTCCTACTCTCTTGCAGTGCAGACCCCAGAGCTATCAATTATGGAGAGGATGTTTGCCATCACTGCAAAATGAAACTCATGGATCCTCAATACGGTGCAGAAGTGGTGACGCAAAAAGGTAAAATCTTCATTTTCGATGATGTCAATTGCCTGATGACCTTCATGGAATCCGGTGAAGTCGGCTCAACAGTGCTTAAACATATCCTAATCACTGACTATAATCAAGGCGAAACATTGACAGATGCAACTACTGCCTTTTACTTGAAATCTGAAAAATTCAAGACCCCAATGGCAAGCAATATTGTCGCTTTCTCAGACTACGAAACCCTCAAAAAATACAAAAAAGACCATGGTGGAGTCTACATGGCATGGGGTGAACTGCTGACACAATTTAAATGAAAGAAGGATGAAAGATGAATTATGAAGGGAGAAATAAGAAGTATGAATTATGAATCTTTCTCATCACGTATCTCTAAATATCAATATCATGAAAACACTACTCTTATTCTTATTCCTGCTTAGTAGTCCTGTCTTAGCAGGTACTGTGCGGCTAAAGCCTGGAGACTCTATCAAAGAGGCTGTTGCAAAAGCCCAGGAAGGTGACGTGATTATCTTGAGCACTGGAGAATACAGCGAACACGAAATCATCATCCGCAAAGCACTTACCATACAAGGTGAAGGAATGCCTACAATCAATGGAAAAGATCAAGGAGATGTGTTCATTGTTGCGGGAGAAAACATTCATTTTAAAAACTTGAGGATCACCAATACTGGGAAATCAAATATTGATGACTCTGCTGCGATCAAATTCTATGACTCCCAAAACTGTAGCGTTGAAGGCGTAGAACTTGACAATACTTTTTTTGGCTTGCATTTTTCCAATTCATCAAACCTCACCATAAAAAACAATAAGCTCATCTCTAGAGCCGAAAGAGAATATCAGACAGGTAATGGCATCCACCTTTGGAAATGCAAAGACTCCATGATTGAAGGTAACTATGTGGAAGGGCATCGTGATGGCATTTATTTGGAATTTGTCACCAATACCATCAGTCAACACAATACTGTAGATGGAAACAAGCGATACGGCTTGCACTTTATGTTTTCCCATGACAACAGCTACATCAAAAACACCTTCCGTAAAAATGGAGCTGGCGTAGCTGTCATGTACACGCGAAATGTAGTCATGCGAGATAATATATTCGAAGAAAATGAAGGTCCAAGTTCCTACGGCATTCTACTCAAAGACATCACAGATTCTGAAGTAGTAGGTAATATTTTCAGGAAAAATACTATCGGAATCTACATGGAAGGAAGTAGCCGGACCCTATTCAAAAACAACGCATTTACCAGCAATGGCTGGGCGCTTAAATTGATGGCGAGCTGCGACAATAATACTTTTGAAGCAAATAACTTCATTGCAAACACCTTCGACATCAGTACCAATGGAAGCGTTGTTCTCAACACCCTCAAGGAAAACTACTGGGACAAATACGAAGGCTATGACTTAAACAAAGATAAAATCGGAGATGTACCATACAGACCCATCAGCTTGTTTTCAGTCATCGTAGAAAAAATTCCTTCAGCTGTCATTCTCTGGAGAAGTTTTATGGTGATGCTACTCGATAGAATGGAAAAAATAATTCCTGCCATCACACCAGAAAACATGATTGACAACAACCCTAAAATGAAACCTTATGATCTCAGTTAGAAATATATCGAAGAAATTCGGAAAGCTAGAAGTACTCCGTGAATTCAACTTGGAGTTTGAAGCAGGAAAAAGCTATGCATTGATGGGGCCTAATGGATCTGGCAAAACCACCTTGATCAAAATCATCCTCGGTATGGTCATTCCCAACAAAGGAGACATCATCGTACAGGGAGAGTCCATCAAAAATAATTTCAAATATCGATCTAATATTGGTTATATGCCTCAGATCGGCCGCTATCCTGATAATATGAAGATCGGACAACTCTTCAGAATGATGCAAGATATGCGCCCTGAGATCAAGGAATACGACTTGGAATTGATTGGGGCATTTGGATTAGATCAGATGATGGAAAAGCCTATGCATACCCTCAGCGGAGGAACGAGGCAAAAAGTCAGTGCAGCCTTGGCTTTTATGTTCAATGCAGACATCCTAATCCTAGATGAGCCTACGGCAGGACTTGATCCCATGGCTGTAGAAACACTTAAGAATAAAATCAAAAAAGAAAGAGACTTAGGAAAATTGATTCTAATCACTTCACATATATTGAGTGAGTTAGATGAGTTGACAGATCAGGCCATTTATATCTATGAAGGAGATATTTTCTTCAACAACAGTGTGGACGCCCTCAAGGAAACAACTGGAGAAGATCGATTCACCACTGCTATTGCCAGATTGATGGAATGGAGTTTAAAAAAAAAGCAACCTAAAACTGAAATGAGCCATGTTTAAGCTACTCAAATATTCGCTATACGATATTCTCAAAAGTAGATTTGCCATACTCTACACCATCTTCATGGTTTTGGTGGCTGTATCCATCTACCAAGTATCAGAAGACCTGACCAAGGTCTCATTGAGCTTGCTCAATATCATGCTGATGATCGTTCCCTTGATTGCCGCAGTATTTGCAACGACACACTTTTTCAATAACCTAGAGTTTACTGAGCTGATGTTGGCACAGCCTGTGAAAAGAAGAAATGTATTTCTAAGTCAAATCTTGGCTGTCATCATCATGCTAAGTGCTGCGATTCTGATCGGTTTCGGTATCCCGATGCTGATATGGGGAGCCGATGAAAGCATCCTGATTCTACTAACCATTGGAATAGCCCTTTCAATTGTGTTTGCTGGACTAGCTTTCCTAGCTTCTGTCTTGACACGGGACAAGGCCAAGGCAATCGGTATCAGCCTTTCATTTTGGATTTACTTTTCTTTGATTTATGATGGCTTTGTGCTCTATTTGATTTACAGCCTTTCAGATTACCCATTGGAAAAAACGACACTCAGTCTAGTCTTTCTCAATCCAGTAGATCTAGGCAGGATCATCATGCTGATGAAATTAGACATTTCAGCCTTGATGGGCTATACAGGAGCATTTTTTCAAAATTTCTTCGGCAGTGCCAAGGGAATGTTCTTATCGAGTAGCATCATGTTGCTTTGGATTTCATGGCCTATTGCCACAGCCATGCGGATATTCAAAAGAAAAGATTTCTAATCCCAAAATCCATTTCCCTAATCAGCACCATAACATTTCCCTAATCAGCACCATAAAGAGATTTGCTACTTAGTCACTTCAAAAGTATATTTGTAATTGAATCATTTCAAATCCTAGCGTGTTTTGCTTTGAGATAAATGAAAATTATAAGATATGATAGTAGTTTCTGAAAAGGCAAAAGAAAGAATCTTGGAGCTTAGAAAAGAGGAAGGCCGATCTGAAAATGAAAATATTAGAGTTTCTGTCAAAGGTGGAGGTTGCTCTGGACTGATGTATGACTTGGGTTTCGATGCTTCTTTGACCGATACAGATCATGTATTTGAAGACAAGGGTATCAAAATCCTAGTTGATCGCAAGAGCTTGCTATACTTGGCTGGAACCACCTTAGAATTTACAGATGGCTTAAATGGCAAGGGATTCCAGTTCGTGAACCCAAACGCTTCTCGCACCTGTGGATGTGGAGAAAGCTTCTCTGTCTAGGCCAACAGTGGTTTAGTAATCAAAAACGTCTTCTCGCTTTGCGGAAAGACGTTTTTTTTTAGTTTAAATTCTTGAGTTTATATTTGGCTAAAATCCAAGAGTCATCTTCCAATTCATTTTTGTACTTCGAGACAAACTCTTCAAGATTACTCTTTGAATATCCATTTTTTAATTCATTTTTGCTTTTATACTTATCCAGAAACCCGCTCGCATGATCCAAATATACAATAGCATCATCAGTAAATGACCAAGGATTTCTATTCAAATTCACACCATCCAAATCGTTGGATAAATCTTTTTTCTGAAAAATTATATTTTTCTTTTTGTCCATCAAAATCGTATGCCTTGAAGAATTATCTCCCTGAACAACACTCATGTAATTTATTTTCTCAAAAGGAAGAAAAGTAGCCACATAACGGATAAGCTTTTTCTCTGAGACTTCACTATTGAACTTATCTCTTCCTGTTCTCCCTTCTTTGAGCAGCTCATAGTCAGATGTGTTTAAACTATATTTACCAAAATCGAAAATCAATAAGTCCTTCAAATCTCCTGAATCGACATCAAATTCCGCAACTTCATAAGAATAAGGAATATTATAATACACCGAATTATCCCTTAAGGGATTTATAAAACTATACTGGAAACTAAAATTCCCAATAGACTCTTTTTCAATTGGATATGGGACAATACCCGAACTACTTCCATCAATAAGATTATACTTCAAGAAATTGAACCCATCATAATCTGATCTATAGCTTGTAAATTTTAATAAATAGTCATTTTTTTGAAAGAAATGAGTTGACTTATCTCTGAACTTAAATTCTTCAATAAAATTTCCAGCTAAATCAAATTTAAGGACCTTACCAATTGCATTATCAAGGATCAGTATTGAATCATCAAGTAAATTATAGTCAGAAATTTTTAGAAACTCACGAGGTCCTTTTCCGGAAGGAGTTAGAGAGTAATTCAATTCCCCACTTGGGTGAAAAACAAAAAGTGAATAAAGCAAACCATCACTAACATAGATGTTCTGATTTTGATCGAACTTTATCTTTTTGGGTTCAGACAAATAACTTGAACTTTCTGAACCTAAAAGAACATAATCGATTTCAGTTACAATTTCAGAGATGTATCCTAGCTCTGATTTATCAAGGTCAATTGAAATTGAACCCTCATTTATTGAAGGGGTTTTAGGACTACAACTTATAATAAATACTAAGGTAAAAAGGGTAATAAGCTTCATACTGTAAAATTTAAAAAAATGAGGCTGTCTCATA
Organism: Belliella baltica DSM 15883; assembly: GCF_000265405.1. Classification (NCBI taxonomy): domain Bacteria; kingdom Pseudomonadati; phylum Bacteroidota; class Cytophagia; order Cytophagales; family Cyclobacteriaceae; genus Belliella; species Belliella baltica. The sequence goes on along the minus strand of NC_018010.1, from coordinate 2,094,753 downwards.
AGTCTCTTTTTAAAAAAATGAAAGGCTACCAAATTTCTCGGGTAGCCTTTTTCTTGTTTAACTCAAAATTGTTATTTTGAGGTGTGCAAAAACAAAACTCAAATATAGTCTTTAAAGACTATGATCACAACCAGTTGATGCTCCTTCCCCACAATTTGGGTGACCTTCTTCCATCAGAGCATCCCGTCCGTGTAGTCAGCACGGTCGTAGACAAGATAAACATCCAGCCGATCTTTTCGCAGTACAGCAATATGGGAGCGAGCAGTTACCATCCCCGTATGCTGTTGAAGGTACTAATATACGGTTATCTGGAAAACTGCTATTCCTCCCGTAAGCTTGAGAAAGCTGTCCGTGAAAATATCGGTTTCATGTGGCTCTCGGGCATGCAGCGACCCGACCATAATACCATCAACCGTTTCCGGGGGGAAAAGCTCCGTGAAGTGATCCGGGAGATTTTTTCGCAGGTAGTGCTCATGCTTTACGACGAAGGGCTTCTGGACATAAAAGACGTTTATACAGACGGGACTAAAATAGAGGCCAACGCCAACAGGTACACCTTTGTCTGGGGAAAGGCTGTCAAGAAGAGCAGGGAGAGGATTGCAAAGCAGCTTCAGGAGCTCTGGGATTACGCTGCCGAAACGGCAAAGGAAGAACTCGGACAGCCCGAAGAGAAGTTTGAGAATCCCAGTCCCCAAAAAGTACTTGAAACCGTTGAGAAGATCAACACGGCACTCCAGAGTAAAGAAGTTGACCCCAAAGTGAGACAGAAGCTCAGGTATGCAGAGAAAAACTGGCCAGGAAAGCTTGCCGAATATGAACAGAAGGAGGAGACCTTACAGGAACGCAACAGCTATTCAAAAACTGATGAAGATGCCACTTTTATGCGGATGAAGGAAGATCACATGAAAAACGGGCAGCTTAAACCCGGCTATAACCTTCAGCTCAGTACCCACGGACACTTTGTGGTCAACTATACCCTGCACCAAAAACCCAACGATACCACCACACTTATCCCACATATGAATGCCTATCGGCAGATGTACGGAGCTTACCCCGAAACACTGACTGCCGATGCGGGGTACGGAAGCGAGGAAAATTATGCCGCCCTCGAGCAGAACGGTACATCAGCTTATGTAAAGTATAATTACTTCCATAAAGAACTCAGAGAAGAAAACAGGAAAAACAGGGAATACAGACTACTTGAAAACCTGTATTACGACAGCCAAAAGGACAGGTATATCTGCCCGATGGGACAGCCAATGGAAAGGAACGGTACCAGAACCAGGACAACAGCGACAGGATACAAACAAGAATACGCAAGATATACGGCATCAAAATGTGTGGGATGTCCTTTGGCTGCTTCCTGCAGGCCGGGAAAGGGAAACAAAACCATTGAAGTCAACAGGGCATTGGAACGGTATAAATCAGAAGCAAAACAAAAGCTGACCTCTCCCGAGGGAATCCAAAAAAGAAAGCAGCGGGCCACAGACGTCGAACCTGTATTCGGACACCTTAAGCAAAACAAGGGGATGAAGAGGTATGTGCTCAGGGGACTGGAAAAGGTGGAAATTGAAACAGGTCTTCATGCAATCGCCCACAACCTTTCCAGAAAGGCAGCAAAAGCAGCATAATTATCATTTTAGGGAAGATTTAAATCAAAAATATAAGAGAAACATCACCAAATCAAATAGAGTAATAAACCATGCTTTTTGACTAGAGTTCAAAAAATAAGAAGCCGATTTGTTGAAAATCGGCCTCTATTGCTAAATTAGGCTGTTTTTAAAATTTAAATTTATTCAAATTTACTTTTGAGACAGCCTCATTTTATTTTTAACATCATTCCTGAGTACTTGGGTCACAATATGAATCATACATCACCCAAATACACCTAACTACTTCTTTTTGGCTACCACCTGGACATATTACCTCCCTAGACTCATACCACCTAATTCTTCCTCTTCTTCTTGTGCATTTACTGCAAATGCAAACGTCATCATTAAACATGCAAAAACTGCATAAATCATCTTTTTCTTAAATAATTTGTTTTTAAAGTTAAACATTCTTTGATCAAAAATTTATTGTACGTACATCGATATATATATATACTATATGGAATTCCAAAAAGTAAAGTCATAAATTTCTCTTCATTTTCATAGATCAAACTGTACCATCTTAAGTTCTTACCAAACTACGAAATTATTTCAAAATCTCCTTCGCATTCTTCTTCGCTATTCTTTACCTTTGCCCCCTTAAGAAATAAACCCGATCATGGAAGATACTATCAAAAAAATCCAACTCAATGACCTCCACGTAGCTTTGGGAGGAAAAATGGTTCCTTTTGCAGGCTACAATATGCCTGTGCGCTACTCTTCTGACATAGAAGAACACAAAACAGTACGTGAAGGAGTGGGTGTTTTTGATGTTTCACACATGGGAGAATTTATGGTCACAGGTCCAAAAGCGTTGGAATTGATCCAAAAAGTAACTTCAAATGATGCTTCCAAACTGATCAATGGACAAGCACAATACGCTTGTTTCCCAAATGACAAAGGTGGTATAGTAGATGACCTGATCGTCTACAAGTTTGAATATGAAAAATACATGCTTGTAGTCAATGCTTCCAACATAGACAAAGATTGGGCATGGATCAATCAGCACAATACTATGGGTGCTGATTTGGAGAATATTTCTGATACACTTTCTCTTTTTGCTGTTCAAGGACCAAAAGCCATCGAAGCCGTTCAATCCCTAACACCAGTGAATCTTTCAGAAGTGAAATTTTATCACTTTACAGTAGGTGAATTTGCAGGTGTACATGATGTGATTATCTCAGGTACGGGGTACACTGGTGCTGGTGGGTTTGAGATTTATGTCAAAAACGAGAATGCTGAACAAGTATGGAATGCTATCTTTGAAGCTGGAAAATCCTATGACATCAAGCCAATAGGTCTAGGCGCTAGAGATACTTTGAGAATGGAAATGGGCTATTGTCTCTACGGCAATGACATCAATGACGAAACATCTCCACTGGAAGCAGGCTTAGGTTGGATTACCAAATTCACCAAAGATTTCATCAACAGTGAAAACCTGAAAAAACAAAAAGAAGCAGGAGTTGACAAAAAACTAGTCGGATTCATCCTCCAAGAAAGAGGAATCCCTAGGGCCCACTACCCTATTGTCAATAAAGCTGGTGAGGTAATCGGTGAAGTGACCTCCGGAACGCAGTCACCATCTATGGGGGTAGGTATAGGCTTAGGCTATGTCAAGTCAGAGTTTGCTGCTCCAGGTACCGAGATTGCGATTCAGATCAGAAACAAGAATATTGCAGCCAAAATAGAAAAGCTGCCTTTATACAAAAAATAATTACAGAAACCCGCAAGACAATATTGCCTTGCGGGTTTTTCTTTTGCCCATGACAAAGAGAAAAATAGAAGTCTGCTTCAGCCCTGAATTGATTCATCTTCATGAATTAGAAAATAAGATTGTGGTCGTAGTGGACATATTCCGCGCTACCTCCACCATGATCACAGCATTGGGGAATGGTGTTGCGAGCATCACTCCTGTTGCCGATTTAGAAACTTGTAGAGCCATGCAGTCCGAGGGTTATGTCATCGCAGGAGAAAGAAATGGCCAAACTGCTGAGGGCTTCACGCTAGGCAATTCCCCCTTAGCTTATCTTGATGGCGCATATGCAAATCAAAAAATAGCCATGACCACGACAAATGGCACTTTGGCTATAGAAAAATCCAAAGCGGGCTCCAAGCAAGTATTGATAGGTGCTTTTGTCAATCTACAAGCCACAGCACATTATTTGACTTCACAAAACCAAAATGTACTCATTCACTGTGCTGGCTGGAAAGGAAAATTCAACCTAGAAGATTCCTTATATGCTGGAGCTTTGGTTAGCTTATTGGAAGAAAATTTCGAATTTGACTGTGATGGAGCTATCGCCATGAAAGGTCTTTACGAATCCAATAAATCCGATTTAGCGGGGTTTCTAGCGCAAGCTTCACACGCTAAAAGACTCCAAAATCATCAGATTGAGGCAGATATAGATTTTTGCCTGAGTTTGAATTTATTCCCAATCATCGGAAGGCTGCAAGGTCAAGAACTTGTCGCACAAATGATTAAAACCAAATAAAATTTCACAAAGCTTTAATAATCTTTCTCAAAGCCTGCAAAAATAGCTACATTTACATGCATCTTAAAACAAATAGATTCACTCCCAAAACCCTTCACAAAAAATGTCAGAGGTAAAACTCTTCTCCGGAACCAACAGCAAATTATTAGCAGAAAAAATTGCAAAGCACTACGGCAAAAAACTTGGTGATTTGACAATGTCAAAATTCAGTGATGGGGAAATGTCGCCCAGCTTCAACGAATCTGTCCGAGGCTGTACCGTTTTTCTAATTCAATCTACAAATCCATCCGCGGATAATTTGCTTGAACTTTGCTTAATGATTGACGCTGCCAAAAGAGCAAGTGCCTACAAAGTCTGTGCTGTCATTCCATATTATGGATATGCACGACAGGATAGAAAAGATCGCCCAAGAGTTTCTATCGCAGCGAAGCTTGTAGCAAATATTTTGACATCTGCGGGAGCAGATAGAATCATGACATGTGACTTACATGCAGGACAAATTCAAGGATTTTTTGATATACCTTTGGATCATTTGAATGGTTCAGCTATCTTTGTGCCCTATTTGGAAAGGCTAGATGCTCAAAACCTAATATTTGCAGCGCCTGATGTAGGAGGAGTAGCACGAGCAAGGTCATATGCGAAGCATTTTGAAGTAGAAATGGTAGTCTGTGATAAGCACAGAAAAAGAGCTAATGAAGTAGCCTCCATGCAGGTAATTGGGGATGTGGAAGGAAAAGATGTGGTTTTGGTAGATGACTTAGTCGATACTGCAGGTACACTTTGCAAAGCTGCTCAGATCATCATGGATAAGGGTGCACTTTCTGTTAGAGCCATTGCTACTCATGGAGTTTTATCTGGAAAAGCGTATGAAAACATAGAAAATTCTGTTTTGAAAGAGCTTGTAATCACTGACACAATTCCTACAAAACAGCCTTCTGAAAAAATTAGAGTGATTTCAGTTTCAGATTTATTTGCGAAAGCTATACATGCAGTAACTGGAAACACCTCTATTTCAGCACTATTTATTTAAGAATTATTACTCAATTATATATAAACAATCAATTTTAAAATTTATGAAATCTTTAGAGATTATAGGGTTTAAAAGAGCAAATCTCGACGGAGCTGCACTGAAAGAAATCAGAGAAGAAGGAAACGTTCCTTGTGTAGTTTACGGTCCAGGCATCAAAGAGCAGATTCATTTCTACTCTCCAGCTATCCTTTTCAGAGACTTGATCTACACTCCTGATGTTCACATGGTAGACTTGAACATCGAAGGTACTAAGGTAAAAGCGATCTTGAGAGAAGCGCAATTCCACCCAGTATCTGAGGTATTGCTTCACGCTGACTTCTTAGCGTATACTGAAAACAAAGAGATCAAAATGGATATCCCTGTTGAAATCATGGGTACTTCTCCAGGTATCATCAAAGGGGGTAAATTAGAAATGAAAGCTAGAACCTTGAAAGTAAAAGGATTGGCTTCAAATCTTCCTGACAGAATCCCTGTTGACATTTCTCATCTTGACTTAGGCAAGTCTGTTAAAGTAAGTGAGCTTTCTGTAGAAGGTTTCGAAATTTTGACAAGCCCTAATGTATCTATCGCTACGATCGGTATTCCAAGAGCACTTAGAGGTAAAAAAGCTGAATAATCACGGCTTTCTTGAATATTGTAAAATCCTGCTTGTTCGCGAGCAGGATTTTTTATTTTTTTACTCACAATTTTGTAGAAATCAGGTATAAAGTAGATTTAGGTACAATAAAATGAAATACTTAATAGTTGGATTGGGAAACATCGGCCCTGAATATGAATTGACGCGACACAATGTAGGTTTCCTAACTTTAGATAGATTAGCAGATAAACAGGGGGTTTCATGGAAAAGTGGGCGTTTGGCATTTACCACTGAGTTCAAATTCAAAGGCAGACAATTTTATCTGATCAAACCAACAACCTACATGAATCTCAGTGGAAAGGCTGTAAACTACTGGATGAAAGAATTAAATATTCCTAAAGAAAATATTTTGGTTATTGTTGATGATGTTGCGCTACCGTTTGGGAAGTTGAGAATGCGAGGCAAAGGATCAGCAGCAGGTCATAATGGACTAAAAAATATTGAAGAATTGACAGGAGGTCAAGATTACCCAAGATTAAAATTTGGAATAGGTGACGATTTTCCAAAAGGACGGCAAGTGGACTATGTCTTGGGACGTTGGACAGCAAAAGAGATTGAGGAACTTCCAATATTTATGGATAAAGCAGTTGAAATGATCATATCTTTTTGCACAATTGGTATCAATATGACCATGATGCAGTTTAATGAATGAAGAGATTTAAGATATTATTTTTCTGATTTTAGATTTAAAAATAATCCATCTGCAAAATCAGGGATAGTTTCATCAAATCTAAAATCTACCTTCTTAAATCTAAAATTAGATAGAAATCTGCGAGGTCAATTTTTTGAATTTTAAGATTTAGGGCTTTACTTTGTAGCAATTCAGTTTACTGATTTATAAAGAAGAGGTGAGAGAACAGGCTCTGTGACCCTCTGGCAACCATCACATCCCAGCTGAAAGGTGCCAAAACCTGCCCAATGTGGGAACTATAAGTTAGATGTTATGCAAATTTACAAATGGTATCCTTATTCTTTTAAATCCATTTACATTCTCAAAAATGTGAATAGAATTACCATATACCACGATATCTTTCCATTATATTCACTTTATTTCAATCGTATCTCTACTACACCATAGCTATTTCATATTCTCAAATTTCTTGTCCCTGTCCCTAATAACTATTCCACAGTTAACCAATACAAAATGTCCCATTTCGAAACTGATGCAATAAGAATTAACGCATCCAAATCAAATCAAAGAGAACATTCTGCACCACTATATTTAACTTCAAGTTTCACTTTCGATTCCGCAGAGGAGGCCAGAGCCATGTTTGCAGAAGAAATTCAAGGGAATATTTATTCTCGATATGCTAACCCAAACTCGTCTGAACTTATTGATAAAGTATGTGCAGCAGAAGGTACTGAGGATGGTATAGCAACTGCCTCAGGAATGGCAGCAATGTTTGGAAGCATGGCGGCACTGTTGCAGCAGGGCGATCATATTTTAGCTTCTCGCTCGCTATTCGGCTCTACACATCAACTTTTGACTAGAGTATTTCCAAAATGGGGGATTAGTTCTACTTATGGAGATATCTCTGACATCTCCAATTGGGAAAAATTAGTACAACCCAATACCAAAATGCTCTTTATCGAAACACCTTCTAACCCAGGCTTGGAGATCATAGATTTGGAATGGGTAGGACAGTTTGCAGCAGCACATAATTTGATCCTTGTAGTGGACAATTGCTTCGCAACGCCATACCTTCAGCAACCAGCCAAATGGGGAGCACATATCGTAACACACTCAGCGACCAAATTCATTGATGGACAAGGAAGGGTTTTGGGTGGTTTGATTCTTGGAAAAAAAGAATTGATCCAAGAGGTACAATTTTTTGCCCGACATACTGGGCCATCTATATCTCCATTCAACGCTTGGATTCTTGCAAAAAGTATGGAAACCTTGGCTGTCAGGATGGATAGACATTGTGAAAACGCCCTTGCTGTAGCTAAGTATTTCCAAGATAGCACTGACTTGGATTTTGTGAAATATCCATTTCTTAAATCTCATCCGCAATATGATTTGGCCAAAAAGCAGATGAAGCATGGAGGAGGAATCATTACACTAACTCTAAAAGGCGGAATCTCAAGAGCTCAAAAATTTATCGATCAATTGCAAATGATTTCTGTAACAGCAAATCTGGGAGACAGTAGAAGTATTATCACGCATCCAGCCTCCACTACCCATAGCAAACTCACTGAAGAGGAGCGTGAAAAAGTAGGGATCAGCGATGGACTGATCAGACTTTCTGTAGGCCTCGAACACCAAGAGGACATCATCAAAGATGTAGAGCGTGCATTGGAAAAGTCGAGATGATCTGTAAGAAGAAAAGACCTAATAGGTTTTGAAAACCTATTAGGTCAACTAAATAAAAGGGAAGAGCATCAGATACTCTTCCCTCCTAACTTATTGATTGAAACTTACTGTTCAACTAATCTCTCAATCAATCAGTAACTACTTTATTTTATCCAATTACGATTGGCAACACTAGTTTTTCCCACTTCACCACAATTCCGGGAGCTTCGACAGAAATAGAAAGTTGCTCTTGGCTTTCTTCTACCCAAGTAGGTGTAGATTCTACTCTAAGCACATCGAATTCTTCTTTGTATTGAAAATGTCCATGTTCTAAATCCCATTCAGAATTGAAAATCACAGTCCATTTACCTGACTCTTTAGGAATAGTAAATAAAGAGTATTTACCAGCTGGAAGCACGGAACCTTCTACTATTATATCTGAGCCAAATTCAACAAAAGTAGCTTCATTTGCCCCTGTTCTCCAAACTTCATTGTAAGGAACCAGATCTCCCCACAAAACTCTGCCTTTTACAGAAGGTGCACCGTACTGAACACTTAAATTCACATTGTCACCTACAGTACCTTCGGTAGTTCTTAATGGACTTGCACGTTCTTCAACAGGTGCAACTTCCTCCATTCCTTCCATTTCTGTGGTTGTTTCCTCCTCTGTTTTGCTCTCTCCACCGCATCCGTAAAAGGTAATTGATCCAGCCAATAGAATGGCAATCATCCAAGCATTTGATTTTTTCATATGGTTTTGATTTTTTTCGAATTCGAATTTAAAGAATTTTTCTTGAAGTCAAGATGAGAAATCTTAAATCAACATATTACTCCCGATTCTTCAGCTATAAAACTCATTTTTTCATTTAAAAAACCAAAGTGAATCAAAAACTTAACTGGAAAAAAGTATTTTACATTTAGTTTTATTCTTCTTAATTTCAAGATTGCTGAACAATTGATCAACTTAAAAATATATGAAGCACTTATTTAATGCATTGAAATCATTCTTGTTTGTATTATTTATTTTATTCTCTTTGAGCTCTTGCCAGGAGAAAATTTCTACAAAATCTAATTTCGAAAATCCATTTGCAGGACCTAGTCCTTGGCCTGAAATCAGAAAAGAAAGGCTACAGAAACTCCTTCCTCAAGCCATGGAAGCTGCTAGTGTAGATGCTTGGGCGATCATTTGTAGAGAGAACAACAATGATCCTATCGCACATCATGTAGGTGGGGAAAATGCTGGAGGAACGGCTGTCTTTCTTTTTCACAAATCTGGAAACGGAATCAAATCCACTGTATTTTCACCCGTAGGCGAAGCTACAGCTTTGGCAGATCTCAAAATTCATGATGAAGTGATTCCAGTAGAAAGAGGCGCTTCAGCCATTTATCAAGCTGCAGCATTTATCAAAACTCAAAATTTCAGCACCATTGCAGTCAATAGTTCTGCTGAAAATGAACTTGCAGATGGACTGAGTTATACACAAAGAAAAGCTTTAGAAGAAGCACTTGGAGAGCAAGCAGGCAAGCTTATTTCCTCCGATGAACTAGTTTATGAATTTTTGGCAATCAAATTACCCGCAGAGGTAGAAATCATGACTCAGGCCGCTCAATTCACTTCTGATTGGCAATATGAGGCATATGCAGAAATTATCCCTGGAAAAAGTACTGATGCAGATATTGCAAAATTTCTCAAAAAGAAAATGGAACAATATGATGTAACCGATGCATGGTCACCAGATCAAAATCCAAATGTAAATTCAGGTCCAGACCGTGGTCATTCGCATGCCACAGATAAGGTCATAATACCTGGAGATGTCATCCAGATTGACTTTGGTATTCGGGTCTTTGATATGTGGGTTTCTGATATTCAAAGGTTCGCTTATGTATTGAGAGATGGAGAAACCCAGGCTCCTGACTCAGTACAATTCTATTTTGACTCTTCAATAGGAGGAAATCGAATTGCACTGGACGCCATGAAACCCGGTGTACTTGGCTACCAAGTGGATAAAGCACAGCGTGACTGGATGGCAGAGCGTGGCTCTGAGTATGTCATGTGGAGTACAGGTCACCCTGTGGGATATGTAGCCCATGACATCGGCCCAAATCTAGGGGGTGGCATGCTCGAAAATCCTGCAAGCAGGCCTGCTGCTGTCAAACCACTCAAAGTAGGTATGCTCTTCGCTTTTGATGGGTTTCATGCTTGGAATTTACCTAATGGCGGTACCAAGACCATGTCTGTTGAAGAAACTGCTGTGGTCACATCCGATGGTGCTAGGTATTTGATCGAGCCGCAGAAAGAGCTGATCTTGATAAAGTAATTTAAAATTTCTCCTCTACACCCAAGCCAAAAAGAGCAAAATCATATTTGACAGGATCGACTGGATCAAATTCTCGGAGCTTTTGCGTAAGCTCTGTAGCTGTGATCCAGTCGGTTTGTTTTCTATTAATCAGTCCAAGCTTCCTTCCCACCCTGTCCACATGCAAATCACATGGACAGATCAACTGACTCGGCTGAATGGTCTTCCAAATGCCAAAATCGACACCTTTGTCATCCTGCCTGACCATCCATCTGAGAAACATATTGATTCGCTTACATGCAGCCTTCCTTTTAGGAGTTGCAATATGTTTTCTAGTCCGAAGAGGAGCATCTGGCAGTTGAAAGAAAAAGTCATGAAAATTGGAGAGTAATTTTTCCATGACATCTACTTCATTTGAGAAGCCTTGTAAAAAGGCAAATTCTAAACTTTCGTATTTTTTGTAATACCAAGAAAAAAATTCAATAAAATATAAAGTATCTATATCATTAAAAGTCCTATGCTTGAATTTAAGAAATGGCCTTAGATCATTTTCTGTATGGTTTAGCATAAATTCATGAGGCACATTGTCCATCATTTCAAACAGCTCAATACTTTTTTTGATGATGGTCTTACGCTGTCCCCAAGCCAAAATTGACGCAATAAAACCCGAAATTTCTATGTCTTGCTTTTTTGAAAATCTATGTGGAATAGAAATAGGATCTAAATCAATAAATCCTGGCTGATTATATTCTGCTACTTTTGAATCTAAAAACTCTTTTAAATCCATTTTAAAGCGCCACTTTTACTTCGCCACCTTGAATTCCATCAAACCATTTGAAAGAAAGGCTTTGCTCCTCTATCTCTGATAGATGCCAATCAAAACATTTAATATTGGTGAGTGATTTCAATCTATCTTCATCTGGAAAATACAAACAAATATCAAAATCTGGAAGCTGTTTAGAATCGGTAGCATTCCATTTTTCTAAAAGAATACCTTCTTCCATAATTCTCACTTTCCCTCCGAAGTAAAAGTCCTGCAAAACTGAAGGCACACCATCTTTTCTTCTCAATTGAAAGCAAGTGGGGCCAAACATGATTTGTTTATGGATTTTTGCTTCTAACAAATTATTTGTATTCGATAGAACTTCCCAATCTGATTTCTGAGGGATTCCAGGTGTTTGTTCTGACCGTAATTTTGTAAGCAACTTCGATAAACCTGAAAAAGTATATGTGACTCCAATAAAAAGTAGCCCAAAAGTAGCCAATACAGGGTAACTGAGGATAAAAAGTGCATTCCAGACATACCTGAAAGCGTGATGTAATATGAGTTGAAGTTTGTTCATGAATTTTTCTCTTACAAAAGTACAAGCTTAATTATGAATACCAAAGTTGATCTTTCAGGAAGAGAAATACATGACAAACATAAATGAAAAAACCGATCAAGAATCGAACCTCAATCGGTATATGTGCTTTGAGAAGAAACGGATTTCTTTCTATTTGGATTTCAAAATTTCGTAGAAATAATATTTCAAACCACTTTCAAAATATCGTTTATAAAGCATTAGTAAGAAACTTCAACTGGGAACCTCGAGTTAACAGCTCTCAATTGATCAAAAGCAGCTTTAGAGAGTTTGACTACAAGTCTGCTATTGTCTCCAGTATTTGGCAATTTCCCGACAACACGTGCAAAAATAGTAATATCATTTTCTTCATTCCTTACACGCATAATTGTCCCAACAGGAGCCTCCTTATGTAAAACAAGATATTTTTTATGATTTCCTGTCCCATCTATCACCTCAGCCAAACCTGTTTCTTTGATATTTCTATAAGGAGCATCATCAGTTTTTGGAGTAGTCAAAGTAGCATCTGTTTTTTCATTATTGACAATAACTGGAACAGTTGAGCTTACCACAGGGACTGTCGATGGTCCTGCCGCTCCTCTACCTACTTTCAATTTCTGACCTACTGAAAGGTTATTTGATGACAACCCATTCCAAGTAATCAAATCCTCAACTTTCGAATCGTATCTTTTCGCTACCGCAAATAAAGTTTCCCCTTGTTCTACTGTATGCGTAATCCACTCTCCAGGATAAATATTTGTAACATTTTCTACAGACCTCACTTCCTCTTTTGCTTTCGCAGCTGCCTCATTTGGTCGAGACACTTCTTTTTTAACTTCTTCAGCTTTGTTGCGCGCTTCTTCTTTCTTATCAGCAGCTCTTTCTTTGTTTTCCGCTGCTTTCGCTTTTCCAGCTGTTGCTACTGCAGGAACAGTTGCTTTTGCTTCAGCCACTACTTTTGGAGCCTCTGGCTTTGCAACTCCTTGTATAATTAAACCTTGACCTAGACTAAGGTCATTACCTTTCAGATTATTCCAAGCCATAATATCACTTACAGTTACTCCATAAGTTTTAGCTATAGAGAATAAAGTTTCTCCCTGAGCGACATTATGTAGTTTAGAACCTGCAGGCAAAGCTGCTGGAGCAATGTATGGTATCCGAATTCTTTGCCCCATTTTCAACCCTGCTTTCAACTCGTCATTATTTGTAATGATTTCGTTGACAGATGTTGAATATCTTTTCGATATTCCAAACATGGTTTCTTTTTCCTCGACTTGATGTATAATAAAAGTCTTGTCGCCTACCTTTTCAATTCCAATGGAATCCAATTTTATTAAATTAGACGCGTTCACATGAAAGCTCAAAGCAATTAAAACCGCAACTAGGATATTTTTTTTCATAATTTATCGGGGTAGATACTGTGGTACAAATTTGTGATTAATTTTATCAAATCCAAGTATAGAAACGGAGGCTTCCATAAATCGTTCCATACTCTTTTTTTAAACGTCATAGGCACCTCATAATTTATTTTAAAAAGTTTTTTCTTATCAAAAAGGTGAACTGAATGCTTATCTCTTAAATATTGGTATATTCAAAAATCAAATCAATTAGTTTATGAAAAATATATTGACGCTAACATTCCTTCTTTTTTTCTTAGTCCTAAACTCTGCTTATTCAAAACAAGATAGTCTTCAAAATGTCAAAAAGAAAGTTTACACATTTGAAATCAAAAGTGACATTGACCCTAGGATGAACCGAAAAGTAAAACTAGCCCTTGAAGAAGCTGAATCCAAAGAGGCAGATTTGATCATTATAGAAATGGACACTTATGGAGGCGCTGTCAATGATGCTGATGATATCCGAACTATGGTACTAGAAACACAAGTTCCAATTCATGTGTGGATCAACAAAGATGCTGCATCTGCTGGAGCATTAATTTCTATTGCTTGTGATAGTATATATATGGCACCTGGCTCAAGTATTGGAGCTGCTACAGTGGTAATGGGAGGAGGTGGAGAAGCTGCTCCTGACAAATACCAGTCATATATGCGCTCGATGATGCGAAGCACCGCAGAAGCAAAAGGAAGAGATCCAAAAATCGCAGAAGCTATGGTTGATCAAAACTTAGAAGTGGAAGGCATAAGCGAAAAAGGATCTGTAATTACTTTTTCAGTGTCAGAAGCTATTGCTAATGGATTTAGCGAGGGTGAAGTTATTAGCCTTACAGAGGTCATAGAAAAACAAGGCATTGAGTCTTTTGAAATCATAAAATACACTGAGTCAAATGTGGAGAAAGTAATTTCTATCTTCCTCAACCCTGCTGTAAGTGGTTTTTTAATTTTAATTATTTTTGCAGGGATCTATTTTGAAATCCAAACTCCTGGAGTGGGCTTTCCTATAGCAGCCTCGGTGATTGCGATAATACTCTATTTCATCCCATACTACCTGACCGGCCTTGCTCAAAATTGGGAAATCGCAGTTTTCGTAGTTGGCGTGATTTTACTTCTGATCGAGCTTTTCGTGATTCCTGGTTTTGGTATTTTTGGAATTCTAGGGATTATTGGGATTTTAACAGGACTGACTCTTGGGATGATTCCAAATGATGCATTTGATTTTACTTTTGTTCCATCAGGTGATTTATTTGTTGCGCTTCTTACTGTAATTTTGGCTGCAATTGTCGCCATGGCTTTGATCTTTTTCTTTGCCCCAAAAATCAATCAATGGAAAGCATTTAGTACAATCGCATTAGCGACTACACAGCAGCGTTCTGAGGGCTACACCTCCACTTCGTATCAAAATGATTTATTAGGCAAAGGAGGAATTGCTCATACTCGACTGATGCCAAGTGGTAAAATTCTCCTGGAAGATGAAGTTTATGATGCATATTCAAGGGGCGAGTTTATTGACAAAGGTGAGAAAGTCATAGTCATCAGTACAGAAGGCACTTCTTTGAAAGTGAAAAAAGTTAGCAGTTAGGAAGTAAACTTATATTTTCTTCTACAAGAGATATTTAAATTTGATTTTAAGAAATAAATACAATAAATATGTTTGACGGACCAGACTATCCCAAATCACTTGATGAGTCGGTTTTTGAGGAATGGCTCGAACTAGGTCGCAATAGTAAAATTCCTTATGCTTATTTGATGATTATATGGGATGAACTTTATGCTGCTTACTCACCAGAATATGTCGAGGATAGAAAAGATTTACAACAATACACTCGCTACGGACAAGGCCCCGATCATCATCTCCTTGTCGCTGCTTATGATTTATATTCGGAGACAAGGGTGATTTGAGAATATCTTAATTTCTTCCGATTTGTATAGAAGATGGAAGCATCAATAAAAAAGCAAGCGCATTTTTATAATCCAACATAGAGTATTCTAAGCCTAAAAGTCTGATGTTTGAGTAGTAGGTTCGATGATGGTCGTAATACATTTTTTCACTTTGTATAAACCAGGCCTTATCGCCTAATTTTTCTGCTAAAAACCATTTTTCTATTAATCTGGCACTTCTGCCGTTTCCATCATTCCAAGGATGTATTTTGACAAAAACCAAATGAATCATTGAGGCATAAAAAAAAGCTTCTTCGATAGACATTTCTGTTTTGAGTAGTAGCGTCAAATCGGTATAAAACTTTTCCATTTCTGCCTCTAATTCAAAAGGTGAGGCCGCTACATATTCAATACGGCCATCAGGAGTGGAGACATACATGTTTTGTGTGCGGTACGTTCCCTGCCTGTTTTTAGTAAGGATATTTTTGCTGAGCAATGAATGGGCTTGGGCAATGGTTTCCTTATTGAGCTCATTGACCTTTGCAAAGGTGTAGGCGTCGTACAGGTCATCTATTTTTCTAGTGAAATCTGGTGAAAACTCAATGCCGAATTTCTTGTGTTTAACGTAACTATCTAATTCCATAGCCTCTCCTTCTATTTTGCTACTGTATACGGAGGATACAGAGGTGTAAAAACTAAAGCTATCTGTTGAGATTTCGGCGTCTTTCAATGCTTCAAAAGCATGATTTAAACCTTTCGGCGCTTTTTCCAAGTACTCTGAAAGTAAATCATTGCTTAGAATTAGTAGTTGTTTGTTCATCTCTATTACAGCTCAATAAAAAACTAAGTTACTCAACTATTGTATTGAAAAAAATAAATGGTTTCTAGAGTTGTCTAAAACAAAAAAACCTTGCATTTCTGCAAGGCTTTTGCTCCCCCTCTAGGGCTTGAACCTAGGACCCCATGATTAACAGTCATGTGCTCTAACCAACTGAGCTAAGGAGGAATTTTATTGAAAACAACAACGCTTTCCGTTATTGTGATGCAAACATAGCAGGATGTTTGTTTTTTTCCAAACTCTCCTATAAAAAAAATCCCATTTACAAGCCTTAAACTTATTTTATGCTCTATATCAAGGACTTATTTTTTCGATATTTGAAGCACTACTTTTCAATCTTCTATAACTTGTTTTGATAAGAGGCGATTATAAATATAACTCACTCCCAAAACCATCAATCCAGCTATTATAGCCAAGATTACATTGTAATAAGCAGGAGCTGATAATGTCAATCTTAAAAAGATCGTTGCCAAAGCAAAAGATGAATACCTAAATAAGTTGAAGTATTTTGTTGTATATCTCAAAGAAAAAAGAAGTATAAATACATCTGTAAAAATTAACAATGTGTAAAACAACTCAATGCTATAAACAATCTCGTGTACTTGATAAGCTAAAATCACATCATAGACGCCAAGAAATAAAAAAGAAAGTCCCAGATACAAGGAAAGTATTTTTTTAATAGCTGTAAATCTTTTTTGTTCCTCTTGACTTTGGGTTATTCGAGCATGCTTTTGAACCCTATAAAATACACCTGTGATGAAGAAAATCAAAATCGCACCAAATGCATCAGATACAATTGGAAGCAACTCCATTACAAACTCCAATTCCCAATTGACTTCCTCCAAATAATGTCCAAATTCTTTAAACGCATCACGCAAAAGCACTAAAGATATAATCTCAAATTGCTTTCCAACAGAATCGGCTACAGACTTTGGAATCAAGAAAATCAATCCTAATACCTCAAAAATCAACAAAACATTAAATGCCAGGTAACTACTCAGGTTGTAAATTAGCTATATGATTTAGATTTTCTAAGATATTTCCCGAACGTTTGATCAGGGTATCCACGACGGATCTTATAACACTGAAGTTTTCAGCTCCATTGTTGGATTTGAACTGTCCTGATATTTTTTGTTTCACCTTGATGTTGCGTATGGCTCTTTCAGAGGCATTGTTATCCGGTGGTACTTTTTGGTGATAGAGAAAAGTAAAAAGTGACTTTCTGTATTTCAGGAGTCTTTTTTGTAGGGATACTGCTTCTTTATGTTTTGACTCTACAGGTTGGGCGAGTAGGTTATCCATCTTCTCTTCAATGGAAGCAATACTCCTGCTATTCTCTGGATCTGATAGTTTTTTGAGTTTTCTCTTCAGTGAGATAGCTTCCCTGAACAGGGCCCTAAGGCTGTCAGCCCATTTAGATTTATAGCGTTCAACAATGTAGTTGAGCTCCCTAAGCAGATGTGCACAACAGAGCTGGTGCAGGTTTTCCGAATAGTTGAAGTATGCCCTCCATGCATCGTGGCACAATACTGCCTTTCCGAACCCATCGGGAAAATGTGTATTCATCGCCTTAAGTCCACGTGATTCAGATATAGCTAACAGGGTGAGTTCCTCGGTCTGATAAGTCCAGACCCACTGTTTGTTTCCATCCACTTTAGCCCCAGTCTCGTCAGCTCCTATCACAGGACTTTTAGAGACTGCCGTCTTTATCTTTGCATATATTGGTGCAGACTTGCGGGCAAACCTACCGATAATGTTATCGATACTCCCCTCGCTGAGATTAATACCGAAGCAGTCCCTGAGAAGTTCTTTCATCCTTCTATAGGGAACATACTGTCTGGCATGCAGATAACCGACAATGGTTTCAACACCGCTCCCGTACTGTATGGGGGCATTGATATTGTCAGGGAATGACCCACTGATCTTTTCTCCACAGGAACAGTTTTTGGAAAAGATTCTATGCTCGGTACATACCACTTTAATCACAGGAAGATCCAGGACCTGTCTTTTGGAGGACAGTTCTGCTGGAACCGCCGACAGATCACCACCACAGCAGGTACAGAATAAAGGGATGTGGTTTTCTATTATGTCCGGGGAGGATGTCATTTCAAGGGTATGGCCTTTGTGTCCAGGCTGACCGCCGGTTTTGCGCCCTGTATCCTGACGGAGACTCTGATTTTTTTTGGGGCGGTTCTCGTCTTTTGAAGGGGGAACCGAGCTGTTGCGGCTGTTTTTGGGATTACGGTAACGGGCAAGCTCATTTTCCAAATCGGATACCCTAGATTTTAAAGACTTGACCTGCTCCATAAGCTGGAGGTTCATCTTGATCAGTTCCTGAATAAGCGTATCCCTGTGGTCCAATATACTATAGAAATGTTTCCTGAATATCAGCACATAATCCCATGAATACCAATAATCCACGCTGTTTTTCCCCACAAAAAAATGTGGATAAACCAACTTTAAAGCTGATTTTCGTACATTCACATACAAATACGCATCAATACACCACAGAGGGCAACAAGACTCCAAATACTTGAATATTGGTCAGTAAATAATGTACCTGAGTAGTTACAATGCCAGTTCTATGGCAAAAAATGGACTGATAACATCACTGTAAAAAATAACACCCAGATAATTCAATAAGCCGACTACCAAGCCAAATATGAAAAATGATAAGACTATATTCGAAATCAGTTTAGACACGACAGCACCTTCCCAATGCTCGTCAAGGAAATCAAAAACGCCAACCTGATACTTAAAGATATTTTTTAACATCGAATCATTTAGAAAACGCTAATGTATAGCTCTTGAAGAACTATCCACAGCGACAAAAGTTACAATTAAGAAAAAAATTGATATGGAATTATAAGGGTTTGAGTTTTATTAATTTTCTCTTGAAAAATCTTCAAGACTAAAAATACCACAACAACTTTAATACATTATCTAATCTCTTGCATCACCAAAACTGGTTCCAAAGACATTCCACCTGGATTGAGTCCGGGTTTTCCTTCAGGGACTTCATGGCCAAGCTCTGAAAAATATTTATCCCAAATCGGAAAAAGCTCCCCAGTGTCTGGATCATTGTAGGTCATTGGTTGTGGTGAAAATAAATCTTTCCCATTATTCGCATCTTTGAATGCAAAGTGAATCAGTTCAGAACAATAAAACGCATCATTTTCAAAATCAAAAACCCAGTCATAGGGTTTTCCAAGATGTTTCTGTGCTTCTTCAATGGCCTCAGGAATCAAATTTCTATATTCCGGCTTGAGTCTTCCAATCATAATCTTTGGATTACCCTCATTATCTACATGCCGATTCAAAAAATCTTGAAGTGGAGTTTTGCTTACTCCTTTCCCGATTGCTTCCAATACAAACCAATCGTCTGCTTCTTTCATAAGCAATCCATTATGGGAAAACTCCTTTCCCTGATAGCCGTGAGTCACCTTTCTGATAGCATCACAAAAATCTCCACAATCACCATTTTGGAATAAAATATCTCCCTCTTGAAATTGCTCTTTTGTGATACAAGAAATAGAAACAAAGAAGAGAAGAATCAAAAATGTATTTGAAAGTCGGGTCATGTTCAAATGTTGATTTTAGTATTTAAGGTCAAATGACCAAGAAAAAAAAGAATAATGCTACACCCAAAACCAAAACCATTTTCTTTGATTTATCTTTTGTAGCCTCGGTGATTTTTGTTTTCCTAAGTACCAGTACAGCGATACTCAATCCTACAAACTGTAGTGCAATCCCAACTCCATTCAGCGGGCCCATTGGCGCTTCTAAAAGCTTAAAGTAAGAATTCGCTAATGCTAATAGACACAAAACTATACCCGTCACGCCGAAGAGGAATGATCTTTCTAAAAGCAAGTTTTCGTCTTTATTCATCCAATTCATAGGTGATTATTTATTTGATTTTGTTTTTCCTCTCTTCAAAATATTTACTGATTTCCTCCCTACCCAAGGTATTAAAAGTCATATCAGCAGTCAAACCTCCTTTCCTCCCAACCAAAACACCATAACGCATATCCGAATAGCCTTCCATAGCATGTGCATCGGGATTGATAGCAAGCTTCACACCCTTTTCTATTGCATAATGAACCCACCTCCAATCCAAATCTAATCTCCATGGATTGGCATTGATTTCTATGATGACACCATTGTCAGCACAAGCATCTATGATCATTTTGTGGTCTAAAGGATATCCTTCCCTTCTCAACAAAAGTCTACCGGTTGGGTGTCCCAAAATGGTAGTATATGGATTTTCTATTGCCTTTAGAATTCTTGCTGTAGCTTTCTTTCTGTCCATACTCAATCCTGAGTGTATGGAAGAAACAATAAAGTCAAAACTAGCCAAAATATCATTAGGGTAATCCAAACTTCCATCGATCAAAATATCACTTTCTATTCCTTTGAAAATTTTGAACGGGGCTAATTCCTTATTCAATTGATCAATTTCAGCTTGTTGCTTTTGGACTTTTTCTATAACTAATCCACCAGCATAGGATGCAGTTCGGCTATGATCTGACATTCCCAAATATTCATAACCTAGCGCTTTACAGTGCTCAGCCATTTGACGCAGGGTATGTTTTCCATCACTATAGGTTGAGTGATTGTGCAAAATCCCTTTCAAGTCTTTTTCTTCAAGTAGTGGTTTTGCGCCATCTTTTGCCCAGTCAAACTCAAAAAAACCTTCTCTCAACTCTTCAGGAATCCAAACGAAGCCAGCTTTTTCATAAACTTCTTCTTCTGAAGTGAATTCAGCAGTTTGTAAAACATCTACAAATGGAAGATTACCTTCCATTGGATACAGTAAATGTGCTTTGCTTCCTATTCTGAGGATTTTCTCTTTGATGAAATTAGTAGAATCTGTAAAATGAATCATGACAGTCACTTCAGGATCTATGATCTTTCCCCTCCACTTAAATGGACTGCTACGTTTCAAGTCTTGTTCTAAAATTGATATTGATTCTAAGTGTTTTAAGACTTTCGGTTTATCATTTACATCAAAAAGCCATTCTACATTATTGATGATTTCTAATTTCCGGGCAAATTCACCCACAATGGCTTTGGATGAAATACCTTCAATATTTCCAAATTCTTCGTCTATTGCTAATACTGCCTTTTCAATATCAGCGAAAAGCCATTTTCCTTCATTTGATGCTTTAAATTCCAAAGCTTGAATGATACTTTCTTGTGTTTTTTCTCCAAAACCCTTGATTTTGGCTACTTGTCCTGCCTGGCAAGCTTCTAAAAGCTCGTGGATGGAAGTAATATTCATTTCTTCCCACAGGACTTTTACTTTTTTTGGACCAAGTCCTTTGACTTCCAACACTTCTAAAATCCCTTTTGGTGTCTTTTCTAACAAAGTCTCCAAATAGGCATGCGATTCTGTTGTACCCAGAGAAAAAATAACTTCAGCGATACTTTTTCCAATACCACCGATTTCCTGAAGTTCATCTATATTTTTCCCTTCAACAGAAATATCCTCACCTCTTTCGAGGGTATTGACTGCAGATTGGTAGCTTCTGATTTTAAAGGGATTTTCATCATGAAGCTCCATCAATTTAATAATAAGCTTCAGCTTTTTTGTAATATTCTTCTGATCCAATTTTTTTGAGGGCTTGATTCAAGATTAGGACAAATGTCACGATTAATTGTTTTAAAATAAAATCTTATAGCTTATCTTAAAGAATTGAACAAAATACAACCATAAACCTTTATTTAAGTTATTGACGTTAAAAAAACACAAAGATCTTTAAATCAATATTTTCTAAAATCCAAAAATGATCATGAGATATGTAATTTCAATTTTTGTTTTATCTTTTTTTAGCTTGACAAGTCTAGCTCAAGTTGACTTTGCTGCAAGATTAGAATTTGAGGCTAAGTTTGGTGAAAGTAATTACATGACAATATTCAATGATGAAGGAGTTATTGGTTTTAGGACTGTAAAGGAGTCAGGCTTCAAATCTCAGAAACATTTGGAGGTTTTTCAGGCTGACTATAACCTCAATGCCACTTCAATAAAAAAACTTCCTATTAGAGAAAATCATGACCTCGTTGGATATGATGTAGATGAAGATAAATTTTACCTTCTTTTCCAAAAAGGGGGCTCTATTTCTGCAGAAGATCGCTACATCATAGAAATGACCTTAAGAACCGATAAAGCTACAGAATTTGACGTTTCCAATGTTTTAGAAATGGAGTTAAAAGAGTTCTACGTCATGAATGGAAAAACGATTTTTATGGGAGTTTCTGAATCACTTCCGGTAGTGCAGATTTTTGACATGGAAACTACAAATGTTTTCACGGCTCAAGGAATTTATTCCAAAGATTCTGAAATCTTACAATTAAGAAAAGATAAGCAATTAGGCGTGTTAGATGTATTGATTAGTAAAAGAGATCAATACAAGGTGAAGCAAGTATCAATTTTAACCTTTGATATGGAAGGGAGCAAACTAAGGGAAGTTGATTTGGGTAATTTAGATGATCCAAAGTTAGAGATAATAGAAGGTATTCTTACCCCATTTGAAGATTATCAACAAGCTTTGATTGGGACTTTTGGAAAGCAAAGACAAGAGGCTTATCAGGGCATTTACTTTGCGGAAATTAATGAATTTGGAGAGACAGTCAAAAAATATTATACACTGGAGAATTTTGAAAATTTTTATAATTATTTACCTGAAAAAATACGCGCCAGAAGAATACGATCTTTAGAAAAATCTTTAAAAAAAGGCAAAACCCCTGACATCAAACCCGTTCTTTCTACACGTGAGGTCATTACTATGGATGATGGATATTTGGTTTATAGTGATTTGTTCATGGCAAACAACCCTAGATATTTTCCAAGGGATGGAATGTATGCGAATAGTATGTATCGAATCAACCCCTTTAATCCGATATATAATAACATGATGTTTCGAGACCCATATTTGGGTTATAGAGGCATGCCTTACAACCCAAATTTCAATACTTTTAGAGAAGGAGAATATAAGTTTTATGCAGCCCAAATATTAAAGCTCGATAAAGATGGTCGCATATTATGGGATAATTCGGTCAGTCTACCAAATAACGTGACAAATAACCCAAGTAAGTTTGGAGAAATCAGCTTGACAGGGAATAAACTTCACTACATGTATTTGGAAGATGAAAAATTAGCTTTAAGTTATCTCTACGATGGGGAAGTTATTTTCGAAAATGAAAAGTTTGAAATTGAATTACTTGAAGAAACTGAAAGAATCCGGGAAACTGATGAATACAGCCTTATACTTTATTGGTGGTATGAGAATAATTATCTCTTGACGGGCAAGCAAACAATCAGATTTCAGGATGAAGATGGGAGGCAAAAAACTAAAGACGTTTTTTTTCTTACGAAGATACAAGTCAATGGGGCTTTATTTGATCCAGAGGAAAAGTAAAAAAACTTGAACTAAATAATTACGTATAAAAAGTTTAAACTTTATCCCATTTTTAAAATACTAAAAACCAAATTTCTTATATGATCTCTAAATCAACTGGTTTATTAATTATCTTTTTATTTTTAAGCACTACCTTATTAGCTCAAATTGAAAATAGACTTGAATTTGATGTCAAATTCGCTGAAGCAGAATACACTACTATCAATACAGATGAAGGAATTATAGGTTTTCGATCATTATTAAAACAATCATCTGGCCCCACACTTGAAATATTTGTTGCAGATAAAGATTTGGAGTTTGAAAGGGCATATGAAGTTCCTTTACAGCTTTATTATAGTATGGTCGGATATTATTTATTCGATTCAAAACTATATCTTCTTTTCGAGAAAAAAGACCTCAGTGAAACTAGTAGATTTTTAATAGAAGCGGATCTTAAAGAACAAAGAATAAGACAATATCCGATCGATAAATTAACGGAAATGAGTCTGAAGAATTTTCTAGTAGTAGGTAGGAAAGTAGTTTTACAAGGAACACTTGACCAAAGTCCCATTTTACAATTATTTGACTTACAAAATGGCGAAACCATAACCCTGCCCGGAATATTTTTTTATAATGCTAAAGTATTGAAACTTCATCACGATCGGGAATTAGATTATTTTAATGTTTTGATAAGAAAAGAAGTAATCAATAAAGTTTATGAGGTTTCTCTAATTTCCTTTGACACGGATGGTAATCTTATTAGAGATGTTACCATGGATAATTTAGAAGAAAAAAACATGGAATATATGGAATCCATGCTTTCTTCAGACGATGACTTCCAAGAAGTCTTGGTAGGAACTTATGGCCAGAGAAAGAGGTCTGCTTTTTACGGATATTATCAGAATACTATTGAAGATTTTGGAGGACAATCGTTGAAATTTTTTAACCTTCATGATTTTCCAAATTTTTATAATTATCTACCTGAAAGAAAGGCTGCAAAATTAAAGAAAAGATTAGATCGGAAAAAAAATAATGGTAAAATGCTTAAAAACGGAATTTTGACACTTAATAGCATTAAAAATGGGCAAACAGAGATTGATAATCAAAGACTTTCAATTCTTCCAAGCAATGGCATTGATGAAGTTGTAAAAGTAAAGCATGGAAGTGAAAAATTGATGCATTGGTATGATAATTACTATTTAGTCACTTCCAAAGAGATCATCAGATCAACTAGTCAAAATGGTACTGACGATTATAGAGAAGTGTTCAGCATTTCAAAAATTGAATTGAAAACGCATTAAGAATCCTTCTACAAGGAAAAGAATAAAGAAAATTCTTTTGAGTGGGAATCAGGAAAATTTTAGAGGTTTTTCTTTCTTGATCTTGAATACCTAAATACCGAAGTTAGTCAAGTTTCTAGAATCATATTCCCAAACAATTACTTCGCCCCAGCAAGCAAATACAAAACAGCCATTCTAATCGCAACACCATTTTCCACTTGATTAAGAATAATTGAATGTTCACTATCTGCCACGTCTGAGTTTAGCTCCACACCTCGATTGATTGGGCCTGGATGCATAATTACAATTTCCTTGTCCAATCTATCAAGCATTTTTTTATTGACTCCGTAATAAAGCGAATATTCTCTTAAGGATGGAAAATATTTGATTTGTTGCCTTTCTAATTGTATACGCAATACATTAGCCACATCACACCAAGCTAAAGCTTTTTGCACATCATATTCGACTTTTACGCCTAAACTCGTGATATGTTTTGGGATCAATGTAATTGGGCCACAAACCATCACTTCAGCACCTAATTTTTGCAAACAAAAAATATTAGAAAGTGCTACTCTTGAATGTAAAATATCTCCAATAATAGCAACCTTTTTTCCTGCAACATCTCCTAGTTTTTCTCTTATAGAAAACGCATCAAGAAGAGCTTGCGTCGGATGTTCATGTGTTCCATCACCGGCGTTGACGATATTTGCTTTGATGTTTCTCGATAAAAAATGGGGTGCGCCAGGACTACTATGTCGCATCACCACCATATCCACTTTCATTGATAGGATATTATTAACCGTATCGATTAGTGTTTCTCCCTTTTTAACAGAGCTGTTACTTGAAGAAAAATTCACTACATCCGCTGATAATCTTTTTTCCGCTAATTCAAAAGATAATTTGGTTCGTGTAGAGTTTTCAAAAAATATATTGGCAATCGTGATATCACGAAGGGATGGCACCTTCTTTATTGGACGATTAAGGACTTCCTTAAAATTATCTGCTGTTTCAAAGATCAATTGAATATCTTCTGAACTGATATCCTTAATTCCTAAAAGATGCTTCGTACTCAGTTGTGACATATCTTATTTCAAGCTTTTTCAGTTATCCAAATCGCATCATTTTCAAAACCATTATCAGCCCATTCTACCATTACATATTGGCTTTCGAGCGTATTTACTTTCAAGCCACAATAGTCAGGCATAATCGGATAATCTCTGGTAAATTTTCTATCTACTAGAACCATCAGTTCCACTTTAGCTGGTCTTCCAAATGCGATCATAGCATCCATAGCAGCTCTTACAGACCTGCCTTTATATAGCACATCGTCTACAAGAATTACATTTTTACCTTCAATTAAAAATTTGATTTTTGTTTCATTTGCTTTTAAGGGCAAATCACGTCTTCTAAAGTCATCTCTATGGAAGGTAGCATCTAAGTAACCATAAGGAACTTTTACACCTGATATTTCTTCTAAAAGTAAAGCTAATTTATCTAAAACAAGAGGGCCTCTTGGTTGTAGTCCTAACAAAACTGTATTTTCAAAAACATCATGGTTTTCGATCAATTGATGACAAAATCTTTTAAGAATGATTTCGATCTGTTTTTGATCAAGTATTAGTTTTTTATGCATAGTCTAACTTTGGTTGCAAATATAAAAAGAATTGAATTGGAATAAAGGAAAAGGTTTTAAAGTTGGTTTGAAAAGAGTCTAGCCGATGGAAAGTTGGAAGCTTGTAATACTAAAAGGTTAAGTGTTAATTGAGTGATTGGGTGATTCAGTTAAAAAGTCTAATTCTTTTAAAAAGATAAACCAAGCTTTTTATAGATTGACTTGAGTCTTGTGTCTTGTGTCTTGCTTCTATTGTCATTTATTACAAAAGGTATTAAACGCAAAAAGACCCTTTGGACTTAACCAAAGGGTCTGAATAATGTGGCGGCGACCTACTCTCCCGGGTGTAACCCCAGTACCATCGGCGCTGCAGGGCTTAACTTCTCTGTTCGGGATGGGAAGAGGTGGGACCCCTGCGCTAGGCCGCCTAAATCTTACTGTTTCCTTTACATGGATATACCATTAAATTCAACAGGCTCTCTCTCGAGATCAATATTTTTAAGTTCTTATACAAGTATCAAGTGTCCAACATCAAGTCTTTAATCTTGTGTCTTGTATCTTATATCTTGCGTCTTGAATCTTAATTCATAACAAGTGTGCAGAAAATTGAGTGCTTAGACCAATGGTAAGTTTTCGGGCAATTAGTACAGCTCAGCTATGTCATCTCTGACTTTACACCTGCTGCCTATCAACGTCATCGTCTCTGACGGCCCTGTTTGGAAGTCTCATCTTGGAGGGAGTTTCGCACTTAGATGCTTTCAGCGCTTATCTCTTCCCGACGTAGCTACCCGGCAATGCAATTGGCATCACAACCGGTACACCAGCGGTCAGTCCAACCCGGTCCTCTCGTACTAAGGTCAGGTCTCCTCAAACTTCCCACGCCCGCAACAGATAGGGACCGAACTGTCTCACGACGTTCTGAACCCAGCTCGCGTGCCACTTTAATGGGCGAACAGCCCAACCCTTGGGACCTTCTCCAGCCCCAGGATGTGACGAGCCGACATCGAGGTGCCAAACCTCCCCGTCGATATGAGCTCTTGGGGGAGATCAGCCTGTTATCCCCAGAGTACCTTTTATCCTTTGAGCGACGGCCCTTCCATACGGTACCGCCGG